>NZ_JACYGY010000001.1:3782500-4982500 GCF_015221875.1 Dyadobacter subterraneus
AATTGTTTACAAAGTACAGAAGTTATTTTCCTATACTCCGTTCGGAACAAATGGGGTATCAGCTGATTTTCCATATTTACTTTGCTGCTTGAAACTTACAAATCAGGTGTTTAATGAACTCCGTCCCCTTTCGCGATTTTCCTTACTTCCACACTATTTCCTTCACCTTGTAAAACAGGGCAGCCATGTGCAAATTTAACTGCTTCGTCAATGGAATCAGCTTTTACGATAATATAACCACCAATAGTTTCTTTAATATCTCCAAAGGGCCCGTTGATTACGACACCATTTGGTTTTACCACGCGACTGTCATCAAAGGGTAATCCATTGCCACCATTAAATTTGTTCTGAGCTGCAATACCACCAATCCAGTCCATCGTTTGCTTCATCCAGATTTGCATTTGTTCCGGCGAGGCTATTTTTTGTCCATCTTCATGTCTGAAAATTAAAATGTACTCTTCCATTTTATATAATTAAAGTGTTTAAAATAAATTACACTTACATATCAAGTGAAATAACAGAAATAGGACAAGGATAGAAAAATATTTTTTTAACAAAATTTTCCCGATATCAGATAAAGTATTAATTATCAACAAACTGATTGCTGACGTCAGATGAAACAATCAGATTGATAACTTCTGTCAACCATTTCACTTGCATATAACTCGGAAAAAGCTATCTTTGCACCCTGATTAAAAGACAGAGAGGTGTCCGAGTGGTTGAAGGAGCACGCCTGGAAAGTGTGTATGCGGGTAACTGTATCGAGAGTTCGAATCTCTTCCTCTCTACAAAATTATATTAATTATAAAAAAAAGTCCTGTAAATAACTTACAGGACTTTTTTTTACGCCTGGAAAGCGCGTAAGCGGGTAACTGTATCGAGAGTTTGAGTCTCTTCCTCTCTAAATAAAAAAACAAATACCTGCAATTATATTTTCTCTTAAATACTACAATATCTCCAAACTAAATAAATTTTGATTGCTAATCTTTTCATTTAAATATAAAAACTGATCTTTGAATAGTATAATTTCTACTAACCAATTCAACATACAAATTACAATTCACGCTACCTCAATAAAATTCCCAGTGATAGTGCTTTTAAAAGACTTACCTTTCATTAATGTCTGAAAGCAGTTTTGCTACACAAAATTCGGGATCGTCCGGATCATGGACACTTCACAAGAACAAACTTAGCTAACGGGAAGACGATTTACTTTGTAGACGACGATGATGATAGAATGCTGGTCTGTGAAGCACCTGAAAAACTTTGTCGTAAATTCAATTAACCATAATTACTGTTTAAGATTCCCGGATTCTGATATTTCTGATAAATAAGTCATTACTGCTTCCTCGGCTTTTTGATTACGCAAATTTGAAGCCGGCATTACAGATTCTCTTAAAACTGTATAATATTGGACGGCATTCCGAAGCGCAGTCAAACAGGATTGCCGATTGTGCTCAGCCATCGTACTCTTCATAAACTCCAAATCATCATTCGGCAAAAGCATTTCAATTTTTCTCACTCCTTTTGGGAGCTCGTTATTTTTTATCAAAGCCAATGGTCCCAAAACATTTTGCTGAATAAAAGACAGAAAGGTAGTGGCTTCAAAAAATTCTCCGCGTCCAATCTTTGTCGCAGCATAATGTATCCAGACCCAGAACCTATCTTCAATCCATTGAAAGTCAGGAAAAGGAAATTCAGCACCCGATTGTTTGAGCAAATTTGTCAATAAATAGTCCCGCTCCCAGATCACCACCGGATCTTCAACCCTTATTGACATGTCAGGCAAATGAACAAATTTCAGATCAACATGCAGCATGGGATTGTTGTATAAACATATCAGCAACCGCGGTTCTCCAACATGCTCGCCCGTGAAACAGGCCAGCAATTCACCCGCGGATTGTGCCAAAGCTCTTTTTTCCAAAAGTGAAATCGTTTCTGAATTATGTACGATCACCAGATCAATATCTGAAAACCGGTCCATCCTGCCCTCAACCCAAGAGCCGCCAGCCGCAAGCGCGACGAATTCTTCATTGGAAGATAATATTTTTGAAAATAAATCGACAAATTCCTGAAAGTAGACTGGTTTCATACACTTGCATTGCGTGAAGAATTATGAAAATCGTTTCAAACGAAGCTAAATTATTTTTTTGCAATTAATAAATCAAAGAGAATTTTCATCAATTTCTGCCTTCATGATATTCACGAGAATGTTCATTTGGTCGTTATTTCCTGCAACTCTTGAAACCAGAATACCGCCTTCAATCATCGCATAAGTTTTAGTAGCAAAAGTCCTGGCATCCCAGCCTTGCTTAAATTCTCCTGCCTCAATTCCTGACTCCACTGTTTCACGGATAAATTTTTGAACGTCAACAATAATTTTGCAGACCTTATCCCTGATCACCGGACTGGTATCATCTGCCTCCATCCCGAAATTCATCATTGGACACCCGCCCGCCACCGGAGGATTTAATGGATCAGAAAGGAAGTCGAGCATACCAAAAAGTTTAAGTTTGGCCGTTTTCAAGTTGCTCACGGCTGCAAGAGTTCTGTCTATAAACGCATTAAGATTATAATCTACGACACTATATGACAGTTCTTCCTTGTTTTCAAAATGAACATACAAACTGCCTTTCGCGAGTTTGGTGGCTTCCATAATATCACTCATGGCGGTACCGGCCACACCTTTTGTCATAAAAATTGGTGCTGCCTTTTCGATTATAAATTGTTTGGTTCGTTCAGCCTTTGTCATATCTCAAAATTAATACACAAAGATACGTTGACCGAACGGTCATTTCAAAATTATGTCTGGGCATATCGTGGGGAACCTTAAATTATGGATCACGGGAAGCGTTTGATAAACCTTTTTGCCTTCCAATAAATGACCGAAAGGTCATTTATTGGAAGGCAAGTTATACTGCCTGCAAAGTAAACTAAAAGGTAGATTCAGGTTTAATTAAGAAACAGACCTACTTGCGTAAGGAAATTTTCTGTAAACTGAGACTGCGAAGCATGGTTTGAATCCGGATAGATGATCAATTGTGCATCCGGAAGATACTGCTGAAGAATATATGAATTGATGGTCGGAAAAAGAACGTCTCTCTTACCATTAACAACCAGCACAGGAATCTGAATTTCCTTCAAATATTCATAAGAACCTTCCGCAGGCGCTCCCCACTCGGCAATTGCAGCTAGCTGGGCAGGTATAACTTTCTCATTAATATTGACATCACGGCCTTCAACCCTTGCACGAATTCTGTTTAGAAACTTCCAGCCTGCCGCCTGACTGGTTTCCGTAGGTGCAAAGAAAGTCTCTAAAAGCAATTCGTCCGGCTGGGCGTACTCTTTTGAAAACATCGCCCATACTTCAGGTGAAAAAGTGGCAAGACCTTCACCGCCCCGAGGTGCCGAACCTACAAGAATGAGTTTCCGAACTAACCCCGGACGCTCTAGGGTAATCTGCTGCGCCACAAAACTTCCCATAGAAAAACCAAAAATGTCAATTTCTTTGAGACCTAACGCATCAATAAAATGTAGAGCCGTGGCTGCAATACCTTTGATCGTATACGCAACTTCTCCGTCGGTACTGGCAATTCCGGCGTTGTCAAAAATAATAACCTCACGATCCTTTGCAATCCCGTCTGTTACGGCCGGATCCCAGTTATCAAGTGTTCCAGTAAAATGTTGAAAAAATAAAACGGGAACCTGGTTGATTTTTCCAAACCTGCGATACGCGAATGTGATACCACCGCCTGATACAAATTGTGTTGGCGCGGTGTGATGACTGTAATTATCCATTGTTGAAATTTGTTTTTTATAACATCATGACCACTCAGTAATGACAATACAAATATAAATGACCTTTCGGTCATTTATTCAAAAAAAGGTAAAATGTTTTGTTGAATCAGAGAAATAATGACCAAATGGTCATTTATTTAATTAATTAAACTGCGCGATCTTTTGAAGAATGATACCAGATTATTCAACGCGGCAAAGAAACTTTACGCCAGTGGAAATAAACTTCTGTGCACTACAATATATAGTCCGACTAAATCCGGCATATTAAATTGAAGTTTAAGCAACTGGTATTCGAGCAAAACGCCCTTTTCTCCTTTTCAAAGAATCAAAAAACTTCTAAACTGTTACATACAAATTTGGATTCCTGGGCATAATTATCTTTACTTTGTCTATCAGATTAGTAGTTTATTACCACACTTCATCAATTCAATCAGGATGTTTTAAATAGGGCGACCAAGCCTCTCAAAGTATGACCCAAAATGCGGGTTACACTAATAATTAGATTTATATTTTGAGAAGCTCTTATTAAATTACCACTTTTCAAACCACCTTTTATTTGCGTTTCGTTTTCCTAAATTTTTAAGAATGAAAAAATCCATTTTAGTTTTTGTCTGTCTGTTAACTATCTCATCTGGTATTTTCGCCCAGACAAAAGAGCGTCCCAATATTGTATTTATATTCTCTGATGACCACGCGTATCAGTCTATCGGAGCATATGGAAACAAATTGGCAAAAACGCCGAACATTGATCGTATTGCACATGAAGGCGCTTTGCTTAAAAATAACCTGGTTACCAATTCCATTTGCGGGCCAAGTCGCGCTACCTTATTGACTGGAAAATACAGTCATATCAACGGGTATAAAAACAACGACAGAACAAAATTCGATATCACTCAACAGCTTTTTCCTGATTTGCTTCAAAAAGGCGGATACCAGACGGCCTGGATTGGCAAGCTGCATTTGAACAGTCTTCCAACCGGTTTTGATTACTGGAATATTTTGCCCGGACAAGGAATTTATTACAATCCGCAATTTATCACAGCTCCCAATGACACCATCAGAAAAGAAGGTTATGTAGCCGATATTATTACAGAAAATTCACTGGACTGGATTAATAAACGCGATACCAAAAAACCATTTTTTCTTGTTGTAGGCCAAAAATCTGTGCACCGCGAATGGTATCCCGACTTACAGGATCTTGGCGCTTATGATGATATCAATTTCCCATTGCCCGAAACTTTTTACGACGATTATACGGGAAGAGCTGCTGCAAAAGATCAGGATATGAGCATTGAAAAAACGATGCGGCTAAAAGAAGATCTTAAAGTACATCTGGATTATGACAAGGTTCCTGGCTACAAGTTTTTTCCTGAAAGTAAAAAGAAAATTTTAAGGGATTATTATGATAAAATCACCAAAGAATTTGATGATAAAAAACTGACAGGCAAGGCGCTGACCGAATGGAAATATCAGCGTTATATCAAGGATTATCTTGCCACTGCAAACGGCCTTGACAGGAATATCGGAAAGATTCTCGACTACCTTGACAAGACTGGTTTATCAAAAAATACGGTTGTGATTTATGCTTCTGACCAGGGTTTTTATATGGGAGAGCATGGCTGGTTTGACAAGCGTTTTATATATGAAGAATCGCTGAAAACTCCTTTTGTGATCCGTTATCCCGGCGTTATCAAACCTGGCACAAAAGTGGATCAGCTGATTTCAAATATCGACTGGGCACCAACTGTGCTGGACCTGGCTGGTGCAAAAATCCCGGCAGAAATCCAGGGTAAATCTTTTCTTCCATTGTTGGAAAAAACTGCAACGGCAAATACCCCATGGCGTGATGCAGCGTATTATCACTATTACGAATTTCCTGAACCTCACCATGTTTCCCCGCACTTTGGTGTGAGAACCAAACGTTACAAACTTGTAAGATTCTATGGCGGCGTAAATACCTGGGAATTGTTTGATCTTGAAAAAGATCCGCACGAACTAAAAAATGTTTATGCAGAAAAATCTAACGAAGCGGTTGTGAAAAGTTTGAAACAACAGTTAAAAACCCTCATCGTTCAATACAAAGACGACGAAGCATTAAAACTTTTCAATGACGCTAACTAATCCCCCATTAGACTTTCATTAAGCGTGTAATTATGGATGGATTATAAATAACAAAAAGACCTGATCGAAAAAATGTCAGGTCTTTTTGTTCATATAAAAAATCAATCAATTCAAAATACAAAAATATTTTACTGCCCTATTGCCGTTTACTACCTCTTTTGACAAAAAATAACAAATATTTATTCTAAGAGATAGTGAATAAGATGTCAAGTTGGCCTTTCCGATGTAGTCACTTGTACATATCGTTTTTATAAATTTAATTTAGCAAAATTACTCAATCTCAAATGTCTGCTTCTACTGTTCCCGTTAAATCCAGACTACTTCTAACCGAAGACTGGACCGTCGTTGTGCTCGGCCTTGCGATCATTGCCATTTCACTATCCGGACTGGTGATTCCGGCACCTTCATTCGGGTGGAAAAACGGCAGCGATCTTTTTGAAAAAGTATTTAATGCAGAAAATGGCTGGATCATATTTCAGCAGTTCGTGTTTACTTATTTTTTCGCTATCGCCGGAACTGCCCTAACCGGTAAATCGCTCAAAGCAATTCTGCCCGGTTTCCCTGTTGTTTTTATACTGACTTTGGGAGCTTTGCTTCTTGCCGGCAATAAAACCCTGAAAGACCTGAATCTTGAAGCTGTAATTTTCAGTCTTGCCATCGGGCTTTTAATCGGGAATCTGGTTAATCTTCCGGCCTGGCTCCGCGCCTCTTTATCGACTGAATTATTTGTCAAAATCGGATTGGTACTGCTGGGTACCAGTGTAATTTTTGGTGATGTTTTAAAAGCCGGGTCACTTGGTCTTATTCAGGCACTGGTAGTCGTTTTATCAGTCTGGTATTTTGCTTTCTGGGTTTGCAAAAAATTGAAAGTGGATGACGAGCTGACCATGATGTTATCCTCCGCCGTATCCATCTGCGGGGTTTCCGCTGCCATTGCCACATCAGGCGCCATTGATGGTGACAGTAAAAAATTGTCTTATGTGATTTCGCTGGTTCTGATCACGGCAATTCCCATGATGCTTTTAATGCCCTATGCCGCAGACTATCTTGGCTTGTCTCCCCAGGTTACCGGAGCCTGGCTCGGTGGCACCATTGATACCAGCGGTGCAGTGGTTGCTGCCGGTACGCTTGCCGGCGAAGAAGCATTAAAGATCAGTACAATTGTCAAATTCTCTCAAAATGTACTTTTGGGTGTCGCCGCTTTCGCCATCAGTGTTTACTGGACTTATACCAAAAATGAATCTGAGACGGTTAAGCAAGCCAAGCCTTCTGCGTCTGTAATCTGGGAGCGTTTCCCCAAATTTATCCTGGGTTTTATGGCTGCTTCATTAATTTTTTCATTTGTATTAAACGCCGAAGCCATTGATAGCGTAAAAGGAAGTTTGAAAAGTTTGCAAGGATTGTGGTTTGCGCTTGC
Organism: Dyadobacter subterraneus; assembly: GCF_015221875.1. NCBI lineage: Bacteria > Pseudomonadati > Bacteroidota > Cytophagia > Cytophagales > Spirosomataceae > Dyadobacter > Dyadobacter subterraneus. The sequence goes on from NZ_JACYGY010000001.1 coordinate 3,789,837, forward strand.
TTTCACAAGTATCGGACTGGAAACCAGACTTGCAGATTTATTAAATGCTGACAACCGCAAACCACTTTACGCATTTTTGATAGCGCAAACATTTAACATCTTTATCACACTGGCCATTGCCTATGTGTTGTTTGATTAAACCGTCTCGAAAAAACAAAATTTAATTTAAAAAAATGGCGGCAAGGAAAATTCCTCGCCGCCATTATATATTACAACAAACATTCAATTTTCTTTATCATTAACATTTCCCACATCTTATGCAGGAACTAATTGGGTTGTAATACCAATTCTGTTCCACACATTAATTGTGATAATGGCCATGATCACCTGCGCCAGATATGCTTCATCCAGCACTTTGGCCGCCTGCGCATAAGTTTCGTCCTTCACATGGTTGGCAATCAGGGTAACTTCTTCTGTGAGCGCTAATATTGCCTGTTCATCTGATAGACAGACAAGGTGATACTTTACTTGAAGAGGCTTTTGCAGTCATGTTTGATAATGGAGAAATGGACCGGCATTTTCGAAAATCTTTGAAGATGTATAAACAACGCAGAAATTTGTTTTGTGAAATATTAAAAACCGATTTTCATGATAAAATTGACTTTAAAGTTCCGGAAGGAGGATTTCCGGTTTGGGCAGATTTTGACAAAAAAATCGATTTAAATCTAATGTCTGAGGAAGCCTCCAGACAAGGACTTTATATTGGAAACGGCACTTTTAGTCAGAACGAATCTTTTGTTACCAATGCACTTCGAATGGGTTTTGCCTCACTGGAAGAAAAGGAAATGATAAATGCACTCGGTATTCTGAAAAAGGTAACAGGTTGATTTCCCTGGATCGTCCTTTATTTTAAAATTGGTATAATTTGGTAAAATGTCCCTGCTCTAATTTTGAGACAAACAAAAACAAATTATGGACAATACTTATCAAATAAAACAAATCGAGACAGATCTTGAAATCGAACAATGCTGGGAAGTTGCCTTTTTATTAAGGCCACATCTGGATAAAAACAAGTGGTTGCCAATGATTTCGGAAATGATGAAAAACGAAAAGTACATCATGGCCGGAATCCGGGAGCAGGATAAATTTGTCGCATTTGCCGGCTACCGCATTATGACTTCGCTGCACACTGGAAATATGATTTATATCGATGATCTCTGCACACTGGAATCTCACAGAGGTAAAGGATTTGCTTCTCAATTATTGAAATATATAGAAGCTGCCGCGCTTGCCGCTAACATGGACGCCCTGGTACTTGATACAAATTTCGATAACAATACGGCACAAAAGGTATATCTTAAAAATGGATTTGAACTTGTGGCAATACATCTCGCCAGTGATCTGAAAAAATGAAAGGGAAGAGGAATTTCCCTTTCATTTATCACATATTTCATTGTTATCTCATTTTATTCTTCGTAATGTTATAGGAATCTTGCTTTTATATTTCGGATCGCTGAAATCAGAATAGGCAGATCCTGTTTTACTTCTGTAAGTAAACATAAGCGTCAATTTGATTTCATCGCCGTCCCATATCCCGCCCGGTGCCGTATCAGATACATTAAAAGATTCACGTATCTGCTTTGACTCATCCAGCGGAATAAAATCGATACGCTCGATATCATGACCATCAGTTGATGCCAAACCACCTTTTATTCTGTCGCGCTCCGTTCCCAGCTTACTGGTAATTGTTGCATGTCCCTTGAAAGTATGTGCCTCGTCAAATTTTACGTCTTCGTAATGACCGCTCCCGCTTTCCTCCTCCGGCTCGTCAATTTCGACAGTCATATGTTTTGTAATGCCATTCGGATCACGGAATTCTCCCTCCCACTTTCCCAAAAGCACAGGCTGTTCGGGATCAGATGAATATGCCCAGGGACGATCATGCTTGTGCTCCCATTTAGTCCAGACATAAAACAAAACCAAAGCAACCAGAACCAGAAGCAGTTTACCTTTTTTCATAATATGATCATTTTGAGATATTTGACAATATCATTTTACTCCATCAGATTCTTTCCGCACCGAGTTTCAAAACAGAATATAAACAAAAATTTCAAAAAAATTTGCGTAGCTAAATAACTACATATATATTCGTAGTCAAATAACTACATAATGAATTTAAGACGAGACGTATTTCAAGCCATAGCCGACCCGACAAGACGTGCCATTCTGTTGTTGGTGGCTTCGCAAGCTATGACCGCAGGTGCCATTGCATCAAATTTTGATACGGCAAGACCAACCGTTTCAAAACATTTGCAGATACTCACCGAGTGCGAGTTGATTGCACAGGAGCAAAACGGAAGGGAAATTTATTATCATATCAACGCTAAAAAGATGAAGGAAGTAGCTGACTTTATTGAGCCTTTCCGTCAAATGTGGGATGACAGGTTTAACAAGCTGGAAAGTATTATGAAAAATTATAAACCCGAAAAATAGATTTGTATGGAAAGAAAAACAAAAGTCAATGCCGAAGAAGGCAAACAGGAGTTAGTGATTACCAGAGAGTTTGATCTTCCTGTTGAATTACTTTTTAAAGCATACGCGGAGCCTGAAATTGTGGAGCAATGGATGGGAACCAAAGTGCTGAAACTGGAAAATAAAAAGCACGGCGGTTACCAGTTCGAAACATCCGATGCACAGGGGAATGTGGTATTTCGTTCCAACGGAACAATTCACGAGTTTGCCCCGTACAAGAAAATCATACGAACATTCGAAATGGAAAATACGCCTTTCGATGTCCAGCTTGAATTTCTGGAATTTAAAAAACTTACTGATGAAACCAGCAAACTCATCATGCATGTCGTATATCGGTCTGTTGCGCTAAGAGATCAAATGCTGCGACTACCTTTTGCCCAAGGTATCAATATGGCACACAACCGGTTACAGGAAGCAGTCAACAAATTAAAATAAGATATCATGATAAAAAGAAATAAAATTATCTACTGGATTGCCACACTTTGGCTTTCTCTGGGAATGGTTTCAACCGGAATTGTACAGATCATAAAAATGAAAGAAGAGGTCGACATGATGACTCATCTGGGATATCCGCTTTACTTTTTGACCATACTAGGGGTTTGGAAAATACTTGGGGTCGTTGCCGTGCTTGTTCCGAAATTTCCTGTGGTGAAGGAATGGGCGTACGCAGGTTTCTTTTTCGCTATGTCGGGTGCTGTGTTTTCCCATTTAGCCGTTGGAGATGGTGCCAAAGAATTTTCCGGACCTGTATTACTATTGATTCTGACTGTATTATCTTGGTATTTCAGATCTTACCGTACAGCTCAGGTCATGCAGTAACTGATATTCTGCTCCGATACTTTTGCACCGTTTTGAATTAATGAGATGTCGTGCGGGCAAGCGTAAGCAGTTATATTTTCTTTTGATTAACCTGTGACCAAAATGAATCCAAAAGTTGATTTTTACTTCGATAAAACCGGACAGTGGGATAAAGAAATCGTGAAATTGCGAGCCATCGTTCTTGATTGCGGGCTTACCGAAGAATTGAAATGGGGCTGTCCATGTTACACATTTCAAAAAGGTAATATTGTTTTAATACATGTCTTTAAGGAATATTGTGCGCTGTTGTTTTTCAAAGGTGCTTTGTTGCAGGACACGCATGGAATATTGATCCAGCAAAGCGAAAATGTGCAGGCAGCGCGTCAGATTCGTTTCACTAATTTGAAGGAAATAACTGATCAGGAATCCATTGTAAAAACCCACATTTACGAAGCCATGGAGGTGGAAAAAGCAGGGTTAAAAGTTGAATTAAAAAAGCCGTCTGATTTTGTTGTAGCGGAAGAATTCCAAAATAAACTGGACGAAAAACCAGCCCTTAAAACCGCTTTTGAAAAGTTAACACCCGGGCGTCAAAGAGCTTATCTTCTTCATTTTTCCCAACCCAAACAATCAAAAACCCGTGAAGCAAGGGTGGAAAAAAGTATTCCGAAGATTTTGGATGGGAAGGGGTTGGATGATTAGTTATTACAAATCATATATAGTTAAGAATCTCCTACGGTCATCAGGGCAGCAATAATAATCAAAGATAAAAACAGCACTCACAAAATGAATCCTAAAAAAGAACTATCCAAGGAACAGAGCCAAGACCTTCTCCAAACTTTAAAAACCCGTTTTGAGAAAAATATGGGGCGCCATAAAGGTATTGAGTGGACTGATCTACAAAAGAAACTGGAAGCAAATCCCGGAAAACTTTGGTCGCTGAATGAAATGGAATTTACTGGCGGAGAGCCTGATGTTGTTGGTTTTGACCAAAAATCAGGTGAATATATTTTTAACGATTGTTCACCTGAAAGTCCGAAAGATCGCAGAAGCTTGTGTTATGACCGGGACGCCTGGGAAGCCAGAAAAGCAAATAAACCGGAAAACACTGCCATGGATGTGGCAGCCAAAATGGGTATTGAACTTTTGACAGAAGAACAATATCATGAATTGCAGCAACTCGGCAATTTCGATCTTAAAACATCAAGCTGGCTGAAAACAACGTCCGAGATGAGAAAATTAGGCGGAGCTATTTTTGGTGATCGTCGTTTTGGAAGAGTTTTCATTTATCATAACGGCGCCGATTCTTATTACGCCGCCAGAGGATTTCGCGGTTTATTGAGAGTATGACATTTCTGAAACAGATGATGAGAAATTAAATAAATCAGACTTTAACTATTGTTCAGGTGGGCGTAAACTCACTTTTGTTTTTTATTAATTTTGTAAAAAATGGAAAAAACTGAAAACCGTGAATTACGAATCAGCCATATTTTCAAGGCTCCTGTTGACCTTATGTGGAAGCTCTGGACAAATCCCGAACACATCGCAAACTGGTGGGGACCGAATGGATTTACCAACACGATTCACAAAATGGACGTTCAGGAAGGCGGAGAATGGAAGTTGACGATGCACGGACCCGATGGAACAAATTTTCCAAACAGGAGTATTTTCAAAGAAATTATTCCATTAAAGAAAATCGTTTTTGAGCATTTTAACCCGCATTTTATTACCACCATTCTATTTGAAACTGAAAATCTGCAAACACGACTTCACTGGACAATGTTATTTGATAAGGAGGAAATGTATGATATCATAGTCAAGGCGCATAAAGCCGATGAAGGACAGAGACAAAATATTGAAAGACTTGAAAAATATCTTTCTGAAATAGTTGGGGAATAAATGATAACAAACGGCTTTGAAACAATTTTCCGACGATACAAAAGTGAAATTTGAAGTGATTTATTAATTTACCGATTAAAAATCTGCTCTGTTTCCGCGATGAGACTTCGCATTAATTCATCCGCTTTGGTATGTTTCAAATTAACAGCATTTTGACCCGACCAGAAGTTGATCATATCTGTTTTTCCCTGCGCTATTGCAGCTTCTCTGAGTGGTCCGATTAAACGTGTTTGCAAAGGAAAAGGCAGCACAGCATTTTCATATTTTACCTCTTCCGAAATCCGGTTGCGGATCATTCTCCCCATTCTGCCTGTCAACGATTTGGAAAGTACTGTGTATTTCGCTTCATCAGAGAATAACCTGGCTTTATGAACAGGTGTTGCGTTGGATTCGTCCGTTACCAAAAATGCAGTTCCAAGCTGTACTGCATCGGCGCCCAGGGTCAAGGCAGCGGCAATTCCTTTTCCATCCGCAATTCCACCTGCTGCAATCACCGGTTTTTTAATTTTACCTTTTAATTGCTGAATAAGGGAAAACAAGCCTGTAAGAGATTCAGAAGCAGGTTTTAAAAATGAAGAACGATGCCCGCCAGCCTCAAATCCGGCTGCGACGATGGCGTCAACATCTGCTTCCTCCAATGCCAGAGCTTCATCCAGCGTTGTCGCTGCGCCAACTGTTTTGATACCCAGTCTGCGGCATTCATCCAGAATTTCTTTTGACGGAATCCCAAAGATGAAACTGAAAACTTTTGGCTTTATTTCAAATATGACTTCAACCTGTTTTAGAAATTTGGAAGGGATATTGGGATCAAGATCCGGCAACGGAATACCAAGCTCATCAAAGTAAGGTTTGAAAAGTGTCGTAACTTTTTGAAGACTTTCAACCGGATAATCCGCTAAACTCGCATCGACATCCTCAACCCAGAGATTGATATTATAAGGCTTATCGGTCTGGGTTTTTATGATTTTATTGGTTTGCAGTATCTGTTCAGGCGTGAGTGTATAAGCGCCAAGGCTTCCAAGTCCGCCTGCATTTGAAACGGCCGATAAAAGTTCAGGCGTTGAAAATCCACCACCCATTGGCCCTAATAAAACAGGGTATTTGATGCCTAACAGTTCTGTGATTCTGGTTTGGTTCCACATAGCTTTACAGGTTCACATTGGTTAATAATTTGTTGACAATAACCCACTGCCCTCCGACCTTACTAAGGCTGAGAAGGTCATAATAATTAAATTCAAACATAGGAAGATGTACCTTAGCAACCGCAATTGCATTGATAATTTCTATCGATAATATTTCCATTCTGAACGTTTCTCCCAGAGTGTGAGGACTTTTTCTGTTTTTCACACCATTCAGATATTGTTCCAGTGTTTTGAAATATTCCTGCCCGTTAATGTCCCCGCTAACCAATGCCTGTGGATGAAAAATATGTTCTAACAGCGTTACATCTCCATTAAAAACACCTCTAAAATAATCGGATAAAACGGCTGAAATGGCCGTTGCATTATCGTTATAAGTATTCATTTTTACTCGGATTTAGTTATGCTTAGGGATAAAAAAATCCCCAAGCATAAAAGTGAATATTCTGTATTAAGCAATATGATGACCTGAGACGTGTCCCCCATCCAGATTGATTATTTCACCGGTAACAAAGTTGCTTTCTGCCAGATAAAGTGCCAGTTCCGCAACATCCTTCGTATCACCAATTCGATTAAGCAAGTGCAGACCTGCAAGACTGTCGGCATTACTTATGCCAGTTTTCGCCTGTAAAGGACTTCTGATAATACCCGGTGCAATGCCATTGACAAGGATATTATTTTTTCCAAATTCAGCAGCCAGCTGTCTGGTCAAAGCATGAATTCCGCCTTTGCTGGAAATTGGAGCCGTAGCCGGAAAACCTCCAATGGCGTGATCAACCAAAACAGTTCCGATGTTGATAATGGAACCCTCGCCTTGCTTAAGCATTTGTCTGATTGCGGCCTGACTGGTAAAAAACGTCCCTTTTAGATTGATACTTAAAAACCGGTCGAGATAAGTTTCATCCACTTCTAAAAATCCCTTTGGTTCGAAAATTCCCGCATTATTTACCAGCACGTCCACCGATCCAAAATGACTAACAGCCGCATCAATAAGCTGCTGACCGGTTGACGTTTTACTAATGTCACCAGCGACTTTTACAAGCCGGTCGTGGTGACCTAACTCACTAAACGTTGCATTTAAATTATCCTCGTTTGCAGCGTTTATCACAACGTTATATCCTTTTTCCAAAAATAAACCAGCGATTGCTTTACCAATACCGGTTGAAGCGCCTGTTACAATTATTGTTTGTGTTTTCATGATCTTTCTACTTAAAATGCCCTACTGCTTTTTAGCTGTTATTCCTTTTTCACGCAGCACAGATACCTGCTCTCCTGCATAACCCCAATCGTCCAGCTCAATTTCCTGAATCACCACATGTGTTAATTTTGGATCTTTATCCAGTACTTCTGTGATCAAATCAGTAACTCCTGCAATTAGTTTTTGCTTTTGCTCGCGGGTAACACCTTCACGGGTTACGTCTATTTTTATGTATGGCATGGCTTTGTGATTAAAGAGTGGCAACTAATTTTACATCCAGTTCAAACTCATTATAGATCAGCGTATCTCCCAGATTGGTGACGAAATTTCCGGAGCGGAATTTCATTTCGTATTTCGTGCGGTCTACAATGATTTTACCAGATGCAGTAATTTTGCCATCCGTAATATTTACAACAGCCCGAAAAACGACTGGGTGAGTGATTCCTTTAATGGTTAAATTTCCAGTAATCTGATAATTCGTCTCGCTGATAAATGCTGAATCAGTTACAGCGAAAAATGCCTCGGGAAAATTTTCTGTGGCGAAGAAATCTTCTGAGAAAAGATGGTCGGCAAACTGTGTGTTCGTTGCAGAATCTGTGACGTCCAGTATGATGATCGACCTGGTATCAATTACAAAATGTCCACCGCTCAGCTTTCCGTCTGTCAGATCAAGCGTTCCTTCTTTTATGGCGATTGTGCCATTATGCGCTCCGGTTACTTTTTTTCCAGTCCAGTCAATGCTGCTTTCAGCGCTTACAACTTCAAATTTTTTAGTTTCCATTTTCTTTTATGTTATCAATTGTTAAATAATTTGATAGCACAAAGGACCGCAGGAAAATGGAGGCCATTACGTGATGTAGATCACATTCGGCGGGTGTTATTTGTGGGAATTATAAAGTCGGCTAAGCGTTTCCCGGGACACGCCCAGATAAGCCGCTATCAGATGTTTTGGTACCAGATTGTAAAGGTGCGGATACAAAGCCAGCAGTTCTTCATAGCGTGCGCGGGTATCATTATTCATAAAAGACAATAACCTTTTTTGTGAGGCCAGATAGCCTTTATTTGTCCGCCAGCGAAAAAAATGCTCAGCCTGATGCAGTTCATTACAAATTTTTTCCCGGTCCTGATTGGAGAGACAAAGTACCTCCGAATCCGAAATACAATCAACATTGATGGTCGCTTTTGTCTGATTATACAACGCGCCATAATCCGAAGTCCACCAGGTTGGCATGGCAAACTGGAGAATATACATTTTTACTTCATCGTTTATAAAAAATGCCTTTAAACAACCTGAAACCACGAAATATTCATGATCCACTTTTTGTCCCTGACTGATGATTACCTGGCCTTTTTTATAGGATTGAGGTTTGAAAAAAGAAAAAAGATATTCGAACTGCTCGTCTGTCAGGGTTGCTGTTTTGGCGATGTGTTGTTTTAATATTTCCTTCGCTTCCATACGTCTGATCTGTTAGAGCATGTTCTGATTTTCATGAAGCCGAAATTATTGATTTTTGTTTAATTTATGTTGAATTTGTGTCAAAACCAGTTGTCCCAGAAAGGTCCGGAAGTAGAGATTTCTCTAAACAGCATTTGATATTATTTAGCCAAAATATTGATTACCCGCCTTGACTAAAAAACTATGAAACAATTAATTTTCATTTTTCTCATCATAGCAATCTCACTTTCCTGCAAAAAAGATAAAATAGAAGATCCTGAATTGGAGCTCTGATAATTTTTGAGAAACGTAATGATGGTATCACAGTAATCATAACGGCCAGTGTCTGTAACCTGGATAGCTCCCTGGTTGCAAGTCCGGATCAGAAGATTCCCGATTATCTGGTAAACGGAAATATAAAAACGAAATGTGTTTTTCCTCATGGATTCTGGACGGGTCCAGAATCTTTTGAAATTACACACATTGAAAAATTAAAATAACTACTCTTCAAAAATAAAACTGAGGTATAATCTGAAAACATTTCTGACTTTTAAATACAATTATGCCATCTCACTATCTCCTGAAACTGCCTGAACTAAATCGATGGCAATTTTGGGAATAATGGGATGGCATAAATATTATCGATCTGACTTAAATTTTTTGTGATATAAATTGCGCTACTTCGGCAAGTCTGCAAGTGAATCCCCACTCGTTGTCATACCAGGCAGCGATTGAAAGTAGTTCGCCCTGTTTTACGGTAAGCGGTAAATCAATGATCGATGAATGCGGATCGCCAACAATGCGTGCGGAGGTCCATTCTTCTTCCAATACATCAAGTACTCCTTTTAATGAGCCTTCGGTTGCGGCTTTACGGAAAGCTTCGTTAACCTGTTCAGCCGTACATTCTTTCTCTGTTACCAGGTTAAGTTCTGCAATACTTCCCGTGCGGGTCGGAACGCGGTATGCCTTTCCGGTGATTTGCAAGTCCTTCCAGATGAATTGAAGTGCCCGCGCCGCCCCGGATGCAGAAGGGATAATATTTTCTGCTGCCGCCCATGAATCACGACGATCTTTCATTGGCTGATCGGTCAGTGATTGCGTATTCGTATAGGAATGAACGGTTGAGAACAAACCATATTTGATACCGAAATTGTCAAGAATAACTTTCACTGCGGCCGCAAGAGCGTTGGTTGTACAACTGCCCATGCTGATGATTTTGTGATTTGACGGATCAAAAGTATCCAGATTAATACCTTTTAAAAGAACTGCGTCACAATCTTGCAGCGATTTGCTTGCTGCACTGATCAATACATATTTCGCGCCGCGGTCTATATGCGCCTGAGCACCAGCTCTTGTGGTGGCCCGGCCTGTGCAATCTACTACAATGTCCACGCCAAGTGCTTTCCAGTCAGGAACTTCCGCTTTGGAATTTACATATTTAATTCTTTTGTCGCCAATCAAAAGATCATCTCCTTCATGTGAAACTTTCTCGCCAAACCTTCCATAATTTGTATCTACGCTGAAAAGCGAGGCCAGAATCCCGACGTCATGAATATCGGAAACAGAAACAGGAACAAAAAGTTTGTTTTCAAGAGCGATGCGGAGGAATTGGCGGCCGATGCGGCCAAAGCCATACAGTGCAATGTTTGCCATAATGTTGGTTTATTGTTTCAAATTAAATCATTCACTTAATAAAAAAAGCTCAAATATTATGCCATCAGTATGTTTAATTCATGATTTTACCCATTGGCGACCAGTGTGTCAAATTGCTTTTATCACTTTTGGACAGGGCAATTACCCTAAATCACTTGACGCTATCACAATCGGTCGGGCTATTACGGATCAGGAAAAATAAGACATGATTAAGAGAGGAGCGTCGGACCTCTCTTAATCATATTTTATTTTTTTCGCCCGACAAATCTGATCACTGAGCCTTTGCCATTGTGAAAAATTCCTTCATTCAATTGAATCTCCGTCTCTGTTAATTCAATAATCTCATAATTTGCAAAATCAGATTTTATTTCTTCCATTGAGAACAAACTTTCAATGTCTTTCGGTCCCCCCACTTTTGGGTTTGCCGCGATATAGTCAATGTGTTTTTTGCTGAAAGCTTCAAAAATAATGCTTCCTCCTTGTTTCAGATATTTGTCAAATGTTTTGTGGTAAAGGGATTTAATGTCGGCCGGAAAGTGCGCATAAATTAGTGCAATTACATCAAAGTATCCGGTTTCAAGATTTAGATTTTGCAGCTCCCCAACCTGATAATCAATATTTACTTCATTTTTTTCGGCCAGTTTGAGTGCCTTGTTTTTACCTTCAATGCTAATATCAAATGCTGAAACTGCCCAACCGGATTTAGCAGCGAAAACTGCATTTCGTCCTTCACCTTCTGCCGGGAAAAGTATTTTCCCAACGGGTAATTTGACTAATTGTTCATTTAAATAATTGTTTGGCGTTTCGCCATATGCAAATTCCTCATTACTATATCTGTCGTTCCACCGGGAAGTCCAGACGTCATTTTCATTTAATTCACTCATTTTTTAAGCTTCTAATTTATTTTTCAAAACCTTCCGCCTACGGTACTTAGTTTTACTTCAACCAGAATAATGATCAGTCAAAATCTGTCGATAAAGTTAAATCTTTCCACGCCTGAAATTCTTCCATTTCTTTAGCCCGATGTTCTTTGAGTAGTTCATAGGCATCCGGACCTAATAACAGGCGCAATGGCGCATTTTCCAAAGCTACAATTTCTGTAAGAATTTTTACCAACTTGGCAGGATCTCCGGTTTGTTGTCCGCTGAATTGGGTCCACATTTCTTCCGCCTTATCCAGACCATAAACAGGAATTTTATTTTTTGCATAAGTAATAGAGCCCTTATTCATGAAATTGGTTCTGAACTGCCCGGGCGCAACTACCGTCACTTTAATTCCAAAAGGCTGAACTTCCTGAGCCAGCGCTTCGGAAAGTCCGATTACAGCAAACTTGGCCGCGTTATAACTTGCCGCATTGGCAAAACCTACATAACCTGCAATGGAAGAAATATTGATAATGTGCCCGGATTTTTGTCCCCTCAAATGCGGCATGACGTGTCGGATTACATTTGCGGTTGCGAAAAAATTGACATCCAAAGTTTGTCTGAATTCTTCGTTTGTCATTTCCTCCATGCTGCCTACCAAAGAATAACCTGCATTATTAACGATGACGTCTAATTTTCCAAATTTGTCGATACTTTGCTGAATAGCATTTTTGACTTCTGAATCCGAAGTAATATCTACCTTCAATGGCAAAAAATTATTCTGATGTTCCGTAATAGAAGTTTTAAAATCTTCAATGTTTCTTGAAGTAGCGACTACCTTATGACCTTGGGATAATGCTAATTTGGTCAGCGCCAGCCCGATTCCTTTCGACGCTCCTGTAATAAACCATACTTGTTGGCTGCTCATAATTTTGTTGATTTAAGTAGGCAACAAAAGTCGACAGATCAGAAAATAAAAAAGTGTCCAAATCTCGTATTGTTGTATCCAATATGGGTTGCTCGTTGCTGTCATTGCTGAGGGATTCGTGCAAAATCCTTCGTTTCGAACGGATGATAATTGATAGCAGAATCCACTATCGCTAATTCATAAGTATATGTTTGATTGGCATAATTTAATACCTGGGGCAGAATCTAAATTTGTACTGTTGGAATTGGTAAGTTTTTCCAGCATTATAAAAAATGAAATGTCAAAAAAAATCAGAAATGGAAAATATTGAGAATAAAGTAATTGTCATTACCGGAGCAAGCAGCGGAATAGGCGCAGCAACCGCACGCAAACTAATTAAACTTGGAGCAAAAGTAGTTCTGGCAGCCAGAAGAGAGCATCAGTTAAAACTTTTGGTAGAAGAATTGGGCGAAAATGCGATGTCAGTGACAACGGACGTAAGCAAACGTCCGGACCTGGATAATCTTGTAAAGAAAACCATAGACAGATTTGGGAAGATTGATGTTTTTTGGAATAATGCAGGTATCATGCCGATTTCCTTTTTTGATGAGGGAAAAGTTGAGGAATGGGACCGAATGATTGATATCAATATTAAAGGCGTTTTGTACGGAATCAATGCAGTTTTGCCGCACATGCTTGAAAGAGGCGAAGGCCATATTCTTGCAACTTCGTCTGTTGGAGGCATTAAAACTACTCCTGGCATTGGTGTGTACAGCGGTACCAAGTTTGCAGTAAAAGCAATCATGGAAACCCTGCGGGAAGAAGTTGCTCAAACTATAAAGGTAACCACCATATTTCCGGGTGCAACGCAGTCAGAATTAGGTCATGATATTACTAGTCCAAAAATAAAAGCAGCTTTCGGAAATTTACAAAACATGCCAAAAATGGAAGAAGATGCTATTTCTAACGCTGTTATATATGCTATCAGTCAACCAGGAAATATCACTGTAAACGAAATCGTATTAAGACCACTCGGACAGACTAGGTAATTCGGCAACGAAATTTCCAGATTTTTCAGCTTGATAAGAAAAAATGTTCGGTAGTTAACCAGCCTGTTCCATATCTTTTAGCGATTTATTGAATCGCGGAGATTGCATTTTTTTCAATGCTTCGTTTATCATTGCTTTTCCATAAATCAACTGACCTTCATACGATGATAATTGCATAGTACCTGCACGCATCCGCTCGCCTATCTCTTTTAGATCGGGAACCTGCATGTCAGCGTTATGCTCCTCTCCGGCTGGTTTCAATTTATCCGCCAGTTTAAACATCAGTGCGGCATATATAATCCGGCAAGTTTGTCGCATCAAAAAAAATCTGGCTTTTTTATATTCATCCGGAGCGGAACCAAAGTAATTTTCCAGGAAAAGTCTTTCATCTTCATCCGTATGCACGAAAAAATTTGCGACGATGGCAAGGTCAACATAACGGTCACTTTGAGACGCCATGTCCCAATCTATAACCCAGATTTTTTCTCCATCACTGGTAATGTTACTTGGATTTAAATCATTATGACTGGAAACATTATCACCTTCATGCCAGGGATAATGTTTCCGGATCATATCAAAATAATGCAAACTTTCGTTCACTTCCGGCCCTGCCAGCATTCCTGAATTTCTAAAATTGGTAACAAGTGTATCAACTGTCAGCAGTAAATTATTTTCCTTTTCAAAAAGTGGCATTTGATGTATTTGCCTGATCGTTTTTGCAAGCTCAGGCAACAATGAATCCGGTGAATTAAAAACGGCACGTAAAGGCACGTTCGTGATAAATGCTGTGATGGATATCCCTTCCCTCCTATCAATATAAAAAATAGCCGGCGCCACACCAGCCTGAGAAGCAATTTCCAGACAATTGAATGAATTGTCATCTAAAACCGGACTTTCATCCATAGCGATTTTTAAAATATAACTCTGGTCATCCATGGCAATCTTGAAAACCAGGGAACCGGAAAGTCCGCCTTTAAGCGGAGTAACGTCAGTAAGATTTATATCACCAAATGTTTCCAGCAATGCCATTTCTACTGCTTTCAATTTTGCAGCTGGTATTGTTGTTGGTAAAAATGAAGTTTCCATCAGTCTCTGTTTCAATTAATATTGCCTCCTAATTGTATCAGTAATTCGGCCAACGCCACGTTATTTATTAATTTTTCAGCAGGTATTATCTCGGCTGCCAATGCATTAGCGGTTTCGCTTGCTTCATTAAACAGCTGTTTTCCCGCTTCCGTTAGTAATACATAGCTTACCCGCGCATCCCTCTCGTTAAGTTCCCTGCTCACAAGTCCGATTTTTTCCAAAGGCAAAAGTATCCTGGTTATACCCGAGGCAGTTATTCCCGCTTTTTCTGCCAGATCGATACGGCGCATACTTTGTCCGGCCGACTGGTTTAAGAAGTACAAAATCATAAAATCCGTAAACCCTATTCCATGCATATTCAAACGATCAAAACGCCGTGAAACAATGGCTTGGATTTTCGCCAGATTCATCAAAACCGTGAGCGAATTATTAATGTTTGACATGTGCTTGACTAATCAATGATTTTACAAGTATATAAAATTTGATTGTTGTAATCAAACTCCCGGCATCCATCATCAACAGAAATCCTGAACAACTGCTTTTTCCAAACCGCTTTTAATCATTTCGATGCTATTTTCTCTTGCGCTTTCAATCGTATAATGTTCGCCTTTACCAATCACGCTTCCATCAGCTGCTTTTACCACGAAAATGTAATTTAGATAACTGCTTGTTCTTTCGTAGAAATCATCATTCTCCGCATTCTCACGGATATATTTTATGGCATCCAGGCATTTTTGTTTAGAAGAAAATCCTTCACCGGAGAGAATTAACCGGGAATTTCCGGTTGCCTTTAAAAGATAATAATACTGGTTTTTTGTGTTGCTTTTAAAGACCTGAAAATTCGCCATTACGGGTAAGTTAAGCTGAGAAATGGCGCTAGTTAACTTAATATTCCCGTATTATCACAATTACAGAATTCCTTTTCAGAGGTAAAATTTACCTTCCCGGCTCACACAAAACTCCTTCCCGACAATTTCCCTGACAAACTTATGCGGCGTTGTACCCAGATAATGATGAAAATCTTTAATCAGATGACTTTGGTCGTGATAGCCAAATTCTTCGATTAGTCCATACCAATCAACCTCCTGATTTTCAAGATTTAAAATACTGTTTATCACTTTTTTAAAACGTAAAAACCGGAGCAGTTCCTTTGGCGAATAACCCAGGTATTTTTTAAAACGCAGCTGAATGGTCCGTTCAGAAAGATCCGAATCCATGGCTATGGCACGTACAGGCTGAATTGACGTATTTTGGAAATAATCCATTCCTTTTAACAACGGAGACGAGGCGGGATCAGGATCCTGAAAAAAATTGCGTCCGTATTCTTTCAGTAATTTTATTTTTTCTTCCAATAAAGGCAGATTAGCCAACAACTCCCAGAGGGCGTGAAAACCTTCAATCTGTAATAATTCATCCGGATCAATCAGATCATTCTCCCCTATTTCGTCCATCGGAAGCTGCATTAATCTGTAAAAACCTTGCGGATTAAAAACCACTACGATCAGATTTGTTTCAGGCAGCAATTCATATTTAAGCATTTTCCTCAGCGGCCCGATCACCGCAACTTTATCCATTTGCAAACCTGTAAATGGATCGTCAGCAAAAGAAAAGTTTAACGCTTTTCCAAAATTAAAAACCAGCATCATTTCCAGATTTGGAGATAAATGCTGGGATGTAGTTTGAAAATCCACAGGAGTCCGAATGCAGTATATGTGCTTAACCACCTCATTCAGTGGCGCTTCTACATCAATATGAATTCCGTAAGGTTCTGGCTTTTTCAATTTCAGACTGCTTTGTGTATGAATTTTTAAAATAACGGACAGTGAAAGTAAGAAATAATTAGCTTGAAGACTTTCCAAAAAACCGGATTTCGTTTTCTTACAATTTCCAGTTGAAACGCTGTGATACTTTTGACATATAAATCATTTATCATCTAAATTAAAAAACATGTCACAATCCACATCAGCCAGTATTCTTATCACAGGCGCCACAGGAAATATCGGAAAAGAGCTCACAAAACATTTAGCTTCAAAAGGAATTCCGTTCAGGGCGATGGTACGTTCGATGGATAACTTGCAAGATTTTGAAGGCTTAAATTTCTCCGGTGCAGAAGTTATTTCAGGAGATTTTAACAATCCAGAATCGTTGCAAAATGCGTTAAAAGGAATAGAAAAGGCATTTTTACTGACAAATTCCTCCGAACAGGCTGAACAGCAACAAGCCACGTTTGTCAATTTAGCCGCCGATGCCCGTGTAAAACACATTGTAAAACTTTCGCAGTGGGCTGCGGATATTAATTCTCCCGTCCGCTTTTTGAGATACCATGCTGTCATTGAAAATCTGATCAAAGAATCCGGAATGGCTTACACATTTTTAAGACCAAATTTATTTATGCAGGGACTTCTGGGTTTTCGTGAAACCATCATCAAACAAAATCAGTTTTTCGGAGCAATAGGTAATGCAAAAATCAGCATTGTCGATACCCGCGATATCGCAGCTGTGGCCGGAGAAGTTTTATCTTCGCCTGGTCATGAAGGTAAAATCTACAATCTTACCGGACCTGAATCGCTGACGCATCATGAAATGGCGGAAAAACTTTCAGCCACGCTTGGCCGAAAAATTGAGTTTATTGATATCACCCCAAAAGCTTTAAAACAAACACTTTTACATGTTGGCTTTCCTGAATGGCAAGCCGAAGGACTGGTTGAAGATTATGCACATTACAAACTTGGCGAAGCTTCGGAAGTGAAGTTTGGCGTCCGGGAAGCCATTGGAAACGAAGCAAAAAGTTTTGATTATTTTGTAAAAGATTATGCTTCTATGTTTTCAGCCTGATACCGATTTCAATTACTCATAAAACCGGAATTTTGACGCAATGAAATCAGACAGGCAAGCCATTAAATGAATTCCAAAATTTAGGTTTTGTACCCAAAAAAACACCTACTTTGAGTTCAAGGTAGGTGTTATGCATTACACTCAACGTTTTGTATTCCTTTTTCCAGAAGAAAGAATAAAGGAACTGTGCTTAAATACAATAATGTATATTAGAACGGGGGCAAAAGTACGTAAGCAATTCTTCAAAATAAGTAGTATTAATAACTTTTATTTGTAGAATGTTTTCTACTGTTAAACTTTTTAAATATTTTTTAGGATTTAATTCTGTAATTAAAAATTCGTTGAATTTAAAAATTCCAAAACTTTCTCGGAATGCTCATTTCCGTTCAAAAACCCACGGAATTTAAAAGCGATTTCTCCATTTAAATCTACTACGAAGCTTTCCCGCCCGGTGAGGAAAAGCACATTTTTAATACCAAAAGATTTAAGCACTTGATTATCCGGATCACTTAGTAATGTAAATGGCAAACGGTGATGTGTTT
The DNA here is from genome assembly GCF_015221875.1 of Dyadobacter subterraneus. Taxonomy (NCBI): domain Bacteria; kingdom Pseudomonadati; phylum Bacteroidota; class Cytophagia; order Cytophagales; family Spirosomataceae; genus Dyadobacter; species Dyadobacter subterraneus. Next base: position 3,807,713 of record NZ_JACYGY010000001.1, read on the forward strand.
GGAATTTCTTGTGACTTTCAATTGACCCGGAATTTATTCCGACAACTATGGCACCTGCATCCTGATAATCGGCATAACTGTCGCGGAAAGCACAAGCTTCTTTTGTACAGATTGCACTTTCATCTTTTGGATAAAAGTAAATAACCATCTTTTTCTTACCTAAATAATCGGCACTCGAAAAAGTATTTCCATCCTGGTCTTTAAGAACAAAAGCAGGTACCAAATTTCCTGTTGTAAGGGTTTCGTTTTTCATGATCTTGTTTTTTAGTATTTGTTTATTTGTGATGAGGCAAAACTCCGCAGAATCCGGATCAATAAATTTCACCTATGTTAAAATCGTTTGAATGAAATTAATTTCTTCTCCGGTTGCTTTTTACCATTTGTTAAGTGTAAGCCCACGTCTTTCCGGCACCTTTGATCCGTCAAAATTCAATAAAAAACGATAAGAAAATGGACTTAAATGGAAAACGGATCGTGCTGCTGGGAGGCACTTCCGGATTGGGTTTCGCTACGGCACAGGCCGCTGCAAAAGAAGGAGCAAAAGTTGTTGTCGCATCCAGCAGAGGATCCAGTGTTGACAATGCATTGTTGCAATTGCCATCAGATGCAGAAGGTTATATGCTGGATCTTTCAAGCGAAAAAGCGATTATTTCATTTTTTAACAGCATTGGAGAATTCGATCACCTCGTTTACACCGCGGGGGAAGCGATACAGCTGATAAATCTGGATGATTTGGAAATTGACAATGCACGAAATTATTTCAATCTGAGATATTGGGGCGCTGTTATGGCTGTAAAATATGGAAGCAAATTCATTAAACCAGGTGGTTCCATTGTTCTTACAGGGGGCATTGCCAGTTTACGTCCCGGCGCAGGCTGGTCATTGGGCGCCAGTATTTGTGGTGCAATGGAAGGACTTACCAGGGCCTTTGCCGTCGAGCTTTCTCCTATACGGGTTAATGCAGTTTCACCGGGGGTAGTCAAAACAAATTTATGGACAAGCATACCGGAAGACGACCGTGAGTCGATGTATGAAAATATTGGAAACTCATTGCTTGTTAAACGGGTTGGCGAGAGTGATGACCTTGCAAAGGCTTACCTTTTTCTGATGAAAGAAGAATTTATATCAGGACAGGTAATTGTTGTTGACGGAGGCGCCGTTCTGGTTTAAAACCAGAATTAGCAATTCAACGTAGCAAATTCCTAATTAACATTTCAATAAATGGTTACATTTCACTTTTTCATGAAATGTAACCATTTGTTAATTTAATAAGTAATGATAGCTGGCATATATACATCTTTAACCTTTGATTAGCCATTTATTAAAGTATTTCCAAAACTGATATTTGTGAGGGTAACTTTTTAACTATCCTACAATTATTTCTATCATGGCCACAACTAAATGGATTGCCGACCCCGAAACAAGCGAGGTACTTTTCAATGCTTCCCATTTGCTTCTTGATAATGTTACAGGATATTTCAGAAAGATAAAACTGGAAGTAGCAACCGAGGATGACGATTTTACGAGATTTTATGGAATCGTTTTCACCGCTGATATCAATTCACTGGACACAGCAGATCAACAGAGAGATGAATTCTTGAAATCAAATATTTTCTTTGACGAAGAGCAATTCGGACAACTCAAATTTGTTGGTAAAAAATATGAAAACCAACAGGACGAAGATAAACTCTGTGGCAGCCTAACGATCAGAAATGTTACCAAACCCATTTCACTTCAAATAGAATTTAGCGGCAAAATTGTCGAACCTGACGGAAATACAAAAGTCGGTTTTTCTGCTCAGGGCAAAATAAGCAGGAAAGACTACGATTTAACTTGTCACTCGATTTCTGAATTAAGAATTTTGGCCATTGGAGATGAAATAAGGTTCAATGCAGAAATTCAGCTGATTAAAATTCTTTAATCTGGTTTTGGAATATTGACCAAAACAAAGAAAAAGTATTTTAAAAGGTCGGTAACCTGGTTTTTTACCAAATTCTGTTAAACTTTGGCGCGATTCTTTTGCTAAAATCCGCCGTAAGAATTCACTTCGTGCCAGAAAAAAATAGCTGCTGCATCACTGCTTCTCTTGCGTAATAATAAACACAAAATCTAAAAAAAGTATAAACTGAGATGGCCCGAAACTACATTTCAAATTCGAAAGATTCTGTCAGGATGTTCAAAAGCAATTTTCTGGAATCACTTTCCAAAGTGCACTTTTCTGTGCCGCTTTTTATTTTCATTCCTGTTATAATTTACTTCACTTATCAGGCACTTGTGGTGCAAAAAATGCCTCTGGTTCCATTTCTGAGCTATTATATGCTTGGATTATTTATCTGGTCGCTTACAGAATACGTCATGCATCGCTTTATTTTCCATCTTGAACCGATACCCGGTGTAAAGTGGATGGAGCGAATTCATTTTATATTTCACGGTGTTCATCACGACTATCCAAGCGATGCGCAGCGGCTGGTGCTTCCGCCTTCGGTAAGTATTCCGCTTTCAACAGGGTTTTATTTTTTGTTCTCCCTGTTTCTTGATCAGGCTCAGCTGGCTGCTTTTTTCTCCGCTTTTATCACCGGCTATCTTTGTTATGACATGATGCATTATGCTTTTCACCATGCCAATTTTAAAAACAAATACTGGAAAAAATTAAAAGATCACCACATGCTGCATCATTATGCAGATGCACACAAAGGATACGGCGTCAGTTCCGTTTTCTGGGATAAAATTTTCCTTTCCGACTTTGCCAGAAAAAAAGAAAAGGTGCGCGCGGATAACAAGCAATTTGCTGATTAGGGCAGCAATCATATATACATCAACAACCGTCATTAAGCTATTTTATATCAGCGTGTTAGATTGTATTTTTGTTTTGTTAGTTATAGTCAGCGAAAGATTTTACTCTCTCACAAAAAGCAATCATCATGACAATCGGAATCATTGGAGCTGGCAGAATCGCGAAAGCTTTTGCCAGACAAATTATCAAATCCGGCTATCAGGTAGCGATCAGTAACAGCCGCGGACCACAATCCATGCAAGGGCTGATTAACGATCTTGGATCCGGCATTCAGGCCGTTACGACGCAGGAAGCTGCACAGGCTAAAATTGTTTTGCTCGCAGTACAATGGGCTCACTTGCCACAGGCACTTGCAAATCTGCCGCCTTGGGACGGGCGAATCGTCATTGATGCTACCAACCCATCCCTGGCTTTTGAACCTTTTGCTAATGCGGCGGACCTTGGCGAAAAAACGTCCAGTGAATTGGTGGCAGAACTGGTTCCGGGTGCCCGACTCGTCAAAGCATTTAATACAATTTATTACAAGCTGCTTGAAAACCACCGACAGGAAGAACACGGAAAGCGGGTGATCTTCATGTCGGGTGATGACCGGTATGCCAAAAAACAATGTTCGGAAATTGTTAAAAGAATAGGTTTCGCGCCAGTCGATTTAGGAAACCTGGTCAACGGAGGCAGAATGCAGCAACTTGGCGGACCGCTCGCTCACTTACATTTGCTGCATATGCAACCGTCTTTTTAAAATTTTCAGTTTTGTTGTCAAGAAATCTGATTCTTATCGCCAGATAAATCCTCTTCTCAAATTACTATTATCTGTTTTGACCGCACTTTTTTAGCCTATCGGCTTTATCACTTCGGCCATACTATTAACTATTTTATCAGATAAAATTTCATCTAAGCAGATATGAAAAAAATTCTAAATCTTCTGTTTTTTTCATTGCTTCTTACCCTGAAGAATACTTCGTCTGCAAACGCTCAGTCGCCGGAACCAACAAGAATATTCAGGTTTTATGAAGACAATGATTTTCTAAATATTCGCGGTGACGGGACCGACAGGGCTTACACTAACGGAGTCAGACTGGATATTTTTTATCAAAGAAAAAGTCCTTCCAAATTGCCAATTGATTACCTGATGCCCAAAGCCGGTAAAAACAGTGTTGATACTTACGGCTGGTCGGTAATGCAAATCATGATCACACCAAATAATCTAACCATTCCTGAATATCAGTCAAACGATTATCCATACTCGGGAGCGCTTTTCATAACGCACTCGCTGTTTTCTTCCAACCAAGAGAAAAAATATAATTTTCAGACCGAACTGATTGCCGGAATGCGTGGCCCTGCTTCATTTGCCAAACAAACACAGGAATGGATCCATCATGTTATAAACGACGAAAAACCCATGGGGTGGCAAAATCAGTGTAATTCAAAAGCTTTAATAAATCTGAATTTTGCAGCCGAAAAGCAATTGGCAGGAATTAAAAAGTTTGCAGAAATTATCGGAGGCGCCCAAATATCAGCGGGTACCATGACCAATTCCCTTACAATATATCCCTTAATTCGTATTGGAAAAATAAATCCTTATTTTAATGGCTTTATCAGCCAGTTCAGTACAACCACAACCGGCGATACTAAAAAGAAAATGCAGTTTTACTTCTTTATAAAACCAAAACTGACCTTGCTGGCAAGCAACGCCATTATGCACGGCGGTATTCAAAGAAAAACCGAATTGGAACGAGAAACGGAGCCAGCTTTCACTTCCAATATAAATCATTACCTGGCCGAAATGGATTTTGGCGCCGTAATAAACAAAGGTAATTTCAGCATTTCCTACACACAAAAACCTAGTACGGCTTATAACAAAGGACTATATAGCCACAACGTTGGCAATATTTCGCTCTACTTTTGCTGGTAAATCAATGTTAAATAAGTCGATGGGAAGATTTTATTTAATTATTAGAAGCTAAAAACCAATAACGTATATACTTATTCGATAGTATTCATTATTGTATCTAATGGTTACATACAAAAATACCTATCAATTTCAAATAACGAAATTGCATAAATTATTTAATCCTTCTATTAAAAAATTTAACTATTTAAAGGAATTTTGAATTATTACAATATTAATCCTCACATCTGGAACGATCATTCAATAATATCGCTTATCTATTTATATCCCGAATTCAGCCACCGGATAAAGGAGATCTAAAAACCAAGTGTAAAGCAAAAGGAAATGTATCTGGCTAAATCTTATACCGACCAATCTTCCATACAGCGGAAATCCTTTGAAATCAAAAATAATGATTTCAGGCCTGCTGCAATGGAACCTGCTTTATCTTTCCGGCCGTTTGTGGCGCATTTGAAAAATATGCTGAAAGATCAGCCTTCCGTAAAATCTGAATTTTACCGGTATGTAATCAGCAAATTTGAAAATGAGACAAAAGGATCTGCTGTTATGATCCGGGATTCAGCAAGCTATAAGGAGCTGATGGAATTGGTCTACATGATTCTGACGCCTTTGGCTACGAATGAAAAAGAGCATTTCTGGGCATTGAGCACACCAATTCCTGATAAGATATTTTTCAGCACAGACGGATTTTACAATTTTCTGACCCAGCAAACTTCATCCGGCCCTGATGTCACAATCAGCCCGGTAGAACTATATAAAAACCAGCAGACGCAGTATTTGTACAGACTTATTCTTGATCGTCTTTACAAAATACCGACGCATGCTAAAAATGAGGTTTTGTATCAATACACAGATGCAGCAACAAATCTGCCCAAATTCTATTCGATTTATACTGATACCCGTTTCATCGATATTCAGCCAAAAGGAAAATTGCCAAATCTTGATTACAAAGCCTTGGAACCTTACCTTTTGGAAGGAGCCGATACTACGCAGCTTGAAGTGTTATTACCATTGAAAAACTTCCGGTTTGAAGGTTTTTCGGTAATCACAATGATAGACGTAACCGCTTCCCAGGCCACGCAAGTGATCAGAGATGTTTTGGTTAATCATGAATATCATGCGTGTAAAAATGAATCAGTCATCCAGGCACTAAAAACACTGGCTGGAAATGACAAGATTGATTTTGGACTGATACCTTCTTTTCAAATTAACGGAAAGTTTGTTGTCGCTAAAGCGGAATGTTCACAAAGCATGGTTGTAGAGGCTGCCAAAAAATATGGCATGTCGCAGGAAGCTTTTGAAATGATGGTTAACGAATATTTTGCTAACCCGGAAACGGTCGTTTTAAACGATTTGTCAAATAGCGCACAATCCGAACATCCTATTTTTAAATTACTTCTTGCAGAAGGAATATCTTCTTATGCGCTCGTTCCTGTTTTTTATAACAAAAAGATGGCGGGTATTCTGGAAGTATTTTCAAAAGATGACGTTTTACTTGACGATGCGATTTTTTCAAGACTTCAAACCGCACTTCCGCTTGTTGCCCAATTATTGAAATATAGTACGGAGGAATTTGATGCGAAAATTGAAACAATTATCCGCGACAAGTTTACGCCACTTCAACCCTCGGTACAATGGAAATTTAACCAAGCGGCATGGCATTATCTTGAAAACAGCATTGGCAAAAAAGAAATAGCTGATATAGAAACAGTTACATTTGAAAAAGTTCATCCCTTGTATGGAGCAATTGATATAAGAAATTCAACTTTTGAACGTAACCGGGCTGTTAAAGAAGACATCAAAAATCAGCTTGCCTTACTTTTAGAAACCTTAACATCGGTTAAAAAAGTTATAAAAACAGAAACTGGCGAGATATTTGTTTGTGCCTGCGATAAATGGTCTTCGGAAATTAACGAATACATGTCGTCCGCGGATGAAATTGCATTAAACCGTTTTTTGGCTGCCGAAGTTAATCCGTTTTTGAACCGTGTAGCAGAAGAATATCCGATCGTAAAAGATATCGTTGATTTCTATTTTGCAGCGCTGGACGAAGCATCAGGACTTGCTTTTGAAAACCGAAGAAAACTGGAAAGTTCTCTTCAGCTGATCAACACGTCAGTGGCAGCTTACATAGATAATGCTCAGAAATCCTTAAAATCGGCTTATCCGTTTTATTTTGAAAAATTCAGAACGGATGGTATTGAATATGATATGTATATCGGGCAATCGATGGCGCCGGAAAAACAGTTTGACGAGATTTATCTGAAAAACCTGCGTTTGTGGCAATTAACTTCCATGGCTGAAATCGCAAGGTTAACTGAAAAGCTTTTGCCGCAAATGGAAAAGCCGCTCAGAACCACGCAGATGATATTTATTCATTCCAACCCGATCAATATCAATTTCAGAAATGATGAAAGAAGATTTGATGTGGAAGGAGCCTATAATATTCGATACGAAATCATCAAAAAACGGATTGACAAAGCACTTGTAAGTGAAAGCCGCGAACGACTGACACAACCTGGAAAAATCGCACTGGTTTATTTCAACGACCATGAAGCTGACGAATATGTTGAATACATCAGCGATTTACAGCAAATGGGATTGCTTGACGATAATCTTGAATATCTTGAACTCGAAGAATTGCAAGGTGTTATTGGTCTGAAAGCTTTGAGGATCGGTGTAAAACATTTGCAAAATTAAAGCGCGGCTACAAACCAAAGGTCCAAAATCTTATTTCAAAAAGTACTTTCACAATAAATTAACATCAGGAATTTCCTGACAAAAACAGCACCCAGATTCTTATTTAACATGAATTAAAACTTTTTTCGAAGATATCGTAAAATTATTGAACGATCATTCCAAAATAAACATTATTACTCAAAACCTATAAAAGAGTGACAAATCTCCAATTCAGAAAACACAATTTTTTAATTAATACTAATACCGCAATCATGAAAAATATTCTTTTAGCACTTGCTATTTTCCTTTACGGATGTGCACCAAAACAGGAGGCTCCAACAACACCTCCCCCACCAACCTTACCCGTTGTTGAAATTACATCAGGACTTGCCACAACATATCAGGAATATCCAGCTTCGGTTGAAGGAACTGTAAATGTGGAAATCCGCCCGCAGGTAGCCGGATACCTTGAAAAAGTTTTTGTTGACGAAGGCGCTTATGTAAAAGCAGGTCAGCCACTTTTCAAAATCAACGACCAGCCTTTCCGCGAGCAGCTTAACAATGCAAAGGCAAGTTTGAGCGCTGCAAATGCATCGGTAATCAATACGCAGCTTGAAATAGACAAATTCACACCGCTGGTAGCAAATAAAGTAATTTCTGATTATCAGCTTAAATCTGCGAAAGCAGCTAATAGTGTGGCACTTGCCAATGTTGAACAGGCAAAAGCAATGGTAGGAACGGCTCAGATCAATCTTGGATATGCCACAGTAAAAGCGCCGGTTAACGGATTTGTTGGAAGATTTCCAAAGAAAAAAGGAAGTCTGGTCTCACCCACTGATCCGGAAGCATTGACTCAACTTTCAGATATTCAGGAAGTTCATGTTTACTTCGCACTTGGAGAAGATGATTTCATCAATTTCAAAAAACAATACAGCGGAGCAACTTTGAATGACAAATTGAAAAAACTGGAACCGATTTCACTTCTTCTGGCTGATCAGACCGTTTATCCGATACAAGGAAAAATTGATATGATCGATGGACAGTTTGATAAAAACACCGGTGCGATCACAATGCGTGCGACTTTTAAAAATGCGCAAGGTCTGTTGCGTTCCGGAAATACTGGAAAAGTAAGATTGAGCCTCCAACATGATTCTGCAATTCTGGTACCTCAGTCGGCAACAATTGAAATGCAGGACAAAGTGTTCGTATATACTGTATCGTCAGACAATAAAGTGAAGAAAATTCCGATCACCATTGTTGGGAAAAGCGGCAAGAATTATCTGGTAAAAGATGGTGTCAAAGCGGGTGACAGAATTGTTTTCTCAGGCCTTGACATTTTACAGGAAGGTACTGCGATTACGCCTGAAAAAGCAAAACCGGCTCTTGCCCAAAATTAAAAACTTAAAGTCAAAATCATGTTTAAGAAATTCATAGACAGACCTGTCTTAGCCACCGTAATTTCCATATTGCTGGTCATCCTCGGTGTGCTCGGACTTACAAACTTACCCTTGCAGCAGTTTCCGGATATTGCTCCGCCTGCGGTTCAGGTTACCGCACTTTATCCAGGTGCAAATGCTGAAACTGTTCTGCGCTCAGTTGCTCCTTCTTTGGAAGAATCCATAAACGGGGTTGAAAACATGAGCTACATGAGCTCAACGGCGAGTAATGACGGATCTTTGGTGATCACGGTTTATTTCAAACTGGGTACCAATCCGGACCAGGCAGCGGTGAATGTTCAAAACCGTGTTGCACAGGCTACAAGCCAGTTACCAGCGGAAGTTGTTCAGGCGGGTGTGACGACCGCAAAACAGCAAAACAGTCTTTTAATGGTTGTTGACCTTTATTCAGAAGACGAAGCAACTTACGATCAGACGTTCCTTGCCAACTATGCACAGATCAATATTATTCCTGAAATCAAACGTATTAAAGGGGTTGGTCAGTCGCTTATTTTTGGTGGAAATAAAGATTATTCGATGCGTGTCTGGCTTAATCCTAGTCAATTGGCCACCTATAATCTGACACCAGCCGAAGTAATGGCTTCGATTAAAGATAAAAACCTTGAAGCTGCGCCGGGTAAATTCGGAGAAAACAGTACAGAATCTTTTGAGTACGTAATCAAGTACAAAGGAAAACTGAACAAGCCGGAAGAATATGAAAATATCATCATTCGTTCAAACGCTGACGGTTCGCTTTTGAGATTGAAAGATGTAGCAAGAATTGAATTTGGTTCTTATACTTACGGAAACTTTACCCGTGTAAATGGAAAACAAGGTGTCAATATTGCTTCTATGCAGCTTGCCGGATCGAATGCAAACGAGATCCAGATTGCGATTCAGGATTTGATGGTAAAAGCTTCAAAGGATTTCCCGAAAGGAATGAAATATTTGATCCTTTACAATACAAAAGATTCTCTGGATCAGTCAATTGAGCAGGTAGAACATACTTTAATCGAGGCTTTCATTCTGGTTTTCCTTGTTGTATATCTTTTCCTTCAGGATTTCCGTTCTACTTTGATTCCTGCGATTGCAGTACCGGTAGCGATTTTGGGAACATTCTTTTTCATGTCACTTTTCGGATTTTCGATTAATCTTCTGACACTTTTTGCCCTTATACTTGCCATCGGGATTGTCGTCGATGACGCCATTGTCGTCGTCGAGGCCGTGCATTTAAAAATGGAGAAAAAAGGTATGTCGCCAAAAGCAGCAACGACTTCTGCGATGAGTGAAATTACAGGTGCGATTATTTCGATTACATTGATTATGTCGGCTGTGTTTTTGCCGGTTGGTTTCCTTGAAGGTTCAACAGGTGTATTTTATCGACAATTTGCCTTTACGCTGGCCATTGCAATTGTAATTTCCGCAGTGAACGCCTTGACATTGAGTCCTGCACTTTGCGCGATTTTTCTGAAAGAACATCATCCTGAAACAGGTGTTTATGTTAAGAAAAGCTTCAAGGAAAAATTCTTCATCGGGTTTAACGTTGGTTTTGACAAACTGACCAACAAATATGTGAACAGTCTGAGATTCCTGATTCATTACAGATGGTTGAGTATGGGCGCATTGGCGCTGGTTGTGATAGCCACCGGCTATATGGTTAAAACTACAAAAACAGGTTTTATCCCTTCTGAGGATCAAGGATTTATTGCAATTTCACTTTCAATGCCAGTTGGTGCGTCACTTGACAGAACAACAGAAGCAATCCATCGCGCTGAACAGATTTTAGGTTCGATGGATTCGAAGAAAACATTGATGGGACTTTCAGGTTTTAATATTCTGACGCAGTCATCCAGCCCTTCTTCGGCCGTAGCATTTGTACTTTTGAAACCTGCAAAAGAAAGAGGTGCAACCAAAGATATCAACGAGATCATGAATGAAATTCGTGGTAAACTGAGCGCGATCAAAGGAGCTAATTTCTTCGTCTTTACCTTCCCTACCGTGCCTGGTTTCAGTAATGTTGACGGACTTGATTTTGTTCTGCAAGACAGAAATGGTGGAACGCTTAACAAGTTCAGCGGAGTTGCCAATAATTTCATCGGAGAATTGATGAAACGTCCGGAAATCGCAGTAGCCTTTACAGCTTTCCGTGCCGATTACCCTCAGCTTGAAATGGAGGTTGATGAAGTGAAAGCGGAACAATTGAGCGTTAATGTAAAAGATATTCTGCAAACGATGCAGGCATATTTTGGTAGCTCACAGGCATCTGATTTCAACCGTTTTGGAAAGTATTACCGCGTGATGGTACAAGCGGAAAAAGCTGACCGTACAGATCCAACTTCCATGGATGGTGTGCTTGTCAAAAACCGTCTTGGTAACATGGTGCCAATTAATACTTTGGTCAAATTGAAAAGAGTTTACGGTCCGGAAACAGCTTCACGATATAACCTGTTTAACTCGATCGGAATCAATGCGATTGCAAAACCAGGATTCAGTTCAGGAGATGCGATCAGAGCGGTGGAAGAAGTTGCTGCTAAAAATCTGCCTAACGGATTCAAGTATGAATTCTCAGGGATGACAAAAGAAGAAATTTCATCCGGTGGACAATCAGTTGTTGTTTTTGCACTTTGTTTGCTGTTTGTGTACTTCCTTTTGGCTGCGCAGTATGAAAGTTATATTCTTCCTTTCGCTGTTATTTTATCAATACCAACAGGAATTTTCGGAGTATTTGCAGCGATTGGTTTGACTGGAATTGAAAACAATATCTATGTTCAGGTTGCCCTGATTATGCTTATCGGCTTGCTTGCCAAAAACGCGATTTTGATCGTAGAATATGCTGTTCAAAGAAGAAGAGCAGGAAAACAACTATTGCATGCAGCGATTGAAGCAGCCAAACTTCGTCTTCGTCCGATCATCATGACTTCTCTTGCTTTTGTCGTTGGTTTGATTCCTATGATGACAGCAACGGGCCCATCGGCGCAAGGAAATCACTCGATCAGTATAGGCGCCGCAGGTGGTATGGTTACCGGAGTTATCCTAGGCGTATTTATTATTCCCGTTTTGTTCATCATCTTCCAATACTTGCAGGAATTGGTAACAGGAGAACCCCATGCAGCTGTCAAACATGAAGAAATTCATGAAATGGCCGAAGCAATTTAAAGTAAAACAATCATGAAAAAGTACGTTAATAAAATATCCTTTCTTGTTTTGCTGGCCGCTTTGAGCGCTTGTAAAATCTCGAAAAACGTTGAAACGCCTAATGCAGCATTACCTGAGAATTTCAGGAATGCTGCCGCAGCAGCCGACACAATCAGTATAGCAGATTTGCCGCTTGACAGCTTTTTTACAGACGCTTCGCTTCAAAGATTACTTGACAGCGCAATCGTAAAAAATTACGATATGCAAGTGGCTCTTAAAAATATCGAAAGTGCGCAGTTGCTTTTCAAACAAACGAAATTTGCATACTTGCCCAGCGCCAATCTCAACATTGCCGTTGGCTCCAATCGTCCTTCTGATAACAGTTTGAATGGTTTGAGTGCAAGTTCATTTTTGGGAACTTCACATATTGAGGATTTCACAGCAAACGTAGGTTTGTCATGGGAAGCCGATATCTGGGGCAAAATCCGCAACAGAAACGGAAGAGCACTGGCTGAATACCTGCAAACGATTGAAGCAAAAAACGCAATTCAGACAAATCTTGTTGCGACCGTTTCGCAAGGATTTTACAATCTTTTGATGCTGGATGCACAGCTTGCTATTGCACAAAAAAATCTGGCGCTGAATGATAGCACGCTAAGAATTTTCGGATTCCAGTTTACTTCCGGACAAGTAACTTCCCTTGCCATCCAGCAAGCCGAAGCACAGCGATTGACCGCAGCAAAACTGATCCCGCAATTGCAGCAAAGCATCATTCTGCAAGAAAATGCACTTAGTATTTTGGCAGGAGAATTGCCCGGCAGAACACAGCGTGACATCAATCTGGATCAGGTTTCTTTTCCAAAAACTTTGTCAGCCGGCGTACCGACAGCCATGTTAAATCGTCGTCCGGATATCAGACGTGTCGAACTTGCGTTGGATGTTGCCAATGCAAATGTGGGTATTGCCAAGGCGAGTATGTATCCATCGTTGGTAATCACAGCAAGTGGTGGGATTAACTCTTTCAAAGCGTCAAACTGGTTTAGTATTCCTGCATCGTTATTCGGCCTTGCATCAGGAGGAATCACACAACCGCTTTTCCAGAGAAATCTTTTGAAAACCCAGTACGAAGTTTCAAAAGTGGAACGTGAAAGAACGGTGATCCAATTCAGACAATCAGTGCTTTATGCGGTTGGAGAAGTTTCTGATGCTTTGGTAAAAATTGAAAAATTAAAAGAACAGGAAGATATCGCCGCAACGCGTGTCAAAACACTTGAACAAGCTATAACTAATTCCAATTTATTGTTCCAAAGCGGCATGGCCAATTATCTTGAAGTGATCACAGCGCAAAGCAATGTATTGCAAGGTGAGCTGGAACTGGTTGCTATCAAACGTGCTCAACTTGGTGCTAATGTAGACTTATATCGTTCGTTAGGAGGCGGATGGAAATGAAAAAAGATCTAAAACAATATCTGAATTGCTTCATATCCAAGTATAATGCAATATTTGGCGGGCATGGAAATTCAAAAAAGATAACAAACCAGAAATTGCCAGATAACTGGTTGTACTAATTATTAATATGTATAAAAGAAAAATGCTGTCGGGACTTCCTGACAGCATTTTTTGTAATATAAGAAATCTCTGTGTAACTCCTTTTATCTCTTAATTTCTCCGTGTAACCTAAAACAAATTAAAACCAGAAACCCATCCTAAACATAATCCTCGGCGATTCTTCCGTTTTCTCTTTCGGGAAAAACGCACCCACCGAAATCGTCACAATATCAACCGGCGCAAACCATAAACCACCGCCGTAATCATAATGCCAGTTTTCAGATGGATATTCTTTCAGCCAAACACGGCCATAATCAAACCCACCAAAAACACCGAAAGTAAATGGCAGCGTTTTGTTATAACTGCTGTTGATTTTCACACGCATATCGGTACTATGCCAAACGCTGCTTTTACCATAAAAACGCTGCGTCCTGTAACCTCGCAAGCCCTGGCTATCCTGATTTCCACCAAGCGTAGGCAACTGGAAAAATTCATAACCCGATCCAAAATTGAGCCCGGTACCAACCTGTGAAGCTATCACAAAACGCTCCTTTTTATCCAGACTTTTGTAAAGTGCCAGCTGCGCCCGCAGTCCTGTAAAGTTTTTGTCTTCTTTCAAATTTTTCACCCAGCTCAAATCTGTGTGGAAACGGATTCCTGAATGCGGTGAATAAATATTATCTACATTGTTAAAGTCAAAAGTAGCCTGGCCTCCGCTAAAATATTTAGTTTTGAAAATGTCACTTTTATCCAGATCTCCGTCAGCTACCGTGATATACCGGCCAGCAGTTTGCTGGATTTTTGAGATATCCAGTATCGGCCCCAGTGTTACAAAACCATTATTTCCAAAACGTTTTTTGATTGCTGGATAAATATGAATTGCCTTTTGACGAACCCGGTAAAAGTTCGGATCATCCACCGGGCGCTCACTGTCATTTCCAAGACCTGAATAGTTAAAAGCATAAGCCGGACCGTGATAAAATGCATCAAGATAGAAATCGAATGTTTTGAAAGCATTGATAAAATCCCCCGTATAATTCAGTTTCAAAGCTTTTGTATTGAAAGAAAAACTGCCTCCAAAACGCTGCAAAGACGCATAAGGCTCCTTTTTAAATCCGTAGCGAATCATTGTCAAATTTCCACCTATTAAAAATCCATCATCCGGATTATAACCGATAATCGGAATTGGCATATTGATATTATAATCGCTGCCAGTGCCGCGGCGATCGTAAATATTGTAGCGGTATAAGCCGGTGCGTTTGTCATTTGTCTCTTCACCTTCAATGACATTGTTGTCAGAAAGATCATCATAAACAACCGTTTTCTTCAACCCGCTTTCAACCTGGGAGCTGTCGGCAAAAGTATCTTTTCCGGTTCCCCCAATTAGTCTTACCTTAATTCCTTTATGCGAAGATCCTTTTGTAACAAACTGATCATCATTTCCATTTCCGTAGATGTTGATGGATTTTGTGATTTTATTATCAAAAATCCGGTCATAATGGAGGCGTTTTTCTTCACCTTTTTTATTGATTTCGTGTACTGTTACGCGCGTATGATCATTATCAATCCGTTCGATATCAAAACGTTCCCTTTCTTCTGTTCCCAGAATATCTACTGATTTCCCAATGAAGGCATAATGTTGCTTCGCAAGCGTCATCAGATTATCCCTTCTGGCTTTCAAACTTTTAATAATAAATGGTGCGGATAATTCCCTGGCTTTATCCGGCCAGCTGGCAAATGCACCTTCAATGACCTGATCCGTAAGATTTGCCTGAATGAATTTTACCTGATTTTCCCACTGCTCCCAGCTAAGCTCAGTCAAAAAAGTTCTATCAAAAAGCCGCGCACTCCAGCTCGTCCACTTCATGCTTTTTATTTCAGGCTGATAGGTTTGCAGCTGTCTTAAAAATGGCATCGTAGTCAACTTTGCCATATTTGTAAATAAACCATCATATCTGGAAAATGCCTGGTCCCGATCACGCGGAATCGGTCTATAAAGCTGCGTTCCATCATCTCTTTTGATCGATGACCACGTCCATTGGTCATCATGACGATCCCAGTCGCCCAGTAAAAAATCCAGCAAACGCGTTCTTAACGCCCATTCTTCATCAACCTTATATTTCCCGTCTTTCAGAATATTTTCCATGAGATCAGGCGTGCCAATGATCTTATCAGGATTACCAAAAAACGGATCGTTTTTCCACTTCTTCCCATCCGGCCTCTCTTCAAACAGACTCATACTGCCTCCAAAAATCGGATTAAAAACGCCTAATGCCGGCTGATTTGGTACATAAAATAACTTTGGGTTGGTATGGTAAACATTTATAGCATCAGCAAGCGGCGGAATTGCAAGTGGCGCAAATGGATGTGTGGAAAGGAAATTATCTTCTGCAACATATTTGGCGGCCGTCATTTGATTAAACGGAAATGGCAGCAAACGGCTAACATCCTTGGTCATACCACGAAGCACATATTCTTTTCCCATTGAATCCCGGACGCGAAGAGAATTTGTCTGGTTTCCCCCACCCTGTTTAACCGGCGTCAGACCTCCTTTATATGTTGAAAGATCAAGTACCGGAAAAGGATATTTTTCCTGATAAAGCGCACGATTATGAGCCCCGAAAAAGAAATTATGTGCATGGTTGACCTTCTTGACTTCACTGGCAAAAATAGGTTTGTCAAGTGAATCCTTATGCTGTTCATATTCAGTGTAAACCGGTTGAACTTCTTCTTTGGGAACCGGCAACTTACTCTTGATTTTCTTTTGAAAAACCATTTCAGATTTACTTCCATCCTCACTAACCTCCCAAAACTGAACCCATGTTTCGCCACCTTCATAGAAAGACAAAGTACTGTATCCCAATGCAGTGGATGCAAATTTAGATCCCTTACCAAGACGCACCGGACCCGTTTTTGAACCGTTTCCGCTGACAATAAATTCCTGTCTTTCGTTCTCAATCAGCTCCATGGCATTCTCATGCCCACTCGTAAAAATGAAACTTCCGTTTTTACGCACACCAGCCATCATGCCAGCTTTTAGATTTTTGTAATACTGGTTGGAAACATCCTGCTTGGGACCAATACTGCTTCGAAACCATGCCACCAGACTTCCAATAACGGGCAAAGGGATATACAAATTTTTGTTCAAATCAGTCAGTGGAAAGATGTGCTGTTTGACCGTAAAATTTCCACCGTGCTCACCATACGTATAAGGCGGATGATGCAGCGCGATAACCACATTTTTGTTTTTGTATTTACGGACAAGGTTTTCAAATACGAACTTGAAGGTCTCCCGGTTTTTAACATCACAGCCATCGTTAATCGTTGGTTCCTTATCCCAATCCGTCAGCCACCACTGGGAATCCACAACTAAAACAACCAGCTGATCATTTAACTCAACCACCTCGGGACCCGAGCATCCGTCGTCGGGTAGAAAGTAATTTTCAAAATCATCCTTATCCGTTTTGCCACGACGGTTATTCAAATAATTTTCAATATAATTCTCTTCTCTTTTCAATCCTTTCAATCCCCAACCTTTCCAGTCGTGGTTTCCCGGCAGAAAAATTGGTCTTCCTTTGAACTCATCCAAAGTCTGCAATTCGGAATTGATGCGATATTCTGCCTCTTTTCTCTCAACCGAGTCCTCTTTCGGAGGCATTCCTTTTTCATAAATATTATCCCCCAAAAACAGGATCGAGCTGTTTTTGGACTCGGTGGGTAATTTTGTCTTTAAGTATTGAAGCACCGGAGCCTTTTTTTCAGGAGAGTCATTCCCGGCATTTCCAACCAGATACATCGTATGTGTCAGTTTTACATTTGGATCAGGACTGTTATTTTTCCATTGATCTGAATTTTCGGCGTACTGATTTTTTTTATAACTAGCGCAGGATGAAGCCAGTACAAGACCGGTTATCCCCATTAGAAGATGTAATTTTATTTTCATATCAAATCATTTTAAACACGAAGAGTAACCCGGGAAATTTCCCTGATCCAAATATTTGCAGGCAGCAAGCCAGTAACAAACAGTCAGTTCCGAAATTATTATTTAATCAATCTTTTAATTTTCAGAATATTGCCATCCAATGTTTCATCACCTTCATTGGAAATGTACAAATTTCCATTTTTATCAAAAGCAATACCTTCTGGCTGATTAAAATTATTGCTGCTCAATGGGTAAGCTTCTTTGGGCTTCCAGTTTTTATCCGTAACAATGAGAACTTTATTTAAACTAGACAAAATAAACCAATCTCCGGTGATAGGATTCTTTGTTAATGCGGATGGTTTAAATCCCTTTTTTACCTTACTGGTCAGGGCTTTTATTTTTTCTACGTCCAGCGCAAAGCTTCCGGTTTTTTTAAGTCCGCCGGTCATTTTCAGGATATAACCCGAAACCTTTTTTTCAGCATTATCCTGACTGCAATTTTTGCACAAAACAAATATTTCACCTGAAACCTGATCGGCATATAAGCCCTCATATTCGCCTTTTGGCAAAATGTTTTTCCATTCTTTCGCCTTATCCATATTTTCAAAACGAACATCTGCAAAGGGAAAAGAATAAAGATCACCGTTACTTTTAAGAATGATGACCTTGTCTTTCAAAATAGCCAAATCCTCATAATCACCCTTAGCTCCAAACTTGACATGCTGTACTTTCTGATTTTGCCAGCCAAGCCGAAACAACTTACCTTCCTCATCCTGAATAGCATACACACTATCACTTCTGCCCTTATTAAAAGTAATTCCTGAAATCTCTTTTAATATTTCCGGCATCGTAAATACTTCGGGATTACTCAGGTCATACTCTTTCAATAAATTATTTTCCCTACTTATCGAATTGCATCCCACTAATGAAATGACAGAAAAAAAAGTCAGCAACAACGAATAAATCCGGTTTGGCATAAATTGGTATTTTATAATAATACTGGCATTAGAAAAGCGATCAAACCTGACCTGACAACAACTTGTAAATAGCTTCCTGAGATCTGACACCGTTTGCGCCTTCTTTGGTCAACGGAACATTTTCCAGATTCTTATTAATCAAAACTGCCTGGACTGTATCGCTCCATTGCAATGCAATAAGTTCAATCATTTGTTTTTTGATGACTTCATTATATATCGGAAAGCAAACTTCAATTCTTCGATAAATATTCCTGTTCATCCAGTCTGCCGAACCCATATATACCTCTTCTTTTCCATCATTATGAAAAATGAAAATACGTCCGTGTTCCAGATAACGGTCAACAATTCTTTTAATCGTTATATTTTCACTCTGCCCCGGAACACCTGGTACCAGCCGACAAATACTTCTGACAATGAGATTTATTTTCACACCGACGTTAGAGGCATCGTATAATTTCGATATCAAAACTTCCTCTTCCAGGTTATTCATTTTGATCGTAATTGCAGCATTCAGACCTTTCTTCGCATTATCAATTTCCCGGTCAATCATTTCCAGAAAACGTGTTTGCAAGTTAAACTGAGCTACTAGCAAATGCTGGAAAAGCAGCGGTTGAAGATTCCCTTTTTTCTTTTTCCTCAGAAAATTAAACAATGATTCCATTTCTGCCAACATCGGTTGATAAGCAGTCAGCAAAATGTGATCTGTGTAAAAACGTGCGGTACTTTCATTCAGGTTTCCTGTTGCCAGAAGCCCAAGATACGGCACCTTAGAATTTTTCCTTTTGACCAGTGCGATTTTCGCATGTACTTTCAGTAGGTTACTGCTGTAAATAATGCGGACACCGGCAGCTTTCATTTTTTGAGCCCAACGGATATTGTTTGCTTCATCAAATCTCGCTTTAAGCTCAACCAGAACAGATACTTTTTTACCATTTTTGGCCGCGCTGATCAACGCATAACCTATGCGCGAATCACTGGCAACGCGGTACATGGTCGTATAAATTTTTTCTACCGAATTGTCTATCGCCGCTTCATTAAAAAAACGGATAATCGTATCGTAAGACTGGTAGGGCGCATGAACAATCCTGTCGTCTTTTTCAATCGCTGCGAACAAAGTGCCAGGAATATCCTTGTCCTTTATACTCTGAATTGGTGGCCAGAATGGATAGGAAAGCGAAGCATTATAAATCGGTAGCGACGCCAGATCTTTAAGATTATGATGCTTTCCACCTTCAACCACAGATGCTTTCTGCAAACTGAAAATCTCGATCATATCCTGTAAATGACGAAGCGGCATTCCCGGCTCGTAAAGAAAACGGGTGGCAAAACCCATATCTCTTTTTTTCAATTGTTTTTCTATTTTCTTCGCCAGGTCACCATACTCATCACGAAGATCCAGTTCGGCATCACGGGTGATTTTAAGGTTATAGGAGCCAGAAATAACAGATCCGGGAAATAAATACTGCAAATTCTGGCGGATAATATCTTCGAGAAAAACGATATAATCGCCATCCTCCTGCGTGATTTTAAAAAATCTGGAAATATTATTCGTTGGAATATTAACAAGATACAACTGCTCGTCGGCAGACTCGTACTGCACCACCACTGCCTGATAAAGCTGATTATTTTCCAGAAAAAAATCTGTATTTCCTTTTATCAGAACAGGTTGTAAAAACCCGGCTATCTGCGTAAAAAAATAATGTGTTGTAGCCTCCTTTAACTTGTCCGGAATTTTTTCGTTGTAAATCAGTTTGAAACAATATCTGTTCAAACCCGGCAAAATGGATTCATTGAATATTCTCCCAAATTGATCCTGCTGCCTGTTAATTATTTCTACTGCCTGCCTGTAAACTGGTAATCCGGATTTTTCCTTGTCAATCTTTTTCAGTGCAAGCATCGCAGGCATACGCACGCGGTAAAATTCATCCAGATTTGACGAATAAATTGACAAAAATTTGACACGTTCATTCAGCGGCACGGAATCTTTCCCTGCTTCCTGCAAAACTCTTTCATTAAAAGACAGCCAGCTGATATCCCTGTCGGCAAAAAAATAAGCACTCATTGGTAAAAGTAATTTGATCAGGATCCAAAAAATATAGAGCTAACCACAAATGTGATCACCGAAATGACAATTCCAAACATAAAAACATTATAGGCTATCCGCAGATGACGATATTTTTTACCAAGAACAACGCCCTGAGCATAAATATCTTTGGTAAGACTTCCATACAAAAAGTCCCTGTCGTCCATCATAGCCTGCATTCCGGAAGCATAATCCGCAAAACTCATTTTGTAAAAATTACCAAAAAACAGAAGATTGACTTTCTTCTGATCAATATCTTCCTCGGTAAAAATACCGGGTGGAACAGAGGGCCTGGTTGAAAGAATTGAAAAGACCATTGTTGTGACACAAACGGTTAATAAAAGGATGGTGGGCACAACCAGCTGCGAATTGTCTTCAAGTTTCCTAAGTAAGATACTTAATAAAACTGAAATAATGATTGAGTTGGTTGAAATCATAATATTGGCCTTGTTATCAGCCATATCACTCAGCCGCTGATGGTTACCGGAGGTTATCCGAAACATGGTTTCAATCCCTTTTTCCGGCCGGTCGGATTTCTGTTTTTTTGATGGAAAATCTTCTGACTCCGGTTTTTGTTTTTTAGTCTTTTCCGGCTCGTTCTTTTTTTCAGAAACTACTTTCGTTGAGGGAAGTTCGTCGCCTTCTTTCAGTGCTTTTTTTATTAATTTTTCAAGATTTTCCTGCTTTTTACTATTTAAAAGCTGCTGGCAATAATCGGTATGAAAGTGATGAGATTCCAGCAAAGCGATCGTTTTCAATCTCCATTCACCCTTATCAATTTTCTTTCCGGTACGCAGCTCCGTTTCCTTTCTGACAAGTTTGCTTATCTCCTGAAAATCGTCTGTCCCGAAGTGATATAAATCGGCATCACATAGAATTTCTTCGAGCATATTATTGGGCGACTGAGGCATATGTGTGGCACGTATGCATCCGCCAATAGCGCTGATAATTTCGTCCTGAACCATCTTTTCTTTTAGAAAAGCAGTGGCCACATTGATTCCTCTTTCCTCATGTCCGGCAGCGATACCGTTGTAATATCCGGAGTCATGAAACCAGGCGGCTGTCAGTACCGTGAAATAATCTTTGTCGTCGAGGTTATAATGTTTCGCTATTTGGATTGCATGCGTAACAACATTCTGCGTATGGCCTATATTGTGATAGAGCAATTCATCGGAATGATTTCCATTTTCTGCCGACTTAACATAACTTTCAACCTCTGCCAATAAAGAAGAATAATTCATATTCCGGGAATTTGATTGATCAATTGCCATTATTTGTCAACATCCAGTTTCCCTCAAATATCTGCATAAGAATCGGTATTTTTATCAAATTATCAGCGTATATACAGGCAAAATTAGAAACATAAGGATATGGCCCTTCCTTTCTTTTGTGCTATCTTTTCATGCCTGCCTGATCAGCTGAATTTCACCCGAAAATTTTACTTTATCGCCCACCACAACGCTCCCGGCTTCTGTGACTGCGTTCCATGTCAGGCCAAAATCTTCGCGGCTTATCTTTCCTTTGATTATAAATCCTGCCTTGGTCTGGCCATAAGGATCAACCGCCACACCACCGAATTCAACCTTTACTTTTATGTGGTGTGTCACTCCTTTTATAGTCAGATTTCCTTTTAGCTTCGTTTCACCATCTTCTTCATGGAATCCGGTTCCAACAAACTTGATCTGGCTATGCTCCTCTGAGTTAAAGAAGTCTTGTGATTTTAAATGCGTATCTCTCTGCTCATTTTTTGTATCGATCGAATCAATATCTGCACTGAACAGAATATTTGAAGCTTTTGTGAAATCTTCATCCACAGTATCAACTTCAAGATCAAACTTTCTAAAATAACCAGTAATAGTACTGATCATCAAATGTTTAACTTTAAATGATATTTCGCTGTGAGCCGGATCTAATTTCCATTTTACCTGTGCCATTGGAGAGAAAAAGTTAGTGAATAATTTATGAAATTTAAATCGAATGTGATCAGCAAACTTATCTCAATGAAATGGTGAAAGAAATGTCTATAAACTGCCTTTTGTTGTACAAATAATCGTGAATTGGAAATTCACTATGTTATAGCTAGAATTTAAGGGAAAATCAATGCCTGAGATGCCAAGGCGTTAGGACAAAACGTTGAAATGAAATGCGCTCAAATTATTATAATTATATTTTGAACAAACCCATTATATTTAAAAATTATTCACTTGACAAGCGTTGTAAAAACTTAATGGATTCAGAAAAGCGTAACAATATGATTCCCGAAACCATCTCTTTGGTGGAGCGGCAACTATTAATTACTCAGTGCAAAATTCTATCCGTTTTCGGAGATTCTACCGAAAAGGCGTTAAATGAGAGACGAATTGAAATTCTGGAAAAGGGATACACAGGCCTTTATCAGAAGGTTTTTAACACATTATATGAAGAAGTACCTATCAGCGTGTACGAGGAAGTTGAGAGTATATTAAAAATGTACAGTGCAATCAATGACTCCATTCGATTACTATCGGATTCCGACAAGGAGGCGATTGACCTCAGCAGCCTGGAATTTGAGGGATTTGATGAAAACAGCGGGATGCATTATTATATGATGTCATACCTGGTTGACAGGATGGATGAGTATCATGAATATAAAGGCCGTGAGTTAAAATCTCACAGTACAAGATCATTAACAAAATATAATAAAATGCTTAACATACACAGAGAATTTGAGCAATTGGAAAGAAACAAATATTCCTTAGCCGATTTACAAAAATTCATCGATGCAGTACGAAATGGAAGCGAATAAATAATGGCTGGCACGATTGTAGTATTAATTCTATATCTAGGCTAAAATATTTTCACATCTTACTGATAATAAATTAAGTAACGAGTGAAAACAGTTAAAAACTAACTACAAAAGATTTCTATCTCCTATTTTTTTTAGTATAAATCAGCTATTAAAATTAATTTTTTCAAAAAAAATTTAAAAAATTTTTAAAAAAATAAAGTATCAACATTTCGGACTGGGAAATAGAATTTAATTAAAAAACCGCCCTTCGAATTCGAATGAATTTACGCTTTCCAACGAGGCC
Organism: Dyadobacter subterraneus; assembly: GCF_015221875.1. Lineage (NCBI taxonomy): Bacteria > Pseudomonadati > Bacteroidota > Cytophagia > Cytophagales > Spirosomataceae > Dyadobacter > Dyadobacter subterraneus. Next base: position 3,831,267 of record NZ_JACYGY010000001.1, read on the forward strand.
TAACGGATAGAAAAATATAACATTAACATGAGTTGCGGTACTTTAATAAGTATCCACCGAATCAATATAGTATTTTTCATATTTTAAATTTAACAATAATAAAACATAGCAATTGAGTAGATTTCAGAAATTCATTAATGCTCCTTCAAATTCAAAATATGAATTTTCTTATTCTTTCCATATCCTAACAATACGAAAAAACCAAAAGTTTAAATAGATTATTCAATAAAATACTGGTGATCTTGCAAAAACTTGTTAGCTTTGTGACTGAAAACCAGTTAAATGGTTCTCATAACGTTGAGTAAAATCGGACATCCCGTAGGTGATACCTTAGGGATGTTTTTTTATGCCCAATTTATTTTGTAACCGGTTGTAAATCATCTACTTTCAAATATTAAGACAAAATGAAATGATTTACCAGATCCGGATTAAAATCTAAATTGTTATTATTATTTACTTATCAGCATCCATTTTGCTTTCTTGTCATTATCTCTCCAATCGTAATACAAGCAGTATAAAATAAGAAAAGCCGGCAAATTGGGATATGCCAGCTTTGTAAGCGATTAATGTATTTCTTCCCTTCAGATAAATTCTATTTCCCAGCTTACGGAAAGCAGCTAGTTGATTATCATTTTCTTGAAACCTTCAGTGTTACGTTTTTCAAACCAATCATTCTTAGCGACAGTAGATCTTTTTAATTGAGCGATTAACCAGATCGCGCCGGTTGTAATTGCTATGACCAGGATCATGAAAAAATAAGGACCAAAGGTGTCGGAATATTTGAGTAAATGTATCATAACGGTTTCATTTTAAAGTTGATAGTCAGGTAACAGCCATATAAAATAACCGTACCACAATCTGAAACATCATCATTTTCATAGAAATCCCGTAGCCTGAGATTTATACGTACTGTCTTCATCAACAATATCATAGACCCCGAAACATATTGTCCGTTTTTATACACATAACGCAGATTATAAAAATAAATATTACACTATTTGTATTCAGCCTAAATAAGAATAATATTTGCAGAAAATCTTTTGTATGATTTCATTCTATCTCTTTATGCTGGGCTGCTACTTTTATTACAGCAGGTCAAAATATTTTCCTTTACAAATTTTCCGTCCTGCGTCATCAATGGATTGGTTTTCACCAGCTATCCTGATTGCGGGAATTGGGTTAAACATTTTTCGTGAAGGCTGGGTTAGCGGTTTTTTGCTCTCCATCGTGTCATGTTCTCTGGCGGTTATACTGATTCAATTTACAGCGGTGCTGGGGAAAAAATATTTTTACAGTCTGGCCATTTTCGCTCATAGCCTGATAATCTTAGATCTGTTAAGTTAATGCCTGCAAAAAAAGAATATTTAACCACGCCGGCTCAGAGAGCCTTGAAAATTTCGGCAGGAATTCTGGGAGGATACTTGCTCTCGTCGGCCCTGCATCTTGCTTTGGCCGCCCTGATTCCTTTCCGCAGTGAAGTGCTTTTAACAGGAGCTTTCTCGGTATTTATCTGCTGGGTCGTCTTTATGGTCCTTGCCTTTCTGTCAAATAGTGGATGGAAAATCTGGGGTATTTATCTATCCCTCAGCTTGTTATTCGCATTGATCATTTATTTTCTTCGATAGCCATGAAATTAAAAGGTTTAGGAAACCGGGCATATAATATTATGTTTCATACGCATACTGTATCTGGCATTGTGATCAGTTTTGCTTTGTACGTTATTTTTTTCGCCGGCGCTTTTACACTTTTCAAAGATGAATTTTATCAGTGGGAAAATCCGAAAGCGCGGGTTCCTCTCGTTTCCGATATTGATTATGACAATGTTTTTAGACAGATAAAACGTAAAAATCCTTATTTTGAAACAGATAAAGATCTGTACGTCGCAATTCCTTCCAAGGAGAATCCGTTAATCAATATTCGTGGAAGAGAAGTAAAAAAAGGTAGCGAGCCAGCTTATGTGGGCTTTATATACAACCCGGTCAGCCATGAGCTGCAATCTGACACTCCTTATACAACCACAGTTGGCGAAACACTATACCGGCTTCATTTTCTGGATCAGCTTCCTTTACTTGGCCGTTACCTTGCCGGTTTCATCGCATTGTTCTTTTTCTTTGCAAGTCTTACCGGTCTTCTTATTCACTGGCGAAATATATTCAGCAAATTCTACGGATATTCATTAAAAGGCACGTGGAGACAGATTTGGACCAATGCGCATACCGTTTTCGGATTGATAGGATTGCCCTTTCAAATGATGTATGCCATCACCGGGGCATTTTATTTACTTACATTGCTGATTCTTGCACCGGCAGTTATGGTTTTATACGGCGGCGATCAGCAAAAACTATTATCCGTTATTCGTCCTTACGAGGGAATAAAATTTGATCCGAAATCGCCTGAGACAACAAAAAATTTATCAATCAGTCAAATTATTTCTAATCTCAAAACAGAGCATCCGGATTATCATCTTACCTTTTTAAACATTGACAATTATGGTCGGGAAGATGGTGTGATGACCACCCGGATTGTTGACGACAGACATTTTACGGGCGACGGCATCATATCGGTCAGGCTTCGTGACGGAAAAAAAGTTGTTGAAGTAATCCCTGGCAATAAGGCTTATGTAGAATCGGTACTAGATGGTATTGCACGGTTGCATTTCGCAAAGTTTGGAGGTTTGTTATTGAAAACGGTTTATTTTATCCTTGCCTTATTTACCTGTTTTGTGATTATAAGCGGAGTTCTGTTGTGGAAGGAAGCAAGAAATAAGAAGAATTATACAGAGAAACAAAAACGTTTTCACCACCGCGTTACAATGTGGTACCTTTCCATTTGTTTTGGATTATTTCCTGCAACAGCTATTCTTTTCAATGCTGAACTGCTGGTATCTTCCGAGTCATCCAAACATACATTCTGGGTTAACACAACCTTTTTTATCTCGTGGCTGATGCTTATCATTTTAGGATTAATTTGTAAAACTGAAACAAAAATGACCAAAGTTTTTCTGGTATTGACCGGAATTTTTTCGCTCATAATTCCTTTGACAAATGGTTTAAAAACCGGAGACTGGATCTGGGTTGCTTTGTTCAAATCTAATTATTTTGTAGCGGGAACTGATATTTTCTGGCTGATAACAGGAATCTCAACACTTTTTTTATCGCTGCTCGTAAAAAATAAATCTACTGTCGTTTCCAGAAAAGTAGTAGAAGAAATTGCCTGAAACCAAGAATAACCTGAAACGTTTTATATAATTTTCCAGAACCGAATTTTCTAAATATGGTTTCCAGAAGCTTTTTTGATAACTTTTTAATTCTCTGACGTGCTTCCTTCAAACTTTGATAACTTTGTAACATTCTAAGACAGTGTTGCAATTTTATGAAAAGTGAAGCTACAAAAACAATAAAGCTGGCATTGCCAATTATTATCGGAGAACTAGCCCAAATGGCTCTCCACCTGATTGACTCGGCCATGGTTGGTGCCATTAGTTACAAACAACTGGCGGCTGCGGCCCTGGTGGTCAACACGATGAACATTCCTTTTGTGATCGGAATTGGTATGACAATTTCTGTTTCTCAAATGGTTTCACTTTCACATGGAAGGCGCGACGGGCAGCAGGTTTCCCATTATTTGTTTAACGGGTTTTGTTTATGCGCGCTTACGGCAATCCTTATTTCGCTAACTCTTGTTTTTGGCAAAAATGTCCTGTATCATCTGGGTCAGGATCCGGAGGTTGTACGCCTTGCGCTTCCTTTCATGCAGCTCATGGGATTATCGATCATTCCGATGTTGCTTTTTATGACGCTGAAACAATTTACAGACGGCCTGGAATTTACAAAAACCGCCATGTTTCTTTCCCTTGCCGGTATGCCTGTAAATATTCTTTTGAACTGGCTGCTTATTTATGGAAACTGGGGATTCCCTCGACTGGAACTGGTTGGCGCAGGCTATGCCACTTTAATTACCCGTACCCTCATTTTCCTTGCTTTGGGTACCACAATTTTAAGACACAAAACGTTTCGCAAATATATTGCGGTTAGAAGTAAACAATGGGTTTTACAACGGAAAACACTTGGAGAATTGCTTCATATTGGTATTCCCAGCAGTTTACAAATCGGCATGGAAGCCGGAGCTTTCGCTGTTTCCGGTATTATTATTGGAACAATCGGAGCTGTGGCACAAGCAGCACATCAGATTGCTCTAAGCAGCGCATCTTTTACATTTATGGTATCTATGGGCCTTGCGCAAGCAGGTTCCATCCGGGTGAGCAACGCTTTTGGGACATCCAACTGGCCGAAAATTGCTCTGATTGGAAAAAGTACAATGATCACCGCATTGATTTATGGTACCTTCTGTGCCGTTGCCTTTGCCGTGTTCCGTTATGAATTACCAAAAGCATTTAATGACAATGCCGAAGTTTTACAGTTGGCTGCTTTACTCCTTTTATTTGCCGCCGTTTTTCAGATATCTGATAGCACGCAAGCCATCAGTGCCGGTTTGTTGAGAGGTATAAAAGACGTGAAAGCGCCAACGATATTGATCGCCATTGCTTATTGGGTGATCGGTTTGCCAACAGGTTATTTACTTGCTTTTCATTTTAAAATGGGTGCTCCCGGCATCTGGCTTGGATTGATCATAGGTCTTACTTTGGCCTCCGTGTTTTTAATCAACCGCTTTTTGAAAATGTCAAAAAGGAATAATTAACTGTGGTGATACATTACTTTTTGGAAATCAAAATCTGGATTGTTTGAATTTTGCAATCATCCGTTTGATACAAGCAACAGATATTGACAGCAGTGACGGTACTTTTGTTTTAACAAAAAGAACAAAAATATGGATTCCCAGAAAACATGGTTTGTAACAGGAGCGTCAAAAGGTTTGGGGCTTAGTTTGGTAAAACAATTATTGGAAGCAGGGCAAAATGTTGCTGCTACATCAAGAAATATCGAAGAATTAACCAAGGCGGTAAATTCTTCCGGGGACTCTTTCCTGCCCATTTCTGTTGATTTAGCTAACGAGAAGAGTGTAGCCGATGCGCTTGAAAAAACGAATGCACAATTCGGCAGTATAGATGTCGTCATTAACAATGCTGGTTATGGAATCGGTGGAAGCATTGAAGAGCTCACGGACGAAGAGACCCGTTTAAGTTTTGATGTCAATGTATTTGCTATGCTGAATGTGATCAGAAAAGCGCTGCCTTACTTGAGAAAGCAAAAATCAGGGCATATTATCAACATTTCTTCCATTGCGGGCATAGCGCCGGGAACTGGCTGGTCAATATATGCGGCAACGAAATATGCTGTGATCGGTTTGTCGGAAGTATTGGCAGATGATGTAAAATCGTTTGGTATTAAGGTAACCGTTGTGGCTCCCGGCGCCTTTCGCACAAGTTTCCTAACACCGGAATCTTTGGTAATGACCAGCAATCCGATTGAGGAATACCAGGCTGTGAGAGATTCACATGCCAAATACTTAAACATGGATGGAAACCAGGCCGGCGACCCTGAAAAAGCCGCTGCTGCCATGATTCAGATTGTTTCAGAACAAAATCCTCCCTTATATCTTTTACTAGGAAAAGATGCCTATGAACGGGCATTCAAAAAAATGGAGGTTTTGACTCAAGAATATGAAAAGTGGGAAGATCTGACAAAATCCACCGGTTTTGAAGCATGAATTTGAAATAAAAAAAGAAGTCAACCCTCAGCGTTTTGCATTTCGGGGTTGACTTCTTTATTATATCAAAAAGTATTAATGCAGTCCGATCAATTTTCCAGAACAGACAGAACAATTTTAATCGTCCCTTCAATGATCTCTTTTTCCGGTTCAGATTTACTGTAAGCCTTTAATCCCCAGAGGTTATTGACAAAAAATCCGGCTAATGCCTTCGCTGACTGTTTTGTTGTAATTTGGCCCAGCTCCTGCCCTCTTTTAATTGCTTTATAAAACCCATCTTCAATCGCCTGACGATTTTCAGTGATTATTTCTGCAATTTCTGCATCGTGCGGCGCAAGTTCAATTCTTGAATTAACCATAAAACAACCCTTTGGTGAGTTATCACCAAGACACTCCACAGCCGTTGCCTGAAAAATTGCTTTAATGACAGCAGGAACATCCCCGGCATTATCCAGAAGGGAAATCATATTTCCGGTAACCTTGCTGCGATAACGCCTTAAAGCTCTGATAAACAGCGTTCTTTTATCGCCATAGGTATCATATAAACTTGAACGGCTAAGACTTAATCCGTCAACAAGTTCCTGGGCCGAAATACCATTATATCCTTTAAACCAGAACAAATCCATTGCTTTGTCCAGCACAAGTTCTTCATCAAATTCTTTTGATCTTGCCATAACTAACTTGAAAGTTCAACAATGAAATTAAATCTGCCGTGAAGAATATTTATCCAGTCGCGATAACATTTCTTCCAGCTTTGTCAGTGTAAAACTGATCTCCTTTTCCCCAAACCGGTAGGACGGTCCGGAAACACAAACTACTGCAATCACCTTTCGCTGGTGAAAAACAGGAACAGCCACACAATTAAGGTCGGGCTCGTATTTTTCAATGTCAAGTGCGTAACCGTTTTTCTTAATTTTTACAACATCTTGTCTCAATGTTTCATGAAAACTGTCATCCTGAAATTTGATCAGGCTATTTTGAAGATGATCCGAATACGATAGAAAAACTTTGCCTATTGCAGTAGTTGTCATCTCATATTCTTTACCCAATTCCAACGAAATCCGTACAGAACGGTTGGGCTCACATTTCAGTTCATGCCGAAAATAGGACCCCATTTGAATGGCAAGGTAAGACGTTTCTCTGGTCACTTCGGTGATGCTTTCCAGAACCGGTTTCAATTCTTTTTTTATTTGGAAAAGCGACACATCAGGAGAATACAGACACTGAAATTTATAGGTAATCCGGTAGCGAGGCGTCAATTCGTCCTGTTCAATATAACCAAGTTCTTTAAGCGTGTTCAAAAAATTATGCACAGTCGTTTTTTTCAAACCCACCGCATCTGCAATATCATTTAGCCTGACAAAGTTCCCGTTAAATGCGATATATTCCAGTATTTGAAAAGCTCTTTCTACTGATTGTATCATAAAGTTCAGCAATGATGAACAAATTGAGAATATCGCACATAATTTATTTATTAAATTCAAAACTACCGTAATTTCGGATCAGTAACAAATAAACAGTCCTGCCAGACGGGCCAGAATAAATAAGTATTGCGAAAATTTGTCTGGCATAAGGATTGAACCAATATTTTCAGAATCAAACATTACCAAAATGGAAAAAAGGAAATTAGGAAATTCAGATATTGAAATTGCACCGCTTGTGTTTGGTGGAAATGTTTTTGGCTGGACAACAGATGATAACCGTACATTCGAATTGCTTGACGCTTTTGTAGATGCTGGTTTTAATGCTGTGGACACAGCGGATGTTTACTCAGCATGGGTTCCGGGAAATCATGGCGGAGAATCCGAAACGGCCATTGGCAAGTGGTTAAAAAAAAGCGGAAAACGGGATAGAATTATTTTAGCTACCAAAGTGGCTTCCGAGATGGGTCCCGGCAAAAAAGGACTTAGTAAAAAATATATTCTGGAAGCAGTTGAAAGTTCATTGAAAAGATTACAAACTGATTACATCGATTTGTATCAATCGCATTATGATGATCCTGAAACACCCGTTGAAGAAACACTGGAAGCTTATTATGACCTTGTAAAGGCAGGAAAAGTACGTATTATTGGCGCATCCAACTTCCCGATACCAAGACTGGAAGAATCAATTAAAGTAAGTCAGCAGGAAAATCTGGCCGTTTACCAAACATTCCAGCCTGAATTTAATTTGTTTGACAGACAGGATTTTGAAGAAAACATTGCACCGTTCACCGTCGACAACAACCTGAGTGTAATAAGCTATTTCTCTCTTGCAAGCGGTTTTCTTTCGGGAAAATATCGTTCAAAAGACGATTTGAAAGGAAGCAAAAGAGGTGGTATGGTTGAAAAATATCTTACCGAAAGAGGCTTTAAAATACTGGCAGCACTGGATGAGCTCTCGGCTGAATATAACAGCAACCCGGCGACAGTTTCTCTTGCATGGCTGATCGCACATCCTGCGGTAACGGCTCCGATAGCAAGTGCGACAACGCTTGATCAGCTGGAACAGTTAACCCAGGCGGCAACCATCAATCTGGATGAAGCCGCTATTGAAAAATTGAACTCTGCCAGCGCCTGGTAATAGTAATATTTGTATGGAAATAAAAAAGTTGGTATAGACAAAATAGTCGCTGCCAATTTTTTTATTTCTCCTCAAAAGCTAACAGAGATTCATATGGATTTCCGGTAAGTCCTAATAATTCTGCAAATGCCGGCTCAGTTTTAATCCCCTGCCGTTTTAATTCTATCACAGCATTTCTGAAATCTTCCCCTTTTTCAAGCAAAATTTTATATTCCACAAGCATATGCCTGAAAGCCGTTTGCTGATGTGATGGAATGTTTTGTCCAAAAATCTCTATTTCAAAATCATCAATAAAAAAATTGGCTATAACCGTTTCCTGATTATTAATAACAGCATCTTTGATCTGAAAACTTTCTTTATCAGAAAATTGACTTAGAATAACAGAGACAAATTCATCCTTATCTTTCCAGTAACAGATTATATCCAGGTCACTTTTTTCTATATCAATATTTAACGGAATTGTTCCCGCCAGAATCGGGTTAAAAGTGGCCAGTAAATCCAGTATACGATTATTTATCAATAGGTTAAAAACAGCACGTTGTTTTATATTTCCATTTTTCAGATAAGAAATATCGGTGAAATCAATCATAATAAACTGGAATTTTACATGGCGCGGTATTGAAGCTGATACTGTCTTGGAGTTAATTTCATGATACTTTTAAATTGAATCAGGAAATTGGCCAGACTGTTATATCCGCTTTCATAAGCAATTTCGGTAACGCTCCGATTTGAGCTGATCAGGATTTTACAGGCATATCCGATCCGTACTTCGTTCAAAAAATTAGAAAACCGTTTCCCGGTTTTGGATTTAAAATACCTGCAAAAAGCAGTTTCACTTAAATTTGTCAGTGCTGCTACTTCCTGCAAAGTAATTTTTGCCGACAGATTATTGATTACATGCAGGAAGACCAAATTAATCCGGTCGGATTCTGCCTCGGAATAGCGGTTCACGAAACCGGCGCTGGCCAACGGCAATATTTCCAGGCATTTGGATAGCCGGTCAAGGATTGATAATAGCGTAATAATTCTATTCATGCCGTCCTGCTCCTGTAAAGCTAAAAGCATATCGGCCACTTCGTCCCGCGTTTTCCCGACCACTTTTATTCCCTGTTTTGATTTTTTCAAAAACAGATCAATCGCGGAACATTCGGGCAGATTATAAAAGGCATCACCAATAAAAGCTTTGGGAAAATGAACCGTAAGAATTTCCGCTTCATGGCTCGGGTTCATGATATTTGACTGATCGTTCCGCCAGCAATGAGGTATGTCCGCCCCAACAAAAATTAAATCACCGGCCTCAAAAGATTCAACAGAATCACCCACAAACCGAAATCCGGAACTCTTCAATATCAATGAAATTTCCATTTCCGGATGATAATGAAATGGGTTTACGAAATGGTGACGTTTATTTTTTACAACATTGATACTGTTGGATGGTGGCGTCAGAATTTTATGGAATCTGGGCTGCATGGCATGCTGAAATTCAGTAAATACAAAAGGGTTACATACAAATCTATTTTAAATCTGTCAGAAAAACATTCATATTTACCTAAATTATAGTCTGTAATTACTAATCTTGCTAAGATTTTTAATAAATTGGCTAACATCCCTTACTTTAAGTATGGTTGTTGTTGCTAGTTTTGTTCTTGCCTCTAAAACTATTTCTAACATGCGTAACATTCTTATTTCGGCCCTGACATTGTTGATTTCGGCTTTTACCCTTACTTCATTTACAAACAATTCTCAAACAGGTTCCTGGGACGTACTTTTTGACGGAAAGTCCGTTGAAAAACTGAGAGCTTATCAAAGAACTGATTTTCCTTTGGAATGCTGGTCGATAGAAAACGGCTTACTTAAAACGATTCCCGGAGTAAAAAATACCGACATTCTGACCAAACAACAATACAAAAATTTTGAACTGCAATTTGACTGGAAAACATCTGTTGGTGGCAATGGCGGTGTTTTTTATAATGTGATTGAAGATGCGAAACACGAAGCAGGAAATGGCAACAGCCCAAACTGGCTGACCAATTTCGAAATGCAGCTTCTGGATGATATCGGTTTCAACGACAAAGAACCCAAACGTTCCGCCGGATCTTTATATGATTTGATCGCTCCAAAAAACAAAGTGCTCAAACCGGTTGGTACGTTTAATAACTCACGTTTGATTGTCAAAGATAAACATGTTGAACACTGGCTCAACGGACGAAAAGTGGTCGAATATACGATCGACAGTCCGGAGTTGAACGCATTAATTCAGGCAAGTAAGTATAAGGATATCGTTGGCTTTGCTCAGTATTCTGAGGGGCATATCATGTTTCAGCATCATGGACAGGAAATGTGGTATAAAAATATCAAAATCCGCCGGTTGTAGGCATGTTATGCTGTATTAAATCAAATTTAATGCAGCAATATTACCAATATTACTATTCCTGATCCTACCTTTGATTTAAGGTTCAAAACTAATTTAACATTCATGAAACGTTTATTTTTTCTATTACTGCTGACCCAATTATTCAATTCAGCAACTTCTTCTGCACAGGACATGACTTCAAAACTCGGCTATACAGGCTGGAATCATATGGCGCTTCATGTGAAAGATATTGAAGCCAGTAAAACTTTTTACAGGGAAATTATTGGTATGAAACCGGTCCAGGTTCCTGACAACTTAAAAGCGATCCGAGGCTGGTTTGATGCGGGAAACGGACAAATGATTCACTTATTGGCCGGACGTACTGAACCAATTGTGCATGATAAAGACGGAGGTCACATGGCACTATTTGTGGCTTCGATTGATCAGGCTGAAAAGTTTTTGACAGAAAAAAACATAAAATTTCACAAACAAGTAAGGTTTGACGGTGTTACCCAAATCTACTTTTCTGATCCGGACGGCTATCTAATTGAGCTCAACCAGAAGGCAAAATAATAAATAAAAAAGGAGAAAGGAGTCAGTTTAAAATTGGCTCCTTTTTCTTTTTTATACAACTCCTGAAATCATGCCATCCCACCGTTTGCACCGATATTTTGGGCAGAAATCCATTTTGCTTCGTCACTGGCAAGAAACACAACAACCTGAGCGATATCTTCCGGCTCGCCGATGCGATTAAAAGCAGAAAGTGAAGCCAGCCGGTCAATTACTTCCTGCGGTTTTCCTTTGGTAAAAAGCTCAGTATTGGTTGGTCCCGGAGAAACTGAATTAACATTAATTCCTCTTGCTCCCACTTCTTTCGAAAATACGCGTGTCAGTTGTTCAACGGCAGCTTTCGTAGCGACGTAGGTTGCGTACGTCGGCAACATGATACGGTTTACCGAAGTTGAAAAATTAATAACACTTCCGTTCTCAGCCAAACGGGTGGCCGCCTCGCGCATGGTATTAAAAGTACCTCTGACATTGATATCGAACTGACGTGTAAAATCTTCATCCGTTGTGTCCTTGATCAGTTTGTTGATCAGGATCCCGGCATTATTTACCAGCACATCAATTTTTCCATAATGACTGATCGCAGCGTCAAAAAGATTTTTCACATCTTCTGACTTGCTCACATCAGCCTGAAACGCAATAGCATCGCCTCCATTACTGATAATCTGGCTTACTACTTCTTCGGCAGCGTCTTTTCCCCCGGCATAATTAACAATTACTTTGGCACCGGCCGCTGCAAGTTTCTGTGCGATAACCGCGCCAATACCTCTTGAAGAACCCGTTACCAATATTACTTTGTCTTTTAAAGTGCTCATGTTTTCTTTTGTTTAAATTGATAATTCAAAGGTGGGCGATGAGAGCTCCTGAAAAATATTACATTTAAAGCAGTAGAAATGAATTTCTAAGATTTACAAAAACCAGTAAAAAATGTCGTGCTAGTAATCAAATTCGGCTTTGTGTTTTTTGATAAATGTTTCCCAGGTCACAGGATTATTTCCTGTGATCAGCGGAAAATTATCAAATATCTCGTCCGCTCCCGGAATTGTCCCGGCTGCGTAACGCTTGTAATGATCGTATACACAATGCATGTAAGCCATATCAGCTCCGGATTCCTGCATGGATTTCAGAAAAACGTCTGGTGACTGCGGTTGATATTGAAATGGCTTTTTTATCATTTTTGTCAGCATTTCAGCAATATCATCGTACGATTTGGCGTCGTATCCCATCCGGTAAGTTTTTCCCGAATGAATATCCGGATGCAATAAAGACAAGGCTGCAACCTGTGCAACATCCTCTGCGTCTACCCAGCTTTTTGTTGCGTTTTCAACATACTGATTAAAAATCCCCTCCTTAACAACCTGCTTACCACCGTAGCTTAGCATATTCTGCATAAAAGTTTCCGGTCTCAAATGGGTAAAAGAAAAGCCAGCAGATTCAATATATTTTTCAACCAGCTGATGCCAGGCCCAATGTGCGACCGTGGTATTATCCGGTCCACAGGCACCCAGATGGACAACATGTTTTACGCCTGCAACTTTTGCACTATCCAGAAAAACCTTGCTCTGACGAAGCATGTCAACAGTGTAATCTGTTACAATTAAAACGCGGTCAACATTTTTCAATGCCTCAGCGTGGGAAAGTTCATCGTCAAAATCAAAAAGAACAGTATCTATTCCCTTCCTCTTAAATTGGCGGGCCTTATCCTGTGTACGTACAGCCGCTATAACTTCAACTTCATTATTATTTTTGAGAAACTCTATTGTTTTGTTTCCAACCTGGCCGGTAGCACCGGTAATCAATATTCTGGGTAGTTTGCTTTCTGACATTGCTAGTATAAAAAGAAACCGCAAAGTTACATTTATTGTCGGGCCGATCTAAACTGTAACCGTCATTCCCATTTTTAAACTTGGCACCTTTAACACTTATTATTGATTATCAATTGTTTGCAATTAATTTGATATATCTATAAAATAAATCAAAAATAACTGGGCTAAAATAAACTAAATGGTCTATTATTTTGTCTGAATATAAACGCAAAGAAAAATTGAATTTTTTTTGAAATAAAATAGACCAAATAGTCTAAAAAATTACAAAACATAAAAGAAAATGGAAAATCAAAAAATAGCTCTTATAACCGGTGCCAATCGTGGAATCGGATTTGAAACTGCAAAACAACTTGGCGAAAAAGGCGTAACTGTTGTGTTAACGGCGCGTCAGTTAAACGTAGCACAAGAGGCCGCTGATAAACTAAAAGCACAGGGAATCGACGCTTTCGGTGTTCAGCTGGATGTTACCAAAGCTGATGAGAGAAAAGCGGTAGCAGAATATCTTTCTGATAAATTTAGCAAACTTGACATTCTGATCAACAACGCCGGTGTGGCTCCGAAAGAAACATTGTCTGTCAACAAAACCATAGATACGACAGCCGATGAATTTGAATATGTTTTCAATACCAACCTATTCAGCGTTGTTTACCTGACCAAAGAACTTTTGCCATTAATCAAAAAAAGCAGTGCCGGACGTATCGTAAATTTGTCGAGCATACTTGGATCTCTGACCCTTCATTCCCAGGAAAATAGTCCTATTGCTTCATTTAGGGTACTTTCTTATAATGCATCAAAAGCAGCTTTGAATATGTTTACAACCCATCTTTCTGCGGAACTGGAAGGTACAGGTATTAAAGTCAATTCTGCACATCCAGGCTGGGTTCAAACGGAACTGGGGGGTGATGGCGCACCGATGAATATCACGGATGGAGCTAAAACGAGCGTTGAACTTGCATTACTAAATGCCGATGGCCCTACCGGCAAATTCATCCACCTTGGCGAAGAATTGCCCTGGTAGGCCTAAAAATAAATTTCTTTTTTAAGGGAAAATAATACATTCATCTTAATCAGCCATCTTAAAATTTTTCTAAATTATCATTTTGTTAAGCCCTTATTTATACTGAGGACAATAAATACCTTTGCGACTCAGAAGATATGGATTTAGACATGAGACAAGAAAAAATATTTATGCTCGAAACCGGGCGATGCCTGAAAGTAATAACAGAGGGATTACTAGCAGAAGATTTTTCGAAGATAACAATAACCGTTAATGTGCTGATTAAAGACCCCAAAGAAGAAGAATTTCGTTTACCGATTGTAGAAACGCATCCCAAGTTCTGGAAACTTAAAAAACTGAATGCAGAACAAGCGAGAGCACTTCAGACAAAATACAGTGGGATTTCTGAAAAACAGTTACGAAAAGCCGTTAAAGAATTTGAGCAAATGCTGAGTCCTGAGGTATTACAATAATGAAAAGAGCGGTCGAAAAAATTCGACCGCTCTTTTCATTTAAACTGAAGTGTTGTAGATCAATTATTTTTCAATCCCCACAGGGCAACGGACCTACCGTTAACCTTAAACGTTGCTGAACCGTCTTCGCCGATGACGATTTCATCACCCACATTTCCGAGGTAATCTACAAATGTTTTTCCGGCGTGTTTTTCACCGACAAACATTGCTTTTGTACCGTCTTCACCGTTTGAAATCAGAATGGCACAACCAGAATTTTCATGGTCGTCATCGCCTTCCCTTGTCCAGCCGATGCAATTCGGATGATCGAAATATTCATTTTGCTGACCATATGCCAAATGTTTTCTAACGTAAAGAAACACTTCCAGCTTGTCGATTCTTTCAAGTGTGATCTCGTGCTCTTCGCCGTCATTCCCTTTATCGGTGTATTTTGTTCCGTACAAATCCGTGTAAAAGATGCAAGGATATCCATCCTTTCTAAACAAAATCAAGGCATAGGCCAATGGACGGAACCAAGCCTCAACAGTTTGTTCCAGTGATTGCAGCGGCTGGGTATCATGATTTTCAACCAGCGTAACGGCAAGTTCCGGACAAGCCTGAACCAGCGTATTATCAAAAATAGTACAAAGATTGAAATCGCTGTTTTCTTTTGAAGCTTTATAAAAATTGCCTTGAAGAGGTGCATCAAAAAGAGACATTCTTCTGTTTGTCGCCTCAATATAAGTAAGCATCGAAGGCAAATCATACGGAGCCCAATACTCTCCTACTGTATAAAATTCCTTTTGATATTTCCCCCTTAAATGGTCCAGCCATTCATTGTAAAATTCCGGATCCATGTGTTTGATTGCGTCGAGGCGAAACCCGTCAACACCAACTGTTTCATAAAACCATTCTCCCCAACGTTTTAGCTCTTCTTTTACGAATGGATTCCGGAAATCAATATCAGAAAGCATCAGGTAATCATAGTTTCCGTTTTCAACATCCAGCACATCCTGCCAACCTTCGCCATATTGATTCTGAATGCTGAAAATTGCTGTTTCTTCATTTTTCGCGTCAAAATCGACACCTGAAAAACATTGGTAATCCCAAACAAAAGATGAATATTTTCCTTGTCTGCCCGGAAAAGTGAATTTTGTGTAAGCTTCAATTTCCATGGGCTCACTGATGAATTCATTCCGATTTTCGGGTGTCACTTTTTTTACTGTGACCACTTCCTTTTCGTCAGCACCACCCATATGATTCAAAACCACATCGGCGTATACCTGAAGGCCTGCTTCTTTTCCGGCATTAACGGCATCGATCAATTCCTGTTTTGTCCCATACTTTGTTCTTACAGATCCTTTTTGGTCGAATTCGCCGAGGTCATACAAATCGTAAGAATCGTAACCAGGAGACTTGCTTCCCTCCATTCCTTTATGTGCAGGCGGAAGCCAAACCGAATCAATACCAATTGATTTAAGTCGTTCTGCCTCATTTTTAAAGTGATTCCACAGACTTCCGTCGGCAGGATAATACCACTCAAAAAATTGCAGCATTGTAAAATTTTCCATGATGAAGTATAACTTTTAATCTAAACAGGCACAAAGACCATTCCCAAATTTTAATTAAAAATTGGTGATACAATTACTATGCCTTTGCCGAATTCAGCACATTAAATCAAAAAAATTGAGGATTAATATAATTTGGTACTTATGACTTTACGGTTTTAAAAATTTATTTTCAAATGTTAATTTGCGAACTTCTTTATTATGTAACCACTCAGTAAAGAGTATTAATAAGGGAATTGAACCTGATGATCAAAAAATAAAAAAAATGAATTAAAATGATCCAAAGAAAACTTTGAATCGTATATAAACGCGCGAGAGCCCATAACACTGACCGTCACTACTTTAATCCTCCAATTAAAATACTATGAATCACTGCTTTACTTATACGTTATCTTTTCAGGGGCACAGTCCTTCGATTTTCATATCCCGGCATCACTTCGATAAAATAAAGTCCAATTTAATTTTGAAGACAGACTAGAAGACGCGCTGGTATCAATACTGGTAATTTCCTGGCAACATCTCGAAATAATAACAGGTCTTTTTTACTTTTTTAATTGAAAGTAAAAATTATCTATTTGGTAAATTCTCAACTACAACACACTTTAACTACTCACCGTGAAGCCACAAGACACAACTATTTCCAATATTCCGGATTGCGGACCACTTTGTGCAACCGGGTATACTCATCACGCTGTGGCTCAGGCAGGGCTCGGCGACCAAATCATCACGTTTTTTACAGGCCTTTTGGATACCACGAACTGGCCTCCACGATGGTACTGCGGAAACTGGTCTGATTTTCATGGGTGGCTTTATATAACCTCCGATCTTCTGATCTGGGCCGCTTATTTCCTGATTCCAACATTCCTATTTCGCCTGGTGCTGCTCAGGAAAGATTTCCCTTTTCCCAAAGTGGTTTGGCTCTTTGGTGCATTTATTGTCTTCTGCGGAACAACCCATTTTATTGATGCCATCATTTTCTGGTGGCCGGTCTATCGCCTGAGTGCTTTAATTAGGCTGCTAACGGCGATTATTTCGATGACAACCGTGTATGTTCTTTATAGAATTCTACCAAATGTTTTGCTGCTAAGGTCCGTAAAAGAGTTAGAACATGAAATTAATGAACGCCGGCTAGTAGAAGAGAAACTGGCAGCCAGTGAATTTTTATTATCAGAAGCCGGACATGTCGGACGTGTGGGCGGATGGGAATTTGATGTGCAAACCAAAGAATTCTATTGGTCCAAAACAGCTTACGAGATTTACGGACAAAGCGAGGATTATTTTATCGGCCCGGAAGAGTCCATAGCTTCTTTTATCAAACCGCATCAGGAAATCCTGAGAAAAACGCTTCAAAATGCTTACAGCCAAGGCGTAGGTTGGGATATGGAATTGCAGCTTGTAACGCCCGACCAAAATAAAAAATGGGTCCGCTATTATGGCAAGCCTCTATTTGACTCAGATGGAAATCTGGTTAAAATGCGTGGAGTTATTATGGATATTGATAAGTATAAAACGAATGAATTGGCTCTAAGCAAATCGGTTGATTTGATGGCTCAGCAAAACAATCAGCTTAAAAATTTTACACATATTCTCTCGCACAATCTTAGAAATCATTCCAGTAACATTTCGATGCTTACGAATATCGTTGATGAAACTGCGATGGATAAGAATAACATTGAAATTTTCCAGAAGATTAAACGTGTTTCCGAAAATCTGAACGAGACGTTAAATGATCTTTCAACGGTTATCAAAATCAGGGAAAGCTATTTGCCAAGCCAGGAATTAAGTTTCAGAGCTACAACAGAAAAAGTATTGGGTGTGTTGGATACCGGCCTGAGCCAGAGCCATGCCGTCGTGGATATTAACTTCGAAATTGATACAGTCATGTTTCCCGGAATTTATCTTGAAAGTATCATTATGAATCTGGTTTCCAACGGTATAAAATATAAAAAAGAAAACGAAGACTTACGCATTGAATTAAAGACTTACACCGATCAAAATCAGATTACCATTCTTGAATATAGTGACAATGGCATGGGCATCGACCTTGAATTACATGGTGAGAAAATTTTTGGACTTTATAAAACATTCCACAAACATAAAGATGCTAACGGTGTAGGGTTATTTCTGATTAAAAATCAGATCGAATCGCAAGGCGGAAAAATCACTGTGGAAAGTAAACTGAATTTCGGAACCAAATTTAAAATTGCATTTTATGAGAAAAATTAAACTTTTATGTGTTATCGACGATGATGAAATCTATACATTTCTAATCAAAAGAATAATCAAACATGCGGAGGTTGCCGAAAACACAATTTTTTTCAAAAATGGTCTGGAAGCGCTCGAATTTTTTGTAGACAAGAAGATGCAGCCCGAAGAACTTCCGGAATTGATATTGCTCGATATCAATATGCCGATTCTTGATGGCTGGCAGTTTCTGGATGGCTATTCCAAGCTGGCTCCTATCATAAAAAAGGACATAACACTTTATATGACTAGCTCTTCCGAAGATCAGGATGATTATAACCGTGCCATGTCCATTGGGCCTGTAAAAGATTTTATCCAAAAACCGATTGATGTAGATGTATTGAAAAAACTGGTTGAACAGATGTGAATGCCATGACTGCTTTAAACTTTTGACATACTCAGAGCATCTTTAAAAGCAGCTGCAATTTGTTCATTAGATTGCGTCAACAGACTATCGTTTACCATCAATTTTATGGTTCCGTCTGATTTTGCAAGCGGTAATGCAATATTATATCTCTGCCACAATGTTTCACTTAACTTTTTAGAATTCACAGAGGCAGAAAGTTTTAATATGGAAATATTGGTTCCATCTTTTATGGATGTTATTGTTAATTCCGGTATTTGATTCAGTATTTTGAAAAGCTGCTCCGATTGAGACGCAAAACGTTTGAAACGATCTTCAATACCTGTCAAATGATGTAAGGCCATGGCTGCATTCGTCCAGTTTGAGTAAACAACGCCGCCATGTACTTTCACCAAATGTTCCATTTTGTCTATGATATTTTTGGGACCACATAGAACAGCACCTCCTGCGGCTCCAAGATATTTGTACAATGAAATGTATACGGTATCAAAATAAGACGCATATTCGGAAACTGAATTTCCTGAAAAAGCTGACGCCAGATAAATACGCGCGCCGTCCAGGTGAAGTTTATAACCTTGCGCCTTGCAAAAAGCACTTATCTTTTTAATCTCACTTAAAGGAACAAATTGTCCGTCGTTGCGCCTAACCGGATTTTCAATCGATACTGCTCCTATCCCACTTTTGAATACTTCTCTTTGAGCAAGTTCCTCAATCGAACCCTGTAATTCTTCCAGGGTAAAATATGCTTTGCCCGCAGCCAGCGGAATAAGCCGTTTACTAAATACCGACTGTGCTGAATCTGCTTCATCACGATAAACATGACTTGTGTCCTGTACAAATGCCTTTGTATTCTCACCACATAAAACAGAAATCGCCAGTTGATTTGCCATCGTGCCTGTCGGCATGTAAATGGCGGATTCTTTTCCTGTTATTTCACAAAATTTCTTCAAAAGCTGCTCAACGCTTCCGCCCTTTCCATATACATCTTTGACAACAGGCTTATCTTTGTTAATCTGATACAATTTTTCCAAATATTCGTCAGGGGAATACATTGGGCCATCCCCCATGAAATAAACACTTTCCTTTGCGGGAGCTCCTGACTTTCCCTGTGTAGCAAAAACATCAATCGTCGAAAGAGCCGGCGCAACTGATAAACCGGAAACACGCAAAAAATCTCTTCTGTTAAACATGATCTGACCGGTTAAATATGTAGGTTTTGATATGAATTGAAATTACGAAATGATTAACGGGATTGCTTTTCCCAATATCTAGAAAATTTTCCCCAACTAAATTAACACTGGTGACAAAATAAGTCTTAAAACCAAACTTCAAAACACAACCACATTTCGACTTTTAGGAAGAGAACAAAATTACATACCAGATTTTACCGATATTTTCAAAACAAAACTGATTAATTACAAGACATAATCCAAATTTGTTGTGTGAAATTAACCATGTAATCAAAAGGTAATAGGTACGATTATTTGATTGATAAATTTTTAGACCAAAACACTTAAATGGTCTAAAAATTTATTTGTTTCATTTATTAATTTACAAAACGACATGAAAAAGCTACTTTTTACAATATGCCTGGTAACAATCAGCACTTTTACTTTCGCACAAACTTTTAGTATCGGTCCAAAAGCGGGTGTCAATATCAGCAATTACACGAGTGGAGATATTGATTCTGATCCTCTGGTAGGTTATCATATCGGAGGTCTTTTGAACTTTGGTTTTGGAAAAAATTTCTCGATTCAACCGGAAGTTTTGTTCTCAACACAAGGAGCGAAAGTTCAGCGTCCGGCTGGTCAGCAGGATTTCAAAATAAGCTATCTTACAATTCCTGTTATGTTCAAATTAAAAACCAACGGTGGCTTTTTTGTCGAAGCAGGTCCGCAGGTTGGTTTCAGAACTTCACAGGATCTTCCTGACCAGACCATCAATCACTTCGCTAAAAATCTTGATTTGGCAGTGGGTGCAGGAATTGGATATCAAACCAAAATCGGTTTGGGAATCGGTGCAAGATATATTGCAGGACTTTCGAAAGTGGGTAACTTCTCCGGACAAAATATCAATCCTGATTTCAAAAACAGCGTTATTCAGGCAAGTATTTTCTGGGCAATTCCTTTGATCAATAACGACTAATCACAGCACTTTAATAATGATTGGGGAAAAGATTAATTTCTTTTCCCCTTTTTTATGCCTAACGCTGCAAGATTTAATAATTTGTAAAAATGATATGCGAAAGATTAACTTCGCAATTCCGAATTTTACACTCTTTTAAAAATATGATAACTCATTCCGTTTTTTTCAAACTCAAACATCCAAAAGGTTCAGCAGAAGAAAAGACATTTTTGAATGCAGCAATCGAATTGTCATCCATTCCGGGTGTTAACAATTTTCAATGTGTTCAGAAAGTCGGTAAATCGAATAAATTCGATTATGGCCTGACCATGGAATTCGATGATCAAAAAAGTTATGACGAATATTCAGCGCACCCGGATCATGTTCAGTTTGTTGAACAGTTATGGTTAAAAAATGTAGACGATTTTCTTGAAATCGATTACGTTCAATATATTGAATAGTAAAAGACAAAGCCACTGGGGAAATGAACTGACTGGTGGCTTTGTAAATATGATTAAAGATTTATTAGGTTATCAGATTCCCTTTTGAAAATCCTTTCTGTATTGCAACGGACTTATTTTTATTAACCTTTTAAAGAGTTTATAAAAATGGGAAACATCTCCAAATCCGCTTTCCATCGCAATTTCTGCCACTGGTTTTTCAGTTGATAAGAGCTGCTGCATGGCAAAGTTTATGCGGTAATCAATGACGGTTTCCATAAATGTTTTATCGGTAGCCTTTTTGAAATACTTGCAAAAAGCATTCGGCGACATATTCACTTCGGCCGCAACTTCATTCAATATAATATCCTGCCTGAAATTGTCAACAATATAACCCAGCGCCACATTCATTCTTTCCTTGTTGATATGCGGGAGCTGCGCCACCGTTCCTCCGTGATCCAGCAATTGATATTCCGCCGAATCAGCAAGATCTTCCATCACATCCAGAAGTCTTAACATTTTGCGGAAAGGGTTTTCTTCGACAGAGAGTAATTCTAATTTGGGTACTACATTTTCTGCCGTTTTTCCCATAAAACGAATACCGGATGCACTGCGTTTTAAAATATTCTGGATATTGGAAAGCTCTGGTCTGTCAAAAAATTCCTTCCCCAGAAAATCATTTATAAAATGTACAACCACTGATTTCACACCGTCTTCCTTTTCACTTTTCCAGCAGTGCGGCAAATCCGGCCCGATTAAAACCAGATCATTCTCCTCAAAATCCGCCATGTTATTTCCCACATAACGTTTTCCTCTTCCCTTCAAAATCAGTGTAAGTTCAAATTCAGGATGAAAATGAAACGGAACCGTAAATTGTTCCAGATCGAAGGACCTGACGATGAAAGAACTTTCAGGTCCTGGTTTTAAATTCTCGAATAAAGGTTTCATATTGACTTTATTAATCAATTCTTAATCTCAAATTTAAAAATAGATAAAATACACCATAAATTAGCCATTATCCGCCTAACTAAAAATTAATAAAGAGCCGAAATTTGAGAAAGATTATTCCTAAACCTTAAATTTTATATGGCTACTTTGACCGCCCCAGATCTAAACGGTTACAAAACAGTCTCTGAAAGTGAAATTCAAAGTTTTAAAGAAAACGGGCACGTTTTGATTCCCGGAATACTTAATGAAAATGAAGTTTCGTATTACAGAGATGTGATTAACAAGGCAGCTGTAACCTACAACACAGAAAAGCGCAAACTGGAAGACAGGGACACTTACGGAAAGGCTTTTCTACAAATTACTAATCTGTGGGAAGTTGATGAAAATGTAAAAAACTTCTCGCTTGCAAAACGTTTTGGCAAAATCGCTGCGGATTTACTCGGTGTGGAAAATGTCAGAATTTATCATGATCAGGCGCTTTACAAAGAACCCGGCGGGGGTTTTACGCCGTGGCATCAGGATCAGTATTACTGGCCGGTTGACACGGATAAAACCATTACCATGTGGATGCCATTGATTGATATTGATTCTGATATGGGCATGCTCACATTCGCTTCCGGCTCTCACCAAAGTGGTTTTATTGAAAATGTACCGATTTCTGACGAGTCAGAAATTATGCTGCAAAAATTTGTGCATGAAAAAGGTTACAAAATAACCAGGGCGGAAACCATGAATGCGGGTGATGCAACCTGGCATTATGGCTGGACGCTGCATTCTGCACCGGGAAACAAATCAACTGATGTTGTACGCGAGGTGATGACCATTATTTTTGTAGCAGATGGTGCAAAAATCACTGAGCCGCAAAACAAACATCAGGAGGCTGATCGCCAGCGCTGGATGGCAGGTGCACCTGCGGGTGAGCTGTTTGCTTCCAATCTGAATCCGGTAATTTTATAGTTATTTTGCAAGCCCGTTTACATTCTTGAACTTGGAGGTATCCCTTAACCGGGGATACCTTTTTTAGTTTTGATAATATCGGTTTAAATCTTTTCGAATCAACTTTTCAGATCATTCCTCTAAATTTCAAAACAGATAGCTGCCAGGTTTCTTTCAAAAATTTTTGGCTGGCTTGATTATTTAGGCCCGGATCAGGATAATTAATTTTCGACCTAATTGATCAGAACAGATGCAGGAGAAAAAAGACGGATACAATCCCATTGAAGATTATGGTCTTATTGGAAATCTGAAAACAGTGGCCCTGGTGTCCATGGACGGCTGCATAGATTTCATGTCATATCCTGATTTTGACTCTCCTACTGTTTTTGCAAAATTACTTGATAACAAAAAAGGCGGCAGCTTTTCGGTTGCGCCTCAGATTAAAGATTATAAGACAAAACAACTTTATCTGCCTGGTACGGCTGTACTTCTAACACGCTTTTTTTCCGAAGACGGCATTGCAGAACTGACTGATTACATGCCGGTTGAAGACGGACATCCGAGAAAATCCAACGTTATTGTAAGGGAAGTTAAAACCGTACGGGGTTCGATCACTTATCAGGTAAAATGCGATCCGGCATTCGATTACGGCAGAGCTGAACATACCTCTGAACTTGACAATAATGTCCTTGTTTTCAAGGGAGGCGATGAAGCAAAAACTGCACTGCGCCTTTCCGCATCCGTTCCTTTACAAATTGTAAAAAATCATGGTTACGCCGAATTTACATTGCAACAATCCGAAATCGCTTACCTGATACTGGAAAATGGAAACCAGAAAAAAAGCGAAATTGATTCAATCGAAATTTATAAAAAACAGACATATACGGATACGATCGACTTCTGGCGAAGCTGGTCGAATCAATCGCATTATAAAGGAAGATGGACAGAAACGGTTAACCGGTCTGCGATTACCCTAAAATTACTGACATCTGCCGAACTTGGATCTATGGTTGCCGCACCTACTTTCAGTCTTCCCGAAACTTTGGGAGCTGGGCGCAACTGGGATTATCGTTTCACCTGGATCAGAGATGCGGCCTTTACAATGTATGCTTTTTTAAGACTGGGCTATACCGAAGAAGCCACGGCATTTTTGAAATGGATACATGACCGATGCAAAGACGATAAACTTTATCTGATGTATTCGATTGATGGTCATCATGATCTGGCAGAAAAAGAACTTCCGCATCTGGAAGGTTATAAAAAATCAAAACCGGTAAGAATCGGAAATGCCGCTCAGGATCAGCTGCAAATCGATATTTATGGGGAACTGATTGACACGGTTTACATTTACGATAAACAGCATTCTGCCATTACTTATGAATTTTGGGCAACGATTAATACTCAGGTTGAACAAGTAATCAAAAGCTGGAAAGATGCGGATCACGGGATCTGGGAAATCAGAAATGTAAAAAAGGAATTTCTGCACAGTCGGCTTATGTGCTGGGTTGCCATGGACAGAGCCATCAAAATTGCTGAACACCGCTCTTTCCCCTATCCAAAAAACCAATGGAATGAAGTGAGGGATGAGATTTACATGGATATTTACGAAAATTTCTGGCATGAAGAATTGGGGGCATGGGTACAATATAAAGGTGCCAAACATGTGGACGCCAGTGTGCTTCTGATGTCCTTGCTGCACTTTATCTCTCCTCATGAGCCAAGATGGTTATCGACAATGAAAGTGGTTGAACGGGAATTAGGCCTGGATGTTCTTTTATACCGATATAGAAACGGTCCGGAGCAGTTTGACGGATTGAATGGCGATGAAGGAACTTTCAATATGTGCTCTTTCTGGTATATTGAATCACTCGCTAAAAGTGGTGAAGTAATTAAGGCGCTGGATAGTTTTGAAAAAATGACCGGATATGCAAACCACCTTGGACTGTTCAGCGAACAAATCAGTCATAAGGCTGAACATTTAGGAAATTTCCCTCAGGCATTTACGCATCTTGCATTAATCAGCGCGGCATTGGAAATTGACAAACAGCTTAACCGTTTGTAGGCTTATTTTTAACTAAACAACAAATGCTATAACATATCAAATAAAAGTATACAATTTGTAATTAGTCTTAATAGATTTGATGCATCGTTTCAAGACGATATATTTTCTCTACTCAGACTTATTTTTATGAAATTGTTATTACCCATTTTTTTAGCCTGCTTTTTCGCAGGAATTAATTCTTCTTTTGCCCAAAATACCGGAACCATTTCCGGACAGATCACCTCAGTTGATAAACTCCCGTTGGAATCTGTTTCTGTTTCTCTGATTGAATTAAACAAAGGAACACTAACCGACAATCAGGGAAATTACCAGATTTCCAACCTTACTCCGGGGAAATATACCATACGTATACAAATCCTCGGTGCAGCGGAAAAAGATCTTCCGGTTGAAGTAACATCAGGACAAACTTCCATCGTAAGTTATCAGCTGAACGAGGAAAACATCCACGCTTTACAGGAAGTAACTGTGATGGGCTCAACCAATAAATTCTCTAAAAAGGAAAGTATTTATGTGGCGCGTTTACCCTTGAAAAATATGGAAAACCCTCAGGTTTACACCACTGTTCCAAAGGAATTAATCCAGGAACAAATGGCTATTGACCTGGGAAGTATTTCCAAAAATGTTCCGGGCGCAGGTATTCCGATGCTGGCAAATCAGGGAAGAGTCACTTTCCGTCAAAGAGGATTTGAAACGGAGCCAAATGCCAGAAACGGTGTTGCAGGAGCCGCATTCTCATCCATAGATCCGGCAAACATTGAACGTGTGGAAGCGATCAAAGGACCATCTGCCGCATTATTTGGCACCAACGTATCAAGCAGTTATGGCGGGCTTTACAACAGGGTTACCAAAAAACCGTTTAACGGTTTCGGCGGAGAAGTGTCCTACACCGGCGGAAGCTGGAATCTTAACCGGTTAACGCTGGATGTCAATACGCCGGTGAATGCAGACAAAACCATTTTGTTCCGTATGAATGGCGCTACCACTTTTGAAAAAAGTTTTCAGGATCAAGGTTTTACCAGAAGTTTGAGTATCGCACCGAGTATTTCCTATCAGATCACAGACAGACTTTCGTTATGGCTGGATGTGGAATTTGGCCAGGCAAAAGGTACTTCTGTGGTTCGTTTCAATCCATTCACGGGAAGCAACAAAACACAATCCATCAAGGATATGAAATTTCCTTACAAACGCCTTTTTGGAGCAAATGACCTTACTTACGACACGCAAATGCTGAACATTTTCGCTCAGCTTAATTATAAAATATCCGAGCAATGGACTTCACAAACAGTCATTTCGCGTTCACGTTCTTCTATTAACGGATATATTTCTGCATTAAACGGACGAACAGATTCTACGCTGCGCGCTTCCGTAACCAGAGGTTATACTGCTTTTATTGCTACGGATATTCAGCAAAATTTCATCGGAGATTTCAAGATAGGGAATTTCAGAAACCGACTTGTGGTTGGACTTGATTATTACAACAATTCAAATTCTTTTGACCGGATAGCGATTAACGGTCCTACAATCAACTTCATAAATCCGCCCGCAAACTCTAAAATTAATGCGCAGGTCATTGACGCGCTTGCTTCAACAGGAACCGTTCGTGCAGAAAATAATGGTGACAACAGTTACGCGGTTTATGCCTCCGATGTTTTCAATGTTAACGAACGTTTGATGGCGATGCTGAGCTTGCGCGTTGACCGTTACAAAAGCCAGGGCGTTTATAATATCGCAACCGCGGTGACCACCGGCGCTTATAACCAGACGGCACTTTCACCGAAATTGGGTCTTGTTTACCAGCTTTTAAAAGACCGCGTTTCAGTATTTGGAAGTTATATGAATGGCTTTTTCAATAAAGCAGGATCGGATGCGAGTGGAAATGCATTCAAACCGGAACAGGCAAATCAGCTGGAATATGGAATTAAAGGAGATGTCTGGAATCACAAACTGGTGGGAACTGTAAGTTATTACGACATCCGGGTAAAAGATGTGATCCGTGCAGATCCTAATGATGTTAATTATTCGATCCAGGATGGTTCGCAGCAAAGCAAAGGGGTAGAATTTGAACTGACTGCCAATCCTGTCAAAGGATTAAATATTGTGGCCGGGTATGCTTACAACGACAGCAAATATACCAAAGCAGATGAAACTCTTCAGGGCCTTCGTCCCGCCTTGTCCGGCCCGGCCCGCACACTCAATTTCTGGGTAAGCTACCGGATTTCACAAGGAAAATATAAAGGTTTGGGACTTGGATTCGGAGGAAATTCCGGCAGTGATTCTTATCAGACAAATACGGCAAAAGCCAAAATCATCATTCCGTCTTATACCCTGCTTGACGCAAGTATTTTCTACGATCAGCCTCGTTATCGTATCCGATTTAAACTCGATAACCTTACAAGTGAACAAGCCTGGTCGGTACGTCTGACCCCACAGGCTCCTGCACGTTTTATGGGAAATCTTGTTTTGAAATTTTAACATAACTTTCCGGATGTCAATGTATTGGCATCCGGAATTGTTTATTCAATAAGCAGGCAATAGTTGCAGCGGTAACGAATACCGCTATATGCCACACCTTTGTAAGTCCCGGATTTTGGTTCAGTCCAGTCTTGCCTGATGATATAAAGTCCTTTCATCGTCGGCATAAATACCGCCTCTCCTTTTTCATTCACAGAAAGACTTTTCTCCCAGTTTTCAGGATTAAAAACCCGCAGTTTTGTAGTGCTGTCTACAGGCACATTTTCTTTGAAAGCCCTGACTACAACCAGCTTTTCTTTTTTTGAAGTAATGATATCTAAAAATTGATAAGATTGAGCTGTTTCAACTTTACTTTCAACATTGTAACCTGCACAAAGAAAATCAACCGGACGAACATTTTTACCTTTTATGGCTGATCTGTCCACTACCGGTAATGTTTCATTAATGGCCAGAATTTGGTAGTAACCTTTTTCCAAAGGCGTAAAAGTGGTTTCCCAACAATCTGCCCTCGGTTTAAGCTTTAAGTTAAAACGTTTTCCGTCTCCATTCATTACAAATACTTTAAAATCTCCACTCAGCGGTAACTCTGCTCCCTTTTCCCGGTGACGCACGCCAAATTCATCAATTTCACCGTAACAAACCTGAATCCTTACGGCTGAATTTATCTTTCCCGACCCTTTAATATCAAACCAATAACCGTGCGCCTCACATGTAATTGAAAGACAAAGCAACAAAAAAGCATTGATAATTTTCATTTGTAACTATTTGGCCTGAAAGTTAAATTCCCCGGTTTATTCAAGGGGACTGCAAAAGTATTTTTTATTCTACCGAATAAAATAAGAAACCTGAAAAATTCAACGTATTGGTATAAGTTAAGCCTATATTTGTACTAATGAAAAGTAAAATCTTCCCGAATAAAGCACTGCTCGACAAGTACTGGATAAAATTGACGGGACACCCATCGGAGTTTCCTCTTAATGCGCGTATTTTTCATTCTGCCTGCCTGATTTCCATTGCTGCGTTGATCTACAATATTCCTTTCAACTTTTTTGTTGGCTTACCGAATGTTGCCCTCGCCTGTATTCTGGTTCTGATTTTTTGCTTCGGCTTATATTACAATTCCAGATTTTTGCATAGGGTTAAGGCAAGCATATTTATTTCCAATTTTCTGGGACTCGGGCTTTTTATATTCACCTATTTTGTAAACAGCGGGCTATCCGGCCCTTCAGATCAGTTTTTTCTGCTCTTTCTGCTTTTAAGTATTTCAATAAGTCCGGTTGAACAATATAAAATCTGGGTTCCTTTAAATATCGGTATAGTAATGACACTGCATCTTACAGAATACTTCTATCCTGAGTTATTCCCTAACCCATATTCAAGCCGTTCTGATCACTTTATCGATCAGACTTCCTCCTACATTGAAGTTGCACTGCTGTTTTTTTTCTGTACTTCTTATATCCGTAAAAGTTATGAGCGCGAAAAATCATCGGCATCTATAAAAACGAAATCAATCGAAAAAAAGAATTTGCGGATTGTAAAACAAAATCAGGAGCTGGAAAGCCTGAGTGCCGAAAAAAGCAAATTGATGTCCATTATTGCGCACGATTTAAGATCTCCCTTATCAAGTATTCAGAATTACCTTGAATTACTTTCCGCGTACGGGCTTAATGAAGCAGAGAAAAACGATATTGAAAAAGATCTCCTGCACGCAACAAAAGATACGCTGGCACTGCTTACCAAACTTCTTGCCTGGTCCAAATCCCAGCTTCACGGCATTGTTGCTTATCCCGAATATTTAAATGTCCTTGATCTTTTGTCTGATACGCTGGAATTTGAAAAAACAGTTGCTTCGGCAAAAGATATTTTACTGGATTATTCCTTCGATTCTGAGCTTACGATTTATGCCGATAAGGACATGATGCAGCTCATTATCAGAAATTTCGTTGGAAACGCCATCAAATTCACACACAAGGGCGGCTTCATATCAGTAAATGCCAAAGCTGAATCGGGAGACTGTATTATTTCAATAAAAGATACCGGAATTGGCATTCCTGTGGAAAGACAGAAAGATCTTTTTTCCCTTAAAGCGGAATCCACTTTTGGCACAAAAGGAGAAAAAGGTGTAGGACTGGGTCTATTGCTTTGTATAGAATATATTAACGCCCAGAATGGAAAGATCTGGTTTGAAAGTACGCCTGACCTGGGCTCATGTTTTTACATTTCTGTACCCGGAAACGCAGTCATTTCCAGTCGTCACTTGGAACAGAATTGATCATTTTGATTTTTAGATTAGTGGGTAGAGATGTCTTTAATAATTTTATTTTCAAGAGCCTTAATCACAGCGATTGTTATCAAGGTCGAAAACAGTAAGGCCACGGCCATTAGAATATAAGATGCGTCGAAGCTGCCTGTTTTACCATTCAGATATCCTACAAGATAAGATCCTATAAATGACCCCAGCGCTCCAATACTATTAATAAGTCCCAATGCACCACCGGCAACATTTTTCGGAAGTATTTCTGTAATAACCGCAAAAAACGGTCCGTAAGGAGCATACAATGCACCGCCGGCAATTACCAAAAGTATAAACGATATCCAGAAATGATCCGGACCAATGAGGTAGGAAAAAAAGAATGCAACCGACGCAGCCAGTAAAAATGGCCAGATGAATATTTTCCGGTTAAGCGTTTTATCTGAAAAATACGAAGTGGCGAGCATACCTATGATGGCGAGCAGATAAGGAACAGAAGATAGCCAGCCTGTTTTCACAATATCCATGTCTGGCGCGGCTTTGATGATAGATGGAAGCCACATCACAAATCCGTAGACGCCCAGACTCCAAAGTAAATATTGGAAGCAAAGCAGTATTACGGTGGTTGATTTAAATGCCTCAGCGTAATTTTTTACAGGTTTAATACCGATTTGTTCTTCACCAAGCTGTTTTTCTACGGCCTGTTTATCGTCTTCGCTCAGCCAGCTAGCATCCTTGGGTTTTTCATCAATCATTTTCCACCAGATAAATGCCCAGATTATTCCTGGAACGCCCTGAATGATAAACATCCATCGCCAGCCCATTGAATCTATCAGGTAACCGGAGAGCACCGACATCCATAAAACAGTAACCGGATTTCCCAAAATTAGAAAAGTATTGGCTCTTGATCGCTCCTTTTTTGTGAACCATTGGCTTAACAAAATAAGCATGGAAGGCATCACTGCACTTTCTACCACCCCAAGCATAAATCGGATCGCAATCAATGAACTTACATTGTTTACCATTCCCGTTGCTGCTGCCAAAGCACCCCAGAGAATCAGCGAGATAAAAATTAGTTTTTTTGCACTTTTACTGGCCGCATAATGTGCACCCGGAATTTGAAAGAAGAAGTATCCCAAAAAAAACAATGCCCCCAAAAGAGACGACATGGATTTGTCAATATGAAGATCGCCTGCCATACCACCGGCAACGGCAAAACCAAAATTGGCCCGGTCAAGATAGGCAAGACTGTATGTTATAAATACAATAGGAATAATTCTGAACCATCGCTTCGGAGCCAGGGGCTGCTTCATACTTTTAAATTTCGCTTTTCGAGTAAAAGACGCGCAAAGCAAAACGCTACCTGTGTTTGCCTATCGTTTTTTTATCTGGCATGATTATAGGTATTATTATCTTAAAACGTATGCAACAACTTTTCTTTCCCCATGATACGCGTCACCCCTTTTTATACCCGGTTAGCACACATTCTAATCAGTATTATTTGTCTTTTTTATATCGCTATCATCGGGCGCACACTACTGGCTCCCCTGATTTTTGCCTTGTTATTTTCTTTGCTGCTTCTTCCTTTTTCTGTGTATCTGGAAACCAAGCTGCGTTTACCTAGATGGGCTTCATCTCTTATTGCGTTGCTTTCACTTATTTTGGCCATTGTCAGCATCATGACCATTCTAGGATCACAACTTACTGCACTGGCACAAGACTGGCCGGCTTTTAAGTCACAGGTTCTTACCGGTACAGCGGATCTGCAAAAGTGGATTTCTATGAGATTCCATGTGGATAGTACCCAGCAAATGAGTTATATAAACGATTCTGCGGCAAAGGCTTTAAATACCGGTACAACATTGCTGGGCCACACGCTACTTTCTGTTTCATCGGTAATTTTCTTTTTGCTGTTTACATTTCTCTATACTTTTTTTATCCTCTTGCACAGGCGTTTGCTGCTTCGCTTTATTGTTTCATTATTCAGTGAAGAGCAAAGCATTATCGTTTATGACGTTGTCAGTCAGATTCAATATATTGTCAAAAAATACATTGCCGGTTTGTTTCTTCAAATGATCATTGTAACCGGTTTGGCTGTCGCTGCATTTACGATTCTTGGAATCAAATATGGTTTTTTATTAGGCCTGATCACAGGTATTTTCAACTTGATACCCTATATCGGAATTTTGACAGCTTTGCTGCTTGCCATTTTGATAACCTTCGCCACATCCACTTCCAGTCACATTTTGTTTGTAATAGCTGCCATTGTGGTTATACACCTGATTGACAGCAATTACATTATGCCTAAAATTGTTGGTTCAAAAGTGAAAATAAATACGCTGATCGCGTTGATCGGGCTGGTACTTGGGGAGATGATCTGGGGAATCACGGGA
This sequence comes from Dyadobacter subterraneus, assembly GCF_015221875.1. Lineage (NCBI taxonomy): Bacteria > Pseudomonadati > Bacteroidota > Cytophagia > Cytophagales > Spirosomataceae > Dyadobacter > Dyadobacter subterraneus. The sequence continues at coordinate 3,863,493 of NZ_JACYGY010000001.1, forward strand.
ATGTTTCTATCCATTCCGGTCATTGCAATTATCAAGGTAATCTTTGACCGTGTTGAAGGGTTGAAACCATGGGGTATGGTTCTGGGTGACGATGATAGTCATCCCGACAAACCTGCCCTAGAGGAATTTCAGAAAGACGAAAAAAATAAGGCTAACCCGGTATCGAATCAGCCCTAAAATATTTTCAAAAGGGCGTCAAATTAATCCTGGGTGACCAAAACTTTTGATCTCACTTTCCCTTTTTTCGGTTCTTTTTTGCCTTTGTTATACCATATCAAAAAACCGGAAACTGGCAACGATGTCGCCAGAAGACAGGCAATGAAATATAGCAATTTAGAAAATGTGCCAAACAATTCTCCCGTGTGAATAAACTTCACCGATGAAACTATTTTTTCACCCAGTGTCTTGTCAGTATACTTTTCCAGTTTCACCATATTTCCGGTATACTGATCAAAATAAACCCTGTCAATAGCTGCAAGTGTGAAAAACCCACTCTGACTTTTGAGAACCGCATAGGTACCAACTGAATCAGCAGGCATATTGATCCGGATGTTTCCCGGGTAAGTATAGACTTTATTGGCATTTGCCAGAACTGTCTCCATCGGTATGTATGTACTATTTCCAGGTATTTTGGAAACCGGATTTTCACTTTTCTTCACGCCCATCGCTTTTGTAAAACCTTCTTTGTACCAATCAAAAGTGAAATAGGGACCGGTTACCGCCATTATTGTTACAAAAACAAAGGCGTAAAATCCCAGCGTTTTGTGCAAATCGAAATTGACTCTTTTAAAAGTTGCATCCGTTTTGATCTTAAATCCGGGTGACCAGCTTCCCGATTTTTTCCAGCTTTTAATCTTGGCCGGAAACCATAGAATCAATCCTGTAATTTGGAGAAAAATCATCATCATGGCAGCGGTTCCGGTTATAACCCCGCCAATTTTTTTATCCAATAACAGCCATCTGTGTATTTTTAACGTTGTGGCGAAAAAAGTTAGAGAAGATGTCTGCGCATCGCCAAGGATTTTTCCATTATAAGGATTGACAAAATAACTTACCGATTTCCCTTTTGGCTCCTCCTTTTTCTCAGAAATGCCCTTTTTCATTGACGCTTTAACGTCTTCCTTCCTGGTTTTTACCTCTTTTTCACCCGACTTTTCTTTCTCCGGAACATTCAGCGCGATGGTCCAGGCTTCGGATTTATTTTCAGGAATCTGGATATTGCTTATTTTTCCTTTGATCTCCGCCTCAACTTTTGCTGTCAGAGCAGCCATGGGCATCGGACTTTTATTTTCGGCATTAATAGTAAATTTATCTGTATCCAGAAAATGGGTGATATCAACTCGGAAAGCATAGACTGTACCCGTCAAACACATGATGAAAAGAATGATCGCACTCGGAAGTCCTACCCAGAGATGTAAATCATCAACAAGTTTTCTAAAAGTGTATTTGCTTTTCATAGGACGACAGACCGTGTAGTTCAGTAAGTTTTATCAAAAAAAGAATGATTAAATCGCCAGATTTAATCATTCCAAATTGAATTAATCTATACAAGTTTGGTCTTATTTTAAATTCGTCCAAATAAATTACAAGATTCTTTAAAAGATACAATTACTTCCTTAATTAGTAAAGAAAATCAATTGTTTCACACAACCCTGTTCCAGGATTTATAGGAACGGTAATTGTCTGACGTTAGAATGAACGAAATTGCTTAACTGACAAAATTCCCTTGTGTATTTGTCCTTATCCAGTCGGTACAATTTCGCTTTGTTCGTAACAACAACATCCACCTTGAAACCAGAATCCAGCAGCAAACCGGTTGCCAGGAGTTTTTTACTGAAATTCCTCCGGTCAAAAGTGACTCCAAAAATAGTTTCGTAGACTTTCTGAACCTGTGGTATCGTAAAATATTCAGGCAGAAAATCAAAACAAAAAGGCCGCAGCGTGGCATTGTATTGCAAATGAACCCTTGCATTATTTATAAGATTATGCCCATCAAAATTTAACCCGGCCAGCCTTGCCAGTTTTTGCCATTTTACATGAGATTGCTTTAATTTAAAAGCATTTTTCTCCTCCATTCTCACACATGAAAAATAACTGACAGACATAATCTGATCACTTTCAGTGGAATTACAAACGCTTACTTCCAGCAATTCTGTACTGGAGGTTTTCTGATTGGTAAGTTCGAAAAGCATTCCTGACGCGGTAGTATCCAGTTCTTCCGAATAATGAAGTAATCTGGAAGGGATTGTCCACGCGCCCTCTGTAAGGTGCGGATTTTCCTTTGTCAGCAATACATAAAGCTCATTTTCGAAGAAGCTAAAAATTACAGCACTTAATTTGACCGGCAGACGCACTGGCGCAGTATCGTTTTCAATTTGTACTGTTTGTGACTTTTTGGCAGATTTAGAAGCCACTGATTTCAATAATACTTTTTCCATCTGTTCTCAATCTTCACAAACTCTTCGCAGAGTCTTTTATAATACCATATCACTTTGAGTCGGATCTCAATACAAAATGAACATTTATAACAATTAAAAGAAAATGGCCAGGAAGAAGAGCCCAGATATCCGGTCGAAGAGCAGAATTTTAACGACGGAAACAGGATGTCGTTATTTATGTTTTTAAGAAAATCTTTATTCCAAATATAAGCTCAAATGTTAACGAATCTTAAAATTCAGGTGGTTTGCCACGTAATGGACACTTTGTATGTATTGCCAACTGAACGATGGTGTAACCAACAGCAGACTTCGAAATTTCATTTTATAACAAAAACCAGAAAGTATCCATCTGATCTCATGAAATAATTTTACAGGGAAAGTTTCCTCTTAAATTTTAAAAATTCATTTCAATATTATGAACGATCAACTCAGAGCACTTCTGGCCGTCAATTCCGGCCTTCCTTTTACATCCATTACTGAGGATTCAAATCTTTCAAAAGATCTTGGTCTTGATAGTCTCGATACTGTCGATCTGGTTTTACAAATGGAAGATATGTTCAAAATCGCTATTCCCGATGAAGAATACCAGGAGCTTCAAACGGTTAAACAGTTTTCGGATTATTTATTGAAAAAGAGAGCAGAAGCTTAATTTCACCCTAATCATTTTAAACAAATCAACAAACACCATGAAAAAGCTTTACGCTTTGCAGTTTCCATGATAATTATGCTGGCCAAAAGCTGAAATTATCCTACCCGATTCCAACGCTTTTATTCCCGTTTTATAATATCCAGACATCAATAATGTAACCAAAATTAAATTTAAGTTACAAGTCCGAACCGCAAAAATAAGCGCTCAATCAATTTTTGAAAATATATTAAATTATTTTAAAATATTTTTTCGCTTTGAAGAAATAAAATTGGGCAAAATTCCTAAAAAAGCCTATTGGTAAAGTACATTCAGAATTAAATTTTTAAATTAAACCTTTTAACAATATTAAATATTGAATCCACATTTTAGCTGATAAGATCATTGCTTTGCAACATACAAGTCAAAATCTTATTAGGCGTCCAAATCGCAAAATTGGTTACATTTTCAATTTCAATATTTAAATAATCCTATTTTCATATTGAGTAAAAATGAAATTTTCAGACAAAAAGCCCCATTAGATCACATCCAAAAACATCCATAACTTTCACTCAGTGTACATTTTATAAAAATATGTTGTATATTTGTAGTGTTATAAAACAAGAACAACAGAAAAGTTGTAAAAATGATTAACTATGAAAAATGCAAACAAAATGACAGCAGTAGCTTTAATAGCAATGGCTATCGCAACAAGTGCTAATGCTTCTAACGAAGAAAAATCAAAAGTTACTCTGATAAATAAAATTTTGCCTGCTTCACTTCCAGCTTTGGAGGGTCCAGCACCACAACGTGTTACTTTATCAGCAGAATCAACTAAAACTGCTATTCAAAAAGCAAACATTGTTGAGCTAAAATTGAAAAGCATCGATAAAAAATAATTGAAGCAAAAAGCGATCAAAAGGAAAAATGGGTAAATGTAGGTATTCAAATACTTACGATTTACTCTTCCCCAAGACTTCGTCCATGATTCAGTTGCGATGCACTTTACCAAACTTGAATTACTTCTTTAAGATATAGCATAAGCTTAAAAAGGCTCTGACACATGTCAGGGCCTTTTTGCTTTTATTCCGGGATTATTCAAGATTTCGATTTTCTTTGAGGCACAATTATTATAGATCAACAGCTGCCAGGATGAAATCAATTATCCTGTGGTCCAGTGGTTTAATTTTAGATTATAAAAATTATGGAAATCAAGGAAAACGAATATAGTATTGAGTTTAGCCAGGAGTTTACCGTACCGGCCGAAACACTTTTTGAAGCCTGGACTACACCCGAGCAATTGAAAAAATGGTGGCATCCGATGCAAGATTCTCTTACCAATGTGCAAAACGATTTGCAGGCTGACGGGGAAATAATCTACGAATTTGAGAAAAATGAATTCCGTGTAACCGGCAAATATCAGCAGGTTGATCTTAATGAAAAATTGATTTACAGTTGGGATTGGGATTTTTCAAACGATTTGCCGGATGAAAAATACATCTTAACGATTGGATTTGAAAACAAGGAAAACGGCAGCATTCTTCGTGTAAAACAGGAAGGATTGCCGGGAGAAGAAGCTGCGTTGCCACATCAGGATGCATGGAAAACCGCGCTGGAAAGTTTGAAAACTTTTTTAGATGGTTCGCCTTCAAAAAATAACAGTGTAGAAAGCGACGAAGGCATGAATGACCGGTCAGGAGGATATAACGAATTGCCTGAGCAGTCGAAAGTTGGAGGCGCATAAATCGAAAAATACAGGTTTCGGTATTAGGCAGCCGGAACCTGTATTTTTATTTGCTGACTATTCTTTTCCTATCGAGAATTTCCTTGATAGCTGCTGTAACTCTTCCGGAAGAAGGTCGTGGCGCATTTGGCTCAACAATTTTACCTTCCTGATCTATCAGAATATATCTTGGTATGCCAGTCATCAGATACAATTCCCAAATTTCGCCTAATTGCTGGTGCTGTTTCTGATTCATATGAACTCCCCGAAATTCTTTATCCTTTTTCAACATAGCATGCCAGTCAGGAATGCTTTCATCTATTGATACAAACAAAAAAGCGACCTGATCATTACCTTCAAAATCCTTTTGAATCTTTCTTGTAAACGGGAATTCAGTTTTGCAGGGGCCGCACCATGTCGCCCAAACATCCATATAAACGACTTTGCCTTTCAGTGCTGAAAGTGCTATTTTTCCCCCTTCCGGAGTTTCGCCAGTGAAATCAGGTGCTGGTTTCCCGGGTCCTATCGCAAGCCATTTGCTGTAAGACTTTTCCAAAGAATTAAGATATTCATCTTTTTTGGTTGTGCTTTTAAATTTCTGGTATACATAATTTGTTTCAGGAGTTATACCATTCAAAACCAAATACTTATTAATATTTTGAGCAGTCAACAACTCTTTCCAAAAATCCGGATATGCTGATTTTTGGATTTTTTCATATGCCCAAACAGGCATATGAACCTCAATTGAATCCGATGATTTGTTTTTTGACTTTTCCAAAAGCAAAGGAGCATAAATTCCATTTTCCAGGAATTGGCTGATCGCCGTCGCATAAGCACCCAACTGGTATTGAAGTGCAAGAGAATCCTTCGGGATCTTGTTGATAATTTGTTTTAGAGATAAAGGAATTTCTGCTTGATTTCCATATTTGGGACCTGCATACTGATTTACAAAGTTAATAACCGCCAGATTCCCTTGTGCTTCCAGTACTGTGGACAGCGGGGGATCAAGACTTGAATTTTCTTTCAAATGTTTGAATAAATTTTGATACTCCAACCGAAGAGAATCAATGACGCTTAAAAATTCATCCGGTTCAAGTTGAAAATAATATTTCCCATTGCTAATTTCATGGCTAATCCGGGCATCCCAGCACTTGACAATATATTCGTTGATTTCGGCCTCATCGCCCTCGTAGCGAAGACCCGAACGGTTTTGCAGACTATCCAAAAAGATTTCGAATTCATCACCGGGAGCAGCGAAGGCGGAGACTTCCGTATCCCCTACCGTTAGCAATCCAAAAGTTGGACGATCAAATTTAAATTCCAAAATGGCGCTTCCGGAACTGTCAAGTGTGGTTTCCAAAATTACAACCTGCTCCAAACTGACCATATCTGTCGTTAGAGCCTTAACTTTTAAATTTTTCCACCCAGGGGCATGTACCAGGATTTTTACATTTCCGGAATCTTTTTTAGTACAGGTTGCCAGGCTAAAAATGATTAGAATCAAAAGCAGCAAGGTATTCAGTTTGTTCATGGCTATTTGATAGCAATATATTATCCGGAATTGCCCGAAAGTATTCAGTTTTCCTATCAGTTTTTCAAAATAGATGTGTATATATGGGACTCTGTTTTTCAACGCTTTTTGGCAGAAAACAATTTATTTAAGATTTATAAGTAAATTGACGGCTTATAATATTCTAAAATTTTATGAACAAAATATTCCTGACCACCCCAAAACACCTTTCCCGGTACTTTTTACTTCCGGCTCTTTCATTGCTAATAGCCTTTGGTTCAGCTATGGCAGGTAATCTTGTAAAACCATTGGCGTCGCCGCTTGAAGGCCGCTGGGACATCACTGTCGACGTAGCCGGAAAACCTTCTCCATCCTGGCTGGAAGTAAGACATTCGGGAAATCACACGCTGATCGGCCAGTTTGTTGGCTTCTCGGGAAGTGCCCGTCCGATTTCGGAAGTTCATTTTAAGGATGGTAAATTATCTTTCGAAATTCCGCCGCAATGGGAAAGAGGAGATAAAAACCTGACCGTTGAAGGAACTCTTTCAGGCGATAAACTGACAGGAACGATGAACACCGTTGATGGTAAAACATACAGCTGGACAGGTGTTCGTGCACCTTCGCTTCGTAGGACTACACCACCAGTGTGGGGAAAAGCAATTCCACTGACTGGTGGAAATGAAATTAAAGGATGGCACACCGAAGGCACCAGCCAGTGGATAGCCAAAGATGGTATTTTGAAAAGCGAAAAATCAGGTGTAAATCTGATCACGGATGCAAAATACAACGATTTTAAGCTTCACGTTGAATTCCGTATTCCCAAAGGAAGTAACAGTGGCGTTTATTTAAGAGGCCGTTATGAAATGCAGGTGACAGACGGAAAAGGTCTTGAACCAGCTGTGGATCAGCTTGGAGCAGTTTATGGATTTATCAGTCCGAGCGAAATGATGGCGAAAGAGCCCGGTGAATGGCAGACTTTTGATATCACACTTTTGGGTAGAATGCTGACATTGGCTGTAAACGGTAAAACTGTAATTACAAACCAGGAAATTCCTGGAATTACCGGCGGTGCTCTGGACAGCAACGAAGGAGAACCAGGCCCATTATATATTCAGGGTGACCACGGTCCGGTTGAATACCGTAACATCGTAATTACTCCTGCTAAATAAGCTTTCGTTTTTACAAAATACATTAATCAGATCGCAGTGGTAAGTTCGTTTACCACTGCTTTTTTATGCCTTTTTGATTTCAATATTTCACGTTTAGATTTCATCACTATTGCATTATTTTACAAAACAAAATCAATAAATTTGGGAAATGTTAAGCTTATTTGCCATGAGATATTTTCTAATCTTTGGAATGTTTATAGATGTATACGGACTGCTCAACAGTGGCAAGCTTGGATATTATGGCATGAACGACGAAGATTTTTTCTCCTTGCCAAAATTGCAGCAGATCATCCCCCTGTCTTCACCTGATACACTGCTATTAGACGCTGCAATTTTCCAGGCCAGCAACGAGGCGCGGCGGAAAAACGGAGTACCCATATTTACTTACGATTTCAGCCTTTATCTTTCTTCGTCCAATCATGCACGTTCTATGATCGTCAATAATTTTTATAATCACAAAAATCCATACAGCGCTTTTGAGAGAACAGCGGATAAAAGGATTGAGCTGATTACCAAGCGTTTCATGCGAACAGCAGAAAACATTGGCCAGTACCAGACACTCGTCACCAAACAGTTTTTTGGTGTTCGCTGGGATTCTCAGCAACGGCGTTATCAATTCATCGACCTGGAAGATAATATAATTTGTCAGCCCTTTACATACGCAGATTATGCCCACCATTGCGTGAGACAATGGATGGAATCTACCCCACACCGGGAAAATCTCTTAAATAAAAACTATACTTATTTGGGTTGTGCAGCCAGATTAAGTGCAGCACCCTATCAGGAGAGGCGAGCACCGTATGGAAGACTTGTTCAAAATTTTGGTGGAGAAAAGTGATGGAATGTCACTGATGCATACTATATTAACACAAATATTTGCATCATCAATTTTACTCTATCCGTTATGAAAAACCTCTTCTTTTTAAGTATTGTAACTTTGTTAAATTTTGACTGTTTTGCGCAGAACAGCCATACTTTATTTCTTACCTATGCGCTCTCCAATCCCGAACCCGTTTATAATGGACATGTAGATGGCGGTGCTGGCTACAAACCGGAAGCGTCAAACTCTTTTGGAATAAGATATTTGATGAAAAGCACCAAAATTGTCACACTAGAAACCGGAATCGAATATTCAAATTATCATTTCAAGCTGGATTACGTAGATGATCCGCGTATAAACATCCCCTACATACAGAAAACAGCTAAGCTTATTTCAATTCCCGTCTACGCCCATTTGACTTTCCTGAGATATTTTTTTATAAATGGTGGTGCGATAGTCGACACGGAAATTAATAAAAAAGAAAACGAAATTAATAAACAATCCGGTATTGGCTTCGGACTTGGAGCCGGCTTGAAATTTAAATTCAAACATGTAGCCATTTTTGCCAATTCGTTTTTTGAAAGACATGCACTTATTGGAAGTTCACAACAGGGAACCAGACGAAGTCTGATCAATTCAGGTGGCCGGCTCGGTATCGGTTATTCTTTTTAACTGCTGCTTCTCAGTCAACATCAGAATCATTAATATAGAGCAGGTATCTTGTTTCAAGTGCCTGCCCTCTTTTTTTGTGGTCCAGAAATCCCAATTTAAGTTTTGTAATATGGAAATTTTTGGAAGTAGAAACGATTTCCGCATCAATCCCAGACCGGATCAGACTATCGCCTATTGCCGCAGATGTGTATAAATAACACGGATTTTCACCGATAAAATCACCAAGCTGATTACTGTTTTTGATAAGATTAACTCCACCTGGCGAATAAAATTCGAAGGCATAAGAAAAGGATTGATACGAAGCGACAGGAATCTCATCATCGTCTTTTGAAATCATTTTAGCCGCGCTTGCGCCTGATTGATATTGAAGTAAAAAGGGATAAAAAAATACGAATAGAAAAATATACAGCATCAAGGCAGTGGCATATCCCAGGAAAAGTATTTTTCTCAGGATGATTTTATCTTTGAAAAACGCAGAAAGAAGCGTTATCGAAATTGCCATAACGGCCCCAATCCACGCATTTTGAATATTGGTAATGTAAAAAAGATACAAAATCAAACCACATAAAATATACAAAAGTCCGCTTTGAATATTTGCAAACCAGCCAAGTATCGGGTCGTTTGCTTTTTGATATAAAAAATACGCAGTAACGATTGCGAAGTAGGGAAATTCTATGACGATATAATGCGGCAATTGAAATTTTGACAAAGAAAAAAGCAAAAAAGTAACCAGCGCACTCCCATAAAGTATCCAGCGTGAAGAATTGTTGTCTCTTTCATATCTGAATAAATAGACCATTCCTCCAACCAATCCGGCCGACCAGGGCAGAAATGCCCATAAGGTGGTATGCAAAAAGAAACTAATATCTCCGCTTCCCTTGATAGGGCCGGTATTAAAAAAACGTCCGAACTGACTATCCCAGAAAAAGAATTGAAGACCGGAAACATTTTGCCTCCCGAAAACTATTTTTTCAGGATGCAGATCAAACTGAACGTATAAGCTATATAATTCAGGTAATATAAAAATGAAAGAAAGTGTCAGCATTATCCACCAGCGATAATTCAAAAACTGCTTCCATTCCTTTGCGATGACTAAGAAAATGACCCAACCGGAACCAATGGTTATCAAAATAAAAATTCCTTTGGTCATTACTGCACAGGCAATAAAAAATGCCGCAGCAACGATATGAAGCCAGTGTTTGCCTTTGTAAATATTGAGCATGTGCCAGATCGCAGCAATGGTGCAAGCCGTCAGATAAGGTTCGGCACGAACATCAAAATTGGCAAGTGTGCTATGAAGCGCCACTGTATAAAGCAGCAACGCGATTTTCGCAACAGTTGCATTAAATAAATCCCGGGCGGTAACATAGGTATAAAAAAGGCTTAAAAGCCAGAAAGCAAAAGCCGGAAACTTGTAGGCAAAACCGTTTATGCCAAAAATTTTGTAACTGATAGCCGCCATCCAGAAAGGAAAATGTGGCTTGTCAAGCCAGTCGTGCCCGTCTCCGTATAAATTGATCCAGTCGTTGTGAAGGACAATGTGTTTGGCAATTGTGGCGTATAAGGCTCCATCGGGCTCCATCACATCAAGCCACAATCCGGGCATATTGAGTAATATTCCGATTAAAAGCAACCATGGGAAATAGCGCTGCAAAGAAAGTTCGGTAGTTTTCATAAGCTGGATTTTTCGTATTTCTGTTCAATGATAAATGTTTAAACGGAGTAAAATCCCGGTCAGAATCATTGATTACAAAATGATAATATTAGCAGGTACGCAGCCCGTGGCCGGATTTATGCAGGGAGTCCGATAAAAATTTGAAAGTAGCAATCACTTCGCGGTAAGTCAGAACAGTTACTCTCTGCTGCCTGTATTATGTTGAGATACGTAATCATGGCATTTGAAGAAAAAAATTCGACATCAATACAGCTTAATCCGCCAACGAAAAAGTCAAAAATCATTGATTATTTTTTGCTAATACATTGACAAATAGCACTCTAAAATAATTATATTTGAATTTCAAGACGTTTGAATAAAGTCAGGTCTGCAAACTGATCCTACCCTCCAGGACTTTATCAAAAAAAAAATTTAAAAAAATTTCAATTCCTGTTACCCTCCTCCAATAGTATCCCGACTAACCTATTACCATCAGAAAGGATGAAATAAAAATCAGCCTTCTGATGCATTATAATTCAATTTCAAACACTATTCAGATCAGTATTTTTATTAACCCGGCCCCTGAAAATGGGTCTTAACCTTTACAACGCGATGAAAACTTTATTAAACCAACCTTTTGAAAATCTTTCAATCACAACCAGAAAAAAAACAGGAAATGTTATCAATGTCCATTTGGGATGTAAGATACTTTTACTGGAATTTCATGAAATCGTTTATCTTGAAGGAGATGGCAATTACACATACGTATATACCACACAAGGCAAACGCTACCTTGTTTCAAAGACAATGAAAGCCATCCAGAAAATCCTGAATGCGGACTTTCTTCGGATACATAAATCTTACATGATCAACCCTATGCACCTTCTGGCGCGTATAAATCCTGACAGGGTTGTTTTAAACGGAGGCAAACAATTACCTATTGCCCGCAGAAGAATCGTAGAAATCCAGGAAACACTTGCCGGCGAATATCTGAATGTTGGCTGATTGAATGCCAGGAATTTGTTTGACAGACAAGCCGGATTAAGTAAAATGAGCAGGAATTTCCCTTTGAATAATCAGGTAAGAATAACATTGATTTTCACTAAATTAACAGTCTGATTACATTCCTGTTCATCAAACTTATACTGATATGAAAAAAATGTATTTCCCTCTGGCCGTTGTTTGCGCCGGACTGACCTTACTGGCTGGAACGAGCCGCCTTGTTCATGGAAAATATGGTCTTAGTCTGGGAACTCCTGAAATAAAATCGATCAATTCACTCGCTTTCGGGCCGGATGGGATTTTGTTCATCGGTGATTCTAAAAGTGCCACGATATTTGCTGTGGATACAAAAGACGCAGCGGCAAATAACCAGGCTACCGAGGTTGAAATTAAAAATATCGACCAGAAAATTGCAGCATTGCTCGGAACAACACCGGAAAATATCACGATTCAGGATATAGCCGTTAATCCGGTTTCAAAAAATGTGTACTGCGCGGTACAGTCTGCTGACGGAACACCCGTTTTATTTAAAATTGAAGGTGGCAAAATCACACCGGTCAGTACAAAGAATATCCAGTTTTCAAGTCTGGCGCTTAACAACGTTCCTTCGGAAGATGCTAAGGACAAAAGAGGCACACCGATCCGGGTTTCAGCTATTTCGGATATTGGTTTTTCCGACGGGAAAGTTTTGGTAAGCGGTTTGTCCGGTCAGGAATTCAACTCAACTTTTAGAAGTATACCTTTTCCATTTACAGACAAACAGGATCAGGCAATGCTCGAAATATATCATGCCGCGCATGGAAAATATGAAACCCTGGCTCCTATCCGCACTTTCACAACTGCAGACATCAACGGTAAGAAATATCTGGTAGCAAGTTATACCTGCACACCTCTGGTATTGTTTCCGATGGACGAACTTAAAGCCGGAAGTCACGTAAAAGGCAGAACAGTGGCAGAAATGGGCAGTGGAAATTCTCCCGTGGATATGGTGACAATGAAAAAGGGCGGCGACTCGTTTTTGATGATGGCAAATTCTGCCCGACCTGTTTTCAAAGTAAAATACAAAAACATCGAAGCTTATCAGGGATCGCTTACAACGCCGGTAGAAGAAAGTTTTGCAACAGCTGGTGTTGATTTTGTGTCTTTGCCGGTAACCAATGTAGTGCAGCTGGACAAACTGGACGATACGCGCATGATTTTGCTCCAACGCAAATCCAACGGCAGCTTAGACTTATGGACTTCAAGTGAGAGATATTTGTAGAAAATATTTTGTGATACTGATCAGGCTGTGCAAAATGCACAGCCTGATCTTTTTTATTATAATACTTCAATCCTGCGCGGACAAAAATGATGCCGGCAAAACTTCTTTAATCTGGAAAGATCAAAAAGCAGTCGGCATTTCTTTTCCTTTAAAATATACCAGGAACATTTCTTCGGATTCTATTGCTGCGTTTACTGAGGTACGACTGCTTTCCGAAAACAAATCCGTTGGAATTTTGGGAGAATTTTCGATTGCCGATCAAAGGGTTTTATTTAATCCCTTAATCCCATTCACACACGGACTTTCGTATGAGATCGTGGTTAAAGGAAAACAAGTGGATATTTTTGACATTCCAAAAAATGAATCAGCCAAGGCTTCAACTGTGATTGGAATTTTTCCATCAGCGGATACTTTGCCAGAAAATCTTTTGAAAATTTATCTTCATTTCTCACAGCCGATGCGCGAAGGGCAGTCGGCCAAGTATGTGACTTTGCTGAAAAATAATTCTGATACGGTTAAAGCTGCTTTCCTTGATCTTCAACCAGAACTTTGGAATCCCGAAAGAACAGTTCTGACGCTGTGGCTTGATCCCGGCAGAATCAAACGTGATTTAATTCCTAACAAACTTCTGGGAGCACCTTTGAAAAAAAATGCCTCTTATAAAATCATAGTGTCCAAAGACTGGACCGATGTATCAGGAAATTCATTAAACCAGTCATTTACCAAAACATTTATCACAACCGGTCGCGATAGTATATCGCCAGATCCTGCGCACTGGACAATACTGTCACCGAAAAAAGGTACATCAGAATCTTTCAAAATTGATTTTCAAGAATCCCTGGACCATAGTGTTTTGTTGGAAACACTCTCGGTTAAAAACGAAAAAGGTGAAATAATTTCTGGCAAATGGCAAATTTTGGACTACGAAAAAGCTTGTCTGTTTGTTCCTGAGCAAAAATGGATTTCAGGAAATTATGCTCTTCGCATTGAAACCAAATTGGAAGATCTCGCAGGAAATAATCTTAACCGACCTTTTGACAGAGATATTACCAAAAAGGAAAACAAGAAAAAGCTGGGAGATTTTATTGAAATTTCGTTTCATATTAAATACTAATAACGAACTATTCCTTTTTTATCAATGCTTTATTTCAACGGAGTCTTTTGAAATTGTTATTGGTGGTAGCATTGAAAATCCACCGGTCATAAATCCTAACCTGGTACCATTGTAAAATCTGACTTTTGGAATACTATCATCGGAAAAGTCAAGAGACTTGTTAATTGATTTCCCAATTTCAGAAATTGTAAACAAGCGGTTGACTTGCGGTGCCAGCTTTGGTGTCACATTGTAATATTCTCTTTTTATATCTATATCAGATTTTCGCCTGCCACCTGCAAGTGCCGGATAAAAATCAATGCCCATTGTCATTCTTACAGCTGCCGGCTTTCCATTTTTAATTGCGAAATTCCATTTTGGCATATTTTCAACTACACGCAGAGCTTCCTCATCCAGACCATACCCGAGTCCTTCAATTATTTCCGCATCACGAATATTTCCGCCTTCGTCCACGATAAAAGATACCTTAACTTTTCCTTGAATATTTTCAACCAGCGCTTCAATAGGATATTTTATTTGAGAATAAAAATAATTTTCCATGTCACGAAAGACAACACCAAAATATGCATTTCTGTCCAAAACATATTTTCCCGGCAGCGTATCATTTTTTACTGATTTTAATTTTTTATCAATTTTAATATTCTTCGGCTGTTTCGCTATTTCCTGATTTTCAGTTGAGTTTTCAACATATTCAGAAATTCCATTTGTAATGACGTTGGTTCTAAAATCCGAAATTTTTGATAATTTTTCCCTGGCCGCGGTCAGTATAATAACCAAACCCAGAATTGGGAAAATGGTAACATATTTGCTTAACAGCAAGCGTGGTGTACGATTTTGAAAAATCATTTTGACTCTGCTTTTTAATAAAGAAGAATTAAAAAACGGATTGGACAAGGACTGAACCGGGGCATTGAAGGAATAGTAAATAAGAAACGTCGCATATTCCTCCCGGTCAGAAGCTGGTGCATCGGCCAGAAACTCATGAATCTGCTGCATTGACTTTTTATAAAACCAGAGCACCGGATTGAACCAGCAAACTATTTTCAGCAACTCTATGATCAGGATGTCAACGCTGTGTTTCTGTTTGATATGGATCATTTCATTTCTTAGTACATTTTCAAGACAATTTTCATAATCATCCTGACTGACAACCAACCATTTAAAAAAGGAGAAAGAGCCTATTTTACCATTTTCAGTATAATTTTCCGGTAACAAAATCAGGGTATGATCTTCAAATTTGATCGCCTTACCTTTTCTGATATATGAAAAAAGATTGAAAAATCCTTTAAGCATGTTAAACGACAATAAAACAACGCCTGAAAAATAGACCAGAGAAATGATCAAAACCCAATCTGTACTCTGCTCAGCAATCTGATCTCCATTTTGCAAAACCGGACTTACCGACATACTATATACGAGTTCTGGCACATTTTCCGCAGTTGTCTCAGGAATGGTAATGAAGGGAAGAAAAAAGCTGATAAGTAAAGCCCCTAAAAGATAAAATCTGTTGAGTGAGAAAAAAGTATGTCTGCGAAAAAATAACCAGAAACAAACGTACAGAATGGTCCAGTACAAATTCACCTTTGCCAAATAAATAAGGTTTTCCATCTTGGTATCAGATTTATTTTTTGCTTTTATGATCTTTTATCAATTTCAATAATTCATCCAGATCACTGACATCCAGATCATTATCCTTTACCAGAAAGGAAACCATATTGGACAGCGAATTCTGAAAATAGCTGGCCATCATTTGTTTCATTTCCTGCCGTTTGTATTCTTCCTCACTGATCAAAGGAAAATACTGATGTGTGTTTCCATACACTTTGTATCCTACAACTTCCTTCTTTTCAAGAATTCTGATGACGGTCGAAATCGTGTTATAAGCAGGAACGGGATCGTCCATTTCAGCTATGATATCTTTGACAAAAGCTTTTTTCAATCGCCATAAAATCTTCATTACGTCCTCTTCTGCACGCGTTAGTGTTTTCATGTGTTCCGCACTTAAATAGATATGCCAAAGATACTACTATTTGATTAGTTCTAGCAACTAATTAAATAGTTATTTTTTTCAAAATATTGTAGGCTCAGCATTTCCAATATAAAAACTTATAAAGCGAGGTTCGTGAAGACAGCGATGTAAAAATGGCCAAAAACAAAATGCCAGCTCTTACAGCTGGCATTTGCACTTACGATTGATAAAGGAGGATTTTGTACTGCAAGTGTATAAATTATTTAGTAACCGGCAATGCAGAACTTAGTTAACGGTAATACACTTAACATTTTTTTCTCCATTAAAATTATTAATTATTGATAATCAGCCATTTAATTAAAATATTATTTTTTATCAATCAGTTACATAAATTTCCTTTGCACAAGAACAAATTTGTGGTTTTCAACATGAAGTACAAAAATCAAAAACAAAATCAAGAGCCAATTCCGGCTCAAAACAGAAAAAATGCTATGGCCCTAATTTCTTTTAATTGACCAGTTTGCCGGTTTATTATTTGAAAAACCAATTAGTATAAAAGTCTCTTTTTATATTTGTCGATATATCCGTTTGAATATATCGATAGTACAATGAAAAAAATTTTATTACTACTCAGTCTTACTGCTCTTTATTCCACCACCTATTCCCAGTCTACCCAGCCCGAACAAGGTCAGACAACGGATCGCACTTTCCAGTTGGGAGAAGTGACAGTCGTTTTGCTACCATCGAACAGGTTCTGGAACATTACAACGAACACATCAGGCAAAGTCCTACTTTAAGCAGTTTTTAATTGATGTTTCAAATCAAAAAGGAGGAAAAACACTGCTTTTGACAACTGATGAAAAAAGAGATATAATATCATTTCTTTCCATGCTGACGGATTCAACTTTTATCACAAATCCGGAATTTTCAAATCCACATCTAACCCTAAAATCCCAATAATATGACCCGGACTAAATTTACGAAAGCGATATCCAGATTATTGTCAATCAGTTTTTTACTTATTTCCGTAACCGTATTTTCTCAAAATGCAAACACGGTTTCCATTTCAGGAGAAGTTACGACAGCACTTAATCTGACAACTCAGGACCTTGCAGCTTACAAACAGATCAGCCACAAAGTGAAAGATCGTGATGGTAAAGAACATGAATTCAAGGGTGTCGCCCTGATTGAAGTCTTTGAAAAAGCTGGTATTACCACCGGAGGTAAATTGCGGGGTGAAAATCTTGCAAAATATGTGCTGATCAAAGCAGCGGATGGTTATGAAGTGATTTATTCCCTTCCTGAAATTGATCCTGAATTTACAGATCAAGTCATTATGCTCGCAACAGAAAAAGACGGGCAACCGCTTCCAAATGGCGAAGGTCCGTTCAGGATTATTACACCAAATGATAAAAAACAGGCGCGCTGGATAAGAGAAGTAAGATCTATAAAGATCGTTTTTGCCAAGGATTGACTTTGGCAGTTTTTTGAAACTGAGAAACAGAACTTTGGCTAAAGCCGGAAGTATCTGGGCTTGTTCCGATACCCAGGGTTGAAACCCTGGGTTAGGTAATTCTGATCAGGACTTGGATAAGGTTCAATAAAATTAACCCAGGGTTTCAACCCTGGGTAGTTAGTAGCTCAGAACTTCCCGGGCTTTAGCCATTAGCAAGTATCAAACTTTCCTCGCTGTATTGATCACATTCGCTCCGTCAAACCGCGAAGTTGAACTTCCATGCGAAACACAGCTGCTTTGTGAAGGCTGACCTTTTCCGTCAAAGAAAGATCCTTCCACACGAAAATCGCTGTCGTCACATATTTTTACGCAGCTATTCCAAAACTCCTGCGTATTGGATTGATAGGCTACATCCTTCAACATCCCGACAATTTCTCCGTTTTTGATTTCGTAAAAAAGCTGTCCGCCAAACTGGAAATTATAACGTTGCTGATCAATGGAAAAAGAACCATAACCAACAATATAAATTCCCTTTTTAACATCCTTAATCATTTCTTCAAACGACAATTTTTCCTTTTGAGGAGCCAATGAAACATTTGGCATTCTTTGAAATTGCACTGAATTCCAACTATCTGCATAAGAACATCCGTGTGATTCCGTCTCGCCAATCATGTGCACCTGATCACGCGTAGCCTGGTAATTCACCAGAATTCCATCTTTTATCAGATCCCACTTTTTACTTTTCACACCTTCATCATCCCATCCTACCGCTCCCATGGAACCTGGCTGAATTTTGTCTGCAAAAAAGTTTACGATCTTGCTTCCGTAATTAAAGTTTTTGGATTTCCATTTGTCCATTGTAGCAAAAGAAGTTCCCGCAAAATTGGCTTCATAACCCAAAACCCTGTCGAGCTCAGTAGCATGTCCGACAGACTCGTGAATTGTTAACCGAAGATGCGTAGGATCCAGTACCAGATCATATTTCCCCGGCTCAACCGATTTCGCTTTTATTTTTTCCTTCACCTGAACGGCCGCCAAAGTCGCGTCGTCGATCATATCATAACGACTGTTGAACAACGTCGTTTTTCTTCCTGTAATCCTGTCCGCGGGTTTGCTTTCCAAATATTCATAACCCATCGCTTTGGCTGTTCCTAACGAATTTCTGGTCTGAAACTGTCCGGTTGCTTTATCGATACCTGTTACTGTGAAAGTCGGCCAAAGTCTGTGAATATCCTGGTCGATATAGGAACCGTCGGTGGAAGCAAAATATTTTTGTTCATTCACCATAAAAAGCTGTGAATTCACATAATCTGCCCCATTTTTCTGGGCTGCGCCATTCACGGCCATTAAAAGATCCACCTTTTCTTTAATTGGTACTTCAAAAAGATTTTTAATGATCGGCGTCTTATAACTCACTTCACCAAAACCTTTCTGCGCTGCAAGCTGAACCGGTTCAGCCAAAAGTTTTGAATTAGCTTTTGCTATTGCCACGGCAATTTCAGCCGTTTTCGCAACATCATTTTCCGTTTTTGCTTCTCCCAGCGAAGCAAATCCCCAGCAGCCGTTAACGATCACGCGCACTCCTACTCCGTAAGATTCTGTGTTAACAATACTTTGCACCTTATCCTCGCGGGTGATGACAAACTGGTTCAAATATCTTCCAATTCTGATATCGGCATACGATGCACCTTTGGCCGTTGCGGCATTAAGTCCGGCATCGGCAAGTCTTTTTTTCACCATTACATCAAGTCCCGGTTCCAGCAGTGCTTCACTGGCTACAGACCTTCCGCCTGGCGTAACGACCGGAATTATAAAAGCACCGGCGGCGATACTGGCTTGCTGGATAAAATCTCTTCTATTCAAAACAATATTTTAATTTGAGGTTGAAAAATAAGGTTAACTGTCTTCCTTAAAATCGATCAGACAGCATCCGACAAGCTTGTAAAAGTGAAATCACGAATTTTCATAGGCGGAATCATATTACCGCCCGAACGCATCGGTTTTCCCATCGCTTCAATGTTATTGAGCATCACAATCGGGCTCTCATTAAAGCGGAAATTTTTGACAGGAAACTTGATCTTTCCATCCTCAATATAAAAAGTACCATCCCGTGTCAGTCCTGTATAAAGAAGTGTCTGGCGATCCACGTCGCGGATATACCAGAAACGGGTTACCAAAATCCCTTTTTGTGTACTTTTTATCAAATCGGCAATCGATTCTGCCCCTCCTTCAAAGATAAATCCAGATGGGGCTGCAATCGCTTTTTCACCTTTTTTCTCGGCCCAGAAACGTGAATAAAACATATTTTTAACAACACCTTTTTCAACCCAGACCACCTTTTCCTGAGCCCGGCCATCAACAGTATTATCTCCAATCACAAATGGTGCACCAGGAATATCCGCATCCATCGGGTCAGAATAAATCGTTATTCTTTCATCAAATAATTTTTCTCCCAAACGATTTCCCCCACCCTTTTTAGACAGAAAACTTCTTCCCTCATCCGCACTTCTGGCATCCATATTTGACATCATGTTACGCATCAGCTCTGCCGCTGCCGTAGGTTCCAGAATGACAGTGTACCTTCCCGGCTCAATCGCCTGTGCAGCCGTTGACGCCATTGCCTTTTGAAGGGCCGTTTGCGTAAGTGATGCGCTGTTTAGTTTGGAAACATCATTAAAATCGCGCACTACATAACCCGAACCCTTTGCATCTTCCGTGCGAACGGTAATGGAATAATCTACGGATGTCGTTTTGTAATAACCAAAGAGCCCTTTACTATTTCCAATCGCTTTAAATCCGGCAGAATCTTCCAGATAACCGGCGGCTATAACTGATTTTTTTCGGCACAGATCAATGCTATCCAGCGCAATTTGCGCTCTTTTATCCGGGTCAATGTTAGCGGTACTATCTGCATATGACTTGGTTTCAGGATATTTTTGAGGACCAAGCATACTTACATATTCCGGATTTTCAGGAGCAAGTTTCGCAAGTTCTTCCGCTCTGGCAACCGTTTTTTTTATGGATTCTTCGTCAAATTCATTGATCGTTGCCGTACCGGTTTTTTTTCCAAAAACGGCAGTTACCGCAAGAGAAACATTCCTTGAATCACCACTGGTACTAACCGCATTTCTGGCATAACGGATATTTCCAACATTTTCTCCGCTCAGGCTGACGCTCATTTCATCCGCCTTTGAAAAAGACAAAACCTTATCAATAATTTTCTTCGCTTCCTGCTGTGATAATATGCCCATTTTTTACAAAACTGTTTGAGACAAAATTGTGAGAATAACCCGATATACCTGATTATTTATAAAGCTCGTTAAACAAAAGCTTGAAAGTGCTGTGCGATTGAGCTCTGAAAATAATCTCTGGACCAAAAGCATAAAGTTTGCCTTTACCAACTTTGGCTTCAAAAGAAACCACGCCGCCGTCCAGATATGAGATTCCCCATGCCCATCCACTGCGAAGTGCCTTTTTACCGGAAACCCAGGCTAGCGGATTCACGCCTTTCAATGCTGCATCCGGATCCAGTTTGAAAACCGGGCTGCTGCTGAAAACCATATCCGCAGTTGAAGCCATACCCCAGTTTGCCTTATTTGTTGTATCAACGGCAACCTGTAAAATACTTCCCGGAATGTAATATTTATCACCCGGGAGTGGTTTTTCTTCACCTTTATTCATTTCAACCAAGGCGTTGTGAACAGGAAGTTTCAAATGGTAAGCTAATGCGGTGCTGCTTCCCACGGTTACCACAGAACCGCCATCTTCCATAAATTTCTTTAAGGCAGGAATTGATTTTTCTGGTGTCAGATACCCAAGCCATGGTCTGAATTCTGCCGGGATTTCCGAAGCTTTCGGATCTCTTGATCTTTTCGCCAGATCCGCAGATTTAGCCGTTATCGCAGGAATACCGGCCCCCATAAACAGGATTACATCATATTTGGAATGAAGGTCTGTTGAATCGATATCTTTTGGATAGATGACTGTAAAAGCAAAATTATTTTGTTCCAAAAGCCAGCGTACCCAACCTGATGGCATAGAACCTCCATATTGATCAAAAAGCGCAATTCTTGAAGCTGAGATCGGAACTGTTTTTACGGCTTTAGCCGATGCTGTCACCTTAATTCCGTAATCCGTCGCCGCTTTTTCAAGCAAAGCCTTTCCTTTCGCTCCTACCAAAAATGAACCTGCCGGTGTTGAACCTGATGTTTCGGTAATTCTCGATACGGGCACTTTCGCTTTCAGCAAATTATTAACTGTTGTAAAAGCATCATTATTCTGACTGCTTAAAATGTAACCGCCTTTCGCATCCGGCAGTTTGTCAGCCTTTGGTTTTTGCAGCTCGCCGTAAGGAATTGCGGTAAATGGACCATCAAATCCGTTCAAAATCCTGTCAAATTTAACGCCCATCTGGTACGCGGGTGTCCAGCCTGCAACGTCATATGGTTTCAAAGGAGGTCCGCCTGGATACTGGAAATCATTCGGATGATCCTGAGGTTCAAACATATCCAGTACGTGCGGACGAAAAGCCTGATTTGTTTTTACGATGTAAGAACCAGCCGGATAATTTTTCCCTTCAACCGTGAAATCTGCCGTTGCAATATGTACCTGGATTCCGGATTTAATTAATGAATTCAGGAATTTAACAGCCGTTGGGAAATCCGGTTGTTTGGTAGAAATGATATAACCGCGTGGATCTCTCAGTGCCGGATCTTTATAAACGGCATCAAAAAACTTAACCGGAACACCAGGCCCCGGACCGTATTCATCACTTCTTGCCGCCAGGAGCGAATCCCTTTTTGCAGCCGCTGTATCTTTTTTAACAACTTTTTTGTCTGCCTCATAGGCGGAAGTTACTGATGCCGAAAACTTAGGAAGCATAGTCCAGTGATCCGAGTTTCCACGGTCAATGGCATTTTTTCCCATTTTGTAAATATTGTAAAGCAACTCATCGCCCGTTCTTCTTGCAAAATCAAAAACCGCATAATTAAGTGACACAGAATAATCGATGGATTGTCTGAATTTCCAATCCTGCGGAGTTACCGGGAAAGGTGTTGAATTATCCGGGATCAGTCTTTCTGGTACCAGGGGAATTTTTGAAGGTGTGGGACCGCCAATAATTTCAGTCAAAATCCCGATTTGATTGTGAAAATAAGGTGCAGTCCGAAGTCCACCGTTCCACCAGGTTGAGTAGTTGGAACCGGATAAACGCGTATAACCTGGTTTGTCTTCAAGATTCAGCCGGTTGATCATTGCAGCCGCAACAGCGTCCAGGCCGGTAATAATCATCGGATCGAACACATGGTTGAACGGATCACGGTAAGGTGGCCCTGCCAAAACACTGCCGTCCGGTCCGGTTTGATGGTGATTGTAAATAATCTGAGGCATCCATTCAATATACTGCTGACGCGAAATATTGATGGTTTCCTTCATATTATTCATGTAGAAATCCCTGTTGTTGTCGTGCCCAACGTATTTTTGATAAAGCCTTGGAATTTTCATATTCCGCTTTTTCTCATCGGCATCCTTCATATACCAGTTTGACACAAGTTCCTGTCCATCAGGGTTTACCTGTGAAAGAAGGATAATTACGTTATCCAGAATCGCCATTGTTTCAGGATCAGTTCTGCTGACCAGCTGATAATAGGTTTCTATCAACTGATGCGCCCCTACTGTTTCTGTTGCATGAAGTCCGCCGTCAATCCAGATTACAGGTTTTCCCTCTTTTGCCAAAAGTTTGGCAGCTTCCGGCGTAAGTCCTTCGGCACGAGCCAGTTTTTGTGAAATTTCTTTGTAGCGATCAAGCTTTTTAAGGTTTTCCGGAGAAGAAACAATGAGCATATATTGATGCCGCCCCTCTTCCGTTAAACCGATCTCTACCACTTTGACACGGTTAGACGCAGCTGCTATTTTTAAATAATATGCTTCGGACTGCGTGTAGGATGCCAAATGATAATCGTCTCCGATATTGAATCCGAAATGTTCTTTTGGTGTGGGAATTGTCTGAGCAAAGGAGACAAAATTAGAAAACAGGAATAGTAATAAAAAATAACGGCAAATTTTCATTATAGTAGGTTAAGTTAGGTAATTGGAGTGAATTCAATAGATTATTGAGGTATTTTTGAAATTCTATTTTTAAAAATGCTTTATTTTTGACGATAAACCAAATATTTATTTTTACAAGTCATCGCCTGACTACACTTTCTGCATGATACAAAGATGCCAGTTCATCATTAAAAATAATTTATTGCTAGATTTGGAAAAACCCTTATAACCTGACCACTGATTATGAAATCAAGTTCTTCTTTTCTTACTTTACTGTTGATTTTTACCATTTCCATCTCTTTTGCCCAAAAAAAAACAAAGGTCACCGACGACTGGAAATTTGGCGTCGCGATGTATACTTTCCATACGGTAAATTTTCCGGAGGCACTTTTAAAAGTGGACAGCGCCAAACTTCATTATATTGAAGGAATGACATTTCATAAATCTGGTCCGGATTTAAAAGACAGTTTGATTTCCCAGTTATCTCCTTCCGGCATCAAAAAACTGAAAAAACTGGTCAACGAAAAAGGTATCAAAATCGAATCGATTTATATCGGGGGCGGTAAAACCGTGGATTCATGGAAAAAGGAATTTGAAATTGCAAAAAATTTCGGAGTGAAATTTGTGAGTGCCGAGCCTCCGGTAAATATGTGGGACAGCATCGATAGTCTTGCAGGCGTTTATGGTATGAAAGTGGCGATTCACGAACACTGGAAAGGGGTAAGTGCTTACTGGCATCCTGATTCTGTATTGGCTGCTGTTAAAAACCATCCGAATTTTGGTGCCTGTGCTGATCTTGGTCACTGGCCAAAAAGTGGTATCGATCCCCTGGATGCTATCAAAAAACTGAAAGGGCATATCATTGCCATTCACTTGAAAGATATCGCAGCATTTAATAATCCCAAGCTTCTGGATGTGACTGTTGGTACCGGCGTAATCGATTTCCCGGGAATTTTTGCAGAGCTCAAAAAACAGGATTTCCGTGGTTACATTTATATTGAAAAGGATGAAACCCAAAAACCGAGCAATCTGAACTCAGTTTTGGAAGCAGCAAAATATTACAACACAGAAGTAAAGAAATTAAAATAGATATTACAGCTTTATAATGCTGAAATAAAAGGCTGATACAGCATCCATGCGATGTGGTATCAGCCTTTTTATACTGCCGCAACCGCATCGATTTCTATCAGATAATCATGATGCAATTCAGGAACGGGCACAACTGAACGTGCCGGTTTTGCCTCACCAAGCATTTCCGCGTAAATCAGGTTGAAAGCTGGCCAATGTACTACACCCACAAGATAAACGGTAACTTTCAGTAAATCAGACGGCTTACCACCAGCCGCTTCAAGAATGGCCAGCAGGTTTTTCAGGGCTTGTCTTGCCTGGATTTCAAAAGGTTCATTAAATGTATGTTGTCCTTTTGCCGTTACCGGTAGTTGCCCGGAAATATACATGGTCCCCTGAAATAACGTTGCCTGTACGTAATGTCCGCCTGCAGGTGCCGCCTGGTCCGTTTTTATAATTTTTATTGAAGGATTCATTTTAGTTTGATTTTAAACCAGATCATTTGCAATCCGACTGATTGCAAATCTACAAAAGTTATTTTCTGATGGTTTTCACAGACACTTCCAAACCCAGTTTGTAGCGATTAATTTGTCTCTATTAAATCGTTTTCCCTTAATGTGTGCAGCATCATATAGTCTGACTTTTGTAAAAACAAAACGAGTAATCGGAAAAAACATAAAATTTAAAACGGCATATTTTAAGCCGTGAGCCGAATAGCAAATTTATTCGGCTCAAATTTTAACTATATTTGAGCCGAATAAGAAAATTAATCGGCTCATGGTGTATAATTGGCAACGGCCGGACTGGCCAAATTTTGTTTACAATCTTTCAGGTTTAGAAGACCTGCTGTTATATTTTGCAGAAGAGACAGGTAACATCACGGGAATTCTCCAAGCCGCTCCTGAAAATGTAAAGGCGGAAAATCTTCTAAACATAATGGTATCAGAAGCCATTAAAACATCAGAAATTGAAGGCGAATATATTAGTCGCCAAGATGTAGTCTCGTCCATCAGAAATAATTTGGGACTTAATTCAAGTCCTCAGGCCGTAAAAGATAAACGAGCAAAGGGACTTAGTACGCTTATGATTGATGTACGGAAAACCTTTGCAGATATTCTTACTGAGGAAAAGCTGTTCGAATGGCACGTCATGCTATTGGGTGAAAATAAAGCTGTAAACTCAGGAATCTGGCGAAAAGGCGTAGAACCGATGCAGGTAATTTCTGGAACAATCGGGAGAGAAAAAATATATTTTGAAGCCCCGCCTTCCGTGAGAGTCCCGCAGGAGATGCAAAGATTTATAAAATGGTTTAATGAAACGGCACCGGGAGGAAGTCAGGAAATTAAAAGAGCACCTGTCCGTTCTGCTATTGCGCACTTATTTTTTGAATCGATCCATCCATTTGAAGATGGTAATGGTCGAATTGGCAGAGTTTTGGCTGAAAAAGCATTATCTCAAACCATGGGACGTCCTGTAATGCTAAGCCTGTCCAGAAAAATCGAGGCGGACCGAAAATCGTATTACAATGCCCTCGAAACCGCACAAAGCAGCAATGAAATTACTGACTGGATTCGATATTTTGTCCAGATTATTTGCGATGCACAATTTGAGGCAAAAGAAATATTAAACTCCACTTTAAAGAAAACAAAGTTTTACGATCAGTTTAAAAACAGTTTTAACGAACGCCAAGCCAAAGCGATAAAAAAAATGCTTGAAACCGGTCCAGATGATTTTAAAGGAGGAATGACTGCAAAAAAATATATGAGCATCAACAAAACCTCTAAAGCTACCGCGACAAGAGATCTTCAATATCTGGTTGAAATCAATGCATTAATAATCACCGGCGGCGGACGCAGTATCAGTTATTTACTCCCTATTTGAAAAAATCATGCTTTTTCAAATTCAACTCTGACTTTATCATAAAGGCTAATCACACGCATGGCCAATGAAATACATTCTTCCGAGGTCATCTGATCTATGGTATTGATAATTGCATTTGCTGTCAATTTCCCATCCTTGTCAAATTTCGGGCCCATTTTCTTGATCTGGCTGGTGATACTCTCCCACTCCGGACTTAGTGTGTCGGAAAAGTGTTTAGGGACTATAATATTAAAATAAGCAGCCTGAGATCTCAAATATTCTTTTGATAGCAGAATATTGCTGCTCAAACTTCCAACAAGTTTGGATAGCTCGCTGTAAACGAAGATGTTTGACTTATTCACTTGTAGGTTCGTTGAGGGTTTGATCTTAAAGTTACGAATAATGCATAAATACAATCGACATATGCATATTAAACTTTCAATAAATCAACATACTGAATAATCCTGCAATCTTTCTGATCAGCTACCTCTCATCTTCCGATAAAATTATATTCAGATTTCTACAATAGAATTGTCACTTTGGGGAAAACCAGGACACATATTTTCTGCCAATTTAGGATATACTATTAAGTATATACGTGGTAACTTTTATACTTTTAAAAATAAATATTTCAAAAAAGACGCTTATAACAAAACTTGAATAAAGAGCCCAGTACAGAAATAAGTATCAGATATTCAATAATTTACCCAAAAGAAAAAGCTTCGGAAATTCCGAAGCCCTTTACTAAATATTTCTCACAGTCCTAGCTAGTAAGACTTGTAGTAAAATTACTACGATTATTGTAGAAATCCGAATTTTTAGAATTACATTTTTTAAATAATCCAAATCAATTATTATGTTGTTTATATAACATTTATTTCAACACGTCTTTTGTACAATTTCTGTGATCAAATTTGACCATATTATCCATTCCTGGCACCTATCAGAAATTAAATGCAGTCCTGAATATTAGTTTAATCCTAATAAAATTAAAGATCATTTATCAGATTAACTTCAAAAAACCTGATCAGCGTTTTTCTACTATGAGTTCCCAAAACGTGATAATTTTGCGTTCCTCAAAACCCAAAAGCTCATATACTTTTCCAGCTCTGGCGTTAGTACTAACAAAATGAAGAAACGGAACTGCATGTTCATTCATTATCTTTTTCGCTACATGGCTTACCAGCATTTGCGCATACTTTTTTCCGGTGTGTGATGGATGGGTCACCACGGCACTTATTTCTGAAAAACCTGTCATTCGCAGTCTTTCTCCCGCCATTGCCACCAATTTATTATCCTTTCTGATACCGAAATAGCTGCCCAGAAGAGGTGTATCTTCATGAAAATAGCCTGGCTGAACAAGGTTAATCAGTTCAAGCATTTCGGAACGGTCATCTTCCATAAGCGGAAGTATTTCTTCTGTGTATTCTTGAATAAGATTTTCTTCGCTTTCACAAACCATCTGCATGCAATCCAGTTTTCTGCTGATTGTCCATCCAGGAGCCGGAGCAGCAAGATCTCCAACCATAAATAATTTTTCTCCTTCCATAATCCATTGTCGCAGATCGTTCAGATCTACTTTTCCCGGATTTTCACAACCCAGGATTTGAAGTGTTCCGGGACGGTATCTACAAATCTCATCGGTGCCCAGAGAAAAGTTTTTATGTACCGTTTGTAATGCATGCCAGACAGGGTTGTCCAGAAACTTATAAGAATCAGAATGGATGGGCATTTTTAGTAAGATCGATTTAAGTTACTATACAAAAGTATAGGGCTATTACTATACTGATTTTATAGACCTACCTTTGAAGTGTTTATTTGAGGTTACCAAACATTTGTGACCTCAAATGAATTTCAATAAACAATATTAACATTAACTTTTCCAAAAAATGTCACAAACTACATGGGTTGTTGATAAACTTCACTCCGAAGTACAGTTTAAAGTAAAACACCTTGTTATTTCAACAGTTACAGGTGCCTTTACATCTTTCAG
The DNA here is from genome assembly GCF_015221875.1 of Dyadobacter subterraneus. Taxonomy (NCBI): domain Bacteria; kingdom Pseudomonadati; phylum Bacteroidota; class Cytophagia; order Cytophagales; family Spirosomataceae; genus Dyadobacter; species Dyadobacter subterraneus. The sequence goes on from NZ_JACYGY010000001.1 coordinate 3,891,872, forward strand.
TGGTCAGGCCATTACCGAAGACGATCAGTTTGAAGATGCAAAAATTGAATTTTCTATCGATGTAAACAGTGTTTTTACAAGCCAGGAAGGTCGTGATGAACACTTGAAAGGAGCTGATTTCTTTGATGCAGAAGCATTTCCACAAATCACCTTTGTATCAACTTCATTCAAAAAAGCAAAAGGTGACGTATACAATCTGATTGGTAATCTTACTTTGAAAGGTGTTACAAAAGAAATAGAACTTGAAGCTGAATACGGCGGAACAGAAAAAGATCAGTATGGCAATGTTAAAGTTGGCTTTGAAGTAACAGGAACTGTAAACCGTAAGGATTTCGGTGTTTCTTTCAACGCGCTTACTGAAACTGGCGGACTTGCATTAGGTGAAAACATTAAAGTGATCGCTAATATCCAGATTGCAAAACAAGCTTAATAAACAAAATAAAAAAACAGCACTATGATGGCGATTGGCCTGTAATAGTGCTGTTTTTTATTTGAACAAATATTATTTATCAGTGAATCTTATCCGGATTCAACGACATAAATTCTACACTTTCTTCATCATTGGCTTCCAGTGATACAGATGCTATAGATGCATTTTTCTGTCCCCAGGCAAATACCAACGGCAAAATAAATAGTGCCGCAAAAGTAGAAGCAATCAGTCCTCCGACAACTGCCCGTCCCAAAGGCGAAGACTGGTCACCCGCCTCACCCAATCCGCTGGCCATTGGCAGCATACCTACAACCATCGCAAGGGATGTCATAACAATAGGCCTCATCCGAAGAGCCGCCGCTTCTTTTGCCGAGGCTAGTGCATCTCCACCTACCAGACGCAGCTGTTCCGCATTGGTAATCAATAAAACGGCATTGGAAATAGAAACCCCAACCGACATGATAATACCCATATACGACTGCAAATTAAGGGTCGAGCCTGTCAAAAGAAGCATCGCAAGCGCACCAAGAATTACCGCAGGAACAGTTGTCAGGATAATTGCAGAAACCCGGAAAGATTGAAAGTTAGCCGCCAGCATCAAAAATATTACAACAATTGCAACCAGAAGTCCGCTTTGTAAACTACTCAAAGTATCGGTCAAAGTAGAGCTCATCCCGATTTGTTCAACCGTTATTCCCCTTGGCAGTTCTCCCAGTGCAGCAATTGCTTTTTGTACATCTACTGTTGCGGCGCCCAGATCTTTGTCATTCAAATTGGCCGTAACCGTTAGTACCGGCAAGGCTCCAAGGTTATCGTTTTCACCATAAGTAGTATCCAATTTTATCGTTGCTACGTCACTCAACACCGGTCTGCTTGTATTTTTCAAAAGCGGTATCTCCCCTATTTCATCAAGAGAATTCATCTGGTTTTCAGGAACCTGTACCTGGACGTTATAACTTAAACCACTTTTTTCATCTACCCAGATATTTTTATCTGTATACCGGGAAGACGATGTTGATGCAGTCATAGACCTGGAAACGTCCGTAATATCTGTACCAAGCTGGGCTGCACGAACTCTGTCAACTTCAATATTAATGGCTGGGTATTTGTTGGATTGTCCCAGTTGGATATCACGCATATAGCTGATTTTTGAAAGTTCAACCATAAGCTTTTTAGCATACTCCTCGTTCAGTTTTTTATTTCGACCACCAAACCGGATTTCGACCGGCGTTGGAGATCCCTGACTTAAAATCTTGTCAGTCAATTCCATAGGCTCGAATGAAAGACTAACATCCGGGATAGCCGCATGAACCTGATTTCTTATCTTTTCTTTTAGTTCATCCAGATTTGTTTTGAAACCTTCTTCAAGCGCTACCTGTAAAACGGCCTCCTGTGGTCCTGCCATCCAAAGGTAAATCGGGTTAGAAGAAAAAAGTGCGGGGTGCTGACCAACATAAGCGGAGGTAACCGAAACGTTTTCCGGACCAACAATATTTTTGATGATCTGAATCATCCCCAGCGTTTTCTCCTCGGTTCTTTCAATCCGTGTGCCTTCTGCTGCCCGGAGCCTTACCTGAAATTGCGAACCGTTGACTTTCGGCAATACATCTTTTCCAATGATTGACAATAAAAATGCCGTTAATCCAATGGTTACCACCAAATAAGAAATGACAATTGGTCTTCTCAGCGGTAACGTCCGGTCAACAAATCTTAAAAATCTTAAACGGAGTTTTTCAAAACGGGACAATTTTTCTTCCGGCGCGTCATGTGGTTTGGCTTTGTGTCCTTTCATGATCCAGTTGGCCATTACCGGTACAAAAGTTTGGGAAAGAAAGTATGAAACGATCATACTAAAACCGATCGCGAGTGCCAGCGGAAGGAAAAGCGAACCGGGAATACCACCCATTGTGAAAGCTGGTGCAAATACTGCGAGAATACAGAAAAGGATCAAAAGTTTGGGAAAGGCAATTTCCCGGCAAGCATCCCAAATTGCCAGCCGCCTGGGTTTTCCCATATCAAGATGCTGGTGAATATTTTCAATAGTCACCGTACTTTCATCCACCAAAATTCCGATGGCAAGTGCGAGACCACTCAATGTCATGATGTTGATCGTTTGTCCGAACAAATTCAGAAACAAAACACCCGTAATGATAGAAGTAGGAATGGTTAAAATTACGATCAAAGCACCTCTTGGGTCTCCCAGGAAAAGAAGTACCATCAAACCTGTCAATACAGCACCCAAAGCTCCTTCGGTGATCAAACTTTTTACTGCGTTGATTACATATACTGACTGGTCAAACTCATAAGTTAAATGCACATCCGCCGGAAGCAAAGCCTGCATTTTTGGCAAATTTGCTTTTAGTTTCTGCACCACTTCCCAGGTTGAGGCGTCTGCACTTTTGGCAATACTGAGATAAACAGAACGTTTGCCATTAACCAAACCATAACCAACAGTAATATCGGCTGCATCTTCAACCGTGGCTACATCACGCAAATAAAGATTTTGAACTCCGCCCTTAAACAAAGGAATATCAGCAAAATCCTTGATGTTATGAATGGTTGTATTGGTAGGTGTAATATAGTTTTTGCTTCCCATCCGCACATTTCCCGAAGGCGCGGTCTGGTTGTTTATACGGATCGCTTCCACAAGCTGATCCGGCGTCATATTGTGCGACCGCAATAAAGCAGGATCTGCCTTGATGACAATTGTCCGGATATTTCCACCAAAAGGAGGCGCGGAAACCAGACCCGGGATTGTTGTAAATGAAGATCTGACATAAGTATTGGCAAGATCCAGAAGCTCGTTATTTCCTCTCACATCACTGCTCACAATAAGCTCTCCAATCGGAAGTGTCGAGGCGTCAAAACGGATAATGAAGGGTGGCTGAGAGCCTGGTGGAAAAATTGCCTGGGCCCGGTTACAGGAGGCACTCACTTCCGCTGCGGCCTGCGCCATGTTGGTTCCCGGGTAAAAGTTAACCTTGATTAATGTCAATCCCTGGATATTTTTTGTTTCGATACTTTTAATACCATTTACATATAAAAGCAGGTTGATGTAAGGTTTGGCAAAAAAAGTTTCCATCTGATTGGGTGTATAACCTCCAAATGGGTGAGATATGTACAAAACGGGCATATCAAGTTTTGGGAAAATATCGATCTTGATATTGCGCAGCGCATTGATCCCGAAAAACAGCATGGTCGCCACTATAACCATCACAGTAATCGGTTTCCTTAATGCTAAGAGAATTAAATTCATGATAGAGTGAATGAAAAGAAATAGGAAGAATACTTATAATTTCAGCAAAAATTTATAACAAAGTATTTAAAATTGGTACTAATTTAAGGATAAAGAACAGCTTGCTGATGAGCTCACTAATTTAATTCATGATCGGTTTACTATTCAATTAAATTGTAACTGTTCATATATTATAATCAAATTTTAATCATCATGTAACTCTCCGATCTAAATCAGTTTATCAGCGATTTCTTTGGCTTTTGTCATCGATTCCTGGTTTTTGTAAATAGAACCGCTAATAGCTGCACCTTCCAAAAGAAGAAACAGTGCGTCTGCCAGTAAGCCGTGTGTTAACAGCCGATTATTGTCCGGCAGGTCTTTAACGATATCGGTAATAAAAACCTTCAATCTGTTTTTTTGATGGCTTACCGCATCAAATACCTGAGTATCCTGGCGTGAGACTTCTGCACTGATTTTGATAAACTGACAACCTCCAAAACCTCGCTTATTCTGCCTTTCCATTCGGAAATCAAATAAAGCAAGCAATTTTTCTTTGGGATCGGAAGAACGGGCAGTATAATTTTCCATTTCCAAAAACCAGATATCTTCGGCTTCTTTTAGATAAGCAAGCAAAAGATCCGTTTTGGAGTCAAAGTGGTTATAAAGCGATGCCCTCGCAATATCTGCTTCTTCAATAATCTGGTTAATTCCTGTAAGATTATAACCCTGCTCATAAAACAATCTTGAAGCTACTTCAAGAATTCTTTCGCGTACCGCCGATTTTTTCATCGGGTAAAACTAGTACTAAAAAATTATATAGACAAGTCTATCTATTTTTGTTTACCACGGTTTAAAACAGGAATTCGTACAGTTGTGCAGCATAACAAAAAAAATCACCCGCCAAATTAGCAGATGATTTTATCAATGATTTTAAAAAGCTGTTAAGCAGGTATTTTTCTTGGTTTCTCACGATCCCAAAATCTGTGCTGTTCAATAGCCAACACAAATTTTGCTGCCAGTTCTGATGCGTCATCACTTACAACCAAACCTTCTTTTAAGACATTTTCCTCTGAGAAATCAGCCGGAAGTTTCTTGACGAAGTAAGTAGCTTCCAAAACCTGGATAGCCTGGGCATCGGCAGCAATCGCTTTACAATGTTTAAAGGCTTGATTAAGGAAATGAATAGCATCTGCCTCAGCTTCAACCGTAGCCACGCTGTTTGTACCACCTGGTACGTAAACAGCATCATACAGTACAGAAGCGGCTGTCAGATAACTATGATCAACCGGTATCTGCTCATCATCTTCTGTAATGACATAACCAAGTCTTGGCGCAATAATTTCAACAATCGCCCCCTCAGCAATCAACGCACTTTTAACAGTGTTAAGTGATTTACCATCCACGCCATCAGCTGTTAAGAATGCGATTTTACGTGTTTCAATGGTATCCTTTGGGGTGTTTGCCATACTCAAAGCATCAGAAGAAGTCAGTGTTCCTTCAATCATTACCGAGTCATAATCGGCCGGATCTGCATCAGCTGGCATTCCATGATTTAATGGAAGAGCAGGATCCTGCGGAACGTCAATACGAAGCGCAAACGCAACTTCTGCCGCCAGATTTTTATCTATCAGTGATAGAATTCCCAGCATTCTTTCACGAATTGCTACGGTTTTCACCTTGCCCAACTCGAAGCTCAAAGCATCAACAATATGGTTTTTCTCAGGATCTGACTGACTGTTGAAGAATAATCTTGCCTGTGAAAAGTGATCAAAAAAGCTTTTGCTTCTCGCTCTGATTTTTTTAGCATCAATACGTTCCGGGTAAGATACAAATCCACCTTCGGATTCCTTAGCCTGCGCCGGATCATTTGCACCCAATGAATTAGGGCTATAACTTACTTTTCCCTTATTGATTGTCTGACGCATATGACCATCCCTTTGGTTGTTATGCACGCCGACAACGGGTCTGTTGATTGGGATTTCGTGGAAATTAGGTCCTCCCAAACGCAAAAGCTGTGTATCGGTATAGGAGAAAAGACGTCCCTGCAAAAGAGGATCATTTGTAAAATCAATACCCGGAACAATGTTACCAAGGTGATAAGCTACCTGCTCTGTTTCAGCAAAAAAGTTGTCCGGATTTCGGTTCAACGTCATCTTACCAATTCTTTGCACCGGCACGAGTTCTTCCGGAATAAGTTTGGTAGAATCCAAAAGATCAAAATCATACTTGAATTCATCTTCTTCCGGAATAATCTGAACACCAAGTTCCCATTCAGGAAATGCACCGCTTTCGATAGCATCCCAAAGGTCACGACGGTGGAAGTCAGGATCTTTACCTGAAATTATCTGCGCCTCATCCCAAGCCACAGAGTGAACACCAAGAATTGGTTTCCAGTGAAACTTGACAAAACTTGCGACACCTTCTTTATTGACAAAACGGAAAGTATGGACTCCAAATCCTTCCATCATTCTATAACTTCTTGGCAATGCGCGGTCACTCATCACCCACATAATCATGTGCGCAGACTCTGGCATCAGCGATATAAAATCCCAGAAAGTATCATGTGCAGAAGCTGCCTGCGGAATTTCGTTATCCGGTTCAGGTTTTACTGCATGAATCAAATCAGGAAATTTGATTGCATCCTGAATAAAAAAGACTGGCATGTTGTTACCAACCAAGTCAAAATTACCTTCCTGCGTATAGAACCTTACGGCAAATCCTCTCACATCTCTTGCAAGATCTGTCGAACCCCGTGATCCCGCCACGGTAGAAAAACGAACAAAAACTGGTGTCTCAATGGATGGATCCAATAAAAACTGAGCTTTTGTAACAGCGGAAAGTGAATCATAAACCTTAAAAACACCATGAGCCGCCGATCCGCGTGCATGTACTACGCGTTCAGGAATACGCTCATGATCAAAATGTGTTATTTTCTCGCGGAGAATAAAATCTTCAAGTAACGATGCGCCACGGTCGCCTGCTTTCAGCGAATTTTGGTCATCGTTTATTTTCAGACCGGTATTTGTGGTCATATATTGACCTTCTGCATCATTGGTGAATGATTGCAGTTTTTGAGTTTTATCATTTTCAGGCTGCTGGCCTGAATCTGTGGAAGTCTTTTTGGTTGCCATAAATATGGATTGAAGTTTAATTATGCTTCTTCTGAAGCCTTATAGTTGACATCGTTTTCTGCAATTTCAGTCAGCAGCTCATCTGCCTTTTTCTCTTCTGTCAAAGTCAGATACAAAATTTCCGCTACGTCGTCAAGACCAAGCGTTTTCGCCAGTTGTGTCAGTCCGCCATAGGTTGCGATTTCATAATGTTCAACTTTTTGCGAAGCCAGAATGATACCAACATCTCTTGTTGCAGTACCTTCATCTGTGCTTTCAATAATTCCTTCTCCTTCTTTGGCAATTCCTTCCATTGCATCGCATTTTTTTGCAATTGCCTTTTCATTTAGCAAATCAAAAATTGCTTCAAGTCTGCTTACATGTTCTTTTGTTTCTGTCAAATGATTGTCAATCGCTGTGGCAAGTTCAGCAGAACTTGCAGCGCTGATCATTTTTGGAAGTGTTTTAACAAGGTGATTTTCTGCCCAGTAAATGTCGCGGATACTATCCAGAAATAATTCCATTAACGCTGGCTCCGCATGAGCCGAAGTTTTAGTTCTAAATTTTGGTTCCGAGCCGGTTTGATTTTCCATGATGATGAATAATTTGTTGGTTGTAAGCCGCAGTATATATAAAACTGTTCCAGCCCGGAATGTAAAAAGTGCAAGTGATTCGTGATCACACATTAGGGCCTTTTAGCACTTCCATTGAGAGAATTCACCAAAAACTGATAAAACAAGAGCATTTTGAGAATAAAAATATTTTTGTCAAGACCCTGTAAAACAGTAATTTATATTAAAAAAACGCGATTCTACATATAAATTTCCACCCTAATTCTCAAATTGAGGCTGGCAAGCTTTTTGAATACCAACTTTCCATCCGGATGTTTTCTTAACTTAAATTATAGCATATGCTAAAACTTCAACCCTACACAATTTGTTGGCTTTTGATTTTAACTCCCGCGGCAAAAGTATCGGCTCAGCTCACGGTATTCAACGTTTCTTCTTCAACAATCACCGACAAACGTAAAATCAGCGTACAACAGCAATTTGAAGTACAGGACGAAATTGAATCTTCTACAACCCTTACATATGGATTGGGGAAAAAGTGGGAAGTGGGATTAAATCTTATCAACCTTGACTACAACATCAAAGAGAGATCAATTGAAACCAACGACTCTACGACGGTGACACCTTTTGCTCCGCTGCTGTTGGCCAATGCACAAAAAGTTTTTGAGCTTAATAATGTCCTCTCAATCGGATTAGGAGCTGTGGCGGGTACCAACCTGACAAGTTCTCATACGGGTAAATTTGTTTTTTACAGTTATGCAAATCTCCTGGCGTCTGCGGGAGATCAGGACCGATATCAGTTTGCCGCCGGACCATATTTGAGCAATCACAGATATTTGAGTGATGGACCTTATTACGGATTTCAATGTGCAATGGATGCAGGCATTTTTTATAAAAAACTCCATCTTCTTGCCGACTGGATTTCAGGAACTAACCAAAAAGGGAAGCTGAGTATCGGTATTGAGGTCTTTCTTACCCAGCGGCTTCCGCTGTCCCTGGGCTGGCAGCGCAGCAATCAGGATGGTTCTCAGGGAGCAGTTATTCAGCTTACATTTTTACCTCAGTAATTAAAATTTATAGCTAACCGTTCACAAAAATGGAAGATAAAATTTTTTCAGTTGACTGGCAGACGATGTGGGAACCCAGCAGTTCTGTGCTGGAAATAATTCTTCGGGGCACAATTACCTATTGGGCCATATTCCTTCTACTTCGGTTTTTCCGCCGGGGTGCAGGGCAACTTGGTGTAAGTGATGTGCTTTTAATCATACTTATTGCTGATGCGGCTCAAAACTCAATGGCAGGTGAGTATAAATCTGTAACCGAAGGTATCGCCCTGATAGGAACATTGGTTTTCTGGGATTTTGCGATTGATTGGCTTGGATATCACTCTCTTGGATTCAGCAAATTTGCCCAGCCACAACCATCACTCCTGATTAAGGATGGAAAAATGCAAAAGGATAACCTTCAAAAACAGCTTATTACCGAAGATGATATGTTCAGTATATTAAGAGAACAAGGCATTGAAGATATCAGTGAGGTAAAATCCTGCCATCTGGAAGGAAGTGGGAATATCAGTCTTATTCAAAAACGGGATGCCGGCCCTTTGCCTAACAAAAAACAAAATGAAAACAGCGTTGTCTGACAATATAACTTCATGCAAACTGCAACATAAATCTCAACGATGGATAAAATAACACCTTTTGATATTAACCGGATGCTTTTCGGTGATGCTCCTCCTGAGTTTTTGCTGGAAGTGTTTTTTCGCGGATTAGCACTTTATCTGTTTATGCTATTGGTGGTAAGGCTGCTGGGAAAACGAATGGCAGGCGAGCTTACAGTCATGGAAATGGTTTTAATGATAACCCTCGGAGGGTCAATAGCGGTAGCAATGCAGGTACCGGAAGGAGGTTTGCTGATGGGTTTTGTGGTTTTGACATGCGCCTTTTCATATGAACGAACAATCGCCTGGTTAACGGTAAAGAGCAAAAAGTTTGAAAAAATAAGTCAGGGCCAGGGTATTATTTTGGTAAAAGACGGCGTGCTTCAAATCCAGAATATGAAGGACACCAATATTACCGGTCAGCAGATATTTGCTAATCTAAGAGCCAAAAAAATTCATCAATTAGGAAAAGTTCAGCGACTTTATCTTGAAGCCAGCGGAACATTAAGTATTTATAAATCAGAAGAAAAACGTCCGGGCCTATCCATTTTTCCAGAAAATGATGAGCAAATCATAAAGCTGCAAAAGCAGGTTGATGGCACAATGGCTTGTAATAACTGCGGTTTTATAATTTCAGATTTCAATAATCAATCCTGTGCAGAATGCGGTCATAGCCACTGGGTCCAGGCCATTTTATAACTGAATAATGAAAAAAGAAGATATACATATTGGTGACTGGGACAGGATCTTGTTTGGAGAAGGTCCGCCTGCTTACCTTTTAGAAGTAGTTGTCAGAGTGGCGCTGGTTTATCTCCTGATATTTATATCCATCCGTTTCATGGGAAAACGGCTCATTGCTGAAATGGCAAGAGCCGATTTGGTCGCACGGGTATCGCTTGCTGCCGCTGTCGGGCTGGCGATTCAACGCCCAGGTCGTGGAATATTGGTCTCAGCCGTCATTGTTATGGTTATTATTTTCGTGGGACGACTATTGGCTGTTTTGGTATTTAAAAACAGGCATTTTGAAAGTGCATTTCAAGGAAAATATTCAACCCTCGTTAATGACGGGGTAATTGATATCAAGCTCATCAATAAATTACTAATAACAAAAGAGAGGCTTTTCGCAGCATTAAGAGAAGAAAACATACGGCATCTCGGGCAGGTTCAGCGTTTTTACATGGAAGCGGATGGAAAGTTTTCGCTTGTTAGCCAGGAAAATCCTGCACCCGGATTATCAATAATTCCTGAATGGGATCCCGGGCTTCGTGAAAGTCAACAGAAATCAGATACCCAGCTTTGTTCAACCTGTGGAACTTTACAAACGACCAACCCGATTGTTTGTATACATTGTGGAAATAATCACTGGGAACCCGCCATTTATTTACCAAAAAAGGTTGATTAAGAACTGTATTCTCAATCAACCTTTCCTAAGTAGCGCTCCCGTATTTTAGCTGTAAACCCGTTTCATCTTGATCTTAACATTACTTCTGATCACCAAAGGCACTTTTTCAACCTTCACTGAACTGCTATCCAGACCAAACCATTTATCTTCCGAGTTGGTAATATTTTTGATGGCAAAGTAAAAGTTCATGACAAATTCCTCATACCAGGGAAGATCATTTTCCACCGAAAGGTAGCGTTCCAGCACAACGAAACGAAAATCACCCATGATATTCTGACGGTTCAATGATTCGTAACGGCTGGTAATATCCACTTCCTTATTAAGTACCATATCCTGAACCACTTTTCTAAGAAAAAGATTTATACGCTGCTCAACCCTGAACCCAAGCCGGAAAGTGATTTTGATTACATCATCCTCGGCCATGATATTAACGTGATAATCCATTGTGTAAGGTTCATCCGTTGTTTCAACATGGACAAACCAAAAAATATCAGCACGCTTGGGCCTCTTTTGAAATATTGAATAAATAATTTTGCTTTCAATCTCATTTTCTCCCGCTGCATTTGACATGAATATCAAATGTGTAGAATATTTTGGAATGCTTATATCATTGCTCAGTTCTCTAAGCGCGGGAATGTGCTCATCCAGATTTACAAATTCTGTAAGGCGAAGTTTGATAGAATTTGCTTTGAGCCACATGGCCATAATATCAGCTATAATGACTGCCAAAAGCAGCGAAACCCAGCCTCCATGTGTAAATTTCAAAAGATTGGCTGCAAGGAAAGAACCTTCAATGGCCAGATAAACAATCATAAAAGCCGCAATCCACAATTTATTAATTTTGTGAACATATAAATAAAACGACATCAGCAAAGTCGTCATTATCATCGTTAGCGTGATCGCAAGCCCGTATGCCGCTTCCATATTAGATGATTCCTGAAAATACAGCACAATACCAATACAGCCAGCCCATAAAAGCCAGTTTACACTCGGCACATATAGCTGTCCTTTTTGATCACTTGGATAAACAAGACGAACTTTTGGCCATAAATTAAGACGTATTGCTTCCGAAATAAGTGTGAAAGAACCACTTATCAGTGCCTGGCTAGCGATAATTGTAGCCATGGTAGCAATACAAATTCCTGGCAGCAAAAACCAGTCGGGCATGATTTCATAAAATGGTTTACGTCCGTTTAAAAGCTCTCCGTTATGAAGTGCAAGCCACGCTCCCTGTCCGAAATAATTAATTACCAGACAGCTTTTTACATAAATCCAGCTTATGCGTATATTTCCTCTCCCGCAATGTCCAAGGTCAGAATAAAGTGCCTCAGCCCCTGTTGTACAAAGAAATACAGAGCCTAACAACCAGAATCCACCGGGGTGATTAGACAGTAACTGATAGCCATAGTACGGATTAAATGCCTTGAAGATTTCCGGATGATAAATCACCTGAGATAGTCCCAAAACCAGCAGCATCAAAAACCAGATCATCATCACCGGTCCAAAAGCACGTCCAACAATGGTAGTCCCGAAAACCTGAATAATAAAAAGAAGGGTCAGAATTCCGATTACAATCGGTATCGTTTCAATATTGGGATATAAAATTCTCAATCCTTCCACTGCGGAAGACACTGAAATTGGCGGGGTTATAATACCATCGGCCAACAAAGTACTGGCACCGATGATCGCTGGAATTGTAAGCCATTTTGCATTTCTCCTTACCAGTGCATAAAGAGCCAGAATCCCTCCTTCCCCGTTATTATCCGCTCGCAAAATCAAAATCACATATTTCAAAGTTGTTTGCAGCGTTAACGTCCAGAAAATCAGTGATACCGATCCGTAGACCACATCCAGAGAAATCCGCTCTTTACCAATAATGGCCTGCATTGCATACAGAGGAGAAGTTCCGATATCCCCATAAATAATTCCGAGTGCAACCAAAAGACCGGCAGCCGAAGCCCTGTCGCTATGTTTAAGAGAACTCATTGTTGATGCTTAAAATGTTCTGTGCTTTGTATAGGGTAACGTGTTAATCAAAACGAATGCCAAAATCTGGCTAACGCCGCTGCAAAGGTGTTTAATTTGATTAAAAGTATCATACCAAATCAGGAATCTTTTATTATTTTAATAAATACAAAAAAACCTGCTTTAAAGTCTGTACGACAAAAGCAGGTTTTAGTAACCTTTTATCAGGATTTGAAACTATTTTACTGTTGAATTTTCAGTAAGCATATCCAACAGATCCTGCGCGTCCCCATCAAATTTTGTCCCGTTTACAAAAAACGAAGGTGTTCCGTTTACACCACTCCGGATCCCGCTTTCAAAATCGGATTCTACTTTTTGTTCCAATTCCTCTTTCTGAATATCTTCTTTGAATTTTTCTATATCCAAACCGGCTTCGGTGGCCATTTTGAACAAACCTTCGTTACTCAAAGAATCCTGGTTTTCAAAAATGATATCATGCATCTCCCAAAACTTATCCTGCAAGGCGGCCGCTTCACTTGCCACGGCAGCCGGCATAGCAAATTCATGAGATTCTGCTAAGGGGAAATTTCTGTAAACAAAACGGACTTCCTGCCTAAACTTTTTCTGAATTTCTTTTATAACTGGATAAGCCGAGCCGCAATGCGGACACTGGTAATCACCGTATTCAACAATTTCTATGGCAGCCTCAGCCGGACCCTGAACATGATCCTGACTGCCGACCGCAGGTTTTAATTGATTTGACATTTTGCTAATTTTTTGGGGTTATAGATTCTAATGCGTCCAGGATTCCATCGGCTCCCGGATTAATGGCTGTTGGCGACAGATAACTCCAGGCAACATATCCCTCTTTATCGATCACAAACAAGGCCCGGCTGCTTTCTCCGTTTTCTTCGTCATAAACACCATATAATTTTGAGACTTCGCCTTTGGGCTCAAAGTCTGCCAAGAGTGGGAAATGTAATTTTCTGGAATCTGAAAAAGCCAGGTGACACCATCTGCTATCTACCGAAATGCCAAGAATGGCTGCATTATATTTATCAAAATATTTCAGCATTTCATTATAAAGTGCCATCTGATCAGAACAAACCGGACTCCAGTCGGCAGGATAAAATGCAAGTATCACATTTTTACCTTTCAGTTCGCTTAAAGAAAACTGCTGATCCGGTGTGGCAAACAATTTAAAATCGGGTGCTTTATCTCCTTTTTGTAACATATCTTTATTTTTTAGTTAAAGCCTTTTTGATTTGTTACAAGTTCTGTGCCCGAAGGCCGGAAGTCAGGGTAAGGTAATGGATATTTTCTCCGGATCTTGCTTTGTTCCCGTGATGACCTGAAAGCGCACTCCGTTTAAAATCAGCGGCTCGCCTTCCTTTAAATTTGCCGTTTCTCCTGTAATCAGTTCAGCAAGACTTAAATATGCTCCTTCATAATCCCTGAGCCAGGGCAGCGAAAGCGTATTGCGGATACGCTGCAAGTGAACAAATCCTTCCGAAATCCATACCTTTTCTGACTTCGAATAAAAATAATCCGAGTATTCTTCCAGTTCTGGCATATCTCCAAAAATCCCCTCCATAATATCCTGCATCGCTATGATGCCCAAATATTTTCCGGCCGGATCCCTGACAATTCCAAAATCAACCCGCTTTTCTTTGAAAATATTGAAAATGTCCCGCGCCGCCATATCAGCCGGAATGGAGCAGGCATCCAGTGTTGTTTTATGCCAGTCCTGATCATCATGCAATAGAAAAATTTTAGTATTGACAATCCCGGTAATATTGTTTTCATTTTCGGTAAAAACCGGGAAGTAGGAATAGGGTTTCTTTTCAATAAATTCTTTGAGCACCTGTCTGTCCCAGCTTACAGGCACAGCCGCTACAATCCGTGCAGGTTTCATGATTCTTTTCGCCGTCAGATTTTTAAAAGTGATCACATTCTGGTGCAGCCACAATTGCTGTTTTTCCAGTACTCCCTGTTTGTAAGCCGCGCTCAGAACCTGTCTCAAATCCTTTTCCGTATATTTTTTAGTCCCCTGACTTTGAATGGGCAACAGAGATAACAAATACCGTGAACTAACTGTCAGCAGCTTGATAAAAGGATATATTATTTTGGAAAACAAACTCAGGGAAGGTGCAATGGCCAGCGATATTTTCACCGGAATTTGAAGTGCGATTGATTTTGGCAGCAATTCTCCAAAAACGATGGTTAGGTAAGTGATCAGTCCTATACCAACAATCAAGGAGGAAGCGTGTGCTACAAAACCTGACACACCAATGCCAACGAGCCACTCCTCCATTTCTTTGGCAACAATATTTCCGCCATAGATTCCCTCAACCAGCCCAAGCAATGTAATGCCAACCTGGACGGCGCTTAGAAATTCATCTGGATTTTTTATAAGATTAAGTACCTGCGCGGCTTTGGGATTATTTTTGAAATTTTCATTAGATAACTCATTGTCTGTTACAGAGACCAGCGCAATTTCTGCGAGAGAAAAATACCCGTTTAAGATGATAAGGAGAATAATAACAAGGATAGCCATTTGATTACGATTTGTTATGATGGCAATAAACATTGAAATAGTTTATGAAGTAAAGAAAACAGCCTATTAATTTAAGGTGACTGTGATTTCTGTTTTTTGTTCCAGCAAATTGACGCGGATATATTCAGATGCAAGCTAAATATCCGACATAATTACCGTTCATATAAAAATGGCTTATTCTGAGCTGCACTTATTTTAAAAATAACTAATTTGACATTTCTTACCACCAAATTATTGTTTTTGTTTATGAACAAATTTTCCCTGATTTGCTTCGCTCTGCTCGCTGCGTTATCCGCAAGTGCACAGGACAGACAGCCCTCGAACATCCATCTCACCAAATTGTCCAATGGACTGGAAGTCCTGGTACTGGAAGATAATTCAGTTCCGCTTGTGACGGTTGAAATTGCCGTTAAAAACGGATCATTTACAGAATCGCCCGAATATAACGGGCTTTCCCATCTTTATGAGCACATGTTTTTCAAGGCAAATAAAGATATCCCCTCACAGGAAAAATATCTGGAAAGGATCCAGGAACTTGGTATTTCGTTCAACGGGACTACAAATACTGAACGCGTAAATTATTTCTTCACACTCGGCAGCGACGAAGTAACGGAAGGTTTGCAGTTTCTGAACAGTGCGATCCGCTATCCTTTATTTCTTGAAAAGGAAATGAAAAATGAGAATCCCGTAGTTGATGGAGAATTCCAGCGTGCGGAAAGCAGTCCTTTCTTCCCCCTTTTCAACAAGTTTGATCACAAAATGTGGGGAGATTTGTATTCCCGGAAAAACGTGATCGGCGATCACAACATCATTTTGACCTGTACAACAGAAAAGATGAAGGTCATTAAAGACAAATACTATTATCCAAATAATTCGATCCTGGTGGTTGCCGGAAATATCAAAAATGATGATATTTTGAAAAAGGTAACGGCAATTTTCGGAGACTGGAAAGCAGCTGATTTTGATCCCATCCAGAAATGGCCGATTCCTGAAATCAAACCTTTGAATCCTGCCGACTCGCTAAGTTTTGTTGTGACCAGTCCAAATGCCAGGGTTCCGGCACTGGAAATTGCATGGCATGGCCCGGACACCAGAAATGACATAAAAAATACCCTGGTAGCCGATGTATTTTCTTATATACTTTCACAAAAGAACTCCAAATTTCAGAAATCGCTGGTGGATCAGGGTTATGCGCTTAACCTGAGCATCAATTATCTGACTCAGAAATATGTTGGACCAATCCAGCTGTTTATGATCCCGAATCCAGCCAAATTCGAAGAATCTTTTAAGGTTTTGAAACAGCAGATCGACCAGTTTGATTCGCCGGATTATTATACCGACGAACAGATTGAAACGGCAAAAATAAAACTTGCCAACGGAGAAAAATACAGTTCTGAGGTTACCTCGGAATATATTCACACGCTTACTTTCTGGTGGGCTTCGGCTTCTCTGCCCTATTATTTTAATTATGTCAACGAAATCAACAAAATAACCAGAGCAGATTTGAATGCCTATGTACAAAAATACATTAAAGGCAAGCCCTGTGTGAAAGGTTTACTGCTTAATGCGGAGCAGCAAAAAACGTTAAATGTGAAAAATGTAGATGCGCTGTT
The DNA here is from genome assembly GCF_015221875.1 of Dyadobacter subterraneus. Lineage (NCBI taxonomy): Bacteria > Pseudomonadati > Bacteroidota > Cytophagia > Cytophagales > Spirosomataceae > Dyadobacter > Dyadobacter subterraneus. The sequence continues at coordinate 3,908,413 of NZ_JACYGY010000001.1, forward strand.
CAACTAAAAAGAATCGACTCCCTATGAAAAATATACTTTCTTTTTCAGCGACGCTTTGTTGTCTGATATTAGTTTCCAGCCCGATTTTCGCGCAAAACACGACAAAAGAAATCAATTTTGAAGGTCTTAAAATAATTTATAAAAAGACACCAAAGCAGGTTATCACGGCTAGTCTTTTTGTTAAAGGCGGTACGGCTAATATTACTGATGCACAGCAGGGTCTGGAAGTAATGGCTTTAAATCTGGCATTGGATGGCGGTACTAAAAAAATGAACAAAGATGATTTTGCGGCCAAAGCGGATAAACTGGGTACCAGTTTTGCAGCCAGCGGCTCAGCTGATTACAGCACGATGACGATGACCTGCCTGAAAGAAAATTTCGGACCAAGCTGGGAAATGTTCAACAATGCAATCTTTGAACCTGCGATGGATGAAAGCGAATTCAAGGTGTTGAAAGACCAGATGATTGCGCAGGCGAAGCAGCGTGAATCTGACCCGGATACTTATCTGAGAAAAATGGCAACCGAAGCTTTATTTGGCGGTACGGATTATGCAAAAATTCCGGAAGGAACGCCTGCTACTTTGGAAACAATTACTATTGCAGATGTTAAAAACTATTACCAAAATCTTCTGGGTAAGAAAAAATGCTATTTGGTGGTTGTAGGAAATATTGAAGAAAAAGATCTGTTGCAGAATGTCAAAAACAGTCTGGCAAAACTTCCTGCCGGACAGCTTGCAAAAACGCCGACTTTCAAAAGTGTTACCACTGCTGACGCAATTATCAAAGACAGAACGCTGGCTACGAATTATATTCTGGGCACAATGAACGCACCTAAATATAATTCAGTTGACGGGCCGCTTTTTGACTTCGCGATCCGTATTCTTTATGATCGTTATTTTGTTGAACTTCGGACCAAAAGAAGTCTTTCCTACGCGCCAGCCGCCAGTTACAGCAAAAGAACCATTCAGCAACCGGTGGCTAATCTATACATTACAACTATTGATCCGAAACAATCACTTTTGGTAATGACAGACATCATCAACAGCATCAAAAAAGACGGTTTTACGGAAAAAGAAGTGAAAGACAAAAAGAAAAGCTTTCTAACCCGGTATTATATGACCAATGAATCAAGCGCGGCACAAGCCTCGCAGCTTGGATTTTGTGAAGCTTCCGGAAACTGGAAGTTGTTTGATGAGATCAATACTAAAATCAGTCTGGTGAAACTGGCTGATCTGAATAAGGCATTTAATAAGTATATGACAGTTATTGACTGGGCTTATCTGGGCAAACAGGATCAGGTGGCCAAAGAGGATTTCAAACAGCTGGCCAAATAAGCAGTTTGACTAATTCATAATGCCGAAATCATTTTGCTTCATTTTCTGTCGTGTTATCTTTTATAGATTTTATTACAGGAAATGAAGCTTTTTTATTCTCACATTTGCATTCCATTTAAAACGCTAATCATTTTAATGAGAAAAATCAGTACGCTTCTATTTTTAGTTTTAAGCATTTCACTTACCCAAGGACAGACACTTTATTCGAAAGCGTTTGGCAGCAGCAAAGACAAACCCGTTATTTTTCTCCATGGTGGTCCGGGAAATAGCTCAGTATATTTTGAGGCTACTACGGCACAAAAACTTGCAGACAAAGGATTCTACGTCATCATTTATGACAGACGCGGCGAAGGACGTTCCAAAGATGCAGATGCAAAAATGAATTTCAGTGAATACTTCGAAGATTTGAACGGCCTTTACAAAAAGTACGGATTACAAAAAGCCACTTTGATTGGATTCAGTTTTGGAGGTTTGATAACAGCTCAGTTTGCTGAGAAATTTCCGGAAAAAGTAAAATCAATTGTGCTTGTCAGTGCACTGGTATCACAGCAGGAATCATACAATACCATATTGAGAACTACCAAAGCCATTTATGAGAAAAACGGCGATAAAGCAAATTTGCAAGATCTTGCGCTGATTGAAAAAATGGATAAAAATTCACTTGAATACAGGACAGCATGTTTTAAACACGCTTCGCTGAACGGTTATTTCAAACTAAAAAACCCAAACCAGGAAGCCAGGGAAATGTATGCAAGCTATGAAACGGATCCATTGATCAAAGCATATATTAAAAACGAACAAGCGGTGCCGACTTTCTGGAAAAATGAAAATTTGAAAAATATCGACGTCAGTGCGAGTCTTAAAAATGTCAGGAATAAAAACATTCCCATTTATGCACTCTATGGACGGCAGGATGGAATTTTTAGCGAAAAACAAATGAGCGACCTAAGAAACATGATTGGCAATGATCATGTCAAATATATTGACAACAGTTCCCATACCCTGTTTATCGACCAGCAAGCAGTGTTCCTGTCTTCCGTAAAAAATTGGATTAAATAAACAATTGCTTTCAAAAAAACGGCTCTGGTAATCACATGAGCAGAATCTTCTTTATATTGGATAAAAAGAAAATATGAAAATCTTTATTCTACTTTGTTTGTTGATTGCCAGCGCTTCCACGGTTTTTGCGCAACAGCCTGATGTTGAAAAAAAGCTTAAAGAACTGGGTTTGCAGCTGCCTCCCAATCAGAAACCACTTGCCAATTATGTCAAAGCTGTACGCTCCGGAAATCTTGTTTTTCTATCCGGCCAGGGTCCGTCAACACTGGATGGCAAATTGATCGCCGGAAAAGTTGGAAAAGATCTTACTACTGAGCAGGGATATGATGCCGCAAAATTAACCGGATTGAGCCTTCTTTCTTCTTTGAAAGAGGAAATCGGTGATCTTAATAAAGTAAAACGCATTGTCAAAGTGCTGGGAATGGTAAACTGTCCCGAAAACTTTACAGACCATCCAAAAGTGATCAATGGATTTTCTGATCTGATGGTCGCTATTTTTGGAGAAAAAGGAAAACATGCCCGTTCGGCAGTAGGCATGAATTCCCTTCCCTTTAATATTCCTGTAGAGATTGAAATGGTGGTAGAAATTGAAAATTAATCAGAGTACTTTACCTAGTACTCTTTTTGCATTTCCGCCAACAATTTTACGGACTTCCTCGTCTTTCAATCCTTTTGATTTTAATTTCTGGATCCATTCCGGTACCTGGGAATAGGATGAGAATACGGGTTTGAAATTACCGTCCATATCCGTTCCCAAACCAACGTGATCAATTCCAACAGCATCAACAAGTCGCAGCGTATTATTAATAAATTCATCAAAACTGGTGTTAAAACCTGACGGCCAGGCACCTATTATGCCACCGGTACGGGCAACCATTTTGGCATGCTCAATATTAATGGCACGTTTTGCCATCGGCCGGTTATCTCCTGACTGCAAAATAGAATGAGAAATAATTACCGGGGCGTCTGTGATGTCGCAAACCGCTTTTGTGGTCGCCTCGGTTGCATGCGCCAGATCAATCAGCATTTTAAGCTTGTTCATTTTTTTGACAACTTCCTTACCGGCTGTTGAAAGTCCGTTATGCATAGGTTGCTCGGTTTGAAGATCACCCAGTTCATTGGTATGGTAATGCACGAGCTGCACCGACCGGACGCCGTCCTGATACATCTGATCCAGATGTGATGCATTTCCTTCCAGAAAATCTCCGCCTTCAACAGAAATAAAAGCAGCTGTCTTTTTATTCTTTAAAGCATCATCCAGACTTGAAGTTTTGGTAGCCAAAATTAGATCGTTGGCCATAATAACGTCTTTAAGTATTTTAATCTGACGATTATATTCTGCCCAGGCCTCATTAGGCTCGTAAGCTCTTGAAGGTTTAACTCCCGTTGGCCCAATTTCGATAACCTTTGCATCAGCAACCAGAGCGAAGAAAGCACCTGTTAATTTTCCTTCTTTCATATCAGCAAGCGTCTTTTTTAACATCCCGTCGCCCGGATACATTTTTGTTTCTTTGGCAAAAAATAATCCCGGATGGGCGTGAAAATCAAAACTGAGATATGGCTTGTCGTCAATGGAAAAATCAATATTATTTAAAAACGGAGCAGCGGCGAGAAAACTGCCTGCTTTTTGCAGAAAATCTCTGCGGTTCACTTGATTAATTTCCATTGAAAATGTGGTTGTTTAAAGAAGGTTAAAAAGAATTTGAACAGAATACTTATTGATATTCAGAAAGATATTAGTGAACATCCATTTTCAATATAGGCAGGATTTGACTTTTTTTCAAAATTTGTGAAGCTACTTTTACCGAATAATTCCTTAAATAAATGCGCCAGGTTTTTTAGTTGAAATCAGACAAAAACATATCAGAATATCAACATGAATATTGTATTGAAGTTTGTTTTTGCTTATTTGGTTAAACAGTTATCAATAAAAAATTCGACAGTTTTCTCGAAACTCATGAGGATTGGCATAACTTAGCCTACTGATTAACTATATAAAATGTGCTAACTCTTGGTAATGAATAAAGTAAAGATATTTGCCGGAATCCTTTTTCTTACGTTTACCATCACCACCCTGCTTTCATGGAAAAGCAACACTGAAAATATTAATACCAAAGCCGCAGCCAAACGTCCGAATATTATTGTGATTATGGCAGATGATATGGGCTTTTCTGATGCAGGATGTTACGGAGGTGAAATCCATACACCCAACATCGATTTTCTGGCTCAGAATGGAATCCGTTACCGGCAATTTTACAATACTTCCCGCTGCTGCCCTACCCGCGCTTCATTGTTGACAGGCTTATACAACCAGCAGGCAGGAATCGGAAAAATGACGGAAGCGGAAGGTGCGCCTGGTTATCAGGGGCACATTACGGATAATGCCGTTACGATAGCAGAAGTTTTAAAATCTGCCGGATATCATACTGCTATGTCAGGCAAATGGCATGTTTCCAACACTTTCGGTCAAAAAAACCCGAAAGATCAGCTCGACTGGCTTAATCATCAAAAAGATTTCGGGCCATTTTCACCCGTTGAGCAGTACCCAACTGCCAAGGGTTTTGAGAAATTCTTTGGTACCATCTGGGGTGTTATTGATTTTTTTGATCCATTTAGTCTGGTTAACGGTACAGAACCTGTGAAATCTGTTCCCAAGGATTATTATCATACGGATGCCATTAGCGACACTACGGTTTCGTACATCAAAGATTATGCAAAAAGTGATAAACCATTTTTTATTTATGTAGCGCAAAATGCACCGCACTGGCCGCTGATGGCCAAACCAAAAGATATAGCAAAGTATAAGGAAACCTATAAAGTCGGCTGGGACGTAATCCGTGAGCAACGGTATAAAAAAATGGTTAAACTCGGCCTGATTGATCCTGCCACAACGAAACTTCCAATCGATCCGATTGATGAGACAAAATGGGAAAATAACCCGGATAAAGAGTGGGACGCAACAGCCATGGCCGTGCACGCTGCGATGATTGACAACATGGACCAGGGCATCGGGCGGATTATCAATGCATTAAAACAAACCGGCCAGCTGGATAATACACTGATATTATTTTTGTCTGACAATGGTGCAAGTGCGGAAAACTGCGCAAATTACGGACCAGGTTTTGATCGTCCGAGTGAGACACGCGATGGTAAAACCATTGTCTACGCCACAAAAAAACAAGCTATTCCAGGTCCTCAAACTACCTATTCATCCATTGGCTCACGTTGGGCACATGTAGCGAACACACCTTACCGCTATTGGAAAGAACAGTCTTTTGAAGGTGGAATCCATACGCCGTTGATCGCATTCTGGCCGAAAGGTATTACAGCTAAAAAAGGTGGATTCAGTGATTTTACAGGCCATGTGATGGATTTCATGCTCACTTTTTGTGAATTGGCGGGAGCCAAATATCCTTCCAATTTTAATGGTAAGAAAATAACGCCATCATCGGGAGAAAGTCTGGTAGCTTCTTTTCAAAATAAAAACGAAAAAGGGCATACGCAGCTTTTCAACGAACATTTTGGCGCCCGTTATGTGCGCAGCGAAAACTGGAAACTGGTTGCACTTCCAAGAGATTCGAGCTGGCATTTGTATGATATCAGCAAGGACAAAACGGAGACTGTTGACCTGGCTGAACACAATCCATCCAAAGTACACCAGCTTGATAGCCTCTGGAATACATGGGCAAAAACCCATCAGGTCTTTCCAAAACCCGGACCGAAAACTTCAAAGTAATTGGCTGAGAACTTTATGTTAATGTAGGTTATGAATTTCTCCGCTTCAAAATTATCTGTAAATCCAGTGATCTCCGGTGTATATTACTTTTCAAAAACCAGGGTTTCCGCTTTGGCACCGAGTTCTTCCAGGGCAGACAAAATCGAGGACGTAAAAGCATCCGGGCCGCAGACATAGAAAGGTTGAGAAAAATCACTGATCTGGGTTTGAAGAAATTCCTTATTAATTTTGCCATGGTAGAATCCTTCTGCTTGTTCGGATGAAATTAGATTAAAAAACTGGCTGCCCAGCATTTTTTCGAATTCCTCTTTCAAAATGATATCAGAAACCGTTTTATTGGAGAAATACAATTTGTTGCCGCCCACTTTATTTTGCGCATACAAATCCCGCAAAATGGCAATAAAAGGAGTAATTCCCGCACCACCAGCCAGAAAGATTCCTTCTCCCTGATAGGCAATTGCTCCCCATGAATCACTGATTTCAAAGCTATCCCCTGGTTTTATTTGTGTTAGCTGATTTGTCACACCGTCATGATCCGTGTATGATTTTATTGTAAATTCAAGCGTATCACTAGCCGGAAGTGACGTAAAAGTAAAAGGGCGTTTTTCCTTTTCCCAGTTTTCCTTCAATATTGAAAGGTCTGTTGCCTGGCCAGGCGTATAAGTAAAACCTTCTGGTTTTTCAATGGTAAATGCATGAACATTGTGGGTCACTTTTTTAACTGCAATTACTTTAACCTGATAGTCTGCCATAGTTTTTTGTATCAAATATTGAAAAACAAATTACATAAAAGCCAGCTAAAACGGAAGCCGGTCAGGGGTAAATATAAAAACTATGAAATGATAATTTTAAGTCCTTCCCGCATTTCATGGTTGTAAAAAGGAAAACCGGAAATAACTGATACTGTCAAAAACCACAAAACTGTATCCCTAATACCCTTAACTGGAAAAGTAATTTTGTAGCTGAATCAATTCAAAATTTAATAAGCCTCGACCCATGCGTATTGTTGAAATTACTTTGGAAAATAATTACGGATATCAGGATTTTTTTGTGGATGGACTTAAAAAGCACAGCGAATTTTTCAAGATAAGTCCTCATGAACAACGCCAGGGATCTTTTCCTACAAAAGCTACACCTTACAGTTTTACGCTGGCTGCGCTGGATAAAAACGAAAATCTTATGGGTGTGGTCAGTTTTCAACTTTTGATGGAAGACCGAAAAAAGCTGGCTCATAAAGGTGAACTTTTCAGAATGTATGTTTCCAGCGAAAACAAAGGGAAAAATATCGGGACTTTGCTGATTGAACATCTTATCGCGCGTGTAAAAGCACAACTGCCTGATATTGAACAAATCAATCTGAATGTGGCTACACGTAATGAGACCGCAAAAAAACTCTATACAAATCTCGGCTTTGAACATTTTGGAACAGAGAGGAATGCAATCAAATTTGAGGGGAAGTATATTGATGATGATTATATGGTGTTGCATTTGAAGAGTTGATAGGTTTTAGTTCTCCATTAATCGCAGTCTAAGTTTCGAATACTATTACTTTATTTCTGTTGGGGCTGACCAAAAAGCCAAAGCCCTTTATCTACTTTGTAGATAGAGGGCTTTTTTGTATTTTTAATTACCACATTAGAAATACATGAGCAAGATAAAAAAATCTATCGTCTTTAAAGAATACTGCCCGCAGCAGCTATTATTTTTACCACCTTCTCTTGAAGAACTGATACCTCCTACGCATTTGGTACGGGTTGTTAATGAAGTAGTTGAACGGATGGATATCACAGAGCTGATGAACCTTTATGAAGGTGGGGGAACCAGCGCATACCATCCGCGGATGCTGCTGAAAGTCTTACTTTATGCGTATTGCATCAAGATATATACTGGCAGAAAGATAGCCCGTGCCCTGGGTCAGGACATCCATTTCTTCTGGCTGAGCAGTATGAGCCGGCCCGATTTTCGGACCATCAATACTTTCCGGAGCAGCAAAGCCAAAGAAGTGATTGAAGTGCTGTTCAGCTCCATGCTGGTGTTTTTGATGGAACACAAGTATATCAAAATGGAGCACTATTTCTGTGATGGCAGCCCATTTATGGCCGATGCCAATAAGCACAAGATGGTCTGGAAGAAGAATGCCCTCCGGTATAAGGCATCAGCAGAACAGAAATGCCAGCAGCTGCTCAAAGAGATTGATGCGCTGAATGCATCCGAAGATTTTACCTACGGAAATAAAGATCTTGAAGAATATGGATCACAGCCTGTTAGCCGGCAGGTCCTGGCCAATCAGATTGACCAGCTCAATGAAAAGATTAAGAATACCAGCGTCAAAAAAACAAAACGCAAAGCCCAAAGCCTGGGCAAACAACTGGTAGAAACAGCAGATCGGATTGAGAAATACGAGCAGCAGATTCTTATCGCGGGCAGCCGCAGTGGCTATAATGTAACAGATCAGGACGCCAGTGCGATGATGATGAAAAATAAGGTTGAGGTACTGCCCGCATATAATGTGCTGGCGGGATGTGAAGATCAGTTTATTACCGGCGTAAGCCTGCACCAGAACACCAATGACGGCACCTGCTTCAAAGACCACTTGGATCAGCTGTCAGTTCAGCAGTCTGTGACCCCTGAAAACATCATTGCTGACAGCATCTTTGGTACCGAAGAGAATTATGAGCTACTGGAAAACAAGGGGATAAACAATTATTTGAAATTCCCCCAGTTCCATAATGAGCAAAAGAAATCCTATAAGAATAACCCTTTTTTAAAAGAGAATTTCTATTACGATCCCGCTGCAGATAGCTATACCTGCCCCAATAAGCAGCAGCTTACTTTTCGAAGCAGCTATAAGCATACACATAAAAAAACAGGTTATCAGTCACATATAAAGGAATACGAATGTACAGACTGCACGGGTTGCCCATTCTACGAACGCTGTTGTAAATCTACCCAAGGGCATAACCGTACACTCAAAGTTAATGAGCAGCTTGACCAATACAAGCAACAGGCACGGGACAACCTTAACTCACAGAAAGGTTTTGAGCTCCGCAGACGAAGAAGTATTGAAATAGAAAGCTGCTTTGGCGACATAAAAGCCAACATGGGTTTTCGCCGCTTCCATCTTAGAGGTCTTAAAAAGGTAACTACTGAGTTTACCTTGGTTGCTATGGCCCACAACCTGAGAAAACTGCATCTTAAAAGACAAAAATCAGCAGCCTAAGTAGAAAAAATGGCCAGATAGCTGCTCTTAAGAGTACTTTCCGGCCATTTTTTATAAATCAATTAAATAACGAAGCTAAAAATCAAAATGAAGATCTTTTATTTATAAATCAAAGAACTCTTTTTGGTCAGCCCCATTGATACTTTACCGTTTGTAACGGTTGGCTTTTGTAAAGCATCTCTCATTCAAATTTCTAGTGATGACCGTTGCAAACGGTCATTTATTGCAAGTACGCAGTGTTCGAAGAACACTACGCACAACGGGCCAATTTCGAAGAACACAACGCACATTTATGAGGCCGGCTAAGTACCGTACAGAGAGCCAAACAGATTCGGTGCCGTTGCTAGTAAGTGAACGGTATAACAAATTATTACTACTCATTCATTTCAAACAATGTTTAACATAACCGATTTTTGACATAAAGGTTACATCAGAATAGGTTTTTTGTTATAATTTCCTTTTTTTTAATGAACGTTATTTAGAAATATTGCAAGATTTTATTTACTTATAACGATTAATTTTCCCCAAATTTAGTTTGAATTTTAACTATCTAATACTTAACTTTAAGTAAGCTTTATGCAGATTTTTGGCATAACTAAAAGTTTAAACCTGAAATTTAAACTAAAAATTACATCTTAAATTTAAGTAAAATGAAAACGATACTGATTCCCGTAGATTTTTCAAATACTTCTTCCAACGCCTTGCAGTTTATTGCAGACCTGAATCAAAATATTGATATTGAGAAAATTATCTTACTTAAAACGCATTACGTTTCAATTTATTCCAGCATAATCCCCTCCGGTTACGGACAATCTAATGCCGAGTATATTCTTCAGGAAAGAACAGAGACCGAAGAACAATTGACTTTGACCGGACAACAATTGCTAAAACGATGCAAGGCCGGTGTACAAATTGAAGTTGCTGTTAGCGACCTTCCGATCCTGCGCGCCATCCACGATATGATCAGAGACCAAAGTCCCACGCTGCTGGTTTTAGGAAGTGATGCCAGTAACGATGAAAGTCCGCTTGGCGAATATGTGATTGAAATAGCACAGATTTCCTCGATACCCGTTTTGATTATACCATCGGCCAGTAAATACAGAAAAGTGGAAAGAGTGCTGGTTCCCTGTGGTGCCGGCGCGATTCCTCAGCTTCCACGATTGAATAGATTAAGGCAGATGCTGCCTAATCCTGAACTTGTGATTCTGAATGTTGATCACAAACATACAGGAGACGATGAGAATTATCGGACTCAAATTAAGGAAATGCTTGGAGATTTTAGTTACACGGTTTACTATGCTCAGGATAAAAATATAGCAAAAGGGATTCTGGATTTTGCAAAAGAGCGTAAGAATATTCAGCTGATCGTTGCACTTCCGGGCAAATACAGTTTTTTCTATAACCTTACTCATCAGAATATTACAGAAGCGATCACACTGAACGCGAAAATCCCGGTATTGATTTTTAAAGAAAACTGAAAGGCAAATCATTTTTGAAAAAGTATAAAATTTATAATTACAAATCTGAGTTCCCGGACAATTCGGGCTGACTCAGATTTGTAATTCAAACGATGGAAGATTCTTTAAACGACACCACCGCGATGATTGATGCAATTTTGAATATCAGAATTGCTATGAAACAATATGTCCAGCGAAGAATACGTGAGGACAAGCTCGATCTTACCTATGAAATGGTTCAGGTGTTGGCGGTGCTTTGGCGAAAAGGAGAAATGAACCAGCAGGAAATTGCGGACCGGGTTCAAAAAAACAAAGCAAGCCTTACTTCGCTTCTGGACAATCTGGCTAAAAGAAAACTGATCACACGAAATGAAGACCCCGCGGACAGACGAAATAAAATCATATCACTGACCGATTCGGGAAAGGAATATGAAAAGCAGCTGGAACCTTTATTAAGCGGTTTCTTCCAAACATTGACAAAAAATCTGCCCGGGCGGGACATCAAAAAAATTACCGGTTTTCTAAAAAATATGGAATCCAATTTATTGGAATGATAACTTTTCCACGCGTTTAGCCTGTCGAATTTTTACTATTGCCCCACAACATTTCTGAAATTAAAGAAAGATTAAAAACGAATGACATAACACTGCCTTAACATACTTCATTTCTATTTCTGTGACTTTTGCATTGTTATAACCAAAACAATCAAACAGTTACAATTTATGAAGCTTTCAGTTTCTACCCTGCTGCTATTAATTTTATTCGCAACAATCTCCCAGGCCCAGATCACCACCAGTGGGATCAGCGGCCTTGTTAATGACTCAAAAAAAGAAAGTTTAATCGGAGCGACGGTTCAGGCTACTTATATGCCAACCGGAACTAAATATGCAACCGTTACAGATGTGGACGGGCGTTTCCGCATCAACAGCATGAACGCAGGTGGTCCTTACCAGATCATGATCACTTATGTCGGGTTTCAAACCGAAACTATGAACGACATCGTTTTACAGCTTGGTGAAACGACAAACTTAAATGTGGTTTTGAAAGATCAGGGCCAGACGCTGACCGAGGTAACCGTGACAGGTTCACGCGGCGGTGAGCGCGAAGGCACAGGATCAAGCGTCAATGCTGAGCAGATCCGCCGTTTGCCAACGATCTCGCGAAGCCTGACTGATATGACCCGGACTTCCCCCCAGGTCAACAACAACAACTCTTTTGCAGGTACCAACTTCCGTTATAATAACGTGACCGTCGATGGCGCTGTCAATAATGATGCGATCGGATTTAGTCCGTCTTTGGGCGGTTCGACAGGTTCTACCGGCCAGCCCGGATCCAGTACCCGTACCAACCCGATCAGTCTTGATGCGATCCAGGATATCCAGATCGCCGTTGCCCCTTTTGATGTAAGACTGGGTAATTTCCTGGGTGGTTCTGTCAATGCAGTCACACGCAGCGGAACAAACGATGTGACAGGATCGGTTTACGGTTTTGGACGTAATTCAGCGCTTGTTACCAAATGGAACGGTGCTTCTGATGCCAAAGAAAAACTGCCAAGTACTTTCCACGAATACCAGACAGGGGTGCGCGTGGGTCTTCCTTTGATCAAAGACAAACTTTTCTTCTTTACCAATGAAGAGATCACAAACCGCCAGGATCCTGTTCAGTTCCAGGCCGGTACGGCTTCTTCTTTGATCAAAGATGTGGCTGTGGCTCAGCAGATCAGCGATTATGTTAAAACCAATTACGGTCTTGGTGCAGGTTCTTTCGGAGATTATTCGATCAACTCAAAAAGTACCAAGTTCTTTAACCGTATCGACTGGAACATCAACAGCAAACACCAGCTTTCGATCCGTAACAATACCGTATTCTCGGAAGCGACCAACCTGGAACGCGATTCACAGAACTTCCGCTTCGGAAGTATTGACTACAAACAGCACAACAACCAGACAAGTACGGTTGCCGAGCTTAAAAGCCAGTTTGGAGGACATTCTTCCAACAGTTTGATCGTTGGTTATTCAGCCATCCATGATTACCGAAACACGCTTTCGAACGTCAGAACTTTCCCTCAGGTAGAGATCGGCTACAACGGCGGAACGATTTTCCTTGGAAATGACCGCGAGGCATCGGTTTTCAACCTGAAACAAAAAACGTTTGAATTGACCGATAACTTTACCTTTTATGTAGGTAAAAACACGTTCACGGTTGGAACGCACAACGAGTTTTACAACATCGATTACGGATTTGTAAACTCGCCCAACGGACGTATCTCTTACAGTTCTTTAAATAACTTTCTGGGCATTGGTACGCCAAACAACAAGTCGCTGCCAAACCGTGTGAGAGGTTCTTATCCTTTCGCTGACCCGACAAACAACCTGGATAGCCAGTTTGATAATCCCTATGCGCAGTTCAAGGTTAATCTTTTGAGCGCTTACATCCAGGATGATATCCAGCTGACAGACAACTTTAAGATCACGCCCGGTATCCGTCTTGATTACTCGGGACTTCCTACCAAACCGACATTGAGCCCGTTGGTATCAGGTGCTGCAACCGATCCTGGCTACGGCGGAACGTATTCTTACACGCCTTTGAACCAGATCAATAACAAATATCTGAACAACGTACAGGTTTCTCCGCGTCTTGGTTTCAAACTGGATATCAAAGGAGATAAAAGCATTATTCTTCGCGGTGGAACAGGTTTGTTTACAGGCCGTATTCCTTTTGCATGGCTGGGTTACGCGTTCTACAACAACGGTGTAGGTTACGGCGCATATGATTTCAACAACAATGCCACAGCGGCAACCAAACTGGTGGGAGATCCACTGGTCCCAAATGGCGGTGTTTTGATCAACAACAATCCTGCCAACGGAGGCGTAAAACGTACCCAGGTTGATTTAATTGACAACAATTTCAAAATGCCGCAGATGTTCAGAAGCAACCTGGCGGTAGATTATACTTTGGACGGCTACAAGTTTACCGTGGAAGCGTTGTATACAAAAGTGATCCAGGATCTTAAATTCCAGCAGGTTAACACCAAGGATGCGGTGCGTTATTACAGCTATGATACCGATCGCCAGCAGCCGATTTATGTGGCCGCAAACGGGTCAGCCGGAGCGCAGCGGATTGACAATAACTTTGCAAACGCCTACATGCTTTCGAACACAAAACAAGGGTACCGTTACAGTTTGACTGGTCAGATCCAGAAGAACTTTTCAACCGGTTTTGGTTTCTCGGCAGCTTACACTTACGGAAAATCATATGATATCACCAACGGTATCAGAAACTCGATGGAATCCAACTGGCAGCTGAACCAGTCATTGAATCCGAACAATCCAAAGCTGGCCTACTCCAACTTTGATATCAGAAGCCGCATTGTGGGCACAGTAAACTACCGCCATATCTGGAACCCGAAAAATGCAACGACGGTAAGTTTGTTCTATTCCTTCCAGTCAGGTACGCCATTCTCATGGGGATATGTGAACACCACAGTTGACGGAACAGGACAGGCAAACAGCCTGGCTTACATTCCAAAGGATCTTGCAGAAGCACAGAAACTACTTCCGACAGGAACACAGGCAGCTGATTTCATGGCCTTTGTTGATTCAAAATCATATTTGAAAGGTCAGAAAGGAAACTTCACCGAAAGAAACGGTGGCCGCACGCCCTGGAACAACACGATGGATCTTCGTTTCATGCATGAGTTCAAGATCAAAGGACGCAAATCGATCCAGGTTACTTATGACATTCTTAACTTTTTGAATCTGGTTGACAAAAAACTGGGCTACTCGTATTTCTCACCCAATACGTTTAACTCAACCGCTTCCATTGGCTTGACGCGCGCGACAAACCCAACCACAGGCGATCCGACATTTACATGGACAAAACCAGGCGCACCTTACTCAATTGATCCGCTGGGATCACGCTGCCAGATGCAGCTGGGGGCGAGGTATTCGTTTTAAGAATTCACACAGATAAAGAAAAACCGCAGGGACGAAAGCCCTGCGGTTTTTTTATAAATTTCGTTTTCTAAATTAGCCAAAAGATCTTTTCTAATTATTTGAGAATTTCCTTCGGAAACTTATCTTCCTTGATTTCTCCTTTTTCCAAAGACACAAAATACGCATTACTTTGCTCATCAAGCGCTACCACTTTTTTCACCTGATTGTCTTCAAAATAAATACCGGCTTTGTCATCGACCGCATATCCGGCCTTGTATTCTCCGCTTTTGATTTTTGCCCAATAAAGTGGTTTCCGAGGAGCTTCTGCGTGATAATGCGGGCAGTGACTGGTTGTTATAAATCCTAGTCCTTCAACTTTTGTCAGCTCCGTCGGGCGCGAATCTGTTGTTCCGTGTTCAAACCAGCAAAGAGAACCGGCGCTTCCGCCACCAAGAACAATGCCTTTTTCCCAGGCTTTTTTCAAAACTTCATCAATTTTCTGCGCTTTCCAGATCACCATCATATTCAGTGTATTTCCGCCGCCGACAATGATCGCATCCATTCCTAAAAGAACTTTTTCGAAAGATTCTTTCTGGGTATAAGACGAAATAAATAAACGCTGAACATATGGCCGGATGGGCAAATCTGAGCAGGAATCATACCATCTCGTAATGGTGACGAGAGAATCACCCGTTGCTGTGGGTAAAAAGCAGATCTTTGGATTTTCCTTTCCTGTCAGGCCGGCGATATACATGATGAACTTGCTGTCCATCGATCCTCCCGTAATAAAAATTTTCTTTTTCAACTCCTTCAATTCTGTGTTTGGTTGTACTAAGGTAATATTTGCTGTTAAAGCAGTTGTGGCACTCAGTTGGACAAATTTGCGTCGGTTCATCATTTTTAACAGGAGTTGGTGGTTGGCGTTTTGGTAAAATATCCGAAAATATTATTGTCTCAACAAGATACATCTATAATCTTAAAAAAAATCGAAAAGAAGAGTAGCCCGTAACAGACCTAAACAGTGTACTTCAAATAAAGGTGGTTACAAAATAACCCGCCGACCTCACCAAAATATATAAGTTATCATGAAACGAAGAGACTTTGTAAGATCTACCATTGGAGCATCTCTGATAAATCCATTTGAAAAAGCTGCTCAACCCGCAGTAACGCATATTGAAAGCGAAGATCTTACAGGTCGCGGCATTGTGGATGACAATTACGCGCTTCATTTTATGGCACTGGGCGACTGGGGGCGCAACGGAGAGTTCCTTCAACAGGAAGTTGGCAAACAGATGGGACAATGGGCCGGTCAGCACCGGAATAATTTTGTAATTTCAGTTGGTGATAATTTTTATCCACGAGGCGTTGTCAGCGAACATGATCCGCTATGGCATTACTCTTTTGAAAACGTTTATACCGCATATGCACTTCAATGCGACTGGTATGCCATTTTGGGAAATCATGATTATTTGACAGATCCCGACGCGCAGATCCGTTACAGCGGTATTAGTCGCCGATGGAAAATGCCTTCAAGATATTATTCCAAAGAAATCCAGATCGGAAAAGAAAAAGGGAAAGTATTATTTGTCATGATTGATACGAATCCGATGATTGATGATGAGCTCAAAATTGACGCCGATAAACAAATTGCATGGATCAACGAAACTTTGAAAAATGCCTCTGCGGATGTAAAATGGAAAATCGTAGTTGGGCACCACCCCTACTATACGGTTGGCCCACGTATAACGAATTACGACACGCTGGCCATCCGGGAAAAACTGACCAAAACTTTTGAAGAGCATAAGGTGGATGTATATCTTTCCGGTCACGAGCATTCCCTTCAACATTTAAAACCGGAAGGTTATACACATCAATTTATTTCAGGAGCCGGATCTGAATTATCTCCTGTAAAAACGGGTGTTGCCTATTCCCGCTTTCAGGCTTCGGAAAATGGATTTATGTATTTTTCAATGGATAGTAAACGGCTAAATGTAAAAGCAATCAGCCATACTGGAAAAATGTTATATGAGACGGAGTTGACAAAAGCGTAGATTTTTTAAAAAACACAGAAGTAAACAAAAATATATTTTTAAAAATCAGGCAAATTAATCTGCCTGATTTTTCATTTTAATATGTTAATGTCCTAACTCGTTAAGGCAGGAAACTGATAAAGCAAACCAGGATTCTCAGCCTGGTTCAGCAGAAAATCCGCTACATCAGCCCTTGCTATTTTACCGATTTTTATATCCCTTTCTAGTTTCGTTTTAATCTGATAACGATTAGTCCGCTTTCCATCGGTCAGCATACCTGGCCTTATAATTTCCCATTTTAAATTACTTTGGGTTATCATTTGCTCCATTAACGTTTTATCAACATACTGATCTTTCAGAAAAAACCTGATTACCAGTTTCATGAAAAGATTCAGATAATTTTTGCTTTCCCCTGCCCCAAAACCTGTAATGATTAAAACAGGTATATCCGGATTTGTTTCCCGAATTGCTTCAATAAGAGCCCTTGCCGTTTCCGAAAATAAAGTTGTGTTTTTCTTATCTTTTGTCCCAATCGTTACCAGAATGGAATCTACATCCTGAATAACTTTTTTCAGATCTGACACCGAAGTTGCACTTCCATTTATTTTGGTAAGAAACTTATGATCAGGAATCGATTCGGTATTTCTAGAAAGAGCGCTTACCTGATGCCCTCGTTCCAAAGCTTGATTTACAGCAGCGAGCCCAATTCCGGCGGATGCACCGATGATTGCGATTTTCATAGAAATAGTTTTATTGAGTAAGCTGCGTTTCAGATTTGGCAACACAAAACTTTTGGCCTACTCCGGGTGTCGCAACCAAAAGGCTATCTTCTCCCCACGTCCATGAGCGGCCATCTGCCGTTAAAATTTCTGCTCCTGCTTCTTTTGCAATCAAAATTCCGGCAAGCCAGTTATAAGTGTCAAGATCAGGCTGATAGAAAAAATCGATTCTGCCTACACCTACATAGGCAAGCTGCAAACCGCAAGGACCATAATTTCTGACAACACCGAAATTTTCAAGAAGGTCAGTCACCGCATTGCCTATTTTTTTATTCAGGCCTTCCACTTTTTTGTATTGGTAAGCATATTCAAAAACTGCAAGCGTTACGGTTGCGTCAGTTTTGGCGGAGGGATTAATTTTATTTCCATTGAGAAAAGCGCCTCCGCCTTCCACCGCCCAAAACATTTCCTGCGCATAAGGATCGTAAATAACTGCAAAATAAGGTCGTCCATCACGCACCAAAACCAGATTTATTGTCCAGCCTACAATGTGCTGCATATACTGAACGGCTCCATCCATGGTATCACACAACCAATATTCCGGCAAACCAAGTGGCTTTTGCTGTTCTTCAAAATCAAATTCGTCGCCTAGCCACGGCGTGTCCGGGAAAGCATCCGATAAATTTTCTTGCAGCAAAGTAAGACAGCGTTCTTCAATATGGTTGAGCTGAATAAGTGAATCTTCCCTTGTATTTGGTATGGCAGTTTTTCTGAAATCAGGAAGGAATAAATCGCCTGTCTTTTTCACAGCGTTAATTATGAGAGGAATATCGATTTCTTTTTGCATGATCTTGTCGTTTATGTACAATGCAAAGAAAGCGGATAAAATCTCTTGAAAAGTAGGCCCAATAACTGAAAAGATAGTCCTAATCGCGGAATTTAAGACGAAATTGTTGTGGTGTCAATCTGGTCACTTTTTTGAAAAGTTTGTTAAAATAAACCGGTTCATCATATCCCAGTGCGTAACCAATTTCTTTTACGCTTTTATCGGTAAAGTACAACAAACGCTTTGCTTCCATTATAGAATGCTGTTGGATATGCATGGAAACCGAAGTGCCCGTGATTTCCTTGACTGTGTCGTTAAGATGAGAAACAGAAACAGCAATTTCTGCCGCATATTGTGAAGGCTGTTTCCATGATTTATAATTTTGTTTCAACAGCCGGTTGAATTCCCGTGCGATAATATCGCTCCGGCTTTCTTTTGTTTTTTGATCTTTTGAAACTGCTTCAATTCTTCCGGCAATCAAACTTAGCAAAGCTGCTAATAGGGAATGTGTCGTCTGTCCGGTATAATTGTCAGCTGGACTCGTCTGAATTTTTTCAATCAGATTCAGCAAAATAATCATTTGATGAAAAAATGGGGTTTGTTTATCAAGTAACACCGGCCCTTTAAATCCCTGCTCCAAAACAAGTTGAAAACCATTATCAATCAGGGACGGATCAAAACTTACTGCCCACCCCTGCGGCTCATTTACTTCAACCACATTATGAACCTGACCGGGAAATACAAAAAGCATGGCCGGAGCTTCAACCGAAAGTTCTTCAAAATCAAGGTTTAACTTAAAGCGGCCATCAGTAGCAAACATAAAAAGGTAGTGCGCATCACGATGCGGCGTGATCGTATCGTGATGTTCCTTCTGTCCTGACTTTTGCATATTAATCACAAAAACCCCCGCCTTCGCCAATGGAGAAAGTTCAAACTGACTAATACTTTGTTTCTGGCTCTTCACTTGTCAAAATTAGAAAAATTATATTGTGGATCCACAGTTTTAAAATCAGTCAATTTGCGCCCATTGATCAATTAAAAATCTTTAAAACGAATAAATCAGGGAAATATATAAAAAGTAATATTGATCAGTAAAAGTTACCAGGTTGGTCTTTTGATAATTACAATAGAGATCTACAGACTGTTACATTAACCTGGTTTCCTTTTAAATTTGATATAATTTTTCCTCTATAACTGTTCATGAAAAAACGTTACCAGGTACTTTTTGCGCTTTCACTTCTTTCTGTAATCACCTTTCTGGATCGTATTGCCATCAGTGTTGCCAGTCCCAAAATCATGACCGATCTGGGACTTAGCAAGGAGCAGTTGGGCTGGATTCTTGGAATTTTCGCTTTGGCATATGGTGGTTTTGAGATTCCGACAGGCTTGATGGGCGACCGGCTTGGAGCCAAAAAAGTATTGATACGGGTAGTATTATGGTGGTCAGCTTTTACAGTGCTGACTGGTTTTGCGACAGGTTTTGGTATGCTGCTGATCACGCGATTTCTCTTTGGAATCGGAGAAGCGGGCGCCTACCCCAATTCTTCAATCGTTCTTTCAAAATGGTTTCCCGCTATTGAAAGAGCACGTGGACAAGCCTGGATATGGTCGGCAAGCCGTGTTGGTGGCGCGCTGACACCTTTTTTAGTAATCCCGATCCAGAATCATTTTGGATGGAGGGTAAGTTTTTTCTTCCTTGGTATACTCGGATTGTTATGGGTAATTTTTTGGAAATTCTGGTTTAAGGAGGAACCTTCCGAAATGAAAGGTATCAGTGAACACGAATTAAAAAATATTCTTACCAAACGAAATCTTCCACAGGGACATCACAAATTTTCGTGGGCGATTTTCAAAAACACCAATTTACTGCTTCTGATGGCGATGTACTTTTGCTACGCCTCCGGAGCTTTTTTCTTTCAGGCCTGGCTCCCAACTTATCTGCAAAAAGGCCGCGGACTTGATGATCAGGAAATGTCTTTTATCACTTCTTTTTCATTTGTTTTAGGCGCAGTTGGTTGTCTTTCCGGTGGTTTTGTCTGTGATTTTTTGGTCAAAAAGATTGGTCCGAGATGGGGACGCGCAGCAGTAGCACTTACCGGGCTTGGGTTGTCAGGAATATTCATGATGATCTCCGTTTTTGTCAACGACAATACCGCCGCAACGATTCTGCTATCAGCTGGCCTCGGACTTATGGATTTTACAATTCCTGCATCCTGGTCGACGGCCATGGATATTGGTGGAAAAAATGCAGGAACCATTACCGGCGCCATGAACACTGCCGGCCTTTTCGGAAGTACTCTGAATACCATTGGATTTGGTTATCTGGTTACTGCATTTGGTAATAATTACCACGCTCCTGTTGTTCTTTTGGCGATTCTCCTGATCATTGGCGCGCTGCTTTGGCTAAAAATTGATGCTACACAAAGGATTACGTTTGAGGTTTTGGAGGAGAAATCTTAATTTGAGTTAAAGGTGAATATAATTTGATAAATTAGTACAAACGTAGCTCAAATGTCAGATAGATTACCAAATACTTCGTCGGAACCAAGTCCACCAGTCGGCAAAATCCTCTATATCGATCACCTTAAAGTATTGCTTACAGGACTTGTCGTCTTGCACCATGCCTGTGTAACTTATGGCGGACCTGGCTCCTGGTACTATTCTGAAAAGACTTTGAAAACTGGTGTGATCATCCCGGTGACCATGCTTGTAGCCACCAATCAGGCTTTTTTTATGGGGTTTTTCTTTTTTCTTTCGGCAATATTTATTCCTGCTTCCCTTACTAAAAAAGGCACCGGCGTTTTTATAAAAGACCGGCTTAAAAGGCTCGGAATTCCATTGCTGTTTTACTCGTTTATACTTTCTCCGGTGATGAATTACTTGGTTTATTATTTTGCCGGAGGCCATCACATCACATTTTTTCAATTTTTGAGTGGATACGACAGCTGGGTAAGTTTTGGTGTGATGTGGTTTGTGGTCGCGCTTTTGCTATTTACAGCAGTCTATATTTTATGGAAGGAAGTGGACAACTCAAAGCCTGTCAAAATAAAATCTCCCTCAGTTTCAGCAATTTTAATATTTGCCGGCGGACTTGGTCTGTTGAGTTTTTTTGTAAGAATTGTATTTCCGGTAGGCTGGGTTTTAAATCCTTTCGGGTTTCAGCTGGGGCATTTCCCGCAATATATTGCTTTGTTTTTTTGGGGTATTGTTTGTTATAACAGCAACTGGCTGAATGAAATTGATTCCCGTTTTAAAAAGTCGGGCAGGATAAAGTTTTTTCTGATCGTATTCGGCTTTCCCGTAATTTTTGCAATCAGGGTTTTATTCGATGCGCCTGTCGCCTGGTATAGCGGAGGTGCTCATTTTCAATCTTTGGTATATGCTTTATGGGAACAGCTTACCGGTTTTACCATCATCACGTGGCTTCTGTATATAGGAAAAAATAACTGGAACAAACCATCTCCCTTTTTGGCAAAATTAGCCCGCTGTGCTTTTGCAGTATACATTTTTCACCCCTTTGTTCTGATTTGCTTGTCGCTTTTATTGAAAGATTGGCCGGTAGACCCCGCCTTAAAGCTCTTGTTTGTAGCACCTTTTGGTATATTGTTTAGTTTTTTGCTGGGTCATCTTATCATTCAGATTCCGGGTGTAAAGAAATTTCTTTAATTACTTTGCAGCGCTTACTTTCCTGCTTCTTTACCTATAAAATGAGACGACAACTTACTTTGTTTATTTCTGACCAAAACGAAGAAATTGAAAAGATAAGAGCGGAATTTAATCCTGTCCAATTTGAGCTTATTGCAGCACACGTCACTTTGTGTCGTGAAAATGAGCTTGAAAATCTTGATAAGGTTGTAAGCAATATCAAAACCATTGGTCTTGTCAAATCTTTGCAAATTGAATTTAGCTCCGCCGAAAGGTTTGCAGATGGAAAAGGAGTATTCATTCCCGCCAAGACCGAAAATTACGATTTTCATGAACTGAGGAAAAAAATATTATACGAAACGCAAGAATTCAATCAAAATTATCTCCCGCATATTACGCTGATGCATCCGCGAAATTCAACTTGCAGCGATGAGATTTTTGACCAAATAAAAAATTGCAAATTACCGTCTGTATTAAATTTTGATACTATCAGTTTAATTGAAGAAAATGCTGACGGGAGATGGTTTATCATTGAACAGTTTCCTCTCATAAAATCCCAGTCTTGAAAAAAAAATGTCTTAAAAAAAATATTTCGTCCACTTTGTCCAGATATGAAAATTCAGTTGTCATTAGTTTTTAACAATTAAATTTTCAATAAAATGGAACCTAGAATAAACTTACACGAGAAAGGTCAAAACGCTTTAAAAACGCTTTATGCCATTGGTGGGTATCTAAAAAAATCACCTCTTGAAAAAAATCTTATCGAACTGGTTTTGTTCAGAGTATCTCAAATAAATTCTTGTGCCTATTGTCTTGATATGCACTCCAAAGATGCACGTGCAAAGGGTGAAACAGAGCAGCGTTTGTACGGTTTGAGTGCCTGGCGTGAAACTCCATATTATTCTGAACGTGAAAGAGCGGCGCTTGGATGGGCAGAAGCGGTAACAAAAGTGGTCGTTCCGGATGAAGTTTACAACGAAACAAAAAAACATTTCACCGATGAAGAAATGATTGACCTGACTTTCGCCATCACAACAATTAATACGTGGAATCGTCTTAACATAGCATTTCCTAACGCAGTTGGCACGTATCAAGTCGGTCAGTTTGGCTGAGAATAATATCTTGGCAATCAGCCTTATAAAAGCTGATTGCCAATACCAAATCAACTAAAACCTTAAATTCAAAAAATCATGAATGAATTCTTATTGGTGATCCACCGCGACCTGACCAGCGCGGATGCCAAACCATCACCCGAACAAATGCAGGCAGCTATTAAGCCATTTCAGGATTGGATAGGCGGTATTGCGGCACAAAATAAACTGGTAACCCCGCCAAAACGCTGGGATTCTGACGGCCGGGTTGTTAAAGAAAATAATACGGTGACGAATGGCCCTTATGCAGAGATTAAAGAATCAATTGGCGGCATGTTGATTATCAGAGCAAATGATTATGATGAAGCTGTTGAAATCGCAAAAGGTTGCCCAATACTGCAATGGGGTGCCAAAGTTGAGGTCCGCATGGCCATTGTTACTGCTTAGAAATATTACAAAACTGCCTTTATAATTGGTGAAGGCAGTTTACAGATTTATGGAAGAAAGAGCGTTAATACCGAAATTATTCCGGACAGAGTATCGTAAAATTGTAGCGGTACTCTGTTATTTATCTGGTATAGAGCACATTGAAATCGCAGAAGATATTGTAAGTGACACTTTTTTGGCCGCCACAGAACTATGGAGTATCAAAGGTTTGCCAGAGAACCCCACAGCCTGGCTCTATACCGTGGCAAAAAATAAGACTAAAAATTATTTAAAGCGCAACTCATTTTTTGAGCAGAAACTTTCAGCGGATATCAAATATCTTACTCCGAAAACGGAAGAAATAGAAATTGATTTGTCAAATAAAAACATTGCCGACAGCCAGCTGGCTATGATTTTCACGGTTTGTAATCCGGCAATTTCCAGTGAAGCGCAGGTTGCACTCGCGCTTAATCTGCTTTGCGGATTTGGAGTGCAGGAAATTGCTGACGCTTTTTTAACCAACAAAGAGGTAATTTATAAGAGAATCAACCGGGCAAAGGAAAAACTGAAAGAAGCCAATATCAAAATTGAACAGCCAACCATTTCCGAAATAAATAACCGGCTTGACAGTGTTTTAACAACGATATATCTGCTGTTTTCAGAAGGCTATTATTCCACTGGCCGTCGCCCCGAATCCCAGAATACCATTTTAAGAAAAGATCTCTGCGAAGAGGCGATGCGTCTTTGTTATTTACTTATTGAAAATACGAGCACAAACAAACCGGCTGTTAATGCATTATTTGCCTTAATGAGTTTTCATTCGTCAAGATTTGACGCCCGGACTAATGATGACGGCGAAACGATTTTGTACGAAGAACAGGACGAAACACGCTGGAATCAGGAGTTAATTGAACTGGGGACACACTTTTTAAATCTTGCCTCTACCGGAAATATAGTTTCAAAATATCATCTGGAAGCAGGCATTGCTTACTGGCATACGCAAAAACAGGACAGTGCTGAAAAGTGGGAAAATATCCTTCAACTCTATAATAGTCTGCTTATTTTAGAATATTCCCCGATTGCGGCATTGAACCGAACTTTTGCATTAGCAAAAACAAATGGCAAAAAAGAGGCGATCGTTGAAGCGGAAAAACTTCATCTGACAGATTATCATTTTTATTATTCCTTGTTGGGAAATCTTTACACCGAAATTGATAACAAAAAGGCCCTTCAACATTTTCAAGCCGCACTTCATCTTGCACATTCATCCGCTGATAAAGCTACGATCAGCAAAAATATCGAACGGCTGCTAAACTAAATTTTTATTTTTTAACATCAATTCGATATTTCAGTTGAATTACATTGTTAATAGTCTTGCAATCAGAAATTAAATAAAACACTTACTATCAATACTTTAAATCCAAGTAAAGTATCATCATCAAATAATTATTGCTAAATATTTTGTTTCCAAGAAAGCCGACTGTAAATTTACAACTGTAAAAATGAAAAAGTAAATTTATGACTTACATCAGTGCGCAACCACAATTAGCGAGTTCATGGGACGACATATGTTATCCCGTTAATCCGGTATGGCTGGCGGATCTTTTGCCCGAATATGATATTATGGCTACTGACCGTCAGCAATTAATTGTTGGACAACCTGATGGCGGAAGAAAAACCATTTTCGGTATTCAGAGTGCTGACTATTCCATTATTCCCAACGCAGCTATCCGCGATGTGGTTAACGAACTTGTTGCTGATTACACGCTCCAAATCAAGCACACAACAACGGGCGAGTTTAGTATAAGCATTATTTTACCTGAGGAATTATCCATTGGTGGCGAAAAGCTCCATAAAAGCTTGATTCTGACCAACAGTTATAATGGAAAAACGCCGTTTAGCGTGCAGGGACAAACACTGACTTCGGTATCTGACGATAATACCTTGCCAGGAAGCAGCATGTTCCGGACAGTTTGCCAAAACGGACTTGTTGGCTGGGCAGATCCTTTTGTAAAAGTATCCGCTTATCAGCAATGGCTGAAACAGTGGTCGTTGGGAAAAGAGAAAGCGCGGACTTCACAAAGTGCAAAAACGCAAAGTCGTCCGTCGCAGGCAGGTGCTGAAATACGAAAAATCCATCATGGTAAGCTCACAATCGATATTTTTCAGCAGCGGTTACGTGACATGCTGATCTATCACATTCAGGCAAAACCAACATTAACGGCAGATATTTATGAGCATTTCCACAATACAGCTGTAAAAAAAGCGGATGAAGGTATGCTTAAAACGTTGCCAATTCCTGTACAACTGGCGAAACAGGCCCAGGAACGGTTACGACTGGAAGAGCGGATTTTGAGTTCGGATCCCTCCTACTGGCTCATGTATAATGCAGTCAATTATGCGTTATTTACAGCCCGCAGCAGTCTGACCCTTAACGATCGGTACAAATTGGATGAACGTGTTTTTCATCATTTGGCTGCCCGTTCTTTTGCTTAGGTACGGGATTTGAAGTTATTTTTTGTTGAGTATTTTTCAGCACAAAAATTCAATAGGTGTAAATCATTTAATATGCATTCAGTTAATCTACGTCCGGCAACAGTAATTCAATCTTTATTTTTGAATGAAGGTAATTCCAATTTGAAAGAATCGCATTTTGTCAAAGAGCTTTTCTCGGCACTTCCTCATGAAGATCTGGAATTATACGCCAGTTTTATCGGAGAAATTATCAGCAATCCCGACCATGAAGATTATATTTCGAATTCCCGGAAAAATGTTGAGCGTGTTGAATTGAACGAAACGACAAAACAAAGATTTGTCCGTACTATGCAGCGTGTTACGCGGTTACATGAAGGAATTTCGCGGAGAGACAGAAGTTTTATTCAACAATTTTGGGCTCAGATCCGCAGACTTTAAGACTTAATTTCAATTTGACATCGCGGTTTCAAACGCATTTCGTTTTCATTTAGAAAACTTTCTGGTAAAAAATTATGGTAATTAAATCAGAAAAACATTTTAATAATATTGACAGGTATCCTGATATGCGAACGGAGAATTTCCATACCGTATGTCAGATACCCTTCCATAGTTTTGCCGCAAAGACCTACTATATTTCTAATTTTAAGGACTTCAACACGATTACCCCGAATCTGCTTTAATATCAGATATCGGGGTCAATTCCCCGGTATAGGGGAAAATATTCCAGACTAAATTTTCATACTGGTCAATCTGACCATTTTCTGATACACAGATTTCCAAATGAAATCTGCATGGACGCGCTATGCAACTTCCTATGCAGCGTTTATGATATTCAATCCATCTGATGACAAACAATAAAAAGAATCTTGTAATACTTGGCGAAGATGACTTTCGTCTGTTAAAACAATTCACGGAAAATTTTTCGCCTAATTCCGATAGCAGTGAAATGACACTGTCATACGAATTAAACCGCGCAATCATAGTTGAAAACAATGAACTTCCGGAAGACAGTATCCGGCTGAATTCTAGGGTAAGAGTACGCGAACTTGTTTCGAACAAGGAGCTGGAATTCTCCATCGTTATGCCAGCTTTTGCTAACATTAAAGATCAGAAAATCTCCGTTTTAACGCCGATGGGTGCCGCTATAATCGGTCTGTGTAAAGGAGAAAAAGTAGAATGGAAGATGCCGGCAGGAATGAAAAAATTCGAAATCCTGGATGTAACCCAGGTTACAGTTTAAATCACTGAATGTGTAGCAGGGCAACAAGAACTTATCGCTCTGCTCCACTTAAAATCTCGTTGATATATTAAAATGAAAAAATTAAAACTTCGTAATTCGGACAGACTAACTGTATCCGAGATAATTATTATCGTCATCTGGACGTTAACGATTACTATGTTTTTTATCATTTTATAATTTCTTTTTGGAGCGATCAGTTTCTTGAATCATAATCTTTTGGGCATTATCGTCTTCGTAATTTTTAGGATTTGAATATCACTTTTCAAACCGTTACAAACGGTAAATTATAAAAATTCGCAGTTTTGAAACTGCGCATAACTAGTGCATAATTAATAAACCAAATGTCCCAAACGGCCATTACAATTTTCTCATCTCCACCCTTTTTTACCCGAAAGACGGGTATATATTTGACCTTGTAACTTTTATTTATCCAAAGAAAAAGGTCATGAGCTTTACAGTCTTGAAAGATAAAAACCAAAATTCCGGACCAGGGCAATTCGCCGATGTCAATGGAATAAGAATGTATTTTGAAATTCATGGTGACGGAAATCCACTTCTATTAATTCACGGTGGCGGTTCTACTTTATATACCAGTTTTGGGAAAATATTGCCGTTGCTGGCGAAGAACTATCAGGTCATTGGCGTTGAACTTCAGGCGCATGGCCATACCTCCGACAGGGATGCGCCTGAAAGTTTTGAACAGGATGCCGATGATGTGGCCGGATTGTTAATGCAACTAAACATTTCCGGCGCAAATATTTTCGGTTTCAGTAACGGCGGTAATACGGCGATGCAAATTGCCATCAGACATCCAAAATTGGTAAGCAAGTTAATTCTGGCTTCTTCTTTTTACAAGAGAGAAGGAATGTATTCTTGGTTTTGGGATGCCATGGAGAAGGCAAGTCTGAATGATATGCCAAAAATTTACCAGGACGAATTTTTTAAAATCAATCCAAGCCAGGCTGCATTGCAGAATATGCACGACAAAGATGCGAACAGAATGCGTACGTTTCAGGATTGGAAAGATGAGGATATCAGTTCAATCCAGGTACCTGTTCTCGTTATAAGTGCCGACCAGGATGTGGTTCGTCCTGAACATGCGGTTGCAATGTTTCGTCTTTTTCCTCATGGAAGGCTGGCCCTGTTCCCCGCCAGCCACGGGAGTTATATGGGCGAGATCATGTCACAGGGTGGCAATAGCAAAATACCAGAATTGTTTGTTGAAATGGTGAATGAATTTATTGAAGCGCCAATGCCCTGATCAAAATTTTATTTTTGATAATTACAATTTATACATCAGCTGCACATTAAAACTAAGCTGGTATGTACGCGAATAATTATCCGAAGTATTTGAAACAGGAATTTCGTAATGAAAAGTTGGCTGGGCTATAATGGAGAGATGAGGTGCAAAATTATAAATCACACCGGCTCCCACTGTGGGTGATACTCTGGAATATTTATCTGATTTAATAATAAAATTACCAAAGCCAGGAATATCAAAATGACTTGTTGTCCGGAAATTAAATAAAGTACCCGCGGAAAAATAAGGTGAAAATTTCCTGTCAAATGCCTGGTAATTAACCATTACCGGAATTGACAAATTATGTGAACGAACACTTGAGGCAATCAAATTTAAATTCGATTCACTTAGCCATAAACCTGTTGATGCTGACCATTGGGGAGAAAAAGAATATCTGGCATTTAACCCGATCGAGTAACCCTTGAACGTATTCTCAGAATTATTTTCTACAATTGTGGTCCCGGTTCCACTGGCATTTGGTATCTCGTTTGTCACATAACTTTTGCTATGGGTTTTAAAGGGAGATACACTGGCAGAAAATGCAAATTTACCTTGCGCCAAAACCTCCGGTGAGAAAAATAAGAATCCAGTAAGAAAAAGCAAGATTATAAAAACCTGACGCATTAGTATTCGTTTTACTTTCATTTCTGAAGCAACATTAGGTATAATTCATGACAAAATTAAAATCTGTACATCAACTGTACATTTAAATTCAGCTGGTATGTCTGCGAATGTATCCCGGAAAGAGGAATTATATACTGGAAAATTGGTTGAGCGATCATGGATATATGTTGTGCAAAATTGTAGATTACCCCTGCGCCAACCATAGGTGTTACTTTGGAATCGTTACTCTTAAATGTAAAATTGGTTTCCAAACTGGATATATTTAAACGGCTCGTTGTACTAAAATTCCACATAGCTCCCGCAGAAAAGTATGGTGACAATCTTCGTTCGGAAGTCTGAAAATTAACCATCGCGGGTATAGCTAAATTATGTGATCTGCTACGCCCCGTATAAACCGATATCGCAGGAGTTATTTGAGGCACGTTTTGCCAGGATTCACTTAGCCATAAACCAGTTGACGCAGACCATTTTGAGGAAAAGGAATACCTCCCATTCAAACCAACCCAGTAGCCCTTGGTTGTTGTTTTAGATTTTATTTCAGTAGTGATTGGTTCCCCTCCGGTACCACTTGGAATAACAAAGGAATTTTTAGATTTGATTTGTCCATAAAATGGAGCCGCAGTGATTGAAAAAGCAAACTTACTTTGACCCATAACCACTGGTGATGAAAGTAAAAATCCAGCCAGAATTATCGTAACGCTAAAAAGTGCTTTCATTATCTATCCGTTTAAATATGAATTCAGCCCTATCCGTAAGTTCATACTCTCCATTATTTTGAAGAATTTTAAAAGCTTCTTTTCCCAGTTTAATAAGTATAATTTACCGCTGATTTACTAAGTAATTTGTGTTAAAAATTTCAAATTAAATATAAATATTACAATTGTTATCTTAGTCACGAAAAGTGCTTGATAGTACGATTGGGGAGAGTAATTCAGATTTCGGGGACCTTCAAATTTAATGTCTTAGAAATCTTTTTTCTTTGTTTTGATGGATAAAGTTCGGTGCATTAACATGAATCAGCGTTTCCTTAATCTTACTTATGATGTCAGAATATTGCTGCCACTTACATAAACTTAATACAGGATTTGCTGGAATGATCTTTGTTTGTTGCCCTGTAAATAACTAACCTTTAAATTTTTATGGACAGCATCAACCAACAACAACCTGAAAAAAATCACGAAGATCTTTTTGGCAAGGAAGCCGGAGAGAAAATTAAAGAACTGGCAAAAAGTGCAAACACCTGCTTTTTCTGTACCCGGATAACTTCTCAGCAACCACTAAAAGTAAGGCCTATGTCGGTCCAGAAAGTGGATGATGAAGGTAATTTCTGGTTTTTAAGTGCAGACGACAGTAACAAAAATGCAGACATTTCCGCTGACGAAAACGTACACTTATTATTTCAGGGCTCAGCGCATTCAGATTTTTTAAGTGTATATGGCTCCGCTACGATTTCCAAAGACAAAGAAATAATCAAAGAACTGTGGGAACCGATTTTGAAAACATGGTTCACCGAAGGTATTGATGATCCAAGAATAACGGCTATCAAAGTGGAAGCCAAGGAAGGTTATTATTGGGACAACAAACATGGGAATACCGTTGCCTTCGCAAAAACCGTCGTAGGTGCAATCCTTGGTAAAACCCTTGACGATTCGATTGAAGGGAAATTGGTTAATTCATAAGGTATAATTATCACAAATCCTGCTGTACAGTTCATTGTATAACACGATTTGTGATTTTTTTTATTCTACATACCTAAGATTTGGAGGTATATTTAAAATTAGTATATTTGGAGTATGAATAAGAATGCTCAACAGCTTCTCAAAGGAAGTCTGAACGCTGTAATATTGAAACTTCTCTCACAAACAGAGCGGATGTACGGCTACGAAATATGCCAAAAGGTAAAAGAAATGACTCGTGGTGAACTGCGTATAACTGAGGGAGCACTCTATCCGGCGCTGCATAAACTGGAAGGTGAAGGAATATTGATTACGCAAACAGAAGTTGTGGACGGTCGAGCCAGAAAGTATTATTCTATTGCTAGTGATCAAAAGGGAAATGCGGTGGATAGACTTGCGACAATACAAAATTTTCTCAGTCAGCTTCAACTAATACTTGAACCGAAAGATTTGATTTCTATACACGCCAAATAATATGTACTATGAAAGTAACACAGGCTCAGTATTTTGAGATAGAAGATTTTTTAAGTAAAAAATGCAGGTTGTCAGAAACTGAATTCATCGATGAAATGACTGATCATTTCATCGATGCAATTGAAGAAAAACTAAAAGAGTCAATACCTTTTAACGAAGCTATGTACTCAACAATTGAAGATTTTGGCGGTATGAGGGCTATCCAAAAAATGGAATGGCAATTCAGAAAAGGCTTTGTCAAAAAGCAACTGCGTGTTTTGTTGACTCTGTGGAAAAGCCAGCTATCTGGTCAAAAATTACTAAGAAGTTTGATTGTTACTTTTCTTGTCACAACACTATGTTTTTATCTCAAATTATATACAAAAGATGTGACTGAAAGCTACAATTTTGTAAATGGAATACTAACCGGATCCGCCATTTTGCCTGTTATCATGCTCCCTATTTTTCTTCTCCAAAGATATATTAAATGGTTAGATATCTTTGGAATGATTAAATCTCAAACAATTGTGAGAGTTCTTATTACCTTTTTGGTAGCACTATTTGCGGTCTTATCCTCACTGATAATCACTAAATCAGGATTTAATAATTTGACAAGTGCACTATTGCAGTCCTTTATTTGGACGGCCTTCGCTATTTCCATCATTTCACTTTTTGAATATTCCAAAGAATGCGAAGGGAATTACTGGTACGTCACGAAGTAACCGAAAGTCACTTATCCAACCTTTCGTTGTGCGTAGTGTTCTTCGAACACTGCGTACTTTTTATAAAGGACCGTTTGTAACGGTCTTCGGAAATAGTGAATTAAAAATTGCTTTTTTCAATCGTCTACCGCTGCATCTGCATAACATCAAAATTATGAATACAGGTTTAGTACCATTTTCAAATAAAAATATTTATCTTTTGAAAAAATAAACTTCGAAGTTATGTCTCTTCTGGCGATAACATTTCTTGGCATGGGTACATACGAACTTGCACTCATCTTTTTAGCGATTTTAGTATATCTTCAAATCATCGTAACTATAATCAGTTTACTCAGAAATAATGATTTGGAAACCTTTGAAAAAGTGGTTTGGTTACTCTTAATTTTGTTAGTGCCTGTAATAGGAACATTAATTTATCTTTTCTTCGGTATGCCTCGGAAGGTGAGCAATACCAAATGAATGTAACTGCTTTTGAATAGTTTTGCAGAGTATTCTTAATCGCCTGATTATCAATTAAGATCTTTTAACATTTAAATAAAGGTATAAGGTATACCTGCAATGGTTTAGATTAAAATCGACCATTAAACAACGCCTTATCCTCATGAAATCTCAATCCCGAAATTTTTACTATTCCGGCATATTTTTTATTACCCTAAACATACTTACAACTACTTTTCTGTGCATTATTTATTTGCAGCACGGTTTACAGATTTATTTCCTGGCTTCATATCCTTCCTGGCTTGTTCTTGTGACAATAATTGATGTGATAAGCGCATCTATTTTGCTTAAATATTATCACGTTAAGAAATACCGGTTCTCATTTTTTACAGGTACAATTTACCTGGCAGCCTCCGTCAGCCTGTATACGATTCTTTATATTATGCTGGTATTCAAAAAATTAAATGCACTTTATATACCTGTTTGCATTTTTCTTTTAGTGACTTCACTTGCATTTTATATCACTTTAATATTTTCAAATTCCGGAAAGCGGCCATTGTTAAAGTTTGCCGGAATTCTCGGATTGATATTGGCTGCGATTTTACTTACATCTTTGCTGTGGAATAACTATTTTCCCTCTTTGCACCTACGTCCGGTTTTTGAAAGCATTAACTTCTGGACATCCTGGTGTTCCTGTATTGTTTCAGGTTTGCTTCTGGGAAACTTGATTAGAGAGCTCAGAGAGACAAAAAATCCGGCTCGAAATTCCGTAAATTACAGTCTGATAGTTTCTGCACCGATTGTATTTGTTTCAGTATTCATTTTGGGTTACAAATTATATTCTGAATCTCAGCTTGTAGGTTATCCTCATCAGATCAGTGAAAAAGCCCGGGGCATAGCATCACTTTTTGAAGCAAAACATTTTGTAAACGCGGATGGTGATTCGCTGCGTTACAGATTCATGAAACCGCTGGATTACAATCCACAAAACAAATATCCGCTTGTTGTGCTTTTGCATCACGGAGGCGTGCACGGCACAGATAATATCATTCAGGTTGAAGGCTCGGCCGCTCCGTTTCTTTCAAACTATGTCAACAAGAGAAAATATCCTGCATTTTTATTTGTCCCGCAATGTCCCCAAAATATGAGTTGGGGCGATCCCCTGTTTTCTCAATTGGTGTTTGAAGCCATTAACGATTTTGAAGAACAATTTTCGGTTGATATCAAAAGACGTTATGTGATGGGAATTTCAGGTGGCGGTTATGGCTCCTGGTATTTTATTGGCACCCATCCGGAAATGTTCGCCGCCGCCATACCGATGAGTGGTGGATTGGATCCTGGTCTTTCCGGCAATATGGTAAATGTTGCTGTCTGGGCATTTCATGGTGACAAAGATGCCTTAGCCCCTGTAAGCAGCACACGAAGTATTATTGCCGGAATAAAAAAAGCCGGAGGCCATCCCCGTTATACGGAATTTCCAAATGCCGGCCACAATATTGATGGTCAAGTGCAGCAAATTCCAGGTCTTTTAGATTGGCTTTTTTCTCAAAAAAGAGAATAGCAGTTTTACGAAAGGACAAATTTCTCTTGTGATTTCAATTTTATAAATAACATTATTTCAATTTAGTTTTTAACATAATAAATGCATTTTGGCAAGTAATGCTAAATATAACTTTCCTATGATTTAAGATTTCAAGTAACATGAATTTCAACACCCTTCTTTATTAACTGCTGCATTGTTAAAATCCAGACAAAACGAAGAACAGATATTGGAAATTTATCATTAAATTACATTAACTCAGGGGTATAAAAGTC
This sequence comes from Dyadobacter subterraneus, assembly GCF_015221875.1. Lineage (NCBI taxonomy): Bacteria > Pseudomonadati > Bacteroidota > Cytophagia > Cytophagales > Spirosomataceae > Dyadobacter > Dyadobacter subterraneus. Next base: position 3,942,634 of record NZ_JACYGY010000001.1, read on the forward strand.
GCGTATAACAGTATATATGGGTATGTAACGGTAAATACACCATTTGCCATCATCGAAAAATACAGAAAGCGGAGGCCATTATTAACAAATTGTTAAAAAGCATAATTAATCGATGTGGTTGATAACTTTGTCTGATATTCGATGATTGCGAAATGAGCTTTTACCAAGGTGATTTTCTGTACTCAATAACTATTCGTTAAACAGGTATATCCATGAGGGAGCAGGGTGATCAGCAGCAAAAAGATTTTAAAGAACTTTACGACAGGTTCTTTAGAAAGGTATTTGTTTTTGCGTATAAGCATACCCGAGATATGGATGAGGCCCAGGATCTGGCGCAGGAAGTTTTTTTGAAATTTTGGCTGAACCGAGAATCTTTTTCTGAAAATATCCCCGCCGACGCCCAGCTTCTTACCATTGCCCGCCAACTTGTCATCAACCGCTACAAGCGGGAACTGGTCAGGCAGAAAGTTTATAAAAGCTGGTATGAAAACAAACCGGAATTTTCTTCCTCTGACGATTCTGATCAACCTTTATTGACTACCGAACTTACCACACGTCTTGAATCGGCGTTAGATAACTTGCCGCCAAAGAGAAGAGAAATCTTTGAAAAAAGCCGTTTTGAAGGACTTTCCTATGAGCAAATAGCACAGCAGCTGTCTATTTCAAAGAGTACAGTGGAAAGTCAGATGGTTAAAGCACTTCGATCCCTTCGTACCAGTCTTCTGTTTTTTACCATTATTTTTCTTAGTTAACAATTTGTTCACATACCGGAGTAAAGGTGGTATCCGAGTTGTTTGTATTCCTATATATAACCAATTATAATGATCAATCGAGAGCTCTTGCAAAAACTCAGGGAAGGCCGTTGTACCCCTGACGAACTAGCTGTTTTACAGAACTATTTCGATCGGAATGATATGGGTGAAATAAAAAATTTATTAACCGAAGACTGGCAGAATGCGGACGAAATTAATGATCCGTTTCTACAAAATTCTGCTGATTCTGCACAAGCGCATATCTGGGAGCAGCTTAATGGAGTTTTACAAACCGATGTTAACGCAAACAAACCTCCGCAAGAGCACAAAAAAAGCCAGGATTTTTGGTACATGGCGGCAGCTTCCATCGCACTTGTATTGTTTGCCGGAGCTGGTTGGTTTTTAATGAAACCTTCGAAAATTAACGATATCAGCCTGAATGACAGCGAACAGAAGCAGTCAGTTTGGATTGAAAAACAAAATATTACGCTTGAAAAAATGTCAGTCCGGCTTATTGATGGTAGCGTAGTCACGCTATCCCAGCATAGTAAACTCTCCTATCCCGAAAAATTTGAGGGGCATTTTCGTCAGGTAAAGCTTACCGGAGAGGCATTTTTTGCAGTACATCGTGACACACTTCATCCTTTTACGATCCGCACCGCGGCACTTCAAATCCGGGTTTTGGGTACAAGTTTTAATGTTGCAGAAAAGGCCGGATCCATAACAGAAGTTGCAGTTAAATCAGGCAAAGTTATGGTCGCGTCCTTATCTTCTAAAACAAAATTATTTCTAGGTCCAAACGAGCAGGCCGTTGAAAATCTGCAAGAAGGAAAGTTAACTAAGACCTTGGTTTTAACACCCGAAATTGTAAATCCGGAAATCATAAAAAACAGGTTTGAATTTAACGATGCAGCTGTTTCTGAGGCTTTTGACATTTTGCAGCAGGCTTATCACGTCGAAATTGTTTATGACAGGCAAATTCTTGGGAATTGTCCGCTTACTGCCCGGCTTACTGATCAGCCGTTGTTCACAAAACTTGATATGATTTGCGCAAGTATCGGGGCTAGTTATCATCTGGAAGGAGCCAGAATTTTCATTGATGGATCAGGATGTAATAATGATTAAGCAATAAATTTTTTCCAAACCCTAAACACTAACCTATGTAAAAACCTTGACAATCACCACATAAAAAAGCCACTGACGCTGGTACCGTCAATGGCCTGAGATCACACGAAATGTCCTTTTGCGAACACGCCCGAAAAACGGGTGCGGGATCCTTTTGCCCAACTTTTACAACAATTGAACAAAACATTCAAATTTATGAAATACAAACGACGAAACCGCACATTACTGTGGACTGTCATGAAAATTAGCTTTTCGCAAATAGCAATCATGTTTTGTCTGGCAGGCATTGCCAACGCGCTCCCTTTGTCGGCCCAGGAATTACTGAGCCGCAGAGTAAGCCTGAATGTCAGCAAAGCTCCTATCCATCTGGTACTTTCAGAACTTGAAAAAACCGCCGACGTGCGGTTTGTATACAGTGCTGCCGTGATCAATTCAAAACAAAAAGTATCGGTGAATGCACAAAACCAGAAGCTGGACCTGGTGCTTGAAACTGTTTTTCGTAAAACAAATATTGCCTGGGATGTTATTGGCGGACAAATCATTCTCAAAAAAAGATCGGAGGATAAAGATTTAAAACCCGTCGGACTGGCGCTTCCTGAAATAATGCTTAATAAGGAAAGAGTAGTATCCGGAACCGTTGTAGATGCGGTCAATCATGAAGGGCTTCCTGGCGTAAGTATTCTTATTAAGGGACTTACAAGAGGCACAACTACCGACGAAAAAGGTAATTTTCAACTTTCTTTGCCTGACGAACCAACGGTACTTACGTTTTCTTTTGTAGGATATTTATCTCAGGATGTTACGGTAAATTCTCAAAGCCAGATTTCAGTTAATCTGTCACAGGATACGCGTTCACTGGATGAAGTTGTGGTTACTGCCCTTGGACTTCAAAGAAAAACCAAATCGCTGGGATATTCAGTTGGAGAAATAAAAAGTGATGCTTTAACCAAGGTGCCGCAGGAAAATGCAGTAAATGCTTTGACAGGGAAAATTGCCGGAGTCAGGGTGATCAATACTACGCCCGATCTTAATAGTGACCCGATGATTTTAATCCGGGGTTATACTTCACTTTCCGGAAATAATTCGCCTTTAATCGTTGTAGACGGACTTCCCACCGGAAATGATGTCAGTGTACTTTCAGATTTGAGTGCTGATAATATTGAAAGTGTCAGTGTGCTGAAAGGTCCAAGTGCCGCCGCACTTTATGGATCGAGAGCTGGTAATGGTGTGCTTTTGATTACAACTAAAAGTGGAAACAATGGGAAAAAAGGTCTGGGTATAAGCGTTAATTCGGCGTTTACTGCTACCGTTCCTTACAAATATGTGCCGATCCAGCAGCAATTTGTAACAGGTTCAAATGGAAATTTTGACCAGACAAGCAATCTTTGGTGGGGTCCGCAAATGGGAACTTCTGTTGCCAGGTTCGGAACCAATGGCGTTGCCACTCCCCTTGAACCACATCCTGATAACGTGAAGGACTTTGTCAATACCGGCACAAGCTTTATAAACGATTTCACAATCTCGAATTCTAATGAAAAACTTAGTTTTTCGCTGTCAGTTTCGGATACGAGAGGAAAAGGCGTATATCCTAAAAGTAACCTGCGCAAGGATGCCATAGCGCTTTCAGCCACTTATAATTTTGCCAACCGACTGAGTGTAAGCGGAAATTTTAATTATCTGAATTCAGGATCTGACAATAACCGCGGACTTTCTTATGATAATTATCCCTACGAAGATTTATATTTCACTCCGAACTGGCTGGATATTAACGATCTGAAAAATTATTGGAAAGAGCCAGATGTGCAGCAAAATGTATGGTCAAACGGATTTAATAATCCCTGGTTCACGGTCAATGAAAATATTAATACATTCAGCAAAGTTCGTCCTTACGGCAATATCAAACTAAACTGGAACATCACAGACGATCTTAGTTTGATGACACGTGTGGGCGGTTTTAACGAATCTTACATCACCGACAACCGTACTGCAAAATCTGAAAAAGCGGTTCCAAACGGTGGATATTCTTATATATCAAGAAACAATCAGGAAATCAATACGGACTTTCTTTTGAATTACAAGAAAACCATTGGTGATTTTTCACTGGATGCCTCGGCCGGCGGAAATTTGTTTTTCCAGAATAATGGTCTGGCCACTATCACAGGCCAAAGTTTTGTTTTGCCTGGACTTTACACAGCAAGTAATATCGACAGAGCTTCTGTAAGTTATACTTCCACAAAAAATAACAAACGAATTAACAGCTTGTATGGCATGGCTTCTTTTGGGTATAAGGAAGCGATTTTTCTGGAAGTAACCAGTCGGAATGACTGGTCGAGTACGCTGCCGGTTAATAACAGATCCTATTTTTATCCATCGGCTTCGCTAAGTGTTGTACTGTCTGATTTATTTTCACTTCCAATAGCCATTTCCTTTCTGAAACTTAGAGGAGGCTGGGCCAAAGTTGGTAAGGATACTAACCCTTACAAACTGTCTATGACGCTTGACAAATCTACCTGGGGAAGCAACACCGTTTATTCTTTGCCATCTACAACGCCAACCAGCAACCTGCTTCCGGAAAGTATCATTTCTTCGGAGTTAGGATTTGACGCTTCTTTCTTCAAAAAACGGTTAGGATTTAATTTCACCTACTACGAAGTAGAAGATAAAAAGCAAATTACCGGCGTGTCGGTATCAGGGTCGACGGGATATACTGCGGCTAACGTAAATGCCGGTGTTGTTCAGAATAAAGGTCTGGAAATTTCCATGCGCCTGGTACCCATTCAAACAAAAAATGTGATCTGGGATGCGACTTTCAATTTTACCAAAGAAAGAAGCAAATTGACGGCACTGCCAGAAGGTGTAAGTAATTATCAGTTTTGGAACAGAAATAACATCTACAACCAAACCAGCCTCGGCGGAAAAGTGGGTGATTTGTGGGGACCTGATGTAAAACGAGTTACAGAAGGGCAATATGCCGGATGGCCACTTTTAAATAGTAATGGTGCTGTGCAGCAAAGTACAACCAATATCAATCTTGGCAATGTTATGCCGAAATTCACACTGGGTTTCCAGACCAATTTAACGGTTAAAAGATTTACATTTTCAGCCAGTATCGACTGGCGCCAGGGCGGAAAATACTATTCAGAAAGTATGAAACGCCTGACACGTGACGGGCGGCAGGACAGCTGGCACAAAGGAGACGGATCAAGCACAATGACCGGTATTTTGAGTAACAATTCTTTCAACGGAGACAATAGCAAACTTGCAGCGGAAATTAAATCAAATCCTGGAAAGTACAACGCTATGGACGGACTTACCTATGTGGGTGGCCGTACAGCTGAGCTTGGAGGATTCAATTATGGCGGCGCGGTTTCCAACGGGTCCTTTTTCCCAGGCGTTATTGCCGGTGCCAACGGAGAATATATTGAGAATTTTGGAGAAACAGGTACCAAATATTTCCGCAGTGATTTGATCGCAGATCCGGGTGCAGGATATTGGAGCAGAGGCGTACAAACCTGGATTTATGATGCCTCCTTTATTAAATTAAGAGAATTTTCGGTAGCATACAAACTTCCTGAAAGTCTGGCGCGACATATTGGTTCGAGCGGTTTGTCATTATCGATGTTTGTCAGAAATCTGATGTTGTGGACAAAGGCTAAAAATAACCTTGACCCGGAAGCGACTATGATGAACAACAACGATCAGTTTACGCCAGGATCAAGTTATCTTTTTGGTTTTGACAGGGCTTCGTTTTATCCTTTTTCAATGACCTCCGGTGTCAAATTAAATATTCAATTTTAATCAGGTTTACCATGATACTGCGACATAAATTTTACTATCTGAGCATATTTGCATTGTTGTTCCTGGCAGGTTGTCAGGATCTGACCGAGATTAATCAAAATCCTAATGCGCTCACGGACGACAAGACTAATCCTGCCTACGTATTGACCTCCGTCATTACAGGTACTGCTTCCGAGCTGGCGGATATTTCTTTTTCAGGAAATGTTACGCAATGCGTGGCGCCGGCTGCCATGCAATATGTGCAAAGAGATTTTCTTGAATTTAACATTACCAATCAGTTTGCCTGGACACCGCTTTCCTTTGATTATCGCGGTTTGTATTTACCCATGTCCAACGCAAGTTATCTTGAAAAACGTGCTTCGGGAAACGTCGATTCCTTATTCATCAAAGGCACTTCCAAAACCATGCAGGCGTTATGGTTTGGTATTCAGTCTTCGGCCTGGGGTGACGTCCCATTCAGCGCAGCTTTCCAGGGTACTGATAACCTGCAACCTGCGTTTGATAAACAAATCGACGTATTTGCAGGAATTCTGAAAGATCTCGAAGATGCAAATAGTTATCTGGCAAAAACCACAGCTGTTAACTCATCCGTTATGATTGCTTCCGATGTGCTATATGCTGGGAAACTTTTGAAATGGAGACAATTTGCTAATTCACTGCATTTGAGATACCTGATGCGTTTGTCTGGAAAAGCGGCAGAAATGAAAACAGCCGGTATTGATATCGCCAGTGAATTCAATAAAATTGTTTTAGATCCTGCCACTTATCCGTTGATCACAAGCAGCGCGGATGATGCCTCAATAAAATTTCCCGGTACCAATACCACAGATTCCTATACGCTGGGACCGTTAATTACAACCACCATTTCCGAGTTTTACAGAATCAAGGCGGCCTCAACAATCGTGGACTATCTAAAAGTACGCAACGACCCGCGCCTGACCGTTTGGTTTAAACCGGTAGACGTCCAGACGCTTGTGCGCGATAAGGGAGCTGATGTAGTAATTGCAGCGGATGCTGCCGGAAAAGTAAAAAGGTATATCAAATCCTATCAGGCCGGCATTGACACATCTTTGTATGTGGGACTGAAAATAGCGCTTACTGATCCTGACAGTTATAACAGCAATAATGCCGCTCAACGTACGCAGGCAGCGGCGCTTAGCAGCAGTGTGTATAACAGCGGCGCGGCAAATCCTTTCGTTTCTTACCTTGGCGATATATTCAGAACCAATACGAATCCACTGGTAAAAAGTGTCTTTATTTCAGCTGCGGAAGTAAATTTCATATTGGCCGAGGCCGCTTCCCGTGGCTGGATCAAAGGCTCTGCGCTGGATTATATCCTGGCAGGCGTTTCTGCTTCGATGGACCAGTATAGTATAGCAAATGGCGATGTCAAGGTATATAATCCCTCAACCCACGCCATCATTGCTTTCAATAAAACAGAATTTCTTGATAAAGTAAAAACAGAATTTAACTCTTCATCAAATTCTCTGGAAGTTATCTTGCAACAGAAATGGGTTTCATCTTTTACTACGCTTGAAAGCTGGTTTGATTACCGCAGAACCGGGTTTCCGAATATTGCAGGGAATATTCTTAACGGTTCTCAGGGCAAAAAAATACCGCTGCGCTTGATGTACGGAGAAAATGAAACGAATTATAATGCCAAAAATACCAACGAAGCAATTTCCAGATTAGCTCCCGCAACAAACGACCAATGGTCTAAGATGTGGCTATTGCAATAATTGATTTTTGTTCTAAATATAAAACGGCAATCCTGAATGGGGTTGCCGTTTTTTTGTGTTTGGAGTAACAGAATAAGCTTAAAAAGAACTGCTTTGAACAACTAAATATTATTTTGTTTCGTTTATTTCGTTTAGTATCTTTGAATAAACAGCTGATAAAATGGAAACGATATTGGAAAAACCAACGCCAAGTGAGCAGAAGACAGCTAGTGAATTGCTTTCAGATTTCACTACTGCGATAGCAAGGGGGAAATCTGATACAATTAATATTCAAATATCTGAAAGTGGAGAATCCTTTATTGTTCCGAGAAGAGCATTGGAATTTCTCTCTCAAATCATATCCGGGATGGCGGAAGGAAAAGCGATTTGTCTGTTGCCTGCTGAAGCAGAGTTAAGTACGCAACAGGCAGCAGAAATGCTGAATATGTCAAGGCCTCATATTGTAAAGTTACTGGAACGAGGAATAATTCCATTCAAAAAAGTTGGCAGCCATAGAAGAATCTTACTCGATGACCTGATCCGCTATGAATCCGAGATAAAAGAAGAAAGAAGAAAAAGCTTTGCTTTTCTTGCTGAACAGGCCCAGGAATTAAATCTAGGTTATTAATGTATTATCACGGGCATCAGGTTGCAGTATTGGATGCTTGCGTACTTTACCCCGCACCAATCCGTGATTTATTGCTTCACCTGGCAGGTGTAGGTTTATTTTCTCCCAGGTGGTCATTACTAATTCATGAAGAATGGATTAGGAATCTTCTTCTTAATCGCCCGGATATAAATCCTGATCAACTTCAAAGAACAAGAATAGCTATGGACAAAGCTTTTCCCGATGCCAATGTGACAAATTTTGATCTTCTGACAGAAAAACTTGATTTACCTGATAAAAATGACAATCATATATTATCTGCCGCCATACTTGGTGAAGCAGATATTATTGTGACCGCCAATCTGAAAGATTTCCCAAATCTTTACCTTAGCATGTTCGATGTTAAAGCGCAGCATCCTGACATTTTCATATCAAATCTCATTACTTCAATGCCTGAAATGGGTATCGCAGCTTTCAAAAATCAGGTCTCTTTCCTGAAAAAACCTCCAATGACAGAAAAAGAAGTCCTGGCAAGTTTAAAAGCAGCGGGGTTGGAATAAACTGTAAAACAGATAGCTGCACTAATTTAAGTTGTTTAACTCGCTTGCTACAAACCCCCAAAACCCTATCCCGATAATTTTTCAACATACTTTTCCAGCATAGATAATTTCTCCCCGGGCAGATTCATAATATTGTTGAACAGATTTTCAAAATCATCTGCAATTTGAGGAATTACAACAAAATCAGTGTCGCAGGATTTCATTTTTGCCATATGGTTAAAAAGTCCTGCATTGTTATTGTAAACCAGACAATCAACCTGAACGTTTGAACCTACGCGTCTGAGAAATGACTTGTAAATCAAATCATTAACAGAACCCTGATTATTAAACAACAAGAGTATCTTATGCTTTTCAAGTCTAAGATTTTCGGCTACAAAAAAACCTTTATAAGGTGCTGATTGAACAATTCCCCTTTTCTTTAAATTTTCCAGCGCTTTCTCTATCGTCGCTCTCGAAACCTGGTAGTGAGCACTCAGCTGGTTAATGGAAGGAAGTCTGTCGCCTTGCTTCAAAATATTTTCTTTTACTGCACTGGATACCACATTGACCAGCTGCTGATAGGTTGGCGTTGGCGAGGTCTTTTCGATGGAAAACACATCCATAAACCAGGTATTGATATTTTTATTGGTTTGGCTCATGTGGAATAAGTTTAAATCAGGTGATTCTGGTTTTCTTTTTTTACGCTATTCCATTCCGCGTTTCGATTTGAAATTTTTAAAATCCTGTTTTCAAGAGATCTTACCGTGGCAGGATGCCATTTTCCTCCAGTAATAGTGGCAATGCCAAGTTCAGTAAGTTTCTCTGCAATTTCGAGAAGTGTGATTGGTCCCGTCTTCCTCAATTCTTGCAAAACAGGTGCCAGTTTCATAGCAAAATTATCGGCTGGAATACTCCTTTTTGAACTTTTAGCCCGAAAATATACAACGCTTTTTTCCTGAGGGAAATCCGGGACAATTTCTGCTTCTTCATGATTTTCTCCATCTTCAAGACCGGCTTTATACATTTCACTTAAAGTCTTGAAAAACATATAATGAATTTAATCTGCTCCGACATCTTGGCCTCAAATTTCATTTCCAGTATTTCCGCAATTGCCTCCCTCCTGGTTTTCTGATTAATCAGCTTTTTTAAAGTATCACCGCAAAGCGTAAGAAAGACCGAATCCATATTTCACTATCATTCAAATTTCAAAATAAGTGTTGATGTCAAATCCGGATAAAAAGATGGATTTACGTCAACTACATATGTAAAAGGACAAAAAAAACTTCAAACCAGAACTATGTACCAGATAGAAACCAGAAGATCATAGACAGACTCTTGAAATTTCCGGTCAAACCTTTTTTTTAATCCGGATTATCATTAAAAAATATCCATTTTCGCAGCTAAAATTTAGTATTGCGTCCACGAATACTATCTTTATATCGGTTCTTATTGACGTTTTATCCTAATTGCCGTAACCTTGCAGCTTAACCTACGGCTATGTACTCAGGAAAATCAAAAAATGGTTTGACCATTTTTGTGCACGTAATGGTTTGGATCCTGCTTGGGTTCATTCTACTTTTTTTTCCACCGCTCACCTGGGACATTAAAGTCCCCAATTCTTTCTGGATCAAGCAGACGTTGAATATTCTTATTTTGGCATGTGTGTTTTATTTTAATGCACTTTACATGGCTCCAAAATTTCTTTTTCTGGAAAAACGGACCGTATTCATCACCTGGTTTATTGCCATTTGGATTTTCGTGTTACTGATTGCAAGAATCATTGAAATCAATCTTCATGTCATGGAAGAAATGGCAGCTTTATCTCACGATAAAAAGTTAAAAAGTACTTTTTTCCCTGACTTATATCTTTCCATTGTTACGCTTTTAGTGTTGGTCATCAGCACAGCCATCGCCGGTGCCCAGAGGTGGCAAGCCAATGAGAAAAAGCACGAGATGATTGAAAAACGGCAGATTGCATCAGAACTTGCCTTATTAAAAGCCCAGATCAATCCTCATTTTTTCTTCAATACACTTAATAATATTTATTCGCTGACGTATTCGGACATTCCATTGTCCAGAGAAGCTATTTTAAAACTTTCCCGGATGATGCGCTACGTGTTGTATAATACCTTACAGGATAAGGCGATGCTGAGCCAGGAAATTTCCTTTATCAATGACTATATTGAACTCATGAAATTACGTCTGCATGCACAAACAACGCTGGACTTTAATCCTCCTGTCTCGGATCATGATTATTCACTTGCGCCGATGCTGCTGCTTCCTTTTATTGAAAATGCGTTCAAACATGGAACGAGTTCACTTGAAAAAACCCGGATTTCCATTGACCTTGGCGTGGATAAAGGCAGTTTATCGCTCAGAGTATTTAACCATATTCAGAATGAAAATGTATCTGAGGATTTATCAAGTGGTGGAATTGGTTTGGTCAATACAAAACGAAGACTTGATTTACTCTATCCCGATCGCTATAAACTAGACATTGAAGAGAACATAGAAAAAGGTACTTATCAGGTTGATTTACAGATTGATTTGTGGTTAATAAACGCATAAAATTCTTCATGTCAGAACAGAGTATCATTTTAAATTGCATTACCGTCGACGACGAGCCACTTGCGCTCAGTCTGATAAATACCTTCGTGAAGCAAACGCCATTCTTAAATCTAATGGGCAGTTATGCCAATGGAATTGAAGCATTGCAAGCCATTCATAACCAATCGGTTGATCTTATTATTCTGGACATACAAATGCCACATTTAAATGGTATGGAACTTGCCCGAGTTTTAAACCAAAACGGCAGTCCTTCTGCTGCAAGAATTATTTTCACCACCGCTTTCGATCAATTTGCACTGGATGCTTTCAAGGTAAATGCGCTGGATTATTTATTGAAACCGTTTGGATATGAAGCGTTTTTAAATGCGGCGTTACGGGTGAAAAATTATTTTGAACTGCTGAAAGGCGGAACTGTCGTTGCGGATCAATCCAATGATCATTGCATGTTTGTCAAAGCAGATTACAAGCTTGTCCGTGTTGATTTTGACTCAATTCTTTATCTCGAATCAATAAAAGATAATGTTAAAATACATTTAACTGCACCTCTGAAACCAATCATTACCCTTAGCAGCCTAAAATCCATAGAAGACAAACTGCCGGCTTCCAAATTTGTTCGTTTGCACCGTTCTTTTATTGTTTCTTTGGCAAAGCTTGATTCTATCAGCAAAAATGCCGTCCATATTGGAGGTATGGAAATCGCCGTTGGAGAGTTGTACCGGGACGCTTTTAAAAAATTAACAGGAACCTGGATCTGATTAAAATGCAATTTTTAAATATTAAGCAAAATCAAATGTTAATGCAGGAACTAACCTTGGTGTTTTAACCTTTTTTATAAATCAGATCAATTTTTACTTTTAAGATGGGCTTCGGTAATTTTTTAAATACCTTTGCCGCATTAAAAATATATCATGATTTACTTCTTTTCCAACGACCGCAATACCGTCTTTGCTCTGCAAATTGAACAAACTCTCACTCAGGCAAATATTTCCAAATTATCCTGGCTTTTTGGTAACGCCCAGCTCAGTGAAGAAACTGTACTGGAAGGATTTTTTGTAGGACCACGCGCTGCGATGATTACCCCATGGAGTACAAATGCCGTGGAAATTACCCAGAACATGGATATCCATGGCATTATCAGGATTGAGGAGTTTTTAAAAGTTGAGGCGGATTTTACAGATTTTGATCCGATGCTGTCGCAAAAATACAGCGAACTTAACCAGCATATTTATACCATCAGCATTCAGCCTGAATCTATTCTTGCAATTAATGACATTGCTGAATACAATCAGCAGGAAGGTTTGTCGCTAAGTTCTGAGGAAATAGACTACCTTAATAAGCTGTCTGAAAAACTGGACCGTAAACTTACCGACTCAGAAGTTTTTGGTTTTTCACAAGTAAATTCAGAGCATTGTCGTCACAAAATTTTCAACGGAACCTTTGTGATCGACGGAGTTGAACAGCCTTCTTCTTTGTTCAAACTGATACGGAAAACATCCGAAACAAATCCTAACGGAATTGTTTCAGCCTATAAAGACAACGTTGCTTTTGTAAAGGGGCCACGCGTTGAACAGTTTGCGCCGAAACGCCCGGATGTTCCTGAATACTACGAAACAAAAGATTTTGATTCTGTCATTTCTCTTAAAGCAGAAACACACAATTTCCCAACTACGGTTGAACCGTTCAACGGCGCAGCAACCGGGTCAGGTGGAGAAATCAGAGACAGACTTGCTGGTGGACAAGGTTCCTTGCCGCTTGCGGGAACGGCGGTTTATATGACTTCCTTTTCACGTTTGGAAGAAAATCGTCCCTGGGAACAACCAATGGCAGAAAGACCATGGTTATACCAGACGCCGATGGATATTCTGATTAAAGCGTCAAATGGTGCTTCTGATTTTGGAAATAAATTCGGGCAGCCTTTAATCGTTGGGTCATTGCTAACGTTTGAACATGAGGAAGATGCCAGAAAACTTGGTTACGATAAAGTGATCATGCAGGCAGGCGGAATTGGGTACGGAAAAGCGGATCAGGCTAAAAAAGAAAAACCTTCTGTTGACGATAAAATCGTTGTTCTGGGTGGTGAAAATTACCGGATCGGTATGGGCGGCGCGGCCGTTTCTTCTGCTGATACAGGTGCCATGAGCTCTGGAATTGAGCTTAATGCAGTGCAACGTTCCAATCCTGAAATGCAGAAAAGAGTTGCCAATGCCGTTCGCGGTATGGTAGAAAGTGATAATAATACAATTGTTTCCATTCACGACCACGGCGCAGGCGGACACTTGAACTGTCTTTCTGAACTTGTGGAAGAAACAGGTGGAAAAATTGATCTTGATAAATTGCCGGTGGGTGATCCTACCCTTTCGGCAAAAGAAATCATCGGTAACGAATCCCAGGAACGTATGGGACTTGTGATCGGTAAGGAAAATATCGATACACTGCAAAGAATCGCAGACCGCGAAAGAGCGCCGATGTATACCGTAGGAGAAGTTACTTCGGATCACCGCTTTACTTTTGAATCTTCTTCGACAGGTGCAAAACCGATGGATCTGAAAATGGATGATATGTTTGGCAGCTCGCCAAAAGTTGTCATGCATGACAAAACGGTTGAAAGAAAATATCAACCTGTAACCTACGATCAAAAAGAGCTTCATAATTACCTGACGCAACTTCTTCAACTGGAAGCTGTGGCGAGTAAAGATTGGCTTACTAATAAAGTTGACCGTTGCGTTGGCGGCCGTGTGGCGAAACAGCAATGTGCTGGTCCGCTTCAATTGCCGTTGAACAATGTTGGCGTGATGGCGCTGGATTACAAGGGAAAAGAAGGAATTGCAACTTCTATCGGTCACGCTCCTCTTTCTGCGCTGATTGATCCTGCTGCGGGAAGCCGCAATGCGATCGCTGAATCACTTTCAAATATAATCTGGGCGCCTTTGCAGGATGGACTTGAAAGCGTTTCGCTTTCTGCCAACTGGATGTGGGCTTGTAAAAATGAAGGTGAAGATGCGCGTTTATATGCAGCCGTAAAAGCTTGTTCAGAATTTGCGATCAGTCTTGGAATCAATATTCCTACGGGAAAAGATTCCTTGTCGATGAAACAAAAATATAAGGATGCGGAAGTGATCGCTCCGGGAACTGTGATTATTTCAGCGGCAGGACATTGCGATGATATTGCCGCAGTCGTTGAACCAGTACTTCAAAAAGACGGCGGTGCAATTTACTACATCAATCTTTCAGAAGATCTTTACAAACTGGGCGGTTCTTCTTTTGCCCAGATTTTGGGTAAAATCGGAACAGAAACTCCGGATATGAAAAGTGCTGAATCATTTAAAAATACATTCAATACTATTCAGCAGCTGATTAAAGCTGGAAAAATTCAGGCGGGTCATGATATTGGCAGCGGCGGATTAATTACCACGCTTCTTGAAATGTGTTTTGCTGACCGTGATCTTGGAGCAAATATTGATCTTTCATCTTTGTCTGACCAGGATATTATCACCAAACTTTTCTCTGAAAACATTGGTATCGTTTTCCAGGCGGATTCAGAAGCTGAATCTGTTCTGGAAGCGGCTGGTGTTGATTTCCACAAAATTGGAACAGTAACCTCTACTGCAACTTTGACGGTTAAGGATCAGTCAGGAAATCAGGATTTTGCAATCGACGAGCTTCGTGATGTCTGGTTTAAAACTTCTTATTTGCTGGATAAAAAACAAAGCGGACCGGTTAAGGCGAAAGAACGTTTTGATAATTATAAAAACCACGTATTGCAATACAATTTCCCATTGCAGTTTGATGGTAAAAAGCCGGTAATCGATCCTTCAAAACCAAGACCAAAAGCAGCTGTTATTCGTGAAAAAGGCAGCAATTCGGAAAGAGAATTAGCCAATGCGATGTATCTGGCAGGTTTTGATGTGAAAGACGTGCACATGACAGACCTTATTTCCGGCCGTGAAACGCTGGAAGATATCCAGTTTATCGGTGCTGTGGGAGGATTTTCTAATTCAGATGTTTTGGGTTCTGCCAAAGGCTGGGCTGGTGCATTTCTTTACAATGAAAAAGCAAAAATCGCTTTGGAAAACTTCTTCAAACGCGAGGATACGCTTTCAGTTGGTATTTGTAATGGCTGCCAGTTGTTTATAGAATTGGGTCTTATCAATGAAGACCATGAAGAAAAACCAAAAATGCTTCATAATGAAAGTAAAAAGCACGAAAGCGGGTTTACTTCACTGACGATCCAGGAAAATAATTCGGTTATGCTTTCCACTTTGGCGGGCAGCACGCTGGGTGTATGGATTTCTCACGGCGAAGGTAAATTCCAGCTTCCTTACTCAGAGGATAAATATAGCATCGTTGCGAAATATGGCTACGAATCTTATCCTGCCAATCCGAACGGTTCCGACTATAATACGGCTATGCTGTGCGATAATTCAGGAAGACATTTGGTGATGATGCCGCACATTGAAAGATCACTTTTCCAATGGCACTGGGCGAATTATCCAAAAGGAAGAAAAGACGAAGTTTCTCCTTGGATTGAGGCGTTTGTAAACGCAAGAAAGTGGCTTGAAAAATAGTAATTTGATATAAATACATAAAATGCCATCCACAAATTATTCACTGTGGATGGCATTTTATGTTAGAAAGGCGTTGACATTGTGTTTCTTTTCCGGATTGCTTCTTCGGTTCTTGGAATAAAACTTTCCCTAACATTTGATTCTGCTATGGCTTGAACCTCTTCAATAAACGGACGTAAATTCTGATTATAATCCTGAAAAGTCAATTCATAATTTCCGTTGTATTTTTCCAGGGCATCGGCCAAGGTTGCGGCACCCAATACCGCCAACGACGCACCCATTCCGGCCGCGGGAGAAGCACAATAACCGGCATCACCTACCAACGCTACTCTGCCTTTTGTCCATGACGGCATTTTTATCTGACAAAATTTATCGAAATAAAAATTTTCCGATTTCTTTACTTCTTCAAGTAATTCTTCGGTTCTCCATCCCAGACCCGCAAACTGCTCATAAATTATTTGCCGTTGCTGCGCCTCATCACGATAATCATAGGGAATTTCTTTATCTGAATTGAAGCAGAAAATGATATCGGTTTTATTCTTGTATGCATTCAACATAACGGCCTTGTCCGGCACATTATACATTTGCATTGTTTTTTGTTTGATCAGCAATTTATTCAGGATTGTGATAGAAGAATATGCTTCAAGAAAATGGGAATATTCAGCTTCCGGGCCAAACCAGATTTTTCTTACACCTGAATGTATCCCGTCGCAGCCAAGGACCAGATCAAATGATTGTTCTGGGCCGGTTTTAAAACGAACGGTTATATCGTCCGGTGTTTCGTTCAAGGCGGTGATGCTGTTATTGAATATAAATTCAACGTCATTTCTTAATTTATCAAGTAAAATGTCCGCAAATTTATCGCGCTCAATTTCTACGTCATCATCCGGAAGTTCTGCTCCCTCTTCGGTCAGCGAAATTGAACCTTCTGTAAAATCCTCAGTATTTTTAAATTCTACCATTTCCACATTTAGCCTGTGAAATTTTAGCTGTTCAAAAATCCCCATACGTTTAGCCGCATCTGCGGCCGCACCTTTTATATCAACAGCTCCACCGGCAGTTCGGGGCTGGCTTGCAATCTCAACGATTGTCACTTTGTAACCCAGCTTGTTCATCCAGTAAGCTGTCGAAAGACCAGCCATGCTGGCACCAGAAACAAGCACTTTTTTTATTTTTGTCGATTCCATTTTTATACCATTTTTTTATAGCACAAAGGAACCTGGTACGTCAGGGTCAGAAAATAGTAATTGGAAGTAAGTATTGGACTAATCGAGGTTTTTCTTTCGAAAAATCAAAGCAGGCGTGCCCGTTACTTTTGTGAACAGACGAGAAAAATACGGATAATCATCATAACCCAGTTCAGCAGAAATCTCTTTTACTGATTTATCAGAATAATAAAGCAAACGTTTTGCTTCTAAAATTACACGCTGCTGAATATGATATGTGACGGGATATCCGGTTACTTCTTTAACACATTCGTTCAGGTATGGTGTAGAAATATTCAATTTTTGCGCATAAGCTGCCGGACTTTTGATACTGCTGTAATTACGTTCCAGCATTTCCCTGAATGCTTTGTTTACAATTTCAAATCGTGAAAGTTTGTCTGTTGACTTGGAGTGTTCCAAATATTGAGACGCAACCAGTGCAATCAGCGCATTGCAAATGTCTTTTAGCAGTGACTGATAAAGCTGATCACTTTTCCTCCCGGAAAATTTAATGAAAAGTGATACTGTCTCAGAGAGAATTGAAAACGTTTCATTACTCAACTCCAATGGCTTTGCCGGCGTTATGCTTTCCAGTAATTGGAGATATTCAGGATTCAGATTTTCATTATTGATTGCCCAGCTGCTGACCGTTACATTTTCGAAATCTGTCGTGCGATGCACCTGATCGGGATGAATGTAAATCACCGAAGGCGCAGTCATCTTATACTTTTGAAAATCGATTTCCAGATGGACAGTACCTGTTTCAAGCAGGAAAAATGAATGACGATCGTGCCTATGGGATTGTTCCGCTTCTTCAAAACCGTTGTAAGATACTGCACCAGAATTCCATAAATCATTAACCGCGAGTCGTTCAACGGAAATATCTCCGCCGAAGTCATCAGTCATCGTATTTAAAGGAATGGATTTATTTTTCTTACGCATCTTTTTCAATTCAGTCTCACAAAGGTAGTTTTTGCATTTATTCCGCCTCCATAATCACAATTCTTTAAACTTCTGTTTCAAGGATAAGTATCAAAAGTAATAATGAATTGTAGTAGATCAGGTCGACAACCTGTTTTATCTTTTCAAAGAATTCCACCCGCTACGAAGAGCTGTATGAAAAGCTTAATGGCTATTGTGTTTCTGTGCATCATAAATTTTACATTGGCAAAAAGCCAAAGTCTGACCGGCATGTGGTCAGGAGAAATTACCCAGGAAAATCCTCAATACAAAAATGGTACTGTTGAAATTACTTTAAATCAGGTCGGTGGATTTTTGAAGGGTCAGATAAAAACCAATCATCCGGATGGTTTCGTAATTCAGAAATTCAGGGGCATGATTACGAACTATAAAGTTGTAATGACAGAATACGAGGTAATCAGTGAATCATCCAACATACTTCCCTGGTGTTTGAAAATTCTGGAAGGTTATCTTTTTACTGGTTCAGGGAAACCAGTTATCAAAGGAAAATGGACAAGTCATAAAGCCTATCAATCCGGGAATTATATTGAAAGTGATTGTGCACCAGGCACATTTAATGTTACACAAATTGCTCCTAATGAACAGCCTCCACAGAAGTCTACTGTTGCAGGAAAAATATTGACTCAAAAACAATTAAAGCTAAATCAGGTTATCACCAGGGAAAATGAAATCTTAAACCCGGACTCTTCAATAAATTTCCCCAAACCCAGGCTTGGTGAAACAATGACATTAGCCCTGCAATTTGAACAAAGTAAAGCTGTTATCTTACCTTCCTCTCAACCAGAGCTTGACCGGATTTTAAATTATCTGAAACAATTTCCTACACTCGAAATTGAATTATCCGGTCACACAGACAATCAGGGTGATGCGATCAAAAATTATAAGTTGTCAGAGGAAAGGGTAAAAACAGTAAAAAAATATCTCACAGAAAGAGGCATAACATCTGGCAGAATTACTGGTAAAGGTCATGGCAGTAAAATGCCTGTCGCTCTGAACGATAGTGAAGAAAACCGCAAGCTGAACAGACGTGTAGAAATGAAAGTTATACATGAATAGATTTCATGTATTCCGGAGACGTATTAATATTTTAGCTTTTATCCTTCAAAGGCCTAATAAACAACACAGCCATCAACGCACCTAAAAACGCAAGTCCGGAAGAAATCCGCATAATAATGGCATAGGCACTTATAAATGACTTATGGTAAGCATTTTTCACTAATGATATCTGCGATTTTTCGATTTTAGGCGGCACCTTGGCATTACCCAAATTGGCCGCTTCTTTAAGAATTTCCGTTTTCTCCGAAACTTTAAACGAAGATTTGTCCAGCTGTTCCGACAATGCACCCGAAAAAAATAAAACGGCCAAAGCACCAAATATTGCATTGGCAAAAACATTGGCAATTCTGGTCATGGCATTGTTAACGCCGGAAGCCGTTCCTGAAAAATGATCACTTACCGAACCCATAACTGCCGTTGTCAAGGGAGCCACAGTAAATGACATTCCTAATCCGAAAATGACAATTCCCGGAAAAAATGTTGTCCAGTAATCAGAGGGCCCATTAGTCTGTTTCACAAATGATAATACCAGCAAACCTGCGCCTGCTGTGGCCGGTCCGGCGATTAGAAACATTCTGGGACCATATTTATCGGCAAGTTTTCCTGCATACCTGGCCAGCAATATCATGAGAAACGTAAAGGGTAAAAAAGTAAGTCCGGATTCCAGCTGACTATATCCCTGAACCTGCACAAGATTCAGCGACAGGAACAACATTCCTCCACCTAATCCTGCATAAAGAAAAAAGGTAAGCAAATTGGCGCCGCTGAAAGTTACACTGGAAAACAGGTTCAGAGGCATCATCGGATGAGCACTTTTGTATTGCAGATAAATAAAAAGTATGATTAGAAAAATGCCGATTCCCAATGAAATGAAAGTTTGAATGTTGTTAAAACCAACAGAAGGTATCCGGAGAAATGCCAGTGTCAAGGTTGCAAGTGCAAAAGCAATAACAACAGCTCCCGCGAAATCCAGTGGCTTGCCGGAAGGTATTTCCTCAGTAACCTTAACACGTTGCCAAAGCATAACAAGCGCAGCCGCACCGATTGGGACATTGATAAAGAAAATATATCGCCACAGACCGGCATCCGCCAAGGCTCCACCCAAAATCGGACCGCCCAAAGTAACCACAGTTGTAAAAGCCGACCATGTTCCAATGGCCTTCCCCCGCTCCTTTTCATTGATGGAAGAAGAAATTAAGGATAAACTTCCAGGTATCATCAACGCTCCTCCTACTCCCTGAATTAACCTGAAAATAACCAGCCAGATAACCGTTGGTGAAAATCCACATGCAGCAGAACCCGCTATAAAAATGGCGATTCCGATCATAAATACTTTTTTGCGACCAAGATTATCACCCAAAGTTCCGCCGATCAGGATAAGTGAAGCCAACATCAACAAATATGCATTTAATATCCAGAAAAGGTCACTTCCTGTTGCACCGAGACTATTTTGCAATGATGGTAAAATGACATTCAGCGCGGTGCTGTCAATAAACGCCATCGCAGAAGCCAATATGACTGAGGCCATAATCCATTTTCCGTCTGAACTGGCAAGCGCTACTGTTGACATGTGAATTTTATCAGGAGGTTTCCGAAAATATTTTGCAGATAGTAAGGTTAAATTACAATTATTTGAGAATACTTTTAAAGAAAAAGATTCCCCTGGTACAATATTAAAAAAAGGAAAATCTGTTCAGAATTATCTTTTTTAGACAACGGTTATGATCAATTTCATCCATAGAATATGTTTAATTTAAACTTTAATGATGTGTATGAAAAAGATTATTGGCTTTTTATCAATCGCAGGCGTTGTCTTATGCTGTACATCCCAAACTGAAAAACAGGCACATACAGCAATCGCAGAAAAAAATTCGGATACGACATCTGTCGTGACAAAAGATTCTACCGGAATTAAAAAAACGGATAATGAGTGGCTTATCATACCTGGAAAATCCATTGGAAACACAAAAATCAATGAGAAAGCCGACCTGGTATTCCAGCATCTTGGAAAGCCAGATGGCGGAGATGCTGCTATGGGAAAATCAGTTGCAATCTGGTATGCAAATCACGACATGACTGGCCATTCAACTTCCATTTATTTCGTAACAGATATGGGAAATAGTCCGGACGCCCTCGTTCGTCAGATTCGAGTAACTTCTCCTGCTTTTAAAACCAGCGAAGGTCTGGGTGTTTCTTCTGAACTATCAGCAATTCAACAAACTTTCGAATTGGAAGTAGCAGAAAAATTCTCTGATTCTGGGAAACAATACCAGATTTTTGATGCCAGGGAAGGAATTGCTTTTGAGATCGGTCCGGATAAAAAATGTGTGTCTGTGATTGTTCATGAAGCAGGCAAGCCTGTTTCAGGGACGTATTTGAAATTTAGAGCAACAAACCAGTTCTCCGAAAAGAAAAATTAATAAATAGGCATTAATAATATTGATGAATTATTCGCCTGGCGTATCATATGTTCTGAACCTAATTGAGTGGTCAGTAAGAAACTGGCTCAATCGTCTTTAAAACCAAACAACAATAACCTAAAACACTGCTCATTAAAATGCCTCTCCCGCCGAAAAATATTTTAATGCTGGGTTGTTTTGATACCAAGGGGGAGGTTTTCGCTTATTTGCGAAACTGTATTCTGGCTTTGGGTGAAAATGTGATTTCTATCAATACCGGCGTCATGGGTACGACAAATTTATTTCCTGTCGATTTTGAATCAGATGTTGTGGCTTTACAAGGTGGTTCTGAAATTTTCAGTTTGCGGAAACTTGGCGATCGTGGACACGCCATGGATGTGATGGGAAAAGGCGCTGCCGAAATTGTTAAAATACTTATTGCAGAAGGAAAACTTAAAGCTGCCATTGGCATGGGTGGCGGAGGCGGAACCTATATTACGCTTTCCGCGATGCAGCAGATTCCATTCGGAATTCCCAAGCTTTGTCTGACCACGATAGCTGCCAAAGATTTATCCAGGCAAATCGGGCATAAGGATATCACACTGGTACCATCAGTGGTTGACGTTGCAGGTTTGAACATTATCATAAAAGTTCTGATCAGCCAGTCGGCGGCGGCAATCTGTGCAATGGCTAATATCAGCGCGGATCCCGAAAATGCGGCTGTTAAAAGAATTGCGATCAGCATGTTTGGAAATACAACAGCCTGCGTTGATAAATGTACCGAATTATTGACGAAAGAAGGATATGAAGTGCTTGCATTTCATGCCACCGGAATCGGTGGACGGACGATGGAAGCTTTGATACGCGAAGGTTATTTTGACGCAGTATTGGATGTTACAACCACGGAACTTGCGGATGATCTTTGCGGCGGAATTTGCAGCGCCGGACCTGAAAGATTATTGGCAGCCGGGGAAATGAATCTCCCGCAGGTAGTCGCTCCCGGCTGTCTGGATATGGTAAATTTTGGTCATGCGGATTCAGTTCCGGAAAAATACAAAGATCGCTTTTTTTACAGCTGGGCACCGGATGTAACGCTTATGCGCACCAGTATTGAAGAAAACCGGATACTGGGAAAACAGCTTATCGAAAAACTTAATAAATCTGCGTCTCCTGTAAGTGTTGTCTTACCTTTAAAGGGAATTTCCCAAATTGACAGTGCAGGTGGAATTTTTTATAAGCCGGAAAATGACCAGGCATTGTTTGATTCGATAAAAAATCATGCAGCCGGACATATTAATATTATTGAATCTGACGCACACATTAATGATAATTCCTTTGCCGAAATTCTTGTAAAAACGTTAATAGAAACAATTAACAAAGCAAAAAAGCAGGCTTTGTAAAAATATAAGAAATACAAATATTTAATAAAATTTACTATGCCAAATCCATGGACCGGGAAGGGAAATCCTTACACAAGACAGGAAGTAAGAGACCGTTTGAAAGCTACCCTAGATCAAAATAAAGCCATCATCGTTGCAGGTGCAGGTACCGGTATCAGCGCCAAATTTATTGAAAAAGGGGGTGCGGACATGATTATTATCTACAACTCGGGAAGGTTCAGAATGGCGGGGCACGGATCAACCGCCGGACTTATGGCGTATGGAGATGCAAACGCCGAAGCGATGGAAATTGGAGAATTTGAAGTACTGCCTGTCGTGCAGGAAATTCCAGTGATTTGTGGCGTTCACGGATCGGATCCAAGGCGCCGGATGTGGCACCATTTGTTAAAAGTAAAAGAAATGGGTTTTTCAGGAATCAATAATTTCCCTACGCATTCTATTGTCGACGGACAATTCCGGCAGGTACTTGAAGAAACGGGGATGGGCTTTGATAAGGAGGTAGAAATGGTGAGAATTGCCAGTAAAATGGAATTATTTTCGATTGTGTATGTTGCCAAACCGGAAGAAGCGGCGCAAATGGCAGAAGCCGGCGCGGATGCAATTATCGCACATGTAGGTACAACAGTAGGTGGTTCCATCGGTGTGGTCGACGCATCGTGCACCATGGATGACGCGATTGAGCGTACACAGAAAATCATAGATGCTGCAAAGGCCATTAATCCCGATATTTTCTTTTTGACACACGGCGGTCCTATCAATACACCAGAAGACGTAAGGGTTATATTGGACAAAACCAGTGCACACGGTTTTGTCGGAGCTTCTTCTCTGGAACGTATGGGTATAGAAAAATCACTTACAGACCTGACCAGAAGCTTTAAATCACTTACAATTAAACGGAAAGATTAAGATAACCTAAAACCAGAGTTGGCAGATGCAACTCTGGTTTTTTTATTTTGGAATAGATAGTACAGTATAGCAACCCAGGCAATTTAATTCCGGAAATCAAATCTCCATTTTTCCCCTCCCCCGCCAACGTGCAACTTCGGCCCAGCACGATAGTAACTTCTATTAGTTTCATAAAAACTCTGCCATAAACTGCATTTCAGCTTTATGTTTTTTCCTCAATCGCAGTAAAAACCTGACGATGAAGAAACTTGATTTCTACCTCTGAAATATCTGCTTTCCACTTTTAGCCAGAAGTATTTCCTGATATCCTTTTTGACCAAATAATAAATCCATTGTTTGATTGAATTCCATTACTCTTTTTCTTTCAGTAGATTAAGTGGAATTTAAACTTATCTATACGATTATTCTAATTATTAAATTTGCTTTGTTAAATTAAATTTTTAGATTTGTCTAAAATATATTTAAAACCAAGCTAATGTGTTTCAAAATGTCATTCTTTCCAAAATCATTTTGATCAAATAAATTTTAGAAATCCAGCCGTGCTGTAATAGAAAAAATGAGAGAACAAATTGCTAAACGACAACGAACGGCCAGCTTTCTGCTGGTGCTCTGGGCACTGATCTGCCTGAGCAATGTTGTCTTTAGACATTCTCATCGTTTGCCGGACGGCCGGATTATCAGCCACGTTCACCCCTATGCTGAATTTGGATCCAAATGTCCTTTCCCAAATCATCATCATTCCCAGTCTGAGCTTAACTGGCTGGATTGTATCAGCAATATCCCTTTCGATTCATTTACAACTGACATAGGTTTCCAGCCATGTGTTCTGAGAAAACCAGCCATTGTCAATTTCCTGTATATAGAAAAAAAGGCGCATCAAAAAATTTCTATCCCATTTCTCCGCGGCCCGCCCCTTTGCTGAATCTCCTACCAGAATAATAGTCTTACTACTCTTTTTTTGAAATAAGACCAGGTGTGTATTGTTACGCGACCAAGGTCTGTATTGCCTCTAACGTTAACTTATTTATGAAAATATATATTCTCTTAACCGCCTTACTTCTTGGTGGAAACTCTTTTGTAAAAGCACAAACCGGATCTGTCTCAGGCCAGATTATTTCGGGAGGTAAGCCAGTTCCTTTTGCCTCAGTAATACTTTTCAAGACCACTTTTGGAACGCAGGCAGATAGTTCGGGTTCTTTTAAATTATTAAATATCACGGCTGGAAGATATGAATTACAGGTCTCATCCATTGGATTTGAAAGCTTTACTAAAAAAATAGATATTACAGAGGGAAGAGCTTTAATACTGAACATTGACATACAGCCGGTCAACAACACGCTTAGCGAAGTTGTGGTTACCGGCGTTTCAAGGGCGACAGAACTCAGGAAAAGCCCTGTTGCCATTGCTGTGATGAGCAAAAAGGAGATGGATATGAACGTCAATAACAACATTGTCGATGCAGTTTTAAAGGGTGTTCCCGGTCTCAGCGCGGTTACTACCGGGCCAAATATTTCAAAACCCTTTATCCGGGGACTTGGTTACAACAGGGTTTTGACGCTTTACAACGGAATAAGGCAGGAAGGTCAGCAATGGGGAGATGAGCATGGTATTGAAATTGATCAATATGGTGTAGAGCGGGCGGAAGTGGTGAAAGGGCCGGCAAGCCTTATTTATGGATCCGATGCCGTTGCAGGGGTTATTAATTTTATTCCATATATCCCAAAAGGTCCTGAGGGAAAGCTGAAAGGCGATATCACAACGGAATATCATACCAACAATGGCATGATCGGTGCATCAGGTGGACTCGCCTATAACAGAAACGGATGGAAATCTGCATTCAGAGTTTCTGGGAAAAATGCTACTGCTTACAAAAATAAAATTGATGGCAGAGTTTTCGGGACCGCTTTCAATGAACTGAATCTTTCCGCGATGACCGGCATTGAAAAACGATGGGGATCATCTTATGTTTATGCAACGCTTTACAATAATTTACAGGAAATTCCCGATGGCAGCCGGGATTCACTAACGCGAAAATTTACGCGTCAGGTACTTGAAAGTGGTGCCGACAATATCAAAAATCGTCCGCTGGTTTCGCAACATGACTTAAAAACTTACAGCATTAATCCACTTCATCAGCGTATTCAGCATTACCGGTTATTTACCAGGAACCGTTTTCTTTTGGGAAAAGCTGATCTGACTGCCCTGTTTGGATTTCAGCAAAGTGTGCGCCGGGAGTACAATCACCCAACCGCGCCGGAGCAGCCGGGACTTTACGTTCAGCTGAACACTTATAACTACGATTTTAAATACAATTTCCCTGAATGGAAGGGTTTGGAAGCCACTTTGGGTGTAAATGGAATGTATCAGATGAACCGGAATCTGAGCGGAACAGATTTCCCAATTCCGGATTACAATCTGCTTGATATTGGTACCTTTTTGTTTTTGAAAAAATCCCTTGGGAAAGTTGATATCAGTGGCGGCATGCGCTATGATACACGCTCATGGAACTGGAAAGATCAGTATGTTCAGCACGATCCCGAAACCGGATTCAATGAACTTTTGACCAAGCCAGGTTCCGGTGCCGTTTTACAATTTCCTTCGTACGACCGCAATTTCAACGGAATTTCAGGAAGTCTTGGCGCAACTTATAATATTTCAGAAAGGCTTCTGGTTAAAGCAAATCTGTCAAGAGGTTACCGCGCACCCAACATTACAGAAATCGGTTCCAATGGACTTGATCCGGGTGCACATATTGTTTATCTGGGCAACCGGGATTTCAAACCTGAATTCAGCCTGCAAACCGATATTGGGTTCATTGGTTATCTCAAAGAATTCGATTTCAGCGTCGAACTTTTTAACAACACAATCGACAATTATATATACCAGGCAAGGCTGGTTGATGCAGAAGGAAAGCCTGTCATCATAGTTCCGGGTAATTTTACTTATAAATATCAGCAGTCCAAAGCGCAATTATACGGAGCAGAGTTTAGTATAAATTTCCATCCTACCAATTTTAAATGGTTGACTTTCAATAATAGTCTGGCCTTTATCAGAGGCTTAAACCGCAATAATGCCTTAATTGCAATGGAAGGAAATTCGGCGAAATATCTTCCGTTTATACCTCCTGTCCACGGCCGTTCCGAGCTAAGAGCTTCTTTGGGAAAACCAATCGGAAACCTGGCCGGTACTTATTTCAGAGTTGAAATAGATTATTATGGAGCACAAAATAAATTCTATGGTGTCGATAACACGGAAACTGCCACGGCCGGTTACGCATTATTTAATATTGGCTGCGGAACAACAGTAAATAATCGAAACAAAAAGACATTATTTCAGCTTTTTTTCCAAGTCGACAACCTGTTTGACACAGCTTATCAGTCAAACCTGAACCGTCTGAAATATTTTGAATATTACACAGCCTCTCCAAATGGCCGTTCAGGTATTTACAACATGGGACGCAATGGAAGTGTTAAAGTGATTGTCCCATTTTGATTATCAAACAGAAATAAATTTGATCATCATATCGATTTAAAGACACAATACGAATATTAAAAAAAGCCTGACTTTTGCCACAGTCTGCAAAAGTCAGGCTTTTTTTTAACTCAACAGGGCGAAAAAACAGTAGGATCAATCCCGAATTGAATTACTTTTTAATTGGCGTAGGGTCACCTGCTGCAAAATCTTCATTCAGGCGTTTAAACCATAAATTCACAACACGTCCATTTGACATACGAATTCCTGTCACTTTTCCTGATACATCGCGGGCGATATCTATATTCTGCACAAACCACCAGGGCGCTGTCAGGCGATCTTTATTGACCACTCTTAAAATTACTTCTCCATGATGTACATGAATAAGTTTTAGCGTGTCATCTTTCAGGGTAATTGTGTAAAATGTTTCAAGCTCGGGACTGTAATATTTGCCAACCAGTTCCTCTCTTTTCAAATCATTAATAACAGTAGGCTTTACCCGATTTCCCGTATGATCTCGATTTTGTCTAAGTGTAATTTTGCTGACTTTCCCTACTTTTGATTTGTGAAAAATCACAGAAGCTTCCACTACTTTCAGAAAAAAAGTAGAATCTGATGAGGGAAATATTTCATTTTCACCCTGTCCCGTTGCCTGAGCTAGGTATCGGGCGCCGTCCCGCCGGAATTTCAAAATGAATCCGGGAGCTTCTGCAAGTTCATATGATCCCTCATAGTTTTTGAAAAGTGTTGAATCAAATTTATACGCTGAATTTGTTGGGGTCGTGACCGGAGTTTTCACAGTTTTGTCCTCTTTAAACAACGAAGACAGATAAATCCCAGCCACTTCAAAACCTTTTTTCTGTGGATCAAATTCTGCCTGATTGCTTAAAACGACAAAACCATAATCTTCCTTGGGAAAATATGTCAGAAAAGATCTGAATCCTGCATCTGCTCCGTTATGTCCGTAATAGGCCAGCCCTTTCAATTTCCCATGGGACAAAGCGAAGGCGTATGGTAATGTGTCTCCTTTTGTTAGCCTTCCTTTTTCCAGCATCTGGGTCATCGTTGCAGCGTTTCCAATTTTGTGAGAACTGAAATTATCAATCCAGCGCGAAAGATCTGTTACGGTTGTGAACAAACTGGTCGCTCCTACATTTGAATAACTCAAAATGCTCTTTTCATAACCTTCCGCAGCTTTTTCAGATTTATGAAATGAATAGGCCCTGCCTCTTACAATTCGTTCATAATTATCATAAAACAACGTGTTTTTCATACCTAGTGGTTTAAAAACATGTTCCTGCATGTATTCCGGAAACGGCTGTTTTGCAACACGACTTACAATTTCCGCCAAAAGCGTGTAACCCGTGTTGCAATAAGAATATGCGGAACCCGGTTCAAAATTCAGTTCTTTTTGCCTTTTAACAAGGTTGAAAACATGCTCTTTTGTAATGACATCATCGAGTTGCCAGCCAGCCATCGCCAGCAGATTCCATTGGTCGCGCAGGCCGCTTGTATGATGAATCAGATGGCGAATTGTAATGGTTTTACCAAAATCAGGCACCTCGGGCAAATATTTTCTGATATCATCATCCAGTGAAAGTTTACCTTCCTGAAATAAAAGAACAATGGCATAAGCGGTGAATTGCTTGGAAACAGAGGCGACATGAAAAATGGTTTCCGGTCCGTTTCGAGCACCAGTTTCCATATCAGATTCCCCAAATCCTTTGGCGTAAACCAGTTTTCCCTGATGAATTACCCCGACAGCAGCGCCCGGTTTTCCCGGTTTATTCCATTCTGCAAAAAGAGAATCAACACGGGCCGTTATCCTGGCAGACTGCGCTTTAACTTGGGTATTTGGCTGCAACAAAATAGATGTCAGCAAAAGTAAGGAATAGAAAAATTTCATTCGATCAGATCTTTTAACGAGGTATTAATAAACCATTTTATACAAGCAGGAAGGCAAGTTGATTGTATTAGGCTAATGTAATTATTTTTTCAAATGTTTTTTGTGGCAGTTGTTACTAAATGGCGTAAGGGCATGGTTTTGTAAGACAGGTTTATCAATTAAAATTTTCAAATGCTCAAACCATGAAAAAAAATTCTTTACAACAGGCATATCAAAAAATGATCGACTGGAATAGTTACAGGCTCGAACAAAACACGGAATCTTTAAAAAAACTGATTGAGTTATTACCACAGTTATCTGAGGAAGACCAGGCCGATCCGGTTTATCAGGCTGATATAGACGATTTACTTTCCTTGAAAATAATTTATGAAACGGGCATCAGAAATTTTGAAAGCAAAATTGATAAATACAACGAATTGCTTGACGAAATGACAAAGCCCTGATCGTTGTGATTCTGATAATTCAAAATAAATAAGCCGCACAAGTCCCTGTTGGCTTCTTGTGCGGCATTTGTTATGCTGATTGTATGTATTATATTTTTGCTTCTGCCAGTTTAGTACCCTGCACCCGGGCTTTTATTTTTTCAAAAGCAATTTCACGCGCAGTGGAAATGTCATCTGCAAATGGAGAAAATCCACAGTCATCCGTAGAACCCAATTGTGCAACCGGGATATATTCGGAGGCTTCTAGGAGCAAATCACGCACTTCTTCCGGCGTTTCAATTCTTGAGTTCAACACATCAATAACGCCGAGAAATATCTTCTGATTTGGATTAATATTTTCCCGAATAGATTCCAGCACAGATTTTTTATCCTTTTCGCCTGCATATTCAAGGTAAAAATTATCCGCGTGAAGTTTGAAAAAAAGCGGCAATAATTCAGAATACGGCACATCTGCGCTGTGGGTAGAATCGTGGTCGCCACCAGGGCATGTATGCACTCCTATCCTGCTCTGTTCAGCCGGTGAAAACCGGTCAAGCACCTGATTATTAAGATCGATAAACTGAGTTAACAATCCTTTGCTTGGATCAAGTTTTAATGCCAGACGAGCTTCGGTAAAATCAATTTGAACATTGTAAGCACCTGCATCTGGACATTTACGAATGTCTGATTCTGCCTGATCGAGTAAATCGCTGATAAACTGCTGTTGGGAATACCCATCAATACCTTCCGCCGGATAAAGCAAGCTCATCGCCGATGCTGATATTACGGCCTGTTTTATCGGCAAAGAAGTATTATTTCTGGCTTCTTTAAGGTATTCCGAAGCAAAATGCTGATATCTGAAAGGACCTGAAACCAATTTCGGCAACTGTCTGGTATGCCCATCTGCAAAGGGAATAATAACGCCGCCGGATGCCAGATTTGATGAACCGGCCACGGCATAGGTTGCAAAACTCGGCTTGGATTGCTCACCGTCCGAAATCACAGGAGAACCGGTTGCTTCCAGTTGCAGGATTGTTTCCCGGGTTGCGCGCGCAAAAAGATCAGTTAATTCATTTTCTTTAATTTCGTTTTTTTGAAAAGCCTGCATTGCGTCCTGCAAGTAGGCCGGCCTTGGAATACTCCCTATGGGTTCTGTTGATATTGCTGTCATATCCGAATATTTTTGGCGATTTAATCACTGATTTACAGATCATTAAATTACGCCTTATCTGAAATTTTGATATATACATAATAGCCATTATCACCGCCAAATTCCGGAGACGTAGCCTGGGAATTTTCTGCGTGATAATATGCCGGTGTTATTGAAAATGAAATGCAGGGAAACACAAGCCAAAAAATTTGGCCTTCAAGTCATCCTGCATGTAGTTAGACTCTTTCAGGAGGCGGAGAATCCGGTAATAAAATTTCCTGATTCCAGCTGCATTGAAGATGATTAAAAAAGACTTCTTTCAGTCGATGAATTGTTATGACTGGACTATCTAATGTAAGGCAATTTGATGATAAATAAGATTTGGAAAAATCAGTCAACAGTTTAATGGCAAGACTTATGGGATGGGATGTTTTATTGACAGCGTAAACATCCTGCATGATCTCCGACAAAACGGTAAAACGCTGCCAGGCAGATTCATTATTTTGAAAAGTGACAAACAATGTATCCTCCCGGTATACCTTGCCGGTAATGTTATAGAGCTGATCATCAATCCGGAAAAGTCCGTCAGAATCACTGAAATCCTGAAAAAAGGATTCATTCGGAGCTGTGGAAGTAAATGCCTTCACTATATATTTTTCACCTCCCGCGCTATTTGACTCTGCTGTCTGGTAACCGAAATCAAAACACAATACCGCGAGTGAAAGCCCAAACATATGTAGGGCCAGCAATACTACACATATGACACCGGTAAAGGTTTTCATCAGCGATCGTTGAAGTCTATTAAAACTACGATGAAACACCAAATTCACAGCCAACCAAAGCGGGGATTAATATAAATTTAATCATAAAAATAAGAGGCATATAAAAATTTTCTTTTCATATCCGCTCGGATTATGAGTTTTTGCGTTCTTATCTTTACAAAGTGTTTTAAGTATATTTCTCCCTCCGGTTCGCTTTTAGCTGGCAGGCACATATAATTAAACCCACAAAAATTAATTGCATTTTCAGTTTCAGTCCGTTTTTTATGATCAGAAAGTTTAACACTTTAAGTATTTTTTTATTCACCTTCTTTGCTTTTGGCGGTGTCACAAGCATGTTTTACAGCTGTAAAAGCGACGAACCCAATGTGGTGGCTTGCACTGAAGGCATTTTAAATTATCAGGAGCTAAGTGCGACATCAGCCTTGTCACCCGCAGTTTTGGATACCAATTCAGTTGTAAATCTGGTTATAACTTCACAGCAGCAATACGAAAGATATATTGCAAACCGTAGTCAGGAAATTGATTTTGATTCAAAAATGCTTTTGGCAGGAAGTTATTTAACAGATTCGGCTGCACATGTAGTGAGTCAATTGATAACAAGCGATTGTGGCGCAGGCAAATTGTTATACCATATTGAAGTTGTTCGTACAAAAGGCAATCTTGCTACGAGGCAACATGTGGAATACTTTGCCATTGTTCCAAAACTTCCGGATGGAACGCAGGTCAAATTTGAAGTTGCCTACAAAAAATAGATTATAAAATTTCACCAGTACGATTGCCGTCACAAGGTTTCCTGGACCGGCATTCATACTGGTGAAATTCAATTCAATATTTCTTTCAACTATTTTTCCGCCTCCGATTTTTTCGGTTGTTCCACAGATCTTTGCGACAGGCGTCCTTTCAAAACATCATCCCAGGTAATGTAGGGATAGATATTATATTTTTTTGCCTGCTCTTCAAAAAGTGCTTTCAGTTCTTCCAGCTTTTTAGGATTTGTTTTGGCAAGATCGATTCTTTCGTTAAAATCCTCATTCAAATTATAAAGCTGCCAATCATTATTTGCCGGATTAGGTACGCTGATCGTACTGGCAAAAGTTCCTATGGAACCTGCGGCCGGCTGAAAAGCAAATCCGGCTTTCCATCCGTCCTTGTAAATAGAACGCGAACCGAAAATGTAATAGTACTGCACCTTATGACGTGAAGCAACTTTGGCGTCGTTAAAAGAATAAACAAGGGAGGTTCCCTGAATACTGTCCTGACGAATTCCACGAATAAATTCAGGAGCTTTAATGCCCGTAAATTCAAGTATTGTCGGTAAAAGATCGATCACATGACCATATTGATTGCGGATTTCTCCTTTGTCTTTGATGCCTTTTGGATAAAAAACAATTAAAGGATTTCGTGTTCCGCCTTCTGACTGCGCATCCTGTTTCCAGTATTTAAAAGGTGTATTGGCAGCTTGTGCCCAACCCAGCGGATAATTTGCGTTGGTTCCCTCAGGTGTTCCTATTTTATCAATCTGTGCAAGATTATTTTTAAGCTGATCGGCTTCTGACTGCGGAGCAGCAACTGCAGCCGCGGAAGGCCTGGCGATTACGCCACCCAAAGCTCCTTCCTTACTGGCTCCGTTGTCACCTATTACTACCAATATAAGTGTGTTGTCAAGCTGATTTATTTCTTTCAAATAACTCACAACCCGCCCGATTTCGTGATCCGTATAAGTGAGATAACCCGCATATACTTCCATAAAACGGGCATACAATTTCTTTTCATCAGCAGAAAGACTGTTCCAGGCTTTGATGTTAGGATTGCGCTCGGGCAGCACTGCATTGGCCGGAATGATCCCCTGCTTTTTTTGACGTTCAAAAACCTGTTCCCTGAAAACATCCCAGCCGCCGTCGAATTTCCCTTTGTAAGGATCACTCCACGAGGTAGCCACCTGATGCGGCGCGTGTGTGGCGCCAGGAGAATAGTATAAAAAGAAAGGTTTATCCGGTGCCGCTTTTTTCTGTCTGCCGATAAAACTGATCGCTTTGTCTGTAATCTGATCGTTCAGGTGTCGGCCATCAGGTTTTACGTGAGCGTTGTCCTCAACCAGGTCAGGTTTGTATTGATCTGTTTGTGAGCCCAGGAATCCGAAGAAATGATCAAAACCTTTTCCGGAAGGCCAGCGATCAAAAGGTCCTGCATCACTTGCATCCTGATCGGGTGTAAGCCCGTATTTTCCCACAGCAAAAGTATTATATCCTGATTCTCTCAGAATTTCAGCGACTGTTCCCTTGTCCGAAGGAATTCTTCCATCCCAACCCGGATACCCAAAAGATGCCCAGGTATGCGAGAAACCGCCTTCATGAACAGAATGGTGGTTACGCCCGGTCAGAAGTGCCGCACGTGTTGGCGCACAAATGGCAGCCGTATGAAAATTGGTATAGCGCAAGCCATTATTTGCCAGGCTATCGAAAGTCGGTGTATTAATAACACCACCAAAAGTACTGCTTGCTCCAAAACCCACGTCGTCAAGCAATATCCAGACCACATTAGGTGCACCGGCTGGCGCTTTAACCGGATTGGTCCAGACTTCTTTTGATTCTGCGGAAGTTTTGCCAACAACTCCTTTGAAAGGTTGCTGCTGCTGGGTAATGTTCTGTGCATAACCGGGCAGCAGAGCTGTTGCGGCAAGAAGTAATGCCGCGGTGAGTTTTTGTTTTTTTCTTTTCATTTCCTGATAGTAAATTAATATTAATAAAGTGACAAGAAAATTTTTGCAGATTCAGTGTATCTGCAAAGGATTTTGCTGATCAGAATCTGGTGCTACGTTAAATGGACAAATACGCTAAGTTGTATACGTAAAAAATCCTTTCAGCGGTAAAGCCGACAGATTTGTCAGATTAAATTTGTAATGTTAAATAATGCTTATTGGCGACAACAGACCTGATTGGATATTGCTGTTCTAACGGATTTGTTCCCGGAAGTACTGCAGCAATAAAAAGGAGTAAACGAAGAAGTGATTACCCGCAAATGTGCAGTTTGAGATGGCGGACAAAGTAAAAAATTTGTTTTCATAGGTAAACAATTATTTAGCTCTTGTCTGACTGGTGGTAATCAGGAAAACTATTAGTCTATTAATTATATAGACAAAGTAAAGTTACAATTTCTGGATTACCAAATCATTGTTCAAAATATAAATTCACATTTTAATGTTTTTGTACCCGCCACTCCTATCCGTTATGCTTCTTACAGTAAAATTTAATGAAAAGTATCGTAAATACGCCATCTTGGGATATATTTGGCAAGAATTTAGCGTGCTATTGCATGCCAGAATTTTTCATGATTTTTCTAAGTCAGCACATGGCCTGTTTATTATAGGTGATTGCATCTGAATAACTAGAAGATTATGTAGACCAAATTCCCGTGAACCTCGTATTCTAAAAAATAATTTGCCAAGCAGGCTTTATGAATTCAAAAACAATTTACCTGGCTGATGATGATCCCGACGACCGTTACCTTATTTGTGATGCAATAAAACAAATTGATCCAGGTATCAGGATTGTTGAAGCCGAAAATGGTTCTGATTTGTTATTTTCTATTCAGGAAAAACAACTTTCTTCCTTTGATCTGATTGTTCTGGATATGAATATGCCAAGAATGAACGGTCTGGAAACCCTAATAGCGATCCGTTCCAATCCGTTTTACGAAACCGTACCAACCATTATGATATCTACCTCGGCGGATCCCCGGCTGGTAGAATCTGCATTCAGGGAAGGAATCGATGATTTTATTACCAAACCTACCAGCTTTGATGAATTCATGAATCTGGCGCATCAACTTGTTTCCAGGTTTAAAATATAATTATGCCGTGTCAGGCATGAAAATTTTACACGGATGTCTATTTAAATTTTCAAATTAACAAATTACTCGACCGATGAGTAACGGGCAGGAAATACCAAATAATAATCATGGACTAAATGAACGCCTCAGCGTAGACTTTGCACTAAAAGCGGCAAAACTTGGCGTTTGGGAAGTAAACCCTAAAACACGGATTGTACACTGGGATCAGCGGTGCAGGGAATTGTTCGGATTGGAAGATGATTACCTGCTTTTGGAAAACATTATTACCCACATCCACCCGGACGACAGCGGCTGGGTTGCCGTGGCCCGAAATCTGGCCATGACACCCGGATATTCAGGCGAATATGACGTTACTTACCGGACAATCGGGGCGAAAGACAAAGTTTTGCGTTGGGTAAGATTTACTGGAAAAGCAGAATATGACGAGCAGAATGTAATGACCCGGTTTTCTGGTGTCGCTCAGGATGTTACCAAAGAAAAGCTGCATCAGCAGCAGGTTCAAAAAAGTGAAGCACATTTTAAAGGCTTGATCCAGCAGGCACCTTTTGCCATCGCTGTTTACCGGTCCCGCGACCTGATTATTGATACGGCCAATCAGGCAATGATTGAGGTCTGGGGAAAAACGCCTGATGTGATTGGTACTAAATTATCAATAGCTCTACCTGAGCTTGAAGGCCAGCCTTTTATAAGTATTCTTGAAAATGTTTTTGATACAGGAGAAATCTATCAGACTGACCAGCAAGTTGTCGATCTCGTTGTAGATGGAAAGCTTCAATCATTCTGGTTTAAATTTACATACCAGCCGCTGACAGATACGGATGGAAAAGTTTATGCCATTTTAAATATGGCTGTTGATATTACCGAACAGGTTTTATATCAAAAAAGAATTGAAGAAAGTCAGCGGAAAATACTGGCTTCATTTGAGCAATCTCCGGTCGCAATTGCAATTCTCAGCAAGCAGGATCTTGTTTTTACAATGGCTAATCCATTTTATGGCGAGCTTGTGGGAAGGCCTTCTGACCAATTGATTGGCAAATCCATGCTGGATATCCTGCCCGAACTTCGTGGACAGGGTTTTGATATACTTTTACAGCAGGTAATAGATTCCGGAATTCCTTACACTGCCATGGAAACCCCCGCAACTGTACTTCGAAACGGCAACCTGGAAACGATTTATGTGGATCTTTCTTATCAGCCGAACAGAGAAACAGATGGAAGTATTTCAGGCGTTCTGGTGATAGCCACGCATGTAACTCAGCAGGTATTGGCCAGAAAAGAAGTTGAAAGCCGCGAATCTCAGCTTCGGTCCATCATTGCCAATGCGCCTGCCGCGATGGGACTTTTTGTTGGCCGTGATCTTATCATCCAGCTTCCTAATCAAGCTTTTATAGATATTGTTGGAAAAGGTGATGAAATTGCCGGAAAGCGACTTGCTGACGTAATGCCAGAATTGGAAAACCAGGCTTTTCTTCAAATACTGGATGATGTATACACCACCGGAAAAATGTTTCAGAGTCCCGGGGCACAGGTGAATATTGTCAGGAATGGTGTAATGACACATAATTATTATAACATTACCTATTCTCCACTTTTTGATGAATCCGGAAATGTTTATGCGATTCTCGATATTGCCATCGATGTAACCGAACAAGTCAAAGCACGTCAGCAGATTTCCGATTCCCAGCAGCAGCTGAGCGGAGCGATCGAACTGGCTGAACTGGCCACGTGGAGTCTGGATATTAATGCCGGAAAATTTATTTATTCGGGGCGCTTTATGGACTGGCTTGGGCTGGATGAAGATTATCTCAATGAAAAAGAAGCCTATAATCCTATTCCTGAACAATACAGAAAATTTGTTGAAGATGCAGTCAACGAAGCTATCAAACCCGGGGCTTCCGGTATCTATAAAAATGAGCATCCAATAATAAACCGTATTACGGGTAGAAGAAGAATTATACAGGCACAAGCGCGGGTTTTTTATGATTCAGAAGGAAAACCGGCTCTGTTGAGCGGTACCGCACAGGATGTTACCGAGCAGCGCAAACTTCAGGTCACACTCGAACAGCTTGTACAGCAGCGGACAGAAGAACTTGAAACTGCAAATGAGGAGTTAACTGCGACAAACGAAGAACTTGCTGCGATTAATGAAGAGTTTGCTGCTACTAACGACGATCTGGCGGAAGCGAATCATCTTTTAAATCTTTCCAATCAGAATCTGGAACAATTTGCTTACATCGCCAGTCATGATCTTCAGGAGCCTCTGCGCAAAATACAGCAGTTTGGTGATCTTCTTAAAAAGAAATATGATTCACCTTCCCAAGATGCGCTCATTTATCTGGACCGGATGCAGTCCGCTGCCACCCGAATGTCCGCGTTGATTACCGATCTGCTGACCTATGCCAGAATCTCGAACAATCCGCAGGATTCGCAAAGGATTTCACTGCATGAAGTTTTAAGCATGACGCTGTCTGATCTGGAATACACGATTCAGCAAACGCAGGCAGAAATACAGATAGATCAGCTTCCGATCATTAATGGTGATAAGGTTCAGCTGGGACAATTGTTCCAAAATCTGGTCAGCAATGCTATTAAATTTCGTGATGCGGGAAGCTTACCAAGAATTCATATCAGATCAAGATTAATAAAATCAACAGAAATCCCACCGCACGTGAAACCTACGCGCTGGGCATCTTCCTATCATTTGATTTCAGTAACAGATAATGGAATAGGATTTGAACAACAATATGCCGACAGGATTTTTCAGGCTTTTCAACGTCTTCATGGCAAAAGTGAATTTGAAGGCACTGGGATTGGATTGGCGATTTGTGATAAGGTAGTAGCAAATCATGGAGGCGCAATTACAGCAACCAGCCAACCTGGCCAGGGATCGGTATTTGAAATTTATTTGCCGTCAGATTTATAACATACGACTGGATTAAAATTGAAAATATGTCCCTTTCAAAGCTGTTGAAAGGGACATATTTATTTATGGCTTTAAAACAACTTTGACACAATCTTCTTCTTTTTCCTGGAAAATCTTGTATCCATGCGCAGCATCTTCCAAAGATAAAGTATGGGTAATAATATCGTCCAATACTACTTTTTCTTCTTTGACAAGATCAATTAAATGATCGATATAATTCAGAACCGGCGCCTGTCCCTGTTTGATCGTTATACCTTTGTCAAAAATCCGGTGCATTGGAAAATTGTCATAAGTAGATCCATAAACACCCACAATAGAAACAGTCCCCATTCGGCGTACAGCTTCGAAACACATTTCGAGTACTTTTGGTGAACCTACTTCAAAGTTAATGGCTGCTTTTGCTTTATCAAGAAATGATCTTTCCGGCTCAAAACCGACTGCATCCACGCATACATCTGCTCCCCTGCCACCGGTCATATCACGTATAGCCTGAACGACATCTACTTCCTTAGGATTAAGTGTATCAACTTTGTTAACCCTTTTGGCTTTATCCAAACGGTAATTAAGCGGATCAATAGCAATTACGCGACTTGCACCATTAATCCAGGCAGCTTTCTGAGCCATTAACCCTACCGGACCGGATCCGAAAATCGCAACTACCTCACCACCTTTTAATTGCGCCCAGTCAATTGCCGACCAACCTGTTGGAAAAATATCTGTTAAAAATAATACCTGCTCATCGGTCATGTTATCCGGAACAATCCGGGGGCTGATGTCAGCATAAGGTACGCGTACGTACTGTGCCTGTCCGCCGGAATATCCACCGTACAAATCTGTATATCCAAATAATGCGCCACCCTTTTGATCCAGCATATCGCCGTTGGGACCATAATGTTTGAAGTTAGAATTCTCACAGGCCGGCGAAGCTTCATGTTTACAGAAAAAGCATTGTCCGCAGGAAATCGGAAAGGGCACCACTACACGGTCTCCCTTTTTAAGATTAGTAATCGCAGAGCCAACTTCCTCTACAATTCCCATAAATTCGTGACCCAAAACCATATCTTCTTTTTGAGGTACAGAACCACTCATAATATGAAGATCTGACCCACAAATGGCCGTGGATGTTACTTTAAGAATAATATCTCTTGGATCAAGGATTTCCGGATCCGGAACGTTGTCCACGCTAATATCGCCTGGTTTGTGAAATACGGCTGCTCTCATAAAATTGTTTTTAGTTTTGATGATTATGTAGCTACTGACAACAACTATACCACAATTACAAATCCTGTGGCCCGGTAAAACATGTAGAATTGATTCCTTTCATAGGGATGTAGATTTGTAAAAAACACTAAACTCTGCCCGAAAAAAGTAAGACCTGCCCCTCTGGTTTTTTAAGTTTGATATGAACAAATTTTACAATAAGGTGGTAAAAAAGTTGAAATTCGTTGAAACTATAATGCTCGTATTATTGAGTTTTTGCATCAATAAAAAAGGATCAGCAAATCACTTTACATGATTTACTGATCCTTTTTTATTTAAATTAACCAAACAGGTCAGTCAATTATAGAACAACGTGTTCCTGATGCGTTTCAACCCAGTTGTATACGTAGGAAGCAACTTCTTCCCAACCCGGTTCACCGCAGATATAATGAGAACGGCCCTCAAATTCCTTGTAAGAAGTTAGTCCGCTGACATCATCTGTATATGCCTTACTATTTTTTTCTACCAGCTCGGTTGGTACAATCTGATCTTCTTTTCCACTGACAAAAAGCAAAGGTACATGCGGCATATCGAGATCAATATGGCCGGATGGTCCAAGGCACCCTCTCAAAACATTGCGGCTATCATGCGTTGCAAATTGCTCAAAAGCCACTTTGGCCGATGCTTCATCCAGCGTATTACAAAAACTTTCGTGGAAACTTTCGGGAGTTTGAAAAAACGGTTCATCGCCTTTGAAAGGATTAGCTATCGCAGATACGTTTTTGAAAAATGGCCAGTCAAGTGTCATCATCATATTTGGAGCAACAGAACTAACTGGCACGCCAAGACTTGCAAGATTGCGGCTCACAAAAATTTGTGTTAAAAGCCCTCCTACCGAATGTCCTGCTATTATAGGTTTTTCATTAACATCAGGATTATTTCCACCCGCTGCAATTACAGCAGTTTCCATTGCCGCAATCACATCATCCAGCATCAAATCACCTAAACCCGATGGAGGATTACTGCGCAGTTGCGAAGGTTCTCCTGCATGATCGGGCCAGGCCGGGGCCGTGCAGTTATATCCGCGTTCTGAAAAATAAGCAATCCATTTTTCCCAGCTTTTGGGATTCTGGAACATTCCGTGTATAAAAACTATGTTCTTTTTCATAATAATTTAGTTTGATGAAGTTTAAAGCCGATTTAAAAAATCAGACCAGAAACGGCTCAGTATACTTATTTGAAATTTTTCCGGAAGTTTTACAACCTCGAAGAATGAATTAAAGCGTTGAAGAATGGAAAAATGCACGAAGATTCATATTGTTTGCAACCAAATTCAAATCGCCCGTGTCCCTTCATTCACTGATTAATTTATCAGCCGCCAGGTAGCTGACACTACATTTGCCGGTTTTTAAAGTCAGTTTTATATTGATACACCACCTGACAAATCATAATTGAATGAAATTTTATTCCTCTTCCGATCTTGCAAGTGCTAGCGTCAAAACGGTCAGTGAGAAAAAGATTGCAGGATTACTGGCAGATGATCAGCATTATAACTTAAAAACACCTTTACTTTTTCTTCTTCTTTTTGCCCTGATTGCTATTCCCCGCTGGTATTACGTCGAACATTTCGCCGTGTCCCTACCATTTTGGGATCAATGGGATGCCGAAGGAGATCATTTATTACGCCCGTGGCTGGAAGGGACATTTAAATTCCAGGACCTTTGGCTGCCGCACAACGAGCACCGCGTATTACCAACCAGACTCCTGACTTTACTATCATACGAAATAAGCGGTCACTGGAATAATCTGACCGAGGCACGGATTAATATCTTACTGGCTTCCTCGTCTCCCTTTCTTTTAATTCTCCTGGTTTATAAAACAGGAGAATTAAAAGGAATAAAATGGCTCATGCTGCCTGTTATCCTGACCGGCGCTGTATTTCCCTTTGTCTGGGAAAATCTTCTTGTAGGTTTTCAAAGTCAGTTTTATTTTCTGATTTTATTCACCGTTTCCGCACTGGCACTTTCTGTATGGCGTCCCTTCAAAACTGTTTCCTTTATTCTTATATTTATACTTTGTGTGCTAAGCGTATTTACAATGGCATCAGGCATTATGACACCTTTTGCCGTTGCATCGGTATATATTTTTCATGCTTATCTTGGCAAGAAGCAGGCTAAAACTATATTGTTTATTTCAATATTACTCATTACTGCGTTGGTGGGTTATCTGACAATCCCGCCTATGCCTGGCCATGAAATTTTTAAAGCGCATAGTGTTAAAGAGTTATTTACCACTTTTTTGCTGATGGAAAGCTGGCCCTTTAAAGTCAGGTATTGGGCAGCGCTTATGCTATGGATACCAACCTGTATTGCACTTCCTTATTTGATACACCATAAAAATTTTACCCGATACGACCTGCTTATGGCCGGCTGTTTGCTTTGGTCACTTTTGCAAGCTTTCGCGACAAGTTATGGCCGCGGTCATGATTTGAATAGTGTCACATCACGGTATGCTGATTTTCTTTGCATTGGTCTTACCGCTAATGCCTGGTTTGCACTTCGACTGCCAATATTATTTTATAAAAGATCAGGGATCAACTTTGCACTTACACTTGTCAGTATTTTATTTTTTACAGTTTTCTTCAAAGGTCATTTTGCCAGAAGAAAGGATGATATTATTGATATGCAAAACCGGCATAAAATGGGTTTGATACAGATTAAAAACGTTTCCGAATATTTAAGAACCGGTAATCAGTCAACGCTTCAAAAACCAGCTTTCCAGATTCCATATCCCGATCCGGTCCGTCTTAAACAAATGCTGGATAATCCGGCGCTACGTTCCAGTCTTCCAACTTTTA
Source organism: Dyadobacter subterraneus (assembly GCF_015221875.1). Lineage (NCBI taxonomy): Bacteria > Pseudomonadati > Bacteroidota > Cytophagia > Cytophagales > Spirosomataceae > Dyadobacter > Dyadobacter subterraneus. The sequence goes on from NZ_JACYGY010000001.1 coordinate 3,984,813, forward strand.
ATGCTGATGAAACCATTCCTACGCAGCAATCGGACCTTAGTCATAATTAAGAATTATTCCGATGGAGGTGGTGTAGCAACTCCCCACGATTGATTTGGCTCTTTTCCCATCGTGAATTCCAGGTTACCGCCTTTCATAAGTTCATCGCGATATAACCAGCAGTTTTCCAGTTTTTTACCGTTGAAGCTTGCGGATTGAATAAACATATTCTCCTCTGAATTGTTGACGGTTTTAATCGTAAGATTTTTTGAATTACCCAGCTTAATCAAGGCTTTTGTAAAATGCGGACTGCCAAGCTCAATGATCGGACGGGCATCCGTAAATCCTTTTACATCAAACAAACCCAGCGATGCAAGTACATACCAGGAACCGAGCTGCCCCTGATCTTCATCCTGGCCATAGCCATAACCGTGAATCGGTTCAGTACCATAGAACTGATCACAAATAAGTCTTGTCCATTTTTGTGTAAGCCATGGTTTGCCCGAAAAATTAAACAGCCAGCTGATATGCAGGCACGGTTGATTACCATGGTTATAAATAGATTTTATTCCGGCAAAAGCATCGATCTGTTTTCCACCGCCAAAACCTGATTTCTCCGAGGACGTAAAAATGCTGTCAAGTTTATTATTGAAGATATCTTTACCCATTACCTGAATCAATCCTGCCGGATTGTGAGGAACGTAAAACGTGTATTGCACCGCATTTCCCTCCTGAAAACCTCGCCAGGGCTCATAAGGATCGAGTTTATCAATATAAGATCCGTCTGCCTTTTTGGGATGCATCAGCTTGTTTTGCGGGTTGAAAATTTTTTTCCAGCCATTGGCATATTTTATCAACGCTTCATAATCCTGCTTTTTATTTAAAGATTTTGCCATCTGCGCCGCCGCATACGCGCTAAAACTATATTCAAGCGTGTGCGAAGCAGAAAAATGTGAGCCGGTAGAATCAGTTTTATCTTCATTCAGAAAAGGAACAAAACCATACTTCATGAAAGCTTTTGTATCCATTTTCCCGGAACCCGGTTTTCTGTTGATCCAATTCATTTCATTGGCTTTTACAGCCTGGTAAGCCAGCTCTGTATCATAATTTCTGATGCCGGCATTGTAGGCGCCGACAATAGCCAGACCAACAAAATTTGTTCCTACGCCTGAAACATATTCGCTGTTGGCGATACCGTCGCCAAACCAGCCTTTGTCTTTATAAATTTGAAGCTCGGTATTGACGTAATTGCCATACCACTGCGGATAAGACAAAGACCAAAGCTGGGTAATGTTCCAGAAAGCGCCCCAGATAGCGTCGGTGTTCATGAATTCTGGTGTCTGGCCATCCTTGCTAACAGGTAATTTCCCTTGAATTCCGCCGTGCATAGGATAAGACCCGTTCACATCGCTGGCAATTCCCCGGCCCAGCAAAGCATGAAACAAACCGGTATAAAATTTTGTTTTATTATTCTGATTCGAGTCCGTCAGTGCTATTTTCCCAAGCTCCTGCTTCCAGATTTTTTGTGCTTTTTCTTTGGCCTTATCGAAGGTCAGATCTCTGGCTTCTGCCAACAGATTTTCCCTTGCATTAACTGTTGAGGTATAGGAAAGTCCAACTTTGATTTCGATCTGGTCCTTTTCTGCTGTTGTAAAATTTAACACAAGACCAGCACCTTTACCTTCTGAAAAAGATTTATTTTCAAAGACATGATCAGCGGTAAAAGCCGAAATATTTTTGGGTTTGCGACTTACTTCACCATAAAAATACATGGAGACCTTCCCTTCGGGATCATAAAGTCCAACGTATTTGGGATAAGTACTGACATAACCCTCAAAATGGGTATCATCCACCATTTTAACTTCGGCAGCAGTCACATCACTACTTTCACCTTGTTTATTCCCAATGTCCAGAATGATATGTGAATGGTCATTTTTAGGGAAAGTATAGCGGTGAAAACCTACTCTTTTGGTGGCAGTAAGTTCAGCAGTGATCTGATAATCATCAAGCAGCACTTTGTAATACCCAGGATGGGCCACCTGATTTTTTCTGTCAAATCCGGAGCGATATCCCGTTTTTGGTCCTTCCAGATCACCGGGTTTCACTTTTACAATTCCGTTGGTGGGCATAAAACTTACCCCTCCTATCTGCCACTCATGAAAATTCACAAAACCTTCGATTGAATTCTGCCGGGTATCATACCCCACAGCCTCCCAGCCGGAAGGATTTCCATAATGCCCGTTTGTCGACGGAGCCAGTTTTGCCATTCCATAAGGCACTGCGGCCGGCGTGTAAAAAAACCAGCGGCTATGTGCCGTTCCGATGTTCGGGTCGACATATTTCAGGAAATTATCATGCGATGAAGCGCAGGATGCAAACATTGCAGCCAAAAGTACAAAGTAGATTTTCTGTAACAATCTCATAGAAAATTGTATATATCTCATTCAAATTTTCGATAAAGATACATTTGAAATTGATATGTTCATACATACCAACAATCTTTTCAAAACTATTTTTTGTGCATTACCAAATTATGATAGTCATAAAACAACCGACCACGGTATATCTATTATTCAAAATCTGGTATTATGCGAAAACGAATAACCTTTCTCTGTGTCGGCTTACTTTCTCTTATTTTACAGGATTTATCTGCGCAAATAACTCCCTATAAAGACAAGTCTTATTTACAGGATTACAGCGTAAAATATTATTTAACAGACAGCACCATTTCACTAGCCAATGTAAAAACGGACCGCAATGGTATCGTTTATATTGTTTCTTCAAAAGGAATATTAAAACCCGATGCCGGAAAATTTCAGTATCCCGGAACTTTGAAACCCGACAAATCATACAAACCTCTTTTAGACAGACATATCAAAGATATTTCTCTTTACAACAATCAGCTTGTTTATCTGGACAGTGTTGCTGTTTTCAGTAATGCTTTTGCCGGCAGTTGGCTGACTAACCATGGGTTACCGCGCGCAAGTATTTTGTGTACCGGGCCTGACTTCACCAGTGTGGTTTCGGATGGAAAAAATGTAAAGATTTTTAATGGTAAAAAACTTTTCTGGGAAGGAAACGCCGGCACAGAAACTTTGCTCGATATCAAATACGACGCTGTTAGAAACCGGTATTTATTTTTAAGTAATAACTCCGTTCAGTACCTTTTACCAGGTGAGAAAGAGCTTAAAACAGGTTTTAAAAGTTCTGATCTGACTTGTTTTGATATTGACAAAAACCAGGTTTTTATCGGAACAAAAAATGGCTACCAAATCCTGGATGCTGTAAAATTTAATGTAATCAAACCTTTGTCAGCTAAGTTACCGGTAAGCGCTTTGACTCAAATTCATTCCATCAAAGGAAAATTGTGGTTTGGTAGTAATCTGGGTGCTTTCATGCTTCGTGAGGATGGAAAATTCAATTATTATTTTGGAGAACGCTGGCTTCCATCCAATCAGGTCGTCGCAATTTCACAGGGCGAAAATGGAAACATCCTGATATTGACAAACAAAGGTCTGGCAGAAATTCATTTTGATCCGATGACTTTGGAAAAGAAAGCCCTTGTTTATGAAAAACAGGTAAGAGAAAGGCATATTCGCTATGGATTTAACAGCGATATTGCTTCCATTGTCAAAGGTGATTTGTCCACCGCCCAAACCGGGCAGCGCGATAGTGATAATTTATGGACATCCATGTATCTGGTGAGTCAGCTTTTCCGATACAAGGTAACCGGAAGCCAGGAGGCGCTGCAAAATTGTCTTGAATCGTTTGAAGCGATGGAGCGGCTTTTTGACATTACTGGGATCCAAGGTTTTTTTGCCCGCGGATTTGAACACAGAGGTTACCACAAATTTTCAAATGTACCATGGGACGGCGGAATGACCAACGGTTGGGTTCATGCCAAAGATCCCGAATGGGATTGGCGGGGAACAACCAGCAGTGATCAAACCGTCGGGCAGATGTTCACGCTCACACTGATGGCGGAATTAATGGATGGTCCGGTGAAGCAACGCGCCATCAAGCGCATGGACGAGCTTATGACTAATATTATTAAAAACGACTGGTATCTTATTGATTTTGATGGAAAACCAACACTTTGGGCGAAGTGGAATCCTGCGTATGTTAATGGTTTTGGAAAAAATATTGGTGATCGAAAACTGAATTCTTCCAACATTATAGGCTTTTTACAGGCGGCTTATCACTTCACCGGAAAACCGATTTACAAACAAAAAGCTTATGAATTGATGAATAAATATGGCTATCTGGAAAATCTAACACGACCGATGGCTGATATTGGCCAGGCTGATTCGTCTGCAGGAGACTGGGCGAAGATGTTATCAGAAGGCTGGAATCATTCTGATGATGAAATGTATTTTCTTGCTTATTGGTGTTTATATCCCTATGCTTTTGATCAAAATCTGAAAGAAAAATACAGGGTTGCAATCCGGCAGCACTGGGAATTGGAGCGTCCCGAAAAAGATGGCCTTTGGAATTTGTGTTATGCCATGACAGGCGCCAAAGCTTTTGATTTGAACGAGACAATCTGGTATTTGAAAGAATTCCCTCTTGACATGATCGAGTGGAAAACGCTGAACAGTCACAGAAAAGATATTGAACTAATAGCACCGAATTTTCGCGGGCAAACAACCAAAGAAGTGCTTCCGCCTGATGAGCGGCCGGAGTTAAAACATAACAGAAACCTTTTCAAACTTGACGCTGAAACAAACGGAAATACTGAACTCAGTGCAGGTGACAGTTTTTTGCTGCCTTATTGGATGGGCCGTTATCTGGGTGTAATCAGTGCCGGACAATCCCGCTGAATTCACTAATTTTGCGGAAATCTTATTTTTTCTTTATGTCTTTTTCAACTGTCATTACCCATGACACAGCCTTTCACGCAGACGAGGTCATTGCTGTTGCCCTTCTGCGCCAGGCAGGTTATCAATTCGAATTAATCCGAACCCGTGATCCCAAAGTGCTTGCAGAGGCAGTCGCCGATAGCAATATTCTGGTTTTGGATGTTGGCGGGGTTTATGATCCTGAGATGCTCAATTTTGACCATCATCAAAACAGAGAACTTTTATCAGCTGCCGGTCTGGTTTATGAGCATTTTAAAAATGAAATCTGTCCTGTTGACGCCCAGGCCTTTTTCGGACGGTTTATTTCGTCGATTGATGTAATGGACACAAATCGTGATAATATTTTTGAACTTTGGTCAACACTTCCCAAAGGATTTAAAAATACTTCCGGGATTTTGGGTGGTTTTAACCGCGATATGACAGATGCTGCCGTGCAATTCAGGCAATTTTTAAAGGCGGTAGAAGTAGCTCAGGACATCATAGCCAATGAGATTTATTCGTCGGTTAAAAAGGCAAAATCAGAATCAGATTATCAATTCCGGACTATTTTAGATAACAACGTAGCAGTATTTGATCAGTTTTCTACGGTTTGGAAAGATAAAAAAGAGCATACTTTTGCTATCTTACCGCATGCCAATGGCTGGCAGATCCAAACCATTGATACCAATGTAGCCGTTGTCCCGGAAACTGTAACTGCTCTTGATGGATTTGTATTCAGACATATTTCAGGTTTTATGGCGGTCATAAAGGATAAGGACGTGTTAATAGATTTTGCTAAAAAGCTGGATCGCATTTGAAATCTGAAAAATAAATGCGGCTTGAGACTTTTACTGCTAAAAACCTGTGTGTTAATGCAGAAAACCTTACCTTTGAGCTTTGTTTTACCCCACAATACAGACCGCATGACAAAAGCAGAAACCATTTCCAAAATATCAGAACGGACAGGGATCGAAAAGGACACCGTTGAAAAAGTAGTTGAATCATTTTTTGTAACAATCAAAGATTCGCTGAGTGAAGGAGAAAATGTCTATTTCCGTGGCTTTGGAAGTTTTACCATCAAACACAGGGCCCAGAAAACTGCCAGAAATATCGCGCTTAACTCCACCATTATCGTTGACGCGCACGTGATTCCATACTTCAAGCCATCTCCTGAATTTGTCAGTCAGATTAAAGAAGGAGTGACGCTTGAACAATAAATTGAAATTATCGAAAGCAGGCCTGATTTATATCTGGTCTGCTTTTATTTTTAAGCCTTCGTGGTAAATTAATTTTCCATATCCATATCCCTTTGGAGCTGCTCCTCTTCCAAATCTAGACGATGTTCGATGAACGCAATGATATCATCGTCATATTCAGCCTTTCTTCTGAATGCATGCAACTCGTGACGTTCCCTTGCAATGACCCTGCCCATAATTTCACTGAAATGATCCAGTCGTTCCATGGCTTTTTGTCTTGCGCCGTCATCACTGTTAGCATCTTTTAATAATTCCCGCTTATGGCTGAGATATTCACCGCGGTATTGCAAAAGCACATTTTTGTCAACATCGGCCTTGTGTTTAAGATTAAGTTCTTTCTCAGCAACTCCGTACAGCTCCAATTCAATTTCAAGCAGCTGATGATGATCTGATTTTAAATCTTCCAGCGGTTTGGGATCCAGTTTTCTGATCATCCAGGGAAGACTTAATCCCTGCCCTATCAATGTTACTAGAATAACCATAAAGGTGATAAATAAAATCAGGTTGCGATGAGGAAAGCCTTGGCCATCAGGCAGCAATAATGGAATTGCCGAGGCAGAAGCCAAAGAAACAACGCCGCGCATACCTGCCCAGCTGCTTAAAAGCGGCAGACGCCAGCCTGGCCGTTTTGCAGCGACAGTAATATACCGGCTGATGTAGGTAGTAAAAACTGAACTGAAAAGACCCGATATCAAACGGACAATGATCACGACCAGCGTAATAATTAATGCATAACCCGTTGCTGTAACCAGACCGGACCGCCCCAAGTCTTTGATAATTTCCGGTAATTGTAATCCGATCAGAAAAAAGACTACGGCATTGAGAATAAACACAATAGATGACCAGAGCGAAGCAGATTTGAGCCTGCTTTTGTGCGAAAACACAAAGTGAGTCTGGTAGGCTACCAGCAAGCCTCCACTCACAACCGCCAGTACTCCCGAAGAATTAACAGCTTCTGCACTCAGATACATCAGATACGGCAGCGCGACCGAAATCGCGATATCGACATTCGCATCCGTTGGGAGCCATTTATAGATTGCATACGACAATCCTCCAAAAGCTAGCCCGATAGCCACGCCCGAGACTACCACCAATCCAAAACCAGTAACTGCTTCGTGCCATACAAAATGCTGCGTGGTGATGGCAGCGAGAGCAAAACGGAATAAGGTAAGACTGGTAGCATCATTCAGAAGGCTCTCTCCTTCCAGAATTGCCATAGTACCTTTGGGCAGTCTGCTGTATCTTAAAACAGCCATGACCGCAGATGCATCCGGTGGCGAAATTATTGCCCCCAGCAAAAAGCCCTGGCTCAGTGTAAAACCCGGAATGAGCCATACACTCACAAAAGCAACCGCAGTGGCGGTGAACAGCACATAACCCAAAGCCATGACTGAAATGATTCGTCTCCATTTCCAGAGCGCTTTTAACGACATTTCATGCGCTGCATCAAACAGAACAGGGGGCAAAATGACAATGAAAATTAATTCCGGCTCTAAATGGATGGCAGGCACACCGGGTATCAGGCTGATAAATAATCCGGCCAGAACAAGAAAGATGGGATAGGCAATTTTAAGTTTCCGCGCCATCACCGTTAGCAACGACACACAAACGATCAACCCAAGGCAAAGAAAAATTATATTATGAAGATTTCCTGTCATGAAAAGTATAAAATTGAGAAAACAAGGACATTAATACAATCCCGATCAAACAAAACGACTACTGAACCCGGATTGGATGCTTCAATCTTAAAAGGATGTCGTATACTTTTAGTAAATTAGCCCTAAACTTTGGAATTGCACATCCTGACCAGAATATTGGCTGAAATGTAATATGCTCAGGGCTTAAAATGGTCATTTCAGAGAAAGAAATTTCCGGTATTGAATGGCTACCAAACAAAAACAGGATTACAAAAAATGTAATCCTGTTCCTCACTACGCACACACTATAGGATCAGTTTTTCATTTTCCGAAAAACTTAAAACCTTATTTAACCATCATAACGTTGAGCATTAATTATGTCTTTATACCTACCTCTTAAATTTAATTACAAGCTAAACCCTTGTGCTACTAGCCTTATGAAATATCAAAAATCTGTTCTTTTAAAAGTAGCGTATATTAATATTATGTTTACAGTCAATTTAAATCCGTGGAAAGTAGCCTGTAATCCAAAAAACTTAGTTCTACTACACAAAAGCTCCCTTACTGATATGAGTCCTTTTAATTGTTAATATAAATTCTGTAATAAAAATACGCGTATTGAATTATGGAACTAAAACAATTTCGACCAGTTTTACGATTATTCGACCAATGCGGTAAAATTTCAGACGAACCGATGAATCATGGACTATGAGTACGATTTTACAATGTTTTATCATAGATGACGAGCCTGGTGCTCGCGAAGTCATCAGAAAATTTGTTGCACGTGTGCCCTTTTTAGAAGTAGTCGGTGAATTTGGAAATGCGGTGGATGCCCTTTTCCAGATGCAGCGGCTTAAACCTGATTTGATATTCCTTGATGTGGAAATGCCGGAAATGAACGGTTTTGAATTCATCCGCTCATTGAAAGGAAATATGCGCCCAAAAATATTAATGTTTTCAGCATACTCCGATTACGCATTGGAAGGTTTTGAACACGAAGTGACTGACTATCTGCTCAAACCGGTATCTTTTGAAAGATTTATACGAGCCATTAACCGGGTTACGGAGTTATTGGCACTCAAAACGGACAATACAGAAATACGACAACCGGATCTTTCTGCAAACATGCCTTTGAAGCTGCCGTCACCAACCAAAAGAGAACAAAATGGCAGTGATTTTCTGTTGATTAAGGAAGATAAAAAGCTTGTCAGGGTTATTCCGGAAGAAATTCTTCTTATTGAGGCGATGAAAGATTACATCAAAATCTTTCTCCCCGGCAAAACGATCGTCACCCTGAATACCATGACTAAAATGGAAACCATGCTTCCGGAAAACCGTTTTATACGGGTTAACCGTTCTAATATTATAAGGATCAACGCCATTGAAGAAATAGATGGAAATCAGATTACAACCATAGATGGCAAAAAAGTAGACATTGGTGTCACTTACAGAGAAGTTGTGCTTGAAGCTTTAAAAAAAGCAGCTGAAAATAAATAAAATCCGGATGAAAAATAAAATCAGTTTGCAGGCTATATTCGATAATAAAAAAGCCGGGATCATTATTTTTCATCTTTGTTTATGCATTCTTACCTGGATTATCAGTAAATATTTTTCGGTAGGGCCATTCACAAGAGATAATTTATTCATTACGAATATCTTATGCACAATTTTCTTCTTTCAAACCTTATTTATTTACTACTGTTTCAGCCTTTTTATTTTCCCCAGATATCTTTACAAGAAGAAGGTCATTCCATTCATACTGAGCTTTTTAGTTATTTTTCTTCTGGTTTACTGGTGTAATTATTTTTCAATCCGTCAGCTTCTTCCATATAGTAATGGCTATGCATCTGGCAAATATCAGGATGTATGGATACAGAAGGTTTACGGCTTGTTTTTAATACAAGCCGGATGGTTTGGTTGTTTTACAATGCCGAAAGTGGCTTCCTGGAATTTCTGGTACAGCTTTGAGGTCCCTACTATTTACCTGAGTATCAAATATTTCAGGGATACGATTGAGTTTCAAAGAAATAATATGATGCTCAAAAACAATAACCTGGCTTTGGAAAGAGATAATCTGGCATTAGAACTTGGCTTTTTAAAATCTCAAATTAATCCGCACTTTTTGTTTAATACCCTCAACAGTATTTATAACCGGACTTTGGATGTGGATGATCAGGCTTCGGACCTGGTTCTTAAACTGTCCGGTTTAATGCGTTATAGTTTGTATGGCGTCAATGAAGACAGAGTACCTTTAATTGAAGAAATTGAATACATCGAAAATTACCTGGATCTTGAAAAATACCGTCATTCTTCCGATCTTGTTAAAATTTCGATGGATACTGAGGGCATTACCGAAAGACACAAAATTGCTCCCCTGCTTTTGATTTCTCTTGTTGAAAATGCATTTAAGCATGGAGTCAATTTAAGTATCAAATCATCTTACGTCCACATTTCAGTACTTGTGGAAAACGACACGCTGTACTTTACTGTACAAAACAGTCTTCCTGAAAACAGTAAGACACCTATTGTGATTACCCCTTCTAAAAAATCCGGCGGTATAGGTCTTTCCAATACCCGTAAACGCCTCAGCATGCTGTACCCTGACGTACATGAGCTCACTTTTCAAAAAACTGAACTGGAATACGAGGTAACCCTTCAAATATTTCTTAATGCAGACTGATAGTATTTTACCGACCAATAAATTTTATCGGTAATAGTTTGCCGCTTATCGAAAAACGCCTCCCATTACGTCTAAATAATTAAAAATGGCTGGAGAGAAACACTAGCTTCGTTTCATCATTCAGTCACAAAGAAGGCTGTATGATTTTAAATATTAATTTATACTTTAAAATCTTACATACCCATGCAATCAAAATCCACAACTTCCGCATCTGTTAGCAAACGTCTTGTTCTTAAAAAAGAGAGAATCACTTCACTAAGTGCAAAGAACAGCGCCCAGCAATCAAAAGATAACACAGGCATGACCTCATTCTTACTGTGAACGCGGTAAACTGGTCGAACACCATTGAATCCAGTTTTCAAATAACTCCAAAGCCGGTGTACAGATGTATTCTTATCAAAAAGTGGTGGCTTGCCGATAGCTTTCTGGAAAGTTTCATACGCCGTACGAGTTGCCTTGAACTTACCTGGTCTGGTGCATATTCGGCAGAGGCATTGAGCACGCTGCAGACAGGATCTTATGACCTTGTTTTTGCAAGTTTGCCTTCACCTGAAATGACGGTTCCTGAAAGTATTTTATCGGAACTCCGTAAACAACAGGCGCTTATCATTTCAGCTTCATATCCGGAATATCTTTTTTCAGGATATGGATTGGATCCGTTATACTTTTTGAAAGAACCATTCCCCCCTGCGAATCTTCAAAGGGCTTTGGAAAAATTCAGAGACATTGCTTTTTGTCGTAAAAGCGCCTGAATATAAAAATCGGGCAGTGGCAATAAGTGAAAATTGTTTTAGATTGTTATCTTGCAACAGTTAGATCCTATTTTTTGACATATAATTCACCAGTGCCGTCACCTCATGCTTTCTCACTTTGGCCTGTTCATGCTTCGGCGACCACTTATTGCCGTTGATCAGCTTGAGAAATTTCATCAGGAACTTTTAATCAATAAAAGTTCTGATATACTTAGGGAATGGTACTCTGGAAACACTGGAGCTCAGGAAGCAATTTATCTTGCATCAGGTGTTTTGTATGAAAGGTTTATCAAATGGCTGACGGGTGAAAAAGTCTCAGAAACTGATAAACTTGAAATTACACTCTACAAATATCTGGTGAGGATGAGTACGCGTTGTACTCCCTACGGTTTTTTTGCACTGGCTTCGACCGGCATTATCAGTGCTGAAACTGACATGCGCATTTCTGAACAGGATGTGCTGATCAAGCATACACGCCTGGATATGGAATGCCTGATCGCTATTAAAGAATGGCTGATCAGACAACAAAGTGTGCGTATGCAGCTTACCTTATCAGTAAACAGCTCGCTTTATGCAGCTGGTGAGGATTTTAGATATATTGAGCAAGTTGTCGACAAGGAACGCAGAAGCTATTTTGTCAGCTCCTTGGAAGGCGATGAATATTTACGATTGATTTTAGACCGCGCCCGGAATGGTGTGAAAATTCCCGAGCTTATAGCCTTGCTGCAAAGCCACACGATTGAAGCTGTGGAAGCTTATGATTTTATCGACGAATTAATCGAAAATAGGATACTGGTAACCGAGCTCGAACCGAATGTAACCGGTGCCGGCTATCTGGATACGATGATTGAGAAAATTTCTCATTTGGATCATACTTATCTGCTCACAGGACATCTCAATGCTTTGCTGCAACTTCTTAACCAGCAAGACAATAGAGTCCGGATGTACCAGGCACTTCAGGAAAAGCTCGACTTTCTTGGCATTCCTACAATTAAAAAAGATCTTGTACATGTGGATACCGTTGCACTCAGCACGGTGAATCATTTGTCGGATAAAACAATATCGACGATAACAAGACAGCTTTCCCGTTTATTTGTTTTAAACAGACCAAAAAAAAACCGGGATATTGAGGAGTTCAAAAAAAGATTTCAGGATCGGTATCAGCAGCAGGAAGCAGTACTTACAACCGTGCTGGATCATCAAACCGGCATAGGTTATGGCCTTCAAAGTACGCTTGGAGCCAGCTACACGCCAATGATCGAAGAACTTTCTTTTCCAAAAAACCAGAAAAAACAGACAGCAGAATATCCCGAATGGTGGCAAAATCTGCTCATTGATAAATACACGCTTTTTTTAAAAAACCAGTTATCCGAAATCGAACTTACCGATGCTGACCTAAGTGCTCTTGAAGATTTTAAAAAAGAAGAAAAGGTAAAATCTTCATCGCTGCCTTACAGCTTTTATACACTGGGAAATCTATTGGCAGAATCTGTCGAAGCTGTCGACCAGGGGGATTTTATGTTTAATCTTTTAACGTGCAGCGGCCCCTCTGCCGTCAATATTCTAAGTCGTTTTCATGATGCAGACCCTGCGTTGAGTAAGCAGCTTTTGCAATGCGCCCAATTGGAGGAGCAAAACAGTCCGGATGTGATTTTTGCAGAAATTGTTCACTGCCCCGACTCAGGAGCTGGCAATATTATGACACGTCCTGTCCTGCATCGCTATGAAATTCCTTACATGGGAAAATCTTCTGTGGACGAAGATTTTCAGATTCCTATTGAGGATTTGATGATTTCAATCGTGAATGAGAAAATTATCCTCCGTTCCAAAAGGTTAAATAAACGCATTATCCCGCGGCTGTCCAATGCACATAATTTCACGAAAGGACTTCCGATTTACAAGTTTTTGTGTGAACTACAATTGCAGGATTCAGAGCTCAATATGCAATGGGACTGGGCAATTTTTGGCAATCAACGGCACCTTCCCCGTGTAAAATATAAAAACATTATTCTCAGCAGACAAAGCTGGCTGCTGGAGGAACATGTTTTTAATTCTTCGCACCCGAATCATGTTGCAGACAAGCTTGCTGCTATGGGCTTGCCGACGCAGTTTGTTATTACCTCGGGTGATAATGAACTTTTGATTGACACACGCATTCATCTTTCTTTGCAGATTTTGATGCAGGAAGTAACTAAGCAAAAGGAAATACGCGTTTTTGAAACGTTATTTTCAACAGATAATAGCTTTTTACGTAAGGATGATTTCCGGTTTGCAAACGAAATCGTTATTCCTCTTTGTAATCCGCAGGCAGCCCCTTTAAAGGGAATACAAAATAAAATTCCAAAGACAATTCCCCAGCGAAGTTTTTCTGTTGGCAGCGATTGGCTGTATTTCAAGATTTATTGTGAAGAAAAATCTTCTGACAAACTGCTGCTTTTACTTCATCCATTCATCAACAAATTGGTACAAAAAAAAGTTATTACACAATTTTTCTTTGTCCGTTACCAGGATCCAGATTATCATTTAAGACTTCGTTTCCGGGGAGTAGCTCCGGAAGGCTTTTATCATCAGGTGATTGATGGTGTAAAAGAAATGCTCGAAAAGTACGTCCAAAACGGTCTTGTTTATAAAATACAGCTTGGTACTTACGAACGGGAACTGGAACGATATAGCTATGAAGGCATAGAAATCTGCGAGAATTTATTTCATCTGGATAGCATGGATTTTTTAGAATCCATTTCATCCTTTGAAGATATCCCTGATGAAATCGCCCGGTTTGAACTTTCAATCCGGAGAATTAATATGCTGTTAAGCAACTCCGGACTGGATCTCTCCTCATGTGCTGATCTCATGGAAAATCTTAAAGAGAATTTTTTCAATGAATTTGAAGGTAATTCTACGCTGCGTAAACAACTGGGCATGCATTATCGCAATTTCAAAGAAATCATAGATCAGGTATTTGAATCCGGTGCAACCGATTTGAATCAGGAAATCAAAGGCGGCCTGGCCGAACTTTCCGATATCCTACCAGGTCGTACAGAATATTTTTCCATACTCAGCAGCCTGATTCACATGAGTGTAAACCGCACCTTTAATACAAAACAGCGTGCTTACGAGCTGATTATATACCATTGTCTTGCCAAGCATTACGATTCTCTGAATGCCCGGCAATCCAAAGTCAAAGCTTAATGTGACGACATAACCTTGTCAGCATTAAAAAGTGTGATCGTAAAAGTTGTGCCTACCTCAGGCTCGCTTATAAGATTAATAGTTCCTCCCATGGCCTCAATCTGGCTTTTTGTAATAAACAGTCCAATACCCTGAGCGTCCTGATTGCCATGAAAAGTTCTGTAAAGTCCAAATACTTTATCACCGTATTTTTTCAAATCAATTCCCCTGCCATTATCCCTGATACAGATTTCAACAAAACTTCCTGTCGTTCTGGCCAATACATCAATGTGAAGAGGCCTATTGGCGGCTCTGTATTTAATAGCGTTAGATAAAAGATTGATCAGAATACTTTCCAGATAAGAAGCTGTACCGGTAACATTGATGTCTTTGCTAATTTCCAGACTTACCATGGTACCACTTTCAAGAATAAAAGCGCTGAGATTTGCCATGCACTGTTCAACAAATTTCAAAACATTTAAACTAGCAGCATTTTTCTCGCTTGAATAATTCACCGATACGATATCTTTCAAATTCCCGATCGTTGAAAGCAGATTATTTGTAGCCTTTTCAAGCATAGGATAGTATTCATTATCTGCGGCTTGCGGAAACTCGTTGCGAAGCAATTCCAGCAGCATGCTGATATTGCCGGCGTTAGAACGAAGATTATGTGAAACGATATTGGCAAAATCCAGAAGTCTTCTGTTTTGGTGTTGGGCCATATCCAGAAGTGACTTGACATTTGTCTCAGCCTCTTTAAGTTGTGACATATCAAAGAAAACGAAAAGATATCCTTTGGGTATTCCAAGATAATCCCTGACGGTTGTGACGGTGACACTCGCCGAAAACTCCGAGGCATCTTTTCTTATAAATGTCCATTCACGAGTGTCAAAATTTGAGCTGTCTACACTGCCGACAAGCAGCTCAAAACCTTTTGGAACAGCGTTTAAATTTTCAGAAACCACTCTTTCAAGAAGCTGTTGTTCAGAATAAAAAATTTCAGGCGTTTTCTTTCCTACAAGTTCGTTTTCGCTGTATCCCAAAAGATTTTCCGCGCCGACATTAAATATCTCTATTGTCCCGTTAAGGTGAGTTTCAATAATTCCAACCTGAGTACTGGCATCTAAAATCGCTTTCAAACGATCATTGGTTTTCTGCAAACGCAGTTCAAGAAGTTTTCTCTCCGTAATATTATTTATTTGTGATATAAAATGCAGCGGTTCTCCTCGGTCGCTTCGAACCATAGAAACGGAAAGTAGAACCCAAACGATACTTCCATTTTTGTGGAGATACCGTTTCTCCATATTATAATTCTTTATCCTGCCATCCAAAAGCTCCTTCACCAACCCAAGATCCTCATCCAGATCATCCTCGTAAGTAATGTCCTGAAACGTCAGTTTTAATAGTTCATCCTGACTATAACCCAATAATTCACAAAGACTTTTATTAACCCTCAGCCACTTCCCGGCAAGACTTAGCAATGCCATGCCATTGGCTGCATGTTCAAAAGTCTGCCGGAACTGCTCTTCCTGAAGAGCTAAGTCGGCAATTATTTTATTTTTTTGATCAATATCCTGAACAAGGCCAGAAATTCTTATGCATTTGTTGTTTTCATAGAAAGGTACTCCGATAAGTCTTACCCATTTCAAATTCCCCAGGTGTGTCAGGATCTGAAATTCCAGATCAAAAGTTTTGGCTTTTTTTTTAGCCTTATTGATAGCAGTGACAATCTGCAAAGCATTTCCTGCGCGGGAATAAAACTTTTTCAAATCATGAAATCCAGGATTGTAACCTGAC
This sequence comes from Dyadobacter subterraneus, assembly GCF_015221875.1. Taxonomy (NCBI): domain Bacteria; kingdom Pseudomonadati; phylum Bacteroidota; class Cytophagia; order Cytophagales; family Spirosomataceae; genus Dyadobacter; species Dyadobacter subterraneus. The sequence goes on from NZ_JACYGY010000001.1 coordinate 4,000,920, forward strand.
GGGGCCTGATGGATTTTGCCTGTTACAACACTCCAGCTTACTTTCATCAACCGCAAATCAAGTTCCCAGGAACCGATTAAAGCCGCCTGTTTGGTAATCTGTAAAAGCTCTTTATATTGTGCAAGCAAAAGTTCGCTTCTTTTCCGGCCCGAAATATCCTGATGTGAACACATCATCCGTTCAGGTTTACCTTCACTATTCCGGCTGACTATCTTTCCCTTATCCAAAACCCAAACCCAGTGACCCGATTTGTGTCGAAGCCTGACTTCCGTTTGATAAAGGCTGGTTTTCCCGTTTAAATGATCATCCAATGCAGCCACGGATGAAATCAAATCATCGGGATAAATCAGTTTTTGCCAACGATCTTTCACTACGGGCATCAATTCTTCCAGCCGGTAACCAAGTATCGCGGCCCAGTGCTCATTGTAAATCACTTCATTGGTTTGAATATTCCATTCCCACGTGCCAAGTTCGGATGCCTTAATTATATTCTCTAATCTGCTAATTCGCTCATGTAAATTTTCTGCCATATCTATAACGTTGTGCCTGGGTTGGGCTTCAAATATAAAAATTTCTGATTCTCTTATCACGCAGATGCGCTCAATTAAAATCTACTAACTGTTTTATACTATTTGAAGCCGAAATTTATTCAGAAAATAAAGGTTAAAATGTGTTCACATCCATTATTGCAAAGATGCCAGCATTCCATTTCTTCAAATCAAATTATTGCTCACATGCATCTTCGTGGCATTTTTCTGTAAGTAAACATGTGCATTTTCAGTTTTTAATTCAATTTTCCAAGAATGATTGTTAAGCTATTTCTTTTTTTATAGATTTAAAATAGCCGCAGCAAAATACCGTGAGTTAACTCATTGGTTATTAAACCAGTTAATAAAAATTTGAAGATGCCACATCCAGGCTTCTGTACGGTACTCCTATAACTAATTACTAAACTCAACCACCAATGACGAAAATCAATTTCCGCCTTTTGCTGCTGATTCCGTTTCTCACTTTTGCCGGGGCAAATGCCCAGGTCAAACAGCCTGACTGGAAGGCAATTGAACAGGAGACAATGCTGCATTTTCAAACACTGCTCAGGATAAATACGAGTGATCCGGGCGGAACAGAGGCACCGGCTGTGGCCTACATGAAATCTGTATTGGAGAAAGAAGGTATCAAAGTTCAGACTTTTTCACTTGACCCAAACCGCCCGAATTTGGTAGCACGTATAAGCGGGAGCGGCAAAAAACGCCCGGTTCTGATAATGGCACACACCGATGTTGTCAGTATTGATTCAACCAAATGGACCTATCCTGCTTTTTCTGCCACCCGAAAAGATGGATATGTGTACGGACGCGGCGCTGTGGACGACAAAGATAATGTTGCCACGGGCCTTATGCTCATGCTTACTTTGAAACGGTTGAATATTCCGCTGGATCGCGATGTAATCTTTTTGGCAGAATCCGGAGAGGAAGGAAATGTAAAGTTTGGCATCGATTATATGGTTAAAGAGCACTGGCCGGAAATTGAAGCCGAGTATTGTTTTGCAGAAGGCGGCGGAGTGACCCGTACTGGTGGAAAAATACAATACGCAGCAGTGGCGACAACAGAAAAAGTACCGCGTGGCGTAAAACTTGTTGCCAGAGGAATTTCCGGACACGGTTCTGTTCCTTTACGCAGTAATGCCATTGTGCATTTGTCACAGGCTATTGTAAATGTGGCGGCATGGCAAACACCTATGCGTCTGAATGAAACAACCCAGGCTTTTTTTCAAAGACTTGCAGAAATCAGCTCACCGGAACAAGCTGCACGATACAAGTCAATATTAAGTGGAAAAGACACCGAGACGGCACAGGAATATCTGGCGGTGAACGAACCGCGTTATTACTCAACGCTGCGCACTTCTATATCGCCCAATATTTTTAAAGGTGGTTACCGCAGCAATGTTATTCCTTCCGAGGCAGAAGCTTCGCTGGATATTCGTGCGCTGCCGGATGAAGATATGCCCAAGTTGCTCGATGCCATGCGACAGGTAATAAATGATCCGCAGGTGGAGATTATCAGCAGCAGCGCTGCCTCACGTCCGGGATCAAAACCAAGCAGCCTGACCACTGAGGCATTTAAAATCGTTGAAGCTGCCGTAAAAAGCACATACAATACCATAACCCTTCCAACAATGCTTACCGGTGCAACCGACATGTCTTTTCTCCGTGCAAAAGGCATTGCATGCTACGGAATCGGCCCGATGATGGATAGTGAAGATGGTCCAAAAGGTTTCGGTGCCCACAGTGACCAGGAAAGAATCCTTGAAGAATCACTGCATAAATTTTTAAGATTTCAGTGGGAGGTTATTTCCAATCTGGCGTCGGCAAAAAAATAAACGTTATACAAAGATCATTTTCAGATTTTCAGCCTTTATTTATCCTTCATTTATCATTCCCTCTATGGTTGATAAATGAAGGTATTTTTATGTATTTCTTAATATCAACCCCTATTATGCCAGTTCTTTTAAAATGGTTTCACAGCTTTTAATCTCAATCTTACCTTTTGTTGGCGTCAAATTGCTCCATACCCAATTATAATGTTTAGTAATTTGCTCACCACTTAAATGCGGTTTGTCTGCTGTTGTATGCGCGTCATCTACAATCAGCACGTTGAAGTCTTTTGTCAGGGCTGATTGTACACTTGAATCCACACAAAATTCCGTTGCAGCACCCGTAATAATCAAATTTGTAATATTCACCGCTTTTAAACCTGTTTCAAGATCTGTGTTATAAAATACGTCATTAGCCGTTTTTTCCAGCAAAATATCTGTTTTCTCAACGATTAAATCTGGCAATAATTCCCAATCAGTAGTCATTGGAACATATTCGTTCTGGGTACTTCCGTTATGCTGTACCAAAATCACAGGGATTCCTTTTTTCCGGGATAAATCTGTGATCGCATTAATTCTTTCCAGCACTCCCACCGTATCATAACAAGGAAATTCAGGACTAAATGAGGCGTTTTGCATATCAATAACCAACAAACAAGTTTGCGTGTTATTGGCATCTGTAATTGGAATCATCTTACAACTGGTTTTCCCGAATTCTCTTATCCGGCAGATTCAACAATATCCTTTAACATTTTTAAAACCGGGTTTTCTTCTCCTTGCGGCGCTTCCTGAACGGCACCAGGCCTGTTATCTTCCTGTAAAATTTCAAGTTTTACCTGCCCGTTTTCATCTGTCAAAATGTAATGCATGATGAAATAATTTTCGGGTTTGTCTTCCAGCCCCGGACGAGGCGCAAAAAGACTGTACTTTATCAATTCCTTAGGGCGAATTTCTAATATTACTCCCCATTGTTCGAACAGTTTTCCATCCCAGGCAACGCTAAATCTTATAGTGCTGCCAACTTCCCATGTAGTAACTAATTCACTCCCATATTGCCATAATTTGACAAGTTCAGGTTTTGTAAGCGCATCCCAGACTTTTGAAACGGAAGCATTTAAGAAAATAGTAGAAAGATTTTTAGCCATGCTGATATATAGATTGAAAAGTCCGTGTTTTTCGCATTCATCAAATATAAACAAAGCGTTGACAATAGTTGAATACGATGTATTGAACAGGAATAAATCTTCAAACCAGAAGATATCTGTCCTACGGAATTCAGGTCATTTCAAAAATCTTCGCTATCAAATTTTTTATTACCGAAATAGAAATAATTCGTTACTTTTTTCATCCATCCCCGTCTAACGCCAGGTTCATTTAAATCCAAATTATCCATCTGTAAAGAAATTCTTATAAAAAAAAGTGAATAAGAATGTCAGTCTTCCGAAAACCGGAATACTGATCTTCAAGGTTAAAGTCTTTTGCGAATCAATACACTTTACATCAACAGAAAAAAATACACAGCGCCGACTTTTCGGCTCTGTCTAAAAACTAAAACTTCAAGGCTAGCCTGTTACATTTTGAAAGTATGTCTGAAAAACCGTTTAAAGAAGAATCCCGTGATCAAAATTATACCGATGAAGACTTGGTAAAACTATATGTTCAAACCCAAAACAATAGTTATTTTGAAAAATTATATGAAAGAAATGTCTGTTTTTTGTAAAAGATTCCGCGAAAGCAGAAGATTTGACGCATGATATTTTTTTCAAATTAATTCTGAGACTCAGCACTTTCAGGGAAGATGCCAAGTTTTCAACCTGGCTTTATTCCATTACTTACAACCATTGCATGGACCAACTCCGGTCTAATAAAAGAAGTCAGGAAACAGTATATGATGAATCGGTTGAAATTCCGGATGACACTACTTTAAATAATCTGTTTGATCATGACGATGTTGAAGCCCGCAAATTTCAGCACACCATGGACCAGCTTACAGTGGATGAAAAAGGGCTTTTATTGATGAAATATGCTGATGAGCTAAGTATACGCGACATTGCCGAGATACTCAAAGTGACGGAAAGTTCGGTGAAAATGCGATTGTTAAGAACAAAAGAAAAATTCAGGAACAAGTATATGGAAACGGTTTTCTTCCTGGGAATTTTACTGGTTAAGGTAATAGAATTATTAAGATATTTTTTTGTCAGGTAACTATTTTCAATCTGAACAAGACAAATAAGCAAAATCTGGATTGCAGCTGACCTATATAATTTTTTCTATTTAAATATTAAAAAAATTGTGACTTTTTCTGAATAGAAGCGTCATATATTCAAAAAACGATTAAATAGTTACCACTTGTTTTTCAGACTAAAAGGCATTAACATTTCATCAGCAAACTATAATCATAAGCTCGCTTTACTGGCAATTATAACACGCATACAATCAACATAAAAATTAAAATCAAATCCCAAACACATACACTTAAAGTTGTTATCACCTGATTACTTGGCAGTATCAAAAATGTGGATTAAACTTTCAATCTCCCGGCAATTTCCCCGGGAGATTTGCTTTTATCAGGAGCTGCCAGCCCATAAAAACCATCCCCGCACCAAATATAAAAATGGTCAGTCCGCTTAGCCATTTAAAAACTTCTGTGATCCCTGATACTTTAAAAATTCGATAGCCTCTCCGATTATTTTCTTTCACATGTATAATATCAACCAAAAGTAAACGGTATTTTCAAAACTGGCATTCAATTCCTCCGTCTGACAAACGCTTTGAAAAGCATCAATTAATTGTATTTTGCAAATTGTTACATGCCACTTTTACTTTTTAGTGGTTCACAAAACAGAAAAGCACATCAGGCAGTAATATATGTTTACAAGAATATTCTTAATTGCTTTGATATGCCTGTGGTTTACCACCGGGCATTCCCAGTCATACTCTGAAAAATATGCAGTCAGTCAATATACCGATGAAAACGGGCTGCCTCAAAATAGTGTTAAAAGTATTGCAGCGGATAAAAACGGCTTTATTTGGCTTGCTACCGAAAACGGGCTCGTGCGCTTCGACGGCCATCATTTTTATACTTTTGATAAAACCAATTCAAGTTTATTAAGTCCAAGATTTTATTCCCTTCTGCCGGACATGACCGGTAATACCAACAGAATTTATGCCATTGGTGATAATTTGGACGATGTTATGCGTATTGAAAGTCCCAACGCTGTTGATGATTCTCAATATTATACAAAGCAAATTTCACGGGTTCCGCACAGCCACACCGATCACGACAGAACGGCTTCCGGCCTGCCAAATAGTTTGATCCAGATGTCGGACAGACTGCTTCACTATTACATGATCCTGGTTCCTTCGCGCATTGGCACGTTTTATATTATACAGAGAAACAAGATCGAATTTTTTACCAACTGGAAAAAATCGTGGGATTTTGCTTACAAAACCAGTGATTTTAATGAGTACTTTATTTCAAACGGTACCTTGTTTCGTTTCTCGGCGGATGGAGATCTGTTAAGATTTAAAGTAGATGGTCTGGAAAAAATTCATCTCGCAGGTGATATGCTTAATGATCGTTCCAACACGGAAGGAAAGAAAAAAAATACCATTTTCTGGAATAATGTATCTGATCAGGTTTTCATTAAGTCGGACAAAAAATTCTACTACGTAGATGATATTAAAGCAGGTCAGTGCAACACGCGCCTGATTTTGGACGGCTTTGACCTTGATGCCAATATCATTCAAACTGCATATTTTGATAAGGAAAAGAATAGACTTTTTCTGGGCAGCTCCACCCTTGGTCTATTTGTTTTCACAGCCAAGGATTTCCGGACGCTTCGCTTTGGAAATAAGGATTCTGAAAATATATTTTACGCACAAACGGTTTTCGGCAAAAGTCAGGTTGTTACAGCCCAGGGCAATGTACTTGGACTAATTGATTCCGGCCCTAAAACCGGAGAAATTTACAATAGCATATTACCCTCTGTCAAATCAGGCTACAAGGGCGACGGTTCCAGTATTGTTACAGATAAAAGGGGAATTATCTGGTCAAAGTCGGGCTACCATCTTTATCAGCACGATGCAAAAGGAGAAAATCTCCTTCAGCACTGGGACATGGGAGATCAGATTTATACCATGTATGTGGATGATACTGGCCGGATCTGGTTTTCGGTATATCATAAAGGTCTTTACTTTATTGATCCGGACGGGCCTGCGAAAAAGCCGGCCCCTTTCAAAGGTCCCGTCATTGAGGATATGATGTACATTTCGAAAGGAAATGATCAAAAGCTCTGGCTGATAACCCACCATGGATTGTTTTCCGCTGAAATCCAAACAGGTAAGACAGCGGTGGTTCCCGGAACGGAAAAATTAATTATCAGAAGCATTTATATTCCCAGGACGACTAAAACCAATGGTTCAGAAAATCCAGGCAATAAAGGGATTTTTATAACAACCATGGGCGATGGAATTTTGTATTACTCCGGGAACAAACTGATACAGCTACCTCTGGATGCAAACAAGTACATTTCCGCAGCACATTACATTGTGGAAGATAAAAAAGGATTTCTGTGGATACCTACCAACAAGGGATTGTTGCAGTTTGCAAAAAAGGACTTTCTTCAATTTGTGAAAGAATCTGAAAATGGATGCGAAAAGCCCCAAAAACCGTTTTTTCTATATTACAATAAAGAAAACGGATTTATTACCAATGAGTTTAATGGCGGAGGTCAGCCAAGTTATGTACGACTTCCGGATGGCTCTGTTTCACTTCCTTCCATGAACGGCCTGGTGTGGTTTACGCCGGAAAAGATTAAACCGGAACTTCCTGATAAAAGTTTTTTCTTTGACAGAATTGAAATTCGGGATAAGACAAATTTTATAAAAGGCGATACAATTTTGCTCGAAAAGGATCCGCAGCGGGTTAGTCTTCACATCGCCTCACCTTATTTTGGCAATAATTATAATACGAATTTATCCTACGCGATAACAAAATCGGATTATAAGCCGGCTGCCCCGGACTGGATATATTTGAAATCTGAGGATCCCACCATCCGGTTTTCAGAACTTTCGTCAGGCAAATACACCGTCAGCGTGCGGAAAACCAGCGGGTTTGGGGAAGGAAATTATGTTTTCAAAACAATTACTGTCATCATTCCAAAACACTGGTATGAAACATTTCTGTTCAGATTAGCCGTCGCAATAATTTTTATAGCAGCCGTTTTTATGTTTATCCGGTCCCGAACCCGTTATCTTAAAAAACAAAACCAGGAGCTGGAAATGAAAATAAAGGCCCGGACGCAATCTCTGGAAGAGACGCTGCACCAGCTTCAAATTTCTGAAAAAGAATTGAACAAGCAGATGCATATCAGAACGCGCCTTGTAGCATCCATCAGCCATGATATCAGAACGCCCATGAAATTTTTGATATACGCATCCGAAAAGATCGAGCCGCTGATGGATGTCCACAGATATGATCAGGTTGCGCTGATTGGAAAAAATATTACGATTTCTGCGAAACAGATCAATCAGCTTCTTGAAAACATGATCCAGTATATCAAAACCCAGTTTAAAGGAGAACATATCAGATTTAGCGAGGTTTTGCTGTATCCATTGATTAATGAAAAAATCACATTTTTTTCCTCGGCAACCCAGGAGCATCAAAATACTTTTATTCATGAAACCGGGCAGGACGTAACGGTTTTATCCAATATGCATTTGCTTGGCGTGGTGATACATAATATCATAGATAACGCTAATAAATTTACCTACAACGGTGAGATCCATATTTTTACTGAAACGCATGCGGATAAACTGCACCTGATAATAGCCGACAGCGGCTCCGGCATTTCTTCAAATCTGGCACACTGGCTGAACACAGAGGATGATGTTAACGAAAAAACACTCGAAGTTTCGCAGGAATTTAATGGATTGGGGTTGTTGATGATAAAGGAAATTAGTACTATGCTTGGCATTAAGCTTCTGGTTGAAAATGATCATGGAACCCGCTTTCATTTGATATTTAATACATAATTTCAAATCCCGCATCTACATCTTGCAGCACATGAAAAACCCTCAGACATTTCTTCCAGAATTGTCTTGGCTTAAAGAGTACTACAAATCAATTTGTTAACAAAAAATGTCATCGATGAAATCTTTTATCAAATCTGTATGCATAATGCGGCCAGCAGAAAAATATTAAAAAACGTCGCTTTTAAGTATTTCATTTTTCAAAATCAATTGATCAGATTATTATTAACCTTACCCAAACAAGCTATAATTAAACGGTATAAAGCAACCATGTAAAGTCATGATTCGATCCTAATTTGATTTTGTTGCCAGATTTTATTAATAATGTCAATGAGTTTTTCAGTGATGTCACTTTCTTTGGTTACAAACGCCTCGGCACCTGCGGCCAGAATCTTTTCTTTTGATGAAGAATCATTCATGTTGGAAAACGCGATAATTTTCACCTCAGGCCAATTTGTTTTCAAAATTGCCGCGGCTTGAAAACCGTCCATAACAGGCATTTCAATATCGAGAATAACAATATCGGGAAGCTGTTCCACCTGGTGCATTTTGTCGATACACTCCTGGCCATCTTCAGCATCGAACACGACTTCAAAATCATAATTAGCCAGAAGAAAAGCGGTGAAAGTCCGGACCACAGCGCTGTCATCGACTATGGCAATTAAGGGTTGGGATAATTGCTGCATATATAAGGTGAGATAATATTTAGTTATTCTTGGCTTATCATTAAAAGAGCATAGCTGCACAGAACCTCTCAGAGTCTGCATAGGCACGCCGTCGCATGGTTCAACTTACAATTCCCATTCCATAAATGGCCCTAACTATACTTTTCATATCAAACCGCCGCTGTCGCTCAACAGACATTGCGTTTGATAAATAGAATTATTTCTACAAATCACGTAATAACCTGTTTAGTAATGATATACTTTAACGTATATCGTATAAATATAGAATTTATTTTACAAAAAACTTCGCAACAAGATGCTTGGTTTTTGAAAGTTATTTACCGGGTAACAAATTTTTTCCCTTTGAAATTATTAAGGCAATTTTTTCCCGGTTTGACTTTTACTGAGATCGCACCTGTACAGTTTTCATTTTTAATTGTCGATTGACCAATTCCAGGTGGTTGAAATACGGGAACAGAAGAGCGATGTTTTCCCGGATTTTGAAATTTTATTTGAAGTGAATTTTAGGTCAACTATAGGAAAAGGATCATTACTCAACTCATATACCAGCCGCCATTAACGTTGATGGTCTGGCCGGTAATATAGCCGTTTGTGGCTAATAATATCACAACATCCGATACTTCATCCGGTTGCCCAAAACGGCCAATCGGAATAATTCCAGGTTTTATATTAGTATTGCCTTTGATCATATCGGTTTCAATAAGGGCTGGCGCAATGGCGTTAGACGTGATGCCGCCATATTTTGCGAGCATCGCAGCATATGAATGCGTGAGGCCGATCATGCCCGCCTTGGCGGCTGCATAATGCGGACCGATTACACCGCCAAGCTGTGCGGCAACGGAAGAAATATTGATAATCCGGCCAAAGTTTTTTTCGATCATAGAAGGAATAGCAGCCTGCGTTGCGAGAAAAGCCGAAGTCAGATTCACGTCAAGTGACTGCCGAAAATCCGCCAGTGTTAGTTCCAGCAATGGTTTTACAGGATTGATCCCGGCATTATTAACTAAAATATCAACATTACCTGCCAATTTGTTAATCTGCGAAAACAAAGCCAGAACCTCAGCTTCATTTGATACATCAGCCTGAACTGCATACGCTTTTTCCCCAAAAGAAATAATTTGTGAAACAATTCCCTGAGCCTGTGCCGCACTGCTTTTATAATTTAAAATAACCGTCGCACCTTCTTTGGCAAGACTTATCGCGATTTCCCTTCCCAGGCCCCTGGACGCACCTGTTACCAGTGCAATTTTGCCTTCCAGCTTTTTATTTTCCATAATTAGATAAGATCAAATTAAAATTTTAATCCCCTCAAATTCTATACAAAAACATCACTTGCGCTGTCTCTTAATGTTCAGAATTGTCGTAGATATTTAACATTCTTAGATCACAATCCAATCTAAATCACTTGCTACTTTGAAGCCACGGTTTCATTACTTTAATAACCTGAGGCATTACTACCCAGGTTAACAAGCCTACCATGCACGCTGCGATAATAAAAATACGGAGCATCAAAGGAAATGTCTGAATGAGAGGACCTAATGCAAAAGATAAAAATAAGCTCGTTGGATAAACGCCGCAAAGTGTGGCTAGTGCCATTTTCCATCTCGGCGGAGGCAGTGGTGAACGAAACCATGCTTCCAGCCCATTGAGTTGACGGTAAACTGGTTCTTCTGTTATGGTGGATGCATAATCCTCCCAGTTTCGAAATAATTCCGAATTATAAAAAGCGTCCCGCTCGGCTTCATCGGCAAAAGTCCGAAGAATACCGATTTCACGTCCGTCAGTACCTGGCAAAGCCGTGATCATCCCGGCTCCTTCCACACCTCCGTGCAAAAAAGATTCTCCCAGGAAACGGCGAAGAGCTTGTTTGAATTCCTCCTCTTTTCCTGGGAGAACCTTGCGTGTGATGGCGACATGAATAGGCATTGCATTAACCGTTTTATGATAAATTATTTGTTTGCCAATTTACGACAAAGCTAAATAATTGCTAATTCGGAGAATGTTTTAATCGGCACAAAACAATATTCGACACCTCATATTTCCAGTTGAAGATTGTGTTAAATATCAATCGTCAATTTCATAATTCGTCTTGATGCAGCCCCAAATAAAAAGATTACACAAATTTGATTTTGTTCAACGCAAAAAAGGTCATTTTCAAAAGCAGCCATCCATGTTTGAAACGGGAAATATTGGTCTCTCCGTAGGTTCGTGCTTTGTAGCGGATAGGTACTTCAATAAATTTAAGATTGAGTTTGGCCGATCCAAATATTAAATCAAAGTCCCCGAACGGGTCGAATTCACCAAAATATGCACGGTTAGCAGCAAGCTTTAAGTAGTTTTCGCGGCTCATTACTTTTGTTCCGCAAAGTGTATCTTTCAGGTTTTGACCCAATAACCAGGAAAATGCCATACTGAAAAACTTGTTTCCCAGTAAGTTCAAAAATCTCATAGCCTGATCTTCCATCGGATACACGAGCCGCGTTCCATTGATATATTCTCCTTTTCCGGAAGCAATGGCATTAAAGAACTTGGGCAGTTCTTCGGGAGCCACGGTCATGTCTGCATCCAGAATCATCAAAATATCACCTGTGGCAATGCTATAACCTTTCCTGACTGCATCACCCTTCCCTTTTCCATCCTGCTGAATCCATTTAATATCATAAAATTCCTTGTAATAGGTTCCCAGCCGCTGAATTTCTGCCCAGGTATCATCGGTTGAATTCCCTTCTACAAAAATAATTTCTGTATGTTTTCCCATTTGTGGGGTTCTGCGGATCAACGCTTCAATATTTCCCTTTTCGTTACGCGCAGGAATAACAACACTCACCGTAATTTCTTCTGCCGGTTTTGGCAACTGTTTTTTGCTTCTGGCAACCAGACAGGTAATCAGCCCAAGTGCGTTGAACAACGGCAAATTGCCGACATATTTGTTCAGAAATGTGGATACCAAAGGAATGTATTTTGGAAAAATAGTCTTTTTGTAATTGTCGATTACATCAAAACCAGCCAGTTCAAGTAAGTTGGTAATATCTCCGATATCCAGCCAGTTTTGTCTTTTCTGAGGCATTTTCATACCCAGATTTTCAGCCAGGTTTAATACCGGCCGCCAGATAAAATTCGTCGAAGTAATAATCAGACGGGTTTCTGCATTACATGCTTTTTGCACCTGTTCAAAAACATTCTGAACATCAATAAAACTGCCCACCGTATCACTGATGAGAACGTAATCAAAGGTTTCATCCAGTGTAATATCCTCAGCATCCATCAGATGGTAAGCATATTGACTACGATGCTCTTTTGCATAACTGATCATCTCAGGAGATGAGTCAATGCCAACACCACGCGAAGGTTTAAGTTTTTCTAAAAGAAAGCCCGTACCGCTGCCAATTTCCAACACAGAAGATCCCTCAGGAATGATAAATTTGAGGTAAGTCGTCAGGCATTTGTAGTAATAAGCATTTTTGTGGATCCATTTTTCTCTTTGTTCCCCATTCATTTGTAACGTTGATTGTACCATTTTGAATCTGCCAGAATTAGAAGTTGATGATTAGGAATAACGCGGTATCCTTTTTGGGGAAATTTATAATAGCTGACTTTACCAATCAGACTTTTCTCATAGACATAAAGAAGCGGCCTTCTAAGAAGCATCGGCGGCTTTTCTTCATAATTCCATGAACCAGGATATACGTTTTGGAAATAGGAAATATATTGATTGGGAACCATGACGTCAGAGCCCTCCGGAAGCTTTTTTGCAAGCTCATGTAGTTGGTGGGCATTACCGTCAGGATAGGGATTAAGTCCAAATCTGGTATTAATAAATTTTGAAGCACTAATACCTAAACTTCGGGAATCAGAATCAATTACGAAACGGTGAGAAACGATAAACGAACTCAAAATTAATTGAAACACTAAACCGGTATAAATATAAGTAACAGAAAATGCAGCAGGCATAATACCAGCCTGAGAGAACCGGTAACTTATAAATACATAAGCACTTAACATCAGTGCCCACAAACCTCCAATCCTTGGCGGATAAGAAACGCTCATGTAAATTGTAGGAAAGTAGTAAAGCGTTTCGAAAAAGTATACTACAAACAAAAGGCTGTAACCACAAGCCAGTACCCCAAGAATAATACCCCTTCTTTTGAAAGATCTCAGCCAAATGGCAAATGGAAATAATCCCATAATCAGTGCAATCAAACCAATGACAAGGTAAATCGAAATATAAGTGATCAGTCTGACCGGTGTTGCACTTTGTTGAATACGTGAAATGGCGGTTCCTAACCTGCTTGGCTGCGGCCCGTTCAGATGGGACAGCCAGCCCATACTTAGACAAAATAGCAGCAGACATACAGAGGCGACAATCAGATTTCTCTTGTTAAGAAAATAACTGAACCACGGCTTTCCAGCATCAGTAAGCAGAAAATCAACTACTGAGCAAAATAATAGCAAACTGCAAATCAGAATATTGGATGTTTCCTTTACCAGAAAAGTAAGCAGCAGCCAAACTGCAGCCATAGCATATTTTCGTTTGGCCAGATTAAGCGCAAACAGCGCCATCAGGGGAAGAAAATAATGCTCCGGATGCCAGCCAAAGTAATCCAGATAAATAAAATAGCCCATCGGCCCAAAAACAAAAAACACCACAGCGAGCCAGTTGGTGGTCCAAAGTGAAGTACCAAATCTTTTAAAACCACTAAACCATTGCCAGAAAAAGACACCAAAAAGGCCAAGATACGCAAGGAAGAGTCCGTAAATCCCAGTGAATTTGGTCAACAAACCAGTTAATGGAATAAAATAATAGTTGTGCTGCCGGGCGTGATCTCCATAAAAATTGTCGTACAAAAGCGGACGCCCTTCCAGCCATCCCCTGCTAAGCTGCAAGGCCAGCATCCCGTCGCTAAATTCTTCCTGATTGCCTTGAAATTGAAATACCTTGATAAAATACCAAAACAAACTGCCTAACACAGGCAGAGAAATCAAGAATAATATTTTAAGCCGGCGCTGGTGACTTTCACTCATCGGTGTTGTATTTCATATTTATCAGGGGTATGCAGGCATTTATAAAAAGCCATGCCGCTGCTATGGATTTTTTCATGATCAGCAGTTTGCCTGTTAAATGTTGGCAATTAGACAACGAATGTAGAGAGAATCACTCCCAATTTTACAAAAAGAAAATAGTTTAGCCAGCCACTATTTTTTTCTGGCTCAGTTAAAAATAAACAAACCCGAAAGAATGAATGAAAAAATTTGTTTTTCAAGAAAAAATACAATTAAAACTCTTCATTGTATTTTAATTTATACTAAAAAACCAGATTTGGTATGCTAATGAAGAAATGCGTTTCGAAATAAAACTTTAAAATATTTTCATAAAAACTCCAGGAATTTTTAGATAAGAATTTATTATTTCGGTAATCAGCAAATAATTGTGAATTACTTCTAGCTAACTTCTGCGTTGGGACAGAAAAAAACTGCTTGTGAACTTTTCCTTTTTTTGATGAGAAAAGTACACAATCTATTATGAGATATAAAAAATGAAATCCCAAAATCTTTAAATCATGCGATCAAAAACTTTACGTTGTTCGATCATTGATTTTAATTTGTCGTCAGGGTTTGTATGGCATTCCAAAAGAACCCAGCCTTTGTAATTCATTTTGTTAAGATTTGCCAGAAGGTCTTTGTAGGGATAATCAGTTCTGTCCAACTCCCGTACGTGGCAAGTATCACCAAAATACTGCTTTACAAGATCAAAATTATATTGAAACCCTTTTCCATTTAAATCCTGGGGATTGCAATTCCAGCATATTTTTGCGTTTGGATGATTGGCGTACTCCATGATCTTTTTGATATTAGGCAGTTCCTGCGTTTCCTCACCATGTACTTCAAGTCTTAGTTGCTGTCCAAGATCGGCGGCATATTGGGCAAGTTCATGAAGGGACGCGCCAATCTGGGCCAGTGTCTTTTCAACCGGGACATCCTTATGCAGACCATTTGGTTTTACCTTCACACCCGAGCCACCAACATCAGCGCTTAACCGGATAAATTCCTTAGTCCGGTCCATGGAAGCTTTCAGCAGATTTTGATCCGGATAATCATATTGCTGATTGGTACCAAGCCCAACAAGTTTTACCGGACTGTCTGCAAACTGCTTTTTAACTTCTGATCTTTGGGTTTGGTTAAGCTCCGGCATCACTTTGTGCGCATGTTCTACCCGCAGTTCAGCTCCGTGGATATTGGCTTGTGAGCAATTTTTAATAATAGTCGCCACATCCCAGTCTTTGCCCCACAGATAGGTTACGAATCCTAATTTAATATCACTTTTGACCGGCAGTGCCAAGTTTGCAAATAAATCTGCCGAAATCATGGAAGCACCTGCGAACAAAGAAACTTCTTTCAGGAATGTTTTTCTATCGATTAGCATGTTGATCAATTTAGGAATGTTAGCATGTTGATCAATTTAGGAATGAATGACTGAAACCTAAAAGCCGGATCGAGTAAGCCACTACTCTAAAACTTTCAACAGGGCTAAAAATGGGTCTTCAACCAGATTTTTATTTTTTGGCAAATGATCGCACGGTTTGAAGAAAAGCAATCAACTTATCGGTAAATTTTTCCGGACGCTGGTAATGAATATTATGACCGGTATCTTCAAATATTTCATGGCTGATTAAATACGGATATTTATTTTTCAATGCCTGATTTTCCTTTTCAAACGGAAATAAATCACCCTTACTGACCGGATCCAGTATCATCACCGGGACTTTCAGATTTCGAAAGATAATTTTCGGCTCAATCACTGACATGGATTCTGCAAAAAGCGGCGCTCGTGTGGGACGTAAAATGTTGTCCAGAGATTGCTCATAGGTGCTCATGTTAAATAATTTCCATAAGCCGGCGCCAAAAACCCACTTCCCGGTTTTATCCTGTTTTACCCAGTTTAGTAATTCAAACTGATCATCATTCTGGCTCTTGTCAAAAAAGGCCCGGTAGGCCTCAAAGGCGGTGGCATACGAAGTATCAGTTAATACCTGACTGGCATTTTCTTTTACTTTTTTAAGCAGCGTAACTGAGTCCATTTTATGATAATTGGTATTTATTGATACCGAACCTCCGTCTTCCAAAATCAATCCCAGTACTTTTTTTGGATAAGCATCATAAAAAGCCGTGGCGATAAAACCGCCCCGTGACCATCCGCCAGCGACAGCTTTACTGATTTTTAAACGATCCATCAAAAACTTGATATCATCTGCCACATGGTAAAGTGATACTTCATGTTCAGGAATATTTGTCTGGCCGTGACCGTAATAGTCAATGGCGATAACATAATAACCTGCTTTTACCAGTTTATCCGCAAAAGGCAAAATCTCATAGGCGCTGCTCAAACTCCCATGTATCCAAATGAAGGGTGTACCGGAAGGCTTGCCCCAGGTGAGATAATGCATCTTCACATTTGCCGTTTCTATAAAATGGCCATGTATTTTTTCAAAAGCTGAAAATCTGGTTTTGGCTTCTAAAAAATACTGATGGATTTCTTCATCAGACAAAGTTGATGTCTGGGCATATGATAGAAATGGATATAAAAGCAGAGCAGTAAAAATTAATTTCATGACTTGAATAAGTTTTATCTTTCACCACAAATATCATCGTTTCTCCATACCCGCAAGATACTGACAAGATAAAAATGGATTTATTGCGCTAATTTTTGATATTGGAATTTAAAAATATATCGTATGTCTGCTAAACAAGCTCATCCTGCTCAGCTGTCAACCATATTTGAAAAATTCAGGGCAAAATTTCCGGTATCACCTGAAAAGTGGGAAGATTATACCAATCGTTTTAAACGCATACAGGTTCCGGCCAAAACCGTTTTACTACGGGAAGGTGAAATATCCCGCAAGGCTTATCTGATCGAGAAAGGCTGCCTCCGGGTATGGTTTGACAACAAAGGTGAAGAAGTGACATTTCAATTCTTTTTTGAAAATAGTACCGTATCTTCCATTGAAAGCTTCAAAAAGGGCACTCCCAGCCTCTTTTCCCTAGAAACAATCGAGCCGTGCACTTTGTGGTGGATTGAGAAAAGTGATGTGGATAATCTCATAGAGGAAGTCAGCGAAATCCCCGCTATGCGGAATCAAATTATGAATGCTCTTTTTGAGCGCACGCTTCACTATATGCAGCATTTTCTTTCTTTTGTCCGCGATACGCCGCAGGAACGCTATGAAAACCTGTTGAATCATCAGCCCTTTATTGTGCAGCGCATTCCCCAGCATTATATCGCCTCTTATCTGGGAATTAGCCGGGTGCATTTAAGCCGGCTCAAAAATAAAATTGCCCGCGGAAAATGAGGGAAGGCTCAATTCGGTAACAAATGTTATCGTTTGGCAGGTTGAGCCCATGCTACTTTTGTCTTATCAACAATTAACAAAAAAGAAAGATGAAAGCAGCAGTGATGAATCCGCAAGATGGAATTTTAAAATATACAGCGTGGGCCGAACCCGTTGTTTCCAGTTCAGATGAGGTAATGATGGAAGTAAAAGCGGCCGCCATTAAAAATGTTGACCGCAGCATTGCAAGCGGAAGCCATTATTCAGCCGAAACAGGAAATGCACCAAAAGCCAGAATAATCGGCAGCGACGGGGTGGGATTTTTAGAAGATGGCACACGGGTTTACGCCATTAGCATGGACGGAATGATTGCAGAAAAGGCTGTGATTGAAAAAAGCAGAATGGTTGTTTTACCCGATAATCTGGATTTTCTAACGGCTGCTGCGCTGCCCAATGCGGTAATCGGCGCTGCCATGGGATTAAGATTTAAAGCAGATTTGCAACCGGGCGAAACGGTTTTAATTAACGGAGCAACTGGCGTTACAGGCCGCATGGCCGTTCAAATTGCACGTCACTGCGGAGCAAAGAAAATTATTGCAACGGGCCGGAATCCTGAATCATTGAAAGCCCTTTTGGAACTGGGCGCCGACGAAGTGATCTCACTACAACAATCTGACGATTCTCTTTTGGCACAGCTTCAAACCATTCATAATCAAACACCTTTTGATGTTGTTATCGATTATTTATGGGGACATTCTGCGGAACTGATCCTTTCTTCATTAAAAAAGCAAGGCTCATTTACACCCAAAACCAGGTTTGTTTCAGTCGGCAGCGTATCGGGTGATTTGCTGCAATTGTCTGCCTCCACGTTACGAAGCGTAGACCTCCATCTGACTGGCTCGGGATTAGGAAGCCTCACCCGTCAGCATCTTGGAAAATTATTCAGTGAGATCTTGCCGGAGATGTTTCAGTTGGCGGCTGATGGAAAACTGATCATCGACACGGTCACCGTTTCTCTTGATCAGATTGAATCGGTATATGACTTGGCTGTTGCAAATGGCAAACGACTGGTTGTCGAAATAAAATAATTCCGCACTTCACATTTCCTTCAAAACCGGCCGGAGTTCTATCTCAATTTATTGTCTGGCTTGGCAGCTCCGGCCAATCCCCTTTATTTTATGAAACCCACAACGAAATGGATTACTGGCTCCCTGGTAGTCGCAGGGATAATTTATGCACTTTCTCCCGGGCCCGGCCACCTGATTGACAATCCGGACGGCTGGGAACTGCGCGAGCAGTTTGTTTTCCTGACAGGCCTTTCTGCTTTATCTCTCATGGTTTTATCCATGATTATTTCCGTCCGCAATCCATGGGTAAATCGCCGGATGAAAGGTCTTGACAAAGCCTACGTCATTCACAAATGGACAGGAATTTTTGCTACAATTTTAATGGTATTTCATTGGCTGGGCGAAAAAGTACCACACTTACTTGTTGATTATGGGCTAATTCCAGATCCCGGAGAATTGACCGATGGGAGCAGTTTCTCTGATCTTGAAATCGGGCTTTTTCAAAGCGGTGTTATTCTTGTTGAATGGACGTTTTACATTGTGCTGATTCTGGTAATCATTGCTTTATTCAAAAAAATCCCCTACTCCATTTTCCGTAAAACGCACAGAATATTTCCGGTTGTTTTTCTTTTGGCGGCTTATCACGGTGCAACTGCTCAGCTTAAAGAACGCTGGTTAACCACGCCGGGCGGTTATTTATTACTTTTATTGGCAGCGATTGGAACTGCCGCGGCTTGTATTTCGCTCTTCCAAAAAATTGGCGCTTCCCGTAAAATCAATACTGTCATAACCCAACTGGAAAACAGGCAGAACGGGATTCTTGATTTAAGACTTTCAACAAATCATAAACCATTTATTCATCAGCCGGGCCAGTATGCTTTTCTTCGTTTTGAACATGATACAGAGCCACATCCTTTTACCATTGCCTCTTCGGGTAAGGATCCGCAGTCTATTCGTTTTGCTATCAAATCATTTGGTGATTTTACAAGTAAACTAACCAAACATTTACAGGCAGGACAAAATGTTCAGATCGAAGGGCCGTATGGTGAATTTATTTTCAGATCGTCTGCAAAGCGGCAAATCTGGATTGCCGGTGGTATTGGTATTACGCCTTTTTTGGCAAAACTTGAACAATTGGCTAGTCAGAAAGAAAGTTTGCAAACTGTTGATTTCTGGTATTCAACACGTACCGATAAGCAAACCATGTTTCCTGATTCACTGAAAGATCTATGCAAGCAAAGCGGTGTTAGATTTTATCACTTAAATTCAGGTAAAAAAGAGTATTTAACGGCCCAGATGCTTCATGAAGTCGTTGGTAGTTTTGCTCAGGTAAGTATCTGGTTTTGCGGACCAGAAGATTTTGCAAATTGTATACTCAAAGGACTTGCTGCCTATGATTTTGATCAGCGCGAATTTCATTATGATAATTTTTCCATGCGTTAAATCCGGAAAAGCTTTGTTTCCAGGAAATTTCATAGGCCGCTCAAAGATTCCTCCACCAACTTGTTATGATCCACAGCGCCAAAGAATTGTTGTAACAGCAGCCGCAGCTTTGGCGTAACAATATTTTTGCAAAACGGTTTCTGAGGGTTTTTGTAATAATAATCAAGATAGGTTTCCTGATTAAGTTTAAAATCGTGGAATGATTCAATTGTTGTGATAATCGGCTTGTCAAATTCGGCTTGCAAAACATCTATCGCTTGCCTGGAAAGTGCATTTTGCTCTTCGCTGAAAACATAAATTGCCGACCGGTATTTTGAGCGCATACTATGGCTGGAAGTGCAGCTGTGCGTATGAAGGTGCACGGCAATTAATGTTTCCAAAGAAATAAGTCCGGGATCGAAATAGACAATCACAGCCTCCGAAAAGCTTGACTTTTCTTTTTCAGAAGATATCCACCCTTGTTCCACGAGCGCAACTCCTTTTAGAGATTGAAAAATAGCTTCAGTGCACCAGTGACAGCTTCCTCCAAATCCGATTTTACTTACACTTTCCATGTTGCTGTTTTTGCATCAAAGTTTTTTTGAAAACCATATAATATAGTCTCTGGTTCAAAATACCGAACCAGGTTCTGGACAGCCAAAATTGTGTAAGCCGCTGGTATAGGAATTGTACAATGTAAAAGTACAGTTACAAACCATATGGAAACACTCTGGAAATATTTACGTCCACAGAAACGGCTTATTTTTATATCTCTTCTTCTGGCAGGTTTAGCACAGCTTTTGACGCTTCTGGACCCTTTGATTTTCGGAAGAATTGTTGATGACTATGCAGGAAATCCTAAAAATCTTTCAGAAAAAGAACTTATCAACAGCGTTTTATACTGGCTGGGAATCGCCGTTGGTATTGCTGTTGTTGCCAAACTTTCAAAATCTTACCAGGAATATCTTACCAGAAAAGCAGTAGCTCAATTTGGTATGAATATCTTCAATGACGGCTTGAAACAAACACTAAGACTCTCATTTCAGGAATTTGAAGAAAACAGAAGCGGAACAACCTTATCAGTTCTGCAAAAAGTTAAGACAGACACTGAGCGTTTTGTGAATTCCTTTATCAATATTCTTTTTTCATCTCTTATTTCCATTGGCTTTTTGCTTTGGTATAGTATCAATAAAAACTGGATGCTGATTCCAGTTTTTTTAATTGGCGTGCTTGTATTGGGCTCACTTACAGGGTTATTATCCAAAAAAATAAAAAGTATCCAGCGAAACATCAACAAACAAACCAATGCCCAGGCCGGTATTATCACCGAAAGCCTCCGAAATATTGAACTTGTCAAAAGCCTTGGACTGACATTTTCTGAAATCAGAAGATTAAACAAACAAACGCTCGAAATTTTTCAGCTTGAAATGTTCAAAGCGCGCAAAGTTGGCGTGCTGACATTCCTGCAAGGCGTCACGCTGAATCTTTTAAAACAATCGATTCTGTTTATATTATTATGGCTGATTTTCAGGAAGATACTTACCACCGGCGAGCTGATCGCGATGCAGTTTATTTCCACCGCAATATTCAGCCCTTTGCAGGATTTGGGTAACTTAATATTACAATTCCGCGAAGTAGACGCCTCGGTTAAGATTTTTGATCAATTGATGAATAAACCTATTGAGCAAAGGCCCGAAAATTCTGTGGAAGTCGGCCCGCTATCCAGTCTTAAATTTGACAATGTCGTATTCCGGCACCGGTCTGCGAGCTATAATGCAATTGATAACATTTCTTTCAGTGTAAAATCAGGTCAGACCATTGCATTTGTCGGGCCATCCGGTTCCGGAAAGTCTACGCTGGTGAAACTTTTGATCGGGCTTTATTTGCCAGTTGAAGGCCATATTTATTTTAACGAGGATGATTCTTCAACGATACGTTACAACCCGTTAAGGAGACAAATCGGCTTTGTAACACAGGATACGCAGTTATTTGCCGGAACCATCCGGGAAAACCTTCTTTACGCAAAACCGTCGGCTACCGACGCAGAGATATCACAGGCTCTGGAAAAAGCATCAGCCACAGCACTGATCGCAAAGGCTTCAAATGGTGTCCGGACCATGTTAGGGGAAAACGGGATGAAACTTTCCGGCGGTGAAAAACAAAGGATTTCAATTGCACGGGCACTTTTAAGAAAACCACGGCTGCTGATTTTTGACGAAGCGACTTCGGCACTTGACTCACTAACGGAGCAGGATATCACCCAGACAATCCGAGACATTTCTACCGACAGACAGCAAATGACAATTTTAATAGCCCACAGGCTCTCAACTATTCTTCATGCCGACGTCATTTATGTGTTGGAAAAAGGACAGATTGTCGAGACAGGTTCACATGAGGATTTGCTTGAAAAAAAGGGATTATATTATGCGATGTGGAGACAGCAGATTGGAGAAAGGCGCTTTGGATCATAATATTCAGAAGATAAAAGTCACTAAAAATTGTCCTGAAACACCATGCTGTTTGTCCGGGCCGCACAGTATTATTTCAGAAATATAATTTTATATTTACTTATGGATTAAGTGATTAGAAATTATAAAATATAAAACATCTCAAACAAGAGATGTAAGATTAATGACTAAGTGGTGCTTAGAATTCCGCTGGATTTAAGCCAAAAAATAACAAACAAATCACACCTACTTTTTTAAAAATTTGATACGCTACGCAGAAAACTGATTTTACTTATCTGCCCTTTTTCAGTTTTCCATAAGATTTAACAAGTGCTACCTTGAAATAATTTATCAGGATATTCAATAAACTAGAAGAATATGAAAATCATTGGAAAAAAGTTTGAAGTTGATTTTGGTGCAAAAGCTGTGCTGGATATCCAGAGTGATGCGCAATTAACCTTTCACATCTCCGAAAAAAACGGTATCCCGGTTGACGAATCTGAAACGGTAGAAATTGAAATTACCCAGCTCCGTTCCAAACTTTTTATGCTGACCTGGAAAGAGATCAACGGCAACACCGTAACCCAGATCCAGGATCATAAAAACCAGCTCGTTTACATGAACTGGACTTTGCCTGATGGTGATTTTAAACATGCAAAAGGCAGTATCAAGCCGGTGAATTAATTTTACTCTATAAATCTTGAAGGCCAGAAAGAAAACCCCGAAGATATAGTTTAGACGTAAGAAGTCTCCAACAGAAATCCATAGATTTTTGTTGGAGACTTTTATTTTATCAGAATCAAGGAATCTCTACTGTATAGCTCAAATGAGAACCATAAACGGGATTTCCGTCAACAATAGCATAGGCGCGGTAGTAATAAAAAGTTCCGCCATCATTACGCCAGGTTCCGGTAAAGGTGTTTAAACCTGCCTGAATAGGTGTGGTAAAAACAATTTTGCGGTCAGAGATGGTGGGTTCAAAATTATGACCACCTAACCCACGTGGATATGAGGTATACACTATTCCATACTCTGAAACAGGTTTGTCACCCAATTCGTCAACCTGTATCTGGTATCCGGAAACGCCAAAGGACTTCAGTGTGGTTAGTTTTAATGGACCAGATTCAATGTTATGATCGGTACATGAAGTAAAAAAAAGTAAAGTAGAGAAAAATAGTGCAGTAGATATTGTTTTTAGTTTTTGTAACATCATAAAAGTTTTTGAAAGAGGGAATTAAAAAATAAACTTTAAAAATCGATTGTTAACTAGTTTCTTATTTCTCCATAGGCATCTTTGATTTTAGGTTAAAAAATTGTTGTTCACTTTCGGGCTATTGATTCCATTCCTCAGCAGCCTTTTGTTTAAGACTGCATTTTGTATGAAAAGTTGCAATAAAATAAATTATTATCGGTTACAAAAAGATTTTTCATTATTAAATCTTTGTTCTTTTAACAAGAAATATTAGTTACTCGCACCAAATAAATTCAGGTTTTAAATCCGCGCTAGCTGAGATTACGATAGCCCGAACACCGCTTTTTTCAGTTTTAAAAACAGCTCATTTACCTCAATAAATTATCATTCAAGTTTTGCCAGCAGGCTGATCCAACATAATCCGGAATAAATCACCCTCTCAGTTAACAAATATTATAACTTAAAATAATTATACTTATCTGATATTTATTGAACAATTTAAAGAATATTTAAAATCGTTTAGGGATTTCATTTAGTTAATTGACTATACTTAAATTAATATTGAATTCAATGAATAACTTATTTACTGACGAGCAGCTGGTAGATTTACTTCGGCAGGGCAATGAAAAAGCCTTTGGAGAAATTTACAATCGCTATTGGTTTAAATTATTCGGAGTTGCATATCACCATACGGGTACAAAAGAAGAAGCAGAGGAGCTTGTACACGATGTTTTTGAAAATCTTTGGACCAAAAGAGAGCAGGCAAATATTCATCATCTGAGTTCTTATCTCGTCGTGTCCATCAGAAACCTGACGGTCAACTATATCAAATCACAGATTACCCAGCGTAAGTATCAGGAATATCTTCTTTTTCACGAAATACATCAGTCCAATTCTACCGACGAAATTATCCGCTTTGAAGACCTGGCCAAAGCCGTAGAACGGGCCATGAAAAAGCTGCCTGAAAAAACCAGTGAAGTCTTCAAAATGAGCCGGTTTGGAAACCATTCGGTCAAGGACATCGCGCGGCAGCTAAATCTATCCGAAAAAGGAGTTGAATATCACATTACGCAGTCCCTTAAAGTGCTCAAAGAACACTTAAAGGTTTATCATACTGACAATTAATAAGACTCAATCCCCAGATAAATGAACCAGTACGACTTCGATCTGCTATTGAAAAAATATGTAGCAGGAGAATGCACGCCCGAAGAAAAGCAGCAAATTCAGGATTGGTCAGAAAACACCTTGGCGGAAACCCGAATCATCATTGCTCCTTCGGAAAAAAATATCATTCGGAAAAGAATCTGGAAAAGACTTTCTGGAGCCAACAGGAAAGTTTCCATCTTTGGTATGCCCTGGGTAAAACTGGGCATGGCTGCATCTGTCTTGATCACTTTGGCCTACGGCGCGCTTATGCTTCAAAAAACTTCCGTTTTAAAAAAAACGACTGAATTGACTCTGGGCGCGCAGACGATACTTCCCAAAGGAAATATTGAATTAAAAAATACTTCAGACAAATCCCATAAAGTCGTTCTGGAAGACGGTACAGAAGTAACATTACAAGCACAAAGCAGCCTGAGTTATCCGGAACATTTTGATTCCAAAGCCAGGATTGTTCATTTGAGCGGCGAAGCCTTTTTTAATGTAACCAAAAATCCGGCTAGACCATTTTTTGTGTATACAGGACAACTTGTAACCCGTGTTTTAGGTACCAGTTTTAATATAAAATCATTGAATTCAGCAAAATCGATTGAAGTATCGGTGGTTACCGGCAGAGTGTCTGTTTATGAAAATTCCAAGAAAACAGCCCGGACACGAAACGGAATTATATTAAATCCTAATCAAAAGATACGGTTTGACATTGATAAGAAAGTGCTTGTGCCTGAACTGGTCGAAGAACCCATTGCTGTACATCCGCCTGAGAAAAAGGCTTCATTTATTTTTGAAGAAACACCACTGCCAGAAGTTATTGCGATCCTTCAACAGGTTTATGGTGTCGAAATTGTACTCGAAAACAGTGCCATAGAGCGCTGTGTTTTTACGGGAGATATCAATGACCTTCCCCTATATTCCCAGCTCAGACTGATTTGTAAATCGATCAGTGGCAATTATGAATTAAGAGGAACGACACTTTTTATAAGCGGTGATGGCTGCCGGAATTAAGAACTGATTTAACAAGAATTCTTCGAAAGGAGAACCATAAAGAAAAAGCCGGCAATGCTCGAACATTACCGGCCTGATAAACCGCCAGGAACGCTAATTCCGAAACGGTACATGTTTGTTTTCTGTCTGTTACAACAACAAAACTTTTAAAACTATGCAAAAAAGTGTATCAATCAAATGGTTTCTGATTAAAGCTATGCGAATAAGTATTACGCAGTTAATGCTGTCTATTGCGTTATGCGGCATGACCCTGGCCCGCAACGTCACTGCGCAGGAACTGCTCAATAAAGAAATTTCTCTCAGGATCGAATCCACCGAAATCAAAAGTGTTTTGTCCCAGATTGAAAAGCAGGCAAACGTTCGTTTTATTTATAGCACCAATAGCATCCAGGCCAGAAAAAAGGTATCATTTTCCGCTACCAACAGCAAACTGTCTGACGTGCTGGATAAGCTTTTGATTCCCTTAGATATTACCTATGAAATCGAAGGAACCAGAATACTCCTGCAACGAAAGCTGAATGAAACCATTATTAAAGTTCCAAAAGCTAATAAAACGGTTTCCGGAAAGGTCATTGATGACAAGGGTCAGCCGCTTCCGGGCGTAAGTATCGTACTAAAAGGCAGCCAGCAGGGAACTTCAACCGATGCTGACGGAAATTTTGAACTAAACCTTCCTGACGGATCATCGATTCTAATTTTTAGTTTCGTTGGTTATATTTCTACCGAAAAAACGGTAACAAATGAATCAGTTGTGAACGTTACGCTGGCAACTGATACAAAATCGTTACAGGAAATTGTTGTGGTGGGTTATGGTACGCAGAAAAGAGCAAACGTAACTTCGGCCATTGCCTCGGTACCCATGAATGAGATTAAGGATATGCCGGTCTCCAACGTGGCAACTGCACTCCAGGGCAAAATTCCGGGTGTTGTAATCCAGCAAAATAATGGTACACCCGGCAGCACGCCGGCAATTAAAGTACGTGGTTTTGGCTCGATCAGTGCGGGTAATTCGCCGCTGATTGTGGTGGATGGAAATATAGTCAGTGCCTCCATTTTCAGCACGCTTAACACCAATGATATTGAAAGCATGGATGTGTTGAAGGATGCATCGTCTACGGCTATCTATGGTTCAAAAGGCTCAAACGGTGTTATTCTGATCACAACCAAAAGAGGAAAAAGCGGCAAACCCAGTGTAAATCTGGATGTTTATACTGGTTTTCAGCAAATTAGCAAGAAGATAGATTTACTTAATTCACAACAGTTCGCAGAATTTGGTAAAGAGGCTTCCAATAATGCTTATATAGATAATATCAAGGGGGCAAACATAACGGACCCAAACAGTGTGAGGCCAACAGATTATTTGCGCTACCGATATCCAAGAGGTGAGGTGTTTGACTGGCTGAATTTTGATGATCCGGCAAAAGTGGCCGCGTTACCTTATACAGATTATCAGGACGAGATTTTCCGGACGGCGAAAATGAGCAGTTATCAACTTTCCGCTTCAGGTGGAACTGATAAGGCCAGATACAGCATCAGCGGAGGTTTCCTACAACAAGATGGTATCATCAAAAGATCAGCTCTGGACCGCTATACTTTGCGGGCCAATGTGGAAGTAAATGTTTTGCCAACGCTTAAAATCGGAATGAATCTGAATCCCTCCTACAAAGTACAGCAGGAAGTAAAAGATGCCGGACACTGGGCAGACAACGCCGTGGTTAACTCTGCTTTGTCAGTAATGCCTTTTATTCCAATCTATGCTGCAGATGGCTCTTATACTTCTCAAACGGCTTTTGCAGCGCCTTATAATTATCCGGGTATCACAAATCCGGTTGCCAACATTACTGAATACAATAGCCAGCTGTTAACTACAACTTTACTGGCAAATACATATGCTGAGCTGAAATTGTTTAAAGATTTCACTTACCGCGTTTCAGGAAATGTGAATTTCAGCGGTAACCGACGCAATGCATATCGTACTTCAAAAATGCCTTTGAATCAGATTCTGCCACCATCCGTTTCGACTGGAACTGCCTATTCTGATCAAAGTATGAGCTGGCTTTTCAACCAGACGCTTAATTACAGCAAGTCAATACAAGACGTTCATAATTTTGACATTTTGATTGGTATGGAATCAACCAAACTGCAATATCAGGACAGTCAGGGAACAGGAAGCTCATATCCGAATGATGTTGTGGAAACTTTGAATGGAAGTGCAAGCGGTACCACAACCACATCGATTTCTTCCAAAGTGGAAAATGCCTCGGCCTCCTATTTTGCAAGAGCTAACTATAACTATAAAGGAAAATATATTGTCAATGTATCCGTACGACGCGACGGCTCCTCGATATTTGGGCCTGACAATCGCTGGGGAACATTTCCGGCTGGTTCATTGGGATGGAGAATAAGTGAAGAATCTTTTATGAAAAGCATCCGAGCGATTTCAGAGGCGAAGCTGCGCGTGAGCTATGGTCTTTCCGGAAACAATGCCTTTTCAAGTTATTATCCTTATGTAGGTACACTTAAAGCAGATAATTACAGTTTCAACAATAGCCTGGTAAACGGACTTGCACCTTCTTCTCTTGCCAACTCAAAACTGGGCTGGGAACGCAGTCAGCAGCTTGATGCGGGTATTGATCTTGGATTTTTCAACAACCGTATCTCACTGATAGTCGATTATTACGAGCGGACAACGAAAGATTTATTACTTTCTGTGAACGTGCCAACTGTAACTGGTTTTAGCAGTGCAGTAAAAAATATCGGCAAGATGCAGAACAAAGGCTGGGAATTTGGAGTCAATACACGCAATCTTACAAAAGCCCTGATCTGGAACACAAGCCTGAATATTTCATTCAATCGCAATAAAGTTCTTGCACTTGGGCCAACGGGAGATCCGATTCGCAGCGCAAGCGGCGTTGGCGAAACCAATATCACACAAATCGGTTCTCCGATCGGAAGTTTTTTTGGATATAAACAATTAGGCGTTTTTAAAGATCAGGCAGATCTGGACAGCTACCCTCATGACCCTACGTCCAAACCAGGAGATGTAAAATACGAAGATGTAAACGGTGACAAGAAAATTGACGCCAATGACAGAACCATCATCGGCAACAACCAACCGGATTTCATATACGGTGTAACCAATACATTTAGTTACAAAGGTTTTGATTTGAATATTGCCATTCAGGGAACGCAGGGTGGAGAAATCCTGAACCTAAGCCGCCGGTTTTTCGAAAACCTTGAAGGTAATGCTAACCAGTTGACTACGGTTTTAAACAGATGGCGTTCTCCCGCTGACCCTGGTGACGGCGTAACACCACGCGCCAATGCCCGTACCACCGGAAACAATAGCGCGGTTTCCTCCCGTTGGGTGGAAGATGGATCTTACCTGCGAATTCAGAATATCAGCCTTGGTTATCAACTCCCTGCATCACTTATCAGCAAGGCAAAATTACAGCAGGTCAGGATTTATGCATCTGCACAAAACCTTTTTACTTTTACAAAATACCTGAACTACAATCCTGAGGTGAGCAATTACGAAGGCCCTCTTACCGGAGGCGTTGATTATGGTGTTTATCCACTAGCCAAAACGTTCACAATCGGGATTAATATCGGTTTGTAAATTATAGATTACAAACCATCAGGATAGTTTTAATTCAAAATATAACGAACAATGAAAATATTAAAATTCTATGTAATTGCTTCGATGATAATCTTATTAACGGCATGCAGTGAAGATTTCCTCGATTTAAAACCAATTTCGACAGCAACCAGCGATAATTTTTATAAAACTGCGGATGATTTTAAAAATGCAGTAAACGGCGCTTATGCCGGTTTGCAGGCTGCTGGTTTGGCAGGAAACAGCTACATTTTTGGGGAAATTGCCTCTGATAATACCGTAGCCGTAGCTTCCGGATCCGTGACTGACCAGGATGAATTCGACCGGTTTTATATCAAAACGACTAACCCATACATTTCCGGCCGGTGGAACGATGCATATAGTGTGATTGCCCGTTTTAATACCATATTGGATAAGATAGGCGCGGTAACCATGGACGAAAACCTCAAAAACAGGTACATAGCGGAGACCAAATTTTTACGTGCTGTTGTTTACTTCGATCTTGTTCGTACGTTCGGTGATGTTCCGCTGATCTTAAAACCGGTTTCCACACCTGATGAAGGTTATTCTTTCGGAAGAAATCCCGCGGCTGAGGTTTACACGCAGATTGAAAAAGATTTAACAGACGCTGAAAGTGTTTTACCTGTTTCTTACACAGGTGCTGACATAGGCAGAGCAACGAAAGGCGCCGCCAAATCATATCTCGGCAAGGTATATCTAACTCAGAAAAAATATTCAACAGTTGTCTCCAAGCTTAAAGAAGTGATCGATCAGGGTAATTATGCCCTGTTGCCATCTTACGCAGACGTTTTTAAAGTAGCCAATAAAAATAATAAAGAATCTGTTTTTGATGTCCAGTACAAATCTGGCGGAACCGGAGAAGGAAATGCCTGGCCAAATTCTTTTGCACCGCAAAACTCAGGGAATGCTGTGATTGCCTTTGGCGGTGATGGCAACAATCAGCCGACTACCGACATTATCAATGCCTATGAAGCTGGCGATCTTCGTAAAGATGTGTCAGTGGCATCATCGTATACCAACGCTACCGGCCAGGTGATCCCGGACAGATTTATTAAAAAATACTACGATGTGCCGGTCGCTAAAAATGACAATGGAAACAATATTCCACTGATTCGCTATGCCGATGTGTTGTTGATGTATTCAGAAGCACTTAATGAAATAGGTTATCAGGCTGCCGGAGATGCATTTACCTACCTGAATATGATTCGTACCCGGGCAGGCTTGGCTCCTAAAACGTCATCTGATGTTCCAACGCAACAGGCGTTTCGTCTGGCCATAGAACAGGAAAGACGTGTTGAACTGGCTTTCGAAGGACAACGCTGGTTTGATCTGGTACGCACGGACAGGGCTATCACCGTCATCAATGGCAAAAAAGATCAGATCAGGCTTGTGAATCAGTTGACGGCTAATAATCTGGTTTTCCCTATTCCACAAAGCCAGATTGATATCAATAAGGAAAAAATAAAACAAAATCCTGGCTATTAACCGCTAACGGCAGTTAAATGAAAAGAGGCACAAAAAAATTTGTGCCTCTTTTCATTTGATCCCTTTATGATTTTTGTAAAACAAGTTTGAAAATTGTTGCAGATCATTCGGGCACATTCAAAATTATACTAACTTACATCAGTAATCTCTTTCATTCTTTTATTGGAACCATCTTGATGGAACGCTGGTTTACCAGCCCGCAGAACTTAAAATACTGCCGTTTTCCATGAATTAAAAGAATGAACGCTATGCAAATAACAGGTTTTACCTGTATAGATTGGTCCACGACCACAGAAACGTACCAGCTGAAAAGTGCCCGGTTTCTGTTGCAGATTACAGGCGGCCGGCATAACGGCCGCCATTTTTTTGATGGTGTATTTACTGTTTTAAAGTCAGTCCCTTAACAGGTTTTCTTGCACCACTCAGGCAATTCAATTTCTGATTATATCAAAAAAATCCAGTCTTCAAAACAATTTGTCCAGCTGCGTTTTTGCTTTCCTGAGGTAGATAGGTAACCTGCGCTCCGATGGAATCCCCGGCAAGTTTCCTCTTAAACGCAGCATGGATTTCCCCAGCCGGAATTTGTATGAGTTCGGAATAAAAGTGCTTGTAAGCTTTCCTGTGTGGATCGCGGCTGTACAAATCCAGTCGCAGACTATAATTGGAGTTCGACAGGCCATCTACCCGAATAAAAATGGAATCTTTTTCCTCCTTTGCGGACAGAAGCCTGAAACTTTTCGGACTATCGAGCTTATTAATAAAATGCTCGTCATACGAGGGTTGCAAAACAAGATAAATGACGCCACATGTAAGCAGCAGCAGTGTTACAGCGAGATAAAACCACTCTTTTTTATTACTCCACCTCATTATCAAAACCGGTAATACTTTAAACAACGCACAATATCTTATTGAATATTGAGACGAAGTTAATCATGTAAAACTCAGTTTGAAGCAGTTAACAAAATGATAATATGTAATGGCTATTTCCTCCTGAATCTGCCAATCTGACTTTTCAAATTAAATAGTGAATCAATAAAATATAACCGTGATTTACTTCATCAGCTTGTTTTTAAACTGATAACTCGCTGTCTGATACCAGGAAATAGCCTCGTTGGTCAAATGACTATTTGATTTTGCAGGTTTTGAAGAACCATCTTTGAAATCCGGGATAAAAGTATTAACAATACGTTGTGGTTTTAGGATAACCAGGCTGTCGCGTCGGATGTAGCCTAGGCTTTGGTAAGTACTGATAAATGCTCTTTCTCGTCCTTCTTCCAGTTTGAAAATATCATATCCAAAGAATTTACTCGTATAGGAAAAGTTCAGCAGGCCAAGAATCGTCGGACCAAGGTCAATCTGACTCATGAGCCTTTCCATTTTAGCAGGTTTAATATTTCCCGGTGAATAAATTAATAGTGGAATCAGGTATTTATTCACTGGCAAATCCGCCTTTCCGGCGCTGGATGCACAATGATCCGCAACAATGACAAACAAGGTATTTTTAAACCAAGGCTTTGTTTTGGCTTCCTTGATAAATTTCCCGATTGCGTAATCGGTATATTTTACCGCCCCTTCCCTGCTGGTATGCGAAGGTATATCAATTCTGCCGCCCGGATAAGTAAACGGCCGGTGGTTCGAAGTGGTCATAATGTGGGCAAAAACTGGTTTTCCTGAGCTAACCGTCTTTTCAATTTCTTTTGTAGCCAGTGTAAAAAGATTTTCATCAGCCACGCCCCAGATATTTTCGTAAGCAATGTCTTTTTTGGCGATCTTATTTCTGTCAACAACCTGGTAATCATTGTTTTCAAAAAAATATCCCATATTATCAAAGTAGCCATAACCTCCATAAATGAATTTACTTTGATAACCTTTTTCCTTAAAAACCCGTCCTATGGAAAACAAACCTTCATTTTTGGGACGCCTGACAATGGATTGTCCCGGCGTAGGAGGCGTACCGACTGATAAAGCTTCTAGTCCACGAACCGTACGTGTTCCGGTGGCGTACAATTTTGTAAAAAGAAGACTATGCGTGG
This sequence comes from Dyadobacter subterraneus, assembly GCF_015221875.1. Classification (NCBI taxonomy): domain Bacteria; kingdom Pseudomonadati; phylum Bacteroidota; class Cytophagia; order Cytophagales; family Spirosomataceae; genus Dyadobacter; species Dyadobacter subterraneus. The sequence continues at coordinate 4,033,783 of NZ_JACYGY010000001.1, forward strand.
CTAGAGAGTCCAGATTTGGCGTTATACTTTGCGTATTACCAAAAACACCAAGAAAATCTGCACTTAAACTTTCGACGCTTATCAGCACCACATTCATTCTTTTCTCTGCACCGGTATTAATTATTTTTCTCTCAATGCTAAATGGATCGTTGTTGACAAAATGACTTTCCGGCGTTTTTATTTGTTCTCTGATCATTCGAAAAGCCTGCTGATCCGGGATTTTCTGATAGAATTGCGCATAGTCAAGCTCGTTGTTTCGATAAGCAGCAAAGAGTTCATAAAGCCCGTTTCCTGATAATTCATTGATATAAGTATTGTCAGAAAACTGTTTTATTTTATTATCGACCAGAAAATAAGATGCCAGTAATATAATTAAATATCCCAGCATCCAGACAGACCGGGATTTAAAAGCAACAGAATAAGCAGCCGCACTTTTTATAACTGGTTTCAGAAGAAAAACCATAATAGCGGTAGCAAGTAAAAGTACAGCAACGATGGCTTCAACCGGATAAGACTGCCGGATATTTCCAATGACTTCATTGGTATAAACCAGATAGTCAACAGCAATAAAATTAAAGCGTGAGCTGAATTCATCCCAGAAAAACCATTCCGAAACAATGTTGAATAGAAGTCCGAAAATAAAGAAAGCGAAAATGCCATTGAGCAAAATCAGCTGCCAACGTTTTTGCATCAATCTGGCAGGCATTAGCCAAATGTAAAGCATCAGCGGCAATATGAAATAAGCTGAATTTACCAAATCATAAAACAGACCGATTATAAAAATGCCCGTCAGGTTTGATATTGTAAAATCAATAGCCGGCGCAGATTTAACAGTCAGTATTATCCTCGTAATCAGCGACATGGATACAACAAGTACTACCATAATCCCTGCAAGCGCAAATGAATTCGGCGATTTTTTTTGAATCTTGACCGGAGGGACCTGAATTAAAACTGCTGGACTTTCGGAATGATGCACAATAAACGTTTTTATAGTTAGGGGTGATAAAGCCAAACATACTGGCGGATTCTGAATTTTTTCTGAATTTTACAATATTGCAATTTTTTGTTGATATAGTTAAATTTTCAAAATGCTTATTTAATCATAAAAATATTTAATCAAATGATTAATAATTTTGATTTAATTGAATTATTAATAACCTTTGCGACGTGTTAAAACAAGCATATGGCAAAGGGAAAGAAAAATCTGGATTTATCGACTGAGGAAAAAATTATGGAAGCGGCTCGCAAAGTGTTTACCGAAAAAGGTTATGCAGCGGCCCGAACCAGAGATATAGCAGAAGAATCCGGTATTAACCTTGCTTTGTTAAACTATTATTTTAGAAGTAAAGAGAAGCTTTTTGAGCTTGTAATGCTTGAAAAGGTCAATAAACTTTTCGGTACTATCATCCCGATTTTAAGTGATGAGAAAACCGAACTGGAAGAAAAACTGGATAAAATTGCAGAATCCTACATTGATCTACTTTTGGTAAATCCGGATCTACCCATTTTTGTTTTGAGTGAAATCAGAAGAAGGCCTGAAAAATTTGCCCAGCTTGTTAACGCAAAAGAACGTGTTACCCAATCTGTTTTTATGAAACAGTTAATGGCCCGTAAGTTAAATGTTAGTCCTTTTCATATTTTGATCAATTTACTTGGCATCACCGTTTTTCCCTTTGTGGCAAAACCCGTTTTATCAAAACTAATTGGAAATGAAGAACAGTACGACATGCTCATGAAACAACGTAAAGAACTGATACCCATGTGGATAAAAATGATGTTAGTTTAACATCATTTTTTTGAGGCTTAATTAATCAAACGATTAAAATAAAAGACTAAACAAGATGATTAAAAAGAAAAAAATCCGGCTGCTTTTTCTTTTCTTTTTCTCCGTACAGACAGCGGCGCAAGCCCAGAACATTTCAAATCTTACAATTGAAGAATGTTACACGCTGGCTCGTGAGAATTTTCCGCTGATTAAGAAATATGATCTGGTTCGCAAGAGCAGTGGTTTTTCGTTACAGAATGCGTCAAAATTGTATCTGCCCCAGGTAGCTGTCAGTGGCCAGGCTTCCTACCAATCGCAGACTATTAATTTCTCAGAAGTAATTCCATCAATTCCGGGCGTGAATTTCCCTACCCTTAGCAAAGATCAATATAAAATACAGGCCGATATTAGCCAGATCATTTATGACGCTGGTGATATCAATAATCAAAAAGCCTCGATCAGAGCCAATCAGGCCGTTCAGGAGCAAAATATTGAAATGAATCTGAGAGAGGTGAATGACAGGGTGAATCAGATTTATTTTGCCATTATTCTTATGGATGAACAATTAAAGCAAAACGAAATAAGAAAATCTGAACTGCAAAGTCAGCTTGATAAAACACTTGCGGCGCTGGCAAACGGGACTTCCTTCCGAAGCAATGCGGACCAGTTAAAAGCTGAGCTTATAAATGTGGATATGAACAGCATTGAGTTCAAAGCAAATAAGCAGGCATATCTTAAAATGTTGTCAATTATCATTGATAAAAAAGTGGATTCGGAAACAAAACTGCAAATGCCTGGTGAAAAAATCATGTCAGCCGAAATTAACCGTCCTGAAATAAAATTCTATGATCTGCAAAAACGTCTTTTTGATGTAGAAGATAAAAAATTACAATCGGCCTTCACGCCAAAGGTCAGCGCATTTTTTCAGGGCGCTTATGGCCGTCCGACACTGAATATTATCAAAAATGAATTTGGTCCCTGGTTTGTCATCGGTCTAAGGTTAAACTGGAATCTTGGCAGCCTTTATTCGCTAAAAAACAATAGACAAAGTCTACACATAAGCCGGCAGAGCTTGGAAGTTGACAAAGAAATTTTTCTATATAACACCAATCTTAGCCTAAGTCAGCAAAGCGGAGATATTCAAAAGTATAAGGATTTGATTGAACAGGACAAAATGGTAATCGGGCTTCGGGAATCTGTAAAAAAATCATCACTGGCGCAGTTGGAAAACGGGGTGATAACGGTCCACGAATACATTTCACAGCTTAATTCCGAAAACACTTCGCGGCAGACTTTGATTCTTCATACCATCCAGCTTTTGCAGGCAGAATATAAATACAACCACATTTCAGGAAGTGAAAACTAGAAAATATTTAAGTATGAAAAAAAGTATTTTATCAGGACTCGCTTGTCTTTTCCTGATCGCTGCCTGTGAAACCAAAGATGATTATGATGCGTCAGGCAATTTTGAGGCGGACGAGGTTATTGTTTCTGCACAACAAAACGGGCAGTTGCTATCTTTTTCAGTTCAGGAAGGGGCTCAGTTGAAACAGGGTGATAATGTTGGGCAAATTGATGTAAAAATCCCGGAACTTCAAAAGCAGCAGGCCGAGGCAGCCATAGCGGCATTGAAGCAAAAGACGGGAAGCTCAAAAGATCAGACCGAAGTTGCATCGAGGCAACTGGCTGTACAGGAATCACAGTTGGCTCAACAAATCCGGGAAAGAAAAAGAACGGAAAATCTGGTAAAAGCTGACGCAGCAACACAAAAACAGCTGGATGATATCGATGCGGCCATTGATCAAATCCAAAAACAGATCGGTGTGACGCGCCAGCAAATCAAACTTTACAATTACAATTCAGCAACACAGAACCGTGGAATTTTAAGCGAGCAATCACCGCTCGCCGTGACGGCAAAACAGTATCAGGAACAGATTAACAGAGGACAAATTATCAATCCCCTAACCGGTATTGTCCTGACGCGTTATGCGTTGAAAGGAGAAATGGCAGCAATCGGAAAACCGCTGTACAAAATCGCAAATGTTGACACGCTGACGTTGAAAGCATACATTACAGGAGATAAATTATCCCGGATAAAAAATGGGCAAACGGTAAAAGTTCGGATTGACCAGGGTGAAAAAGATTACAAAACTTACTCCGGCCAAATTTACTGGATTTCTTCCAAGGCAGAATTCACGCCAAAAACCATTCAAACAAAAAACGAAAGAGCGAATCTGGTTTACGCAATAAAAGTCCGGGTTAAGAATGATGGCTTTTTAAAAATTGGTATGTATGGGGAAGCGGTATTTTAGTTGAAAGTTGAAAGTGGGGCTGGTGAGTTTTAGGTTTAGTTAACTGTAAGTTATCAAAACCTAAAAATTAAAAGTCTTTCATCAAAATATTCCCCATCATTTTCAACTCCTCACTTTCAACTTTTAACTTTCAACTAAAAAAAATGAACGCAGTCGAACTTCATAAAATCTCCAAAACTTACGACAAGGGAAAGGTACGGGCTGTGCATGAAGTTTCCTTTGAAGTGAGGAAGGGAGAGCTTTTTGGATTGATTGGTTCTGATGGCGCGGGAAAAACTTCCTTATTTCGTATCCTGACCACTGTTTTATTGGCTGATAGCGGCAGCGCGACGGTGGCTGGCTTTGATGTCGTAAAAGATTATCAACAGATCCGTAACCGTGTTGGTTATATGCCCGGAAAATTTTCTTTGTATCAGGATCTGACAATCAAAGAAAATCTTGAATTTTTTGCCACTATTTTCGGGACGACGATTGATGAGAATTATGAGTTGATCAAGGATATTTATGACCAGATTAAACCATTCAGCGACCGTCGCGCCGGTAAGCTTTCCGGCGGAATGAAACAAAAACTGGCGCTTTGTTGTGCACTGATACACAAACCGGAGGTGCTGCTTTTGGACGAACCGACAACCGGCGTAGATGTAGTTTCGCGTAAAGAATTTTGGGCAATGCTGAAAGCTTTAAAGGAAAAAGGGATTACGATTCTGGTTTCAACGCCATACATGGACGAGGCGAATTTATGCGAGAGAATTGCACTGATCCAGAATGGCGAAATCATGAGTGTAGATACGCCGGAAAATATTATCAAATCTTTCCCTACCACTCTTTTTGCGGCAAAATCAGAAAGTATTTACAAACTGTTAAATGATTTCCGCTCAGATCCAAAGGTAGATAGCTGCTATGCTTTTGGCGAATTTCTTCATATTACTTTGAAAGAAAACGGCGATAGTGATTTAGAAGAGCTGAAAGCATTTGCCATTCAGAAAGGGCATAGCGATATTTTGATACAGCAAATCACACCCGGTATTGAAGACAGTTTTATCCGTCTGATGCGAGAGAAAACACAGGAACCGGCGCGCTAATTTCTAAAATTATGGATGACAACAAAGCCATCGTTTGCAGGGAACTCACCAAGCAGTTTGGAGATTTTTATGCTGTAAACAAGATTTCCTTTGAAGTAGCCAAAGGAGAAATATTTGGATTTTTGGGTGCAAACGGGGCCGGAAAAACCACTGCGATGCGGATTTTGTGCGGCCTCTCCTTCCCTACTTCCGGGACAGCCACGGTTGCTGGTTTTGATGTTTATAAACAGCAGGAAAGTATCAAGAAAAATATTGGCTACATGAGCCAGAAGTTTTCTTTGTATGAAAACCTGACGGTACTTGAAAATATTGAATTTTATGGAGGTGTCTACGGCGTATCGAGAAAAGAAATAAAGAAACGAATTGATGAATTGATCACAACACTTGGATTGCAATCAGAAGCCAAAAAACTAGTTGGCGAATTGCCGCTGGGCTGGAAGCAAAAACTTGCATTTTCAGTAGCGATTTTTCACCGTCCGCAAATTGTTTTTTTGGACGAACCAACCGGTGGTGTGGATCCGGTAACCAGAAGACAGTTTTGGGATATGATCTACGAAGCAGCCGCCTCAGGAATCACCATTTTTGTAACAACACATTACATGGACGAAGCAGAATACTGTAACAGGATTTCAGTGATGGTCGACGGAAAAGTAGAAGCGCTGGACTCTCCTTCAAATTTAAAAAAGAAATTCGGGGTGGAGTCGATGGACGAGGTTTTTTATCAGCTAGCCCGAGGCGCCAAAAGAGTCGAGAGTTGAAAGTTGAAAGTGGTGATAGCGGGAATTTATTTGAATTTAATAATTGGGAGTGAGTTGTTGAGTGACTTGTTTTTCAGATATAGTCTATATGGGAAAACTTATATGAAAAATAATGTGGTGGCACCTAAGTCAATCGCTTTCGCAATCAGGATTGTAAACATGTACAATTTTTATCTGTTGAACTTCGTGAATATGTATTACAAAATTCTTAGCCAGTATTATTAAGTCTACTAAATCCAGTCTGGGTCGATGAAAAAACTTTCAATTTTCAACTCTCAACTTTCAACTTTTATAAAGAAAGAATTCTTTCATGTATTCAGAGATCGACGAACATTGTTAATCATGTTCGGACTTCCTGTTGTACAAATTATTCTCTTTGGTTTTGCCTTAACCAATGAAGTGAAGAACATTGAAATTATTATTTTAGATAACGCCAAAGACATTAATTCACAACAGATTACAAACAAAATTAAGACTTCTTCTTACTTTCAGGTTCAGGCATCGGTTTTGAATTTTAAGGATATTGAAAAAACTTTTAAGAAAGGAAATATTAAATGTGCACTTATTTTTCCAGCGCACTTCGGAGAAGATCTTTTGCATATTGGAAAAAGTCAGGTACAAATAATTACCGATGGATCCGATCCTAATATCGCAAAAACGGTCGTGAATTACCTGACTGCAATAATCATGGATTATCAGCAGCAGATTGCTCCTTCGCCTGCTTTATCGTACCGGATCATTCCAGAAACCCGCATGCTTTACAATGAAGAAGGAAACGGCTCGCTGAACTTTATTCCTGGTGTAATGGCGCTTGTTTTAATGATTGTCTGTACCACGCTGACTTCCGTTGCCGTGGTGAAGGAAAAGGAACTTGGCACCATGGAAGTTTTGCTGGTTTCGCCTTTCAAACCAGTTTTCGTACTGATTGCTAAGGCTGTACCGTATCTGCTTTTATCAATGATCAATGTGATTTTGATTTTACTGCTGGCCGTTTATTTACTGGACGTTCAGATCCAAGGCAGCGTTTTTCTCCTGTTTTTTGAGAGCATACTTTTTATCATTACCTGTCTTTCATTGGGCTTGATGATCTCCAATATTACCAATTCCCAGCAAACGGCAATGCTGCTTTCTATGATGGGCATGATGCTTCCAACACTGATATTTACAGGTTTTCTTTTTCCACTTGAAAATATGCCGTTACCGTTTCAAATTATTTCACATATCGTTCCGGCTCGTTGGTATTTTATTATTGTAAAAGCTGTGATGTTAAAAGGACTTGGATTTCAGTACGTATGGAAAGAGACGCTGATACTAACCGGAATGACTCTCCTTTTACTGGGTGTTGCTTTGAAAAATTTTAAAATCAGACTACAATGAAAGTGCTCGGTTTCCTGTTACAGAAAGAATTCCGGCAAATCCGGCGCGATACCACAATCCTTCGCATCATGTTTATGCTCCCGATTATCCAGTTAGTAATATTTCCGCTGGCAATTGATTTTGATGTGAAGAGTATCAATATTTCAATTGTTGATCAGGATCATAGCACGTATTCACAAAAACTTATTTCAAAAATTGCTTCCTCCGGATATTTCAAAGTGGTCAGCGCTGAAACTTCTTTCAAAAAATCATTAACCTATATCGAAAAAGGACAAGCAGATCTTATCATGGAAATTCCTGCCGGTTTTGAGCGCAATCTCGTACGCGAGGGTGTGCAAAAAATTGGAATTTCGGTAGATGCGATCAATGGTACAAAAGCAGGAATCGGCGGACAATATCTGAATTCCATTATCACCGATTTTAACGTGAATATTGACATGAACCTGCGTGGAGCAGTTGCACCTGAGCAGTCGGGAGCAATCGATATTACATATACAAACTGGTTTAATCCCAGAGCTGAGTATAAATATAATGTCGTTCCTGCGATTCTGGTTTTACTACTGACAATGATCGGTGGATTTGTCACTGCTTTGAATATTGTTAAGGAAAAAGAAGTCGGAACCATTGAGCAGATTAACGTAACACCGATCAAAAAATGGGAATTCATTCTGGGTAAACTGATTCCATTCTGGGTAATCGGAATGATCGTTTTTACGCTTGGACTGACGATCAGCTGGCTTGTATATGGGATCGTTCCGCGCGGAAGTTTTCTTACTCTTTATTCCTTTGCCGCAGTGTACCTTGTTGCACTGCTTGGGTTTGGCCTTTTAATTTCCACATATAGTGACAATCAGGTCCAGGCAATGTTTGTCGCCTTTTTCTTCATCATGATTTTCATTTTAATGAGTGGTTTTTTCACCTCCACCGACGGGATGCCGGGTTGGGCAAAGGTGATTTCTAACATGACACCAGTGGCGCATTTTGTCAAAACAGACCGGATGATTATTCTGAAAGGAAGTGGTTTTAATGATGTAAAAATGGAGTTTTTCTATCTGGTAGGCTTTGCCGCTATACTAAACGGATGGGCAATCCGGAACTACAAAAAAACAAATTAATTAAGCCCGATTTGTATTTTAAACTACCTCGTTAAAATCAAATCGTTTTTAATGATAATTTTCTTTTGCTCAATTTAGTCTTAAAACATTTTGAATAAAGGTCTGGTATCCTGCAAGATTTACTACAAAATTAAAAAACAATTAAACATTTTGACAAAATTTGACATTATGTCTATTGTTATTAATTTTACATCGAGTCTAAATTTCCTTGCTAAATGATCGTTCGAAATCCAGCCAAAGATGAAGTTATCCAGCAGCAGATACTTCTGGCAGCCAAGCAGCTTTTTCAGAAATATGGCCTGCGAAAGGTTACTATGGATGATGTGGCCAAAGCTATTGGTAAAGGAAGAAGTTCACTTTATTATTACTACAAAAGCAAGGAAGAGATATTTGATGCCGTTGTTGATGCCGAAATTATAGATATGCAAATGAGTATTTCACAAGCAATTGACAAAGAAACAACTGCCGAAAAAAAGCTCTACGCATTTTTTATGACCAAACTGACGGTCGCCCAAAGCAAAAGATCATTTTTCAGCACAATTGATGAAGGTATGGACGCTGCCGAACTTTCTGATTACAACAAAGCAAAACAAGCCATTCGCAGACGGATCATGGAAAAGGAAACGGCTGTAATAAGTCGGATATTAAAGGAAGGAATTGAAAATCAAGAACTTAGAAGCATGGACCAGACAGAGCAAGAGTCAGTACAGTTTGTGCTGCTGGCAGCAATCCATGGACTTAAACGTGAAATTTTAATGGAAAATGATTTTAGCCGGATTGATTCCTCTATGCAAACATTAACCACCTTGATCATACAAGGATTAAAGAAGTAAAAAAATTTGATCAATTTTCGACAAAATGACTAATAATGTCGAATAGTAAATAATTATATGAAAACAGATCGTTTAACCAGCACCTTCCGCGCTTTCGAAAACCGCAATTATATGTTGTTTTTCTGCGGACAATCTGTTTCGCAGATTGGCACCTGGATGCAGCGGACCGCCGTTACCTGGGTGATTTATTCCATGACCCATTCAGCTTTTATGCTTGGACTGGCTGTATTTGCCCAGCAATTTCCTTCCTTTTTATTGTCCCTTTTCGGCGGGATTGTATCCGACCGTTACAGCCGGTATAAAATATTGCTGGTTACTCAGACAGCCTCTATGATTCAGGCTATTATGCTGGCTGTTTTAATCCTGAACAACCATTATGTGATCTGGGAAATATTGACATTAAGTGTTGTACTGGGCATCATTAATGCATTTGACGTGCCAGCCAGACAGCCCATGGTACACGAAATGATTAACAACAAGGAAGATTTGCCTAACGCGTTAGCACTCAACTCAGCCATGGTCAATATAGCCAGGCTTATCGGACCGGCTTTATCCGGAATTGTACTTAATGAATTCGGCGCGGGCATATGTTTTTCTGTAAATGCGTTCAGCTTTGTGGCTGTGATCACCTCATTATTACTGATGAAACTACCTGATTTTCAACCTCCGCTGGTAAAAAAAGAAGTGATCACCGAGCTTTTAGAAGGATTTACTTATCTAAAAAATACACCGTTAATCGGCCTTGTCATGCTCATGCTTCTGGTTTTGAGCTTGCTTGTTTTGCCGTATGATACAATGATGCCGTTTTTTGCCAAAATTGTCTATAACGGTGATGCTGCTACGTACGGCTATATCAGCAGTTTTGTAGGTCTGGGTGCTATAATGGGCAGTTTATTTATGGCTTCGATAAAGGAAGTAAGTCGCTTAAAATCAGTTCTCCTGATTAGTGTTTCCATTTTGGGTGTTGGTTTGATCGTTTTTTCACGCGTTGAATATTTACCTGCCGCAATACCGTTTGCCGTTGTTATAGGATTTGTATCGCTTTCTCCCATGACGGCTGGCATTACCCTTATTCAAATGGAATCTGCTCCCGAAATGCGTGGACGTGTAATGAGCTACGTTGCGATGGCTTATTTTGGGATGCTGCCTTTGGGAAGTTTACTAGTCGGTACGGTATCTCAAAAAATATCCGCTCCGCTGACCATGTTTTGCCAGGGAATACTTGCACTCATTATCGCTCTTATATTTTCCAAATTCTTATTAAAACCTTCCGAAAAAAACAATAAGAAAAGCAGAGAAAAATCAATTCAGTCTAACTAGTTACATTTTCATCTAAAACACTCCAATTTATGGCTTGGTATCAATATTTCAGCGGTTTTTGGGCTGGTCTGTTTCTGGCAAATTTTGTCCCGCATTTTGTAAAAGGAATAACCGGAGACGCTTTTCCAACGCCATTTTCAAATCCGCCGGGCAAGGGTTTATCCTCACCTGTAATCAATATTCTCTGGGCATTTATGAATCTGATTGTAGCATTGTTTCTTATCAGATTTGGCAAAATTTCAATGGGTGATAATTTATCTGCAATTCTTTTTTTTGCAGGTTTTGCGCTGATAAGTATTTTTTGTTCAATTCATTTTGTCAACAAAGACAAAGTTTAAATTCTCCAAATTCTTGATTATACATGGAAAGCAAAACAAAAAATACAGCACTTTTAGTCCTGGATTTACAAATGGGAACACTGGCAAGGCTGGCGGAAAAAGAGAAGCTAATCGCCAATGTGGCCGCTGCAATTGCCAGAGCCCGTAGTCAGGAAATTCCTGTCATTTACGTGGTACTGGGTTTCAGAAACGGATTGCCTGAAATCAGTTCCAATAATAAAGGTTTTAATGCTTCCAGACAGGTTTTATCACAAGCTAACATGGATGAGTTTGTAGAAATTCACCCGGACATAGCGCCGCTTCCTGGCGACATTACCGTCATTAAACGTCGTATAAGCGCATTTACAGGCAGTGATCTGGAAGTAATTTTAAGGGCAAAACGAATCGAACATTTAATTTTGACTGGAATTTCCACAAGCGGCGTTGTACTATCCACGCTGCGTGAAGCCACCGATAAAGATTATCAGCTAACAGTGCTCTCTGACTGCTGTGCGGATCGCGACGAAGAAGTTCACCGTATTATGACTACCAAAATTTTCCCCGGACAAGCAGAAGTGCTTACTGTTGCAGCGTGGGATTTATTGTTGAGGGATGAACTTGATATTAAGTAGGGCTTAAACACCCGAAGCTGCTCCAATCGCATTATGAATTTGTAAGGTTTTTGTTATCTATCAAATAAAACTAACACCCACAACATTTGTATTTTTCCCAGTATTCAACAAAATACTTCCCAAACAAATAGTGTCTTTCCTAAGATTATGGGTAGTAATAATAGGTTGCATGAAAAGCCAATATTACAAATGAACTCCAACCAGGTGTTATGAAAGCATTATCTGTATATTTAATTATTCTATTATCGCTATTTCCCTCCTTCCTATTTTCTCAGGTTCAGATTCGTCCGCTGCCAGAAGCGGGTTTTGAAGTCCGGATAAAGAATTTTGTAGATAATATTGAGCTGGTCGATACGCATGAACATTTGATGCAGGAATTTGTCAGCACCCAAAAGTCCGCACCAGATTTTATGTTTTTGCTTGCACTTTATGCGGATGATGATATCAAATCGGCGGGTATGGGAAAGCCTGAATTTGCGGAACTGCTTACCAGCAAATACACGGTAATGGAGAAATGGAATCTGGTGAAACCGTTTTGGGAGATGTCAAAAAATACAGCTTATAACCGGACTGTTTTGCTCACTATCGATAAACTTTTTGGCATCAGAGATCTTAATGACGACACAGTCTTGTTGCTGTCTGAAAAACTCAAAAATTCATACAATGGCAAATGGTATGACTATATACTAAAAGAACGGGCAAAAATAAAGTATGTGATTCAGGACGTCGGTACTGAGCGCTCTAATGATCCTATGTTTCGTTATGTGGAGAAATTTGATGACTTCATCCGAATCCATTCAAAAAATGAAGTTTTAACTTTGGGAAGCCGCCACGATACACAAATATCGACTCTTGATTCTTACGTTGAAGTATTAAACAGATCTTTTCAGGACGCAATCGGAAGAGGCATTATCGGCGTAAAATCTGCCCTGGCTTATCACAGAATATTAAAATATGACAATGTTTCCAAGGCTGTTGCCGACAGTGTTTTTGCAAAATTGATGAAGAGCAAAAACGGTAAAGTTTTCGCATTCGAGGAAGTAAAACCTTTCCAGGATTACATCATGCATCAGATTATCCAGCTTGCTGGAAAGTATGATATTCCTTTCCAGTTTCATACCGGATTGCAGTCAGGTGATGGAAATATCATCGATAATGCCAATCCTTCTCATATGGCCAATTTATTTTTAGAATATCGAAATGTAAAATTTGTTTTGTTTCACGGAGGCTTTCCTTTCGGCGGAATTTTATCAACTCAGGCAAAAAGTTTCAGAAACGTATACATTGATATGTGCTGGTCAGCGGTTATTTCACCTTCATATAGTGAACGTTATCTGCACGAGTGGATTGAAACAGTCCCGGCAAACAAAATCATGGCATTTGGTGGCGACTACGACAATGTTGAAAACGCTTACGGACATTCTCTGATAGCAAGATCCGTAGTATCAAATGTACTAACAGAAAAGGTTAGAACCGGTTATCTTTCAGAAAATGAAGCCATTGACATAGCCAGACGCATACTTCATGATAATGCGATAAATCTGTTTAAAATTAAATAAAACTACATCTTTACAATTTTTGAGAATTCTGTTTCAGGAGTTTGAAACAGAATTCTTTTTTAATGACTGCATAAATTGAAGCGGTGATTTTCCGTATTCCTTTTTAAACGCTCTCGAAAAATTCGAACTGCTTTGCATTCCAACGCGGTCCACCACTTTATTCATAGCAATGTCCTCATGCGTCATAATCTGGATAGCTTTTTTAAGACGGATTGTCCTGATAAATTCTCCAACCGACTGATCGGTAATACTTTTTATTTTCTGATAAAGTTTTGTTCTGCTGATATACAGATGTTTGCATAGAAATTCCACATCAAGATCAGGCTCCTGAATATTGGCTTCAATAAGCGCCAGCAACGATTGGAAAAATTCCTTATCTTTTTCTGAATGTACAAGTTCTGTTGCTTCCGACAGATAATTTTTTGTATATCTTAATTTTAATTTTTCACTTCTTTCAAAGATATTATGAACTGTCAGCAGCAAAAGATCCACACTCAAAGGTTTGGCAAAATAATAATCCGCACCAGATTCCAATCCTTCAATTTTTGTGGCGAGCGCGTCCTTTGCAGATAAAATGACAAAAGGAATATGGCTGGTTTCAAACTGTTCTTTCACGAGTTTGCAGAGCTCGATACCACTCATGCCCGGCATCATTACATCACTGATAATCAGATCCGGCACTTTTTCTGACGCAATTTCAAGCGCAGACTTTCCGTCTTCGGCCTCATGGATGTAATAATATTTCTCAAAAGTCTGCCTCAAAAATAATCGAAGCTCAGCATTATCGTCAACCAGTAAAATGTGTTTATGAACCGCCTGTGCATCCGGTGCAATATCTGTTTCAAGATCTGAAAGCGGAGCTAAAATTGAATTATCAACCGGTTCCATCCTTACCTCCGGATCATTGCCAAAGGACGCCCGTTCCGATTCACTGTAATTCTCTTCGCCAAGCGGAATTCCGATAATGATTTCTGTTCCTTTGAAGGGCTCACTGTAAACGTAAATATCACCTTTATGAAGCTGAGTAAGACTTTTCACCAACGCGAGCCCCACACCCGACCCAAGCTGCTCTCTGCCAATGCGGTAATACCGGTCAAAAATCCGTGTAATTGCATCGCTGGAAATTCCAATACCTGTGTCGGATACACAAAAGTAAAGATACTTCGACGCTCTGTGATTCTCATTCAGCAGCTGAAATCCGACTTCGAAAGATGGTTTAAACTTATCGATATCAGAAAATATTTCAAAGGAAATATTTCCGCCGGCCTGTGTATATTTGATCGCGTTATTGAGAAGATTTAATAGAATTTTTTCGAGCACCTGAACATCAAACAAACCGGTATGCGGCCAGTATACATTCTTTTCAGTATGGTCCTTCATTTTCAAACTGATATTCTTACTCGCCGCCAGATTCTGAAAATCAGATACGAGCCCAACGCAGAATTTGCTGATGTTCAGCGGATGTACCTGCAATTTGATCAGGCTATCCGAAATCTTTTTAAAATTCATCAGCTCACTGATCAGGTTGATCATCCTTCTGGCATTTCTCAGAATCAGCTGATAAGAATTGTCAATGGAAGCATTTGTATTCTGGCTGATCAGACTTTCAAGCGGACCCAAAATCAGTGTTAAAGGCGTCCGGAATTCATGAGAAATATTTGTAAAAAAGGTAAGCTGCTGCTGATAAAGTTCCTCGCGCTGCAAGTGCATTTCCTCTCTCTTTTTTTCATTGATAGCCCTTACTTCAATCTCCCTTTTTAAACGGTACCAACGAGCCTGGTAAATATAAATCCCGGAAAGAGCAGAAATAAACAGCAGCAAATATACCATTTTAGCAGCCTCCGATTTCCACCAAGGCGGTGTGACTACGATTTCAGTTTCTGCCTGGCTCTTACTCCACAGCCCGTCATTGTTAGTTGCTTCTACAATAAATTTATAATGGCTGTAATCCAGGTTACTGTATGCTGCCGAAGGATTTTTTCCATCTGTATATTTCCAATCCTTATCATATCCGACCAGCTGATACCGATAGCTGCATTTTAAAGGATTTGCAAAATGCATGGCAGAAAAAGAAATGACAAAATTATTTTGTAAATAACTCAATTTCAGTTTCTTACCATAACCTATTGCATTAGAGATGGTTTGATCAGAAGATTCAGCACTACTATACTCCGGGGTTTTATTATTAATGATAATATTGGTAAGAACCGGCCTGGCTTCTATCCTGTTTGCCTTGATTTCGTCCGGATAGAAATAATTCAGACCATTGATCCCACCAAAATAAAGTCTGCCATGTGGTCCTTTATGCGAAGCACGTATCTTAAAACTGTTGCCTTGCAAACCATCATTTTTATCATAACGGATCAGCTTTCCGGTTAACGGATCTAAACATTGAAGTCCGTTTCCACCCATCCATAAATTCCCTTTCTCATCCATTTCGATGGTTTCCACATCATTAAACACACCATAGTTTTCCGCAAAAACCTTTACTGAAAAATCATTGGTCCTGGTTTGTAAAGCCAGTCGGTTCAATCCTCCTCCTATCGTCCCTACCCAAAATACGCTATCATTTTGCTTGCGTATCTGCGCAGGATAATCTGAGCTAAGCGCGTTTGGTTTTGAAGACGCTTTGAAATAAAACGTATCAATTATGTTTCCTTCCGCATCGACCATAATTCGTTTCAGACCGTGCCGGGTAGCAACAAACAATTGAGGTTTCTTTTTATCGGCCAAAATATAATGCCCTTCCGCATAATATTTGACATGAAACTCATTAGACCGATCTTTCCAGATGACACCTGAATTATCCAGATTTCCAAACCAGATATTACCATAATAATCCTGCTCCAATGTATTGATGACAAATTTTGGAAACTTTTCATAACCTGACGGCCTCCATAATGTCTTCCGGTCAGGTAGTAAAATTTCTATTCCTTTTGAACTGCCAATCCATAAATTCCCATCTTTGTCAAGTATCAATCCGTCGACTACATCATCTTTTAATCTTGTAGTTCCGGAGGAGGTACTGTAATGTGTAAACCTTTTTGTATTAAGGTTATAACGGTTTAAGCCATTAACGTTCGTTGTAATCCACAAATTTTCACCCTCTTCAACAATCGAACGTATATAATTACCGGACAATGAGTTAGCATCCCCCGGGTTATGTTGAAGTGTATAAAATAATTTCTGATTCAGATCGCAATAGTTAATTCCTCCGCCTGAGGTGCAAACCCACAGACATTCAGATCTGTCGACAAAAGCCTTGCCAAGAACATTCGAATTAAGGCTAAGCTGTGAGCTCTTGTTGTTGACCGTCTGGATATGATTAAGATCACGATCCAGCCGAATCAGGTCTGATCCTGTATTGAGCCAGTATTCGGGCTTTTTGCCCCCTGCAATGCCTGTTATTTCTTTTTCGTTTTTGCTGGTAAACTGCTTTTTTATAAAATAATTGGTCTGTGATGAAGTGGCAGAGGAACTCTGTTTTTCAGTTAGAAAAACAGAGTTTCCGGACGTGACCAGTAGATTATTGTTATTATCAAAAAACAGATGACTCAGTTCAGTTCCCGGCAAGCCCGACACCATAATTTTGACAAAGCGGTTATTTTTATCCAGAGTCCAGATTCCCTCATTACTTGAAAAATAGACCTCACCTTTCCGATCGGTAATCATATCAGTAAAACGGACAGCAAACGGAGGGTTCAGTTTTTTCTCTTCAAGAAATTTCCCTTTTACCGCATACAAAGTGACATTGAAATCAGCAAAACCATAAATCAGGTTTTCCTTCGATTTTACAACTTTCCAAAATGCCGGACTTACCTTGCTTCCTTTGATAGTAAAGTCAGTATATTTTTCAATTTTTGGATCAAAACATTGCAGTCCGTCTTCCGTGACAAGCCATATAATACCGTTTTCATCCGGAAAAAGATGGATGATTCGATTTTTAAAAGCATTGCTAAGCGGTATATTCTTGTTATAATAATTTTTAACAGAATACCCATCATACCGATCCAGGCCAAAATTGGTGGCAACCCATATATAACCGTAACAATCCTGCGCCACATAATTGGCATCGGTATGTGATAATCCCTCGTCAACCGTCAGATAATTAAATTTATATGGAAATGACTGTGAAAAAGATGATTCGGGAACCACGCAACTCAATAAAATAGAGATTATGAGTGATATTAAACGATCCCCCTTCCTCATAATCCACAGCTCAATGATGCTCATTTGTCGGTACTAGTCAGTATATAATTACAAAGCCGTTTAAAATGGATTTCTATTCGGCAAAAACAGTTTAATATAATTATTTCCTCTATCCATTATATTCTAACAACAAAAATGTCTTATACAAAAGTGCGCTTGTAGTTCGCGTCTCTAAAAAGAACGATCTGTCAAAAAATATGTATGATTTAACAACTCCTTCGCCTCTTAAAAGCAGTTATTTGCATATGTACAATATGTCTTTTTAAACAGTAATTCATTTTAAAATACCATTTGGAAAAACGCTCATTTTTTGAACTACAGATTGAAAAAAGTTCGAAAAAAAAGGTGTTGGCAATAATGTTAAAAGCTATTCCTAAACCTAAAATGCCCCATGTACGATTAGGCGGCACCAAATTTACAATCAGCATACTTCCTCTGGCTCTTCCTTAACGAAAGTCAGAGGAATTAAGAGATTAGCAAAATCCGACCTTAGTTCTTGTCAAAACCCAGATCATGCTCAACAGATTAGAAAGTCAGATTCCATTTCACGTCAGATCCTCTTTCCTCAAAAATCCGGAATCAGGTTTGGGAATGCTTTTTAAACAATTTTATAATCCCTATTGCAGGTATGCCACGCAGATCGTGAATTCAACTTTTGTTGCAGAGGAGCTGGTTAAAAACGTTTTTTTTCAATATTACAGGACAAAAGCCTTTAACAGACTGCATGTTGATTTTCTGGATTATTTGCTAAAATCCGTAAAAAATGAATGTTATACTTATTTGAATCTGCAAACCGGCAAACACGCTGCCTTTGTAAATTCCATTGATAGTCCGACTATCAGTTTCGTCTCACAACTGGGCAGTACCGACCACTATACCAATTTATTAAGCAGACTATCAGAGACGATACAACAACTTTCGGCTCAAAACCAGCAGATATTTTCGCTGAGCTGGTACGACAATAAGAATTATCTGGAAATCGGCCAAAAACTTAATATTTCTCCCAAATCAGCCGAAATTCAATTGCTGAACATTATCAAAAGATTAACCAGCACACCTATTGCTGTAAAATCTTCGGCCGACAAAAAAAGTCCTTCTGTTGTTCCTGACGTTAACCTGGAAGAAAGAATCATTGATAAAGGTTACAGGGCAAGGATCAGATATATCAAAAACTCAAAATTTGAAAAAATCTTTTATTTCAATGAAAATTCACGCCTGATAAAACCGAAACAAATTGTGTTATCGATTCTTAAAGCATTGGGTGAGAATCTTGTTGTCAATGGAGATCGAATGCCCTCGATTGACGTTTTGAGCACTTATATGAAAGTTTCGAGAGATAAAGTCCAGAAAGCTTATATGGAATTAAGGGAAATTGGCATTTTAACAGCCATTCATGGCAATGGTTATTTTATTTTTAAACCCTCACGCTGGGACGAAATTGTGAAGGGTATCGATTTTGAAAACCTGATATTGCGTGAAGATTACCAGCGACTGATACAATCCCTAAAATAACAAAAGCCCCAATCCACACAATTTATCCGGGATATTTTATTAATAGAAATGTGACTAAAAGTGAGAAAGTGAAAATCCGTCAGGTACATTCCTTTCTCAGACAAGAACAGCACTCAATTGACTCGATGATACCTGTCGTGATTCCAGAAAATATTCCAGCTTGTCAAGAGCCTGGTTCAGTTCATCAACTGTTGGCAAGAATACAATCCGGAAATGATCATCGGTTATATAATTGAAACCTGTACCCGGAACTACAAGCACTTTTTGTTCGCAGAGCAGTTCGTAGACAAATTTCTCATCGTTTTGCAGGCCAAATTTTTTAAGATCTATTTTTGGAAAAACGTAAAGTGAACCCTTCGGTTTAACACAGCTTATACCCGGAATGGATACCAGCCTGTCGTATACAAGATTCATTTGCTTATGTAATCTTCCGTTTTCAACAACAAGATCTTTGATACTTTGGTGACCTCCAAGCGCAGTCTGAATAGCATATTGTGTTGGCACATTTGCACAAAGACGCAATGTGGCCAAAAGAAGGATACCTTCAAGATAAGATTTTGCTTTCAGCTTTGCACCGCTCAAAATCATCCAGCCACCTCTAAAACCGGCAGAACGGTAATTTTTTGATAACCCGCCATAAGAAACGCACAACGTTTCACCAACCAGTGTTCCCATCGGATAATGTTTAGCACCATCATACAGAATCTGATCATAAATCTCATCCGAAAAAATAATAAGTCCGTGCCGTTCAGCCATTCTTGCGATGTTTTCCAGTACATCTTTTTCATAAACGGCGCCCGTGGGATTGTTGGGATTGATCAGCACTATTCCTTTCGTTCGCGGAGTGATTTTGCTTTCCATATCGTACAAATCCGGATTCCAGTCAGATTGTTCATCGCACACATAATGAACAGGTTTCCCTCCGCTCAACGCGATGGCCGTTGTCCATAACGGATAATCGGGTGACGGTACAAGAATTTCATCGCCGGGATTCAAAAGTGCCTGCATGGAAAGCAGAATTAGCTCACTTACTCCGTTTCCAATAAAAATATCATTGATTTCAACTCCCTGTATTCCAAGAGTCTGCGTGTGGTGCATCACAGCTTTACGCGCTGAAAACAATCCTCTTGAATCGGTGTAGCCTTGCGCATTCCGAATGTTCAGGATCAGATCGTGTACAATTTCATCGGGGGAATTGAAACCAAAAGGAGCAGGATTGCCAATATTCAGATTGTGAATTTTAAAACCCTGACTTTCAAGTTCCAGTGCTTTCTGGTATGTGGCTCCGCGAATCTCATATTTTAAATTATCAAGGCGCTGACTTTTCAGGAATTCCATAATTGGGTATGATATAAGGTTTTAAATCGGCTGAGGAAACTAATGCAGATAAATACCGCTCTATGCAATGGAAATCTTTTTCTTGTTTACCCCGAAAATCTGGCGGGCATTAAAGATGATCACGGAAGTGAAAATAATGCTGTACGCAGAAATCTGGAGTGCACTCATGTCTTCATGATAAACCACAATAGCCAGCACAAAAGCAATCATGGGATTAATATTCAGGAGCATCCCCACTGTGGATGAATTGATACCTTTCAGTGCATATAAATTCAAAAATAGCGGCATGATCGTGTACACAACTGCAATAATTTCAATGTAGAAATAAAAATCACCGGCCACCGGCAGCGGCCCGGCGAAAGAAGGATAAAAAGGCAGAAGTATCAGTGACGAAAATACGATATGCAGGGTGAGTACTATAAACTTGTCAAATCCGGTATTCCGGCGCTGGCTTACCAGGTAACATGCGTAACTCAGACCTATGATCATGCTGAAAAACATATTTGTAAGATCCTCATAAGAAAGAAGAATACAGCCCGAAATGCTCAGTGCCAATGAAATCCATTGAAGACGGCTTAGTTTTTCTTTCAAAGTGAAAAAGGCCAGAAGCGCAGTCAGTACCGGACAGACCAGGTAAGCAAGTGAAGTTGCTTTGACACTAATGTGGTTCATCACATAGATAAATGAAAACCAGTTGATGCATAAAAAAATGCTGCCGCTTATATTGATAAGTACAATATTCTTTTTCCTCTCTTTTGAAAGTGCTGTAAACAAATCATAGTTCTGTTTTAACTGTTTGCGCATAAACAGCAGCACAATCAACAGCATCAGAACTGCGCAGCTAAAAACGCGGTAAAATAAAATGTCTATTGACGCATACGAACGCAAAGGCCTGAGCACCAGACTAAAAAAGCCCCATGTCGTAAAAGCAGCCAATGCGGCCAGGTAATATCTTGTCTCTTTCAAAACCTTCAAATTTGTTTTCTTCACAAAAATCGTGGGAAATAAAGAAGCGATACAGATACAGTTTTATTAAATTGCAGCGCAACAGTTTTTATTTTTGTATGAAAGGAGCAGAATATTTGTACCTGCAATATGCAGACCGGGTTGAGAAGCAAATTCGCGCCAGCGTTTTTAATACTGGTGATAAGCTACCCTCTATCCGGGAAGTTTGCGAGCATACGGGTTATAGTATGAGCACAGTTACGAAGGCTTATTATGAACTTGAAAGTCGTTCTTTAATTGAGTCAAGGCCGCAGTCTGGATACTATATCAGTAATATTTTGTCAAGAAAGATTGCTGTGCCGTCCCCGAGTAAACCCGTCATCAGCACGGTCAATGTTGAAAGAGAAGATCTGATCGACCAGGTTTATGGAAGTATGACGGACAAAAAGGTAACAATGTTTTCGCTTGGTTTTCCTTCCAACGAACTTCTTCCTATTGCAAAACTGAACAAAGGCATGATTCAGGCTATGCGGCAGCTGTCTGATAGCGGAACAGGTTATGAGCAGCCTCAGGGAAATCTAAATCTCCGGCGCGAAATCGCAAAATGGTCTGTTAACTGGGGAGGTGCTTTGACGGATGAAGACATTATCACCACGCCTGGATGTATGGGAGCAATATCGTATTGTTTAATGGCCCTGACCAAACCCGGTGACACGATTGTTATGGAGAGTCCTGCGTATTTTGGTATTCTGCAACTGGCAAGATCGCTGGGGCTATTTGTTCTGGAACTTCCCACCAACATGAATACTGGTATTGAACTTGACGCTTTAAAAAAGGCGCTGTCATCAAAAAAGGTAACACTTTGTATTCTGATGAGTAATTTCAGCAACCCGTCAGGAAACACAATGCCGGTGGAACATAAAAAAGAAGTGGTGCGCTTGATGGAACATTTCAATGTGCCACTGATCGAAGACGATATTTATGGTGATCTTTATTTCGGAAGCAGCCGGCCAACGAGCTGTAAAGCCTATGACGAAAGCGGAATTGTGTTATACTGCGGTTCCGTATCCAAAACGCTGGCACCAGGTTACAGGGTTGGCTGGGTATCACCGGGCAGATTTAAAAAACAGGTATTAAGAACCAAATTGTACCATACGCTTTCATCTACAACCATCACCCACGAGGTCGTGGGCAGTTTTTTGAAAAATGGAAGATATGAAAACCATTTACGTAAGATAAGGCAGCTTTTGCACCACAATAGCGTCAATTATTTAAATACAATACAGGAATTCTTTCCGGAGGGAACCAAGGTAAGCCAGCCGCAGGGTGGTTTTTTCCTCTGGCTCGAACTGGATCAGAAAATTGATACCGCCGATTTTTACAGATCAGCCATGAAGCATGATATCAGCATCGCACCCGGACGAATTTTCACCTTACAAGACCAGTTTTCGAATTGTATGCGACTGAGCTACGGACTTCCCTGGAGCAGTAGTTTACGTCAATCGATCCAGACTTTGGGAATGCTGGCCGGGAAATAATAAAGGCTTTTTTTATAATTCTTTGTGATAATCCTTTCGGGCAGCTCATAGAAAAAGTTTCCCGGTAATAGTAATAATTGATCTTCTAACTATTACCGGGCTTTATCAAAATAAAAAACCTACCTGGATAAGCGCCCGCGAACGAGCCTGAACAAAACCGGTAGAAAGATTCTGGCTTAACGGTTTCTGTCCACTAACCCCCACAGTCCATCGATTGGCAAAAAGTGTAACACCCACAGTTCCGCTCAAAAGCGTTCCACCAGTTTCCAATACCTTTTTTCCGTCGCGCACACCAAGTTCTGATTTTTCAGCATATACACCAACGTTAGGGGTCAGGGAATATGCTCCAACTTTAAAAGAACGGTAGAGATCTACGGTTCCGTAAAGCTGGTTACCAAAGCGATAATGATCTGAATTTGTTGTATTAAATTTTCTTGAAACGTTCATGGCCAGCCCCCACTGGTCTTTATTGATCGTATAAAAAGCATTCAAAATAAAGTCTGTTGTGCCGGTTCCTGATTGAAAATTGGCATTAGCCACATCTGTTACATTATTTTCATCATAATGAAATCGGCCTGTGGGAAGCTTAATTCCGCCGCCAATCATCAGCGTGTGGTTGAAATCTGAACTTTCTTCTTTGTCCATCAAAGTGTTAATCACATTGTAATTGACAAGAACCGTCGCATCGCTCAGCCCCTTTTGCTTTTTAGTATCCGAAGTAGTGACCTGCTGGGCAAACCGGTAAGGAAGAAATGCCATAACCTGCACCCTTTTTATTGGAAAAAAACGAGCATAAATCTCAGTCACATTAAAGGTTTCCTCAGTTCTGAGTACATGGCTGTCCGGATGGGTGACAAAATTCATGCGGTTGTAACGGATACCAAGCAGCGACTTGTTTGACTGCGGCATTAAACCAAAATAAGCGCCGCTGTTTGAGCAGCCACAGGCGTCGCAAGCATAAGATGCCGGCGCGCATAACAAAAGAAAATATAGGGCAATATATCTGGTTTTCATAGTTCTGTTTTTATAAAGCTGTACCAACTCCGGGATCAGAAAATCGCTTGTCAGAAATAAACTGCTCATCGTTTAATGTTTTCAGAAAGGCAATGATTGAAAGTTTTTCTTGCGCAGTTAACCGTATACCGGGTTTGGGGCCTGTTGACAAAAATACCGGATCCAGTGTCGGAGAAATATACATAGTATCTGTTTTGCTGCTGTTTTGATCGTTGGCATAATGGTCAAGCACTTCTGACAATGCCCGGTAACGGCCATCATGCATATAAGGAGCCGTAAGCCCGACATTTCTAAGACTTGGCACTTTAAATTTCATCCGGTCCGCTTCGTCAAGTGTGATGGCATATCTTCCCTGATCATTGATTTTGTTGGGTGAAAGGCCATTGTTTCGAAAACTAAAATCGGTAAAAAGCTCACCTGCATGACAACTTCCGCACTTTTGTTTGAAAAGCCCCAGGCCTTCTTTTTCCTGCGCAGTAATTGCTGAGGCATCTCCAAGCACATAATAATCATAACGCGAAGTAGCTGAAACCATCGAAAGCATAAATTGTGACAAGGCCTTCATCATACGTTCGGTATTGATCTCTTCCGTACCAAAAGCAGCCTTGAACATCTGCGGATAATTGACAGGAAAGCCAGCACCTTTCACCGGCGTATTTCTTAATTTCACCATAACATTACTGACCGTTTCTCCCATTTCAACCTTATTCTGAATTGGTGAGGGCGGGACAAAATCAAGATCATGAACACCGCCATCCCAAAAGAAAGAAGTGCTCCACGCCAGATTCTGCACTGCCGGCGCATTTCGTGTTCCAAGCAGATCGTCAATGCCATGGCTCAGATCGTGCCCATGATGTGTAAAAGCAGCCGATTGCTGATGACAGGTTCCGCATCCGATTGCGTTGGTGCGGGACAAAATCCCATCATAAAATAAAAAGCGCCCCAGCTCCACTCCTTCTGCGGTCATCGGATTTTTTGACATATCATATACCGGCTCCGGAAAATGTGATGGCTTTTTCCAGCTGACTGACAATGAAACGCCGGTCTGAGGATCCGGCGTTTCATTGTCAGATTTACATCCGATCATAGCGATACCTGAAAAAAACATCAGGATTACTAAAATCTTGGGCATCAGGCAGAAACTCTTTTTAAAATCAGTCTGCATGAATATGATCAAGAGTGAACATGTTGACATAATTATTGGCAATGTTCTGCGAAAAATCTGTAAACATTACGCCTGTGTTCGCCTTGATACTAAGCTGTGTGGATCCGCTGAATATTTTCAAAACATCTGCCAAAAGATGTACTTCCGGGCTCAGATCTTTGGTCACCGAAGCCTTTTTTCCGCCAAAATCAACTTTTACAGTTCTCAGGTTATTGATAGTTTTCGCAGTTCGGCCTCCAAATCCACCGATATGATAGTAAAATTTGCTGTTTGCCGAAGTGGCAACGGGCGAAATTCCTTCAAGTTTCAGGAAAATATATCCCGGATTCCAGTCCCAGTACATAGCTTCATCATTGGTTGGTCCGCTTCCAATGTCCAGAATTCCGGTACGCTGCGAGATGTCAGAAACACTTTTCAAACTATCGACACCAATAATAAACTGCACACCCGAATATTCGCCCGCAGGTACATTTTTCAATGTTACAGTTTGTGATTCCGCATTAGATTCACGTATCAAAAAATAGCTTGAATCCTTCGGAATGGTATAACTGCCGCCATCCGCCTGCAAGAGTTTAATGTTGGAAACGTAGTAATTCAATGTTGTAACTGTAAATGCCTCCCCGGCAGCATTCTGGTAATTACCCGAATTAAGGGCCAGATCGCGGTCTCCCACCACATTGTCAAACTCAATTCTAAGATCGCCTTTGGTTGCAGGATCAATGACGACGTCGTCGTTTGAACAGGAAACCAATGTTATCGAAGCACATAAAAAAGAAAGTAAAAAGTAAACAGATGCGTATTTCAGTTTCATAATTTTATTGGTATTACTTACCAGGATTTATTTCAAAAAATGAAGAAATTGACCAAAAAAATGGTCGGTTGAATTCTCTCATAGTAGCCCGTATACTGCGAATTTATATTTCGAATGCAGGCAAAGACAGCAGACCGTATTCAGACGAAAAGCAGCAGCCGCCACAAAAATTTTTGTGGTTATAAATGAGAAAAAATCAATTGAATTATGCGTGCAGATCTACGAATCAAATACATCCGGAAAAACCGGAATTTTGATCTCGACAGAAAAACACATTGTTGAAGAGCCAGCCAATTCAGGAGAATTCCTAAGCATGGAATTCGCAGTAAAATTAACCAGAAGCATATATACGCCTGGCAGATATAACAGATTTAGTCTTTTATACAAAGAAAACCTTCCCAAAAATGGCTTTAAACGATTGCAGGCGGATGGAAGATATCCGGAGAGAGTTTTGAAAGTTTTACCTGCAACAGGAAATTATAGGATACCAAAAGCGATTCCCGCATCTGGCAGGCAGGCATCATCAACTCATAGCTTTTTAGCTCCATTGGTTGAAACAGCAGTTTGGACATATAATCTTTTTCTGCCTGTTTCTTCTCCTGTTCCTCCAAAGCGGCGAGTTTTTTAGCCAGATAACATTTCCCGTCACAATGCAACTGCGGTCTGTTACGGTTTACGCAGAGATTTGCGACAATGTAATCCCGACGAACCTCAAAATCCAGGTACAACAACGGAATCACCCACACTTTTACAAGCATGAGGCTTAGCAACCCAAGCGCAATCCATTGTTTAAATTTTTCCACCGATAATGAACATCGTAATATGATCGCAAAGCTACGTAATGAATCAATACAGAATATTCTTTTTTTCAAAATTAATCCTGTTTTGACAATTACAGAACATTTAGCAGACGAGCGGTTACAGGCTACGAAAAATCTAAAATCCGGAAATTAACTTTCTGTAACTCTATTTCAATTAATTGTTTACCGTTTGCTCAGCAGTCTTGCAGATTAACAAGTTTTTGATAAAATTGCTGCACGTATTAATGAAAAAAGATTGGAAAATTACTCACCCGGACTTCATATCATTGCCACCCTGCAATCTGACGAAACTGCATTGCTTGATAAATTTGAAGATTTTAAAAATCTGGCGGATCGTTTAATCCAAATTTATGGCCTTCAGAAACTCGGAGAAGTATATCATGATTTTCAGCCTGGCGGTTTTACCGGTGTGATCTGCCTGAGTGAAAGTCACCTGTCGCTTCATACCTGGCCGGAATTCAACAAGATTAATATTGATATATATCTTAGCAATTATATGCGGGACAATAGCGCCACCGCCAAAGCTTTGTTTCAGGAAATAAGCACTTATTTCAAAGCCATGGTTTTGGTTGAACAAACTATAAGACGATAGCTATGGAAAATACAAATAACATCCATAGCTGCCCATCTTGTGGAGAAACAATAGACTTTAAAAGTACCGTTAACAACCTCGCAGTATGCACCTGCGGACTCGTATGGGAACGTGACGGCGAAAACCTTTCGGCTTCTGATACCCTGACAATCAAAAACGCAGCTGATTTTATCCAGAGCGGCACAACCGGCAGCTGGAATAATCTTCCATTTACAGTTACGGGCCGTTTCCGTTTGTGGTTTGAGCAGGCTGTATATAACTACTGGTCGGTGGACATGGGCGATGAAAAAATCAGGTATCTGGCGGAGGGTTATGGCATGTTTGCAATTTATGAACCTGCCAGTTACATCCGCCCTATCAACCATAATGATTATAACATCTTCTCAACTGCCCGGCAATTTACGACACCGGATAATGAGCATTACGAAGTCACAGATAAAGATTCTGCCGATTATATTGATGTAGAAGGCTCGGTTTTCAAACCAGCGCATACCAAACCTATAAAAAGTATTGAAGCGGTATCGATCAACGGAAGAATTGAAATCATTCAGTTCAGCAAAAATACCGTGATGGCATTCAAATCGCATCCGGTTTCATTTGAAGACCTGAATTTTCAAAATTTAAGAGAGAAAACAGGAGAAGGAAAAACTTTTGCATGCCGGAATTGTAACACAAAAAAGGTCATTGAAACCTATCCGTATGCGCAGAGCTGGGTGTGTGATCATTGTGAAACCAGACTTTCTGTTTCGGATGGTATGCTGGTACAGGCGCACGGTGTAAACAAATCGACATCGCCAATAATCCATGTTCCGATCGGCTCTGACATTGAACTACAAAATGTCAATTACCGGGTTATAGGTTTTTCACATAAGCAGGACAGCGCTTCAAAATATGATAAATGGAAGGAATATACGCTGTATAACAAATATTTAGGTTATGCATTTTTGACCGAATCTGACGGACACTGGATGTTGTTAAAAGAAACGCAGCAAGCTCCGCTTCCCTCTGTTGCCTCCCTGAATTATTTTTCTTTTGAAGATAAAACTTTCAACCGGTTTCTCACCTACAAATTCGATATCCTTTACAGTACCGGGGAATTTCCCGGCAATATTTTTGATGACCACGAGGAAATCCAGGCTATTGATTTTATATCCCCGCCCGAAATTCTGAGTATTGAGAAAGAATCCGGCAACAGGAATGTCTGGTTTCGGGGAGAATATATTGAACGGAATGTGATCAAAAACCAGGTTTCCGGTTCCATTCCAAGCAGCTACGGAGTTGCTCCCGCTCAACCTAAAAACTGGGCAGATACTGGTACGATCGTACAGTCTGCATTAATTGTCATGGTCATAATGTTACTGACACAATATTTCATCAACATGAATCATCTCGAAAAAACGGTTCTGGATGAAAATTACAAGCTTGCAGATTCGGTTGCTTCCAACACATTTATGACAGAGAAATTTGTACTTAAAAAGTGGAAAAGTAACCTTTTACTTAAACTATACGCTCCGGTTGACAATTCCTGGTTCGAATTCAACATTACCCTTGTCAATGTCAAAGATGGATCAGAATACAATATGGAAGAAGGCCTGGAACTATATAAGGGATATTCTGATGGAGAATTCTGGTCTGAAGGCAGTGCTTATGGAGACGCATATTTTAGCAGTATTCCGGCAGGAACCTACTTTATGTCGGTCACAGGGACAAGAGATTCAAAGACCATGTATAACAACAGGCCTTATATTTTCAACGTAAAAGTAATTAACGATACACCCATGTATCGTAATTTCATCCTGATCTTACTTTGTATCATAACCTGGCCGATTATTTCCGGAATCAGAAATTATAACAATGAAAGGCAAAGATGGTCCAATAGTCCTTATTCCACCTTTAACGACGATTAACGTATGAAAAATTTTTTGCAATCCTTTTATCCGATGCGCTGGTATTTTCTGTTTGCAATCGGCATGATCGGCTGGATGGCGTACGCAGATTACACCGGCTGGCGAATATTGTCCTTCTCAAACAATCAGCAATGGAGCGCTTCGGGGCCTGGCGGACACAAATAATATTTCTTTCAACGCATAAATACATTATTGATGCAACAGTATATCATAAGTTCGCTCGTTTATTCAGGCATCGGCATTTTTGTATTGCTGGTAAGTTTTGCCATCATTGAACTGCTAACGCCAAAACACAATCTTCGCCGGGAAATCATGGAGAATAAAAATGTCGCCGTCGCCATTTTTGCAGGATTTTTCATGATGGCCATCGCAATCATCATTGCCTCGGCAATCCACGGATGAGTATAATTTTGAAAAAAAACAGTTCGCAATGGGTGCTGCTTCTGGCGGTTTTCATCATAGCAACCTGTGGTCTTATTTATGAACTGGTCGCCGGGACGCTGGCCAGTTATTTGCTGGGCGACAGTGTTACCCAATTCAGTATTATCATAGGCGTATATCTGTTTTCGATGGGTATCGGCTCATATCTTTCGCGTTTTTTTAATCATTATCTGATTGAATGGTTTATCCGCGTCGAGCTGCTTGTCGGACTTGTGGGCGGATTCAGTGCTGCATTATTATTTCTGGTCTTCCCATTGGCGGTCAGTTTTCAGCCCATTTTGTATGCGATTGTTTCTGTAACAGGAATACTGGTCGGGATAGAAATTCCTTTGTTACTGAGAATTTTAAAAGACAAAGTCGAATTTAAAGAACTTGTCAGCAGGGTTTTTACATACGATTATATCGGAGCGCTGCTGGCATCGCTGATTTTTCCACTGTTGTTTGTACCCTATCTTGGCCTTATCCGTACCAGTCTTTTTTTTGGCCTTCTCAATATTGGTGTGGGACTTTATCTGTGTCATTATTTTTCAGCTGAAATAAGAAATGTAAACAGGATCAGAATGGGTGGAATCGTGATTTTGATTGCACAAATTGCTGCCTTTATTTTTTCGGGAAATATCATGAGTTTCAGTGAAACGCTTGCCTTCAACGATCAGGTTGTTTATTCAACATCTACACCTTATCAGCGTATCGTGATCACCAAAAACAGACGGGATCTGCGCCTTTATCTGAATAATAATCTTCAATTCAGCTCGGCTGACGAATATCGCTATCATGAAGCGCTGGTCCATCCGGCAATGATGGCTGCCAACAACCCCAAAAATGTATTGATCCTGGGTGGCGGTGATGGACTTGCCGCGCGGGAAATTTTGAAGTACAATTCAGTTAAAAGTATACAACTGGTGGATTTGGATCCGGTTATGACAAAACTATTTAGTACCCAAAAGATCCTTTCCGAAATCAATCATCACGCATTGACCAATTCAAAAGTTACGGTTACCAATGCAGATGCATTTGTCTGGTTAAAGGAAAATAAAAAAAAGTTCGACTGTGTCATTATTGATTTTCCGGATCCATCCGGTTTTTCGGTTGGAAAGCTCTATACCACAGCTTTTTACCGACTATTAAAAACTGCAATGACAACAAACGCGGTAGCTGTAATTCAAAGCACCTCTCCCTATGTTGCGCCGAAAAGTTTTTGGTGCGTCAGTGAAACTTTGAAGGCTTCCGGTTTTAATGCAGTTGCGTATCACAACTATGTGCCTTCTTTTGGGGAATGGGGTTATGTAATGGCAATGAATTCTGTTTCTTACCAAATTCCTGATACATTCAATATTGAAAAAAGATATATTAGCCAGGCTGTTATGCAGCAAATGCTTCAATTTCCCGAAGATATGAAAGCGCATGAACCACTGGAAATTAACAAGCTGAACAACCAGGCGCTGGTCACCTATTTCGAACAGGAATGGGGAAAATATCTTGAACAATGAAAAGAGGAGATTTCATCAGATTATCAGCCGGATTAGCCATCATGGCTCCCCTGATTAATTCCTGTGCTGAAAAAAAACCGATGCCTGGAAAAATTATTGGTGCTTCTTCCAAAACCGGTCACCTGCTCCGTGACCATGCTTTTGGTGAAACACAGGATTCTGAGCCCAAACAGGTTGTTATTATCGGTGCCGGAATCAGCGGGTTATCTGCGGGCAGACATCTTCTAAAAAACAATATTACCGATTTTGTAATTCTGGATCTGGAAGAGCATTCCGGTGGTAACTCTTCTTCGGGAGCAAACCGGATTTCACAGTATCCCTGGGGAGCGCATTATATTCCTTTGCCAAATAACAATCTGACTGAATATCTTTCCTTTCTTTCGGAAGCTAATGTTATTACGGGTTACGATCAGGCCGGATTACCTGTTTACAACGAATATTTTCTTTGTCAGGACCCGGAGGAAAGGCTTTATATCAACGGAAAATGGCAGGATGGGCTCGTACCCAAATCAGGCCTGACTGACGCTGAACTGTCCGAGTTTCATAATTTTTTTCTTTTGATGAATGAGTTTAAAGAAATGAAAGGAAAAGATGGCAAAGATGCTTTCAGCATTCCGGTTAATACTTCCAGCAAAGATGAACGTTTTGTGGAGCTTGATAAAATAACAATGAACGAGTGGATGAGGCGTCAGGATTTTAGCAGTGCTTATATCAAATGGTATGTTAATTACTGTACGCGGGATGACTTTGGAACGACTTCCGAAAATATCAGCGCCTGGGCCGGTATCCATTATTTTGCCTCCCGAAAAGGAAAATCAAACAACGCCTCCTATAATGATGTGCTAACCTGGGAGCAGGGAAATGGTTTTTTAGTGCAGCATTTACAGAAAGATTTACATCAAAAAATTAAAACAAAATCACTTGCCACATCAGTAAAATACAAAAATGACAGCGTTCAGATTAACTATTTTGATGTCCAAACGAAAACCCTGAAAAGCTATACGGCGCAACATTGCATTCTGGCCATTCCACAATTTGTTGCCGCCCGTTTGCTGGAAGATCAGCAGCGTCAGGTTTTGGTAAAGGAAAATATGCATTATGTACCCTGGATGGTGGCCAATCTGACTGTACAGCAAACCGAGGAACGAAACGGCCAGCCCGCGAGCTGGGATAATGTGATCTATGAGAGTGAATCGCTCGGATATGTTGATGCCACGCATCAGCAATTGCAGCAAAGAAAAGACAAAAGAAATCTCACTTATTATCTACCATTAACCCACGCCGAACCGGAAATAGCAAGAAAGCATGCTTACCAGACATCACATTCTGAATGGACTGAGAAAATCCTGGCCGATCTTCAAAAGGTTCATCCTGACATCCGAAAGCAAACTGAAAATGTTGATATTATGGTTTGGGGACATGCGATGGTGCAGCCTAAGCCTGGTATGATTCACGGGAATTTAAGAACAAAACTGGCAGAGAGTATTCATCAAAAAATACACTTTGCCCACACGGATATTGCGGGTATAAGTATTTTTGAAGAAGGTTTTTATCAGGGAATCGGAGCAGCAGAAAAAATCATAAAAACTATTTGAGTATGGCTCAAAAACAACCGTGGCTGGGAAAACCGATTGTGGATATTCTTTTCATTTTGTTCCCACCCTTTCTTTGTCTTTTGGCAATTATTTGCTTTCCTGATGTTTTTCAAAACAACAAAAACATGCCTGACGCATGGTGGGTACTTTTGATCTTATTGGTGGATGTTGCTCACGTTTACAGTACGTTGTATCGAACCTATTTCAACAAAGCAGCTTACCGGAAATTCAAACCGTTGCTTATCTCAATTCCTGTCTTATCTTTTATAGTCGGGGCATTGGTATATACATTGAGCGACAATTGGTTCTGGCGGATTCTTGCCTATTTAGCCGTGTATCATTTTATCAGACAGCAATATGGCTTTATGAAACTTTACAGCCGCTACGAAAGCACACCAACCTGGGAGAGAAATATTGATAAGTTTGTCATTTATTACGCCACTATTTATCCGCTTTTAAATTGGCACTTAGGCGATAAAAGGAATTTTAACTGGTTTGTTGATAATGATTTTGTCTTCTTTCCTGCCGCAGGAATTCTGGAATTTGCAGCGGCCGTTTACTGGATTTCCATTGCCATTTATCTGTTAAAAGAAATGCTGAATCTTTTCAGAAATCAGCGGATCAATATCCCTAAATTTGTCGTCGTCACCGGCACTTTAATTTCCTGGTATTTTGGTATCATTTATTTCAACGGCGATCTGGCTTTTACGCTTCTGAATGTGATCAGTCACGGAATTCCTTACATGGCGTTGATATGGATTTCTGGAAGTAACGAATTTGAAAAACAAAAAACGGATAAATTAGTACAGTTCTTTTTTGGGAAATATGGTATTGTATTTTTCCTGGGATTGATATTTCTGCTGGCATATCTTGAAGAAGGATTGTGGGACTGGACCGTTTGGAAAGAGCACAAAAATATATTCGGCTTTTTCCATCAGATTCCTTTTCAAATAGACCGTACATTGCTGGCCGTTATCATTCCATTACTCACACTCCCTCAAATCACCCATTATATTGTGGACGGTTTTATCTGGAAAAAACCGAGGGAATATTGAATAGGATCTACTGGATTAAAGATTTCATTTCTTATCGTCCTCTGGCAAACGGACTGCATCGTAATTATATAAGACCTCAAAATAGAGATATTTGATCACGCCAGAATCCGGATCTTTCAGTTCCCAACTATCCACGACGGAATGTGCCAACATTTCTGATTTCCGTATTTTTTTCTTAATCCCTAACTTACCAGCCAGGATATATTCGTCGTTAACCGAGGTAACTTTAAAAGCTTGTTCACGATTCATTCCGCTCCCCGAAGACTCTATCGCCCGAAGCAATTCTACGGCCTTATTTTTGGCAATATCCGCTTTCTCCGGCTGCGATTCCTTGTTGTAACAATATGCCAATTTGTAAAGCACATTTAAATTAACCGGATTTTCCAAAAGTATTTGTTCACCAATCTTAATCGCCTTTTTTAATTGTCCTCTATTTATAAACTGTTCGAATTGCATGGCATTTTTACCGAAATTGAAAAATTTATAACTGCTGGAATAAAGCTGTCCATAATATAAATACATCCCTTTTTCCATCGAATAATATTCCGGCTGAGCATTAAACTCGTCCAATAACCGGGGATAAAAATACTTATGACTGCTATCCCTGGTTACCGTTTTTATTTCTTCCAGTGGTACCCCTTGCGCCCTGCATACATTCAAAAGCGAAGATAAAAGAACACATGCATAGATTGGGAGCTTGAATTTTAGAACCAGTTTGGAATAAATTTTCATTGTAGATTACATAAATGTACTGTCATGCACTTTTTTCCTTTAAGCGTAAAATTCTAAGCCGCAATCACCATTTTCACTTGTTGCCAGAATTTATTTAACGGTTATGCCAATTCTGAAACAATTGGTAAATCGCGACTTAAAAGTTATCCTCCTTACTCAACTATGAAAAAACTATCGTTCATTATTATTATTTTATTCGTTTCCTTTTTGCTAATAATTAAATATTTCGATTTCCGCAATCATCATGGCCGAATTGAGAACAAAGATCACAATCTCCCCATTCTTTTCGAAGGGACTTTCGAACAAAACGCCGGTGCTTTTTCTGATTTTAATGAAAATGGTTTAGAACAGATTTCCTTTTGAATTAAATGACTGGCGGGCGGCAATGTCCGCCGGGCTTTTTCAATAAATTCTCTGTCCGATTTCACACTTATCATAGGAACTAAGTCGCTGTAATAAAACAAAATCGCCATTAGTTTTCCAAAAGTTTAAGCCTGTCAAAATTGCTATTAACCGTTATTTTTCATCTCTTTAACCATTTGAATCGACATATAAACCAATAGCGCAGCAACAAGGAATAATCCCAGCCAAATCCAGTTTTTGGTTAGGAAAAAAGTGTCTTTCGCTACGTTGATTGGATTTGCATCCGGCCCTTTCCGCAAACCACCAATTGTAAGTACGGGAATGTTTTCTTCAATCTGATTCTGAAAGCCTGCAAGATCATAAACTGGTGAGGCCAAACCTGCCGAACCTATTTTCAATGTATACCTTTTCCCTTTTTCCAAATATACCTGGATGAAATTTTTATTCTGAAAAGCTTGTACTCTTAGAAGGTCAAGTGGTGGATTATCCTGATTTTCAATCAGAATGAAAAAAGATGCCACGGAGTTATTTTCCAAAAAAATCGTATTTACAGAATCGTTTGAAGATAATGTAAAAAACTTATAGGGGTCGGAATCAAAGCTGTTATTTTCCTTCCGGAGAGCCGTTTTAATCCTGGGATCTGCCAGATACAGTTTTGCATTTCGTTGAAAAAACCTTGGTTTTTTAATTTTAAAAACCAGTTGATTTATCATATAGGGTTCTCTGAAACCAAATTTAAACAGACTTGCAGAAGGCTCCTCTGTTCTTTCCTTGCTCATCTGAGGTTCAGGCAGAGCTAAAAGCGAAGCTTTATTTTTGACATGTACTACATATCCAATAGAAAGAACATTTATTGAAAGATCATCATGGTTATTGGATTCAATTTTGTAAAACTTATAATCTGTCCGCGGTATATCAATCTGGTAATCACCCGTGGTTTCATCACTATTTTCAGAATTCTGAAATGCACTCAGCAAAAATTCACTTCTTACCGCAAACCAATTTTCTGCGTCATTGCTACCACTTATTCTGAGCTTTTTATTTATCCAAACGCGCTTGATTTTCATAACTAACGATGAAAGACGAATTGCCTTTGGATTTTCGAAAATGATAAAACCTCGTGAATCCTCGTCCTTTCTTTCTATAATAGGGAGATTTACCGTTTTGCTCTTCGAAACTATGCCAGCCTCAGTTTTAATCAAATACGGAACCTCTGTTGAGCTTTCCGAAATTCTAAACCTATTGAACTGATTTTTTGCCTTGGCCAAAACTTGCGGCGATAAGGGGATTTTATAAAATCCATCTGCAGGTATTTCAGGAATAGCCGCCTCCCAGGTATCTTTCTGCGCTTTTGCAGACAACAAAGACAGAAAGCAAAAAGACAAAACTGTTAGAAATCTGGTCACTGTATTTCAGGGTTTTCTGAAGTGATGTCAGCCTTTAATTCATCTTCTAGAAGAAGTATTTTCAATCTCTGATACATAAATGAAATTACCAGCAAGAGAACGCCCAGAGAAATAAAAGCCCCGATTTTCCCTCCTTCTGAAAGTCCTCTGATATCAACTATGAACAGTTTTAGCAGCGCCAGGCCAAACAAGGCAAGGGAAGCTATACGGATGGTCTTTGATTTCCATTTCATCCCCAGGTAAATAAGTATGAAAGAACATATTCCCCAAAGAATTGCAAAGCCAGCTTTATGATTTGCTGTCAAAATTTCGTCAACAGAAACATGAGGATTCCAGTAAGAAGCTACCATAATATGATCCAATTCAGCGCTAGCCGCATAAACGATAGCCACGATGGTTATCCATTGAAAAGCCTTCTTCATTTTAAATCTTTCTGCAAAACCTTTACAGAAAACGGATATGAAATACAGGTTTGCAAGTGACAAAAATGTAAGGATATAATGGCTTAAAAAGCTAAGCCTGGAACCCGACCGCAATAAATAATTTTCCCGTATCCAGATAGTTTCTTTATTGTAGACAGCAAAAGCCACAACCATTACAGCAGCATACAAAAGCGTAGCAAACTGTACTTCCCATCGTAAATTTCTACTAAAATAAACCAGCAAAAGAGACCATATGTAATTGTAGCATCCAAGAATGATGATTCTGGTAGCAGGGAAATAAATTTCTGCCTGATAATGAAGTTCCAGTATAATACCAAAGTAGGTCAAAATCACAGCTGCAACAGAAAGAACATCAAGGTATATTGATACATCCTGCGTTATCAGTTTGCCGGAAAGAAAATAACGTTTCATTAAAGTAATGTAAGCCAGAAGTCCTCCAATTGCTACTACGCTGGTCACAAAACCTTTATTAAGAAACGGAAATAAATGACTTCCATTTTTGATCGGTTCCGGATCCAGATAAATATTTTTCCAATCCAGCAGTAGACTTATAATCAGAAGTACCACCAGAATTGCAGAAGCCTCACGTAGAAAATGGATTCCCGATTTGTGGGCAAGCCAAACCAATAGCACCGATTCACAAGCCCAGAACAAAGTAATGTAATTGCCTTCCAGCTGAATAGGTGCCGCCAGACTCACGAAAGTAAGTACAAGACCGATCAGTAAATAGAGCAGGTTCCGGTCAACTCTGTTATTTTTATAGAGAAAAAAGGCAAATAGGAAGTTTACTGCCGCCATAAAAATCGTGAACGTACCTCTGTATATTCCGTCTTGAACCTGACCTAAAATTAAAATTCCTGCCGCGAAACAGACAGCAGTATTGCTGAGCAACTGAACAATTTCGAGTTCTTTAAAGGCCACTTTTTCTTTGATGTTATTGATAACATTCATAACGAAAAAGACAAAATAGAACAAGACTGCAAACCTCAGAGCACCCCAGTAGGGCTTTGGTTCGGTCACATTCATGTTTACAATTTTGGTACAGACCCATCCTCCAAAAAGCAGCATCGTCAAAACAAAACATATCTGATTTATCAGATTCCATTTCTTATAATAAGCCAGCACGAGCATTCCAACATTCAGGATGAGCAAATAGGAAAATAAAACAACATAATTTCCTTCGCCAGAACTCACAAGAAAAGGTGCACAAAAGCCTCCGACAATAGCAAGAACCGCCAATTCGAGGCGGTCGTATGATATGGATAAAAACACAGTTGCGGCTGTAATGAAGACCATGATCACAAAAGCGACTTCCTGGCCAAACAGATTATACTGCTGATAGGCGATTGTAATGGCAAAATATAATATGGCTATACCTCCACCTATCAGGACTGAACTGAAAGAACGGTAGGCATGTCTCATTCTGTGGGCAATACCAATCAAAATTCCGCCGGTAAAGAGCCCTATGAAGGTCCTGCCGATTTCGTTAATCCAGTTCTGATCAATAGCGTATTTTAGAAAGAATCCCATTCCCAGAACAAGAATTGCGATACCAATTTTATTGATAAGATTCTCTCCTATAAACCTTTCCAGATCCGGATTACGTTGCCAAAACGACGACTCCGGCTCTTGTTCAATCTTTTCAAAACCTACTGCTGGTTCTGGTTCTGCAACGGCCTCAAATTCAGGTCCAGAAACTAGTTCCTGCTGAATTGTCTCAGCAATATTTTGAACTTCTAATACCGATTGCTGTTCAATTATTTCCGCTTCCTGTTCAGCTTTTATTATTTCAAAAAAAGGCCGAATCTCAGACGATACGTCCAATTTCTCAGT
The DNA here is from genome assembly GCF_015221875.1 of Dyadobacter subterraneus. Classification (NCBI taxonomy): domain Bacteria; kingdom Pseudomonadati; phylum Bacteroidota; class Cytophagia; order Cytophagales; family Spirosomataceae; genus Dyadobacter; species Dyadobacter subterraneus. The sequence continues at coordinate 4,072,063 of NZ_JACYGY010000001.1, forward strand.
CTCATTTCCCTTTGCCAGCGTTTCAATTCTTCTGATCTCATTGAATAGATTATCGAAATTTGCCTGCATCGAGTCAAACCTGCTTTCTAATCGATTCTTATGGCTGTTCAACAACAGCACTATGAGGACAATTCCAATTATGAGAATAAATTCCATTAACTTAATATTATTTTTAAAGAGGGAGTTTCGAATACAATTTGTAGCTAAATGTAAATAAAATGACCAGAATTTATAGTCATATGTAACTTTAAATTACAAGTACTAGTAAAATATATTGCATAGCTGTATAGTAGAAGATCACCAATCATTCGATTGCACCGTAATACCTTCTGTCAAATATAAAAACAGAAACTCCCACGCAAAGCACTGTCAAAAAGGATAATCCACCAAACATCACAATCAGTGCCGAGAAAATAAAGAGGCCAAAAACCTTCTTTAAATAAGATCCCATTTTTGGATTTTGATGATATAAAATAGTCCGCAATAAAAGTGCGAAACTTAATCCCAGGATTGAAATTCTTACTGCTATCAAAGGAGTATTAAGAAAGAAAAACAAGATGATTTCCGGAAGTATCAAAAGCAGATAAAGAAGGACAAATTGTAAGTACATTTTCTTTTTGCTTAAAGGAAAATTACGGCAAAAACTCAGGTAAGAACGCTCAAATTCATTGGACTGATAAATTAAAACGGTATGGGCAGCAATCACACTCAAAATACTGATGCCGGCAATACGGATGTCGTTTTTATTGTCGGGGAACAAAACATACATCCCAATAATGACGATTGCCGAAATAACTTTTGTGATAGCAAATGTGAGTTTGAATCTATAAATGATCTGATAGAGAAAAAGGCTAAAAACCGGCTTTGGAAATTTTCTAATCAAATCAGGAATATAAGGTTCCGACTTTTTTTCAGTAAGATTATTGACCAACCTTGTGTAATAAAAGGCGCTTCCCGAAAGCAGAATCATCTGGTAGACTGGTATTAAAATCGGAATAAAAAAGTAGTGAAAAGCAATTCCTACACCCATAGCAAAAAAGCCCAATGCCAAAATGGGTATGGAGATAACAGATTGAATAATAAACCAGGACAGAAACTGTTTTTTTAGTGACATGGCGTTGCAACTGTAAAACATAAACTGGTACTGATTCAAGGCAAGCTGGGCGGATACGTATTGGCAGCTTTTGATTGTGTAGCCGAGCCAGATCACAAAAAGAATTCCCATGGCAACGGGGTTACTGACCGAAGTGAGTACAAGTTTAAGATTATTCAGCAGAATTTGCTCCTTGTTAAGATGGGTTTGATTCAGAACGTTGGTGAAGAAAAAATTGATAAACAAGGTAACAAACAGTGTCAAAAGCAGACCTGCGTGTACTTTGTAAAAACCGGCAGCAAAAGTTTTCAGTAAAATTCTGGTCATGGCGGGAACGATCAAATATATTTTAAAGTCTGACCGGCAACTAATAATTCCCTGATTCCGTGTGGAAAAGACTCATCTAACGCCTGATGCGACGATAATAAAAAACTTGTCCCCTTCTTCGAATAGTATTCATCAATCCAGCCATACAAGGTTTGAAGCGCTTGGCTGTCCATGGTAATCAGGGGCTCATCAAGTAAAATGAGTTTTGGATTTCCGATAAAGGCCAAAAGAAGAGAGAGTTTCTTTAACATTCCGCTTGAAAAAGTGCCAACCGGATCGCTCACGTAAGACCCCATTTTCATCGTCTCTACAAAATAATCAGCCTGTTTTACTGGCGCATCCTTCGCTTTTGTAAACAGTCTGATCAAGTCGGTTCCGGTGAGAAATTCAGGAAATACCGGCTCCGCTTCTGCAAAATTGACTAGTTTTCGGTAAGCTACTGGTTGCGCTTTTATACTGACATCCGAAGCAAGCGAAAGATCGCCCTCAAATGCAATTATACCTGCTGCCGATTTAAGAAATGTACTTTTACCGGTTCCATTGGCACCACGAATCCAGCTTATACCCGATTCAATAGTTAAATTGTCAATTTGAAGAATGAGATCTTTGTTATATGATTTTTTAAAATTCGTAATTTTCAGCATCTGCTACCTGGTATAATATCCGTCCAGCCATTACTTGGATCACTCCAAATTTATATAAAAGAAACTATTATATACAATCCGAATCAGACAAATTTTCACTTAGGTAGAAATACTGGAAAGTAGAGCGAAAAGCCGGGAAATAATTTTGGATTCTCTAATATTAAATCTTAAAGTATAACAATTGGCGGATGCCATTTTTGTTTAAGCCTCGCAAAAAGTTTTATAAAATGTGCTTTAAAACTTGCAAAAAAATTGAAGGAGATTTCGAAATGAAGGGACGCATCCGATGCGCATATATTTCGAAACATTTGCACCAAACCCAAAGAGACCAAGATAGTTAAAGTCCTATTTTATTATTAACCAAAACGTCGTTAAAGCTTTGTAACCTTAATATTTCCAATAAAACAATCCACCAGATCCGGCTCCTGAGTAAAACTTCTGATTACAAAACCAGTATATAACAATCCGTCTGCAATGCTGCAATCGCCACAAGGTTTGCCATATTTGGTTTTAAATTGTGAGGAGTTGGTGAATTCCTTTCCGTTAAGAAACAAAGAAATAAGCGGACCTTTTTTTATCAGCTGAATGTGCACCTTACGTTTTTTGCTGGTGAATACGGGCTGGGCTTCGGTAAAATAACCGCCTTTGTCGTTATAATCCATTTTCGATGGATAGTTTAAAAGGTCAATTTTTAATTCCCCCCGGTAATTATGATTTTCATCCAGTGCACTTTGGTTGCCGGCTGTAATACTTGTTTTCAAACCGGAAGAATAGGTCACGCCATCGCTGCCCTTTTTGCTGCCTTTCAGTTCCATCGTGAGGTTTGCCCCCCACCTGCCGTCAAATGCGGAAGTGACGACATCATATTCCAGACTGAAATTTTCAGGCAGATTTTTAAGCGTGGCAGGTGTTAGTTCCGTGCTATATCCCAGCTTTAACCAGTTCCCATTTTCACCTTCAATCTTCGATATAACATGAGTTTTTCCTGTCGAGCTAAAATGCCAGCCGGCGGGTTTGCTTCCAACTTGTTCCTGCGAAAAGTCATCAAACAACACAACACCAGCTGGCAGATTTCCCAGTTTTTTAGCAGTCAGGTCTTTTTTTTCGGCAGTTGTATTTCTGTAAGAATCCAGTCTCGCCTTTAATTCACCAGCATTTGATGGCGCGTAGGTTTTGCCTTTAATTTTGTCGGGGTCATAGAAATAATTGTAGATGTAATCATAATTAATGTTTTGTGACATTGCTGTATACAATTCATACAACTGATTTCCTCTGTCTTTTTTTTCAAATGGGAATGCAACGGCTATCCATAATGGTGTTATGTCATTCAATTTGGCCATGGTTGCTGCATCCAGTTTCAGAACCTGAAAAGCCTGATTCAGACCTTTTCCAAAGTTATCAATTTTAAAAATATCCGGGTCCGTTTCAAAACTGAACATACTGGGCTGCATACTACGAATAATTGCTGCTTCATTTTAATGAGTTTGCATATCGTCTTTTCAATTCCTGTATATTCTTTCTGTATCTGGTAATGTCGTTTTTCTCAAAATAATCCAGCGCCTCATCCTGCTTTTTCTTATTATCAGGCCATTGCGATGCAACCTCTTTTCTTTTGTCAGCCAATACTTTTTGCAGGCCCTCTTCGGCCTTTTGCAATAACTCACCTTTACTTACAGAAATCCATGGAAGTTTATTATCAGGCGCCAGATATACTGTGGACCAGTCGTTTACTCTGGTAATATACTTGTAGGCGTTGGGATGAATACGCGGATCTGCTCCCTTCCGGTTATCTAACGTCTGACTGGTTTCAGCATAGCCGTCTGGCTGTATTACAAAATAAAATTCATTTCCCGTATTTATAAAACTGATAGGAAAAGCACCGAATAATTGGTTCGCTGCTATGGCAAACTTTGTATTTTCTTCCGGTATTGGCTTGAAATTTCCATTGGGTTCTGTCCACATTTTATCGTGACTTACATTCCAAACAAGAAAATTAACTCCATATCCCTTGTTATTGATATAGCGTGATGAGGTACCCAAACCACCGACTGGCGTATAACTGGCTTTCATCCACTTGATCATGTCATTGACAATGACCTCCTTCTTTTTGCCGGTCGCGTCGGTCTGCGGTTTCAGGTGATCAAACCGGTTATTGCTCCACCAGCCGATAACGCTGTCCTGTATATCCTGATCATGATCGCGCTGGGCAGAACAAGGAGAGATTGTTACAAAAAAGATCCAAAATACGAAGCAAGGGTATTTCATTGTATTGCCTTTTATGTCATTAGAGCAATATCCGGCTCAGTCACTTTTAGAATCATACGAAATTGAAGTCTAGCTGCAAGGATTTCTCTTAGAAACCAGCTTTATTCTTTTTCAAATTAGAGCAAAGCCAAAACTCAATTGACTGACGAACAGATACTAAACTAAATTAGAAAAAAATATACGATCAAAAAATATACTGAAAAATTTAGGGCATTGTTTGAGTAACCGGTAAGAACATCTGCATTTTCAGTATTGAAATTTATTTTTATGCTTTGATATCACTGCTTCAAGCGCATCAACAGTGACTACCAAAATCCATTAATTAAATTGATGTAACTTTTATTAAAATAATATTGATCTACAAAAGACAATTTAATACAATTACATTACTAAGTGTTTTTTAATACATAAGTCCGATAACCACCTCCGATGAAAAAATTCATAATGTTTTTAGGCTTACTGCTGATTTCTTTAAGTTGTAAGAAAAATGAGGTTTCTCAAATAGAAACGGATAAAACATTTTATACCACAAAAGCCAGAATTTTGGAAATTTCATGCGCTGGTCAGGTTGTACAGCTGCTGGATAACACCGAAAACAAGGGTGAAAACTTTTGGGGAAGGTCGCATCTGAATGGTATTCAGGATAGTTCTAATCCAAATGATACAATTTATAAAAATTGCGTGGTGTTAAATCCGGTTCCACAAAACAGAATCATCCTGGGTGACACGCTGGAATTTACCTATTCAAAAGTCAATGGTTTCAAAAATGTATGCGTCTTAGGTCTTCCCGTCGTTACACTTTATCAAATGGAAAAGCTCAAAAGCAAAATTTAGCAAAGTGATTTTATCCTTTGGATGCATGGTTGGAACCGGGATTTGAGAATCAATTTTGCTTAATGAATTCATAATATTGAAAAGTTCAAAGATCCGGTCGGCAAGCTAACTTTGTCCAAAAATAGCAATAGTATGGAAAGAAGATCGGCGCTGAAAAATATTGGTTTACTTTTAACACCCGCCCTCGCTCCGGGTCCGATCATCAAGGAAAAACAGCCTGTTTTAAGAATAGCTCATCTCACAGATATCCACTTAAAAAATGAATTCACAGCACCTGAAAAATTTGTCAGATGCCTGCACCATGTTCAGCAGCAAACGCCAAAAGTTGACTTGATTCTTAATGGTGGTGACATTGTTTTTGATATGAACAAGGAAAATATTGACACAATCAATGCCCAGTGGAAACTTGTTCATGGTATTATGAAGGCAGAATGCTCTATTCCGGTTCATTACTGTCTGGGAAATCATGACATATGGTGGGACGAGAAAAGCAGGCAACAAACTTTCTACGGGAAGCATTATGCCATGAATCAGCTCGGTCTTTCCCGGCCCTATTACAGTTTTATGCAAAAAGGCTGGAAGTTTATTGTTCTCGACAGCGTACATCTGGATATTGATGATACCTGGTATATTGGAAAACTCGGTGAGGAACAATTCTCATGGCTCGAAAATGAATTAAAAAATACAGATACCCAAACACCGGTGTTGGTTTTATCGCACATTCCAATCCTGACTGCCACTCTGATGATTGAGGACAAAGTGATCAATAAGTGGGAGATATTGGGAGGCGATATGCACACGGATACGTCCAAAATTATAAACCTGTTTTACCAGCACCCAAACGTGAAAGTGTGTTTGAGCGGGCATATTCATTTACGCGACAAAGTGGAATATAATAACGTCAGCTATATCTGCAACGGTGCTGTAAGCGGCGCGTGGTGGAATGGTAATAACCGTCAAACGGCTCCCGGTTATGGTTTGATTGACCTTTATGCAGATGGAAGTTTTGAGGAAAAATATTGTAATTATTAATCGAAATGGCAGAATAAGGTATCGGACTGAATAACAATCAGTTTTCCCAGGTTAATTTCACCTGATGTACATAGTCAGTCAATAGTATTATTTTGATCTCAAAAATCAATTGTTTGATTCTTGCAATCCGTTATTTGCGGAAGTTTCTACCTTTATTTTTTAATTCAACAAAACTATAAAATGATAGAAGCAAAAGCATATGCAGCGCAAAGTGTCGCAGCAGATTTGACTCCATGGAACTTTGAGCGCCGCGAAGTAGGCCCACACGATGTACAGTTTGATATACTATTTTGTGGAGTTTGCCATTCTGATTTGCACCAGGTTAAAAATGACTGGTTTCCTGGAATTTTTCCAATGGTACCGGGACACGAAATCGTTGGCCGCGTGGTTAAAGTGGGTGATCATGTAAAGAAATTCAAAGTAGGTGACCTGGCCGGAACAGGCTGTATGGTTGACTCCTGCCAGGAATGTGAAAATTGTAAAAAGGATCTTGAACAGTATTGTTTGGAAGGCAACACCCAGACTTACAACAGTTACGAACGTGATGGTAAAACGCCAACTTACGGAGGTTATTCCAGCACCATTGTGGTAAGAGAAGAATTTGTTTTACGTATTTCTGAGAAATTAAATCTTGCAGCAGTTGCGCCTTTGTTATGTGCCGGAATCACTACTTATTCTCCATTAAGACACTGGAAAGTAGGAAAAAGCCATAAATTGGCGGTACTTGGACTTGGAGGCCTTGGTCACATGGCTGTGAAATTTGGTGTAGCTTTCGGTGCCGAAGTGACTGTACTAAGTACATCGCCTAAAAAAGAAGAGGACGCAAAAAAATTAGGTGCGCATCATTTTGTTGTAACTACGGACGAAGCGCAGGTTAAGGCTGCAATAGGTACTTACGATTTCATACTGGATACAGTTTCCGCGCCGCACGACTTCAACATGTATCTTTCGCTTTTAAGAACTGACGGAACGTTGATCTGCGTAGGTGTTCCGCCGAAACCGGCTGAAATAGCAGCTTTCAGTTTGCTGGGCGGCAGAAAAAGTATCGGTGGTTCAGGTATTGGCGGTATCGCTGAAACTCAGGAAATGCTTGATTATTGTGCAGAACATAATATCGTTTCGGACATAGAAATGATCGATATTAAGGATATTCATAACGCTTACGAGCGGATGGAAAAAGGAGACGTTCGTTACAGATTTGTGATCGATATCGCAACATTGTAATCGTTATCAGAAGATTTCGCAGATGAAAAACAAAACTTTATAAAAGCATAATCCGCAAAAGAGAAAATCCATTAAGCTTACCTGAATTTCGGTAAGTTTAATGGATTTTTTTTAACCGTATGACCACAGAGGTTGAAACCGAAGGGATTCAACAGGTAATTACTGCAATTTCTTATTTCTGCATAAATAGGCGAATAATGAACAGAACCGGAATTATTTTGAATAAGTAATTGTATTACCACCCAAACCCCCTCCAATTCCAGATTATTATTTCAAAACTGCCTTATTCCTTAATACCAAAGTTTAAAACGGTAAAAATTTAGTTTCATAGAACTAATTTTACACAAACCTTGGAATAACAAATAAAAATTTACGTATACTGTCGAATAAATTTGTAATTATTAAGTATAAATAAGTTACTTTTGAACGTATTAGTATCAATTGGAGCTATAACCTTCTTCTATGAAAATACTTTTTACCTGCCTCATTCTTATTTTTCCGTTCGGACTTACCGCACAAAACAGCCAGCCCGGCAGCGTTCTGACGAAGCAGAAAAAACATACTATAAATTATATCGGTCTTAAATTTGGTGCGTTGGCGAGCTCTTTCAGCCGTAACAGCAGTATCATGATGCCTTCTCCAGGCAAAAAATCTCTTTCTGCCTGGCACGCCGGTCTTGCTATGGATCTCTTTTCAAAAGTAAACTACAACGCCCGTGTTGAATTGTCTTACCTAAGCAAAGGCGCCAGAGAAACGTTTAATAATGACCGCATAAGTATTCAAAGTAAAAACAGATTACATTATTTGCAGCTTAGTGCCCTGCCGCTTGTGCTCAAAGGCGGATCTAAAAAAATCAACCCGTATCTGGCCTTTGGCGGTTATTATGCCAGGCGAATCGGTATTAATTCCCAATCAAAAACCCCACAGCAAAATTGGGAGAATGACCCCATAACAACCAAAAATCTTAATGTCAGGGGCGATTATGGCTACTCGGTTTCGGCAGGCATTTACATTCGTAAAAGACCTGTTTTTGAAATTCGCTACGAAGCCGGATTACGTTCCGTATCATCTTCATCAGATATCAAGAACCGTTCTCTTATCCTGTCCTTTTCTATCTAGTTTGCCATGAAATATCAATTCATGTTTTCTGCCCGGCTCTTTTGCCTGTTTTACGCATTTTGTCTTTTATCAGGCTGCGAAAAGGTAGCTCCCTTGGAAACAGATGAATTTTACAGGTTTGATAATCTTCATAAATTATCAATTCAAAAGCCGAAAACAACCGATTTTTTTCTGGGTACCGAAAAACCCGAAATTCCTTTAAGTGCAATTGCTTACGATGAGCGTGGAAGCGTAATTGAGGCTCCGTCGGAAGTAATTAGTTTTTATAGTAACGATGTTGAAATTACTGGTGAATCCTTTGTACCCGAAAAAGTAGGAAGATATGCTATCGTTGGCAAGCTGGCCGGACAAGTGAGTGATACGATGATTATCAGGGTCTGGAATCCGGCTTCATTGAAACTTTCTTTGAGTATTTCAAACCAGCCCGCGGCGTTTTACGCCAATGGTAAAGACACATTAAATTTCAAGGTCAATGTGCTTAAAGGTAGTAAGGTCGTTGGTGTCAAATTTCCTTATCAGCTCTATGTGAATGATAAGGAGCAGCGGTCCGGAAAATTCGCAACAAAAACTTCCGGCGTTTATAAATTCCAGGTAAAAGGATTGGGCCAGGTTAGTAACGAGATTACCATCAACGCACTTCCCAAACCGACGTATCCGGTGGTACGTTTGCCTGTTATTTTTCATGAGGTCAATACCAGAGTTCTAACGGCAGACAGAATACGACAGTTAACCGCGGACATGAGCCGGGCATTTCGTAATCAGTTTAATATCAACCAGGCAGAGAAAGATCCTAATGCAGAAGATCTTTTTGTAGAATTTTATCCCGCGGAAACTGGTCTTGATGGGAAAAAGCTTAGTTCACCCGGACTTCACCAGGCGGAGAGTTCAAAAACATCCTTTTCTTCGAATGATGCCTTCAACGACGCATTTACTTCATTCTGGGATCCAAGACATTATCTCAATGTTTGGGTTTATCCCAATATCACAGGAGAATATGAAAAGGCATCCTGGTCTTACTACCCCAGTGTGACCGTTCCGATGGATGGGCTTTTAACGGTTGCGGAGGGCACTGCCCCATTCTTTCCCTACGGTATTTTCTTAAATGGAAATCATGCATCGATCAATTACGAAGGCGGGAGGACTGAGGAAGTACTCGCGCATGAGGCTGGCCATGTACTGGGACTGTATCATGTTTTCAACGGAAATAATACAAGCTTTAACTCATGTAACACGGCTGACCCGGATTTCTGCCGCGACACGCCCTTTTACGATCGCAATAGTTACGCCAGTAATATTGACTTTGATCGAAGATATCAAAGGATTTCCTGTGCTGGTGTGGAATATACCTCTACAAATTTTATGGATTATTATTACACCAATAATAATTCTTTTACAACCGAACAGCTGAAAAGGGTGAGGCACGCAATAAACTATTGTATCTGGCTGCCAACGCCTCGTAACAGTGCCAAATCCGGCAGGCAAAATGGACGAAGTTCTCTGGTTGAACGGCCGGCAAATCTTAAATATATCAAACCGGTTATTTGCGAAATGCCCTGATCACGGGAAAAGCATTAAATCACATTTTACGATACTATTTTAGGAAAATCACGGAAGTTATTGATTTAAAAGATTGTGTTGATTTATTAAAATGGATTGTTGACTGGCGTTTGAAACAACAATTAATATTTACTTTTTACTGATCGTAAAAACGCCTTTATCACCAAATTTTCCAGCGTTTTTCAGCTTATCTTCAAACTCATTTTTCTTAACCGTGTCACCTTTAGCGGAATATAAATAGGCTAACCCCATGAACCCCATACCGCTGTTGGGAAAACGTTTTAAAATACTTTCATAGATTTCAATAGCTTTCTCAGTTTTTCCAGCTTTTTCGTAGGCCTTTGCCAGGTTGATCGCAACCGGACGAGGATAAATCGGCGGCTCATTATAGCCAAGCGCAAGTTCGTCTTTATGCGCTTTTTCTAAAAGCGTGATTGCCTCGGAATACTTTCCCTGGGCGGTTTTGACGCAGCCTTGCAGTTCCTGGGATGCCGTGTTAAGGATATCCTGATACCACTTTTTCATTGTACTGTCTTTCGCCGTCTGCTTATCATTACGCCAAAGAAAAGCGTCCAGATTATCGGAATACCTGACAGCATCTTCTGTTTTACCTTTACTGACAGCGTTCATTCCTTTTGCGAAAATTAATATTCCGTCTTTAAAACGCATATTTGAAATATTAAAAACGCTGTCTTTATCTGTGATTATTTCCAGCTGCGCCACAGCTTTATCCCAGTATCCAAAAGCCATTTCCATCCGTGCCGGCGCCATAATACCCTGGGCAAAAAAAGTACCGTCGTAAATCTTCTTACGTTCTTTTGTTATCGGCATTTTTTTTAGTTTTTCGGCGTAAAAAAGACCTTCAATATGTCTGCCATCGTGCGCGCAATTGGCAATCAGGTAATTGATATTATGAATATAATTCCAGTTGTCAACTTCCTGAACACCTTCGTTTTTCATATAGGCAGAATCTGTTTTAACCGCAGCGACGAAGGCATCATGTGCTTTTTTGTAATCCCCCACCCGATTATAAATATGTCCTGGCATATGCACAATGTGGCCGGACGCCGGGGCGAGAGACGCAAGTAAATCCGCGCTTTCCAACGCCCTGTCAGGGCAGCATTGTTCCATCAAATGAATCCAGTAATGGTGAAATGCGTGATTTTGAGGATCCAGGCGCTGAACGTCTTTGAGCAGAAATTCTGCATACATTTGTCCGTCGTTGGGGTTCATGTCATTATCGAAACCACCCATTTTACTCAAAGCCAGCATTAATTTGGCATCGATATCATCCGGAAATTTATGTACGATCACCTCATATTTTCTCAGGATTTCAGGATATGCTTTTTCTTTAAGTGAATCGCTCAGGAGCGCAATTTCCCCATAAAGTTTTTCATGCGGGTTTGCAGTTTTGAGCAGAATCTTTATTTTTTTAATTGCAAGTTTCTTCTGACTCATTAAAATACTGTCCTCGTCAGAACCCGCAGATTGGACAAGTCCAACATACGGCATAATTGCACCTGAATCATTGGCAATTGCCTCTTTAAACGCTCGGTAGGCTTCGAAGTCCCAAAAATCATGTGTCAGGTTCAACCCCTGATTATAATAGGATTGTGTCTTTTCTGATTTGGTTTCAATTTTCATAGACGATTTCCCAATTCCGGTCATCAGCTTTGGGGCAGGCAAATTGTGGATATAAAAACTCGATGCCCGTGCAGCCTGCATATGCGCCAAATGGCTGTGATTAGTCTTATTGTCCTCAACATGGTGGTCGTGCTGAGCCCGGCCCGCAACAGAAATCAGAAGTGCCAATACAAGGAAAAGATTTTTCATTTTTTAAAAGTTGAGGTTGTCAACTTCTAATTTAATGTTTTAAAAGTGGAATCGGCTGATAATTTTATTATACGGAATTTTAATGATTAAACGGGATTTTACTTCAATCTGGGGTGTATTACCGCATGTCAAATCTGTTGGCTGGGAATGAAAATAGTTTGGCTAATTCCTGCCAGTCAAATCACAAAAAAAAAGTTTTAATCGTGTATATTTATGAGGTCAGCATGAAGCGTAATCAACCATAGTCTAAACAATAGAATTCTTTAAATGACAAAGAAGAACTTAATCATTTTGGCACTGGCGGCATCATTCTGTTTTGGTTTCGCATTCAATTCTATTTTGGCTGGAGCAAATAAAAAGGAACCGGAGGTGAGACGGGTTACAGGAATTGGCGGCATCTTTTTTAAATGCAAGGATCCAAAAAAAATCAAGGAATGGTATAGAACACATCTTGGCCTGGACACTGACCCTTACGGAGCAAAGTTTGTCTGGCGACAAGAATCAGATTCCACAAATCAAGGTTATACCTTATGGACTCCCTTTCCTGAAAAGACCAAATATTTTGAGCCTTCTACAAAGGATTTCATGATTAATTACCGGGTTGAAAACATCGAAATGCTGGTAGAAGAGCTAAAAAAGGAAGGCGTAACGGTTTTGGATTCAATAGAAACCTATGACTATGGAAAATTCGTTCACATCGTTGATATAGAAGGCAACAAAATTGAATTGTTTGAAGCTGGTAAGGAATAGTAAGTTTATAGCGGTTTTTTGAGAAATTCTTATAAGAAACTGTAAAGCCGTCTGAATTGTATTCAAATACCCCTGTGATTTCCTGTTCTCTTTCCATCATTGAAAATAATCCGCAATTTGTAAAGTTCAAAATGCATAATGGCATGGTATTATTTGTAATGCCCTAATATCATCAACAACAAAATCATTATGGAAAATACAGAAATTGAAACAGGAATAATCAAAGATCTGATCGAGATTAATAATGACCGTGTGGCAGGTTTTGAAAAAGCAATTGCGGATATAAAGGATGAGAACATCGATTTGAAAGATCTTTTTGAAACTTATGCGCAACAAAGTCGTAAAAACGCTCAGGAATTGTCTGCGATCGCAGGATCTGCTCCGCATCTGGAAACTGAAAAGAGTGTAAGCGGTACCTTGCACCGCGCATGGATTGATGTAAAATCATTGTTTGGCGGAAGTGATCGCGGAAGCATTCTATCCGAAGCAGAACGAGGTGAGGATGCAATTAAAAAAGCATATAAAGATGCATTGAGCGGTGGAGAACTTCCGGAAAGTGCTATTGAAATTATTAATACCCAGGCGCAGGGAATTAACGCTGCACATGACCATATTAAAGCTTTGCGTGATACTGCTCAGCTATAATTCAAAAAGTTAATTGAAAGCTGCCTTAAAAGAGGCAGCTTTTTTTAATTTTCAACGTTGCTCCGTATAATTTGTTACATAATTCGTCATTCTTTCCAAGTCTATGGGCAGCAAACCGTCGTATCTGAATTTTGACAAACCGGCATATGCCTGGAAACCTGATATTGATTACAAAGCACATCCTGAATCTTACCGGGTGGGAAAAGGTGAACAAGGCGAATTGATCTGTGAACCCTATAAATCGGAGATCGGGCAGTTTTGGAGATTCAAAACAAAGGCTATTGCTGAGGACAGCAGTCAAAAAATTTATGATCTTTTTTTAAAGTACCTGGATCAAAATGATTTTGTTGGAGCAGATATGGCTCGCAAATATTTGCAGATGGGTTTCACCCGGGCTCGCCGTTATGCCAATTATAAAGGCGGTAAAAAATACGACAAGGATCACGATTATCAGCTTTTAGAAAAAGGAACCGGACAACTGGAAAAAGCAGAGGCGGCAGCCATATTTTTCACCAAATGGAAAGATGCGGAGAGCAATCCTAAATATGCTGATCTTAAAAAAGACTGGATGGAAAAGTTTGGTTAAGAGTTGATAATGGCAAAGAGTGTCAGGGATTATAATGGGAGTAATCAATCAGATGTGCAGAGAAATTTTCAAGTGATTTTAGAAAAACAACCTTTTCAATCTGGAAATCCCAAAAACGATTTGTCCCGCCAGTGAAAGTTGATGCACTTTCATCATGTAAATGGATATCAGCCTTACCAATTAATTGCATAGTTTCACCGTTTGAAAAATCAATAAATAATAATCCAGCATGTGGATTTTCATGGAAATTCCCCAGGGTATTAAACATTGAATTTCCCTGGTAATCCGGGATTCGAAGAATACTTTCTCCCGCAAGTGTAACAAAACCCGGATTCCCTCCCCGATGCGAAACATCCAGATTACCACCACCGTCGCTGCTCGCTACAAAAATAGTATCTGCCTGATCAATCCATTTTGTCAAATCGTGACTGGCCAAATTGGCTTCATGACCAGAAAATTCTACTTCTCTCCTTTGAATATATTTGGGGCAATTCGGAAAGGCCTGTTCAATTTCAATTTCCCAGAATTTTTCCCGCTGTATTATTTGGCCGTTAATTCTAAATCTTCTGCGGGATAACAGGTCAATAAATAAAAGTCCGACCGAAGAATTTTGATGAATATTTTCCCAGAAAATATCCCCGGAATCAGAGCGAAGTAAATCCGGATTCAAAAGTATATGATGCGCGTCCGTTACAACAACAAAACCCGGATCACCGGAAAGTACCGACGGCCAGATATTTCCTTCACGGTCCTGACTTGCAGCCAGAAAAAACTTTTGACTTTGAACAAAATTAACCGCCCCTCCGCCAATGACGTCTTTTATAATTGACCCGTTCTGCATCGCAAAATACTCTTCTCCCGTACTTTGCTGAACATAAAGTTCGCCGCTATGAAAAACTGAATTGGCCATTATTCTTATTCAAATTCGGAAATTAATATTTCATATTGAAAACGCAGTCGAAAGCATCAAAAATCCTAAAAAACCATAAAACAGGCACTTATTGGCAGTTATTATTAATAGTCTCAAAACATGTAAACGGACAATTTTTTAATTACGTTCCCATGTAAACGTTTGGCATGAAATATTTTAAAAATTCAAATAAAAACCCATCCGGCTACTCATACCGGAAGGGTTCAAACTTAATTATATAATATTTTAATTGCCGGATTATTTCACTGTCTCCAGGAATCAATCTTTAAGTTTACGACTTCCATAAAATCGGCTCTGATCAAAATGCTCATGCTGATAAAAGTTTTCGGGATGACTTTCATAAACCGTTTTGCCAGCAGCCAGCGCGGCTGCCAGTCCGGTAAAAGCATGCTGAATAGAAGCCTCCGTCTGTGGCGTAATTTCTCCTTTACGGTATTCGGGCAGACTGCCTAGCTCACGTGATGCCAACTCAGCCAGTATGATCTGGTCATCCTGTTCGTGTAGCGAGGCTAAACCT
Organism: Dyadobacter subterraneus; assembly: GCF_015221875.1. Taxonomy (NCBI): domain Bacteria; kingdom Pseudomonadati; phylum Bacteroidota; class Cytophagia; order Cytophagales; family Spirosomataceae; genus Dyadobacter; species Dyadobacter subterraneus. The sequence continues at coordinate 4,087,420 of NZ_JACYGY010000001.1, forward strand.
ATGGGCACCAGAACCCTTTTTTGTTTCAAACCAATATCATTACCGTAAAGATTCACCACGATATATAAAACCTTTTGTGTTGTTTTATCAAAAATAAGTTCGTCGGATTGACCTACATAATTTGAAATGACATCTAAAACTTTCCAGCCTCTGATGTCAGGCTGTCCGTCGGCAATTTCAAAATTGCTGCTTCCCAATTCTTCCAACCGGTCGTTTCGGGGTTGATTTCCGCTTGTTTCCATAATTATAATTTGATAAGGTTTTTAACTTTTCCCGTTATGGGTTCATGACCACAATCTCAACTCTTCGATTCATTTTTCTACCCTGTTCGCTTGCATTGCTGGCCACAGGATCTTTTTCACCCATAGCTCCCATTGATATCTTTTCTGTTGAAACTCCTGCATTATCGACTAACCAGTTTTTAACTGATTCAGCCCGCTTGGCGCTCAGCTTTTGGTTCAGATCTGCATCTCCGGTTGCGTCAGTATTGCCATAAACGGCAATCCAATAATTGCTAAAACGCTTCTTGATTGATTTAGAAATCTGTTCAAGCTTGTCTTTTGCTTTTCCCTGAACCTGGTCCTGTTCGCTTTCAAAAAGAATATTTTCACCAAGACCATAAATTGTATATTTATCATTTCCCCGGACAGAGATACTTGTATCTGTTATCGTTAAATGAGGCAGAAGGGGAATTAAAGTCGACACTTTCCCAGTCTGGATGGCTGGCAGGAATCATTTGAGAAACGCTGTCTTTCGAATCTGTCGCAGCACTTTCTGTGTTGTCACAGCTTCTGAAAAAATAGATTAATATAGAAATCACCAACGCCAGAAGAATCCAGATCCACCACGGAGATTTACGTTTGGGCTGTACGTCAAGTTCGGCCATAAGGGTTTCTGAAATTTAGATATTACTATGGCTCCCGTTAAACAGAGCCATAGTAATACGAAACATATAAATTTGAAATATGCCAGTTTTAATTTTGGCCAGACTGAGCAACATTTCCGTTATCAAACCGGAATTTGTCGACCGTAGATTTAGTTTCGTCTGCAACCTGTATAACCGTATTAACCGCCTTATCAGCATATTCATCAACGGAAGTACTTGCGCGTTGTGCTATTGAATCAACTTTTTCTTTTGCCGTATTTACAACCTCAGCAGCAGCTTCCTTGGTACGGTCCCATTGATTTTTAAGATTATCTTTTTGCTCGTCTGCCAGATCTTTTAATTGCTGACGGGTTTCCTCGCCTGATTTTGGAGCGTACAAAAGTGCAGCAAGAGCACCGATTGCAGCACCGATAAATAAACCAGTTGCAAAACCTGCGCTATCCGAATCTTCTCTTTCGTAATCTTGATGTTTAGATTTCATAGTTTTAATTTTTGTTGTGAATTCAGGCTTTCAATATAAAAGTGTGCCACCAGTCATGCTTAAATGAGCACTGGAAGCAAAGAAGTTTGTGTGTGTCCGTTTAAACATCTGATATCGATGATGTTTTAATTCCCTATGCTAGTAGCATGAAGGGGTCAAGTAATATAAGCCACTGACAATGGTATAGTTATTTTAAGGCGAGTCGGATTGGTTTTATAAACGAACAAGTTTAATCTGAGGAATACAGTATGTGGTTGATTTGGGCAATTCTGGCTGCTATAACCGCAGCGCTGGTAACTGTATTAACAAAAGCAGGTTTAAAAAATGTGGATTCGAGTCTGGCTTTTGCCCTTCAGTCCGTACTGATCGTTTGTATCACCTGGGCAGTAGTAACATGGCAGGGAACATTCTCCGGAATAAAAGAAATTGAAACCAAAGCCTGGGTTCTTTTGGGACTTGCCGGTGTGGCAACAAGCCTTTCAACATTATTTTCTTTTAAGGCATTATCAATGGGACGTGCATCGTACGTGACAACTGTTGAACGGTCTTCACTGGTCATCGCCGTAATTCTTTCTGTTTTATTTTTGAAAGAGAAAATCACATGGCAATTAATCGTTGGCGTTGTTTTGATTATCAGCGGAGCCGTACTGATTGCGCTATCTGAATCAGGAAAATAGCTTATAATATAAACATCGAAAATCTTCATTTAAGACTTTTTCACCAAGCCGAAAGTCGCAAAACCGGTAATGTTTTTTGAATAACTATTTTTGTTTTTTTAAGTGAAATTTCCAGGTCAAATTTTGCCGCATTGGCCCTGCACCTCTTCATCTCAATGATCCTCATTGAAGCGAAATGCCTTTCTCAATCTTGATAAATGATAAGTTTATTCTTATCATTTATCAATGGACAGCAGTCAAAATCGTCAGACATTTGTCTTTATAGTAATTCAATTTAAAATATAAAGCGATGAAAACTGCGAAAGAACTGTTAATCGATTATTTAGAACACGTTGGTAACCCTGACATTCAAATTGAGCTTTTTGCCGATGATGCTGTGATTGAACTTCCATATCTGGCCAGCGCTGGTAGCCCTGCTCACTGGGAAGGCCGGGAAGTTTTATATAATTTTCTGGGCAATCTGCCTAAAACTTTTCCCGGATTTAAATTCAAAAATATACAGATCCATATCGACACTCCGGATCAGGCATTTGGCGAATATGAGGCAACGGCCGTTATTGCTTCCAATGGCAAACCTTACGCCCAGCATTATATGGGAAGAGTGGTTGCAGAAAATGGAAAAATCAAATTGCTCCGCGAAGCATTGAATATGGTACCTGTTATCAGAGATATAAAAGGTATTTCGATCAGCTAAGACAGTGATTGATTATTACGAACGTTTGTTTATAATTTTTAGATCTGCCAAATCTGAGTTATCCTTTCTGTATCACAAAAGCCCCATTTTGTTAAAAGCCTTTTAGGGATAAATCAAAAGCCTGGATAAAAACTCAGAAACAACGCATCTGGTTATAACCTGGCGAAGTCTTGTTATAACCGATGCGCTGAAACCAGGTTTGTTCCGCGTGCAAGTGGCATATTTGTCAATGCAGTAAAGGTTCCAACAGGGTTTATTAGCCGTAAAACAGACGGACCGTCAGTTTGAACAAGCGCTATCCTACACTTTGTGAAGTCGCTATTGCACCATCAACAATCGTAGCAGATCTGTTCCATTGTCATTCACATTCACCAACAATGCGGATCACATAAGCGGCTGGTGCAAGCCTGCTCATATTTCAGTATATTCTCCTTCTGCAAGTTTGATTACTTTTCAAATTTGTGGACTTCGATTCCTTAACACCAACAATAGGCTCGTTAAACCAATCAGAAAAAGACTCAACACAATTGGAAAAACTTCTTTTGCCATCAAACTGCTTATGACTGATCCCAGAAAACCTCCTGTAAAAAAGAAAAACGTTCCATACATTGCAGAAGCCAATCCTGCAAAATTCCCAAATGGCTCTAATGCCAAAGCACTGCTGTTTGGCTCAATAGCCACGTTTATACCCATTAAAATACCGACCGAAATAAAAAATATAAAAATGTCAGGCGGATCGCCCCAGTTCAAAGTGAGTACAAGTAATAAACCTGAAACGGCGGTATAAAGAATAAGAAGACCTTTAACTGTTTGCGAAGCACCATAACGCGCCGAAAGATAGGAATTCAGAAGGGAGCATAATGACATGATCGACCCGATACCGGCGAAGATCCATGCAAACCATTTTGGTTTGCCGTAGATGTCACCAACAATGTGTTCGGAACTCGCAACATAAGAACTCAATGCGGTAAAAAGGGCCGTTGTAATTCCGGTGTATTTTAGAAAAATCCTGTTAGTCAACACGTTCCGAAATTCTGAAAAAATTTGGTTCCAGTGAAAGGTGCTGCGTTTTTCAGCCGGATGAGATTCTTCCAGACGCAGCGACCAGACAAATACCATAATTGCAAACAGCGGTGGCGTTAAAAACACCATTTTCCATGACCAAACAGACAGTATGGCTAAACCCAAAAAAGGGGCGATAATCGGCGTAAATAGAAATATAGTAAAGATCAATGACATGATTCGGGCCATTTGATCTCCTACAAAACGGTCACGCACGCCGGCCACTGTTGTCATAAAAACAGCTGACGCTCCTACCCCAGCCACAAACCGGGCGGTAAGCATAAGCGGAAAATCTGGTGCCAGGGCAGCCGTGATTCCGCCGATGATATAAAGAGGAAAACCGACCCGCAAAATCGCAATGCGTCCAAACCGATCTGACAGGATGCCGAAAAAAATCTGCGCTACCTGACCCATGAAGAAAAAGGAAATAATTTTTGAAGTGACTGTGGACTGCGGATCAAGACCGAAATCTTGTCTGATGGCTCCTAATGCGGGAAGCATAATGTCAATTCCCAAAGCAGTCAGCGTCATCGTGCAGGCAGAGAGCGCGATGAACTCAGCCGGTTTCATTTTCATGTTTAATTTTTAATCAGTAGTTGCGACGATATAAGGAAATTTCTCCGTTTTCCCCATATCAAAACTAATATCTAATTAAAAGAACAAACCGGTGCGATAAAGACAAATAGTGGTGTTAATTAGGACAAATACGTTTGATATTTTATCCAAAATTCCCGGACAAAAAGCTTAACGAATCTTAACCCGGCAGAAAATCAAAATTAATCCGATAGCGCACGGAAATTCTTTCAAAACTATTTAGATAATCCATGAAAAGCTGATCTGAATTGCACAGGAGAAGTTCTTGTTTTTATTTTAAACAATCTGCTAAAAGACTGCGGATGCTCAAACCCCAATTTATAAGCCACCTCACTGATCGTCAGGTTCGTAGTAGAAAGCAATTCCTTTGATCGTTCAATCAGATTTTGATGAATATGCTGCTGGGCATTCAACCCGGTAAGCGAACGCAGCATGTCACTTAAATAATTGGATGTGTAATTCAACTGTTCAGCTAAATACTGCACGGTCGGTATCCCGTCAACAATTGGTCTTTCTTCTTCGAAATAGGTATTCAAAAGATCTTCCAACTGCGGAAGCAGATCATTACTATGCTGGCGTGTCAGGAACTGGCGTTTATAAAAACGTTTACCATAGCTCAGTAACAGCTCTATTTGTGCAATGATCACTTCATGGCTGAAATCATCGATCCGGCTGTTGAGTTCATCATTGATAAAATGGTATATTGCAAGCACGGTTGTTCTCTCTTTTTCGGACAGATGAAGTGCCTCGTTGGTAGCATATGAGAAAAAACCGTATTGTTTTATCTTTCTGGCAAGGGGATAACCGTGCAGAAAATCCGGATGAATGATCAGCGAATAACCTGCATTGTCCTTATACTCTTCCGAATTCCCGATGATCTGATTCGGCGCTGTGAACAACATACTTCCCTCATCAAAATCATAATAACCCTGGCCATACCTGAACTTCCCACCCAGCTTGGTCGTAAAAGAGATTTTATAAAAACCAGAAACATAACTGACTGGAAGACGACCCAGGTCAATATGCCCGTCAGTGGCATCCATCATACTAATTAACGGATGGACAGGCCCCGGAAGGCCCAGCATGCGATGTATTTCAGATATGGATTCAAGTTTACTGAGCCTTGGCATTTCTGTTTTCATATTTAAAGATAATATTTATAACCGGTGACCACCCTGGCCACCGGTTATAAATTAAAGTTACTTTTAACTATTAACGACCAATTACCATGGCAGCGGGCCGTCCGGACCGGTGAAAGCGGCTGTCGGACCATCTGTTTCCAACGCCACACGAATTGGTTCACGTGAGCCCACTTCAACAGAATCCGTTCCCTGGAAATTGTTAAGTGCTGTGGCAGTAAAACCAGGACTGACTGCATTAACCTTGATATTTTCCTTTTCCAGTTCTATGGCAAAAGCCATCGTTACGGCATTGAGCGCCGTTTTGGAAGCAGCGTAAACAACGCCGAAATGTTCCCTTGCCCAGCAAGCCGGATCAGCCACCCAGGTTAATGAGCCAAGTCCGCTTGACACATTAACAATTCGTGCTGCCGGTGATTTTCGAAGTAGCGGAAGCGCCGCCTGCGTTAGCGCAATAACGCCGAACACGTTGGTTTCCCAAACCGTCCTTACCTCTTCAATCGACGCTGTGGTTGCTCTGCCATCCTCCGTTGTTTCTTCCAATGTGCGGCCAGGTTTACCGGCGTGAGCGATCGCTGCATTGTTTACCAGCAAATCCAGACGACCGGATTCTTTTTTGATAAGTTCCACTGCTTCGTTGATGGTTGATTGCCTGGTGACGTCAAGCTCAATTGCATGGGCAGTTTTACCGATTTCAGCTGCCGCTTTTTCCCCGTTGCCCAAATTACGTGAACCAACATAAACGATATATCCCTTCTCTGCCAGCGCTTTGGCGATCTGAAAACCTACGCCCTGATTGGCACCGCTGACCAGCGCGATTAGTGGATTGCTTGTTGATGATTCCATCAGATTTTCCATTAAATTATTGATTGATGATTTAACAAAGGTGCGCATTCACCGTCTGCCAGTCATAACCAAATCAAGGACATTCTTAACCAAAATGAAAACAGGCAAAAAGACTTTTGGATTGAGTGCTTCTTTGGGTTAATTTTTATCATTTTCCATTGGTCCCTTCCTTTAAGATTGGTAGTGCATAGTTGCTTTTCCTCCATAAAAGTTTTTCTTTTTGGAACAAACAGGAAGTATAACCCGAGTCAAATCAGATTCTATTTATCAATTTTTGAAAGTTTATTCCGCAGTGAAAAGACATCAATCTTAAAACTATCACCAATCGGCACCGGGATTTCTCCCAGATAAAGCTTTTGATTGTCAAGTCCGGAAATGTATTTTATGCCGACTAGATACGAACGATGCACTCGTTGAAAGGCAGTTGGCGGCAGCAGTTCGGCCAGGTACTTCATTGTCATGTGTGTGATATAATTTCCTTTTGTAGTAAAAATGATCACATAATCTTTTATTGACTGAGCGTAAATAAAGGTTTCATGCTCAATTCTGACCAGTTTGCCATCCACTTTGAAATAGGTATAAGCCGGAATTATTTCTGATACTGTATTTTGTTTGAAAAACTTGCTAACACTTTTTTCAAATCTTTCATAAGTGACCGGTTTTAACAGATAATCAACCGCGTCAAGTTCGTAACTTTCAATTGCATATTCAGAGAATGCAGTAGTAAAAATAACCGGCGGAGGATTTTTGAGTGATCTGACAAAATCTACACCGTTTAAAGCCGGCATTTTTATATCAAGAAACATCAGATTTACATCTGTAATGCTGAGAAATTGAAATGCTTCCATTGCATTTGCACAAGATGCGGTGAAAGTCAGACCGGGCGTCTGATCAATATATCTTTGCAGGACCTGCTGCGCAAGCGGCTCGTCATCAACGACCAGGCATTTAATCATGATTCAACAAAGGTAAGGTGAGATTTACTTCGTAGGTATCATCGCAATCGGTTACCGCCAGCTGATGTTTTGCATATAGCATATTTAACCTGTTCACTGCATTTTCCAGACCAATACCTTTGCCTACTTTTTTCGGATGGTAAGGATTAACAGGCTTGCTGTTACGCACTTCCAGAATCAGTTCTTCTTCGGTCAGACAAATAATAATATGTACAAACCCCTTCCCGGTTTCTTCCCTGATTCCGTGTTTGAAAGCATTTTCTATAAAAGGCAGCAACAACAATGGTTCGATCGTTACCCCGTCATTGACAACCTGCGCCTCAAAGCGTATGTCCATACCGGTTGGATAACGCAGTGTTTCTACTTCTACGTAATTTCTCAAAAAAGCAATTTCATGACTCATACGCACCGTTTGTTGTTTCGAATGATACAAAATATAGCGCATCATTTCGGCATGTTTGGCAATCAAAGGCGCTGTTTTCTCTGAGCGCTGCATGGCAAGCGAATAAATATTATTGAGGGTATTAAAGAAAAAATGAGGCTGCAACTGAATTTTCAAATAATTGAGCTCGGTTTCTACCTGCTTCTGGCGCATCGTCTGCATTTGAAGTTCCTGTTGTGTGGAACGGATAAAATAGGCCAACGCTGTGAACATGAGCATTTCCCGAAAAACAAAGACAATACTAAACGGAAACAGTTTTGGTTTGTAATGAAACCACTTCTCAGCAGACCGGACCGTCTGATCCGGCAGAAAAGTCAATTGGCTGATCAGTCCATGTTCCAATTTTATGTATACGGTTAAAAATATCAGAAAAGCGCCAACCAGTATTGTGAACAAAAAATACCGTTTTTCAAAGAGATAGGTAATGATGATTTTGTAGTAAATAAAGTAAGGAAACATTCTGAGCGTACCGTATGCCAGCCTTTCTACAAACAAATCGGCAGGCGTTGAATCGGTCTTTTCGTAAAAGTTGATCTCGAAATCCGTTAAGATTGGAAAGACAAAGAAAATGATCAGAAAGAAAAAAATCTCTGTTCTGTTCATTTTCCAAATAAAACGGGCTGTACGTGGTTTCATAGGCTGAATTTAACGCTTAGTTTGCTTGAAGGAAAACGGGGCAGCATGCTTAATGACCGTTTTCGACAAAAAGCTTATTTTTTTCGACAAAACCGGGTTTGTCTAATTTATCAAATGACTCATCTAATACCTGATTTTCCCACAGAAAAAGCAGATAAGTTTGCAGAAACAAAATGCTCCCAATCATGCGAAAATCAGTTATTTTTTTAATAATGTCTTTGTTTTTGAGTTCTTATGCCCTGGCTCAATCAGCTGAACAAATCATCTCAGCAGTCAGAAAATCTCAGGAGTCGATTAAAACAATTTCTTACAAGATCGTACGTCATGATACCTTGGTAACCGGAAACCAAAGGACGCTCACCGGTCATGTAAAAGTACGTGTTGACACAAGTGATCATACTTTTGGATTTCTATTTTGGGCAAAAGAAGACAGTGTAAAAAGTCAGCTGGTATATAATGGAAATATGTCCTACGCAACAAATGACGATCAAAAAGCCTATTCTATTTCTACTGACAGATCTTCAATGAAGGACATTTTATACAGTGCCGGAGGGCGTATGGTTGTCACGGATATGGTAAAACTTGATACTTCTGGAACCAGCGGTGTAAGCATTTCACAAAATAAACGCTTTTATTATCTGACCATCAACTATCCGGACCTGACAAAATACGATGTAAGTAAACGGCACAAAACAGTCACGATTGACAAAACAACTATGCTGCCGGTAGCAGTAAGGCAGCACCAGGAAACTTTGGATAAGGTGCAGGATCTGACCTGGAATATCCAGCAGATTCACCTGAATGACCAGGAGTTGTTCTACGATTTTTTCAATCCAGATTTTGTGAAAACTTTCACGCTGAAAATCCCTGTCGTTTCGCAAGCACATCCGTTGATGGCTCTGAAAGGTATGCAGGCTCCCGTATTCGAGTTAAGATCTTTTGATAATAAACCGATTACCTTGCCAGAAACGCTTGGGAAAATATTGCTCCTGGATTTTTGGGAAGTTTGGTGCGGCCCATGCATTGAATCCATGCCCAAAGTCCAGCATCTTTATGAAAAGTATAAGGACAAAGGCCTGCTAGTTTATGGAATCATCAATGACATCAGCCAACTGGAATCCTCCAAAAAACTAATCCGCAAAAATCCGGAAATTCATTTTCCTATGCTCGTAGGTAATGATACGCTAAAAAAGGATTATCAGGTGAATGCGGTACCAGAGTATGTACTTATCGATAGAAAGGGAAAAATTACTTTTATTGGTTTGGGTTACTCTGAAAATATTGAATCCGAAATAGAAAACGTATTAAATGAAAACTAGTGTTGTTTGAATGTTCATTTAAACAACTAAAATTTTAAACTGAACCAGTCATCCTGCCAATAAGTTGCGTCGGCGTTTTTATCTGCGCTTACTTAAAACGATGGCTCGTTCTATTCTTGGCCGATTGTACCGTTGAAGTAAAAAGGATACAGATTAAATAATATATTCAATACCAAAAGCCAAAAAGATTTGTGAATTCCGAATTTAAATGCCACGAAAATATTGAATCCGAGAACGATAACAAAAATGATTTGTAACGATTGCAATAAAACTCAGAATAAAGATTTTCCGCATTGATTTATTTTTGTTTGGATTCGAAGATGCCAATTTTCATACATTAATAGCCCTGCAACCCACCTCTACGGCAATATTCAAAAATAGGCTTTTATTTTTAGTAAAAACAATTTAATCAGATTGCTTTATCATATAGACTGGGAATTAAAAAAGCGGCAGACTATTTTAATTTACTAATATTACAACCCATTGCCAATCAAACTAATTTTATAGTCTATCCTGCTTATACGTTTACTGAGTTTTTAAAATCCTCGGCCAAAAGTAATCTCTTGAATTTTGATTGATAATTGATTTTGATAACTTCGGCCCAAAACAATCAGGCGTGACAATTTCACCCTGATCGGACAGAAAATACAACCCATTGGATACAAATAAAGCCACCGCAAATTTCCTGCAAACAAAACAGCATTTCGATATTCTCGACGGCCTAAGAGGCGTTGCTGCCCTGGCAGTTGTGACGTTTCATTTTATGGAATGGGTCTATACCGATCCAGGCAAGAACTTCATCGGACATGGTTTTCTGGCTGTGGATTTCTTTTTCTGCCTTTCGGGATTTGTGATCGGGTACGCCTACGATGACCGGGTAGCGAAAATGGGAATACTTAACTTTTTTATATCAAGGGCTATCAGGCTGCATCCATTGGTTGTTGCAGGATCAGTATTGGGTCTGCTGGCATTTTTATTCGATCCGTTCGGCGGTCATCCCGAATTGTACAGTACCGGAAAAATCATTTTGACTTTTTTCTGCTCGATATTTTTAATTCCCCTGCCCGTAATTTCCGATCGTGGTTTCAACCTGTTCAGCTTTAATGCACCTGCATGGTCGCTGTTTTGGGAATATGTTGCCAATATAGTTTATGCGTTTTTGCTTTATCAAATCGGCCGGAGTTACCTATTGCTGCTAACCTTGGTCTCGGCCGTAGCCATTTGTTTTGTCGCTTACCGTTCAGGAAATTTATTGGGTGGATGGAGTGGACCCACCCTTTGGGATGGATGTGCCCGGGTCTCCTATTCGTTCCTAGCAGGATTGCTTATTTATCGTTCCAATTGGATCATCAAAAACAAACTTGGATTTTTTGGCTTGTCTTTATTATTACTGCTGGCATTTTTATTGCCATCATCCACAAAATGGAACTGGCTATCAGAACCAGTCGTCGTACTATTTTACTTTCCATCACTGGTAGCTTTGGGTGCAGGCGCAATGTTAACACCAGGCTTAAAAAAGGTTTGCATCTTTTCAGGAAAGATCTCTTACCCTTTGTATATGACACATTATGCCGTCTTATGGATGTTCGGCAATTATTACACCGCCCATAAACCAGGCACTAGCCAACTCGCTGTTATTATCATTACCGGGGTGATTTTACTTGTTGGAGCAGCCTATTTGGTTATGGTAATTTACGATATTCCCCTGAGACATTATTTAAGCAGCAAACGCAATGAAAGGCTTGCAAAACAAAAAGCTGGCGGTATTTAGTTTACCTTATTACTGATAATACTCTTCTAATTAAAAACCAGGCGTTTAAATGTCCGTTAAGCAATCTTAACGTGGCAAGTTAAATTTTGCCTTATCGAATTTTATAATTAAATAAATATTCATTTATCTTTGTTGTAATTACTTATAAAATGCGCACAAGAGATACTAACAAACAGGACTTGGTCAAAAAAATGGCTATTGAGACCATCGTAAAATATGGACTCGAAGGTTTTACCATTGCCAAGCTGGCGAGGGCGTGCAATATTTCCGTGGGAACACCATATGTTTATTACCAGGACAAGGATGATTTAATCATTCAGATTGTGCTGGAAGAAGGCGCAAAAATGGAAGCTGCGATGAATAAAAATTTCGATCCGGATTCTTCATTGGAAGACGGCCTTCGTGTGCAATGGAAAAACAGAGTGGATTATATGATAGAAAATCCTTTGACCGGACGATTTTTCGACCAGATCAGCAGCTCAACATACCACGAGCAGTTACTGGAAAAATTCCATGGAAATTCAGAATGGTTGAATGAATTCAGGGAAAATATCGAACGTTTCATTACCAACGCCGTTGATCGTAATGAGCTTGATCCCATGCCTTTTGAGGTTTACTGGACGATAGCATTTGCACCTTTAAATGCTCTGGTCCGCTTTCATCTGCAAGGCCGGAGTATAACAGGGAAGTCTTTTCAAATGAGTGATGATGTGTTGTGGGAGACTTTTGATCGTGTACTAATGGCTTTAAAGAAGTAATTTTTTTACAACCAAAACTAAATGATTATTAATTTTTAATTCGTTCTTTTCTTTTGAAAAAACATTGAGGTAAAACATAAGCAATGGAAAACTTAATACACTCATTTCTGATGATCGGGCAATCCAATATGGCGGGGCGCGGATTTATAAGAGATGTAAAACCAATATATGACGAGCAGATCAGAATGTTGGTAAACGGGCGGTGGCAAACAATGTCTGAACCCATGAATTTTGACAGACCGACTTCGGGCGTTAGTCTGGCTGCATCATTTGCAGGCACCTGGCGTTTGAATAATGAAAATCAACAAATAGGCTTAATCCCCTGTGCAGATGGTGGTTCCAGTCTGGACGATTGGGCAGTGGGAGGAGTGTTATATGAAAATGCAGTGTTTCAAACAAAACTTGCCCAGCGTACAAGTTCGCTTACTGGCATTTTATGGCATCAGGGAGAAAATGATAGTTTTGCATGCCGTTCTGAAACTTATTATGATAAATTAGCGGTCATAATAGCTGCACTTCGACAGGAATTGGAAGCACCGGATATTCCCTTCATCACAGGTGGTTTGGGTGATTTTTTAAGCACTGGCAGGTATGGGAAATATTTCACAGAATATAAATCTGTGAACCGCGAGTTGCTTCGGTTTGCTAACACAAATCCGAATGCGTATTTTGTATCAGCCGCTGAACTTACAGCTAATCCTGATGGGCTCCACTTTGATGCCCTATCCTTACGGAAATTCGGAATCAGATATTTTGAGGCATTCAAACACCAAAAAAATGTTCCCGGTCCGATTACTGGCGAGAATGAGCTCATCAATACCATACAGGACAGGCCATTCACTAAAAATGAAAAAGCTTCTTTGCTGGAAATTAGTTTTGGACTTGGCAATTTATCTCTTGAAGATTTCGAAAATCAACTATCAACAATAACTGCATTCGACTCCTGATCAAGGCCCGGCACAACAGGGAGTTAAATTAAAACCGCTATAATTTTTTCGATGCTAAACAAGTTTTAGCATCATTTGTATTGTTTCTAATCCTTAATTTATAAAGTAATTTCCCAAATTTTAACTTAGGTGAAAAAAGTGCTGAAAATAACTGCGGACCTTTGAAGTGATAAAAATAAAACTAACCAATTCTAATCATGTCATCTTCATCCTCTTTTCAAGAATCAGCAGACAGTCAGTCAGTTGAAACTGCCAGAGCGTTACGCAGATTATATTTCATGCGGGCCGCCTTTTCAGTATGCTGGGCCATACTTATTGGACTTTTTTCAGCAAAATCAGCAGGATTGGCTACTGCCCTACTCGCTTTTTACCCGATCTGGGATGTTTTAGGCACAATAGCCGATATCCGCGCTAATCGAAACGGTGCCTCAAAAACACCTCAGTATTTAAATGCAGCAATCAGTTTAATTACCTCCATAGCGGTGATAATAGCTTTGCAGAAAGGAATACCCCAAACATTGATAGTTTTTGGTGCATGGGCCATTCTTACAGGTCTGATCCAGTTTATCCTGGGATTAAGTCGCAGAAAAGTTTTGAGCGGTCAGTGGCCGATGATCATAAGCGGCGCACAGTCCACAATTGCCGGTGTCTCCTTCATCGTCTTAGCACATGAGCCAACCCAGGGAATTACAAGTTTGGCAGGATATGCGCTTTTTGGAGCTTTTTACTACCTGCTCGCGGGATTTCGGCTGAACAAAACAAAAACTGTTTCCGAGGCTTGACCGATCGCCAGTGATGATTCGAATGTTTTTCTAAACCGCTGGTTGTCTCATTCAAAATAGTGCCAGCGGCTTTATTTCTTAACACGTTTTTTGATCCTGCTGAGCGAAGGGTTGGCAAAATCAGTTACGGAATTCAACAGGCGTTTTTCCAGTCTTTTGTTTAAAAAGTTTGTTAAAATATTGTGAGTATTCAAATCCCAAAATATAGGCAATCTCACTTACGGTTTTGTCGGTACTTAACAGCAGGTTTTTTGCTTCGTCAATCAAATAAAAGTGGATGTGATCCTGGGCACTTTTGCCGGTCTCTTTTTTGAGCAGATCACTCAAATATCCCGGCGACAAAAACACTTGTTCCGCTAAATCCTTGACTGTCGGCAGGCGTTTTTCAGTATTATCCTGAAAATAAGTACTCAAAATCTTTTCTACCTGCATGACAACTCCGTTATTCGAGTTCTTACGGGTAATAAACTGGCGGCTGTAAAAACGTGTACAGTAATTCAGCACCAGTTCAATTTGCGAAACGATAATATTTTGGCTGTGTTCATCAATATTTTCCTTTAATTCAGTTTCAATTTTTGCCACACAATCCTTCAATATCTGATTCTCTTTATCCGACAGATGCAGTGCCTCTGCCACCTCATAAGCGAAAAAACTGTAATCCTTCATTTTTTCGAATACCGAGGTTGCCCTGATCAGGTCCGGGTGAAAAAATAAACCCCAGCCGGTTAAAGCCGCATCGGGCTCAGAATCGTTTTCCAGTTCAAGCACCTGGTTTGGCGCCATACAAATCAGGCTTCCGTCCTGGAAATCCACTACTTTACGGCCATATTTAAAGTTGTTCCGGTTATAACTTTTACAGATCAGCGAATAGAAATCGCATGAAAGCAATGTTTTCTCAGTGATATCTTCTCTTACTTTGCTAAAATCAATCACAGCAACCAAAGGATGCATGACAGCCCGTTCCAGCCGGAAAAACCGGAACAAGTCTGCAATACTTTTTAAATGAAGGAACGTGCTCATGACTGTAAATATAGCCTAAATCCCAAATTGTGATTTCATTCCTGCCATAAATGTGGCATCATCCACTTGCCCGCGCTGAGCAATAATCGCTCTGGCATCATCACCCGCCGTGTAGCGTAACTGATCCTTACCATCCGTTGCCGCTTCAAAAATGACATCTGCAACCACACTGGCCGGGGATGCATTTTTAAAGAATTCCGGCATTCCTTCCAATATTTTTTGTGCAATGGACTGGTATTCAGCCATACTTTCATCGTTACTAAAATCCAGCGACCGGCCTGAAAAGTCAGTTGCGATGGCGCCTGGTTCAACGATTTTAACCTTGCCACCAAACTGTTCTACTTCATAACTCAACGATTCCGATATACCTTCTACGGCAAATTTCGTCCCATGGTACAAAGTCCCTAAAGGAAATGTCATCTTGCCGCCAATGGAAGAAATATTAATGATAATCCCGCTTTTTTTCCCGCGAAAATGTGGTAATATGGCTTTGGTTACATCAAGTAAGCCAATTACATTGGTATTAAACTGACGGATAATCTGCTCCCGCGAAAATGATTCCAGAATTCCGTAAGCGCCATATCCGGCATTATTCAGTAATACATCGATGCTGCCAAACCGGCTAATACCTTCACTAACTGCATTTTCAATAGAAGATACATCCAGAACATCCAGTTTTGTCACCAGTAGATTTTCACCTGTAAGATTGCTTTCCTCCGGTTTCCGCATGGTAGCAATTACATTCCAGTTTTTACTTAGAAATAGTTGGGCAGTTGCTGCGCCGATACCGCTGCTAGCGCCTGTAATTAAAATGGTCTTTTTCATTTTCTTCGTTTTTAAATTATAGACCAAAGGTCCCTTTAAAAAGCGGTCAGCAGATAATACGAATTCAGGATGTTTGTATGCTTTTTACGGTTTCGGGTGAATCAGCAGTTTTTACTCAACAGATTTATATGTATTCTTTATTTTTCAGGTCTCTTGTCAATATAGCAACAGTGTTATTCAGATAAATATTCGGTACAAATAGATTTTCGCTGCAAACTTGTATGGGAGAAACTTTATGTTTTTTATATTACAAAAAACAATGTATGATACTCCTTATAACCAAATGCCAGCTACCGTAGACTTTTAAACCCATGAGAAAGAGAATCGTAGTATTAACTGCCCTGGTATTTTTTGATGCAGGTCAGGGATTTGCCCAAAAATCTAATCTGCCATAAATGCTGTTCTGGTTTATTATCCGGAAAAAGAAAAAACCGGCCGAAGTTGGCATTAATTCTGTCCTGTTAAAGGGCGATTGCCGTTGCCAATGAAACAATCGCAATATCCCGAGCACACCGTTAGACGGACTGTAAATTTTGGTGTAGCCTACATTGATCTCTGCATTTGTAAATGTGGCATTGGCTTGGGCAAGAGAGGCCAGATTCGCCTGAAATGTATACTGCGCAGCTTCCAACGGACACGCTATCAAAATCCTTGTCTACCAGCGGTTTAATCTGGTTAACCTGCGGCGTTGACATTTGCTTCGGCAATTTTGATATTTACCTGCTCATTTCTTACATTTGTTCATACTGCGGAGCATTGATCCTAAATAACAATTCCCCTTTCCGGTCCGTGGCACCTTCATCCATATAAATTGCATCCTCATAACCATCAATTTTCGAGCGTATTTCAATATTCTGAATTCCCTGAATCCTAGCCTGCTAATCCGTGTAGATCTCTGCTTTGTGTGCTGTAAGTGCGTGAACCGGATAAGATTTTGCTTTGGATTTCTCCCTTATCATCTTTCTCTTTTTTGTTACCACAGGAGACAAATATTCCCAAGCTACAATCAAAGTGCTCTTTCAATCAAATAGAATAGGTATCCGAATTATTTATTCCTTCTGTGTTAACCATTAAAGCTTTGCAAATCTATTTCCTTCTAATCCTCCTTGGATAATAAAAGTTGTAGTGAAAGTTCAGTCTGGCTTGTATTGAAATAAAGTGATACAGATCTTTTAAATTATTTATTCTATCAATTTGATATAGTATCAAAAAAACATTTACTTTCGCCCGACAACCACCAGAAATGCTATAATCTAATCGTACCGGGCAAATCCATCCCGATTGTCCCGTTGTAGTCTTTTGATATGTCCAGATCTTTTATATTTCTGCTGGTGTTTGTTTTGTCAGTTTGCTGCTTTTCGGCAAGTGCAGATAACAAACGAAATGTTTTATTTATTATCGTTGACGACCTGCGCCCAGCTTTGGGCTGCTATGGTGATAAATTTGCTTATACTCCCAATATCGATGCGCTGGCAAAAACGGGTACACTTTTCCAGCGGGCTTATTGTCAGCAGGCCGTATGTTCACCTTCAAGGACATCTATTCTGACCGGACTGAGACCCGACGAGACAAAAATATGGGGACTTAAAAAACCCTTTCGGGAAACAATTCCGGATGCCGTCACTTTGCCTCAGTATTTCAAAAATAATGGCTACATAACTGCTGAGGCAGGAAAAATATTTCATGATCCGGCAACACATCAGCACAGTGCTTCATGGTCGGGACCAGTGTTTTATAATGTAACAGGGAATCAAAAAGGTCACAAATATATTCTGGATGAAAACCTGTTTAGCGGAAAAGGTGCCGCCACCGAACGTCAGGTTGCTGACGACAGTGCTTACATCGATGGAAAAGTGGCAAATGCTTCCATTCAGGTACTTCGCCAAATTTCCCAAAAGCCTTTTTTCCTTGCCGTAGGATTTCGCCGGCCGCATTTGCCTTTTACCGCACCTGATAAATACTGGCAGCGTTTTGATCAAACAAAATTCCCGATTCCGTTAAGAGCATATCCAAAAAACGCCCCTGCGATTGCATTTCATAATTCACAAGAACTTCGTGGATATGCAGATATTCCCGACCAGGGATCTTTTTCCGAAGAACTGGTCAGACATTTATGGCAGGGATATTATGCTTCGGTGAGTTATACTGATGCGCAGATTGGTAAAGTATTGGCAGAACTTGACAGGCTCAATCTTCGTAAAAATACCATTATTGTCCTTTTATCCGATCACGGTTATCATCTGGGAGAACAGGATCAATGGTGTAAATCGACCAACTTTGAAAATGCGGTACGCGTGCCGCTGATTATCTCTGCGCCCGGCACTGGCAAACCGTCTTCCTCTGACGCAATCGTGGAATTGATAGATCTTTATCCAACGATAACTGAACTATGCGGACTTCCCCAGAGAGAAATTTTGGAAGGAAAAAGCCTTACTAAATTACTAAAAAATCCAAAAGCCAGGTTTAAAGATTTTGCATTAAGCCAGTTTATCCGGCCATATGCTGCTTTATCCAATGAAGATAAAATTCAGACCATGGGTTATACAATTCGCACAGATCATTATCGCTACACGGAATGGTATAAATTTAAAACGGACTCCATCATCGCACGTGAATTATATGACCATCACGCCGATCCGGAAGAAAACCAGAATATCGAAGCCGCAACTAAAAAACCACTGCTTGATTCCCTGCATAATCGGTTGAAACAGCTTGTTGTTAAACGTTGAGAAGATTAATTACAATTTTGAATCAAATCCGGTCGTTGATCCGGTTTTATGATGATAAATCCGGTTGGCCAGAAGAGTTGCTTCGTCTGTTACTTCTTTGGGATAATTGTTTAGCTCCAAAATTCTGATGGCATTCGTGTTTGTTAAATTGCCAGGTTTAATTTTATAATCAAACTTGATTTCGCCATCCAGAATTACCTCCGCGAAGTGAAACATAGAAAACTCATCTTTCAGTAATTCAGCCAGTTCAAGGTCATGCGTGGCGGCAACGGCCATATTGTTTCCTCTATTCAGATATGTCAAAACTGCTTTCCCGGAAGCGATTCTTTCAACGGTATTTGTCCCCTTAAATATTTCATCAAGAAGAAATAAATTTCTGGTATCGAGGTTGCTTTCTTCCAATAACGCTTTTATGGTAAGCACCTCCTCAAAATAATAACTTTTATCATTTAAAAGGTCATCCGAAATCCGGATGGCAGAATGTATTTTTAGTTTAGGAATCACAAATTCCCTCGCAAAACATGTATTGATCGTTTGCGCAGTAATCGTGTTAATACCGACGGTACGAATAAAAGTTGTTTTACCTGACATATTGGACCCGGTTAAAAGGGCTGACCGCTCATTCAGGTTTATAGAGTTTGGAACAAATTGATAAATAAGCGGATGGTAAACGTCCACTGCTGTTATTTGCTTTTTGGCAGAAATAATCGTTGGTAAGCAAAAGTATGGTAAGTCATCTCTCAGAAAATTGATGGAAATGGCTGCATCGATTTCTCCAACATATTCATAGACATTTTGTACCTCTTTCCTTTTCAAGTCAAGCACTTTCAAGACATTATAAAGCACCAGTGGTTCTATAAGAAAAAATGCTTTCACCAGTTCTGCCAGATATTCCACCGCCTGACCAATCTCGCTTTGCAGTTTTATTTCCAGTTTGAATAGGGACATCTGCATACCTAAACTATCGATTGCCTTAACGGAGTCAAAGATACCCGGGTGCTGGTCGGCCATACCTTTGAAGGTTACAATCTTTTTTGCCGCCTGGTTTAGTAATAATAATTGAGGAATGGAGCTGCTGTATTTATAAACGTTAAGTTTATTCCAGTAATGGATTGAAAAATTGACGGCTAACAATAAAATAAGGAAAAGAAAAATCTTCGGAAAAAGAAATGATAATAAAAGCGAAAAAACACTTGTTAGCGAAAGCACCTGAATAACCCAGAACCAGCCTGGTTTCCCGATATGATTTTCCAAAAAGAGGGAAGGAATGTTGTAGGCGTTTTTTTGATTTAGTACGGAAATTTCGCGCAGAATTTTCTCTCGAACCTCGGGATTTTCTTTTAGTCCCTGAATAATCTTTTCAAACTTTTCAGTTCTTATATCATTTTCAGGAATTGTCCTGATTATAAGATACAAGAGCTGCTGACCAACTTTTGAAGTTGTGCGATCTAAAAACATGAATATTTCGTCCATGTCAAGATCCTGAAAAGTTCGATCCGAAATAACCTGACGAAAGTTTGTAGTATCACTTAATGTGAAAAAACGCGCAATTCTATCAAAATCAAAGGACTCTTCTTTGATTTTGATAGAGTTGTTCTTCAGCCGGGCAAGCAATTTCTTTTTTGAAATAAACATACAGTTAATTGTTTGCTCCAATGAATATACTACGGTTTCTTAGATGATGTCAGCTGCATATCCCAAAATCTTGTGAACAACATTACTTTAACTGCAAAAGGGCTCTTCATATTTGCAAAACACTTATTTACTATCCCAGACAACTTCCTTAAAAACAATCGATTGGTAGCCATTCAACTCATATAAAACCCCAATACTATTTTTAGCAGTTTTGACAATATCTGAATACGCCGTATAATCCTTTTCTCCATTCCTGCTCTTGTCAATGATATATTGTTTTTTCCATGTTTTACCATCATCAAAGCTGATACGTAAGGTGAGATTATCCCTTTTTTGCGTGTCTGCTGCATTTGAAAAAGCGAGAATATTTTTCTTCTTATTTTTGCCAATGGTCAGGATACTTCCCTCACAAACCGGATCGGGTAAGTTGTGATCAAAATAGGTTGTGTCCCATTTTACACCGCCGTCCTTGCTGACTGCCACGATCCTTGCCCGCACATCACCTTTCTGATTACGTGCATTAAACATAATTCCTCCGCCTGAAATTTCCGCCGCTGTGGATTCATTGGAGCCTTCGATGGAAATTGTTTCACTGATTTTAAAAGTTTTTCCGTGGTCGTCACTGAAATATCCATGTGCCTGGTAATCTGCACCTTTGGGTTTTGAATTTCCCTGCGAATGATTGGCCGCGATGTAAATTCTCCCTCGGTTAGTGCCTTCTGTGAGCTGCATTCCATGACCAGGCGTGTTCGCATAACTCCGCCAGTCCTCGCTAAAATTATAGGCGGGATTTATTTGTGGCTGATTAGGCTTGTGAACCTGAGTGGTAATATTGACGGGATCCGACCAGTTCAGCCCGGCATCTGTTGATGTTTTGTACCAAACCTCGCGTAATCCCTTTCCCTTCCTCACCTCCCCTTCATGATTGTTTCCTGTGTTGTAAAAAAGAAAAAGTCTTCCCTTTGGAAACGCCGGATCTGTCAAATCCATGACGGGAGCAGCATTTCCGGCCTGCAAACTGTCATAACCCGCTACTACTTTTGAGGCAGACCAGGTTTTGCCCTTATCCTTACTGCGTTTCATCACAATATCAATATCACCAAAATCACCGCTGCCCGCAACCCTGCCCTCTGCAAATGCCAGAAGATCACCGTTCGGAGTGCGCACTATGGCTGGTATACGAAATGACTTATATCCTTCTGTGCCTGAAACAAAAACGGGAGTTTGGGCACGACTTGCCGTTGGAAAAATAAAAAAAACAAATAAGATCAATTTTATGATTTTCATATTTCAATACTTTTGTTTTCAATTTCAAAAATGTTTTTCGCAAATCCATTTTCAGTAACTTCTTTCATCAGTTGAGCGCAGTACCATTCCTGCCTTGGTAAATGGAAAGGGCCTTTAAATAAATTGCCCTTGGCCGTTTGGGCCACACTTCCGTCCCGGTGCAAATAACCAAACCATTCTCCATTATTTTTATCATGAAAATGATGATAGGCATAATCGTGAACCATTTGGTGCCATTTTGCATATTTTTTATTTCCGGTAAGCGTGTAAGCCAGCAGTGTGGCAATAATAACCTCATTATGAGGCCACCAGAATTTCATGTCATGCCAATATTCCTGCACCGGTTTGTCATAAACATCCCGAAAATAAAAGATTCCGCCATATTCTTTATCCCAGCCACGGTCCCACATATAATCCAGCATTTTACAGCCCAGAGCTGTAAGGTGCGGATCATTATTCCTGTATTTTGCTTCATTTAAAATAAACCAGGCGCCCTCAATGGCATGACCGGGATTCAAAGTACGACCGTCAATATGATCAATGATACTACCGTCCGGAGCCACTTGTTCCATGACACATGCTATATCATCCTTGACAAAATCATTTTCAATTTCTTGAATAAACTGATCAATAAAACCGTCACAGCGCGGATCACCAATGGTCTCACGAAGCTGCTGGGCAGTATTCATCAGAATCATCGGCACGCCAATTCCTTTGGCAGGACGTGTTGAGGTAAATTTGGGTTCAAGCAGTCCTGGAACCGTAGCATATTCAATGCATTTTCCAAAAAGATACCGGGCCTTTTCAGCTGCCATTTCATCGCCACTCGCTTTTGCATAAGCGGCGTTGGCGATCACGGCAAAGGTTTCCGAGAAAAAATACCGTCTTTTCCGGATTGGTTCACCGGATCTGGTCACGTGAAAAAACATTCGTCCGTCGGTATCAAAACAATGTTTGTTCAAAAAATCAATACCGGATTTAGCACCTTCCAGCCATACCTTTCTTGGCTCAACCGTGTGGTATAAAGTTGCCAGCAGCCATGCTGCCCGGCCCTGAATCCAAACGGCTTTATCATCATCAAGCAGCGTTCCATCATGATCACGCATCAGCATATACCCTCCGTGCTCCATGTCAAGAGACCGTGGAAACCAAAAAGGCAGCGTATCATTCAGCAGTTGATTACTGTAAAAAGTACCCAGCGCCGCCAGATCTTTTTTTGTATAACTCATTTGTTTCTGGATTTTTATTTTACCAAAATTGAAAAAGTAGAAGCGGGCAGTCCCGCTTCATTGTAAAGATTTGCCCTGGTAAAGGGCTGGTAAGCGTATAAAACAGTTGTAATTTTCTCTCCCGCCGGAATTACAATCGTCACTTTGTTTTTCATAATTGTAGCATTGGCTGGAAGTCTTTTTCCCTGCTGACTGATTAATTCGAAACCCGTTAAAACCTGGTCATACGGAGTCGTTAGTTTTTTAGCGAAGGAAAAATCCAGCAAAATCATATCGTGTTTTACGGAGGCCCGCTTTGGAATTGGACCGGTTGCCGTGATTTTTTTATGGTAAACATTTTTAAGTGCCAAAGCCCCCAGCCTTTCTCCTACCTCCTTTTTTTGAACAGGATGTACATTTAAGGAATCACCCAGATCATAACTTACAGCCATACCTAAATTTGGAATTTCCGCTAACATTTTACGCTGTGAATCCCGGAATTCAGGCCATAAAGGCCTTTCAATGGA
The DNA here is from genome assembly GCF_015221875.1 of Dyadobacter subterraneus. Classification (NCBI taxonomy): domain Bacteria; kingdom Pseudomonadati; phylum Bacteroidota; class Cytophagia; order Cytophagales; family Spirosomataceae; genus Dyadobacter; species Dyadobacter subterraneus. The sequence goes on from NZ_JACYGY010000001.1 coordinate 4,110,641, forward strand.
GGAAAGTTGTACATAATAAAAGGGAAATTGATAGCCCCATTTTTGCCGCCAGCTTTTTACCAGCATTTCAAAAAGTCGCTCATGCAATTCCACATCGTGGACATTGCTTTCACCCTGATACCAGATTACTCCCGTGATTGGAAAATCTGTCAGTGGCGCGATGCCAGCTTTAAAGTTATAGCCGGGATGGAAGGGATGTTTTTGTTGATCTGACTTCGCATCGGCAAGATTAAAAGCAGCACGCTGCCGGCACCATTCCATGACTTCTGATGCATCTTGCCAGTTTTTGAACATGCCTGCAATCTGGTCATCTTTTTTCAACAGGCTCTCATCGATCCAGGATTCCGTAGGTGAGCCGCCAACAGCCACCTGAATCAGACCAATTGGAATATCATTTTCTGTTGCTATCTTTTTACCAAAATAGTAGGCAACAGCAGAAAACGAAGCCGCTGAAATAGCATTTAGTTTTTGCCAGCTGCCGGAGAAAAATTCAAAACGATTTATTTTTTCGAGCGTTGCAAAATCCCATGAGACGTTTCCGGTAGAAGTTATTCCGCCTAATCTTAACAAACGGATATTGGTATCGAAATTTGTCTGATTTAACTCAGACGTACCGGTTTTTGAATCTTCAAGTGGAAATTCCATATTGGATTGTCCCGAACAAATCCAGACATCGCCGATAACAACATCGGACACCGTAACTTTCCGCTCATTCGCCTTGACCAATATCTCAAAAGGTCCGCCTTTTTTCATTGCCGGAAAAACAGCTTTCCACTGGCCTGAATCGTCTGAAATTACTGTGTGTTTTTTGTTTAAAAAGCTTATGGTAACCTGGCTACCACCTTTCACTTTTCCATAAATCACAATTGGTTTGTTCCGCTGTAAAACCATATGGTCAGAAAATACGGTGCCCAATGTCAGCGAACTATCAACTGCATTTTGTCCATTTACAAAACCATTAGAAAACAATAGCAGTAAGAAATAAAGCAGGATTCTGCGCATTATTCATACATGGTTAATCCGGATAAATCCCTTTCAGCCGGCATAAACAGGCTGAAAATGTAGCCGAAAATTATGCAGCTTAAAAGTCCGGTAAATGCGTACATCAAAAGATGAATTTGGGTATACTGCTGAATCAGAATCTGCGTCAAACAGCTGATGGCCATACCTGCCATCACTCCATTGCCACTGGCTTTTTTTGTAAAAATCCCGAGAATAAATGCGCCACCAATACAACCTGTGAACAAACCAAGAATGGTATTAAACTTATCCCAAAGGGATGAGACACCTTTGTGCGCCATGTACAAAGCGATACAGGTTACAAATATTCCCAGAAGCAATGTTGCTGTTCTGGCGAAAAAAAGTGTCTGCGTTGATGTTGCAGTTGGTTTGAATTTTTGGTAAAAATCGGTTGTCAAAAGTGTAGCTGTCGAATTCATACTGGCCTCAGTGCTGCTCATGGCTGCGGCAAAAATTCCTGCGATCAGAAGTCCGGATAATCCGGCAGGAAGCTGACTTACGATATACCAGGGGAAAATATTATCCTGATCATTCAAAGCCATATTTACCTGCGCAGGATGCTCCCGGAAAAACAAAAACAGCAGCGTTCCAATCGAGAAAAATACGAGTGTGGAAGGCAGGGTTAGCCAGGCTCCTAGTTTGAGACTTTTGATCGAATCCTTTTCTGATTTGGTAGTCAGGTATCGCTGCACGGTTGTTTGATCGGTTCCGTAGGTTAAAAGATTTATCGCCATTCCACCGATCACCACAACCCAGAAAGTCGGCTGGGTGAAATCAAACCGGAAGTCGAAGACTTTCAGTTTTTCTGCCCCGTTCAAAGCCGAGATTCCCGAATCCCAGTTTTTGATATGAAATGGAAGATAAAACAGACAAAACAAGGCACCCGACGCAAGAATCAAAACCTGAATAACCTCCACCCAGATCACAGCTTCAATACCGCCTTTTACAGTAAAAAAGATACTGATCGCACCGATCATGATAATGCAAATGTTAATATCAATTCCGGTAACCAGTGCCAGCGCAATGCTTGGAAGCAGTACGACTATTCCCATACGGCCAATTTGAAGCAAAACATAAAGCGAAGAAGCCATCACCCGCGAGCCGTAATTGAAACGCTTGCCAAGATATTCGTAAGCCGAGGTCACGTGAAGTCTTCTGTAAAATGGAATGAAATAACCTGCGACGATTGGCATTACCATGATGATCGTCATCAAAAGAAAAAAATACGTCCAATCTGTGCCATAAGTTTTTGCCGGAATCCCCATGAAAGTGATGGCACTAAGTTTGGCACCGAAAATACTGATGCCGGCAGCCCATTGTGGAATTCTTTCGCCGCCTTTGAAATAGTCATCGGTGTTACTGGTCTTACCGGTAAAAATAAAGCGGCCGGCTGTCATTAAAAGAAAACAAATTCCTAAAACGAGCGTATCAATCCAGGAAAAAAATGGCTTGTGCCGGATGGTGCCTTTTGTAATAACCGCGCTCCGAACGCCCGGCCTGATCTCTCCACTTGGAATAAAAATATCATTACACCATTTTACAGCGGTGGTTGTTACCTGGGCTGGGCCAGATACTTCGCCAATCCTGGCCCAGGCATCGGTAATGGTGTTGTACAAATAAACATCTTTGCTAAAACCTTTGTGAAAAGTTAACAGAGCTACTTTTTCGGCTTGCAGTTTTTGTTTTAATTCCGGCGTTTCTGCTTTTGCAATGTTGGCATTATACTTTTCAATCTGATGAAAAACGTCGCCTTTGTCGCCACCAATCAAAATAATATATGAAGCCCCATTGGCAACGCCCGTTCCGGCAGACCAAGTAGTTACGGTTTGACCATCGCTTATATCACTTAATTTCTGCCATTTTCTATTCAATGGGTCGTAACTGAAAGCAGTACTGTGCAATTCGCTGATACCGGAGGCTGTCGCGCTTCTGCCACCCAAAACATAAATCAAAGAATGCTTCCCGTTATTTTGAGAAACGACGACAGAATGCGACATGGCAGCCGGAACAGAAGGTAAAATCTCCCATTCAGGACCAGGTTTAGACAGGTCCAAAGCATAAAATCCATCCGATGCTTTTCCATTATTTTCTCCTCCGGCTATGTAAATAATATTACCAATACCAGTCGCTCCTGCGTTAGCCATAGCAACTGGAAGATCGGGCAGGTCTTTGAAAATAATATCATTTTTTGAAGCATCCCACTGCATCAAAAACGCTTTTTTACTTATACCGGTTTGCTGTTCTCCACCCAGACAAACAATACCGTCCGGCATGGAAACGCTTGCGCCATAAGCGGTTTTCTCTTTCAGATGCGTTGTTTTAGAGGTTATCCATTGGTAGGAATCTTTACTTTTTTTCAAAACATAAATCGCATCCTGATAGACCTTTTTTCCACCTTCCCAAGGCATGCCATTAGGAAAATTTGCCCCGCCGGCAACAATCAGAACATCCTTATGCGTTCCGGCAAATGCGCCGGCTACACCCGGATTTTTTTGTCCCGGTGTGACGGCAGGTAAACGAGTAAGATCAGTCCAGACAATTTCATCAGCCTTTTGATCCTGGGCATGCGCAGTTGATAAACACATAAAATGTAAGCAAAACAGAAAACAGAAAATTAGGATGATGCGCTGCATTAATGTGTCGTTTTCACCGGGTGATGATTTGATTTAAAGGAATCGAAATCCAGGGAAGCTACATCAGACTGAAAATCTTCAAATTGTGACGTGCTCATGTTTTTGACAGGTAAACGAAACTGACCACAATCCATACCAACAAGTTTCATATAAGCTTTCCCAATAGAAATCCCGCCGTATTTACCCAGAAGTCTGATCATATCAATGGATTTTTGCTGCAAGGAACCTGCCTTTTCCATATCATTTTGCTGAAAGGATTCGATCAGTTCATGATAAAGTGGAGCGGCATAATTGAATGTACTGCCAACGGCTCCCTTCGCACCTACTGCCAGTGCGGAAAGCATGTTTTCATCACGTCCCCAAAGCATATCATATTTCCCGTTTTTATAATTGAGACAGCTTTGGAAATCCATAAAATCTTCATGCGTGTACTTGATACCGGCAAAGTTTGAAATACGCCCATCTATAACTTTTAGAAGATCAAACATCGCAAAACCTACGCCTGTCAGTACAGGAATATGATAATAATAAAACGGCATATCCGGCACTGTTTCCGCGATCGCGATGATGCATTCTGCCAGCATTTCAACATTTGCCGGTTTGAAATAAAACGGACTGGTAAAAGAAACAGCATCCAGCCCAATTTGTCTGGCATGTTGGGCCAGCTCGATACAATCTGCAATGCAGGTTCCGCCAAGAAGCGGCATTGTGGTGAATTCCTTGTCGTCTTTCGCGCAGTATGCCCAGGCTTGGGCTACCTGCTTTTTCTCAGTAAGCGTGAGTGATACGCCTTCGCCCGTAGAGCCGCATATGAATGCGCCAGAGATATTATTTTGCTTTAAAAAATGATAATAATCCGGTATCAAGTTCAGATTAAGACTTCCGTTTTGGTTCATTGGCGTAAAAGGAGCAGCAATGAGGCCTTTCAATTGTAGGTTCATAAATATTTTTGATGAGATCTTATTCTTAATTATGTCTTGCAGTACTGTATCCTGGCGTCTGTGTCACGAGCGGATCATTCGTCCAGATCGCAGCCTCGATTGGCCACAAAATCCGGTAGGCCTGGGAGGTTTTGTCTAAAAGTCCGTAAGGATGATTCGCACTCTTAAATATAAGTGGTTCAGCGCCATATTTCATTCTCCTGAGATCATACCACCGCTTTCCTTCGTGCACAAATTCTTTGGTACGCTCACTGAAAATCGCCAGTTCATTCGCATCTTTTCCAGCACTTATAAAAGGCTTGGGATCCTTACCCGGAGCAAAGGCGCGGTCACGTACCGGTTGAATAAATGACGCAGGATCTGCACCTTCCGCATTTGCTATTTCAGCCAGTATCAGAAGCCTGTCTGCTTCGCGGTACACCGGCCAGTCATCCGAGAAATAACGTTTGTTCGCATCAATCGTACCCAGAAATTTAACCAGCGCCGTGTTTTTTATGGTCGCTACAAAAGGCTTTACATCGGTATTTACTTTGTAATAATCATAAAATGTGGCGTTTCTGCGGCCGTCGGCAAGATCGTAGGATTGAAAAAGCTCAAAAGTATAACCGTAGCGCTGAATGACCTGCTGCGAATTAGAGGCAGCCAGCACCAGTGGATCTACCAAAAAATTTCCAACGCCCGCACTTGCCGTAGAATCTTTATAATGCAGTCCGTTGAAGTTAAAAGTGGAATAGGTATAAGCCGATACACCTGTCATTTCAGCCTCTCCCACTTTGTAGCGTATTGCAAAAATAATTTCGTTATTGTTTTTCTGATTGTAAGCGAATACGTTGGCGAAACTTGGTAGTAAGCTCGTTCCGGTTATGGCATTCAGCGCAGATTTGGCCTCGACAAGATCGGCAGCCGTATTATAAACCTTGGCCGACCAGAGAAAAACTTCGCCTTTCAGCATACGCGAAGCATTAGGTGACCACTGGCTTTTATCGGTAGCAATTGCCTGCGAACCAAACAGCGTTATGGATTTATTTACATCGGCTTTGATTGCTGCAAGTACCTCAGCTTCTGACGCGCGTGCCTTGCGAAGCAGAACTGCATCGGTTGTTCCATTTAAAACCTGTGCTTCAAGAATAAGCGGGACGCCACCGTAAGTACGCAGCAGATGGAAATAATAATAAGCTCGCAGCGCATAAGCCTGTGCCAGAAGATAACTTTTTCTGGTTTCGGACAGGAAATTTATGGCTTCAACTTTCTGAATGAACAAGTTAATCTGTAAAATGGGCGCGTAAAATCCAGCCCAGCTGCTCACCCCGGACGAGGTTTCTTCCAGACGCTGCTCGATAACGGGAAGTTCATTTAGGGAAGTAGCCTGCCTGTCCACATTGCTGTAAATCCCGCCGCGCATTTCTCCCAAACGTAGAAACTGAAACTGGTTGTCACGAAATTGTTTGTGCAGGCCAACCATAAAATTGCTGACCTGAGCCTCATTTTGCCAGAAATTATTATCTCCGAAATAATCCACAGGTGCCAGTTCAAGTGCATCCTGGCAGCTGGCCGCCAGCACTGAAAGAAGCGCCCAGCATAAGTAAAGTCTGATTTTTTTCATCATTTCAAAAAGTAAAATTGGCTCCAAGAATAAGGGTTGTAGGAATAGTATAAGCGCTGTTTTGCGAGCCGGTCCGCTCTGGAAGGCTCAGCATTTTGTTGGTAACATAACCAAGGTTCTGCCCCGTGGCCGTGAAGGTGAGCCCGGCGATTTTTGCTTTTTGAAGCAAAGATGCAGGCACGGTATAACTCAGGGAAACTTCGCGGAAAGCCAGGTAAGAAGAATTCACCCAGAACATGCTGCTAGGTCGGTCAAAGTTTTTGGCATTCAGCTGATCTGCCCAGGTGTAGCGGGGATATTTTGCATTTGGATTTTCAGGAGTCCAGGTATCTTTGACAAGCTGGGTAGCGTTAAATTCTCCCTGAAAACTACCCAGCGACCACATCTGCTGAAAATCCATTTGTTTATGTCCCAAAGCAAAATCCATACGGGCGAAAAGCGAGAAATTTTTCCAGCGCACCGTTGTGTTAAATCCTCCTGTCCACCGTGGAATGGTTCTTCCCAGCGAAACCATATCGCGGGTATCGATCGTATCGTTCTTATCCATATCCTTCCACATCATATCCCCAAGCTGGGTGGAAATGTAGGTGGATTTGTTTAAATTTTGTGACGAGATCAGCGCCGCGCTTGCCACTCTTTTTCCGGCAGAACCGCCATATTGAACTTCTCCGGCCGCGATATCAATTTTGTTATACTTGGCCAGATCTTCGGCGGTACGAATTATACCATCACTTACATAACCATAAATTTCACCATATTCCTGTCCCTGCTGCAAGCCACCGGCCCAAATCACCTTTCCGGATTTCGGATCGTAAATCCGCTGCCCGCCCTGACGGTTATTTTCGTTTCCGTTGAATGGCAGTTTTAAAACAAGGTTTTTATTCCATGCACCGTTCGCACCCACCTGCACGGTAAAATCCTTTTTTTGAACTACTTTAAATATACCTTCCAGTTCAACGCCCCGGTTGCGCATACTTCCGTTATTGGTACGAATACTTGAAATTCCCGAGGAAGTTGGAAGGATCACACTGGCAATTTTGTCTGTCGTAACCCGGTTATAAACGGCGATATTGGTAGTAATGCGGTTTCCGAAAAAACCCATTTCCACGCCTCCTTCCAGCGTATTACTTTTCTCCCATTTCAAATTAGGATTGGCAATTCCGGTTTGCAAAAATCCGATGGTTCCGTTGTAGGCGGTTTGTGAACTGTAAGCACCCTGCAATTCATATACACCGATCCCGTTATTTGTTCCAATTCCGATGTTTCCGTTTTTCCCATAGCTCGCACGTACCTTCATAAACGAAAGCCATTTTTGTGTTGAAGCCATAAAGTTTTCCTTATGCAGAAGCCATCCCGCCGAGAAAGCTGGAAATGTGCCGAACTGGTTATCTCCAATTAATCTTGAATAACCGTCTCTGCGCACTGTAAATGAAGCGAGATATTTTCCGTCGTAATCGTAATTCAAACGACCAAATGCTGAAATGATGCGCTCCTGACTGTGATAAGAATCAATCGTGCGGGTATTGGCATCACTGACCGTCAGAGCCAGATCCTGAAAATCATCTGTTGGAGCCAGTTTACCTGCTGCCGTAAAACCTTTATTTGCTTCATCATAATATTCAAAGCCGGCCATGGCATCGATATCATTTTTAGCTAAAAATGCTTTTTTGTAATTTAAAACCGCATTGTAGGTCTGCCGGATGGTTCGGTCAAAACCGGCAGAAGTTGCCCGGTCGCGGTTCCAGCCTGTGTTCGGATTCGTAAGGCTCATGATTCCAATCCTGAAATCCTTATTGAAAGATTCAGCTACCGATTCATCATACATGATAATCCCGCCGATCTTAAAAAACAGATCATTATTAAAATCAACCTTGAAAGATTGCCCGAGCGTAAATTTATCCGACTGGTTGTTTCTTTTATATTTATCAAAATTGATCGCCGGATTTCCATCGCTGGCATCACGACCCAAAATCAGTTCGCCTTTTGCGTTTGTACCGCGCATGGTTGGCGGTGCAGAAAGCATTCTTCCCCAGTAATTGGCTTCGCCGTTTTGCAGTGTTTGATCCCGCCAGTTGGCCCGGGCAAAAGACAGGCTGCTTTCTGATTTGAGCCAGCTTTTGATTTTGTAATCACCGTTTAAAGTAAAAGTCAGGCGTCGGTAAAATGTGCCTAGCGAAAGCCCGTCCTCGTTATAATAACCCAGATTGGCATAATAACCTCCTTTTTCATTCCCGCCATTCATACCAATATTATAATCCTGAGAAATGGCCGGTGATTTGAAGGCATAATCACCATAATTAAAATCCTTGTAGATCAGATCTGCATTCGTTCCATTGGGGTCATAGGCTCCTGCGGCATTGGTTTTCACCGGATCTTTCATCGTTTTCCAGCCGTCATTGGAACTGAGCAATTCGCGGTTTTCGTCCGTCAGGCGCATCGTGCTCCAAATTGCCCGGGAATCATAATTTCCATCCAGAATTACCCCGTTTGCATCCTTGTAAAGATTTCCTGTACCACGCGGACCCACGCCGTTTAATAGTGAAGAAGTAGTCACACCATTTTTGATCGCTTCGACTACCCCAAGCCTGGTCCATTTGATATAATCACCCGCATTCAGATAATCGTAGGGAGTGTTGAGAAAATTAAAACCGGTTTTAGATTTAAAAGTGATGGATGAAGATCCTGACTTTCCTCTTTTTGAGGTGATTAGAATAACGCCGTTACTGGCTCTGGCACCGTAAATCGCTGTTGCAGAGGCATCTTTTAATACTTCCATACTTTCTATATCGTCCGGATTAATATCGGCAAGCGATGCTCTTACCTGCCCGTCCACCACAATCAGCGGACTCCCGCTTCCATCGAAATTGGTACCGCCGCGCAAAGTGATGGTCGGGATAGAACCCGGACGACCCGTTGCCGTTGACACGCGTACACCGGCAATCGTACCTGCCAGTGCCTGAGCAGGATTCGAGCGCATACCTGTTTCAAGCACTTTGGAATCCAGCTTGGCAATGGATGAAGTGATCTTGGTCCGGCTGCTGGAACCGTAACCCGTTACCACAACTTCATTAAGCGAAGAAACATCCGGCTGCAAAACGATATCCAGTTTTTGGGCGCTGCCGGCCGGAACTTCCTGCATCACATAACCTACCATTCTGAACTGAATCAGATCACCGCTGCCGGCTTGAATTGAATAAACTCCATCAACAGATGTTTCAACCGCCACATTTTTTCCTTTTAGCAGAACGGTAACATTCGGGAGCGGCAGCTTGTCATCACCAGACACGACCGTACCGGTAAGGATCCTGACCGGCTGGGCCTCCAAGAGCATAGCAAATAAGATCCCCGTCAGGCTGAGAAGCACTTTTAATCGGGTAGTATTTAATTTCATAAAGAGGTTAAGTTTAGATTTGTATTATGTATGACATAATAAAGGTAAAAGTTTTAGAACCTTGATTCCAAGCTTATTGGAAAATATATTTTTTGCGATTAAAATTTGTAACTCAAAAACTACTTGAAAATTGAGTAAAATCCGCCATTTTTGTCAGACATAATGCATCAATAATCTATGGAAGATATCTTTCAAAATATCAAAAGCATCGATACAAGCTCACTGGTTGACAAGGTGGAGAGCAATCTGATCGAGCTGTTTATACAGCAGAATTTCAAGGTGGGTGATTCCATTCCAAAAGAATTGGAACTTGCGCAGTCGCTGGGTGTAAGCCGGACTGTTGTCAGGGAAGCTATGCTGCGTCTGAGACTGATGGGCCTTATTGAATCTAAAAAACACCGGGGCGCTGTAATTACCAGTCCGGATCTGGTTTCGATTCTTCAAAAAAGTATGAACCCAAAGATTCTTGATGATAACACACTGAAAGAAATTTTTGAAATGCGGCTTTCTCTAGAAATTGGTATGGCCGATTTTATTATGGAGCGTGTGACAGCAGAAGATATCGCGGCTTTGAAAGTACTTGTGGCGAATGAGCCATCGTCATCCGACCGCATGCTTTTTCAGATCGAACACGAAATTGCCTTTCATGGTAAGCTTTACGAAATAACGCGTAATGAAACCATGAAGAAGTTTCAGCACTTGCTCCTGCCGGTTTTTGACTATGTTCATAAAAGCGGATTGCTTCGCAAATATGCGGCAAATTCAAATTTTGTATCGCATCAGGGACTTGTAGAAATTATTGAAAACGGAAATCCGGAGAAACTACGAAACGCCATGCGAAACCATTTGGAAAATCACTTCGCACGGTTGTTTGAATAATTTTCCAATCTGAATCCTTCAAAATCAACGTTAGTATTATACAGATTAAAATCCTGGCCGCTTTGATAAGTAACATGGTCCGACCCACAAAACGGCGGATGATGCGCTTGCAATAAAGCTTTCTGTATCACCTTAAAAAAGGCGGTACAGAAAGCCAGATCTCAGCCGCTAAGGTTTCAAGAAGTCAAAAAGTGACGATATTATTTTTCTGATCTTCATCGGGTAAATATCCGTAAGGATCAACCGCTGCGACTTTCGGGATTTTGTCCAATACAATTTCAATTACTGTTTCAGGTTTTATCAAATGGTACTTCTGAAAATAGATGGGTTTTGTGCGCCTGTTCCAGGTCGGTTCTTCTGATCCGAATACCGCAATATCTACCAGATCATTGGTTGGCACCTTCTGCGTTTTCAAACCGGTTTCATCCATTTTTTGAACAGTAACCAGCAATTGGAGCTTGAACTTATTTTGACCGATCGCCCTGGATGAAAGAATTTTAATCCGGTTGTCATAGATCATTACCTTTTTTAAATGGTCCTGGATCATGCTCTTTTCAAACGGGGTTGAATCCTGATTTAATTCATTGATAAAATCGTCAGGTGATGATCTCTTCTCCAAAAATGTATTACGGACAATAAGTCTTTTGAGCGCGTCATTCACCCTTTTCTCACCCAAAACTTCCTTGATGGCGTACATTGCCAAACCACCTTTCTGGTAACAGACAAAAGCCTGCTCCCATGTTCTGTTTAATGGCAGCTCTTTTTGACCCGAGATATTTCTCATATTGAAATATAGCTCATTATCGGCCGTGAGATATTTGCGAAGCAGCATTTTCCCCAGCCGCTTCTCGCAGAGCATCGCTTCTGTGTATTTGGCAAGTGATTCTGTCAGGAACGCGTAACCTGCGCATGCTTGCGGAATGATCTGGTTAGCCCACCATTGATGCGCGGTTTCATGAACGGTAGTTGCATAGATAAAATCGACGCGTGAAGTATCGCTGGCATCAACAAGAAAATTATACTTTTCATTGCTGAAAATTACGCCGGGGTAAGCTGTTGCCGAGCCTCGATAAGCTGGAATTTCGGCCAATGTGATCTGTTGAAGCGGATATTTACTGAACTGCGTATTTCCATAACTGATGGCGTCTTTCATAGCCCGCATCAAGGCTGGCAGGTTCTTCGTTTGTCCGGAATTATAGAAAATCCGGAATTTTGTACCGCCATGTTTTTCTTCCATCACTTCATACCGCGCACTGCTCAGAGCAAACATAAATGTGACGGGATGTGGCGTTTTATAGTGGAAGTAGCTTCTGTCTTCTTTTTTCCAGGATTTTTGAAGTGTACCAACGGTTACTATTTGTTGATCTACATTTGTTGAAACAATGTTTTCAAAATCTACAAGGTGATAGCGCATATCAGTACTATTTGGTATTGTCTTGGGCGGCAATCCGTATTCTACCCTCGTGCGCTTATCTTGCAGCTCAAAACTTTCATTATATCCGAAAAACGGCAGAAATTTTTCCAGTTCAATATAACTTCCGTTACTGACGACCGAATGTTCACTATCAAAAGGTCTGTAACCCGTCCGCTGGACCTGGAGTGAAAAGCGGATAGACATTTCTGCTCCGGGCAAAAGCGGCTTCTTTAATTCATAAAAGTATTGATTAAAATCTTTATCAAACCTTTTTTGAAACGCCTCAGTAATACCGAAATTATTCACAATTATCGCAGGATTAACACCGATCCAAAGTCTGGCAATTGCGACTCCCGATTCATTTTTTATAGTGTAAGTGCCCCGGACGGTGTATCGCTGTTCATCAGGGTTAATGTCAGTATTAATTTTGACAGCAGTAATTACAGGCTGCGGGCTAGTCAATGCCGGCTTGTATTTTTGTTCATACCGCTTTTGCCATTCAATCGTGTTTTTGGCATCCTCACCCAGATTTACACCTTCACTTTTTTGCATAATGTAAAAACCGGTGCAAAAGATCGACAAAACAATCAAAGTTACGGCAGATTTGAACAGCACATTCCGGGATTTGATACCGGCCCTGATCCTTTTCCACCAGGTATCCTGCGTGCCATCCGGCCACCAGCGCGAGGTAAGTATACCAAACAGCAAGGCGAAAAGCGTCCACATCACCATGAAACCATTAAAAGCTTTGGCTGAATGTCCGAAACCGTTCATGGCAGAATAAACAAGCGCAGGTGTTGAACCGAATCGTAGCAGAGCGAGATCAATTCCGAGCATTTTTCCGAAAATACTAATTCCCACAATGAGCAGGCTCAGCAGCATGCCCAGATATTTATTTGGAATGACAGCCTGAATAAAAATGATCAGTACAGAGAATAACAGCAACGGAAACCCGGCGTAGTAATATAAAAGCAGGTAAGGCAAAAACGTTATGTGCTCAGAACCTGAAATCAACTGCAAGCTAAGTCCGGCGATGATATTCAAACTGATCAGCATTATAATCAATATTGCCAGCGAAACTGTTTTTGCCAAAAACAAAACCGCATTGGGCATAGGTGAAGAAAAAACTAGCGCCCGCATTCTGGTAATATGCTCGCGGTGAATGAGTTCCGAGGCATAAAAAACAAGCAGCAGTAAAGCCAGCCGCATTGGTAACAACTGCTCGATCACTACCGCAGTGGTTGCATAAAAACGAATGTCATAAGGTCCGTGAAACACGTTTTCTTTTAGCTCTACTGAATAGAGAAACATCCAAAGTGCTGCAATAACCAGAAAATGCCTTTGCCTGAGAAGAAAAATCAATTCCAGACGTAATTGTGAGCTTAACGCTGAAAAGAAATATCCTGGTCCGGAAGGCTCCGCAGCAACCCATCGGTATGTTACTACCTGACTTATTGCAGTTGCAGCGCTGATTTTGCCACTCTTCTTCTCAGCGTTTAAACTAAATTTAAAACGGGTGTAACCAAGAAAAATCAGAAAAAAAGCCGTCGCCGTCCAAAGCAGCCGATTAGCTAAAAATGCACCGCTTAATGGATAAAGATCATGATTTCGACGCCAGACCGGCCAGTTTTTTGTTTCGCCAAAAAAGTTATTTAATCCGAACGGATCTGCCAGCATTGATAATAAATCCGGGGCACCAGGTTTTAAGGACGAAGTAGCCATCAAAGGAGAATTGCCAAAAATAGAAGCTGTAAAATAAAGAATGAATAGAAATACCCCTGTGACATATACGGCACTCACATTCTGCGTCCACATGGCGGCTGCAAAGATAAAACTGGCACAAAACAGCACATTCGAGATCCCAAACAGTAGAAGTGGCTGCAAATAATACATCACTTCAAACCCACCCCTCTGGCTCTCTGACAGCATTAGCGATCCAGCCAGACAGCCTGGTGCTGAGAGAAACATAACGATTAAAACTGAAAAAAACAGACCAGCCAGCTTGATACTGAAATAAGTACTTTTACTGATCCCGGTGGAAAAAATCAGCGCATCCATCCCGGAGGATTTGTCTCTGAGCACAACGCTGCTGCAAAACAGCACACTGACAAAAATCAAAAAAATTGACAGCAGGCTAATGATAAAGCTGATTACATAAGGCCCGTTTTTATGCACTTCCGCTCCTCCAAAGCTGCCTTGTGTCATTAGAAAACCAAGGATAAAAAACAAAATCGCAGCTATCAAAAAAGTAATTTGTTTGAAATGATAACTGATCTCAAAACGAAGCAAAGACATTAACATACCGACTTCCCCTTTCCCGGCCGCTGCGCACCGAATAGCGTGGCAAAGTAAACATCTTCCAGGCCTGGGTCAATCATTTGAAAACCGGAATCCGGCTGGGTTGTTGACAGGATATGAACCTGGATCTGTCCGCCGATAAATCTTGTCGAGATGACATGGCTGCTTTCCTGCAAGCTGGCCAGGGCGCCTTTACTGACAGTTTTTTGCCATACCTGGCCACGTAATTTTTCAGTAAGTGATGCAGGTTTCCCTTTCAAAACCAGCTTTCCTTTCATGAGCACGGCCATTTCGGGGCACAGATCGTGCACGTCTTCTACAATGTGAGTCGATAATAAAACCACCACTTGCTCGCCGATCTCACTTAACAAGTCATGAAAACGGTTGCGTTCCAGCGGGTCAAGTCCGGCCGTAGGTTCGTCGGCAATGATCAGCTGCGGGTTACCAAGCAAAGCCTGCGCAATCCCAAACCGCTGTCGCATGCCGCCAGAAAAACTGCTGACTGACTGTTTCCGGCTTTCATACAAATTGGTTTGCTGCAACAATGCAGCGACTTGCTCTCTGCGTTCTTTTTTTTGCGTAATCCCTTTTAAAACAGCGAGATGGTCAAGCAAATCTACCGCAGAAATTTTAGGGTAAATACCAAAATCCTGAGGAAGATATCCAAGCCTGCTTCTTAAAAAATGCTGGTTTTGGCCAATATCGGTTCCGTCAAAAAACACCTTTCCGCTATCGGGCAGCAGTAACGTGGCCAGTATTTTCATCAGTGAAGATTTACCTGCGCCATTTGGCCCAAGCAGCCCAAACATCCCATTGGAGATTTCCAAAGAAATATTGTCGAGCGCCTTTACGCCATTAGGGTAAGTTTTGGTAAGTTGAGTGATTTCAAGTCGTTGCATGAATTCCTGTTTTCAGATAAGTATGATCAAAAATGGGATTTGCAGTGCTGGTTATGAAAGATTTGTGTGATGCGCAGCGGTTTTCATGACGAACAGCCTGTTTACCGTGGTCAAAGCAGATTTTGACCAATGTCACGAAAAAAGGCACTTTCGTCATTTATATTTGGAGTCCGGAGCAATCTGCGGTTTCTTTATACTTATGATCAACAAGATTGAGAAAGCGAGGTACTTTTCAGACAAAGTGGACTTTTTTATTTATCTGGGCCTTTTGCTTTGGATTGCCATCATCGAAACACTAAATACCGCAGGAAGCTGGCAAACCTATGTTTCCTGCGCAGGTTCACTTTTGATCTCTCAAGGGCCTGTTTTATTCTTTACCTGGAAAGAACAGGACTGGAAAACAACTTTCACCAAGGAAAAATATCGTACTTACCAGATAGCCTACTTTGGGATTTATCTTCCATTACTGGCGCTGGGCAGCAGCCTTATGCTTGACGGGAAAACCCAAATTTGGGAGGTGGTACTGCTCGGCACCGTTTGCACATTATTCCTGAAAATGATCCTCCTTGCCAACAATTACTACGTTCGCAGAATATCAGCTGCGAACTGGGTTAGGCGGTTGAGCCTTGAAAAAGCGATACTAATTTCCATTACATTTATTGCAGTAATGCTCTCAGCCATGGCGGTTTCAAGTCTGGACAATCCCTTATACGATACTGAAAAACAGCTGCTGATCGGGTTTGAATTTAATCTGGCAAAAGTACTTACCAACTTTCTTACATTCCTCAGCTATTCCGGCCAGCTGCTGATTATGTATCTGTGCGGCTATTTTTTCTTTCTGATCAACAGCAGGATTCTGGTTGCCAAAATATTAAAGGAGAAAGGGGTACTATTTTATATTTTGAGTTCTTTGGCTTTGATTGGTATTTTCTATCCTGCTATGGGGCAACTGCTTTCGATTCTTCCTTTCAGCAAACGACTGGGTGGCATGTTTTCCCAGAATCCTTTTGTCTGGGAAAATGCATTTGGTGCAATCATAATTTTGCTCATAAGTCTTCCGGTACTTCTGGCAGCGCAGTGGTCCCGACAAAACACGCTGATTGTTTCGTTGGAAAAAGAAAAAGCCGAGGCGGAACTAGACCTTTTAAAACAGCAGCTCAACCCCCATTTTTTCTTCAACACTCTTAATAATTTGTATGCATTGAGTTTGCAAAAGTCTGAGGAGACGCCTGAGGTAATTCTGCAATTGTCTGATTTAATGCGGTATGTGATTTATAAAGCCAAAGATCCATATGTCAAAATAGAAGAAGAGATACAATATTTAAAGGATTATCTCCAACTGCAATCAATCCGGTTAAGCGAGAAATTTGATCTTAAATTGGATATTGATATCAAAAATGCAAATTTTTTGATTGCCCCCCTTGTACTCGTAGTCTTTATTGAAAATGCGATCAAACATGGAATTGAAGCTGCTGACGCCAATGCATTTTTAGAAGTTGTTATAAAATCAGAAGGTCAGAAATTGTACTTTATCTGTGAAAATTCCTTTGAACCGGAACCTGAAAACAATGCAGGAATTGGGCTAAACAATTTGCAAAAACGTCTTGAACTCTTGTATCCTGGTAAGTACCTGCTTAAAATCAAAAAAGAAAATACTATTTTCAGGGTAGAGCTGGAATTGGAAAATTATGAATATGCGTTGCCTGATCGTTGATGATGAACCACTTGCACATGAAGTGATCCTCGCTTACATGGCCGATATCCCGTTTCTTGAAATTGTGGGACAATGTTATTTGGCCACAGAGGCGCTGACTGTTTTAAACAACCAGTCCATAGATTTAATTTTTCTCGATATCCGGATGCCAAAACTAAACGGGCTTGATTTTATAAGAACTTTGCAGCAACGCCCGCTTGTTATTGTGACCTCTGCCCACGAGGGACATGCCTTGGAAAGTTTTGAGCTGGAAGTATGTGACTATCTGCTTAAACCGTTTCGCTTCGATCGCTTTCTTAAAGCTGCAAACCGCGCACAGACCCAATTTAATTTGCGTAAACAAAACACAAATACTTTGTCGCATGATGAAGTTAAACCAATTTCCGATCCAGCGCATATTTATATCAAATCCGACAAAAAACTTGTAAAAGTACTGGTGGATGAAATCTGCTACTTTGAAAGTTTGGGAAATTATGTGAAGGTCTGGAATGATCAGAATTTTCTGCTGACACCCCGCACATTAAGCAGTTTTGAAGAGCTGTTACCGGCTGATTCCTTTATCCGTATCCATAAATCCTTCATTCTCAATAAAAAATTTGTCCACTACATTGAAGGAAATACAATACATCTGAAAAATGGGAAAGAATTGCCGGTGGGTAAAAATTACCGGCAATTGCTCTTGAACGGCTCATTACTTATTTCTTAAATATGGCATTGCGCAACAGAGGAAAAAATCACAATAAAAGTGATTTTTTTAGAATAGAGAATGTCATGAAGTACTTACGTGGTGATAAAATTTAATGGCGGACTAAAACGAACCAAAACCTCGGCCTCCTGTGCATAAATGCACATCATGTTCGGACCCGAACATTTTTTTAAATTAAAATCAGTACCTATATAACTGCATATCAACATTTTAAGTATTTGGCACGAAACTTTAATAGCTGCATAAAACTTTAAAAATTATGCAATGCGCCAATTTACAATACTCCTGCTCCTTTTAACTATTTGTTTGAAAAATTCTGCTTTTAGTCAGGTAAAAAGAATAGACAGTCTCCTGACAACCTTGTATGAGAACCATTGTATGAATGGAAACATCCTTGTTTCTGACCATGAAAAAATTATTTACCAAAAATCGTTTGGCTTAGCGGACATCGATACTAAAATTCCCAACCAAACCTCAACCCGATTCCAGCTGGCATCAATTGGAAAAATCTTCACTGCGATTGCAATCCTCCAACTGAAAGAAAGAAAAGCACTCACACTTGAAGACCATGTTTCTAAATTTCTTCCTGACTTTCCATTCACAAATATTACGATCCGACAGGTTCTTTCTCATACCTCAGGACTACCCGACCTCCAAATCTTCGATCCGTTCGTCAGAGAACAACCAGACCGGATTATAGACAACACGCTGGTGATCGAGGCTTTAAAAAGACATGGAAAACTCGAATTTCCATCTGGTGAAAGATGGCGCTATTCAAATCCCGGATATTGTGTGTTAGCGCTGATCGTCGAGAAAGTCAGTAAGCAGAAATTTATAGATTATCTATCCAAAAATATTTGGAAACCTGCTTTAATGACAAACACATATGCTTATTCTGCTGCATTATTCCACCCGGATTCCCTACGAGCAGAAAGTTACAGAATGCCTGTTTATTCTTACCAACTTCAAAAAGTGGATACAATGCGCAGATACAAAGCGTTATTAATCAATTTCGGAGGGTTACAAGGTCTGGGTTTTATCGCCAGTACTACCGCCGATCTTCTAAGTTTTGATAAGGCACTTCATGCGGGAATTTTACTGAAACCGTCGACACTAAACGAAGCCTATCAGCCGCAAAAGCTTAACTCAGGTGAGCAGGTAGTTGTAGAGCCGGGTAAACTTACTTTCGGGTTAGGATGGTTTGTTGCAACCGACACTACAAAGGGAAAGATCGTTTCACACTCAGGATTTATTCCAGGAGGATCGACCATTTTTATTAGAAACATTTCAAAGAAACAGACGGTAATTTTGCTGGATAACGCTGAAAGCGATGGCCTTCATCTTACAGGAGAAAACGTAATGAAGATTTTAAACAATCAACCTTTGGGCGTTCAAAAAAAGTCACTTGTCAAAATATACACCAACGATTTATTACTCACCGGGACAGATTACGCAGCTTCTCACTTACAGGAATTAAAGCCAGATACCACCAATTACCGTTTTTCATCCGGTGAAATGGATTATGCTGCCAGAGAATTAAACGCTGCCGGGTATCAAAACCAGGCACTTGAAACGTCCAAATTATTGACATTTATTGATCCCGGTGCATGGCAAACTTTCAACAGTTATGCCGAACTGCTTTGGTTAAATGGAAAAATTAAAGAGGCGAAATTAATGTTCAAAAAATCCCTGTCTATAAATCCGGAAAATGACTTCGCGAAACAGGCGTTGACCAAACTTGAAGCAAAGTAACCAATGGTTAAATTGCTTTTTGTAGAGAAATAAAAAGATACATTGTTGTCAGCATACTGTCTTGCCCCATCCCCTATTTCTTAAAAGAAAACAGCCAGGGAAGAAGGTTTGGTTCTGCAAAAGCGTTGATCCAACTATTGTGGTTCACGCCAGGATATTCCGTATACTTAACATTTTTGGCGCCAATTTTTTGTAAAGCTTTATACAAATCCCTGTTGGGTTGAACGGGAATAACGCTGTCAACATCACCATGAAAAATCCATATAGGTACTCGTGACGCATTTTCTGTAAATAATTTCACGTTCGCCTGTCCGCAAATCGAAAACGCTGCTGCAAAGAAATCCGGATAATGAATGACCAAATCATACGTTCCGAAACCGCCCAGTGAAAGCCCTCCGATATAAATTCTTTTCTTGTCGGCAATCTTGTTTTCGGCCAAACTGTCCATTAATTGTTTTACCAGTAGCTCCGGAATTGTGAGTCCTACGATATTTAACGTCAGGTTGTAGGCTTCTGTCGTATCCGATTTTGTTATGAAACTGTTCCAGGTACTATCCGTCGGGCATTGTGGAAAAATAACAATTGCGGGAAATTTTTTGCGTACGGAATCTTCTAAAAATAATGAGGCGCCAAGATCAAGCTGGTGTTCGTTGTCACTTCCTCTTTCACCTGCGCCATGGAGAAAAACGACCAGGGGATATGCCTTTTTTTTATTATATTTTTCAGGATATAAAATTCTGTAACGTAACGTATCTGTGCCCTGAATAAAGAGTTCCTTTTTATATGCGCCAAAATCCTGCGCATGTGAAAAATAAGTGTACAGCAAAAGTGCCAGAAGATATCCTATCTTTTTCATATAAATGTCCGGTATCCTATTCAAGGTAATAGAGGATTTAACAAAACATCTTTTCCAAAGTTAAGCGCTTTACAGATTTTGTAAAAGAAAAGATTATACCTCGTCAATTTCATCCAGTTGGAATAAAACTTCAACGGTAGTATTAAAAACTTTGGCCATCCGTAGAGCAAGTACAGTGGATGGGATAAACTTTCCTGTTTCAATTGAATTTAAGCCCTGTCGTGAAATTCCGATGTGTTTTGCCAGGTCGGCTTGTGTCCAGTTTTTCTTTGCTCGTTCAACCTTTATAGTGTTTTTCATACTCCGTATTTCTTTTTCGAGACAAACCATCCAATAAAATAAAAGAGCCAGCAATAACCAACCACATGTCCATACCCAAACCAGCCAGGATTTGAAATATCACACAGGCTCAGCAAAAACAAAAGCATCATCAGCATTGCTGTTAATGAAAAACCGATCACAACGGCTTCCAGCTGCACCCGCTGGTTTACTTCGTCCATTGCCGAAAAGGCTTTAATTAATTTATAAATAAAAACAGCGAATGTAATAATCGGCACGATAGCAATAACGACCGAAACCGGCTGGCTAAAAATACGATGTTTTAAAAGCCATGCAGCCGGTAAATAAGTGACTGCGTGTATGAGCGCGTAGATAACAGCATTTTGCTGCACATTTTTTTTAGAATGTTCCATCATGTTCAATAATTTAGTTATAAAACAAAGATATGTAAACAATTCTTTTTGTCAAGTATAATTGACAAAAAGTCTACAATAATGGCTATTTAATTAGTCGAAATTATTTTGAGACGGGTTGTCGGGAAATAGTCGATGGCAACTTCGTGGACCAAAAGCTTCAAGTGAAGATTATGATGAACAGGATTGGAACTTGTAAAAGTACCAGGCTACTTTAAAATTTTCTTTGTAATATATCCACTTGCTTCCGTACTAATGTAGAGAATATCAAACATGAGCACCGCAAGTTTGGTGAGTATTTCGTCGCATGACTGGTTGTCTTCAACGCTGAACACAACTCCCGGTTTCTTTTCATTCAACTCGAAACCTAGCGATAAAATATATTTTCTTGAATCAGGCCGATAAGCATAATAATATGCTTTCAACATTTCGTCCTCGGTGGGAATCTGGCAATAGAGTTTGCTATCAGGTAATTTGTAGAAATGCAGATAAAAATCAGAATCTTTTAGAAAGAATAAAGAAAATCCCTCGATCACGTCATTATTTAATTCGTTAATGGCGTCAGCCAAGTATTGTGTATCACGGATTAAGGGGTTTCGATTGAGTTTTTTGAGTTGTTCGATTTTTCTCTGCACCCTCCAAATACCTTTTTGAAAGTACTGTGCATATTTATAGTTCTTGGATTGAAGACATTCTTGCAACTCCTCATCCAATCTTGATTTTTCAGACTCTAATTCCTCGATAAGTAATTCAAATTCGGTCTGCATTACGACATCATAAGTTGTTAACTGATAAGTTTCTCAATCTAGTTTATTTCAATTTTTTTACCAAGATTTTATTGTTGTTCCCATGGTAATCAACCTTATTTAAGGGATTACAGCTTATTGAACAGGAATTATTGAGAACGGCAGTCTTACAAAGCTCTTACCAGTATCCACCAAACTTGTCATTCTTCTTTTAACCGCGTAGTTTTAGAAATTTTAATTTCATCATCACCAGGTATGCGCAGTATTAATTCGTTACCCGAGGATTTCAGCCAAAATGACCAGCTGCCCATTCGGATCGTTTCTCCGGATTATGGCCACTTGTCTGCGCAGGCGGCAGACAAATATGGACTTACACACCGTTTGCCATATTATTTTCTTCTTTTTGTATTGGACGGTTCCATCCGGTATGGTGTAGATCTGGAAGAATTTGAGATTGGAAAACACGAAGTACTTTACTCTTTACCTAACCAGATTCAGCAGTTGCCACTCACAGCGCATGCTAATGATTATTACAAACTGGGCTTTGATGATGAATGCATTTCGAAATTGCCCAGACAATATCCCTTCCTTCTAAATCCGCTCAACCGTCAAAAAATAAGTTTTTCAGCCGTTGCAGCCAAAAGACTTCAAGCGATTTTTCAGATACTTCTGGATTTATTAAAAACCTTTAATACGGATCCCGAGCTTATCCTGGCCCATTTGAATAGTCTGCTGACAGAAATAAACACTGCCTATTTTGCAGCCGAGAAAAGGCCGGCAGATGACAGACTTGCAAAATTCATCGGCTTCAAGTTATTTGTAGAAAACAACCTTGTAGATCATCCTACCATTAAAAGCATCACAGAAGAGCTGGCCATCAGCAGTGATAGTTTGTACCAGATTGTGAAGCAATACTCAGGACTATCTCCAAAAGAATTTATTACCAACCGTCTGATACTGGAAGCCAGGCGCCGGATATATTATGGCGAACGTTCCTCAGTAAAAGAGCTGGCTTTTGAGCTTGGCTTTAATGATCCTGATTATTTTTCCCGGTTATTTAAAAAGGTGACCGGAAAAACCATCACAGTTTTTTTTCAGGATTTGTGCTGACATAACCAGCTTTTGTCCGGCTCTCTTTATGGCATACTTCGGAGCTTTGTTCACAATATAAATCTTTTATATATGAACAAAGAATCAGGAAAAATACTGGTAACCGGCACGACCGGTTTAGTGGGAGCACGTCTCTTGCCGCGACTCACCGAAGCGGGCTTGGATTGCCTTGCATTAGTACGCAGCAAAAATAACATCCCGTCCACAATATCGGCTATTGAAGGTGATCTGCTTGATGCAGCATCGCTTATAGAAGCGGTAAAGGATGCGACCGCGATCATCCATCTGGCAGCAGTGTTCCGCACGCAGGACACAGATTTGATATGGAAAAGCAATTTTGAAGGCACTTGTAACCTTATCGAAACGGCAAAGATGCATGCTCCGGGCTGCCGCTTTATTCTGGCAAGCACCGCCCACGTCTATGATACCAATAATTCGCATCCGGGACGGGAAGACGATGCGGTTGAT
The DNA here is from genome assembly GCF_015221875.1 of Dyadobacter subterraneus. NCBI lineage: Bacteria > Pseudomonadati > Bacteroidota > Cytophagia > Cytophagales > Spirosomataceae > Dyadobacter > Dyadobacter subterraneus. The sequence continues at coordinate 4,133,763 of NZ_JACYGY010000001.1, forward strand.
CCACAACATGCATACCCTGCCAGCAAGTTAGCGGCAGAAAAAGCGTTGCGTGAAAGTGGGCTCAACTGGTCAATCCTGAGATTTCCGTTTGTTTACGGAGACGGAGATGGTCATCTGGAAATGTTGCCCAAGCACATGGCTGCTACCAAGTGGCATCCTGCGACCAGAATGAGTACAATTCACCATATTGACATCGCCACCGCAATGAAGATGGCATTGACCGGGAAAATGGACGGTCGTATTGTAAATATCTCTGATGAATCTCCAACCTCGGTCTATGAGCTGATTCAACTTGTCGGACAGACCATGCAGCCATCATCAGAGCCGCTTCAAAATCCCTGGTATCTTCATATTGACAGTTCGCTAGCCCGAAGTTTTGGTTTCCAAGCGGTGGTCAGGACGGTTTATCAGGCAGTGCAGGAGAATTTGTTATAATGCAGCTTTGAACAGCAGGATTGCCAATCCAACTGGTACAGTATTTTAAATAGAGCAGCATGTTATTCCACCAGGACATGGCGTTTTATTTTACCGGCTTAAAGTGAAGCGGCCTTTTTAGATTGCTTCGCTTTAAGCTTTTTTAGTATGGAGTAGTGATATTCAACAACAATAAATGATTAGTCCATATCAAAAAGAATGGCGTGTTACGAAAGTTGATGATGGAAAGCTCTTGGCGGATGGGAATAAATGCTTGGAAGTAACTTAAAAACCCATCTGGCAAAGCGTTCGGAATAGTTATATTTTTGTTCAAATAACTGCCCTGCTTATTAATCATTTGGACGAAGAGTCTGACTACATATAAATTTCCGGTAATCTGATAAAACGCATGATAAGTCGAAATATCCATGTATTGATTCACGTTCGGGCTTATATTGCGTACAGTTTTGTCTTAATCAACTCCCTGTCTTCGAGTTGCCCGGTGGATTCAAAGTACTTTTGCAGCACCAGAATTGAAAGAAGATCTTCTACTTTATCATCCCAAAATTGCCTTACATAAGCGTTGGCATTTGCAGTAATTTTCTGTGCTTCCGCGGGATGATCGATGTAATATCGCAGCCTTTCTTCCAGATCCGAATAATCCTCTTTGATACGTATGAAATGAAAATCAGGAATCAGCGTGCCTTCCATGAACCAGGTTTCATATTTTGGCTCAGGCATTACCGCGACAGAATTGGACGACATAATCCATTTAAGATTTGTAGCCACATCATTACCTTCCAGGCTCAGGATAAATTTGAATTTTAAATGATCAATAATAGAAATTTTCGGTCTGAGCCATTGCGGATTTCCGCCGGCCTTATTGACCTGACCCAGATCACATAACGGATGACCGAAATACATTTCCATAAAGCGCATCCGGTGCGGCTGCGGAGAATTTGGAGCATTTACTGAACCACGCCCGATCAACATATCCTTTTTTTCCGAAAACGAATATGGATCTTTTACAAAGAGAAAATGCCGCCTTTTATCCATTTTAAGAACCACGGCATTTTCGTTATTACCTGCAACAGGTCTGCTTTTTTGCAAAGTCGGCACGTCCGGAACGTGAATAACATCAGTAAATATAAAATTGGCTTTTAGAGAATTTCTGAAATACCTGGTGTATTGATAAGCGTCAAAATAGTAAGAACTATGGCCTTTGACTTTATTCATTTCGTCCAGCGATACAGCACTTTCGCGAACCTCTTTCTGACCACTTAATTTATTATAATAATTCAACCGGCTCGTTAAATAATCAGTATCGTATTCATCCGAAGACAGAATTTTCTTCCGCAGCGATTTTTGATATAAAATATTGGGAATCAGTTTTCTTACGTAATTTACTGTATAATACGGCAGTTTATTTTTTTTAATTGTCAGGAGAAATTTCTTCAATATCATGGCGGCGCTAATGGACAATTTGCAATATCATAACGGTAATAACCTTTGCGATTTACTAAAATAAGCGCACATGGCAAGCGAAGATAGGGCTGGAACTGCCATTTCTTAAAAGGATAGACTTGGCTTCAAATTGGAAATACCTACCCGAAAAAGCTACCTATTTCCCTTTCTATAACAACAGTCCAGAAATAAGAATATGGCGCCAAAAACCGCTTTCAAATTTTTGAGAATCTGAAATTATATAAAAAACATCAACTCTTTAATGCCAGCATTTACCGTTAAATAAGTTGACTTCTACAAAAGACTGCCTTTTGATATAACTATTACTACATTGCTGTTACTAAATATTTCTTACAATCTCGTTAGCCGGACCTTCCCTTCCATTATGGACAGGGAAGGTTTTCGTTTACAGTAAATTGCTACTTCCCATAATCCAATATTCTATCACAGTATGGATTTATCTTATTAAAGTTTGAAAGATGAGAATAAAATTCATGTTGCCGGTCATGATTTTTTTGCTGAGTCAGTGCAAGGATGAGCCCAAAGAAAATATACCAGAAATTAAATATGGTAAGATATGTGATCGTGGACCGGAAGTTCAGGTGGATACCGTATTTAAAGATATGATCGGAACAATTAAATGGAATGCACCTTTCTACCTGATTGAAATTCCGGTAACGAAATATACCAGTGGCGGTATTGTCGGCCCATGCGACAGCTTAACAGCAGAATTTAGAAATGATGGTATGAAAGTGAAAATCAGCGGCATTATTTTATCAAGCCCTGCTACCCTGAATACTGTAAAATTTGCAGATATTATCCAATTAATTTCCATTGAGGAAGTTAAATAATATTGCAGCTCCTTATTTCTATCAATCATTGTAGACCTATGTTCCCCGGATCGACATTGTCGATATATTTCGCGTTACGGATGACATCCATTTGATTACAATGGCTACCAGTACGTAAAAATTACAAGATTTACCTTATTTTCTACATCGATCCGATACCATCCTTTATAAAGCTTTGCAATTGAGATTATTAAGCAGCTGATTCTATGTCATCAAGAAAAGATTTTATAAAAAGCGCCGCTCTATTGGGTGCGGGCACTTTATTATTACCAGACAAACCGGACGCAAAACCGCTTGTTAACCGCACAGATCCGGCCCCGGCAAACTGGGGGGACGATACACGACTGGTTATTTCTATTTCAATGCAGTTTGAAGCCGGTGGTGAGCCTGAAACGGGTTTTGATAGCCCTTTTCCACAGAATTTGCAAAAAGGATATACCGATTTGCCGGCAAAAACGTGGTTTCAATATGGCTATAAAGAAGGTATACCCAGACTGCTGAATTTATGGGATAAGTACAAGATAAAAGTTACCAGCCATACCGTTGCCGAAGCTGCAAAACGAAATCCTGACCTCGCACGGGAAATTGTAAAAAGAGGACATGAAATAGCAGGTCATGGTTTGAACTGGACTCCGCAATACGCGATGAGCTATAATGAAGAGAAAAAATTCATCAAGGATGGCGCAGATATTATTAAGGATATTACAGGGCAAACCACAATCGGATACAATTGTAACTGGCTCAGAAGAAGCAAAAATACTATTTCAATTTTACAGGAATTAGGGTTTATTTATCACATTGATGATCTCAGCCGGGATCAACCTTTTTTAATCCCGGTAAATGGCAGGAACTTTGCCGTTGTTCCATATTCCTTGCGAAACAATGATATTCAGCTATTGGAAGGACGCTATTTTTCGTCAAAACAATTTGGAGAACAGTTGTTGCTTGAATTTGAGCAGTTATACGAAGAAGGTGCAAAACAAAAGCGTCAGATGTCTATCAGCACGCATGACAGAATAAGTGGAACGCCGGCCCAGGTAAAGGTTCTTGACGAATTTTTAGCATTTGCCTCAAAAAAGCCAGGTGTAAAATTTATGCGTAAGGATGACATAGCACGTTTGACACTTAGCGATAAGTCGGCACTGGTGGATAGTAATTATATGTAAAAATCAGCTACCCTCTTACCCTGTTTGACTTTAATCAAACAGGGTAAGAAAGACTTGTAGCTGTATTAAAATCAGATGTTCTTCATAATGCTCAGGTCGCGGCTTTCCTTCCATCTTCCGCGGGTAAAATCAGGGAATTTAACAGGAACATTTCCTTTGCTAACCGAAACTTCAGACAACGGAATAACCGAACTCCATGTAGCCGCATCATACACGTCCATATCCATTGGCCTGCCGTTATTCAGGCTATCAATAATCCTGTAAATAAGTACAAAATCCATTCCGCCGTGGCCTCCGTTTACCTCAATTTCCTTTTTAAGCTTGTCCCATATCGGATGTTTGTATTTACTTTTATATTCGTTGTAATCTGCCTCCTTTAAATAATCATGGCCTTTGTCAATGATTGACAGCCTGCTCGGATAACCCTGGTGGTAGGCGTGTGTTCCGCCCAGCGCGTTAATTCTGTCGTAAGCTCTTGGTGAAACTACATCGTGTTTTAATGTAATCATTCTTCCCTGATGGGTTTTTATCAGCGAGGTGTTCATATCACCCTTATGTATGGTCCCTTTAAAATTTGCATACGGATGATCAGCAGGCAGTTTTTTTATACTTTCAGACAATGAGGCTTCAAGACTGCTCATTGAGACGATGTGATCAAAACGGTCTCCCCGCAGGATATTCAGATATTGAGCGACCGGACCCAGACCGTGCATAGGATAAAGATTTCCGTCGTGTGCTATATTTTCTTTCAAACGCCAGAAATCATAATATCCTTTCGTATCAAGCAGGTAAGAATTCAGATTATGGATATAGGCAGCTTCTGCATAGGTGAGCGTACCGAAAACCTCATTCTGCACCATATTCAGCAGCCAAAGTTCTTCATCCCCGTAGCAGACATTTTCCATCATCATACAGTTCCGCTGTGTTTCTTCGGCAGTATTGACAAGTTGCCAGCATTCATCCAGCGTCAGAGCAGCCGGCACTTCAACGACCACATGTTTTCCCTGCTTCATCGCATACACAGCCATAGGCACATGATCCCGCCAGGGCGTGGCTATCACCACCAGGTCAATATCATCCCGCTTGACCATTTCTTTCCAGGAATCAATCTTCCCGCCAAAAGCAGTCGCATTCTGGCCTTTTTGTTTGAGCTTCTCAACGGCTTTTTCGGCGCGGTCCAGCTGAATATCACAAACTGCGGTTACAACCGCTTTTTCGGGAAACAAGGAAGCGAATTGCATGACGTGTCCACTGCCTCTTGCACCAATTCCGATCAGCGCAACTCTGACCTGTTTGATGGGCGCCACCTTTAAACCGATAACTGATTTTCCCGTGGCCGGGGGCGTCTTAAAGCCGGGTATTTCTTCAAATTCCGGATTAACAGCTTCCTTTTTTGAAAAGCCGTAAAGCCCGATACTGCCGAGCAGTCCTTTTTTTAAAAAACTTCTGCGTTCTTTATTTGATTTCATTAATAAGGTTGGTTAGGAATATTGCAAACTCACTGTAAAATTTCTACCCAAACTAAGTAATAAACCGATTAACACAAAATTTAAAAAATCAATAAAAACCAGCACATAACCATCCCATGAAGGATCTAATCAATTGTCTGAAAAAATCTTGGATAACAAAATCAGTCAGGCAGCCCTTAATATTTTTACAATAGCACTTTGACCATTGGTATTCCAGGTCAAAAGCAAGACTATCTGCAAGGCTAAAATTTCATCTGTGATGCGGATTGCAAGTGATTTTTGAAATTAATAGCTTTGTGACGGGCCCTTCCCCTATTTATTTCACTCCTGATGATCGACAATATACCTGAGCCGAATACCAGTTTGGCACCTGAACAAGAAGAAAAATTAAGAGAACTGACAACGCAAAGCTGGAATCTGGAACTGGTCATCTCCGGGGTCGCTATGTTTGCTGTTTTGCAATTGCCGCCAGTGCTGGATGAGGCATTTGGTTTTGTTCGTTACAATATGCTTGGGCAAACACAGGGACTTGCCGGAATAATTCCTGCACTTGCGCTGAGTATGATGAAGGCGAGCTGTTATGTGTTGTTTATTGCCTTCCTTACCAATTTTGTCATGAGGGCATTCTGGGTTGGACTGGTCGGGCTTCTGGCGGTGTATCCCAACGGCATTGACTACAAGCGGATTCCCTTTACAAACAAGCATACCCAGCAGCGTATGCGAAGTGATCTGGGGTCTTTAGAAAGCTACATTATCAGGCTTGACAGGCACTGTAACATTGTTTTTGCGGTGGCATTTCTATTTGTATTTCTACTGATTATTGTGGCTTTGTCATATGTGCTGGTACTGCTGATTTACTCGGGTTTTCAACCACTGATCCCCAACCGGTACTGGCGGGGTGTTAAAGTTGCCGCGCTGGTCTTTTTCGGCATTTTCATGCTGATTAGTATCGTAGCGGCTTTGCCTCAGGTAAGATCAAGACCCGGAATGGCAAATTTCCAGTACAAGATGCTTTCTTTTAGTAAATGGATTTACTGGGGCCTGCATAAGCCATTTAGCTATATTATTAATACCTTTTACAGTCATTTAACTCATAGTAAATTATTAAAAATCAGCGGATTGATGTCGGTCGTTTTCTTTGCGCTGATTTTCGCAGAACTTCTGACAGATTTATCTCGTGTTGACCATCGCTTGTCTTTTATGAATGGTCGTCACCTGTTTACAGCGCGGGTGGACAGCCTTTTTGTGAATCCTGACGCCTATGATAACCAAAGAGCAGACGATCAATACGTATCACAGGCTTCTATACAGGCTGATGTAATCCGTGAACCCTTTATCCGCTTGTATATTGCTTATCCCAAGGCCATGGATACGATAATGTCCCGATTGGCTGTTGAGCCGAATTGGGGTACAAATCTGCCAATCAAAGAACGACGCAAGCTTTATGCTGAATGGACTCATAAGCAGATCAACCGTCTTATTGCTGTACATATCAATGATTCGCTGTATGCTGATGCAGATCTTTTATTTACCCAACTTGGTTATCAGCAGCAACGCGGTTATCAAACGGTATTATTGCCAACAAATCTGAAAACCGGAAAAAATTATGTACGGATCGGAATTAAACCTGATTCTTTAAAAAAAGAAGAAAATATAGCCAACATTCCTTTTTGGTATGTACCCGAACAATAAGCTGAAAACATGCAGAATGGTTCTGGCTTATGAACATCTTTTATTATCTGATGATAATGTACTCCGGTTTTTATTAGAAGAACTGCCGGATATGCTTTAAGTCTGCATTTTCCCGTAATCAGTGCTAATTTTTTCAGTTTAAGATCAACCTGGCTGATAATGACCAATGGATTGAAATGCTTTTTCCATTGGCGAAACCAGCAATTATTCCGACTCACAACTTATAATAACTGAGTTCCTGATAGCATGAAATTGAATCCGGCAAGTTTAATGTAAGATTTTTAATAGTGTCATTATTTTCAAAAAGGTTATTTTCGCAGATAATGGATTCTAAAAAGTATCCAGGCCTCTGAGGCTGGCGATTCCGGATAAAACACTGTTATTGACTCCATTTAATTTTCAATACAACTATACACAATTATTAATGCATACTTATTTACCATTTTTACTGGCCATGATTGCTGCCATTGTGTTGCTGAACACGCTGGCCAATAAATTAAAAATCGCCTATCCGATATTACTTGTTGTAGCCGGTTTGCTGATTGGCTTTTTTCCGGGACTGCCCATCTTACGGATCAATCCAGACCTTATCTTTTTCATTTTCTTGCCTCCTCTCTTGTTTGAAGCATCCTGGAATGTTTCGCTGAAAGAAATGAAAAGATGGTGGCGTATTATTGGCAGTTTTGCCTTTCTTGTTGTGTTTTTCACAGCGTTGTCCGTAGCGGTTGTGGCGCATCATTTCATTCCCGGATTTACACTAGCCCTGGGATTCTTGTTGGGCGGAATCGTATCTCCTCCTGATGCGGTCAGTACCGGCGCGATTACCAAATTTGTGAAAATCCCAAAAACTACCGCAGCAATTCTGGAAGGTGAGAGCCTGCTCAATGATGCCTCGTCTCTGATCATATTCCGCTTTGCACTGATCGCGGTTGGAACCGGGCAATTTATCTGGCAGGAAGCAGCCCTCAGTTTTTTGTGGATGCTGACCGGGGGCGCTGGTATTGGTCTGCTGCTGGCCTGGATTTTTGTTCAGGCACATAAACGCCTTCCGCTGGATGCACCATCCAATATAGCACTGACGATCATTGAGCCCTATTTTATGTATTGGCTGGCTGAGCAGTTTCATTGCTCGGGCGTGCTGGCTGTGGTAAGTGGCGGTTTGTTTTTGTCGGCAAAACGGCTCATTTTCTTTAACAGCGCAAGCCGGATTCAAAGCTCCAGTGTTTGGGATAGCTTTGTCTTTATTTTGAATGGCGTCGTCTTTCTGATTATCGGACTGGAACTTCCTGAAATTGTGGAAGGTCTGCGCCAGAAAGGCATTCCTTTGTCTTCCGCCATTGCCTCAGGAATATTGGTCACAGCTGTATTGGTAGCTGCCAGAATTATCAGTTCCTATGCCGCCTTAATCGCGACTTACATTTTTCGTCCCGGCGTAATGCCTCGCGCCAGTTCCAACAGAAGGCGCTGGCTGATGCCAATGCTTTTGGGCTGGACCGGCATGCGCGGGGTAGTATCGCTGGCTGCGGCTTTGGCGATCCCAATTACGCTGGATAATGGGACAGCTTTTCCGCAAAGGAACCTGATTCTCTTTATAACTTTTATCGTCATACTGCTTACGCTGCTGGTGCAGGGACTTACGCTGCCGGTCATAATAGAACGTACAGGATTATTTGAAGGGGTTGTTGAGGAAGAATCCGAAGAAGCGAGCCGGCATAAAATGAAACAAGGTCTTAAAGAACATGTCTATCAGTTTTTAAAAGACAAATATGAAACCGATGAAAGTGGAAATGCAGGTTTGCAAAAATTCCTGAAACAATGGGAGGAACGGGCAAAGGCCACCGATGACAACTGGATGAACGAAAAAACAAAGAAAATTTTTGTAGAACTGCTGGAAACCCAGCGACAGTATCTGACTGAACTCAACAAAGATCCAAAGATTGATGAAGCCATAATCCGCCAGCAGTTGTATCAAATTGATCTGGAAGAAGAAAGATTAAAAATCATTTAACCCAGAACCAATCCCTACATCATAGTCAATCTTAAAATTGGGTTTTCTGATTTTGATCTATATCAATGTCCCCTGGTTTTCTTTGGATTATTTTTGTGAAAATTATTTAAAACCAGCATGTCAGAAATCAATAATTCCGGCAACCAGATTTCAGGTCCGGAAGCGTCTAATTTAACAAAAACACTAATTACCATTTTCGCCATTATTTTCCTTGAATTTCTTATCATGGGAATATCTCTTGGCATCATTCCTTCCTATGTTCACCAAACATTGGGTTTTAACAACCTGGTTGTCGGCTTCGTAATCGGGATACAATACGTGGCAACACTGCTTAGCCGCCATTTTGCCGGAAAAATGTCTGATGTTAAAGGAGGAAAAAAATCAGTAATGCTCGGACTCCTGCTTTCCAGCATCTCAGGAATATTGTGCCTGATATCTTACTGGTCCGTATCAATACCAAACCTTAGCCTGGCAGCGCTTTTATTAGGAAGAATCTTTTTAGGAGTTGGCGAAAGTTATCTGGTGATCGGAATATTTGCCTGGGGATTTATTCTGGCCGGGCAAAAAAATGTGGGCAAGGTAATGGTTTGGAACGGTATGGGCATGTATGGCGGAATGGCCTGCGGCGCACCTTTGGGAATTCTGCTCTCATCAACATTCTCTTTGACCGCCGCATTTTCTGCAATTATTATTTTTCCTATTATCAGTTATCTGGCTGTTATGTTACTGAAAAATGTGCCCATTCCTTCAAATGTAGTCAGGCTTCCGTTTTACAAAGCAGTTCATTTGGTCTGGCAGTCAGGTACGGGTTTGGCACTTGCCAGTATTGGATTTGGTGGGATTGCTTCCTTTATTACCCTTTATTTTAGTCAAAATTCCTGGGAAGGATCATCGCTGGCTTTAACTGCTTTTGGAGCTGGCTATATTGTCATGCGGATATTTTTCGCCCATTTTCCCGACAAATTTGGCGGAGCACGTGTTGCCATGGCCTGTTTACTGATTGAAATTATCGGACAAATATTGATTTGGCAAGCACCAAACGCCTATGCCGGTATTGCGGGAGCGTGTTTAACAGGTATCGGCATGTCGCTGATATTTCCTTCGTTCGGTATTATTGCTGTGAAAAAAGTGACACTTGAAAACCGCGGCATGGCTATGGCCGCTTACAACGCATTTTTTGATTTGGGTATGGGCATTACAGCACCGGTAGCAGGGCTGCTTGCCGGTGCGGGCAACTATGGAAATATTTACATCATGGGCGCCGTTGCAGCGCTGGCCAGTCTTCTTCTTGCTTATTTTGAATACAATAAAGACAAAATCAAAAAGCAGCAATCCGAAATTAATCTTGCGTAAAGGACCTTATGGCGAAAAACGAATTGCGCGATTATATTAAAGACATCGTTTATCTCAGCGATGAACAAATGCAACTTGCTTTATCATTTTTCAAACCTTCGTCGCACCAAAAGTACGACCTGCTGGTGCGCGAAGGTGAAATTGGCGGTTACATGAATTTTGTTGTCAAGGGATGTCTCAGGATTTATTTTGTCAGGGAAGATGGTCAGGAATCCACACGGCACCTGGCTTTTGAAAACCAGTTTGCCACAGGTCTGGCAAGTTTTATTACGATGAAACCTTCAACCGAAAATATCCAGGTCATGGAGGATTGTAATTTACTGCGCATAACGAGGAAAGACTTCTACTATTTGCTTGGTATCATTCCTGCCTGGGAAAAATTTTTTAGATTTTATTTAGAAAACGCCTATATCAACAACTTACAGATACTTCAGCGCGAGATTACAAAGGATGCAGAATTTAGATATAAAGAGCTTTTGGAGCGAAATCCGGAAATAGTAAGGCGTTTACCAAACAAAATTGTGGCATCCTATCTGAATATGTCCCCTGAAACACTGAGTCGAATGAAGTCAAAATAATGCATAGGACAATCTCATAGATATTGGCTGTTCCTGCCAATTAGCACCGCATTGAGATATCAATTTTCGATCTTTTTTCTTCATCATTTACGCTATAAAAACGAATTATAGAGTGGTTACCAGGCTTCTCAACTCCTCAGCAACTGCTTCAAAGGAGTGATCTTTTTTGATAAAAAATCTTTCGTTCAGAGCATAATCGGACAAAATATTTTTGGGTGGAGGCGTAACTGAATAAATTATAAATTTTGATTTCCCAAATACCGAGACATCTTTAAGCTCACGGGAGCAGCCCAGGCTAATTTTATCTAAAAGTATCCAGTCGACAATAATAAAACTAAATACCTCCTCCGGCGTTTTTTCGGCAGCCGTAATGGCCTCGATACAACTCCGGGTATAAACACAATCAACTGGCAGAGAACACTTTCTGAGAATTATCTGAAAGAATTCGTGCTCATCGATATCATCGTCAATCAAGATGCAACTGAAATTATTTTCCATATCTGAGGTAATTTAATCAGCACCTGTACATAAAAACTGTTCCAGCTAACATCCCCTCTTCCACATATATCTTGTTTAAAAACCTGCAATAAAAATGTATCAATGGATTATTCAGACCTTCGTCGTATCCGTAAGCCGGGAACAGTTCAAATAATTTCTCGGATTGTTGTTGCTGTCGTTATTCAGGCCGTTGGTCGAACTACTTTCTTGATCGGCTAATTAAATGGAGGAAAGTGCATTTCTAATTATTTTTTCATATCGTTGTATCCACAAAGCTATATCGATCTAAAAAACATATATGAAGAAACATATTACCTGCATTTTCATGGCGTCTGCATTTTTTGCAAAAGCTCAAACGCCGACTGATACGCTTAAAACCAATTCACTTCAGGAAGTTGTCGTCACTGCATCCCGGCTGACAGAAAGCATTCTGGTTTCTCCGGTAAGTGTGCAAAAAATCAACAAAACGGCCATCGCACTTTCGCCGGCTCTTTCGTTTTTCGACGGCCTTGAAAATGCGCAAGGCATTCATATGATCACGCCATCACTTGGATTTAAAGTTTTGAATGCAAGAGGATTTTCAAATACAACTAATGTCAGGTTTGCTCAGCTGGTCGATGGTATGGATGTGCAATCACCGCATATCGGCGGTGCGATTGGCAATGCGCTCGGGCCAACCGATCTTGATATTGATAATGTTGAAATTTTACCCGGAACAGCATCTGCTTTATATGGTATGAACACCGTCAACGGGCTTGCAAATTTTTTCACCAAAAACCCTTTCACATCGGAAGGGCTTTCGATACAGCAAAAGACCGCAGCGAATCATTTCAATGACCGGTATAGCCATGTAAAACCATTTTCAGAAACCACGATCCGTTTTGCAAAAGTAATTTCACCAAAACTGGCTTTCAAGGTAAACGGCGCTTTCACAAAAGGATACGACTGGATTGCATCCGACCAGACCGAATTGAATGGAAATGCCAATCGCAGCACCAATCTGTTTGGGGCTGACAATCCGGCGAAAGATCCTGTAAACAGCTATGGGAATGAAAGTTCGGACAGAAGAACGATATCACTAGGAGGCCGAAATTATGTGGTGGCCAGGACAGGTTATCAGGAAATGGACGTCGTCAACTATGATCTTCAAAATGTAAAAGCAGATGCCGGAATTTATTATAAAGTGGCCAAGGATGCCATGCTGACCTACTCGTATCATTTTAGTGAACTTGATAATGTTTACCAGCGTGCCAACCGTTTCCGGTTGCAGGATTATCGTTTACAACAACATGCCATTCAGTATCAGTCCCAATCTGTGCAGGCCAGGCTTTATATCAATTCTGAAAATACCGGCAAATCCTACAACCTGCGTTCCATGGCTGAGAATATGGACAGAAGTTACAAACCCGACAACACTTGGTATACCGATTTCACCAGTGGGTTTAATCAATCCGTATCCGGCGGGGCGACAGTATCGGATGCGCTAAGGCAAGCCCGAACGGTTGCAGATGCAGGCCGCTTTCAGCCAGGCACTCCTGCATTTAATGCGCAGTTGGCAAAATTACAGGATATTAACAATTGGGATGTCGGCGCCGCGCTGCGTGTGAAAGCGAGCCTGGTACATGGAGAGCTGCAAGTAAATCTGACAGAAAATTATCTTCAATCGTTAAAGACCAAGTACGATCTTGATCTTCTGGTAGGAGCTGACCACAGGACCTATATCATCGTTCCGGATGGCAATTATTTTGTGAATCCTGAGCCTGGCCAGGATGGTAAGAATATTAATTACAGCAAAACCGGCGGTTTCATTTCAATCAGCAAGGGGCTGTTTCAAAGCAAGCTTAAACTTGGAGCCATTTTACGGGCCGATAAAAACGATTATTTCAATACCACGTTCAACCCCAGATTTTCAGCGGTTTACAGCCCCGTCCATAACCACAATTTTCGTGCATCTTTCCAGAGCGGTTACCGTTTCCCAAGCATATTTGAAGCTTACAGCAATGTTAACAGCGGCGGCGTAAAAAGGGTTGGCGGACTTCCGGTTATGTCCAGCGGAATTTTTGAAAACGCATGGCTGGCCACTTCCATCACCGCATTCCAGACAGCAGTACTTGCTGACATCAACCAAACCGGCCTGACGCAGGCAGCCGCCATTGAAAAAAACAAAGGGCTGCTTCGAAAAAATCCTTACACCTACCTTAAACCCGAACATGCACAAACCTGGGAAGCCGGCTACAAAGGTCTGTTCTTTGGCAACAGTCTGTATGCCAATGCGGATGTTTATCTGAGCCGGTTCAGCAATTTCATTGCCCAGGCCAATATGAATGTGCCTAATTCAACTAATCCTGCCAAGATTCCGGCGGACTTATACAGCCGTACCACGCAATCGCAGTACCGGATGTATACGAATTCACAGTCCATTATTGACAATTTCGGGTTTAGTGCAGGTGTTAATTATAAATTCAACAAAAACCTGATCATCGCGGCAAACACCACATTTTCAAAGCTGCGAAATACCGAAAACCAGGACGGTCTGGAAGATGGTTTTAATACGCCGAAATGGATTTACAATATCTCTTTTTCGAAAATGGAGCTGTTAAAAAATTTCGATGCAACCCTGGCTTACAGATGGCAGTCGCATTATTTATCACAAACTTTTCTGGTCAGCGGCCAGGTACCATCATATTCGAGTCTGGATGCGCAGGTGACCTATCATCTCCCTTTGATTAAATCACTTATCAAAATAGGTGCAAGCAATCTTCTTAATCATTACTATACTTCCTTTTTGGGAGGGCCGTCTATTGGGGGGATGTATTATGTGAGTGTGGGTTATGGGATAAATTAAGGTTGTTGTGATTGTTTGCTTAGATGGGAGTTTTTGGTAGTTAAACTGCGTATTGTTTTTAAGACTAGAAGTTTCTTTACTTCATTGGGTAAATCCAGAAATCGCTCCTGTTTTCCAAAAGGTAGAATTACTCAGTGCGCCAGAGTTTGCATAGTAGAAAAAAAATAGAAACATATTTTTGCTTTAAACAAAAAACATGATAGGGATTTGTAGATTATATGAGATTAAAGCAGAACAAAAAGTAAGTCACATCATTCCTAAGTTTGCCTATGAACACACCAAGAAAACGGGCTCACGATTTTTACGCGGGTTCGCAAATCCAAATATTAGAATGCAAGATGGCCCCAAAAAGTACTTGCTTTGTCAGGAGGCTGAAACAGAATTCTCGAAAAGGGAGACTTGGTTCACTAACAATATTTTCTATCCATATTTAGCTGGCGATAAGAAGCATCTAAAATATGACAATAATCTATTCTATTTCACTGTATCCATGTTATGGAGAGTACTTATAGACCAGATTGAAGATCCTAACATACAATGCGAGCCGTATTTAGCCAGACTGAAAGAAGTTGCTCTTGACTGGCAGAGGTTTTTACGAGGAGAGAAAGAATTACCCGCCAACCGAAAAGTTTACATTTACCTAACTGGCAGGGTGGCTCATCATAATATAGACTCTGATGAAGTAGATTACTATATGACGAAATGATGACTAGTTTTCGCAACCATTTAGGATTTTGTATTTGCAAACTGGTAAGCAACCTGACCGCCAAAACTTTATCCTGCTAAATCAGCGCTGTCTATTTTTAGGTAATCCAAAACCTTCTCCACATCGCTAGCAAAAGTGGTCCGTGAAAGTTTTCTCTCTGAAAACGGTGTATGCCCGGGTCCCTGCAATTCCAAGGCAATTACTTTTCTAGTTTTTGCTAATTCAGCTATCAATTCTCCCCAGTTCATCTCAATGGTACAATAAGCACCAAGCAATAAAACGATAGGCTTACCCTCGCCATATACTTCGTAATAAACTTTGGTACCATTAGCCGGTGCATAACCACTGCCGGTAGGTTTGATATGTTGTGCATTGGATTGTGATGACACAGTCATAATGATTGCGATTAGGAGAAATTTAGGAAGATATCTTGGGTGTATCAGGTTTTTCATAAAATTGCTCAGTTTAGTTATTGTCAGTGACAATACAAAAATCCGTAGTATTTTATGAATATGCGCAGTACAAAACCGACAACTTATGGGGTAAATTCCGACAAATATTTGTTTTCCGCCTTAATTATTTTCTTAAAAGAGTTGCACCGGCAAGTACGGCATCATTAAGGTAAGAACCGGAATATGATAGACGCAATTTGCTGTCGAAGAATGTTACAGAATGTTTGTCGGAGGCAAATTGAGCAATTCAGCCATAGGATGAAAAATTATGGATCATGCACCACACATGGTTAAGATTCCCCCCTCCGAGTTTAACTCTTTTAAAGCGAGATACCGATGGCATTTCAAAAAATGTAAGAATTTGTTCGCCATTCGGAAGTTTATTGCCGCATTTGTAGTATAACTATTAATGTAAAATATATTTTTTCTAAAATGGCAATTTAATTCCCATTATTTATGAATTTAAAATGCAGCAAAAAAGAGAATATTGATCGGCTACCCCTTAAGGTTTCGGTAAGCCGCTTGCTAAGGCTTCTCCTTTTCAAAACGGTTATTTAATCTTAAAGCACATTCATCTGATTTACAAGTCCTTAGTCCATATTTCGCGTCAGGAACCGAGGTTTTAAAACGATTGCAGTGTTGAAGCAATAGCCCGATTGGCGAAAGGAGGACATAGGGATAGTCGGCTACCCAAAAGTTCCAGACTAATTCATCAAATCCCACAGTATTCCGCACTTATCAATCGATTTAACGGACTATGCCAACCACCAAGTTTTGACCTGCCAATAAAAATCAGAACAGAGCCCAAAGGCACAACGGGAGTACTACATATATTTTTATTTCACTTACCGCATGAGATTCCAATACGTATCACCGTGAAAATTCATATTCTGCTTTCTTAATTAAAACTCGCTCTAAATTCTTGGGGGGAAAAGTTTGTCTTTGATTTGAATAACTTACTAAAAGACTGCGGATGCTCAAAACCGAGCTGATAGGCGATTTCACCTACTGTCAGATCACTAAATGTCAAAACTTCCTTTGCTTTCTCAATAAGCTTATTGTGAATGTGCGGCTGCGTACTCTGGCCGGTCAGTGCCCGGAGCATGTCGCCAAGATAGTGGGGTGAAACGTGTAGTTGGTCTGAAAAATATTGAACGCTCGGAAGCCCTTTCAGCAGGGCGGTCTCCTCGTCGAAATAATTGTTCAGCAATTGGTCCATCTTTTCCAGCAATGCATTGTGGATTGGGTTTCGGGTAATAAACTGGCGTTTGTAAAACCGCTGACTATAATTCAGCATCAGCTCCATTTGTGAAATCAGCACATCCTGGCTCAGCTCGTCGATCGCCGTTTCGAGCTCGTCGCCAATGTTTCTGGCAATGCCTTCGATGATCAACTTTTCTTTGTCCGACAAATGCAGCGACTCGGTCACCGAGTAAGAGAAAAAGCCATAATGCTTGATTTTGGCGTCCAGTGGATAGTTTCGCAGGAAATCAGGGTGGACAAGCAATGTAAATCCCAGGGTCGATTCGGCCACTTGAATGCCCGTCAACGGCTGGCCCGGCGAGGAAAAAAACATACCGCCTACCTGAAAATCGTAGGTTGTCTGCCCATATCTCATCCGGCAGCCCGCCGATTCATTATAGGTGATGTTATAAAATCCATGGCAAAAGTATCGGCCAGCATTTCGGCCGTGATCTGCACCTTATTGAAATCGAGCAAGCTGATCAAAGGGTGCAATGGTTGCGGCAGGCCGAATGCACGCTGCATTTCGGCAATGGAGTGGTACACGCGCGGTTTGAGATGTTCCCTTTTCATAATCACATAATGGTCTGCCGGCGCAAATCGTTCCCGCCTGCGCTGGCAGACCGTTTGGTTTTAAACAGCGGCTAATAATTGTTTAATCCCGCTCCTAAAAGCTTCGTCGCCCGCAGCCAGGCGCTGGGCGTAAAGTTCTTTGGCATCCTCGCCACAAACGTATCTCAATGTGTTGGTAGCATCCGTAGCCGCGCCATACACCACTTCGGCGATTTGTTCTGAAGTTGACGCAGCTTTGTCAGGTGCGAGCATCGCCATGAATTTGCTGGTCAATGCTTCATAAGCCGGGTGCGTGGCAAACACCGCTTTCGCACCGATTTCAGTCGCCACCAATCCGGGTTCAATGGTTTTAATGCCGATTCCAAATTCATTCAGCTCATAAGACAGACTTTCCGCCCAGCCTTCCAGCGCAAACTTACTGGCATCGTACATCGAGCTTACCGGAAAAGCCATTAGCCCCGCCGAGGAGCCGGTGGTGATAAAAAGTCCCGCTTTTCGCTTACGGAAATAGGGAATAAAGGCCTGGGTAACCCGCACGACTCCGAAAAAATTTGTTTCCATTTGCTGTACCAGCTGCTCGTCGGTCATCGCTTCCAATGCGCCGAACAATCCATAACCCGCATTGTTAAATACCACATCAATATCACCCAAAGCCAACACTTGCTGTGTAGTTTCTCGGATCTGGGCCGGGTTGGTCACATCCAGGGGCAGCACTGTTACCTTATCCAGCGCATTAAGTTCTGATTCATTTTCGGGTCTGCGCATGGTCGCGATCACCTTCCAGCCTTTGGCCGCAAACAATTTAGCCGTAGCCCTTCCGATACCTGTTGAAGCACCAGTAATAAAAATAGTTTTTGTCATTTGTCTTAACTGTTATTTTCGGGAGACAAATTTCTGCTTCCCAAGGCTGGCGTTTGTAGTGGATATGGAGATTGTTGTAGCCAAAATGGTTGCACAAGCCAGTGCAGGCTTTTTCGCTTATTTTCACCCAATGCCATCCTGAGCGGCGCGGGCTGAAACGACGCTTATAATGATGGCCTAAAACGTAAACAACTAAACCACATTAGACTGTAAGTCCAAAGTGGTTTAGTTGTTGTTTGTCCAGATACACACGACCGTTTGTGGCAGGCGCTTTGAGCAAGAAATAAATTACAGTTTAAGGTGTGCTATTTCACTTAAAATGAATAAAATGGGCCAAGTTACGAGTGACAACCTTTTGAGAAGGCTTCCAGATTCTATTGAAACGACCGTTTTCTTTACTATTAGTAAAATTTTTAGGACTTCCAGATACTGCTAACAAATCACAGCTTACTTTGACAAGATGCGCTTTATTCAACCAGTATTTGTATTATAAACCATCAAAATAAGTAATAAAAGTTAATTCCGTTAAACAGATTTTTAAAACCTATTAAATTGACTGCATGATGAACATTACCTGAATGTTCCGGCTATTTTATCGTTGTGACCTCTACCCCCATCTTCCATAGGCTTTGCAACGCTTTCTATACTTAAACAGTAGTCTGTCACCGTATATTCGATGCGAACCGGATAGTCATCTACGATCGTCCTCTTAATCATCTAATTCGCCTCTAAATTTTTTAATTCTTTGGACAGCACCCTGTTAGTGATGTGCGGAATAGAATTTGCTATGTCGTTGAACCGTTTGTTCCCGCTTTGCCTAACCCGTGGTTTGCGGTCATATTCTATATGACTACAGGCCCCTGACTTCTCAATACAAGATTCTCAACGGCAAGTCTTCAAAAAATTACCGTTGTCGTCTCGAAATGTTCGTAAAGGTTGGCTTTTTGATTTGAATTTACTTGATCAACACACGTTATACTGCCCCAAAACCTATGGTATTTCTTACACTTTCATTTATTTAGCCAATCAACTATAATCAATTTAGAGGATTGCAGATAACAACTCGTTTAGAGGTCTTCTAAAAATTTCATATCCGACCCAACCTCATTATGGTAATTGGAGTTTATTTCTTTGAAAGGCACGTCAAGAATGTCTGGGAGCTCAGAGATCTTACCACTTCTTTATCTCAATGGACAAAATTACTAAAAACACTCTATTCCTGTTTATCATATTAGCGGCAATCATGACAGCGGGGATATTTTTACTGGCATTTGCAGTACAGGAACTGCACTATGACATATTCATTACAAAGCCCAGGCCAAACCAAATTTACAGACTTGTTACAACCCGGAAAACTCCCTTAGAAAATAGCACTAGTATAATTACGCCTTGCCCCTCAACTTTCTTCCGCGATAATTTTACGGGTATTTCAAAGACAACCCAAATTTTATACAGCAAAGGTTTATTAAGTGCACAGAATACCTCTTTCACCACCGTCGATGGTTGGTTTGCAGATTCCTCACTGTTTGACATATTTACTTTTACATTTATCGAAGGTGCTCCTTATACAGCCTTGAATCAGCCAGCGAGTATTGTCCTGACCGAAAAAACCGCATTCCGTTTTTTTGGTTGCAAAAAAGCATTGGGGAAGAGCCTGTTTTTTGAACGTATGACTACACCTTTAAAAGTCACTGGTGTAGTCAGGGAAATTTCTGGCAATTCTCAAATCAAATCAAATTTTTACCTTTCCATGTCAACCTTTACGAAGGTACTTAATCCAGGAATAGATAGACAAATCCAAAGGTCAGGAGCAATCACCTTTGTTCTTCTTAAAGATGGGGAGGATAAAAATCAAGTAGAGAAAAACATTCTTGCATTACTGCAAACTAATCAGAACTTTAAAGTAAAAGGGACTGCTATGGATTATGAAGTGACGTTAACACCGCTTATAAATAGCGGGTTAATTCCACTGAGAAGAAATTATCATGTATTTGGACTGGGTATGTTGCTTGTTGTCGCTGTGCTCGTTCTGGTAAAATCGGTAATTTATTTGGCAAGAGGTACTTCTTCTGACCTTAGCATATCAGAAAAAAAATTAAACATATCTACCGGATCTTTTGCTTATATACTTTCAGCACGGGTTCTTTTTAAATCGCTTCTGGCTTTTCTTACAGCACTTCTGACGGTAGCGGGTATCATTCTCCTAGCCAAACTTTTTTTCAATTTCAAAATTGAAGCAATTTTTTCTGCTTTTGGTACCGCTACCGTCATCGCACTTATTTCTGTGATCCTAATTTGCATTATATCGTCGATTTGGGTTGCTCTTGTACATGTTTTCAATCCCATAGAAACTTATTTTTCAAAAAAAAAGAGGTATGGCCAAAGATGATCGCGTTACATAATGTTAGAAAATCCACACGGTCCTTCTCAAGTCCTTTTTTTAAAGATAAAATCCTAGTATAAAAAAACTCTTGTCCGGGAGACATTCATCAGATACTCGATTTGTATTATAAGTGTCAGATAAAACAACCGTTTTTAAACGCCACAAACCCTGCGAAGGTCAAAGTCAAACTACTTTACATTGTCAACTGTCCAAAATATATGCGCATTCATTGCTGGATATTAGCTTTGTCATCAGAACAGCTCAGAGAAAAGGAAGTATAAATGCCAGATAAAATCCGATACAAGACAAAGATTGCAGTCATAGGTGCTGGTCAGGCCGGCCTATCCGCAGCTTATCACTTAAAGAAATTGGGGCTAGCAATAGGACCTGATTTCATCATCCTTGATGCCGCGCCTTCCGCAGGCGGCGCTTGGCAATACCGTTGGCCCTCGCTAACGCTGAGCACCGTAAACAAAGTACATGATCTTCCGGGTATGTCTTTTGAGGAAACCCTCGAGAAAGCCGATAAGACCGTGCAGGCCAGCATTGCTGAACCACATTATTATGAGCTATACGAGCAAAAATTTGGCATTGAGGTCTACCGCCCAGTGAAAGTAGAAAATGTTTACCTGCGCAACGACCGGTTTTATATAGACACTTCCGAAACGCTATTTTCTGCAATGGGAATCATCAACGCAACCGGAACCTGGGAAAATCCTTATATTCCAAGCTACC
Source organism: Dyadobacter subterraneus (assembly GCF_015221875.1). Classification (NCBI taxonomy): domain Bacteria; kingdom Pseudomonadati; phylum Bacteroidota; class Cytophagia; order Cytophagales; family Spirosomataceae; genus Dyadobacter; species Dyadobacter subterraneus. The sequence continues at coordinate 4,155,053 of NZ_JACYGY010000001.1, forward strand.
CCGGAGCTGATCTGTTTCATGGCGAACAGTTACATACGAAGGATTTCAAAACTGCGGATTACTTCAAGGGCAAGCATGTTGTGGTGGTGGGCGCGGGTATATCTGCTATCCAACTGCTCGACCAGATTTCAAAAGTGACCACAACGACCTGGGTGACCCGCCGCCCACCCGTGTTTAGAGAACTTCCTTTCGACGAAGCCGCTGGTCATAACGCTGTGAGTTTAGTAGATGAAAGGGTAAGAAATGGTTTGCCGCCATTATCGGTCGTTTCCGTTACAGGACTTCCCCTTTCACCAGAAGTCATAGACATGAAAAAGAGAGGCGTAATTAACCGCTTTCCCATGTTCAGCGAAATCACAAGGGACGGAGTAAAATGGGAAGATGGCAGAGAGCAAAAGGCCGATATAATTCTATGGAACACCGGTTTTAAAGGAGCGCTGCAGCATTTGGATGCGGTTTTACCCAGAGAGCAGAGCGGTGGGATTATAATGGCTGGCAGATTAGCGACCATGGTTGCAAAAGAGCCACGCATCCATTTGCCCGGATACGGCCCGTCGGCTTCCACTATTGGAGCAAACCGCGCGGGATCAGTTGCGGTGCGGGAGCTGATGACTACGTTGGGTTTGGCTGAACGACGATCCTAATAACTTATAAAAAGCGCCTTTTAAAAGTTGTACAAAGTCGGGTGATTTTGACAATTTAACCATCAGCAAAATCGCTTGTGAAAAGACGCCTTTGGTCGGCAGTACCTGGCTATTCATGTCTGTCAATCGCTGAGGGGAGAGCATAATTGAAAAATTAGGCATCAATCCATGGTTAGTCTGTCTTAGCAAGTTATTAGACAGAAAGCTCATGAATCCTTGAAGGGTGAGATAGCTATAAAAAATTTATACCTGTTCGTAAACCGCACAAGCCTGTTCAATTTCGGACACTAGCCATGCGGCCAATAATTCACAAGTCGCTATTTTAAAGGACGTTAACCTCCACCTTATTCCCTGGCAAGCTATTTTATCAGCAAAAGTAGAGTTAACTTAAAATTATGAAGCGGACCTATCTTGGAGAATTTGAAGAAATTGTGTTGCTGGCTGTTGCCGTCATGCAGGGCGAGGCTTACGGCGTGGCAGTAATGCACGATATTGTCGAACAAACCGGACGGGACCTTCGGTTGAACCAGGTGCATTCGGCCTTACATCGCCTGGAAGAAAAAGGAATGGTAAAATCCAGATTGGGTGAACCGACAGCAGAGCGAGGCGGGAAACGAAAACGTTTATTCGTGGTAACCGCATACGGGGAGAGAACCTTACAGGAAATCCATCATGTGCGGCTCAATTTCTGGGACAAACTGACAAACCCTTTCAAACTAGCTGCCGATTTATGAAAAGGCAAGCATTTAAAGCCCCAGCTCCGCCCCTATGGGCTGTCCTCTTTTTGAGATGGTTTTGTGCACCGGATATGGTCGAGACCATCGAAGGCGATTTGCACGAAGAATTTTTGCATCAGGTCAAACGAAGGGGGGTACAAGCGGCCAGGCGGCGTTACTGGCTTGAAGTATTTGGATTTATGAAATTGAAATACATTAAGAAGCAGCCTTTGTTATCAACCGCCCGGCGGTCCAACTCTTTATTAACCCCTGATATGATAGTTAATTATTTCAAAATTGCCATTAGGAGCATCTGGCGTAATAAAGCTGTGTCTGCGATCAACATGCTTGGACTCATGCTGGGATTGACTTCCAGCTTATTGATTTTTCTTTGGATCAGTGATGAAGTTAATATGGACCGCTATCATACCAACGGGCCTCAGCTATACCGTCTGATGTGGCGGCAAATCACAGAAGGAAAGCGGATGGCCATGGGTTCTACACCGGGCCCAACCGCAGACGAGTTTAAAAAGAAATTCCCGGAAATTGTCCATACATCGGTTTTTACGGCCCGGAGCAAGGCAATGACATTGAAGGTCGGGGAAAAGATTTTCAAAGAAACAGGTGACTGGGCTGGTGCTGACTGGTTTAAGATGTTGGATATAAGGCTGCTGGCCGGCTCGCCGGAAACTGCGCTAAGGGATCCAAACAGCATCTCCATTTCGCGAAAGCTGGCAGATAATTATTTCGGCGGCGTTCAAAATGCGGTCGGAAAATCGATCCGGATCGACAATAAGGAAGAATTTCAGGTTACTTCGGTTTTTGAAAACCTGCCACTAAACACCTCCCAGAAATATGATTTCCTGCTTTCCTGGGCTAGTTTTCTCAATCAGAACCCTTGGGCAAAGGAATGGGGCAATCCAAGTCCCTGGACACTGGTGCAATTACGTGCGGACAGTGATGTTGCGGCTTTTGAAGCCAAGATAAAACATGCTTTACGAAGTTACCTGAGCATCAATGCCAAAAATGCGGCGCGGTTTGACGTAGAACTTTTTCTGCAACCCTATGAAGACATTTATCTGCATTCGGAAACAGATAACGGGGAAATTTCCGGCGGCAGGATCGACTACGTTCATTTATTTGCAATTGTGGGCGTGATCGTATTGCTGATTGCTTGCATTAATTTCATGAACCTTTCCACCGCCCAGACTGCCAGAAGAGCAAGGGAAGTTGGTGTAAGAAAAGTGGTGGGGGCCAGTCGCTCCCGACTTACCATTCAGTTTCTTGGAGAGGCGCTGCTGCTGACTTTTGCTGCTGCGCTCGGCGCGCTTGGGCTGGTGATTTTGCTCTTACCCGCTTTCAACCAGCTTACCGGAAAAGCGATTGCATTGCACATGACAGACTGGAATTTTTCCTTGGCTATGTTTACGATCGTAGCTGTCACAGGGGGTTTGGCGGGAAGTTATCCTGCCATGTATCTTTCCTCCTTACGTCCAATCAGTGTTTTAAAGGGTGCATTAAAATCTAAACGGTCAACCACTATGTTCCGTGAGGGCTTGGTCGTGATCCAGTTTACCATTTCAATGGTGCTGATGATCGGGACATTCGTGGTATACCGGCAGATGAATTTTATTCAGGAGAAAAATCTGGGTTTCGACCGTGAAAACCTTATTTACGTTCCAATGGAAGGGAGATTGTTAGAAAGATATAGCGTCTTAAAACAGGAACTTCTGCATATGCCCGGAGTTTACGGTGTTTCCCGAATGGATTATCAGCCCAGCAGCATTGGGAGCGGCACTACCCAGGTGGACTGGACAGGAAAAGATCCTTCTGTAAACATTCAGTTTGCGCAGGTTTCTGTTGGGTACGACATGGACAGTGTGCTGAAAATGAAATTGAAAGAAGGCCGTTACTTTTCGCCGGCGCTGACCACGGACTCTTCCGGATATGTAATTAATGAAGAGGCTGCACGCCGGATTGGCTACAAGGACCCTATTGGTCAGCCGCTGTCCCTATGGGGGAAGCAGGGCAAGATCCTGGGTATCATTAAAGACTTCCATTTTCAGTCGTTGAGAGAACCGGTCAAACCATTGGTTATGTGGTTTGGGGAAAAAAATAATTATGGGAACCTGCTTGTGAGAACGCAACCTGGGCAGACCCGATATGCATTGGCCAGTCTCGAAACCATTTGTAAAAAGCTTGACCCCAGTTTTGTGTTCACATACAGCTTTGCCGATCAGGAATATGAGAAAATGTATAAAAATGAACAGGTTATCGGAACGTTGGGCAATTACTTTGCTTTCCTTTCCATTTTCATTTCCTGTCTGGGATTATTCGGCCTCGCCTCATTCATGGCTCAACAACGCAGGAAAGAAATAGGAATCCGGAAGGTACTGGGCGCAACCGTTTTGGGCATCGTCGGACTGCTTTCTCATCATTTTCTCAGGCTCATTCTGATCGCAATTCTGATCGCCTGTCCTACCGCGTGGTGGGCCATGGACAAATGGCTGAGTGGATTCAAATACAGGCAAGAGCTATCGTGGTGGACTTTCCCAGCAACCGCCGGTTTGCTTATTGGAATAGCACTGGTGACGGTCAGTTATCAAAGTGTAAGAGCGGCCCTTTTGGATCCGGGGAAAATTCTAAAAAGTGAGTGACTAATAGCTTTTAAAGATTCAATCCTTTTCTTTCTTATAAATCATTCTCACAAAATCCTAGAAGTTGACACAGTCGTCCTTTCCGCAAAGAAAGGTGGTAAGAGTCCAGCGGGCGGGACGCTTTCTGGGATTTCGAAAGTTGATGATTAGCGGAGTTCTGCCCCATTGAACTTGTAAATTATTGATACATACCGAACTTTTATACCTGACGGTTAACGCTAAAAGTATGTTTATTCCGTTGCGCTAGCAACAATCCTGATTTAGTCTATCTAAGAGATTTTTGATAACATCCAGCCCGGTAAGCTCCCAGGCCCGGATGTTACTAATAATACAAGATTCTTTGAATTATTTACCGTAAATGCTTCTTAAAAAATCTCTTAAAGATATCGGACTTCTCCCTAATAATTGTTTGACATCACTTTGATTTGTATCGAATTCACCCTTAGCTATTGCCCCGGCGTACCTTGCCAGATATTCTGCATCATCGTTGGAAACCCCTAGCTGAACAAGCTGGGCAACATAGGACATTATCTCAGTTTGGTTGTAAGCTATCGTTGTCCCTGTAATCTCTGATATGATGTCAGCAATCTCAGCGAAGGAGAAAGCAGTCTCAGCAGCAATGACATATTCCTTATTTTCGTGGCCCGAAGTAGTCAATACAACGGCTAAGGCTTCTGCCATTTCTGTTATCGGTAAAAAAGGTGTTTTACCATTTCCGGCAGGGATGGAAATACCTTCATCTAATATATTATTTCCGGAAATTATGGGAATCATGTCAGCATACATTGTATTAGACATCAAAGTATATGGTACAGCGATCTGTTTTAGATATTCACTTGTGTCTGCGTGGTAGTCAACATCTGCAACCATTATACTTCCACGCAGATCTTTCATATTAAAGCTGGTGTAAATGATATGACTAACACCAGTTTCCTTCGCCGCATTAATTACGTTTTTATGTTGCATAAACCTGTGCGTTATTTCCGAGGAAGAGGATATCAGCAGTAGCTTTTCCACACCTTGGAACGCACTTTTTAAAGACTCAAAATTCTGATAGTCGCCAACCCGCACGTGAACGCCTTTTGATTGAAGATCTGCCGATTTGGATTCATCTCTTACTAATGCTGCAATATTGTTTGCGGGTATGCCTTTATTCAGTAAAGAATTAATGGTGGCATTGCCTAAATTACCGGTTGCACCAGTTACTAAAATCATAGTTTTTATTTTAAGATAAATGATCAATTACTTTCATTAGGCGAAGAAACTGAAATCGGCACTAAAAAATACGTTATTCTGTTGACAACAAAATAAATAGGGGTAACCAAAAAGTGACTAATGAAAAATAATACAGAATACGGTGATTGTCCTGCCGCCGAAACCATAGCTTTGCTTGGAGGACGGTGGAAATTAATTATTTTGCATGTGCTTTGTAAGCATTCCAGGCGATTTGGAGAAATCAGGGTCCGTATACCTTCTATTTCAAAAAAAGTTTTAACTGAACAATTGAAAGAACTGGAAGCTGATGGCTTAATTAGCAGGGAACAATTCAAGGAGTATCCCCCTCGGGTAGAATATGCGCTCACAGATTTTGGTGAAAGCCTTCGCCCATTGTTAGCTTATATGTCAGCATGGAAAAAAGAAAAAGTTTAGGATTGGCATTGCAACAAGAAGAGCTTAAAAGGTCAAGCGGCGATCTTCTTTTCGTTTAAAAGTTCTTCGAGCGCTGTTAAAAGTGATTTTCGAGAATTATATTGGATGCCTGGATTCCAGCCAAGCAAATACAGAATTTAGTTTAATTACAGAAGTGGATCAATTCTTCTCAAAATCCCGTATTTTTAACCCTTATCAATTTCCCGTTCACTTCATCTGACAACAAATACAATTTTCCCATTGGGCTTTGGATTACTTTCCGTATTCTTAGACGGTCATCGGTAAATAACTCTTCGGCGCTTTTTACGGTCTCCCCTGCCATGACCAGCCGCCACAAGCTGCCTTTCGACAATCCGCCGACAAGCAAATTGTGGTTCCATGCGGCAAACTCAGTCCCCCAGTAAACATGCAGGCCTGTTGGCGCGACAGTCTGCATCCATGACCATACAGGCTCGGTATATTTATTACCCCGAATCGGCGCAGGTGCATATTCTGCAAAGCGGTATTTTCCTGTTGTCTTCATAGGCCAGCCGTAATTGGCCCCAGCCTTCAACACATTGATCTCATCTCCCTGGTGTGTCCCATGCTCGCTGAACCAGATCTTGCCAGTATGAAGATCACGCGTAAGACCTTGGGCCGCCCTGATACCCGTTGCATATAAACCTGGAATTGCCTTATCTCCAAAGTCGGGGTTATCATTTGGGATAGTTCCATCGGAATTTATCCTGTATATTTTCCCTCTCTTATCTTCCACATTCTGTGCAATGGGAATGGAAGGTTCATCTTTCTCAGTAAATATCCTCTCGCCAATTGTAAAATAGAGCTTACCATCAGTTCCGAAAAGCATTCCACCACCATAGTGGACCCGCTGATCGGCATAGGGTTCCGCCACAAAAAGCACTTTGATTTGTTGTAATGATGCGTTTTCAAGGACAGCCCTGACAATTTTCGTGGTTCTGCCATTCTGCGCTTTCGCAGCATAAGACAGGTAAATATATCTGTTGGATTTAAAATCCGGATCGATCAACACGTCGAATTTGCCCGTATTATCTCCAAAACCATTCAGGCCATCTTCCAGGTCGGAAGGAAAGCCCTTTATCCTGGTTTTTTCCTTACTCTGAAAGTTGTATTTTATCAAATCACCTTCCTTTTCTGAGATCAATACTTCGTCCTCTGAAAGAAAGGCCATACTCCAGGGGCGTTTCAGACCGTCTAAAACAATTTCTTTCTGAGGTAATACATCGTTTGTTTTATGAGGTGTGCGGGTTGATACTTTATCAGCGATCTTCCAGCCCTCAGTAGTTTTCATCAGATTGAAGTAATCAGTAAAAACCTCCCGTTCATTGATAATTTCAACTTTTGCGCTGCCCATATTATTGGTAATATCCAAGGAAACAATGTTTGTACTCAGATTTTTTGTCCGGGCGTGTGGTTTGAATAGCCCAAGGTATTGGCTTTTAGAAAAACTCGTAAATTTTCCGTCCCGGTAGTTCTTCAAAAAACACGAAGCATGCATAGCCTTGCCCAGCTTTGCTGTATCGCCCGTTGCCCAGCCTTCAAAATAGAGTTGAATGGTATTTTCGATTAATTGCCTTTCAGTTGGCTGGTTTTGGCATAAGGCCTGAAAACCGGTCACTAAGCTTAAGAATAAGATTGTCCTTTTCATTAAAAAGTAATTTTGATTGTCAAAATGAAACCGTTCCATTTCGTTTCGCAAATCTGTGGTTTACTTTGAAAATGAAAGTGCAGCAATCCTGATTCAGGAGTACTAATTTATAAATCCGTACGATCCGACCCTCTCCGAATGACAGGATCCTAGTCTTTGATTCATTTAAAGGCTGAGAAAATGTGGATTGGATCCCAGCCAACCAGATCGCTAATAACAGGATTCAAAAGTCATTATCCTTTTTTAGTTGCTGTACGCCGAATACTCTTATTTACTATTGCATCTGGATTAACTTCGCGTCCGCTTACGCAATCCTGCCGTCCAGTTTCCAACAGTCTCAAATTAAAGAAAAATTACAATACCCTAATAAGCTACACATTACCACCATTACGTCTTTTGGAACGTTATTTGTTTAGCAAATATTAATAAAATCAGTCGATTTGATAAATGGGAAGATCCTTCTAATGACGAACGCCTACTCAGGGCACCAGCCCCTGAAACAAATCTTCGAACCGGTCAGGTTGGCTGTTAACAAGCTTGACCCGCAACTGTTTGGGTAGGGCTAGCAGATCGGACGGCTCACCGGGAAGAGGCATCCATTATAGCAGGCCGGTAAGGACCTAAGTTCGGAGATCATTCGTCGTATCGATCAGCATCGTACAGTGATTCTATTTGACAACGCTCATTATAATGCGCATGAAATCGGCGTTCGGGCCATGAAACTGCTGGGTGGCGAGCAGTTTCCACTACCGAAGCACAGTATTGTCCGGTTATATGAGATCACGCTAAGAAAAGATGGTGCAGTGGCAGCTGCAAAATTTAAAAAGGATACGGATATTATCAGTTGTCCAAGGATGAAATGAATCAGCTCGGCTATGATTTTCTTGCTAAGAAAAACCCCTATCATCGTGCTGAAACGCATTTCTACCCTAAGGATTTTAAAACGCTCAAATTAAATACGGGCCTGCGTACTTAGGCCTGAAACACGTTTGATAGTTATTCACAGGTGTTGCTACAACCAGGCAACCCGATTAAGCAGCAGCAATGTATCAGCGGTCCATCCAACTGAATCCCGGCCAAGGCGGCAAAAAGGCGTTGGAAATGATCCGAAATCAAAAAAAGATAAATAATAAACACTGATCGTTGGGATTAGATTCCTATTTTTAGGTAATTATTGGTGGAAGAAACTACAAATTTTTTCACGAACTCTCCTTTGATTCTAGTTTATTATTTTTGAAACATGACTCTTGGCCAGCAACTTCTTTTTTTAATCAGTGCACTTGGCGTTTTTAACGGCTTAGTCATTAGCGCTTATCTACTGTTGTTAAAAAAGGACAATCCCCCCGCATCCACTTTTCTGGGCTTACTGGTATTCATGTTAAGCATCCGAATTTGCAAAGCTATTTTTCTATACTTTAATCCTGAGCTTCCCAGGATCTATGTTCAGATTGGTCTTTCCGGATGCCTTTTGATCGGACCTTCGCTTTTTTATTTTATCAAAGCTTCACTTGCGAACGTTTCCCATACGGCAGCAAGCTGGAAATACTCTTACCTATTTTGGGTGCTGCTGGTGGCTATCGGTTTCTGTTTCCCCTACGCTTCGCACCCGGCTTTCTGGAAAGTTTATATCCCCAAGCTTATTTATCTGCAATGGGCCATTTTTGTGATCCTTTCCGGATGGCTGCTGCGCAGGCAGTTTAGCCTTCTATTCTATGCCAGAGGAAAGCTTACAATTGCAGAAGTTTCCGTCCTTTCGATTTACGGCGGCGCGCTGATTGTTCACATCGCCTTTGTCCTGGCCGCGATTGGATTTTTTAAGACGATGTACATTAGCGGAGGTCTGTTCTTTTCTCTTTTACTATACCTTAATATTCTGCTATTTGTCAACAGTAAAAAGCACAATACCATATTCGCTGGCCCACTTGCTGGTGAGAAAGAAAAATATGGTCATAAAAAGATCGATTCTCAGAAGGCGATGGTTCTGGCGGACAAGCTGCATCAGCTAATTGTTGAACAACAACTTTTTAAAAACCCGGATCTGAAAATCGGTGACCTAGCTAAAAAAATTAATATACCAGCCCACCAGCTTTCCCAACTGCTAAACGACAATCTGAAATGTAGCTTTTCTACCTATATCAACGAATTTCGCATCATCCAGGCCTGCGAGCTGATTGCAAATGACAAAGGGATCAAACTGGAAGAGATCGGCTACGAGGTGGGTTTTAACTCAAAGTCTACTTTCTATACTGCTTTTAAAAAACACAAAGGCGCAACCCCGGCCCAGTTCAAAGAACAGCTGTCGACTGCCGGTCCCATTTGACCAGTCTATGTTTCGATAAGATCGGTCCGTGGAATATAGCTTGATGCTGTTATGCAAACGTGTAAGCATTGTCTCCCCCGGAAATCGGCCGTCTACTGGAAAATGTCTCATTACTTTAAAGCAAGACTTTGTTTGGGAGATTGTAACCTATGCTGTTTTAAAAAAGTATTAAAAGGCAATGTTAACGCACGTATCATGCACACGCAAATATATTACCTTTTCATTACTTTCTCTAAATCTCAGCAAACATAGCTTGCCAGGAACCGGCAACGCTCAAATGCTGTAAGGCTTGATTACAATGATTTATATGAAGAAGTTAAAACATTCCCTATTTTCCAGTTGTCATTAAAAAAAACTCATCATCCAAATCATCATCAATCAAAGCAATTAATTGTTTAATCCATATTGTCACAGCTGACCATGGCAGCAGTTATTCCGTGCGCAAGGTCATAATGGGGTTGATCATCGAAGCTTTGACACTTCTGAATGCCACTGTAATGGACGCTACTGAGAATGTTGTCATAAGAGCTAGCGCAAAGACTCCGGGTCCTGGCACGATGTGGTATGCGAAATCGTTGAGCCAACGGCTCATAATCCACAATGCCAGCGGAGCAGCCAGCATGAAAGCAATCAATAGCAACCGGATAAATTCCTTCCCGAACAGCCAGAGAATGTCCGAAGTGTTTGCTCCAAGCACTTTGCGAACACCAATTTCCTTGGTCTTTTGATTGGCCATAAAGGATACCAGGCCATACAGGCCAAGACACCCTACAAAAATTGCTACTGCGGCGAAAGCCTGTATCAGGCGGAGAAGCATATTGTCAAGCTTGTAAAACCGTTCAATGTCCTCATCCATGAACTGGTAGGTAAAAATCGATGAAGGATAAATGTTAGTCCATTCTGCTTTCATCTGATCAATGGTGGTGGCCATGTACGATAAGTTTATTTTTAGCGCGCAACTGTTATAAACCTCGCTATGGGTTGTCAGACACAGTGGCTCTATAGCCAGCCGCAGGGAGCGGAAGTGAAAGTCTTTCACCACGCCAACAATTGTTCCCCGGCGACCGTTGATCGTAGCAGGCTTACCCAATGCGTCATCCGACGTTTTCAAACCCAGCGCTTTCACAGCCGTCTCGTTGAGCAAATACTCGCGGATCGTGTCAGAGATAAAAAGGTTACGACCAGCGATTAGCGGGATTTTGAACATCGGCACATATTGATCGTCTGCCGCTTTAATGGAAATTGAAAACTTTTCCGGTTCAGGACGCATATCAAACTGAATATTGGTGCTACCTATGGCATCCGATGCGGGAGGTGTATCAAAGAACGTTACATTATCAATGCCCGAAAGCCTGCTAAGTTCAGTTCCCAACGTTTTGATTTTTGTTTGTTGGTTGTCGGGGATAGGCAGGATCACGACTGCTTCTTTTTGAAAACCCATGTCTGCTTGCTGGGAATAACGCAGCTGACTTGTAATAACCAAAGTACCAATGATCAGAAGCTGGGAAATTGCAAACTGTCCAATAACCAGCCCCCTACGCACCGAGAACATGCCGGGCGTTTGTAGCGTCAGTTTACCTTTCAATGCGGCCACGGGCTGAAACCGGGCCAAAATTAATCCTGGGTACGCACCAGAGCAAAAGATTACAACGATCAGTAATATACCCAAAAATACAGGCAGGGTTTTGTCCTGAAAGGGATTAATGGAAAGGTTTATCTCAAACAACCGGTTTACGAAAGGTAGCGCCAGGTGTGCCAGACCCGCAGCAATTACCAGCGCACCCGTTGCAATAATGGCCGTCTCGATCATAAACTGCCAGAAAAGTGAGCCCTCTCGACTACCTAATGCTTTACGTACACCGATTTCACGTGACCTGCCAACGGCTTGCGCGGTAGCCAGGTTTACAAAGTTGACGCATGCGGTCAGCACCAGAAAGAAGCCAATCCACCCAAAGGTCTGAAGGTTTTTTTTGTCTACTTTTCCACGCAAATCCATATTGAAATGAACATCGGACAGCGGTTGTAGCTTAAACCGAAAATACTTAGCCATTTCCTTGTCATAATGCGTGCTAGAAATCGCAGGCAGCACCGCCTTGTTGACCGAGGCAGCCGTCACGCCGGGCTTCAACCGCACGAAGCACTGCATTTCTTTGTTGACGCTCATCCACCAGTCCTTTTCAACCATCCACGGACTATGATCCTGCAAATTGACGAACGGAACAAAGATTTGCGAATGAAAATCAGTGTTGGGCGGCAAATCACGCAGTACACCAGTCACCCGTACCATTAATGAATCATCGATCCGCAGCAGTTGTCCGACTGCCGCAGTGTTCCCAAAATATTTCCTTGCTGTTTGCTTGGTAATCAACGCGGTGTTAGGCTCGCGCAGTACCGACCGGGAGTCACCTTCAATCAGAGGGAAATTGAAAATATCGAAAAAATCGGCGTCAGCGAAAGCGATATCTTCTTCAAACTTTTTCTGCGGGTTGAGCGATACTACCCGTTTAGGCAGAAATGCAATCCGGCCCACTTTCTGGGCAACATCGTGTTCTGCCCGGAAAGCCTGGCCCAATGGATTCGGCACACCTGTGCTGTAGCTGATTTTTTCACCATGTAATTCTGAATATATGCGGTAAATCCTGTCTTTATCTGCATGAAAATCCTCAAAGCTCAGATGGTACCTCACCAACGTAAAAATCAGGATAGCACAAGCAATGCCCAGGCTAAGGCTGATCGTGTTAATCAGCGTATAGGATTTTTGCCGGTTTAATTTCCTAAAGGCAACTTTGATGTAATTATTAAGCATGACAATGGGATTGGGTTTAGAAAAATCGGTTGAATGTTGTGTTAGCCTGGCCGCGGTTGCATTTTTCCGCCAGAGCCGGGGATGGATTAACAGGATTACATCCAGTACGTATAACCACTGCGCTGGAAGCTCACCCAGCCGCATGCTACGTTTTTGGAACAGTTCAAACAGGTCTCCCAGGATCTCTTCCCGCAGGTGCGGGGCAGCCATGTTTTCAATCAGACGTTCGGCCCAGCGTGGTGGCGAGTTCGTTTCACGTTTCATATCAATTTCCAAAAGCTGTTTCTGAAATATTATCCCAAAGTTCATTACGAACACGCCGCGTCTCTCTCAGGGCTTGTTCGCCTGCCATAGTGACCGTAAAAAGTCGTTTCCGTCGTCCGCCCCGTTCAGCCGAAGCCTCTCCGAACCGTGAGCTAACGAGCCTCTTCTCTTCAAGCCGCTGCATGGTTCGGTGCACTGCACCCAGGCTCATGGGCCTGGCCAGACGCTTGTTCAATACCTCCAAAACGGCCACGCTGTAAGCGTCATCCCAGAGTGAGGCAATCGAGAGCAGTACCACCTCTTCAAATTCGCCCAGTTGAGTACCCTTCATGTCTAAAATTCAATTGTGTTCCATATCTTCTTACTTTGCATAGCAAATAAAAAGCCAGCCATTATAACCGAGCTCAAAACGCTCTAAACGAAGATAATTACAAATGGAGCGCAGGTATTCTGTCCGATTACGGTCACTCAACTGTTCAAATTCGAACAATTCGGTCGTATAGCTAACACAACACCTTTGATTCTGTAAAGTGACTACTGATCTCGCCTGCGAAACTACTGATGGCTTTCAGAAAATCTTTTAAATAGACATTCCCAATTAGGTGAAAACCACGTAAAGCAAACAAACCGGTATACAAAAGACCGACTTTGCCGGCCTGATATTCCTTTGCAATTGGATAATGCAAGACGAGAACGCGCAGAAAGGCAGAAACTACAGATTTTGCACCACCAGGTAATGTTGCTTCCTTATAGCTATCTAAAAAAAGCTACGATAAACGTGATTTTATAACTGGCTGAGATAAAGACGTCTGACAAAGGGGCCTTGCAACATGTTCTCTTTTGCAGATTCATGGTATGGCTTTATGTAAAGCCGTTCGAGACAAATAATGCCTTTTTAAACCCAAACGGGTTAATCCAGCCAAAGCCTCCGGCGTTGTTAATTAAATTTTCCGTCCTTCCACAAAAAAGGTCTTTCAAGGCAGCAATCACAACATATTGAGTGAAACACTTCTTATAATAATCCTGTTTTTCTGCCCGAGACGTGACATCTAGCATCCGAATGTTTCCCGGTGCGAAGGCAGAACCAAAATGCCTGCCGGCAATTGTTAGTGACTGGAAATTTGGAGGATTAATGGCATGAACCTGTCCAAGAAAAAAGTTTACTTAACTTCATTAATATTTCTAATCGTCACGTTAGGCATTGTTTTAAATATATCCTGCATATATCTGCGATGATTGGCACCGGCAAGAACAACGACTCTTTTCAGACCCAATGCCCTTGACTTATTGACAACATTTTCGCACATGACTTTATTTCTCATTAGCCACCAATGGATTTGCGAAAGCATTTGCTCTTTTGGAAATCCTGCAATATCATACATTTCCGGAAAATAAAAATCTCCGGAAGCAAAGATCACAGAGGCTTGGTCTGTATTTAACCACTCCGTTATGTTTTTTGAGCTTTTTTCGATACCTGCGTTTTTCAGGAACCCTTTATCTCTCCTGTTGAGCAGTGCTTTTAATGCATCGGCATAAGAGGAAATTGTATCCGCTCTAAATTGTTGAAATTTTTGATGAAATGCGGCCGAGGATGCCTGCCAGTTCAAATCATAATCCTGACAATCCATGGGAAGTAATCCCTTGATTTTCATTTCCAGCATCATTGGAAATGCAATGAGTGCGTACTCCGAGGTTTTTAGCCTTTTCATACTTCGCCCCGTGGTATCAAACCCGGGACTAAGCAGTTTATTTACATAGTTTTCAAGCGATGTATCCGGTGTTTGTACCAGTTTGCTAAATACCTGCCAGACCTGGTAATGCGCATTTGCAACATCCTGGTCTAGGTAATAAGCATGTGCCAGATCCGCTTTTATTTGATAATTATCTGGCCGTTGCTCTGACAATTGTTTTAAGCTGTCAATGGTTTGGGGGAGTAAGTCCACTGCTATATCCCTATTTCTTCTAAGCATCTCAAGTCTGCGGATGTTATCCTGTTTACACCAATAATCCATAACAAGTCGTTCATCTTCCTTACTCAAAAACTCTCCGAAAAAAGCAGTTGGCGCAAATTTCCTGATTTTACTATAAATAGCTGAAAGGTCCTGCCGGGGATAGCTACTGTAATTATGTGAAACACCTATCAGCACAATGTCTACTTGCTGTGCACATACATTAAGTGATACGAAGAGAATAATTAAAAAAGAAAATTTCATTTTTGATGGCGTAAGGAATACGGTTCTTAAATCAATTTTAATTAAAAATATTAAAATTTTTGTAAGACGACCGGATTTGTCTCAGCCTCAATTTGTTTTTGCAATCCTGGAAAATGTAGCCGCCTATCTGAAATGGGGTGTACTTATCTGCGTAACTCTTGTGCAAGATTAACAGTGATACCTTTATTTTCTCTTCCCATCATTCCTTTGGCCTGAATAAACAATGCCGGACATCGATTTCTGCAATTCCGCAGATGCGTAAACGTCTGGCAGCTGCGTCAGCGTCGAAAGATCCAGCTGTCCGGTCACAAATTGTGGCAAATAGCTTTGAAAATATTCAATAGCAATGTTTTTATCAGTCATATGTGCCTTATAAAAGTGTCATGTAGAGGTGATTTTGTCCATGGGCCTAAGATAACCTGATTTCCAAATCATTAATTGAATAAAGTGGGGTTATTGCAATGGAGTTTTGGTGCGACATCAGGCAGGACGGATTTCTCTTACCGCTTTCAAATACCCGGATCAATTGCCGAAAATGGAACGTTGACCTACAATAATATGGGTTTATCGGCTGGAAACCTGCAAAGGTGATCCAGGTCGGAAGGAACCATCGGATTAACTTATACTGGTACACTGTTTGCTCCCAAACATAATGAAGTTCGCTTACAGCGTTGAATTGAGTACTGATACAAACTAAGCTTGTGATCATTTAAACTGTAAGGTTGGAGCCGGACGGATTCATTGCGCTACTATATGCCACTGCGTCAAAATAATGGATTTAATTAACTCACAAAGAAGTTGTTTGGGAAGATAATCAAGATCGCTGTCCTGTTTCCCGGCAGGTTTGGCTAGCTCAGAACCTAGCTTCAATAAATATGATTTCCACCCTGATAACTTCTTCTATATTAAATCCCTATATTTTAATGTCAAATGGAGCGTGTTAATTTATATTCTTCAAACTCCCTTGAAACCCGGTCAGATAACCGAAAGCTGGTGAACAGTCTTTCCGTGAGGTTTTTTCATCCTTGTATCCTGAAGTTACTGCATCCCTACGTCAAATCGAACCATTTTGATTACGTACAGACACTTACACCACAATTATTACAACTATCAAGCAGCTCAAAAATAAAAAAACACACCAGTCCCTCGGTCAAATGCCTCTTGAAATAGACTTTTGATTTCACCCAAAACATCATGGAGTTCAATATCGTAACCGGCATTGTCTAAGATATTACTATTTAATACCTTGGTTATTGCAGGTATTCCAACGATATGCTCGTCTTCAAAATAATCAATTAAGGCCCCAGAAATAGCATTGATTTTCTCAAAGAAACCAATCTCGAATAATCTTTGAAGCATTTTATCATCAAGATCCATTTCTATCAGATCATTCGTTTCATTTATGTCATAGTTTAAACGTTCAACGGCCGAAAGATTAATTGGAACGCAAGTAACTTTCATATGAAAATTCTCATTTATTAACAGATTCCCAAATATAAAGGATATAAACCTGTTGATTACAATGTCCTTTTGCGATTGAGTTATGCAAAGCCACCTCCGTTCACACCTACGCTGAGAATGCAAATAGGGATAGATCCAAACTTGATTTGGTACAGATGCCCCTACCAGACAAAAGGTACAAATACAAATACTAGTTTTCCTTGGAATACCCTTTTTAATCCTTCATTTTTCCAATCTGGCTTTTTGGGGGTGCACTTTAAATTGATCAAAGATCCATTTTCCCAGCTCATTGATAACCGGAAGAGATTCGGCCAGGCGTAGCTCTTTGATTTCGGCAGCAACCAGCATTGTAAGGTAAATTACTCGTAAATTGTGAGAGAAACGTGATAAAATAAACTTCAAGTGAGGAGTAAAATAAATCAATGGATCCAAACATCAGATTTTCATTTATAATCAAAAGATGCGTAAGAATTGATTCCTTCCCTTTTAGTAAGTTTGAATTTGAAGACAGTTATTTAGTAGTTCTGGACAAAAAAGAAACGCAGAAGGCCGCGACTCCTTACATGTTAATAAGCTTATAAGTTTCTTACCTTCTCTTTGTGAAAATAAAATACACGCTACATTTGCAGTACTGAGTAAGTCGCTTACTATTCTGAGGAGGGTTTTAAACATCAAAGGTTATTCTGGTGATGTTTTTTTGTAACTTTTGTTACCTCCGTCAGTAGTATAACTTTTTTTATATCTACCAGTTAGGTTGAGATGGAAAGTGCGTAGGAAATTTCTACGCTCTTTTTTGGCATAGATTTTTATTTAGTTCAGCCGTTTTCTATGGTGTTTATAGTCTAAGTACAGGTAGAGAGCCAAGGATCTTATCCGAAGGCTCTCTTTTTGTTTTTGTTTCCTAAGAAGACTGAGCCGGATATTCTACCTCATCGTTTATTTTAAATGGAGGAAAATCACATTTTCTTCCATAATGGTTTACTGGATCAGAAGGTAATCAATCAAGGGTTATAATTTCGAGCCATCGAATTGAATTTCAATTATCAATAGTGACCATGCAGTTATAAATTAATAATTTCACAGTCAATGATTTAAAAAAATCCCGGTATTGAGGAAATTGTTATTATCGGCTAGTGCCATTATAGTAGGAACACGAGAGGCAATTAATCTCTTGCATCATTGAACCCACTTGTCAATTTCAAAATTGAGTTGTCGGTTTTGGATCCGGCCAAGGTATCTTTATCTTGCAGGAACTTATAAGCGAAAGTCCGGCCCGTCTTCGAAATAAAAAAGTAGGTGTTCAAAATTTAGTTGGTGAAAATTCCGATGGGATTCGACCTTCATAAAATCGTAGGAGCATTACCTAAAATATTTAGCTTCGTAAATACGTCAATGCACAACTAATCTAGTTATTTTCTGTAAATCATTGAGAAATTGGTTCGACATTTGTTCGGGAAGGGATCCTAAAAAACATAAATCGGCCTCCCTGACGAATGTGTAGGCTCTTGTTGTGGGGGCATTGGTAACAGAGCGCGTCTTTCGAAAGTCCACCCGGAAAGACCGCGTGTCTGATGGGGTACAGAAGTGCAGTGGCGTATCGTCTGGCGCGGAGACCCTTGTAAAATTGTTTCCATATCAGAAACTTTGGTTTGTCCGTTCATCATGTTGCATGTTGTTTTCGTAGAACATGCTGCAACGTTTGATCCGGGCAAATCGAGAACATTCCCGCAATTCCGGCGATCATTAAAAGTCATGTATCCATAAAATACTTTACCATCCTCAGAATCACTACCTTCAAAGCCTTACTGCTTCCTCTCTCGTATTAACCTGGAGAATTTTTCAAGGATCTGCATTAATTCTTCCAATTTCAAAGGTTTACTAACATACTCGTCCATCCCAGCGTCAAAGCATTGATTTTTATCCTCAGGCATAGCGTTGGCGGTCATTGCAATGATATAGGGCCTACCCAAATTACCTGCCTTAATTATTTTTGTTGCTTCAAGCCCGTCCATATGTGGCATTTGTACGTCCATCAAAATGAGATCAAATGCGTTTTGACTTGCGCTCTGCACCGCCTGAGCTCCATCGAAAACAAGCGTTGGTTTATAGCCCAGCTTGCTGAGAACATTTAATATCACAATCTGATTGACCTTATTATCCTCTGCCACAAGGATGTTGAGCGGATATTTGCTTGAAAAGCCTGCGTAAAGTAATTTATTGAACACTTCAGGCGCTGTTGTACCAGCTGCATAGCCAACATCTTTGTTTTTAAGCTGCTGCTGAACCGTATTAAAAAGTAATTTTTGCCTGAATGGTTTTTTCAGCAAGGCACTGAAAAGCGCCTTCTGTTCCTTGGGCAGTTCGCTTCCGGCACTTAGAAGTATCACCGGAAGCCCAGGGTAATTTTGGTTGGTCCTCATTGCAAGCCCTATGCCGTCGACAGGCACCATATTCATCCCGGTAATCACCAACTGTACCGCTTTATTTTCTGCCAGTAGATGCAGCGCTTGCTGGCCATTGGCTGCCTGCAGGACAACCATTCCCCAATCGTTAAGCTGGTCCGCCAATATCCGGCGGCTGCTGGCATTACCTTCTGCTATAAGGACCATAGCTGTCGAAAAATCTTTATGATCTACCGAAATGCCAGCATGGAAAGGAAGTTGCATTTTGAAAAGCAATGAAAATTCGAAGGTGCTACCTTTACCTTCAGAGCTGCTTACTTGAATGGTACCGCCCATCAGACCAACCAGTTTCTGTGAAATGGCAAGGCCTAGGCCTGTACCGCCATATTGTCGGCTGGTGGAGGAGTCTACCTGCGAAAAGGCCTTGAACAACCTACCGATCTTATCTTGGGAAATACCGATTCCGGTATCTTTGATTGAAAAGTACAGTCGAATTTTTTGATCCACTTCTATGCCCTCATGCAGCTGGACTGATAATACAACCTCTCCCATATTGGTAAATTTCACAGCATTTCCAATCAGATTCGTAAGGATCTGGCTAAGCCGAAGACTATCGCCAATCAACTGCTCGGGTACGCCACGCTCTATTGTGTAAAGCAGCTCAAGTTTAGATTCTACGGTTTTAGCACTAAACACATCCATCACCGCTTCGATGCAGCTTCGAAGGTTGAACGGTGCTTCCTCAAGCTGCATATGGCCCGATTCTATTTTTGAGAAGTCCAAAATATCATTGATCACCGTCAGTAAACTGCTTCCGCTTGACTGTATACTTTCCGTGTAACTGCGCTGCTCAGGATCCAGCTCCGTTTCCGCAAGCAGTGAAGCCATACCAATAACCCCATTCATAGGCGTCCTGATCTCGTGACTCATCACAGCCAGAAAAGCACTTTTAGCCCTACTGGCCAACTCGGCCTGCTGCTTCGCTTTTTTTTCCTGCTCAATAGCTTTCTCTACGGCTCGCTTGGCTTTTCTCTCCTCTTCAATAGCCACTTCCAGCTGCATGGTACGCTGTTTGACTTCTTTGATCAACAATTTCTTGTGCCTTCGGCTCGCATGTGTTCGCACCAGGTAAATCAAGATCAAAACACCAGTGCCAGTACTCAGAGCGATCAACCTGAACCACCAGGTCAGCCAAAACGGCGGAGTAATAGTGATTTTTAAAGACCTGCCCACCGGGTTCCACATCCCGTCATTATTGGACGCTTTAACCCTGAAAGTATACGTTCCAGCATCAAGGTTTGTATAGGTTGCCGTGCGCCTTGTGCCGACATAATTCCAGGCCGGATCAAACCCTTCCAACTGGTAGGCATACTGGTTTTTTTCCGGTATGGTATAGTTAAGTGCTGCAAATTCAAGTGTAAATACAGACTGCTTGTATGAGAGTACCAGTTCGTTGGTTTGGGAGATATCTTTTATTAGAACTGCCGAGCGGTCACCAGCTGTAACAGTCTTGTTAAAAATCTGAAGCCCAGTAAGAAACAACGGTGCGGCAAATCGGTTGTAGCTGATGCTATCTGGGTTGAAGCTGCTAAACCCATTCACCCCGCCGAAAAACATTTGCCCGGCACTGCTCACAAAACAGGAATTATCTCTGAACTCGTTTCCCTGAAGACCGTCTTTGACCCCAAAGTTTCTAAATGTTCTCTTTTGAAGATCCAGTCTTGAAATGCCCTTATTGGTACTTAACCATAAATTGTTGTGATGATCTTGCAGCATGGCAAATACAACATTGCTGGCCAGCCCATCCTTTTCGGTGTAGGCCTTAAATGTTTGAGTGACGGTATCAAAATAATTGAGTCCTCCTCCGACTGTGCCTATCCACAAGCCGCCTGGATCAGTCTGGACAATGCATTGGACCTTATTATGCGAGATCGACACGCTATTGCCTGCTTTACGTCCGTAACGCTTGAAGCGCTGCCGGACGACATCCAGCCGGTTGAGTCCATTGTAGGTTCCAACCCAGATATTGCCTTCCTGATCCTGAAAAACAGTTGTTACGATGTCTGAGCTAATGCTGCTGCTGTCTCTGGGATTAGTCCGGTAGCGCGTAAATCTTTCGGTTTTCAGGTTGTAAGAGTTCAACCCGCCGCCCCAGGTGCCTATCCATATATTATCCTGGCGGTCTTTATATAGGTTGTTAACATCTGCAAACGAAAGACTGTTTGGGTCACCAGGATCTGGTAAATGGTGCTGCGCAGCAGCGGTTTTAGTATTAAAAAAATCAAAGCCCCCATCGTGGAACCCGAGCGCCAATACATCTTTAGAAATTCTTATTATCGAAATCACATGGTCATTACTGATGGATTTTGGGTTTTTAGGATCGTGCCGGTAATTTGAAAATGTATTGCTTTGGCTGTCAAATACATTCAATCCGCCGCCATCTGTGCCTAGCCATACACGCCTGCCTAAACTATCCCCGCATATGGAAAGCACCACGTTGTTTGTAAGGCTGGCAGGATTTGCTGGAATGGTCCGGTAAGACCGAAATTTCTCGCCAAACCTGGGCAAAAAATCAACCCCGGCAGCATAGGTGCCAATCCAGAAATTCTCAGCGTCATCCTGATAGATCGAATAAACAGAATTATTGCCTAAGGTGGCCGGCTCATTGGGTCGTTGCTGATAGCGATGAAACTGGCCTGTAACAACGTTATACATGCTTATTCCACCGTTTTCGGTTCCGATCCAAAGGTTATGATCCTTAGCCTCCATTATAGTAAGAATATCATTATGTGCAATTGAATTCTCTTGAGAAGGCTGATGTTGAAAGTTTTGAAAGGCTTGTTGGTCATGCTTGTACATATAAAGCCCGGCGCCCCTGGTTCCTATCCATAAACGTCCATTGCCATCTTTACAAAGGGCTCTGACAGGTGCTGCCGGTAAGCAGTTTTTGCATGCCATTGCAACATGGCGGCTTGTATATTTCTGATTTTTAAGCACTACTTGGTAAAGCCCCTTTTCCGTTCCCAGCCACAGTGAACCGTCCATTTCTTCCTCAATACGAAGAATTGGATTTCTGCTTTCTGAACTGCGATTCTGCCCGGCATGCTGAAAGAATCGAAATCTATTGCCTTTTTGGTCAAATAGGAAAAGCCCATTTTGAGTACCAAGCCAGATCCTGTTTTCACTGTCCTGGAAAATATCGTTAACATCTTGGGTAAATAAGTGTCTGAAACTGTTCTTATTTCTGTCAAACCTGTCAAGACCACTGGATGTGGCAACATACAGGTTGCCTTTTTTATCTTCTAATAAATCCTGGATATAGCTGTCTGTTATACTGTTTTTGTCGTCAGGTTGATGTTTATAATGGGTAAAGATGTAGCCATCATATTTATTGAGCCCGTCTTCTGTTCCAAACCACATAAAACCTTGTTTGTCTTTGAGAATGGCCGTCACGTGGCTTTGGGAAAGTCCCTCATTGGTTGTGAGATGGTTGAATCTAAGATTCTGCGCCTGAACCAGAATATGGATTGACACCAAAAAAAGCGTCTGAGCGGTCATATATTTCATCTTAAGGGAGAGCAGCCGTGATACAGTGAGAAATATTCTTAACGACGCGTGATGAGCATTGATCGTTTAATCTTTAATAATCTTATAAACTGTAACAATTTCTACAATATATAAAATAATTCTACAACATTAACGGTCAATCCGACAGAAATAAAATAGGTTTTTATTGCGCGGTGCAATACATTTTCTTCCTACTGTAGTCGCAGAAGCAAATTCTGTCAGGCTTGCCAAATACATGTTTTAATGGTTCTTAAATTACCCCATGGCATAGGTCTTCAAACAAATAAAATACAATTTTTATCTATAAATCACATTCTATCCGTTCTTCGATTTTAAGAAGAGAATTTTCATAGGTCAGTCC
The DNA here is from genome assembly GCF_015221875.1 of Dyadobacter subterraneus. Taxonomy (NCBI): domain Bacteria; kingdom Pseudomonadati; phylum Bacteroidota; class Cytophagia; order Cytophagales; family Spirosomataceae; genus Dyadobacter; species Dyadobacter subterraneus. Next base: position 4,177,780 of record NZ_JACYGY010000001.1, read on the forward strand.
AGAGAAGAGCTTGTCTTCTGAATTCGTTAGATTTCCTCTCTGCCTGTCAAGCCGGTATAACCAATCCGATGTCAAAATCAAGACCATATCTCTGGCTTTCGGGACAGCAACTTCCCTTGGAAAACCACTAAAATGTCCGCACCACTCTGATTGATCGTTGTTTATGAACCTTACAAAGGTCCAACTTTGAGAATTCCATGGATTTTCATTGTCGTAAACTCGTTCGCTATATTCTCCAGAATACGGCAGACCTATTATATCTGCTTTGAACATCATTTGGAGTTGTCTTCAATAACTCTTCGCTTTGTGGGACATTATTGTGACAGGCTATCAGTTTGAATCAGAGCAGCATCTTAAAAAGTCTATAAACTCCGTAAAAAAATAATGCAACAGCGATATATAAAAAGAACACATACAACAAGTCGTTAAGTGGCATCTAAATACTCAAAAAGATTATTAAGGACACAATCATTGTTAATACAAATGCAATCACTATGAAATTTGAAATACCCTTACCAAGTTTTATCATCTTTTTCCCTATTTACCATTCTTTTTCATAAACTCAATCGTAACTTTTTATTCGTTATCGTTTTTTGAGAAAATTCTCAACTTAATCAAAAGGAATAAGATGAAACTGAATTTTAACATCCGGAGATTTAGGAATTTGTATTGTTTTTATATTTTTTAAATCCGTGAGTATGAGTTGTCCATTTTTTAAATGATTCCCTATTTTTTTTATGTAAAAGGAAGAGTCACTAATGTAATCCGGCTTATCTGCTTCTTTAATTTCATTAAACAACAGCAATATTTCGTACATCCTCGCGTGTTGATGTTTTATTTTAAGGAAACCCTAATCAACACTTATATCGGTTGCTCACCTATTTTCCCTGCTTTTGCGGTACAATTCTGAAAAAGAATCAGAAAGCTACCTATGTTCCAACATCTTTAAAACAGTTCTGCTGCGGCCAGCACCGTTTGCTTATGGACGCTCTGAGCAGCATGTTAAATTATGATTAAACGTGCATCGTCTTACCTTTATCGAACTAAAACACTCCTTCCTATGCTCTAAAAGGTCACTGAATAGCCAGCTTGTGATTTACACAAATACCACCAAACAAATTTTCAAAATTAGCGAAAACGGACGGTTATCTCATACTATGCATTCAGCGTAGCGGAGACAGATGTCCACATGTAAAAGGTCGTATAAATGTGAACATGAGAAAATAAAACATTTGAATTTTGTAGTCGTATATATTATATTTACGACAACAAAAATTAGAAACATTATGAGAAAATTAGAATTTGCATCCCTTCAAGTGAGGGATATTGAGGCATCCAAAGCGTTTTATACGCAGAAATTGGGTTTCGAAGATTCCGGAATACCTAACCCACATGCCTGTGTTTTTCGTTACAACAAAGGTGAGTCAAGTTTTGCCATTCGTACCCCAATCGGTGACCTCAATGGAAAAGAGCTGGGTGTCGGCGTTGCAATCTGGTTCGCAATCGATGGTAAAATCGAGGATCTCCAGGCTCAGCTTCTTGCGAAGGATGTAACCCTGCTGGGGCCAATTCAGGAAACACCTTTCGGAAAAATCATCGTTGCCAAAGACCCAGATGGATACAAGCTAACCTTCCTTGAGACAGTTGAATAGATATGAACCGGGATACAAAAAATTGGATCATATCGGCGTCAAAGGAGCATGTCAAAAGCGCATTCATGCAGGTGATTGCCCAGACTTGCCACGGCAAGGCATCGCCACTTAAACGTTTGCGCAAAGATGATGTCGTTATCTTCTATTCGGGAAAACAAACACTAGGAAAGCCACAGGCGTGTCAGCAGTTCACTGGGATAGGCAGGCTTATGGATGATGAAATCTATCAGTTCCAAGCGTCAGAGGATTTCTGCCCATCAAGACGCGAGGTTGAAATTTTTCATGGCGAAGATACTTCCATTTTGCCGCTAATCCCTGGACTGAATTTTATTCAGGACAAGAAAAACTGGGGCTATCCGTTTCGTTTTGGTTTGTTCGAAATCGATCAGCAAGACTTTGAACTGATTTCTTCACAAATGCTGGAAAAGAGCCATGTCCAAAAAGATTGAATTTCATTTTAAGAAACCCGAAGAAAGCCCGGGTTATCTTTTGGGGCAGTTAACCATGCTATGGCAAAGGAAACAAAAGCGTGTGCTGGATCCTTTGGATCTAACCTCTACCCAGTTTGCGCTACTCTGTGCCCTGGCCTGGCTATCTAGGGAGAGTGATAAAGTTACGCAGGTCGATATAGCTAATCAGGGCAATGCGGATAGGATGATGGTGTCAAAGGTCTTAAGGACACTCGAAGAAAAAGAATTCATCACCCGCCATGATCACCCGATAGACACCAGGGCAAAGCTGATTAAGCTGACTACGAAAGGAGAAGTAGTACTTCAAAAAGCCATTATTTGTGTCGAAAACGCTGACTTGGAATTTTTCAACGAATTAGGATCAGATTTGACTTCTTTTAACTCCACTATGCTGGCACTCATCAAACAAAATACAAAAGACGTTTAACAGTCACTAGCGGGACAAGCGAAGTACAAATCAAGTTACTGATCCAGTGACAATGAAGGATAAATCCGTCAAATTTGAATGCAATTAGGACTATCAACCAACATTCCTTAAACAGTTCTTTTGCATCTGCCGCTTCTCCTATGAATGGACAGCATACTCTTAATAAAAAAAAGGCTTTTTACAGCCTTTTTTTTATTTGTTCTTTGTTATAAATAATTTTCATCCGAAAAATGCCTTATCCAGGTCTTGATGAAATGCTTCTGCACCCAATTCTAAACGCTTGTTGTAATCATCATTTGCAACAGCGCCAACCAAGTAACGCAACTGGTTTTTTCCGTCTGTGGCAGCTTGGTATATCACTTCTGAAACAGTTTCCGCAGGAGCAAGACTGTTGATGACTTCGTCGCTAAAAAATACTTTTTTGAAGCCATCGAAAAAATCTTCATAGGCCGGATGCTCAGGAATAACCAATGAACGGCCTACAAAATCGGTTTTTGTAGGTCCAGGTTGAACTGTTTTTATTTGAATACCCAAACGGTTTAATTCAAAAGCCATACTTTCTGTCCAACCTTCAATAGCCCATTTTGTAGCGTGATACAACGAAAAGAAAGGATAAGCGACTAAACCACCAATGGATGAAATTGTTATAAATACACCTCTTTTGTTTTCTCTGAAATGCGGAGTAAACTCCTTCGTCAATCGGATAACGCCCAAAAGATTGGTATTTACAACTTGTTCAATTTCTTTGTCTGTCGTCCCTTCCAACGCACCAACAGTTCCGTAACCTGCATTATTCAACACAACGTCAATATTTCCCAAAGCAATAGCCTTTTCATATGTTGATTTTATTTGTTCAACATTAGTAACGTCTAACGGAAGCAACGTAACATTTTCGTATTCTCCTAAATCTGTTACTGTTTGTGGACTTCGCATTGTTGCAATTACTTTCCAACCTTTGTTTGCAAAATAAATTGCTGTTGATTTCCCTATGCCCGATGAAGCACCTGTAATAAAAATTGTTTTTGCCATTGTAGTATATAATTTGTTGTTGCAAATTAAGTTGAGAACAAACCTATGTTCTAACAAAAAACAATCACATTATTACAAAAATCAATCAAGACGAAACTGTCTTGGTGTTATACCAGTATATTTTTTAAAGAAATTATTGAAATGTGTATTTTCTTTAAAACCTAATGCAAACGCAATTTCAGAAACATCTTTTTTCGTATGCTTCAAAAGGATTTTTGCTTCAATTAAAATTCTTTCCTGAATAATGAAAGAGGTGGATTTATGCAAAACTTCGTGTAACGCTTTGTTCAAATGATTGACGTGAATGGATAGTTTTTCCGCAAAATCTGAAGCGGAACGTAAAGGCAATGCACCAACATCTTCAACAGGAAACTGACGTTCTAATAATTCTAAAAATTGGGTGGTAATTTTTTGAGAAGCGTTATTGTAGAGTTGAAAAGTGGGTTTAATAGGTTGCAGTTTTTCTGCATTATACAAAAGATCAAAAACCATAATTCGCATTTTGTCGTACTTATGCATGTGTTCAGATGTCCACTCCGTTAGCATTTCGTCAAATAATTTCTTTACCCACCTTGCCTGTATGTCTGTCAATTCAATTATTGGCAAACGCTCCGGTTGAAAAACAGAATAGTCTTTCGGATTGCCGAAATGATGAAAAAAAAGCTCTGTAAACACACACGAAAATCCATTTTGCTCATTTCCGATTTGTTCCCAATTATAGGGCACCTGGGGATTTGCAAAAAGCAATGCCTGTTTTTTGATCTCAATAGTTTTATCCGAAAAATGCACTTTATTTACCCCTTGTATGAAGCTTATTTTAAAATAACCTCTGCGACTGTAAGGAATGGGTTTTATGCTACACCCTAGCAAATCATTAAAAGCAAACACATTAAAATGCCCGATTTCATTTTGCAAAATTTTTGGAATAGCCTTGAAACGTTGTGTATAAAAATCTTCTAATGTTTCTATATTATTCATTTTTCAAAGATACAAAATTCAAATAATTGAATCATGGAAAGTATAAATAAATTAAGGAAGACAAAATCTACACTTGCACCATCCTTCTCCTATTAAAAATCGTACTGCCGGATTGTGAGGTTGTTTAAAACAGTTGGTAAAGGTTCACGGCTTAACGTTCGGATGGGATTTCACCACTAAACCCAAATACGAAGCACTTCGCCTTCCATGACGCCAATATCTCGTTACCAGTGGGCTTTTGTCGACCGATTGAATGGATGTAAAAGTTTCATAGATACATTTTGTAATAGTGATCAAGGAGATAACTTGCAAGAGCTCTTGGGAAGTTGGCATCTCCCTAATAAGATGAAGACCATGTCATATCCTGATAAAAGACAAATGGAGAGGAAGCGCAATATCCTAAACTTGCCGCTGGCAATGCAAAATAAAAGGAGTATCACAATTCTGAAACTTGAAGACCCTCTGGTGTAGACGAAAGAATTTAGCTAAAAGCTAAATTACTGCAACGACAATCTTGCATGCAGTATTTCCGACTGTAACGTGCCTCCTATGCACCGTAATGACCCTGCGAGAAGTATGGCCCTTCCAAATGCATCCTCAAAAACTGTGATCCGTTCCGATTTTTCTCGTGTGCCCGCTCATAGAGATCAAGTTTTCTCAAAAGTTCTTTCTTTTGACTTGTAAGCGTCGTCGGCACCATGGATGTCATGCCATACCTCACATGTGTTTCAGCGATTTTCAAATTAGCTTCCTTAGTGCCGTCCATGAAATCATAGCTACCACCATGGATGTGCATATCGATAAAACCGGGTGAAATATAGTTTCCTTTGCATCAATTTCAACAGCATCGGGCGTCTCAATATCCCGTTCAATCACCTAGCAATCTTTCAGTTGGCAATTACGACTGTGCCGTTTTTTATCATTCGGTAAGGCGTCAGAATATTACCGTTGAAAATTTTAATCGTCATTATTTCTATACAGTAAAATTTTAAAATCCGCCTTTAAAAAGTAAAGAAACTCAGAGCCAGTGTTTTATTTTGTGTCCTGAAAAGCATAAATAACTAGGTACAGATAACACGGAACCAGCACCCAGTAAGCCTTTTGCACATCGGCAAAGTGACCATAAAATAAAGGAATGCTGGCATTTCCGCTCAAACCCATAATCATAACCGATGCTCCAAGCTTGGTAAATCTGCCCTAACTATCCAGTGCAACCGGCCATATTCCAGCCCAGACCAGTGAGTTGGCCAGTCCTAAAAGCACTACAAACCAGATCGAAACATCGGTACTGTGACTAAGCCAGCTAATCTCTCCCTTAGCGTATATAATCAGTAAAGTGAATAAGGTTCCTAAAACCGTACGGACCCTCAGGGCATTGACCTGGTTAATCAGTTTGGGAATAAAAACGATACCCAAACTGATTAACCACAGATCGTGCAGAAAAGTGTGTAAGACGAAAAAACCTTTGCTTCCACAAGACCAAGGCCCACTGATCCCGCATAACCAATGATGGTGTCAAAAGCAATCACCTGCGATCCGACATGAAGGAAAATAGCCAGCGCGCCCAATCAAACAATGAATCATGGATATAAGCACCCTCTGCGTGAAGGATCTCACTGAAAAACCGTTGTCTGGCCATGTTCAGTGTCAATAATTCAAAGAAATCATAGCAGCACTTTTCAAGCATCATGCAGTGCTTTTTTGTTCCTTCAGAGGTTTCGACCAGGTGGAAGCATTCTTGCACTGTGGTTGCAATCGGAATTTCACAGGCTACGTCCTTGCCATGTCCCATCGCATACTTGGCCATAGGTGCGTGCAGGTTCCAGGTCGTACAGATATATAATCAAAGGAAACTACTTGGATAAAATGCCTGAGGTAGGAAATGTCTGGTTCACAGAATGCATGGTTTGCTAGAAGTACCAGAACCAGTTAACAGATCTTATCCTCTACTTAACTTCACTTACCCGCATGCCAGTGTTTACCTTTAAGTACTAAAAGCCATTTATTTCCTAACAAAACGCAAGGCAACACACCAAGAATCAACATTATCCAGAACCAGGAAGGATTTACGACCGACAGCCAAAGCCAGCCTACAAGTAATTCTGTAATGGCGCCAACAATTAAATTCTCCCTGGTGCCTCCGCCAACGATAGTGCTCATCATACCACCAATGATACAGCTGCTATAAACACACAACAATTTGATCAGCAATTGCAAAGTATCCGTTGTCCCTAAGCTATTATTTGTGAATAGCACCAGAGACGTCGGATTGAGCACCCCTTGTATTTTGGCAAACACCGAACTCAAAAGCGCAACCGTTCCAAATCCAGTTAACACAGCCAGCATTTTTCTAAAATTCATCTCAGTGATCTGCTTTAAAGTGTAACTGGTTATCATTCAATACAATGGGATCAGTCATTATTCTATGAAGATCCGGCTCCGAAGCTGCTCTAAACGATTGGACAAATTGCTTTAATTTCTCTTCGTTATCGGGAATAAAGGATGCCGCGTTATTTCTTGCATTACCCTGAAATTTTTGAATTATCGGCTGCATCAGATTATCATAACTGTTACAGGCTGATTTCAAATCGCCGGTATTCTGCTGGATAAAATGTGCCAGTGCTTTTGCTCCGTAAATAGATAGGGATGCGCCCATACCGGAAAGTGCCGTAGGGCAATAGCCTGCATCCCCTAGTAAAACAGCATTTCCCTGCACTAGTTTCGGGGCATTTACCATACCCATTTTATCTACGAACATAAGGCCTTTGTCTACGAATCGATCCAGAAGGCTCACTGTATCAGGGCTATATCCTTTGAAAGATTCTAACAGCAGTTTGTCGGCAGTATTTTTTATGGCCGCTAAATCATCGCTTGTATTGTGGACATAACACTGTATGGCTATTTCTTCAGCAGCAATCGGGTAAACAGACAGCATCTTATTGACATCAATATAAATATTAAACGTTCCTACTTTGTAAGAATGCTTCCCTTTAAGCCGGCCACCCATATAAAGCACATTAAAGTCTTCGAGCTGACAATGTCTGAAATGGTTTTCCCTTGTCGATGAACGCAATCCTTCTGAAACAATGAGCAGATCAGCCGCCAAAATGCTCCCGTCACCAAGTACAATATTGGTTTGCTGCCCCTGTACGATTAGCTCTTGAATGCTTGATGAAAATTTTATCTCGACTTCATTCTTTACACTTTCGTACAATACATGATGAAGCCCACCTCTTGTGATTAAGATCGAGCGTTCAATATTTTCATTCATCTTCTCATAGCTGATCTTTTGGATTACCGTATCATCAGATTCCCTGAAATTGACAAATTCAGAAGGCGATGATTCACCAAAGAGCTCAGAAGTGAGCCCAAGTTCATCCATGATCTTTACCCCAAAACTTTTCAGCGAAATCAGAAATCCTGATTTATTAAATGACAGGGCTCTTTCCAGCACCGTTATCCTGTGACCTTGTTTGGCTAAAAACTTTGCCGCCGTTAAACCGGCTATACCCCCTCCTGAGATAACAATATGTTTCTTCATATATTTTAATTTAAATTAACATCACAAAATTATTTGCTAATTTGTGATAAAAATAGCCCATTAGACAGCAAAAATAGTCCAAAAGAATGAATGAGGTTCAACATGAAATGCTAAGGCTGGCAACCAGGCTGGGTGTCCCTGTACTAGCTGATGACGCTGCATTAAAGCTGCTGCAATTCGATGAGATGAAGGTGGTAGATATGCTGCCAGATATGCTTGTGTTGATCCGGTCACTGGTAGCCACTGAAACATTTTTCTTCAAACGAAAACCGATGCAGATCGAAGAGAAGGGACTGCTGATCTCGTTTCAGAATATGTTTAATACCGCAGCAAAGGAAGCTATACCGGCAGCCAGGCCGCCGGCTTGTCAGCCCCATGTACGTATAACACCTTCTAACTGGGAAAGCGAGGTTACTTTCCCAAAAGATTTTAACATCAGGCAAATTACAATTCTGTTAAGCCTGAATTATCTGAGAAACTTCATAGGGAAAGATCAAAGCCGGCTGGAATATTTATTCAACGCGGATCAAACGCTTTGGATAGAGGAATTTATGTCGCCTCAAATGGCAAAGCTGGTCAATGAAATCTCCGACAGCCATACGGACCCTATTTTGCCTGAAGCATATTACAGATTGAAATCATTGGAACTGATTTATCTGCTTTTTGAAAATTTATTAAACAGACAGGACATCAGGCACCGTAGCCTGAGCAATTATGAAATAGAGGCAGTATATCTTGTCCGCAATGCCCTGGAAGACTCCCTGGATAGTTCCTTTACAATGGCGGGGCTCGTCAAAGTAAGCGGAATGAATGAACTGAAATTAAGAAAAATTTTTACCCAGGTATTTGGGATGGGCCTAAACGATTACCACCAGCATCGGCGTATGCAGGAAGCTGCAAGGCTTTTAAGAGAAGAGAAACGATCCGTTTCAGAAGTTGGATATCAGTTAGGGTTCAGCAACCTCAGTTACTTTGGGCGATTGTTTGAAAAATACTTTGGACTAAAACCAAAAAAGTGGAGCGAAAAAAATCGGATTTAATGGTGCTAACGTGATTTTATATAATATTCTAAATCTACGTGGCTGTAATTCCGTCAGAGCAAAATTGAGGGCTCAACGAAAAGCTATAATTTAATAAATGAATGAATGGATATGAAACTAAACGGTTTTCACGCCTGAATGCAGATTCCGGTGAAAGTATCCAGAGTATCAGAGGGCATATGTAAGGCAACAAAGCAGAAGGGGAAAAAGGATGAAGCGGCTACGACAAAGTACAGTTGACCCAGCCTTTAGAAGCTTGGTTCAATATTATGGATTCAGTAAAGTAAATGTGCTGGGAAAGCAAGGAGCTCATAAGAACATTTTGGTGGCTGCCATTGCATTTAATGTCAAGAAGCATCTTAAAACGACAAAAATAAAAGTCGGTATAAGTGCTGCCCAGGAAGTTAGTAGCCGATCTACTATTACCAATCCGCTCTTTTTAGCAGATTACCTTTCTTTTTGAAAGGTAAAAGAAATATTTGAAGCAGATCTCAAAAATTCCTTGTTCGGACTACTTCTTCAACAGCCACGACCGGTTCTTTATACATTTCCATAAATACTCATAAAATCTGATACACTAGTTTGAGCCAATCCGGTTGCATTTATGTCGGCAGCCGTTTGAATACAGAAAATGACCGGATATCTTGCCATCATACATAGTTGGATAAGCGTTCTGGCAGCTCTATTGGGATCTTCTGACCGCAGGCTTCCAATTACCATTTGTTTTTCCAAAAAGTCGGCAAGAAGCTCCTCAGTTGCCTTCGGCGCACGTTCATAAAACAGCCTGCCGACTTCCGGAAAACGCGAACTCTCGCTCACTGCAAGTCGATGCAATTCAACTGATTCTGGCGAACATATCTCTTCGATGTAGTGTTTGGCAAAGTTTCTGAGCGCTTTTTCCAAAGGAATATTGGAGTCAAGATCAGGAGCCAACCTACCCCGAAAAGCAGCAGTGGCGTGCTCGATATATGCCGCGAAAAGAACCTCTTTATTAGGGAAGTACCGCCACAGGGTTTCTTTTGACCCACCAGATGCCAAAGCAATCGCCGACATCGTAGTGCCACCATAACCATGTAGAAGGAAGTGCTGTCCAGCAACCTCCAGGATTGTCTTACGGCGCGCTTGTTGTTGCAGATCTTTAGACATTATTTATTTGCTTGCAATTTACCGTACCATTTAGTACGTTTGTTTAACCGTACCACGTGGTACGGTTAAACAATTTTTCAATATGAGTTTTACAACAAAGATACATTCCTATGACGGCGTAGGCAAGTTCAATGTGTATGTGGCAGAGCCAGAGGGGAGACCACGGGGGGCAGTTCTCGTCATTCAGGAAATTTTCGGAGTCGATACTGACATTCGCTGGCGTTGCGACCTCTTGGCCCAAAGCGGTTACCTGGCCATAGCGCCTGACCTTTTCTGGCGTCTGGATCCGGGTATGGAATTGGACCCGGACGTGAAATCCAACTTGAAACGTTCCGTGGATGTCGTCATGCGCTTTAACACGGATAAAGGGGTACACGATGTCCAGAGCACGATAAACAAAGCTCGAGAGATCGCAGGCAGTAAGGTAAAGGTCGGCTTGGTCGGTTATTGCCTGGGTGGACGCATGGCGGCTTATGCTTCGGCCAGAACAGATATTGATGCGGCCGTATCTTACTACGGTGTGCAGATCGAGCGCATGCTTGACGAAAAAGATGCCATCAGAAATCCGCTCATGTTACATATGCCAGAGTTCGACGAACACGTGGGCAAAGAGATTCAGGCGCAAATTCATGCTGCTTTTGACCGTAATCCGCAGATCACGATTTTTGACTATCCAGGCGAACACCATGGTTTTGCTTGCACCCTTGGCAAACGTAGATCGGAAGCCGCAGCGGCTTTAGCAGATCAGCGTACATCTGACTTTTTATCCGAACACATTGGTTGATATAAGCGTGGGTAAGGAACTATAAAAGACCAAAACTATGAAAATTATAGCTTTAGAAGAACACTTTGTACCTGGTCGGGTAAGTGACGCCTGGACGGCAACCGCGGCCCAACAAGACTTCACAGTGTCCTTAAATAGCAATCAATATGCAAGGCAATTGGAAGATCTGGAGGATATCCGCATTCAGGCAATGGATGATGCAGGCATCGATATTCAGGTGCTGTCACTGCCGTCACCCGGTGTTCAGAATTTTGAGCCAGCAGATGCCATATCAGTTGCCAGAGACTTCAATGACATCTTGAAGGGTGCCATTAAAAACCGACCTGATCGCTTCGATGGTTTCGCAACGCTTCCTGCACCTGATCCGGCGGCAGCAGCAAAAGAGCTGCAACGTGCTGTACATGAGCTTGGGCTGAAAGGGGCGCTGCTGAATGGACGTGTCCGTGAGCGCAATATGGATCATCGCGACTTCGATCCGATTTACGAGGCTGCAGAAGCGTTAGCGGCACCGCTTTACCTCCATCCGCAGCTTCCCCCAGCCAAAGTACGTGATGCCTACTATACAGGTATTGGCGACGTAGCGGACATCATGCTTTCTATGGGCGCGATAGGTTGGCATTATGAGACGGGAATCCAGCTCCTGCGGATGGTGCTGGGCGGGGTTTTTGACCGGTATCCTAAACTTCAGGTGATTGTTGGCCACTGGGGCGAAGTGGTACTCTTCTACTTAGATCGCATCGCACAGCTAAACCACGCTGGCCTCAATCTGGAGCGTCCCATAATCGACTATTTCAAACAGAACGTCTATTATACGCCAAGTGGCATTTTCAGCCCGCAGTATTTATCTCGCACGATCGAGATTGTTAGCGTTGATCGGATGATGTTCTCCCAGGACTGGCCATACCAAAGCAGCATTAAGAATGGTGCACGCGCTTTCCTTGAACAAGCAGAACTGTCCGTGGCGGACAAGGAAGCCATTGCGCATGGAAACTGGGACCGGCTGGTTAGCGGTATACAGCGAGGCCCAAACGACGAAACTTTACACTTACAAAAGTCATGAATAGCATTGAAGAAAGACTGAAAATCCTGGAAGACGAGAATCTGATCCGGGCGTTGGCTGCTTCGTTTGCAGATATCTGCACGTCTGGGGATGCGAAACGTTTTACATCGTTATGGACAGAGGATGGCGTTTGGTTGCTATCCGCACCTCTCATTATAGAGAGTAGAGGTCGAGATAGTATTTCAAAGCTCTTTTCGACACTTACAGTAGGCAAGCGTTTCTTTTGTCAGATGCTGCACTCAGGTGTGGTCACGATCTCAGGAAAAACGGCCACTGCGCGCTGGATCCTATCGGAAAGTGCTGGCAGTCACGACGGATCTTGTTATCAAAGCCTGGCAACCTACGATGATCGGCTTGTTTATGAAACGGGAAAGTGGTTGTTCCGGGAGCGATCCTGCACATTTCTAAATATTTCCCACGCCAGCGATCAAAATCTTCTGACAGATAACGAAGGTAATTAATATCGACCTTAGAACATAAATCCGTACATGGAAGTCGTGTACGGATTTACCCCATCTTTTAAATCAGCACAATATTGACGTAGTTTATGTAATTGCCTGGTTTAAATGATCAGGACTTCGCTGACTGGATGCTCTATGCATCAATAAAGGAATCCTCTATACCTATTATAAAAATTACTTAGGTAAACAAACCAATCTCCGTAAATCAAATCTGTATGACTTCAAATATGCCTGAATGGAATGATTTCTATGTAGCCACTGCGGGTGCAGCGGCAGCGCTGACGGGATTAATATTTGTTGGAATTTCCATCAACCTCACACAAATCTTATCATTTCCGCTTCTTATTCTCAAGGCATCAGTAGCTTTAATTTTATTGGTATCCATCTTGATCTTTTCAGTTCTTTTGCTCGTTCCCAACCAAAGACATAACTTAATAGGTTACGAACTTTTAGGATTTGGGTTGCTTGTTTGCGTTATGGTGACCAGGGCTGATCTGAAAATATATCTGAAAGCATTAAAGGAATTTAAACGCGTATATCTTTTTAATTTACTTTTTGATCAACTCGCAATTCTTCCTTATCTCTTAGCAGGACTTTGCCTGTTGTTTTTTCACGATACTGGATTTTATTGGATAGTTCCGGCGATGATTTTATCATTCATTAAAGCTGTTTTTGATGCTTGGGTGTTGCTTATTGAAATTAAAAGATAGCTTATATCTTCCAAGCGGCACCTCCTTCTTTACTACTGATGTAAATGTTGGCTTAAAATCCGATTGTGACTTTCTCCCAATTTTTAGAGACAATTATTTACAGATTTGGATATTAAATGTGCGAATTCGGACATCATTTGCACTATGAGATGCCTTTTGAACCATTAGGAAGCATTTGTGGGCAATGGTATAATAATTTTGCAATTGTTGTCAAAAATAATCTTTTAGAGAGTTCTGCCCATGAAAAATACACTGATTGCTATCATCATTTTGCTTTCTTTCAATGTATATGCACAGGAAGACTTTTATGATCCGAAGAATGAGATTCGCTGAAACGAAAAAGCAGTCTAACTAACCGAACCTTCCAAAACATTTCCCGCGCAAATGGTTGCATTCGGGTTTATGCAAAGGATGTAAGTTTAGTAAATACAGGTCGGGCAGCATAGCCAACCTCGCCGGTTTACCACATAAGGACAATAATTAAACCACCCATCTAATTGATCAGCAAGTAGTTATAGCAAATTGAATTGTTTTTTTCACACCGTATTGAGCTTGAAGGTGATTCCTTACGGGAGAAAAAACACTTGGGTAGTTAAAGGTGAATTAATGGCCTACACCGGATAAGTCCATTACAGTGTTTTGGGGACAATTTTTCCTTATTTTTTGAGTCTATCTTTTACAGGTATTACCAGTTTAAGGCCGGACCAGATTTCGTCTATCGCACAAACTTTGATGTCAACAAGACCATTGCTTAGGGCCAGGGCCCGCACCACATCTTCGGTAATATCAGTCGTAATCTTTGATGCTTTTTTAGGCCATGAGATCCATATCATGCCGTTGGCCTCGATTTCCTCCTTTAATAGGGGCATATCCCTGCGAAGATCATCTGCAAGTTGTGTGAAATAATGAATGAGGTTCTTAGCTGTCGCCCTGTCATCAAATATCTGGATATTGAGGGGCATATCCTCAAACAGATCAAAATAATATGCTGGTGGATTCACCAGGCGTATTACGAATCCTTCCCTGATTCCCAATTTTTTAGCCAATGGCTTTGCCGAGTATCCTGCTGTGTTTATCATTTAATTAAAACTAGCCAATTTGGTATGAAACATACAATTAATTATAATTCTGGATACAAATTCAAGATTGAAGCCATTAGAATACCAATATTCGAAACTATCTAATCTGAGCCTCCACAAGTTTTCTCAGCTCGCCATATTTGGCCTGCCGCCCGTCAGATTTCAGATTAAAGGCCATCAAAAATGCGCAGTATCCCTTGTTGTTATCGACCCAGGGGTAGCTGCCAAAAAGTCCCGGGCTACTCACCGTTCCACTGCCCATAACCCACTCCCCGTAACCATACCCTGAACCTGTTGCTTCCGCAGGTGTATAGGCAACTCTTACATCGGGCGTCACCCTATTTACCTGCATCGCGGCTATACTTTTCTCCGTTAAAATCCTCTTCCCATCAAAGATACCCTTGTTTAAAATCATGGTCAGAAAGTGGATGTAATCTTCGGGTGTGCTCAGCGCCCCGCCTGCGGGCAAGGCTACTACGCCATGTCCAAAATCGGTGTTTTTCATTCCCAGCGGCCCGGCGATCCGCTCGGCAAACAAGGTTTCAAAACGCTTACCGCTAATCTTTTCGAGCACTGCACCGGCAATTTGAAGACCGGTATTGCTGTAACGAAAGACTGTTCCTGAAGGCCCTTCCATGGGGTAGGCTGCGATCTGGCTGATCACCTCATCCATATTATTGGCTTTCCGCTTTGCTGTCAGGTCGTCTTTTAAATCCGGCGAGAGAATCCCGGTCGTATGAGACAGGCAATCCCCGATCGTAATACTGCCTTTTCCGTTTTTGGAAAGTACCGGCAGGAATTTACCGACTGTATCGGTAAGTTGAATTTTGCCGTTATCTACAAATGTCATCACAAGCGCTGCACTCAACCATTTGCTGCAGCTGGCAACGGGTTGTTTTGTCGTTTCGGTATAGTTCCCCAAATCGGGCTCCTCCCCTTTCCGTTCTGACAACAGCCTGACGAGTGCCTGCTGTCTGCCATTCATTTCATTGACCGCATGACTGTAAATGATCTTTCCATCTTTACAGACCACCAGTATCAGCCTCCCACCCATCTCTGCGGCATGGGCATCAAGCCAATGATCTACCTTCAAAAACGGCCGCTGGGCATAGGCACCGCTGATTAAAAGCAGAACCATCATCAATAATACGATCTTTTTCATCATCTTGTTTAAGAGGTTATTCGCAGTGGGCTATTCTTGGATTGTATAACACACTACCGCACCTGAATTGATATTTATCCTGGTTGTATTTGGCCACTGGCGCATCGGTTACTTCCAATGGAGCCATAAATTCGCCCTTATACCCAGGCATAGTGACCTGCTGGGCTGAGCCATTTCCCAGCGCCACATCTTTTCCCGCCGCGTTGTTATTAAAACTGTAATCAATCAGCGCATCCAGCAAACGGTAAACCCCATAATAGTCATAGGCATCGTAGGCGGTACGGGTGTTGGGGAGCGTATGGTCCGTGGCATATTTATAGCCAGCTACGGTTGAGGATTTCAGGTAATAGTAGTCCTTCTCAGCATTGGAAATATTGATGTTCTTAAAGATATCGATGGCCATTCTGTGATCGTTATAAACATCTTCATCATAGACCTGGGTGATCATTTTCGTATTGGCCGGAAAGCTGGCGAGCTGGGCGGGCGTGATCTGATAACTGTACCAGGGTGCCATTGTAAAAACGAAGCGCCCGTCTTTTCCCCAGCCCTTTTCACTGAAAGCTTTATAAGCCAAGCCGATCGAAGCGCCTCCACCGAAGGAGTGTCCCATGAAGCCCACTTTCCGGGTATCGATAATACCGGGAGAATCGGCCGCAGCCTTTGTGAAGCCAGTCCATAAAGTGGTGTAACGGTGGTCTATGCTGCTGTCATTGGTAGCATAGGGAACGAATACAACCACATAACCCTTTTGGGCAATGAACTCGAAGAGCCCCCTGTTATATTCTTTGCTCTCGCCGCCATAAGGATGCGAATAGAAGATCGTCGGCCTGGGTGAGGTGATACCTGATGGGTAAAATACGGTAACATTGGTGCCCGGATATTCGGTGTTGGGAAACTCAATCTCTGATACCGCGTAAGCACCATCGGCACCATATCCTGATGACGGACGGAAAATCGGCCCTGCCAGCTCATCAATGGCTATATCTACCGGAGGCGAATCTGTACTTTTGGAACAACCTGGCAAGATCAAGGCCAGCAGGCACAAGCTGAATAATATCGTCTTCATTTTCTTTTATTGATGATCTATTTCTGGTTTATTCAAATTACCGGTTTTTCCTCTTTTCTTTCAGTTGTGCCTTCATTTCATCTTGGAAAGCCTGGTATTGTTTGAACTGTTCGGTGTTAAGGACCTTTTTCAGCTCTGCCTGTTTCTCTTTTTGCGATGACCTGATCTGTCTGAACTTAGAAAACTTACTGTCGCTACTTTTAATGACCGGCTCATTCTTCAATGCGTATTTCAGATTAATGGCTTTAACTTGGTTTAGCTGTACAGAATCCAGATCAAGCTTATTTTTCATCATTTCCGTTTGGAATTTTGCCCTTTCCTGCGGCGTCCTATCCTGCATTGCGGAAGCGTTCTGTGCCATAACCACCTGACCATACAGCATAAACAACAAGGTAAGTGTCACGGCTATGCCTTTTGTGGGGTTGCTACTTTTCATATTTGTTGGATTTGTTTTTTTTGATGATTGAATACTACTGCTCTTTGGATGGACCTATAAATGCCCGCATCTGGTCAACGGGTGAACGACCGCTACGCGCCTGCGTGCTGCCGGCCGTACAAAGGTGACTGCTGGCCGCAAAACAACAGCTGGCCTTACTATTACGCGTCTTACCGGGCTTACAATAACTGGCCGGGCCGGAGCCACTACTACACGACCCACAGGTCTTCTTACAATGACAGGTGTTTGCGCTTTTGCATTTACAATGCCAGTGGCGAGGAGGCAAATGATTAAAATGACCTTTTTCATACTGTATAATTTAAGATGATATTTATAAGTACGACCGTGTTTTTGCGGCCAGGTTTTCATTTTTCCGGTGAAGCGTCGAATACTGGGGGTGAACAGACCGCATGGCTTTTTGAACTGGCCGGTTTAAACAAATCGATAAAGCCCTGCAAGACCAGCCTGAATGGATTGTGGCTTAAAAAGCCGGTCGTAAGGCCGTAAACCACTTTCTCGGTTTCCGGCTGGTAGGTACCAAATAGCCTGTCCCCGATAATGAGGACACCTCCAAAATTCTTATCAATATAAAGGGGATTACGGCCATGGTGTACGCGGTGTGCCGAGGGTGTATCCATTACCTTTTCAATGCGGCCAAGCCTGCCGACAGCTTCGGTATGCAAAAGGAACTGGTAGGCAAGATTGAGTGCGTAGCAGATCACAATAAAATCAGGCGGCATACCCAATGGTGCTGCCGGAATAAGAAACAAGGGGCTGACAAGCGCTGAGAACCAGTTAAGCCGGTAAGCAGCAGTCAGGTTCATGCGCATCGCCGAGTGATGGACCATATGAAAGGCCCATAAGGGTTTCCAAAGATGTGATATGCGGTGGAACCAATAATAAATAAAATCAGCCGTGATAAAAGTGAGCAGTAAGACCCATCCGTTATGCGGCAGCTTAAATGGAGAATGACCAGAAAAAAAGCCAAGCAGGGCCAACTGATAACCGGCGAACAGGTATTTAAAGAATTGGAAACCTGCAAAGACTGCCAGGCTAGAAAATGTCTCTTTTAAATGATACACGCCTTTGCCTTTTTTCCAGCTCCAGATGATCTCCGCAGAGATAAGTCCCGCTACAAACAATAATAGATAGATCCGGTAAGGTCCGATGTGGTTTTTCATTTCCTGGTTTTTTGTTTTGTACCGGCCAAATGGTTTGATACAAAATTGACCCAAAAGAAGATTTCAGACCCTGGTAAACCCGGTGAAATGGAAAAAACAAGGGGTGAACTGATCTAGCTGTTCATCCATTTTTTAAATTCAGCGGATTTAGCTTTACTGATAATAACATGCTCGTGCGGCTGTGGTTTTATCTTGACAAGTAAACGCCCGTTGAAATAAAATTCGGCCTCGATGACAGCGTTACGATTGAGAATAAACTGGCGGCTTACCCTGAGAAATAATACCGGATCGAGTTGCTGTTCCAACTGTTCCATGGTTGACTCTAACACATATTGTTTGTCATCGGTCGTGCGCAGATGAACCACTTCATTGGCCGTATAGAACCAGGCTATTTTAGCTGTTTCCAATGGGATCAGTTTATCCCGGTAGTGCACCAGGAAGGATTTTTTATAAGACCTGGTCAGGTTGCCAAGTTGTGCCAATAGATCAGCCAGCGCCGGTCCGCCAGGCCTTTCAGCAGCACCCGTCCAGTTTTTATATTTGTCCAGCGCATTTCTGATCTCATCGGGGTCAAATGGTTTGAGAATATAGTCGATCCCGTTGTTCTTGAAGGCCGAGATCGCGTAATCATTGAAAGCAGTCACAAAAATAACCGGCCGGGATATGGCTGTCTGTTTGAAAATATCAAAAGAAAGACCGTCTGCCAGGCGGATATCCATAAAAATCAGGTCATATGAACCAAGATTATCATTGAACCAGGTAACAGCACCGGATACGGAGCTCAGTGTTTTAACTATGGTGAGGTTTTCTCCTGATTCATTTAAAATATGGATCAGGCTGCGGGCCGTTGCGGCTTCGTCTTCTACCACTATAATACGGATAACTGTCATTGTTGTAAAGGGAGTTTCACGATAAAGTGTGTTTCAGACCGGCTGATCTCAATTTCCTGGTGCAACAGGATCCTGAAACGTTCGTTCAGGTTGGCCAGACCCATTCCATTGCTTGCTTCCGGCGTCGGTATTTCCCAAAGGCTGTTACTGAATATAAGTTGGTCGTCCTTTGCCTCAATCGTTACCTGTAATGGCCTTTCCGCTGTGGCGGCATTATGTTTGACTGCATTTTCAAGCAGTGGCTGTAAAGATAAGTGAGGGATTTTAATAGGCAGGTGCGCATCTGCAATATTGATTTTTAGCTCAAATGCATCTTCCAACCGCATGGAAATCAGTTTTGCAAACGATCCGAGCATTGTCAGCTCATTGGAAAGCGTGACCAGATCCGTATGAGATCCTACCAATGCATAACGAAAAACAGCAGACATATCTCGGATGTATTTTTGAGCCTGCTGGGGATTTTCACGCACTACCGCTGAAAGGCTGCTCAGGGAATTGAACAGGAAATGCGGGTTCATCTGCTCTTTTAGTAATTGCAGCTCCGAGGCCAGATAAGCATTTTTCAGTTGCTGGTTTTCGGCTGCCATGCTGCTGGAATTGCGTATCAGCAAAACGATCTTGATGATGATCCCCGTTAATATGGTGCTCAAGCCCAGTCGGAACAATGAGCCCGAGAATACCAGGCGCGTCGATGGCAGATTGGGGAAAAACAAACGGCGTAATACCGCACCGGTCATCAATAAACCAAAGAAAACTAGGATGTTGAAAACAGCGTAAGGTAAATACCGTTCTTTTTCCCGGTACGATGACAGCCATCCTCCCCTGAAGAGGTTAATGGTGAAAAGCAGTCCGCAGAAAGTCAGGCTAAATGCAAACTGGAATAAAAGTTCATAGGGATTAAAATGCCAGTACCGGGCCATAAGCCCATTTTCACGCAAAGCTAAAAGTTTTGGAGAGTTCACCATCAGGGCGATCAGCAGGGAACTGTACCAGCAAATACGTTGCTCATTTTTATCCATCGTTAAACTTACTGAAAATTTAAATTTATAGGGCTGCCTCCAATGTCAGCGAAATAAATCAGGGGGTGAAATGGAGAAGTTCGGAGGTGAGTTAATACCAGATTAAGCGAAACTTTCATCACGGGAACGGAATTTCTTCGGTTTATTAAATTTATACAAATCTGGATCCATGCGGGTTCGTATCAAGTGTCATACTGAAAGTCCCACTCCCCCCGATACCATTGGTTGCAAGGGCAGAACAGTACAACCCGGCTAGCAGACGCCCAACTAACTGACGCAGAAAAAATAAAAAGACGTTGGTACAGAAACATTTTAAGAGACAATAAATCCAGGCTAACCCACTACGCAAAGCTCATTTTTTGCCAAATGACAAATAACTCCATTTTTTATTGAACCAACTTTGAACAATTGATAATTTAAATAATGAAATAATGACAACGACAATTTTAGTAACGGGTGCTTCGGCAGGAATTGGAAAAGCAACAGCACTTTATTTGGTTCAAAACGGCTACAACGTTTACGGAGCAGCACGCAGATTAAAGAAAATGCAGGATTTAAAAACACACAGCGTAAACCCTGCTTGATTCACAATCCAACTGAATTTCCAATCGTTGATTGAGCCGTGTAAGTAAGTGATTTGAGCCGTTTCCGCAGGTAAAATTGAATCTACGACCTTAAAAAATCGGTTAGCTTTTTTTGCATCATCAGTGAGGCATTAACAGGTGCCTCACTTTTTTGTATCGTTTCCTTGCTGGCGCATTAAAATGCCAGGCATCAACCGTAGGTAATTTTAGCACAGCTTGAAGCGCCTTTCGAATGAATGCAGGTAGCGAACAGGGCCTTTTGCAGGTTGGAAAAATAGCATTACACTGCCCGGGCTGCTGCTGATTGAAAATATTTTGTTGAAGTTAAACTAATGCTGAACATTGTTTGTCAAGCCCCGAACCAATGCCCGGCTTTGCAATCAGCTGATGTTTATTTGTCATACCCAACTTGCATAAACCCCCGTGTTAGCGGCTGGTCTTCGTTTTTCGTTCTGTAAGTTCGGTTGGCGTCAGCCCGAATTGTTTTTTGAAAGCGAATGAAAAATGAGGCAGCGCTTCAAAGCCTAAATCAAGATAAATTTCTGCCGGCTTTTTGTCCTTTTTGTCAATAAGGAAATGGGCTTCCTGTAAACGTTTCTTCACAAGCCAATGATTTGGTGAATCGTTAAACTTTTCTTTGAAATCTCTTTTAAAAGCCGACAAACTTCGCCCTGTCAAAAAGGCAAAACGTGCAACACTTACATTGAATTTGAAATTCCGGTTCATAAATTCCTCAATGTTAATTTTTTGAGGAATACCGTAATCAAAAAGCAAGCCTGCTAATCCGGGTTGTTGTTGCAGTAAAATAAGCAATAGTTCTTCACGTTTCACGTCAGCAAAAGCATCTTTGATTTTTGCGTGATGGTAATACGGAAGTAAAGACTGAATAAAATTTGGAAGTAAATCATTCTTGCTTACTGGTATTAGTGTTTCGGCTGATTTAAATTTTGTTGTTTCTGTTTTATACCGCCGCTGAAATTGTTTAAGAAACGCCTCATCAAAAAATACAAACACTTTTTCAAGTTCGTTGTCAACTTTTTCCTTGTTATAGCGTGCCAACCTGTTTTTTCGTGCAATGCAGCAGTCGCCTGATTTTAGTGTTATTTGTTTGTTTCCGTCATAGACATTCATGATTCCTTTTATAACATAAACAAATGTATGCTCTGCAATAAATTGTTCAGGTGAAATTTCTTTCCCGACATAGTGCATATGTGTTGTATTATCTTTCATTTTGCCGTGCCGAATTTACTCATACTTTATTTCACTTTCGCTAATAAGGCTCTTGTTTCACTGACAATCCGGTCCTGAAAATTTGTATCTCTCACCTGCGCTGAACCTTGCATCGGTTGTCCTTTCTCGTCAAAATAAACACCCGTCTTACCCGAAGTGTCCGTCAAAATTCCTGTAATAACTTTTGCCGCTTTTTTAGGTGTGCTGCTGTATTTGGAAAAAGGCGGAAGTATTGCCATCAGATGTCCGAATATGAAACGGACAACGGCATTGGTGCTTTCGCCACCAAGATTTGTTCCCCGGGTTATTCCGGGTTCCACTGCGTTGAAATGTAATCTTGGTGTTTCTCTTGCAAAAGCCATAGCAGAGGCAAGAATGCATTGCTTTGAGGTGGCGTAGGCGTCTATGCCAGGCATTTTAGCTCCGCCTTCTTTCCATTCACCTTTGGCACTTGCCTCAGCAGAAATATAACGACCGCCTTTCATACCCATTGCTTTTGCAGGTTTGCGTTCAGGGTCTTCAATCGCAGAAGCAATAAAGACAACATTTGCACCATCAACAAGATGAGGTGTAAGTGCTTCGGTTAATGCAAATGCCCCGAGATGATTGGTAGCATAAGTCATATCAAAACCTTGCTTACTTTTTGTTGCTTTTGACGGCATAATTCCTGCGTTGTTAAGCAGCCCCGCTATTGAAAGATTAAGTTCAATTATTTGCTGTGCTGCAGCTCTTACACTTGTAATATCTGAAATGTCGCATACTACGGAAACTGCATTTTGTCCATTCTGCTTTATCGTTTTTTCAACTTGTTGAAGCTTTTCTTTATTTCGCCCGACAAGAATAACCGTGCCATTTTTGGCAAGGTCTAATGCTGTTTCATAGCCGATACCGGATGTTGGTCCGGTGATGATGTATGCTTTTTTATTTTCCATTGTCTAAAAATTTTACGCAGCAAAGTTGAACATAAAATTTTCAGCCAGCTTTCTTGAAAAGTCCAAAGTTATTGTCGTGGGAAGTCCAAAAGTCTGGATGTCTGTTTGCAACGTAGGGTCTGCCAGAGCTGCCGCTAACGGGCAAAAAAGTGACAGTAGTTCTGAAATTCGCCTCGGAGCGACTGTGCAGGACGCATCTACCCTTGCTTAAACCATTTGAGGTCAAACAACAAGATACTTAAAATGGAAAAGCCCACTAAAGTATTAATTACCGGCGGCACAGCCAAGAGCGGTGGCTGTGCCATAAACGAACTTATTAAAACGGATCATCCTGTCAGGGCAATGGTGCACAGCATTGATGAACGTTCCGAAGAACTGGAAGCCAAAGGTGTTAAGGTTGTGACGGCGGGTTATTTTATCCTTTAAACGCTGACGGGGCAAAATATGAAGCAACATCTGCATCATAAACTGATCAAGATGGCCGGGGAAAAGCTGTCCACTATCAACCTTACCATCAGTGAGATCGCCAGCCAGCTGGAATTTGAACACCTGCAGTCTTTGAGCAAAATGAAACGAAGACCAGCCTGCCACCGCTCGAATTGAGCCATCCGCTCAACTGAAAGCTGAAAGGCTGCGGTAAGATCGGAATCTTCGACTATTGAAGCATCATTGGTTAAAAAATTTCCGAAGTGATAGCACCAGATCAGCATTTTCTGGCAACGCGCAATGGACTTTGACCGAGTGTCAATCCTGAGCTACCGTGGCTGATCATTCAGAAATAGCCAATTGGCTGGGTGCGATCCCGAACTGTTTTTTAAAAGCGAACGAAAAATGCGACAGGTTTTCAAAACCTACTTCATAGCATACATCCAATGGCTTTTTCCCCTTTTCGGTAAGCTGATAATGCGCCAGCTCCAGCCGTTTTTGTGTTAGCCAACGTTGTGGCGTGGTGCTGAAAGCCTTTTTAAAATCCCGCTTAAAGGTGGTAAGGCTCCTTCCGGTGAGATAGCCAAATTTTTCCATGGGCAGATTGAACATAAAGTTCCTTTCCATGTAGTTCACCAGGTTTATTTTGCCAGGTTCCTCAAAATTGGCAAGCACATCATCAATGTCCTTATCGAGTGTCCTGAGGATGCTGATCGCTTCGGTTATTTTAAGAGAAGCAATGTGCTCTGGTATATCCTTCATATCAAAATAAGGGATGAGTGATGCCAGACAGCTTTCCAGTAGCGGGTGATTGCTGAAGCTGTAAATTTTGGGCGATTGCAAAGGCTTGTGTTTTACATTCTTGCCGCTGTAAAAACTTCTGAGCCTGTCCACCGACAGGTGCATCACTACGGTTTTATGTGGCTGCCCGTCTTTCGGATAGTTAATAATGGTCGCCAGCTGATTTCGCGGGATCAGGAAAATATCGCCTTTCCTGAAAAAGTAAGTGGCATCGGCCTGTACGATCTTGGTTTCACCCGAAAGGAACCATACCAGCATGTGCTGGTCAAACATAATATCAGACTTAAAAAATTTGTCCTCATAGCTCGACAGCTTTATGTCATCGGTAATATACCGTGCCTTGTATTCCATCATTTTATATTTTAAGGAAATCAGTAAACCAAAGATAGCGCATAGTTTACATTTCACTTTGTTGAAAAGGCCATTTTCTGAGAAAGGGAAGAGAACCGTGATTATTCTCCCCCAGAGCGGTTAAACTGATTGCCCGCCATCTACCAAAAAGTTTGCACCTGTTAAAAACGACGCTTCCTCGCTCGCCAGGTATTGGACCATACTGGCCACTTCTTCGGCTTTCCCCATTCTTCCGGCAGGAATACTTTGTACCAACTGATGTTCCAGCGTTTCATCCAGCCCGATCTTATTCATAATTTCTGTGGCCACCGGACCGGGGCTTACAGCATTTACGCGGATTTTCCTGGCTGCAAGTTCCAGCGCCGCTATTTTTACCACCGCATTGATCGCTGATTTACTAGCTGCATAAACAGAAGCGCTTTGCGGGGATATGGTGGCCGATGCCAAGGAGAGCATGATCACGGAAGCTCCCTGGTTGAGTAGCGGAATAAACCGGCTCAGCGTAAAATACGCACCCTTGAAATTGACATTCATTATTTGATCAAACTGGCTTTCTTCAATGTCTTCTATCGTTGAGAATTTGGTGATACCTGCATTGACAAGTAGGGTATCAACCTTGCCAAATTGTTCTTTAACCTGGCGAACAAGATGCTCAATATCCGGTAATTTGCTTTGATCCGCCACCAGCCCGGTTACCCGGAGTTCTGCGGCTGCCTTTTCCACAGCGTCCTTTCTTCTGCCGGTGATGATTACATTTACACCGCTTGCTTTGAGCCTTTTTGCGGTGGCGTAGCCTCTACCGCTGTTACCACCTGTGATGACAGCGACTTTATTATTTAAATCTTTCATTTTTTTGATATGCGATTGAGATGTTATAGTGTGAACTTGATCCCTGTCATTTCCTCAGTAATCGTCCAGAGCTTTTTCGCGCTGGCTTCATCCAGCGAATAAGGGTTTACGCCTTTGGAGTTGGTAATGTCCGTACTCAGGACTGCGATGTCTGCATCCTCACAATATACACCACCAATGTTGTCTAGTAAGGCGGAAGTGGCACACCAGACCGTGGTGGCAGCACCTTGCGGAATTGTCTTTAGTGCGGCGGCAACTTCGGGCAGCAAATGGCCGCCTGCATCCACGAAACCCATTTTCTGAAACAGCTCTAACGGCGCTTCCCGTCCCAGTTCCGTTCCGCCAATAGAACCGGGGTGCACCGAATAAACCCTCACCTTACTGCTGCGGGCCTGGTTGTCCAATTCCATTGAAAAAAGATTGACAGCGGTTTTGGACTGGCCATAGCCCAGTAATGTTTCGTATTCCCTACGCAGGAAATTAGGGTCTTCGAAGCTAACCGGAGCAAAATGGTGCCCATGAGAAGACACATTGATCACCCTGGCTCCATTGGCTTTTTTAAGTGCAGGCCACAACCTTGCGGCAAGTTGAAACTGTGCCAGGTAATTGGTAGCCAGCTGCGATTCGATGCCGCGCTCGTCCCGGCGGAGCGGCACCCACATAATGCCTGCGTTATTGATGAGTAAATGCAGCGGTCTGCCCGATGCCAAAAAGCTGTTGGCAAATGCATCAATGGATGCAGGATTCATTAAATCCATCGGCAATATTTCCACGTTGTGAATACCCCGCAGATTTTTCTCGGCCTTTTCTATATCCCTTGCAGGCACTACGACCGTTGCACCCGCTGCTGCCAGTACTTTCGTTGTTTCCAGGCCAATGCCTGTATTGCCGCCGGTTACAATAGCGATTTTTCCTGTAAGGTCAATGCCGTTGATTACATCGCTAGCCGTTGATTTTGCGTTGAAGCCGGAGCCTGCTGGTTGCTGTAAAGCTCCCTGATAATTGTTCTGTTCCATTTTTTTAATTGTTTTGTTGGAACAAAGGTAGCAGGGCTCAAAACGAATGACTTTGTTTAAAAGGCCTAAGTTGGTTTGTTCAAAAGGCCAGTTCTATTGCCAACCATTCATACATTAGCAGGTAGATCAAGAACATTCTATGTAGCGAGAAACCGGTTCAGGAGGTTAAATAACCGTTCGCCGGAGCTGGAGATTGCTGTTTGCCAGTGCTTTCCTGGCAGCGACAGGTCTGATTAAGAAATTATAGTCGACCTGAATATGTTTATGCATGATCCGACTTGCGTGGTGAGCGGCAAGATCATTATAAGTAAAGGAAGTGTCACCTTAATTTGTCAGCAAAGAATTTGGTTACTTATTGTCTGATGATAAAACGGCTTGCCTTATAATCACATCGCGCAGACGGTCTTCGTGCTCATCGCCCCACTGACCTAATGTGGCAATCACCGGGATTACAGTTTTACCAAAATCGGTAAGGCTGTATTCTACTTTCGGCGGTACAACCGGGTAAATTATTTTTGTAACCAGTTCGTGTTCTTCCAGTTCTTTTAACTGAATATTCAAAACCCTGCGTGAAGCGTCAGGTATTTTGCGCTGCAATTCGCTTGGGCGCTTATGACCGGTATGGATAAACCAAAGCAAACGGATTTTCCATTTGCCGTAAAGCACTTCACCGATCAGGTCAAGTCCGCAATTCAGGTTTGGTGTTGTCTTTCTCTCATACATATTTCAAAGTTAAGCGTATGTATTAGTTAGTGCAATAGGGGATTAATTTATCCCTATATGAATCGTAATTCCGTACTTGTCTGAATTTTATTTACACACCAATTTTGTCCTATCATTCATTTTTAAGCAAAGGACAATACAATGGATCAGTTTAATTTCAACAATGAATTATCAGGTAAAATTGCCCTGGTGACCGGGGGTACAAAAGGAGCCGGAAGAGCAATTGCAGAAAGGCTTTTGCAAGCTGGTGCAACTGTAATTATTACCGCAAGGAACGCGCCGGAAGAGGCAAACGAAAAGTTGCATTTTATTTCAGCTGATTTAAGTGTGGCGGAGGGATCACAAAAGGTTGTAAGCGAGGTGCTATCCGCTTATGGAAGGCTGGATATTCTCATAAATAATCTTGGAGGTTCATCAACACCCGCAGGTGGATTTTCTGTATTGAGTGATGAAGATTGGGTATTAACGCTGCAAGCTAATTTGCTCGCTCCGGTTCGGTTGGACAGAGGATTTTTACCACAAATGATCGATCGAAAAAGTGGTGTGATCATTCACATCGCTTCTATCCAGGGCAAACTGCCTCTCTATGAATCCACCTTGCCTTACGCAGCTGCAAAAGCAGCACTGAGAAACTACAGCAAAAGCTTATCAAATGAAGTGACGCCAAAAGGTGTTCGTGTGCTGGCTGTTTCGCCAGGCTGGATTAATACCACAGCATCCGAGGCATGGCTGGGCGAAATTGCAAGAAACGCGAACAGTACAGTGGAAGAAGCGCTGCAAAGTGTAATGGATGCATTGGGTGGAATACCGTTCGGAAGACCTGCCCAACCAGAAGAAGTTGCAGAATTTGTCGGCTTTTTGGTTTCGCCAAGAGCAAGCTATCTGACAGGGACAGAATATGTCATTGACGGCGGAACTGTACCCACTATTTAATCACTTAAAAACAAAAAAATGAACTTACCGAAAGTAGTAGCCGAATTAGTCGCAACGCAAAACAGCTTTGATAGTGTTGCCTATGCAAATTGTTTTTCCGAAGCTGCCGTAGTTTGATGAAGGGCAAACGCACAACGGAAGAAAAGAAATAGAGCGTTGGATAGCGGATTCTAACGAGCGGTACAAGGCGACAATAAAGCCTGTCGGCTTTGAAGAAAAAGAGACGGAAAGCCTTCCAATGGCAGAAACTTCGGGAAATTTTGAAGGAAGCCCTATTGTATTAACCTATCATTTAAAGATAGCTGATGGACTGATACAGTCACTGAAAGTTACCGGATAATTGGGAATGGCTAATTTTAGCCGTTCCCTTTTCAGCGCATAACAACAAGAAAAGTAGGTAAAGGGAGTCACATTATGCAGCCATGGAAACCATACAATCCGAAAAGAAAAAGGCTTCGCACAAAAAGATCACGACAACAATCCTATCGCTCAAACTTTCAGGCAAGCTCCACAGCCAGTAAATCGGATAGTTCTCACAGAAACCTCCTATGTAGGCATTAAGCCACAATCGATTTCCCGAATCCGGAAAAGGATAGCTAATCCGCATTAATTAACCTGGGTGAACGGACAGCAGATTCCGGCAACCGACATTTGCTTAACAAAACAATTAAGCAAATGAAAACACCATCCATCTATTTCTGGGGGCCACCTTCCGCCTCTTACTGGCTTGCTGCTCTGGTAGCATGCGGGGTTATTTTCCTTGGTATCAGGTTTATACTGGCACCGGACACGGGTGCTGAAGGATTCGAAATTCCTTTCGCGCGCGCAAATGAAGCCTTGGCATATAGCCGGATCAAAGGTATCAGGGACATATTTCCGGGTTTAGTGGTGCTTATATGCCTTATCCGCAGGCAGCCGCGCGCTACTGCTTCTGCATTCGGCAAAGCTACTGTTATCCGAGTATCCGATTGTTTTACTGTGCTTGCCGTCAATGGTGCGTAAGACCTCAGGCATAAATTCATCCACGGCCTAAGGGTAGTATAAATGATTCTCACCATATTATTATTCAAAGAAAAATCAAAAAACCAAAATCATGAACAACGCATTGATTCATCTGTTAAACGGCACGTCCATAGTCGCTACTGCCGTTGTATTCGGAACCGACGTGTTCTTTGCTTTGGTTGGCAAAAAAGCTGCTGCAAAAAGCAAGGACCCTTCCCTTGCCGATCTGATGGGCCATTTCCATGAAGTAGCCGACGCCCGGATGCCGGTAATCGGTATTACAGCCATTGTCACTACACTCTTACAGGTTATATTGCATGACATATATACGCTGAACGGGCAATTAGCAGCTGTATCATTTACAGCCCTACTGGTTCATCTGGGTATTTACTTTGCCGTTTCCAAACCAATCAATAACATTATGGTGCAAGGTGTAAGGTTTGGCAGGATAATAGCTAACATCAGACAGCTGCAGCAACGTTGGGACAAAGTGATCAATCTGCGTGCTGCTCTACTGCTTGTTGCGATTACGGCCCTGATAATGATCAACTATCTTTAGTTAATGCAACCATGAAGGTTTCGAATTGCCCCTTTAAAATAATCAGCTTATTGCCGGCAGATGATTCGCAGTCTGGAAACATATTTTATTCCGCTTCTTAGTTAAGGCAACTGTAAAAGATGTTATGATCCTGTGTATCGACAGGTAGCAAATAAGAGAAATGTATCAGATTTTGAACTGTTTATTAAAAGAGTTGGCAAAATTCACAATTCGCTCATCAAACATTTGTTGGCCGGCTTTTATTTTGGGATGCAGTTGTAAAATTTACAGACTAGAGAAAACAATAAATACATAGAGAATGGCAGAAATTTCTGATCATAACTGCTTTTCTTTTCTCATCATGCTCAGATAAGCCGGCGTGATGCCAAGGTAGGTAGCAACGTGTTTTTGTGCGATGCGGCTTTCCAGTCCCGGGTAAAGTTTTCTGAACTCGAGGTAGCGTTCCTGTGCCGTTTTGGATAGATTGGATGAGATGCGCTTCTGGTACAGGTCAAAGCCGTTTTGTGTGAGGATACGGAAGAAACGTTCGAATTTTGGTATTTCAAGAAACAGTTCTTCCAGTCGGGATAATGACATATAGTAT
Source organism: Dyadobacter subterraneus (assembly GCF_015221875.1). NCBI lineage: Bacteria > Pseudomonadati > Bacteroidota > Cytophagia > Cytophagales > Spirosomataceae > Dyadobacter > Dyadobacter subterraneus. The sequence continues at coordinate 4,207,900 of NZ_JACYGY010000001.1, forward strand.
ACCTCGCTGTCTTCAAGTGCCTGTATGGTATTAACGGCCGGCTTCTCTTTGAAGAAACTCACGATATCACAGGCCCACCAGTTTTCGGGATAAAAGCAGATGTTGTGCTCCATGCCTTCCTTGTCGGTATTATACATGCGCAGGCATCCCCGGTTTACAAAATATATATACCGGTCAACTTTTCCGGCTTGCACCAGGAAAGTGCGTTTGTCCACCATTTTCTGCTGTAATAACGCAAGCACTTTCTGCTGTTCACCAGAAGAAAGCGCTATGTGCATGGCAAAATTTGACAGGATCAATCGGTTCATAGGCCAAGATAAGCATTATAGCTCAAACGGCGTGGTCATATACAAATGCAGGTCAGCTGTTGCTGCCAGTCGGTGCGGATCGGCAATCTCGCGGTAGGCATCGCTTTCCGCAATTGTTTTAAATGCCTTGGCGCTAGGGTATTCAACCAGTAAGATGGCATCCCAGGCTTCGTTTTCCGGCGCAATTACGTTTGCTACCACATTGCATACCAGTCTGGCTTTTACGTCCGTAATGCCTAGCTTTTCTGTAACCTGGCGAAACGCCGGGAGATATGTTTCGAAATAATATTCCCGGTCTTTAAATTTCAACATGTTGAGCATCAGTACAGGACCTTCTACTTCTTCAAATTCAGGTAATTTCATAATATTAGTTTTATAGTGATTAAAAAAAGCCAACAATGCCTGTAATGCGGTGATCGCTGTCAAGCTCAAAATAGTCCATACCTATAACCGGGTAACCCTGTGGACCAATGGCCAGCCAGCGTAAACAACCGTTGCTACGATTCGTTTCCGGCTGGCTAAGCTCCGCAAAGGATCGCGGCCCCTTCTTCTCATACGAGCTGATGATCAGGTCAGTATGGCATCCTGCCCTGTGATCGTACCGGTCAGGCGGTCTATATAGGTAGCTTCCGGCGCCCGGCAGCGGCTGATGTTTTCTTTGATCACTTCGCGTTCCGTTTCTTCCAGGCATTTGTGTAAGAGAGGATCGATTCTTCAATATTTTTTATCTTTTGCATATAGCAAAGATCGCCGGCGCGCGCCGCAAAAAAGTTCAACTAGTTGATGATTTTAAATAGCATTCGTAGCAGCCCGCACAAATCCATCAACTTTTATAACCATGATTTTTTGAATTCACAGCAGAAGACCAGCAATGATCAACCCCGCTTTGCTGGCAGGGACCATACAATTACCAGACAGTTTCATTGGCCTTTCAAGAAGACTTTTTAAAGTATCAGTCCATTCGTAATAGCTGTTCTAGATTTTATTTCGTTTGCCAAGGCAAAAAAGCAACCACACTACCAAGCGTTACGCGCAGACAGGCAAAAACCGCATCAGAGAGCATATTGCGCTCATCATGGCAAAACTCTGTTTTCCAAGGATGGCAAACGCAAAATGCCGCATGGTAATAAGATAAGAATGAGTCCAAAAAAGGGCTTGTTGTACTGCGCTCAATACACTTTCATATTGATTAAAGGAAATCCCGATATTCTTATTTGCTTGTGAGTCATCGCGCGTATGACCATCACGCATACTGTAAAATATGAAATAGCTCTCTGCTTCGCTCTGAGATTTATTTCGGTTGTTGTTATTCTCTTTTCTGGCGATCCTTTTCAAATTCAACAATCCTAGATCATCATTAATACTTCTAAAGATATTCGTTTTCGAGTCCGAGTAAGCTTAGCGGAGCCCTACCTTAAGCGGAAGATTTCAGTTGGATCAATCCAAAAGGGTGATACAATTGTACTAAAGAATTCGGTTCGCTTGACCACCCAGTGCTGTGGCAAAATCATTACCGTCTTCGTCTCCTGGTCTTGTCACTAACTTCCAGTGATCAAAGGGGATATCCTGGTCAATTTTGTCTGAAACAGTATCATCAGTTTAATCTGAATTGCAGGAGTCAATGATTCCGAATTCTAGATCTTTCTGAAAGATGCAACCAAAATACCCACAAAAGCGTCATATACGAAAACTGTATCCATGCCACAAAAATCTACTTCTTCACTACGTAATAAAATCTTAAAGACTGTGCTTGCCATACTGGCTGTTTTCATCGGGCTTTATCCCCTATTCTATTTTTTACAGGATAACTTTGGGCTATTGGGCAGTAAAAACAGTGCATTATTAACAAGCATGCTATGGAGCTCGTCTTTCTACACGCATATTACTGCCGGCGGGCTGGCCCTGCTGTTCGGCTGGGTTCAGTTTAATCAAAGGATCAGAATAGCTAACCCTGCCATGCACCGTAACCTTGGAAAGCTGTACCTGTTCCTTGCTCTTTGCAGTTCAGTTTCCGGTTCGTATCTGGCCCTTCATGCAGAAGGCGGCGTAATCGCTGTTACGGGATTTCTTTGCCTTGCCATTGTTTGGTTTACCAGCACAATAATCGGATACACCAGTATTGTAAATGGCCGGGTTATCCGGCACCAACGGTTCATGGTTTACAGCTACGCAGCATGTTTTGCTGCCGTAACACTGCGTATCTGGCTGCCCTTGCTGATTTTCATTTATGGTGATTTTATCAAAGCCTATGTTGTGGTGGCATGGCTGTGCTGGATCCCCAATATTTTGGTTGCGTATATGTTAACCCGAAATATGAAGAATTCTGGGAACGAGTTTGTATAAGGAAATTTTGCACACAGGACTTTTTTTATAAATCCTACGATGTTACAGCGGCTGTTCTGTTAATTTAGTTTGTGCATTGTCGTAACGCAAAAGCCCTTTCCAGCTACCCGTGAGCGGATAACGCTGTCCGGTAGTTTTATTTTGTAAAACAGCGCTAAAAGAACAGGTCATATAAAAGGCCTGAATACTGTAATTGACAACAATCCTGGATCGTGGGGGAACGTTGACCGCCATGTTCTCCGTACTGCTTGATACTAAATTGTAAGGTTTCTGGTTCACCTGCTGGTTTAACGGAAATTTTTCAGGAAACAGATCAAAATAACTACCCGAATCCCAGTTTTGAGGAACACTTACAGACAAGTCATCCAGTTTTACATCTTTGGGTAGGGCATCCGGGTTTGTTAGCTGGAAACGTGATGTTTTGTTTAGGTCATTAAGATCTCCCGTAAACTTCTGCACATTTAAAACACTGCCGGGATTATAAAAAGTGGTGTCTTTTAACACGACTTTTGCTGTGTCAATCTTATCGTTCTTATCCATAAAATAGGAAATGTCCTGAATAACATATTCTGCCGGAGGCATTTCTTCCGGTTCCACCTTTACAGACTTGAAGCAAGAAGAAAAAAGCATTGGGAAGAATAGACCCATGATTAGTATTCTGTTGAAAAAACTGTCAACGTACTTGTTTATCATGCTCATGTGTATTAAAGGTTTAGTAATCATTTGGTGACATACAAAAGTAGAGAACTTACTTAATAAAACTATGCTGTTCAGTTTTTAAGATTGTACAGATAAATGCTAAAAGTTGTAAGAAAAGTCAAACAAACAGGTGATTAGTTATTTTTTACGGTATGCTGCTTTTTATTAAATCCAGGGTAAACTTTAAAGCGTCCGGGTATTCTACGGGATGATCCGGAATCACCCCCCTGAAATCAGTCTCTTTAGCGCCCATGTTATAATATAAATTGTGCGATATGGTCAGTTCCATGTTGGTCGCCGGTAGATGCGTGGTGATGATATCTCCGAAGCTTACAATCAATCCGCCTGTCTCCTGCCCGACTACTTTCCCAAGTTTGTAATGATGAATCGCCTGGGTAAAATCAGCAGCGGATGAAAAAGTAAAAGGGCTCGTGAGTACATATAGCTGGCCATCAAACCGGTTGGCAAGTTCTTTCCTTTTGATAAGTGGATATTCTTCCACTTCGATACTGCCATTTTCTTTACTGATCATTTTACTATAAGCACTGCTGTTGCGATCTGTATTTGCGTTGTTTTTATACCTCTCTTTTTGCAGACGGCTATACTTGGTAACCACTTTGGTATATTGATTGAAGTCAGATCGGACAAAATATTGTAAAAATTCATCGCCGATTTCCGAGTCTCCCCCCAGGTTGGACCTTAAATCAATGATAAGTTTATCAACTTTTTGTTCTTTAAGTAAAGAAAATGTCGAATCTGCAAAAAGTAGAAAAGAGGGCTTGTCTTCAAAACTTCGGAAGTCGATAATGGCGGTATTCAGACTATCTAAAAGTTTCAAAATATAAGGTGCCTGACTAGGTGCTGGTTTATTTTCCTTTGGCTTGCGCGCGTTAAACGCTTTGTCCCTAATACCAGCCAGTTTAATTTTCTTTATTCCCTGTCCGGAAGCATATGTAATCGTGTAGCTGCTATCGATGTTGTACAATTGTTTTAAATGGAACTGAAGAAATGAGCTCCCAAAGGCAAGACGAAATTCCTGGCTTTCTCCACAAGTCATGTTGATGATATCATCTGCAATTTTTTTAGATGAGATGTTATTGATTGACAAGATCTCTGCATTTACCGGTATGGGAATATCCAGATCAGGCAGTATAGGCCCCTGGAAAGAAATAAAAGGCTTTTTAACTGAGAATTTCAGCCTGACCGGTATGCGGAACGGGTTGGGATACAGATTATAGAATTCGGATAAGGGCATTGCCAGGTCCGTATGCCCGTCTTGCAGCTTGACAAGTACAGGTTCTATGAGCTGGTAAAAAGATAAAATGGATAAAGGCTTGGTGATCTGCCCTTTGACATCAGCGATGGCTATGTAAAACGAATCTTTGGGATAGCGGTAATAGGGATCTGGGTGTGTATCCTCTATAAATTTAACCAGAGAATCAATATCGCCTTTCAGCTTTTGAGGGTCATATTTTTTTTGAAGATTCTGCCCCTGGGCCATACTAATGTTTGTAGCCACGACCAAGAAAAACATAATCTGTAAAAGCAATCTTAAACTTGTAATCCCGACGCTGCTCTTCATTCTGCGGTAATTTAATGTCATGGCTAATCATATCTTCTGAAGAATCCCAACCTAAGCATTGGGGTTTCAATATGAAGAGGATGCAATTTTTACCGAAACGTTGCATGAGAAGCGATTTTTACCGATATATTCTCCCAAAGGAACCCTTTGATTGTGGCGCGAATTATTTCTACCAACTGCTACATCGAGACAGGCAAATGAATGATCAGCACCCCACGCATGATCCCAAACAGCAATCTCAAAAACATCTACCCGCAAAACCGTCCGAATTTTTTAAACCATCCCCCACTGACCAAAGTCCAAAAATCACTGTACTAAGAAGGCTAAGAAAAATTATGTCTGCTGCCTGCTATTCATTTCATTGACCGCATGACTGTAAATGATCTTTCCATCGTTACAGACCACCAGTATCCGCCCCCCTCCCATCTCTGCGGCATGGGCATCAAGCCAATGTTTGATCTACCAAGTTGACGAATGGGCACAAAGGAGCAATTCCTATACTAGGCTTGACCATAAATGGACTGTATTCGTTCATGTCTAAGAAACAACTAATCAACTATTTAGCCTGTTTAATGCGGACCTAAATGACATGATCTTAATTTCTGAATTGAGGTGGTCAATTGTTTGGCTTCATTCTGCTTAAAGGTTTGGTTCCACTCTTTTTCCGTTGGACCTGACCGCTAACCATACAGGCCAGAAGGTATTTCGCATTAGACAGGACAAAATTTGATATTTATCTGCCTGAACGGTTCACAAAACAGATCAAAAGGATCTACGTACTATTTATGCTATTGATTCTAGCACTCACCATTTATTACTTGCTTCCGATGAAAACTCCCTTTTTAGAAAAATAAAAACTGGCTGCTGTGATTTTTCCGGTCATGCTGCGAATAATTGTATAAGACAAACGGCTTAGTAGTCAGCCTGTGATCATCATGACTAGCTATTCTTGTCTTATTCAGGATTATATCCTTCTTTACCTTTGAACTGCGAAACTAAATTACGATGAATGAAGATTGGCAAAGAAAACACTTCCAGGAAATTATGGAGCAACATAGAGGAATCGTGTTTAAAGTTGTGCGCGTTTACTGTCATAATGAATTTGACCGGCAAGATCTGTTTCAGGAGATAATGATACAAGTATGGCAATCATTGCACCGATACGACAATCAATACAAAATCTCTACCTGGCTGTACCGTATTGCGTTGAATGTAGCCATTTCCTTTTATCGGAGAAATGCAGTCCGAAGGGCTAAACATATCCAGTTGAATGAAGAGGCCGCTCAAATCGTAGTACCTGGCAATACTTCTCAAGAGCAGCAATTAAGCCAACTGGAAGAGTTTATCAGTGAATTACAGGAAATAGACAAAGCTTTGATGCTGCTTTATCTTGAAGAAAAATCCCATGCAGAAATTGCAGAAATCGTGGGTGTGTCCGTAAGTAATGTGGGAACAAAAATCAGCCGCATAAAAGATAAATTAAAACACCGTTTAACAGAAAAAATGCAATCACTATGAACGATCAGGAAATAAAAAATCTCTGGATATTATCAAACGAAAAGCTAGAATTGCAGTTTGAGGAAAACAGACGGAATATGCAGGAAATATCAAATTTAAAAGTGCACTATTTTGTTTCATCGATCAAGCCCATTAAAATATTTGCTGCTTTGGCAGGGATTATATGGGTGGGATTCGGTGTATTTATTTTAGGAAATATTTATCTGTATTCATTCGCTCAGGCCAACAAGTTTTTCCTGTTTTCTGCAACCATTCAGGTAGGACTTACAGCTATTGCTTTATGGGTTTATGTATATCAGCTGATACTTATATACCAAATGGATATTAGCAGAAGCATCATAGAAACACAAGCGGATGTAGCGCGACTACAATCTTCTACGATTTGGGTTACGCGCATATTATTTCTGCAGCTACCCGTGTGGACTACATTCTGGTGGAGTACAGAAATGTTTTATCAGTGGCAATTTTTTCAATTAGTCCTGATCTTGACTATTGCAATATTTTTTACCTGTCTGGGCATCTGGTTTTTTGTCAATATCCGGTATGAGAACAAGGATAAGAACTGGTTCAGACTTCTTTTTTCCGGAAACGAATGGACACCTATTGTATCTGCAATGGAGTTAATGGACCACGTCAGTGAATATAAATCACCAGTCAAAGAACGATCGCAGCATACGCAGTCCTAGGTTTCACTCTTTCTTTGACTGTAAAATCAATCACTCCAATGTCTTGCATACAGTCAGTCTGCCAATGGTACTGGAGGTTACAAACTGAGATTGCCATTTAGACTACTCACCTACGCAAACTCTAAATAGGTGGTTTTAAATACCTTACTTTACATTTGAGACTGTGAAATTTGATCATATAAATTCCGGGCAAAATAGTAATTTCAACCAATTGATTTCCAAAGAAACCGAAAAAGAAATTGACTTAATAATCGGATACCTTCAAGATATTCTCTGGGGCTTTGAAATCCATCACAACCTGTTGACTAGCATCATGGCAGCAGTCAATTCTCCGAAATATTAGGCATACTAAACAATTCCAAGTCACTGCCCTAATACGACAATTGGAATCATATTATTTCGGGGTGAAGTTGAACACCAACAAAGGTACATGTAGCTCATTTCGCTAATTGGCTGTCATATTATTGGCAACAGGCTCGCAGTAAAACATTTAGAATTAGACCTTTCTGTTCATTAAAATTACAATTGTCACAATATATAGTATAACGATCGAAAATGGTATCGCAACAAATCGGTATACTGGCAACAAATACCAGAGGATAAGCACAATAAAGGTTCTTGTAATAGCATGGAAAGCACCAACCCAATGGTCAATGATCCACGTCAGAGGCAGCCACATTAATCCTGTTAAGATACCTACTGTGAGAGGCAGCGAAGAATAATCAACTAAAAAAAAGGGAATAGCAATCGCATAAACTAAAATAGCCTGACCCGCAGTAAGAAGGAACAGTTTATCAAAAGTGTTTTTAGGCTTTGTTTTGTCAAGGAAATTCTCACCCGTGAATTTTGATACAAACATCCCCAAATAAACGATACTCCCGGTTGCAACAAATAACACCCAGACCATGGCTGTGCTGGATAAAAAAATCCCGCCCAGGCCAACAATCAACCAAGCGATCAATCCGGCAATTGGTGTAGCTAGTAACTTCGCTTTTTTAAATTCCTCCTTTTGCTGCTCTAGAGTCCTTATCAGTTGTGTCATCTGCAATTTCGTTCTAAAATATTTACGACCTTAACCGTTAATCATTTGAAGTTGAAATCCTTACGCATCCTCTTTCTATACTTTATAATCCCCACAGTTTTTTCAAAAATAGGACATTATTTTATTGTATAACAATTTGGTATTTGTAATTGATCGGAAAAGTTAAACTTCATACTCATTTTATAATCCCATGAAAAATTCGTTTATCAGCGTCGGGATCTAAGAGCTTGGCACCTAGCAATAATTAAAGCAAGACAACAGAATATTAGTAGTCATTAGCAGATGCGCAATCATTCCAATACTCTATAATTCACCGAAGCATATTGACCAATTGATCAAACCAGGTTTGTTTTACAAAAACCTTAACTGATGCACTGTATGCATCTACTACCATCCTCTGATTTATTGCAGTGAAAAAGAAAAGATAAGGAATACATTGCAAATTGAGCTCTTCATCGGTTTTTAGTTTACTCCTTAGCTCGTACCCCTTCAATATAGGCATATTAGTATCAGAAAGATCAAAAAAGGCATGGCCTTTGTGCAGTGCAGCTATTCTATGACGATTGCACCATTTGAGAAATATTTGCTCTCATTTACATAATCCCATGATTCGAAAGCCTTCTTCATAAGAAATTGATCATCTTCATCGTCTTCAATGATTATGATATCTCCATGCTTATTCATGCGGAAATTGTTTTCAATTGACTGCTCAAAAGTTACAAAAATCCAGCCAGTCGCAAGCACGAGCGAATCAATTTTCAAAACACTTTAGCGCCCAAAGAAGAACCTGTCTCTCTTTGGAACAAAGGATTGCCATTGCCTTCTAATTTCCAATTCTGTCTCTCTGCATACAAATCAGATCCTACTATGGGAAATAATATGTCTGCACGTTTGATTTTTATCTGTCACTTGACCTTGAATCGTACATCCATCAACTGAATGGTTTTCTTCAAACAAAGGTCTTTCATTCTAGCTAAGATTTGTTCTAATCAGGCCTAATCCAACAAACGGCGTTCCAAACCACCGAGTATAGTTACTGAACAGCGCTCCACCGAATGCTCACAATTAATTAACCTCAGCACTTTTAGTTATCATTTTAATCGGAGTAGTTTTGCAAAAAAATTTACAATAAAACGCTGAAATGAAAATTGCAACAATGGCTTTAGCCTCCCTTCTACTGATTAGTTCCTGCAAAGATAACAACGACGCAACACCGACTTTTACAGAAACCAAGGTTAGTTTAACCACGCATAAACTGGCAACATTCTCTGCAATAAAAAACAAAAAATATCTGGTTGTTTTTGAATCTGGGTTAGGCGACGATCATACGATATGGAATAACAAAGCAGTCGCTTCGCAAGTAAAGAGCAACCATGATGTACTTATGTATGACAGGGCAGTTTATGGTCAATCCGAAAATGGTCCAACTCCAAGAAATATTGACCGCTTACGAAGTGAACTGGAAAGCGTTGTAGATAAATTTTCAAACGGAAGAAAAGTAATATTGATCGGGCACTCCTTGGGCGGAATGATCATAAGGGATTATGCAGTTAAAAATCCCCTCAAAACGGCAGCCCTCTTGTTTGTTGATCCCTCACACGAGTTTTATAATCATCCCGCGCAGGCTGAGGAAGACATGCTATACGATGCTTCCAAAAATGCGAATGGTGCAAATTTTGGTGGGACGCTGGAAGCCAGGGAATTTATAGAAGATCTACATTATATTAGCGCATTGCCATCTTTACCAAATGTCCCGGTAATTGTGCTGACCAGCATGCGAACGGATGCGACTCATTCATCATCAGTAATGCAAACCTGGTATGAAGCGCACGAATTACTTAAAACTGGGGTAACTGATTTTACTCATGTTGCCACCACCAACTCGGGACACTATATCATGGTTGACGAACCGACTCTGGTAATTGACAATCTCAAATTATTGATTTCGAAATTGCCTTAAAACGGAACTCTGCTGACGGTGACCTGTTCCCTACAAAATCAACTGCATGCATCAGACGCTTCTTAAAATTACTTTTGAAACGTAATTTCAACCGTAAGATCGCCGGAAAATGGTTTTTATATGGCTGATATTTTATGAACAACGAATCTGAGGTAAGACCCGAGATGTATGTCAACGGAGGGTTGGTTATTGGAAGCAAAAAAAGGGAGCCATTTTTTGAAAATGCCGTGTCTGGCGAGATTCTGACGAGCGCGGTATCGGATAAAGTTTCTGTAAAAGATATTCTGGCAGTGGTGGCAAATTTCTCATTGGGAATTACAAACACAGTATCACGATTGACATTTGCAACTTTAACATATTTAGTAACGGCAGGTTCTGCCGGCCGGTAATTTTCACAGGAAAAAAATACGATAGCAGAAGAAGCAAGAGCCATTTTGAATGCGTTGCAATCTTTTCGGCGAAAGCGGACAGGCCTCAGACCAAACAGAGTCATATTCAGTAGCGTTTGAATGAAAGGTAAATTAGATTTTGTAACCGGTAATTTCACAACGTAAACAATTCTTGAAAATTTTACGCCATTTGTGAAATATTACATACTTTATCCTGCCATGATTAAAGGGCAAACATTCTTAAGATTAACTATAATAACCAAAGACTTTTCATGATTATGAACCAAAAGTAAAGCCATTTGTAAGGTTTGCACCTACCATGACTATCGTATTTGCTTCTTCTTTTCTGCACTCCCAATTACAGGAAGTATTAAAATCAATGTATCCATTTTTGATGACCGCTTTTCTAAATCGCATATTACAGGTCTATTTTTGAATAGATTCCGGATAATCCGTTACCACCTATACCTTTTCGATGCATCATGTACTATCTCGCCTGTATGGAAAAAAGCTGAAATTTTTCTGTGGATCTGGTATTCCCTGCAAACCACCCGTCAAACCTCTGACTGTAAAAACAGCCCTGCAAATAATTATTGGCGTTTTAAAGATAAGGTTGCACTGAAAATTCAAGGACACCTGGTACTGACCAACGCAATTTCATAGCCTACACCGGGAGCCGTCTATTCTCTATTCTCAGCAATAATAGTTGTTAAGCCTGTAATATCGCCGGTATACATTTAAGAAAAGTTGCGCCCGTCGAAATCATGTTTGATTATATGATCGGCTCAAAATTAAAAGGGATTCTTGGTCAAACGGAAATAGAGAAAATTTCCGGTAGATACAATGAAAACATGTATAAATAAACTGATTAGGCAGTTGACAAAGTAAAATTTGATGCGTGATTGTGAACCAATATTACTCCTATCTAACCGGCCTTTCTTGCTCAAAGAGGCCGGTTACGCTTTAAGTTGGCTCAATTAAGGGCTTATTTTCTGTCCACGAAAGAAGCTGTCATAAAAAAGGTCATATACACAGCCCGTTCTATTCGGCTAGGATAAAGTCGATAATTTAAAGTACCATATACGTTTGCCCGGATTGTGCACCAAGGACACTTTTTACATAGGCTTGCGCTACCCGGTTCATTGTTACAGGGATATGTCCCGGAAAATATGAAAAATATCCGGGTGATTCTTCCACCACGTCCGGGCCGACGGCATTGATGCGTACCCCGTTTCCCAGCTCGATCGCTGCTGCCCTGACAAATGAATCAAGGGCACCATTGATCGCGCTTACCGAAGCGCCCAGTACAACAGGATCTTCACTTAGACTGCCCGATGTCAGCGTAAAAGATCCTTTCGGATTAATATAGTGCTGGCCTAAGAGCACCAGGTTGATCTGGCCCATCAGCTTGCTGTCAAGACCGATCCTGAATTCCGCATCAGTCATATCTTTCAAAGGCCCAAAATGTGCATCGCCAGCAGTACTGATCAAAGCGTCAAAGGGGCCAACCTTTTCAAGCAGCACTTTGATCGATCTGTTATCGCTTATGTCCACCTGGTAATCCCCGCTTTTAGAACCCACTTTAATGATCTCATGGCCGCTTTCCAGCGCTTTTACTACATGTTTTCCGATGGTGCCGGTGGCACCGATGATGATAATTTTCATGGTTTATTTTCTTTTAGTTTGACGAAGTTATTCCAATACTTTACTTTTGGCAAGTAGTTACCTTTTTGTCAAGTAATGACAAAAAGGTATTAAATAAGCCAGTGACGGATTATGGACGAAAAAAAAATACCGAATTATCACAGTGCCGACGAGTGCCCCATTACAGCTACCATAGATGTGATCGGTGGCAAGTGGAAACCACCAATTATCTGGCTGTTATTAAAGGGGCCTATGCGGTTCGGAGAACTGCATAAAACCATTCCAACCATGGCGTTGAAAGTATTGTCCCGGACTTTGAAAGAAATGGAGGCCGATGGTATCATTAAACGTAAAGCCTTTCCGGAAATTCCGCCGCGTGTAGAGTACTCGCTAAGCCGGAAAGGTGAATCCCTGCGGCAGATTATGACCCTAATGTCTGAGTGGAGCCGTGAGCATATTATAAATCAGGTTCCCGGGGAGCAGTAGGCGTTTTACACCTTACCGAATCACGCCAGGGCTCCTATGTAGACTACCATTATCCTTTCAGGCTCTTAAGGCAATGTGCCCGGTTTTATCTTGCCATATGTGCGCTAAAAATCTGAGCAGCGCCACCGGAACGCAGTTATGCAATGGTGGTAATGGGATCACCTCTGAGCCTAACCTAGCGGGAAGCAAGCTTATAGATCTATTTATCAAGCAATATCCTCTGATTTGTCTTGCCGGTAAGCAAGAATTTACAATCTTCAAAAGCAGGTGCAGAAAATCTGGCCGAAAATTGTTGCCTAATCGTAAGGCTCTTTAGGCATTAAGAGCAAGCCCTCTTCGCATATCTTATTCTCATTTTTATCCTGAAAAACTTTTTACGCATAACTTCCTTCAGGAATCTCGAATGTGAACTGCAAACTTCCGCTGGCCGCTTTTAACGTTTGGGGATAGCAGCAATTTTTCGTGCCGGACATTTTACTTGCTGTCAGAAAGTTCCACCACAACGGGCCTTTGCGAGTCTAAATATTTCTCACAACAACACCGGGCTTTATACTGTGAGTGAGCGCACCTGAAAGGATCAGAGCCATTATTATTTTGAACACAGCCATCAGTTTTATCAAAGGGTTGGTCCTTAGAAGATGTTACTGGCCGATAACAGAAAACAGATCCAGGCTACAACGGTTAGCCATGTTCCGGCGATATGGAATTGTTCGGCCTTATTGATTTGTTGCCGCCAGTCTGACGGTGGCCTATCCGGGTTCCAGTCCAGAGTGGCCGCATTGATCTTTACCGTCCCGATGATCCTGATATAAATCCAGACTGCCAATGCAGCCAAAGCAATCAACCTTAGCGCTAATGTGATCATATTTGTGCTTAACACCGCCAGGGCGGTAGCAGTTAACACCGTAGGTACAAAGAATAAGGGCACCAGCCACCTTAACTTACGCACCAGTCCTTGTCTGAGCTGGATCTGAGGCCGCTCCTCCAATACAGATGCGGGGCCGCGGAAGCCATAATGAGCGGCAATCTCCAGCCCGGTCAATATCCCCGCAAAAAATAAATTTACTGTTTCTGTCAGCTCCATATAAGGTGTTACTTTTAAGCAAATGTACCCTACCAAAACAGATTAAAATAGCTACATTTAAACAAAAAATAGTCTGATATCGTCATTATGCAGATTCAGTTAGATACAGCGAAGGGATTAGGCATGATGCAGATCCTCGCAGCGGCAGCAGGCCATGAGATAAACAATGGCGTTTTGCAGATGCCGGAAAATGTTGGTGCGGGATACATCAAAAAAATTGATTTGGGTCCGATGATGAGCCTGGCTGTCCATCACTATGAGCTTCGCAAGGATTTCACATTAGACGTACCTTCCCATATCAGTAAGAAAAATTGGGTCACATTTAGTTTTCGAAACATTTTACTTTTAAACGGGACGCTGCCTTGTGTTCAGGTAAGTTCGGCTGGCGTGAATCTTCATATGTTTTTTCCTGCCTTAACAAAAATCAATACGATTCTCATACATATTCACAGAGATCTACTTAAAGAATTGGCTGGCAGCGCGCATAACAATAAAATACTGCAAACGATCATTCAAGCCAGTCAGCCATTTTTGTATGAAGAAATCTGTTCACCGCAGATACTTAATACGGCTGCAGAAACAATGGAAGCAGGCGCGCATCCCGCGTTACAGCATTTTTACCACCGGATAAGCGCAGAACAACTCATCTGCCATCTTTTTAATGAATTACTTAAACGAAAAACTGAAACGGATTACCAGGTCAACCTTACTGACCTTAAAATGATTTACGAAATTCGCGACAAGCTTATTGCTAATTTAAGTGTCACTCCAAATCTTACCCAGATGGCTGCATTAGCACATATGAGTGTAAGCAAAATAAACAGGCTATTCAAACAGGTCTTTGGGACTACGATCTGTAATTACCATCAGAAACTGCGTATCAATAAAGCGGCCGAGCTGATAAAGAATCAGCAGTACTCTGTAACACAGGCCGGTTATGAACTCGGCTTTTCCAATCTCAGCCATTTTACCAGGGTCTTCGTAAAACACATTGGCATAAAGCCGAAGAAATTCTCATCCGGCTGGTTAGATTCATTAGCTATAAATTAATTCTTATTACGCGTTGGGAGCCCTACATATCCAAGCCAATCCAGTATAGCGGCGTGTAGGACCAATACATCTCAGATTACCTCATTTTCATATAAAACCTTATCATAACCATCACTTTTCCAGTCCTGAAGTTCGAAATTGTCAATGGCACCATGCCTACAAATGCTCCTTGCGTTACCAAAGCTGCAGCGGTGGTCGCTCCGGCGAGTGCAACTGACAATGCTGCTTCTCCACTTACCGCGGTTCAAAACCAGAAGCATCAGCTACGAATGCCCGGCTTGCTACTTTGGCCGCACCGAGAACCATAGCTGCATAATAATGTCCAGCTTTTTGACCACTATTTTACGCCTCACCATAACCTAGCGTTACCCTTACCGGATTTCCACCATGTATATGGTCATGTAATGCTGACGCTAACACCCATTGCGAAATCTTCAAGGCTTTTGCAGCAAATCCTGCCACCTCCCATCAGGATCTGAGAACCTAATCGCATTAGGATTGCGGGAACTATCTAACAGTAATTTGGATATAAGATTTTAATAGATATTTGTATAATTTTACAATTATCTTATGCTCGTAGACAGTTTTTTGCCAATAAAATCTATTGTTGACTGACGAACATTATAATCCTTCGCTAAGGAAGGCCATTGCCGTAACGAGTCCCGAGTTTGATTTATAATCTCCGTAATAAGACCTTTAGGCAATTTGAATTCTAAACCGAGTTTAACAAGCTCTCTTTCACCAGGGTTTCTCCCCTCGCCCATCACCATGGTACTTTGTTCGCCCGAAGGGCCACTTGAAAAAGTCAAATCATAAGCCGGTGCTAGCCTCCAACTCCCTTTTTCATTCATAAGAAAGCTAAAATTCTTTCCATGATCATCCCGGTTATGGGCCATGACATTGAAAACGGCCAGCCTATACATCTTCTCAATCTCACGAATATCCTTGGTTAGACTTCCAGTCAAGGTTAGAAGGTCCTCATAATCCAGTGATGGCGTTCGGAAGTTACTATGTAACAGTCCACTCACAGTATGCATGTGGTAACATTTTTCACCTTCCCTATCAAACCGTTTGACAGCAAAATACCCCGCACCACTCTTTCCTTCAAACAAATGAACCTCAGGCATTAAAATGCCTGCATCCTTTGCCATGAGTGCATAAACATATTCAACAGCACCAGAATCCAATCCATCCTGTGAATTTGGAAATTTCACCAACCAATGCTCAAAACAGTCTGAAAGTTTCTTGGTCCCATATACTATTTTCCGACGGCTCTTGTCCAGCCCTATCAATGCTTTTGGCCGCGCTCCGGCAGATGATCCATTTAAGGTTAGAAGTTCTTGAATAACCTCGTCCGAGCTCCCCTGCAGGACCATCTGTGCTTGTTGCGCTAGATAATCCAAATCAATCAGCTCATCAGTATCAGGTAGGGCATGGTCGGGTTCATAGACTAAGGCTCCCATACCGTTCGATCCCACATAAGCCAAGCGATCAAGTGGCGAAATATCAGCAGGAAAAATGCCTTGAGAACGTAAAAAGCGATCAAATAACAAGCGGCCCCATCCGTCTGGCAAGCTATCATTGAAAACCCCCGCTAGCCCCTCAAAGGGTGTTGAGGCAAATGCAATCAAACCAGGCTTTAAAGGTAAGCGCAGCGGTGAAATCTCTAAGTTCTTTTGAATAAAAGAACGATCGTATTCAAAATAAATCGTACCATCACGAGCCGCCAACCGCCCAACAGGAAGGGTTGTAGACCCAAAATCCAAACCAACTTTTACTTCTGGAATTGGCCTTTTCATTTGTGACGTCCCCGTTTAGGTGTTGAACCTTCATTTCCTTTTAACACCTCATCAATCGAAGCATAAGTTGGCTTCACCAGTTTGGTTGCTTCAATGACCTTTTCTAATCCACCAACGACTAAAAGGATTTTCAAAAAGGATTCCAGTGAGATGGCCCCTTGCTGCTCAAATTTCCGTAACGTCGGCAGGGCAACGCCAGAACGCTCTGATAATCCCTGCTGGGTTAAGCCAGCATTCAAGCGCCGCGATCGGAGATTTTCTGCAAGTTTCCGCTGAGCCCTTGATGGCGATATAAGTGATACCATTATATTACTTACTAAATAAACTATGTATTAGTAATACTATTATATTACATAAATAGTTCAGATACAACTCCGACATTTAATTACGATCAAGAGACCGAATAGCTCTCAAACTCTGGAGCAAAATGATGCGAAAGAAATAAAAGCTGTTTAATAAAAATTCTATTAATATGTCAAGGTATATAGTTAAATTCTTTTGGTATTGTCCTAAAATCGTGAAACTGCATAAATTCCATTGAATAGGAATGATACCTGGAAATTCAATTCGATAATTTGTTAACTTGTGTTAGCTTCATAAAAAGCTCCCAAGCGAAATGGTACCTAAAAATTCATCCTGAAATCTGGGCTAAAAGCCAATTGACGGATAAAATTAGTCAGGAGCATAATATTGCCGTAAGCAGAGCCTGCAAAATAAATTAATTCGCTTCCAATATTATTATGACAGCAAAAAGGATGATAGCGTAGTTGTTGATTTCATACAGGAACTGGGGTTTAAACCGCATCGGCCGAATCCTTACTATGGTTTCAGGAAGCTATTCGCTTATCTAAGAAAATCAGGAAAGCCCTGGAATCATAAAAAGGTTTACAGGATTTACAAGCTGTTAAAGTTGAATAAGAAACGTAAGGGAAAAGAAGGTTGCCGGAAACATCCTGATCACAGTCGCTTTACCCTGGTGAGAACTACCTACTTTTAAAATACCTCTTCTGGCCGTAGGCAGGTAATGGGCAGTTCCTTGAAACTGGACTCAATTTCTTCTTTTTAAAAAAGAAAATCAATATCCTTCGGACCACCGGACAGGTAGCGTTCCTGACATTCGAGCTGTTGTTTGCAGAATTCTTCAAAGATAATTTTACCACAAGGAATCACCAGGGTGATCAAATAGCCTGCAAACAAACACCATTCCTGAATGGCAAATATTTATATCAAAGCAATACAGTCGCATCTTTCATCTCTGCGGACAATATCTTCGAGAACTCCTACTCCATAGTCTATTGATACTTTTTTATTGTCAAGCAACAGCAGTGCTTTCTCTTTGGCAACCTGACTGGTATCAAACGCGGTTACATTCCAACCTTGCTTCGCTGCAATTACAGCATTTCTACCTCCACCTTCCGCAGACAAAGCAAACTTCTGGGCCTCTGTTTACTCCAAGTAGCAGGACAATTAAGAAACGAAGATAATTGATGCTTGATATAACAGCCTAGTGAGCGTTTGTTTGAATCGTATCAAGGTTTAATAAAATCACCACGACTCAATTTAATAAGATCAGCACAACATTGTTTAATAAAAATACCACGACATTATTTAATATTTTTGTCACATCTCAATTAAATTGTGCTAGCACAACACAATTCAATAAATTAACCACTCTCTGATTAAACTGGTATGCCAACACCACGCGAAAGATTTGTAGAGGCGCTTCAATTCCTTCATGATTTGCAGCAAAAAGGAATTGTAGGCATTTCATACAGACGATATACCCAATCGGAAGTATCGGGAAATACTTTTAAAAAATGGATTCATCCGGGAAGTAACGAAAGGCTGGTACATTGCTATTAATCCTGAAGCAAAAGATGGTGAAACCACAGCCTGGTATAGCTCCTACTGGGATTTTGTTACGGTGTTTCTTGATCGCAGGTACGGCAGTAACTGGTCATTATCTGCCGATCAGTCCCTACTGCTCCATGCAGGCAATCATGTGGTTCCCCAACAATTGATAGTACGATCCCCCCAGAGGAATAACAATCCCACACCACTACCGCACAAAACATCGCTGTTTAATATCCGTGGCGAACTAACAAAATTGGGTCTTGACTATATTGATCTGTACCTGATACATCGCCCGCAGGGAGACGTAAGCTCATCCTGTACTGCGATGGAAGAATTATACAGAGAAGGTAAAGTAAGGGCCATAGGTGTAAGTAATTTCAATATGAATCAGATTCAGAATTTACTTAAGAATCATAGTGTGATACCAGGAGTCAATCAGGTCGAAACACATCCATTTTCCCAAAAAACAGAAATGCAGAAAGCTTTGAAATCTTAAAGCATCCAACAGGAGCCCTGGGCACTCTTTGCCCAGGGTAAAAATGATCTTTTTAATAATGACCTTTTAAAAGTGCTTTCAAGCAAATATAATAAGAGTATTTCCCAGGTAGTTCCACGATGGTTAATTCAAAGAGAAGTAGTTGCTATTCCGAGATCAACAAATGTGAAAAGGATTACTGAAAATTTTAATGTATTTGATTTTGAGTTATCTGCCGATGATATGGCAACCATCAAATCGTTTGATAGAGGCAGCGGACTAATTTATAGTGTTTAAAAAACATTTGAAAATCCGACTACAACAACTACCAACCTGACTACTTTTCATAGAACGGAAATCAAGAATTTTGTACTTGAAATTTATTCACTTTTTAGAAACAATTCAAAAAAGAATTATGCAAAAGAGAAAATTAGGAAACAGCGGATTAGAAGTTTCCGCATTGGGTTTTGGCTGTATGGGTTTAAACTTTTTGGACGGCAAAGGTCTTGATAAAAAAGATGCCATAACACTACTGCGCAACGCAATTGAAAGGGGGATCACATTTTTTGATACAGCAGAAGCTTACGGACCATACACCAATGAAGAACTTGTTGGCGAAGGATTAGAGCCTTATAGAAAAGACGTTATTATCGCAACAAAATTTGGCTGTAAAGATGCCAGACCAACAACAGGTTTAGACAGTAGGCCCGAAACGATCAGAGCAGTGACCGAAGCATCGTTAAAAAGGTTAAAAACCGATTACATTGATCTGCTTTATCAGCACAGAGTTGACCCCAATGTTCCAATAGAAGATGTTGCAGGTACAGTAAAAGACTTGATACAAGAGGGTAAGGTTAAATATTTCGGTTTATCGGAAGCAAGTACAACAACTATTCGCAGGGCACATGCAATTCAACCTGTATCAGCATTACAAAGCGAATACTCCTTGTTTTGGCGTGAACCTGAAAATGAGATCATACCAACATTAGAGGAGCTGGGAATTGGTTTTGTTCCGTTCAGCCCTTTGGGCAAAGGCTTCCTCACAGGTACAATAAATTCAAAATTAGCAGATGTAGACCGCAGAAATGTCATTCCTCGTTTCAGCGAAGAGAACATTAAAGCTAATCTGGTTCTAGTGGACGCACTTTCTGAGATCGCCAAACAAAAAAATGTTACGACTTCCCAGTTAGCGATAGCCTGGATCTTAGCGCAAAAGCCCTGGATCGCACCCATACCAGGCACTACGAAATTGCATCGTTTAGAGGAAAACATTGACAGCACAAATATTGTATTAACGGCCGATGAACTTGCAATTATCAACACAACAGTAAATGGAATTACACTTGTGGGGGAGCGCTATCCCGAAGTTTTAGAAAAACAAATAGACAAATAAAAAGCTAACATCAGTGCAAAATATTAAAGGAAAAGTAGTTGCTATTACAGGTGCAAGTAGTGGAATGGGCAAAGCCATTGCAATAGAATTAGCAAAAAACGGTGCAAAGGTTGTTCTGGCTGCAAGGCGAACAGAACAATTACAACAAATTGTTAAAGAAATTGAAAGCAAAGGTGGCTTCACCACCTTTGCTAAAATTGATGTGAAGAATAAAGCCGATTTAGTCCGGTTGGTAAATACAGCAGTTGAGCGATACGGAAAATTAGATGTCATTGTAAACAAAGCAGGTGTTAGCCAATTAAGTCGTATTGACGAATTAGATATTGAAGGTTGGGAAGAAATGATTGACATTAACCTCAAAGGTTTTTTGTATGGAATGGCGGCTGCAATTCCCGTTTTTAAACAACAACAATCGGGACATATCGTCAATATCATTTCAACGTCAGGCATAAAGATTGTACCAACGCAAGGTGTTTATGCAGGAACTAAAAACGCTATTCGCACTATTGCAGAAGCATTTCGTCAGGAGTCAAACGGAAACATACGCATTACAGGCATTTCGCCCGGGTTTGTAAAAACAGACTTTGCGAACAACATAAAAAACGAAGAAATGAAAACAGCTGTTCAAAAAGGAATGGATCAAATTGCCATAAATCCCTTAGCCATTGCCAATGCTGTCTTTTATGCAATAAGTCAACCAAACGATGTTGAAATCGGCGATATTGTTATTCGTCCATCAAAACAAAATTGATTAAATTCGTAAACGAAATGCAACAACAATCCAACATCAGTCACATTCAAAGTATATCGCAACTTGTGCGTGTCTTGGGATTTCCTGCACCATTGCACCCATTGATCACCTTGGTTGATTATAATAACGTTTCGATTGACCTGTTTCCAAAAGGCCAAAAAGTAAGTCTTGATTTTTACAAGATTTCCTTTAAGCCTACATTCACCGGACACATAAAATACGGACAGGGCTATTACGATTTTGAAGAAGGCGGATTGGCATTTCTGAAGCCAAAACAAATTGTTTTTCCACCAGAAGACATAGAGAGCTATGAAGGTATCGCTTTGTATTTCCATCCGGACTTCATACGGAATTATCAATTAGGAGAAACCATACATCAATATGGCTTTTTCTCTTACGACGTTTCAGAAGCTTTATTTTTATCGGCAAAAGAAAAAGTAGTTATAGCCAATTTGTTTGCCTCCATAGCCAACGAATTACACAACGATATCGACAAATTCAGTCAGGATGTTTTGGTGTCGCAAATAGAATTGTTACTGAATTACAGCAATCGTTTTTACAACAGGCAATTTATTACCAGGAGAGCTGTCAATCACGAAATCGTAACTGCTTTGGACAAACTTTTAGACAACTATTTTGAAGAAAACAGTCTGAAAAAGGGTTTGCCATCCGTGAGATATGTCAGCACTGAATTAAGGCTGTCGCAACGCTATTTAAGTGATATGCTGAGTTCATTGACAGGTCTAAACACACAACAATATATTCAGCATGCCATCATAGAAAAAGCCAAAGAAAAACTATCAACGACAAATCTATCCGTTTCGGAAATTGCTTATGAACTGGGCTTTGAACATTCACAGTCGTTCAGCAAACTTTTCAAGACGAAGGCAAAGGTTTCGCCTCTTGAGTTCAGACAGTCTTTTAATTAAAAGACGACAGAAAAGCAGACTACTGAGAGCCAATTACCACGTAACCAGGGTTAGGTGTCACAGACCATCAGGATTCAATTTTCCTTAATTATTGACACCCGGAGCTACATGGATTCTTCCTAGGTATTCGTTCCAGGCCTGATAAATAGGATCTAATATGGGTTGGTCATAGCCACAAAAATTAACAAGCCGGTCCTTTATATACAAAGAAGTAATACCGTGTAGAAAACACCAGAATTGCAGCGATCCATCGAGAGGATCGGTGTAGATAACAGATTTCTCGGCCATACATTCCTTTATTGTACGCTGCAAAATTTCAAAGGTCTTCTGAAAATTCCCCCAGGGTCTGTTTAACTCAGTAACATTCATTGGCGACTGCAACAGGAACATCAGATCATACTTTTCTGGATTTTGTATACCAAAATCAATATAAGTTTTGCCGAGATCATTTAATCTGCTGAATGCATCTTTATCTACGTCAGCAAGCCGTATTGTGCTAAGCAGGCTTTCAAAAGCTAGCTTTTGCATATCGTAAAGTATAAGATCCTTGCTTGGATAATAGAGGTAGATCGTTGTTGGACTATAATCTATTTTTTCTGCAATTTTTCGGATGGTTGTAAAGTTCAGACCTTTCTCTGAATACAACTCATGAGCAGCATCAAGGATCAGTTTTTTCATTGCTGCGCGTTCTCTGAATTTTCTCTCTGGTATTCCCATGCTCAACGATTCATTGTTACAGGTAATTTTCTTTTGGACAGGAGGTTAACTGTCTTATTTTCGTTAGTGTACAAATACTTAAATTGCTTTACAATGCTGATGATTGATAATCTCTACGCCCCTTTTCCGTTAGCAGCCCTCTTAAAAAATGAGTCCTGATTTCGGACCAGGATTTAGTTTCTTTAAAGTTCAACCCCATAACCTTAAGCCATAAGAGTGAAATTATTTCCACGTCTATATCCTGCCGGTACACCTTCTGGGCAATACCCTTCCTTAGGTTGCCTACCAAAAAATCCGTCCTGAATTCAGATTCGAAGTCCGTCAATACTATCCAGGCCTGAGGATACTGTCTGCTGAGATCCCTTGAAAAATTAGGATTACTCACATGAATCACGCCAGATACACAGTTCCAAAGTGCGACAAACTCTTCAATGGTACTAGGGTGCTCTATCCGGATCCTGTCAGACTGAGATTTTACAAGATCTATTTGAAACAAGATTACATCCTGTACTAAATGCTCTTTACTTTTGTAATAAGCGTATAAGGTTCGTTTGGAAATTCCGCTTTGGAGTGCAATATCTTCAGTGCGTACAGCCTTAATTCCGTAAGCGGTGAACAGATTTAAAGATTTTGCTACAATATTATTTTTTATACTCTGCTGTTTCACAATCATTTTGGCCGAACTTGCAGTGTTTCATTGTCATTAAAAACGGTATCCTGTGCGTTGCCCGCTGACTTGAAATCCCTGATCAAATAATCTCCCAGTGTTCTGCAATTTTGCTGTTAAACATCCGGAACGTTCTGTATCCGTAAAAAACCTCAGTTCCCCCGCTAACCTTAGCCATTGTGGAAAGTGCGCTCACACTAATCCTGATGCAGCAGATAACCAATTCTCCCAAAGTTGTCAGACCAACTATCTCTGTTGTATGCGCAACCATGCGGTCCAGTTCGCGCAGGTAAAGCAAGAGTCCTTCCTTATTTTGAAACGACCTATGCGGCATGGAATGATCTACATAGTCATCGTCCAGATAGACTGATAGCTCTGCAAACCTTTTCTGGTTCCAAACCCTGTTGAGGTATTTTACCACCAAATCCACATCCGGGTTAGTAAGTGATTCGGCGTGGTCTGCTTTTGAGGTGGTTGTATTATTCATTCTTTCTTAGGTGTTTATTAGTGAAAGGTTACCGCAGATCAATCCGCTCAGTGCCCATTTGTTATTTCCGTTGACTGGCCAAGCCCTTCTTAATCTTCATCATGATACGGTCAGGCACAAAGTTTGGGAGTTTAGAGTTAAACCAGTTTTGAAAACCCACTACTTTTTTCCCGTTGCCTTCCAAAAGATGTTTTACACCCTGCTTTGCCACTTCTTTGGGATGCATGGGTTTGGTTTTGTGAAGATTGGTAGATGCCATCTCAGCGGTTGTAAAACCAGTATCTACTGTACCTGGATATAGAGAGATAACGGTAACACCAGTGCCGTCCAATTCTGCATCAAGTGTTTCGCTAAATGCCCTTACAAAGGCTTTGGTAGCAGAATAAACAGAAAAATAGGGCATTGGTAAAAATGAAACCACTGAGCCTACATTCATGATCCGTCCTGACTTGCGGCTGACCATATCTTGTGCAAAGAGCTTGGAAAGTACCACCAGGCTGGAAATATTTAACTGAATCATGCTGAGTTCTTCTTCCAAAGGCGTTTCAGTGAAATGGCCATAGTTGCCTACAGCCGCATTATTGACCAGGTGTGTCACTATAAAGTTTTCCTGCTTCACTGCTTTGTATAGGCTCGTCGCAGCATTTACATCAAAGAGGTCGGCAGCATAGTACTCAACTGCGATCCCGTATTTACTTGTCAATTCAGTTTGCATCTGCTGCAATTTGGATTCGGTGCGGGCGACCAATATCAGGCTGAATTTTTTCGAAGCCAATTGATTGGCCATCTCATAACCAATACCGGATGATGCCCCGGTGAGCAGTATGTATTCTTTCATAGTCATTAAAATTTAAGTTGGTACGATTTGCGTTTTGAGTTTAATCTTACCTTTTACATTTAGATGATGTACTATTTCAAAAAATCAGCATCCTGATATGCCGGGTTTGGATAGGAGTAAAAACCTTCCCCCGTAGCGATACCCAGCTTATTTTTATCTATGAAATTCTCTTTCATAAACTGCTGTCTTTGTTTCCAAACCTGGTCCCCGGTTGACTCAGCCAAGGATGTGACCACATTGTAGGCCGTATTCATTCCCACGAAATCCAGCATAGCCATGGGTCCCAGATCAACCCCAAGGCTTTTCATCCAGGTCTTGTCAATGGATGCGACATCGGCAACTCCATTGCGGTACAGATCGAAACCTGCAATCAGTAATGGTATCAAGAGTGTGTTGGTGATGTATCCGGGCTGCTCTTTGTAAATTGGGATAGCTACCATTCCAATCGATTTAGCGAATTGAACAATCTGATCGAAAATTTCAGGATCTGTGCCGCCGTGCCCCATGATTTCAGCCAGATTATTCTTCAACAGGTTAGTAGCAAAGTGCAATGCCAGAAACCGCTGCGGCCTGCCTGTTTCAGCCGCAAACTGGCTTGGCAAAAATGTGGAAGAATTAGTGCAGAAAATGGTTTTTGCCGGAGCAAGCCCACTCAGCCTGGTGTAAAAATCCTTTTTGATCTGGATACTTTCGGGAATTGCTTCAATGGTCAGATCCGCATCTTTTACTGACTCTGCCAGATCGGTCGTAAAACTTATTCTTGATACAGCAGCATCCAGATCGGCGAGGTTCGCATTGATATCTTGCTGGCAAAGTGCTTTGAACTGCTCAAATTTCAGTTTCGCATTTTTAAGTAGCTCTTCGTTTATATCAAATAGTGTGACATCATAGCCGTGATAGGCAGTTTGAAAGGCGATCTGTGCACCCAGTACACCAGATCCAAATACGGTGACGTTATTAATTTTCATCTTTATGAATTTAAAATATTTGTTTGATAAGCATTTTTAAGAACGATTCTGAAAGGCCTGAAAAGCAGGCCCCTGCATTTTGTAGTCATTTAACTTTGCATCGTTTGTCTCACTCCTCATCCATATCATTATCAATGCTTGGCGGGATCAATTTGTACATCACCGGGGTAACGATCCTTGAAAGTATCGTGGAGCTGATCAGTCCACCGATCAGTACAATGGCAAGTGGCGCAATCTGCGGATTGGGGTTCATCGCGATCGGGATCAAACCGCATATCGCCGTTATCGAAGTAAGCACCACCGGCAGGAACCTGGTTTCCCCGGCAATGCTGATGGCCTGCTCTATACTTTTACCTTCTGCTCTAAGCTGGTTGGTAAAGTCGACAAGCAGCAGCGAGTTTTTAACCTGTATCCCGGAGAGCCCGATAAAACCAATGATCGAAACCAGAGACATCGGATTGCCTGTCATCAAAAGAAACAGCACCCCACCCAAAACGCCCAGCGGGATGATCGATAAAACGATGATGATCCCCTTGAAGGTTTTGAATTGCAACAGCAGCACGCCAATAAATAGAAATGTGCTTAAAATGATGACTGCAAGAAAATTTCCGCCCAGCGCATCACCTTCTGATTCGGCCTCGCCCGACAACTTGTAATAATACCCCTTCGGCATTTTCAATTTGTTCAGCTGCGGCACCACATCTTTCAAAATATTGTTGGCCAGCATGTTGTCCTTTGTCAGCGAAGTAACCTTGGCAAACCGTGATTTGTTGAAATGGTTGATGGCCGTTGGCGATGTTTCAAAGCCTATGGTAGCAATCTGATCTATCTGTACCGGTGCCCCCTGGATGCTGCTCACATAAAGATTTTTTAGTGCATCCAGATTTGAGAACTTCTCGCGCGGAATGGTAATCACAACATTTCTGGCATCCCCCCTGTCATCAATGTAATCTCCGACATTCAAGCCGGCAACGGCCAGCCTGATCACCCTATCGATGTCGCTGGTCATCACGCCCAATGTCCTGGCTTTTTCCTTGTCGATGCTGATCTTCACATCCGACTTATAAGTATTCAGCTCGTTATTGATAAAAAAGGTGCCCGGGTGTCTGCGCAGAATATCTTCCACTTTGAAGGTAAGCGCGCGCAGCGTATCCTGATTATCTCCGAAAACCCTGACGACGATATTGGCTTCAATCGGGGTACCCTGGTCAAAATCCTTTACCTCTATTTTTGCATAAGGAAAATCACTGAACTTGCCCCTTAATCTTTTGATCAGCTCTGTTTTGGCATCCGGACTTGTTTCTTCCTGCAGCTGCACAAAAATCTGAGCAAAGTCCGGTTTAATATCCTGCTGGTGGACGTTGTAATAGATCTGCGGATTACCCTTCCCCACATTAGAGGTGTAATAAACGATCTCCTTATGTTTTTTCAGCTCCGTTTCAACGAGCCTTGCAGCCCGGTCACTTTCAGGGATGTTGGCCTGCAGCGGCATTTTAATATTGATCAGAAACATGGGTTTTTCCGAGGTAGGGAAAAGTTTAAACCCTGCCAGCGGGAACAGTAAAAATGCCAGTACGCTCAATGCAAGCGATATACCAATCGTTACTTTTGGCCACTTTAAGGCCAGCGGCATGATGCCCCGGTAAGAATAGGTCAGAAAGCCTTGCAATTTCCGAAGAAAGTAATTACCCTCTCCGTGGTCGTGGGTTTTCAGGATCTTGCTTCCGATGAAAGGGACCAGCGTCAGCGCTACGATCATCGATGCCAGCACACTGGTAATGATGGCCATCGGTAGACTCCGTATGAACTCACCGGCCATATCCGGCAAAAAAGCCAAAGGTAAAAATGCGATCACAAGCGTTGCGGTACAGCCCACAACGGCTGCCCCGATCTGGCGGGTGCCTTTCAGGACGGCATCTTTTCTGGAATGTCCTTCCCTGAGCCATCTTTCTATATTTTCAACCACGACGATGCTGTCGTCAACCAGAAGCCCCAGTGCAACCACAAGACCGACAATACTGAGCTGGTTAAGCGAGTAGCCCAGAAGGTTCATCGCAATCAGGCCCAGGGCGAGCGAAAGTGGAATGGAGATCATCACGATCAACGATGGTCTGAAACCCAGTGGCAGCAGCGTGACAATCACAAGCACAATGGCCAGTCCGAAATCAAAACCAAGGTGTCCCAGCCGCTTGGAAACCATATCAGCCTGGTCGAAGTTTTTGACCATTTTGATGTTTTCAGGCAATGTTTCGCTGAATTCTTCCAGTACAGGTGTGTACTGCTTTTTAACCTGGCTGATGTCCACATCGTTTTTCATGGCAGCTGTCACCAGAATACAGCGCTGGCCGTTGATGCGGGTGATGTGGCTGACCGTGCCGTCTTTGTAGCTCACCTGGGCAACGTCTTTGAGGTAGACTATTTTCCCGTTGGCGTTGTAGATGACCGTGTTTGCGACATCCTCTGCATTTTTGAACTTGCCGCTGGTTTTGACATTAAAAACCTTGCTGTCCATATGGATACTTCCGCCCGGAATGTCTGCCGCTTCACTTTGCAGGCTGCCTGCGACCAGGTTCATCGGTATTCTCAGCTGCGCGAGCTTATCCAGCTGCAAATCAATACGTATTTCCTGCTCGGGCATCCCGGTGTATTTCACCTCGCGAAGGTTGGTGATCTTTTCCAGCTTGGTCTTTAAGATATCTGCCTGGTCTCTCAATGTCTTCGCAGAAGCCGTATTGGATATGAGCGCAACCTGAATGATTTTCACATCGGATGAAGCGATTTTTTCGGTCTTGATCTGGTAGATCTCCTTGGGAAGCTCGCTGTTTTTCAAAGCGTTGATTTCCGTAGAAATTTCCTGGTACTTATTATCTACATCCACACCATATTTGAACTTGATCTGGATGGCGGCTACGCCGTCTTCCACCGTGGTCAGGATCTTGTCGATATTCTCCAGACCGTAAATTTTATTTTCTATGGGTTTTACGACCTGTTCTTCCATGTCCTTTGGACTGGTGCCCGGGTAGATTACCGTCACCAGATACTGTGGCGGATGGGTAGTGGGATCTTCTGAGCGTGGCATGGTCAGCAGCGTCAGCACGCCGACAACAGCAATCAGAAGGAAAATGATTAGGGTGAACTGATAATTTTTAACAGCGAAACTGGTAATTTTCATTGCTTTGAGATTACTGTATTATTTTAATGGTAGATTCTTCGTTCAGGTAGGCACTATTGGAAACAACCACCTGGTCGGTCGGTTTGAGCCCCTCTTTCAGATACACCGTTTTGTTATCGAAACTGGCAATGTCAACAGGCACCTTTTTTACTTTTGAGGTGCCATTCAAAATGAAGGCGTAGGCGCTGTATCCGTCCGCCTCCACCAACGCATCATAAGGGATGCTCATCACATGCTGCGCTTTGCCGGTAGCGATCTGCGCTTTGCCAAACATACCCACGGCAGGGCTGATGTCAGTCAGTTTCAATTTTAATTCGACCTGAAAAGAGGCTGCGGCCGCATCCGAGGTTTGAGATTTGCGAAAAACGTAGGCATCAATCTCTCTGTCCGGATAGCCGTCCAGCGTAACCACTGCTTTTTGACCCGCGGAAACAGCAGCCCACTCCTTATCGGTAAGTCCTACCCTGAGAAGAAAGCTTTTATCCTGTTTGGTCTCATTGATCACAAGGACCGGGCTGCCCGCTGCGATCACCTCGCCTTCCGAGGCCAGCCGCTGGGCTACAAAACCATCGGATGCAGCGTAAATCCTGGAATACTGCTCGTTGAAGGAAACGGTCTCATCCCCTTTTTTGGCGATATCCAAAAGCGTCTTGGTATTCTGCAGCTGTTCTTTGGTATACACACTGTCGCGGTACAGATTCACCGCCCGGTCGTAATCGCGCTGCGCTTTTTCTACATTCAGATTCGACTGGCTAAGCCCCGCTGCAATTTCTGTGGCGTTCAAAACAGCCAATAGCTGCCCCTTTTTGAAAGATTGTCCTTCCTCGACCAGAATGCGGCTGATCACCCCGCCTATTTTAAAGCCGTACTTGGCTTCGTGCTCTGTGCTGACAAGACCTGTGGCAGTGATATTGCCCGAAACGTCAAGGGCGCTGACCGCTGACACTTTTACAGGAACCGCTTCCCGGTCATCAAAATGGACTTCCTGCTTGGGCGTCAGCTTACAGCCCACAAAGGCCGCGGCACCCAAAATCAATAATGGTATCGTTTTCATATAATCTATTTTTTTGAATTAGTTGAAAGTAAAACTGGCATTGGCGCGCTCGATCGAAGCATGGGCAATCCAGATGTCGAACAGCGCGATATTGGCATCCAGGCGGGCGTTGATCAACTGGTTTTGCGCATCAAGAAGCTCGATGTAAATTGCTACACCTTCCCGGTATAGTTTCAGCTCATCGTTGTAGTAGGTCTGGGCGGTTTTAAGCTGCGACTGGGCGGATTGGTACTGGGCTACTGCACTCTGCATCTGGTTTTGGCGTACTCTCAGCTCGGTTTCCAGCTGCTTTGCGATGTAGTCGGTCTGGGCCGAAATGCTTTTTTGTTCAGCTACCGCTTTTTTGATCTTGTAATTATTCTTTCCAAAGGCAAAAAGGTCCCAGTCCAGTGATACACCCCAGAAGTAGTAGCGGCTCTTTTTGTTGAAATCCCAGTCGAATGCCTGCGAACCCAGGTCTATAAACGTTCCCACCCTGGGAATGATATAAGATTTAGCAAGGCCTGTCAGGTTGGTACTGATTCCTTGTGAAATTCTGAGTTTCTCCAGCTCTTCCCTTCCTGCCACATCGCCACCCAGCAGGGCACTGAATTCCGGCAGGCTGGTAACAGAATCAACCTGGACACTATCAGTGAGCGGCCGGTTGAGCAGAAAATTAAAATAATACCTGGCCGACTCTTCGGTTTTTCTGGCAGCGGTCAGCGATGCGTTGATCTTGATTACTTCATTGGCGCTTCGGATCACCCCGGTCCGGTTCACTTTCTCATTATCAAAAAGCACCTGGTTGATTCGTTTGCCCTCCTGGACCAGTCCGAGTGAAGATTCGTAGATCTGCACCGCATTCAGCGCCTTGGCATATTGATAGTAAGCGGTTTTGATCTCTTTGACCAGTTCACGCTTATAGACAAGCACCTCCGCTTTCTGCAGATCAACCTGCTGGCCTTTGATACGCTTGTTGTAGACCAGCTCCGCATTGATCAAGGGCAGTGTGGTCCGAAATTTTGCATCATAAAAATTATCGGGAAAAAGCTGGATACTCTCATTTTTCAAATTAGGAAAGGCGCTGCTGCCCGTCAGCTGGTTGAGTGTGGAATACACGCCATTTAAAAGATCCCCGGTCGGAAAATCGATCGTCCGCCCGCCGCTTGCCTTGGTGTAGGTGGCAGAAAATGAAACGCTGGGCAGAAACATGGTTTTGGCTTCGGCCAGGGCCAGTACATTTCGTTCTAAAAGAAAATTCTGCTGTTTGATGCTCTGGTTTGACCCGAGCCCTTCCTTGATGTAATCATCGAGCATGCCCTGGGCATGGGACGGGTAAGCTAACATGGCAAGCATGGGAAACGACAGCGCTGCCTGCAAGGCGCCTGATCTTTTTAGTAATTTGTTCACTGTAATAATTTCAAACACTGTTTAATTAATATTTAAAAGAAAAGGCCAAATTATTTGGGATAACAACATCCCGTCACAACCGGCCAAGAATAATGCTTACTCCTACTGATTAAAATTTAAATGCTGCTGATCCTATTTCGACTCGATCAATGCGATAAAAGTTTCGTATCCATGCAGCATCAGCTCCTCACTTGATTTTTCAAAAAAACCCGACATCCGGTCTTTGCAGTACAGTGAACAAATACCATGTACCAGCGAAAGTGTCATAAAGGTGAAGTGCTTGTTATGCAATCCCTGGAATTTCCCCTGGTCCTGGCACTGCTGTATAACACCTGATAAATGCTCTATGGCTTCCTGTGCGATCTGAAAACCTTCCCCTTCAGCTTTACCGGTTTCACTGACCAAGAACATCAGATTATAATAATCGGAGTGGTTTTGTGCAAAACGGATAAAAACCAACCCAAGTGCTTTATAGCGTTCATAGGGATCTTCGATGACATCCAAAGCTTTCATCTGGCTTAAAAACAACCGGAACCCTTCTCTATGCAGCTCGTGAAAAATCTCGCTCTTATCCTTAAAATAAAAATAGATTGAACCCGGACTGTAACTGATAGCGCTCGCAATATTGCGAATACTGGTCTGTTCGTAACCCTTTTCAAGGAATATCTTACGGGCACTGTCCAAAATCTTTTTGTGCATTTCTATCTTTTCCTGCTCTTTTCTCTGCGCTATTGACATACTACAAAACTCATTTGATATGCAAATCTATTAAACAGTGTTCAATAAAAAAAATTTTCTCAATTTTTTTTTAAACAGTGTTCAATAAAATTTCTTCGCATCCTTGACATATATTCCTATCCGGCAAATAAATCATTTAAACCAATCTATGATATATTTATGAAATATTGATTTGACTATGCCCGTGATTTAGCGGATAAATATCCTTGCCGTAACGTTGGAGATAAGGCTGGTTTGACAGGTCGACAACTCTAAAATTAAGGCAAAATCAATATGAGAATTCAGGAAATAATTGGATTATAATGATACGCAAGATACTTACCCCAGCAACAACAAAGCTACACATTATTTTGGATAAGTTGCGGATGGCTAGTATTTAATATATTGACGCTGTTCCACTTTGGAACTTTTAATTACGTCCTTACAATCAACAACCCGGTTTTTTACAGCGTCTTTAGAAATGTAAAAATTGGTGCTAATTATTTTTTATATGTCTGTTACATCGTGTCGTTCCTAACTTCACAGCAGCGGATAGAAAGATACCATTGAAACATCATATATGTTTAGTAACGAAATCGAACTCTTTCTGACATTATCTGTTGCCACGATTATTTTGGTTCTTTTTGTCGCTTTTTTAATTGCATTCGCGCAGATTTTCAGACAGCGCCAATTGCGGTTTCAACAAGAAAAGATAGCAATTGAAAATAATCTTAAGGCTCAGTATGATCAGGAAATATTAAAAACACACATCGAAATTCAGAATTTGACGTTACAAGAAATTGCTCAGAATCTGCATGATAATATCGGGCAGTTACTTTCGGTAGCAAAACTCAACCTTAACATATTGGAGGATCTTGAGCTTTCCGAGGAAAGCAGGCAATATATTAAACAGACCAATGAGATTATAGGTTTGTCGATTAAAGACGTCAGAAATCTTACGCGAAGCTTTGATGGTGATTTTGTAAAAGATTTCGGTCTTGAAGAAAGCTTGTCTCATGAATTGAAACGACTTCGCGATACAAATGCTTATAGTACCGAATTAAGCGTCTCAGGAGCTCGATATAGTTTAGGATTTGAAAGAGAAATTGTATTATTTAGAGTTGCTCAGGAAATTCTAAATAATGCCTTAAAGCACGCATCAGCAAACAGAATAATTGCCCAATTAATTTACAAGGAAAATGAATTCGTAATGAGAATTGGGGATAACGGAATTGGTTTCGACATTGACTTAACACCTAAGACAACGGTTTTAAGTTCGGGGGCCGGACTTCGAAACATTAGCCGCAGAACAAAATTAATTGGTGGAAAACTTGATTTAGAAACTGGAATAGGACGAGGAACAACCATAGAAATCTCAGTGATAATTAAAAATCACTCTTAAGAGTCATGAAACCGACAATTGCAATAGTTGACGATCACGAGCTTATGGCCAAAGCCCTATCAGGCCTTGTCCAAAAATTCGGAAATTATGAGGTTTTGTATGATGTGTCCAGCGGAGAAGAATTAACTAGACGACTTCACCTGCAGCTTGTACCCGACATTGTCCTTTTGGATATAAACATGCCCGGAATGAATGGATATGAAGTGGCATTATGGTTGAAAAACAATTTTCCAAATATAAAAATCATTGCTCTTTCTATGAATGATAGAGAAGAATCTATAGTGAAAATGCTTCGGAGTGGCGCTTGCGGCTATCTTCTAAAAGGTTGCAAACCGCACGAACTCAAACAAGCTTTGGATACCGTTGTACAAAAAGGATTTTACTACACTGAATTTGTCACGAGCCAATTGATAAAAAATTTAAATAATGTTACCCTTCAAAATCCAATTGAGCGTTTAGGA
Source organism: Dyadobacter subterraneus (assembly GCF_015221875.1). Taxonomy (NCBI): domain Bacteria; kingdom Pseudomonadati; phylum Bacteroidota; class Cytophagia; order Cytophagales; family Spirosomataceae; genus Dyadobacter; species Dyadobacter subterraneus. The sequence continues at coordinate 4,241,764 of NZ_JACYGY010000001.1, forward strand.
ATAAATGAAAAAGAAAAACTATTTATCCAGCTATCTTGTAGTGATCTAACCTATGTAGAAATCGCGGATAAGATGTGCCTTAGCCCCAGAACAATTGATGGTTACCGGGAATCCATATTTCAAAAAATGGAAGTCAAGAGTAGAGTTGGTATGATTATCAAAGCTATTCAGTTTAAAATCGTAGATATCTGAATAAACGATGTGCGCTAACTTATGGGAGAAATTCTCCGAACGACTTATTCCTTGATCGATAAAGTATTGCGTCCGGGTTGAGACACAAAGGCACAGAGATAATTCAAGAAAAAAGGAGTGATAAAAGTCATTGCCTTTGTCAATACCATTCATCACTGTCTCAACGGGATTGTGTTGATAGCGTCTTCCGCACACTTACTTTTGTGAGTAGGTAAATAAACTCGACTTCCCTGACTAAATAAATTATTCCCCACCGAATTGATAGAAGTAGCTTCTTTATTTTGGCGTAGAAAAGCGCTTTATTTTTATAGAAAGGCTCTTTTGATAATTAATAATTCAGTCAATTTGATCTATTCAGAGAAATGGTCTTGAAATTAATTTATCATGTAGAACATATGCGACAATTATTATAGAATTATTTTAAATTTTGTTTAAAAAGATTTTGTTCTTAAATTATTGTAACCTAAATTTGATTAATAGCGTTCCTCCCTAACAAACTCATATAGAACAAGTCATTTCAGTAAGAGTTTCAATGTGTTCGTTAACCCCTTATCATTGGTGTATGAGATTTAATTGCTTATCTCTTGCTTTTGCTATTCTCTTTATGCTGTCCAATTGCAAAAAAGAAAGCGATGTATTACCTGATGAAACCCAGAATGGGAGTAATACTTTTGGCTGTAAAGTCAATGGTGAAATTTGGCTTCCCAAGAGCTCCTTCGGGAAACCAGGTATAGATCTTTCCTATGATCCCGCATTTAATGGTGGGACAATGAGTCTTAAGGCTAGAAATTGGTTTTACACCAATAAGCAGCAAACTATAAGTACAGCTTCTAATATTAATATTGCAATTGGACAGTTATCAAAAACTGGTAAATATTCATTCGATAGTGATATTGGGCAGGCTTTAGGCCAATATTATATAGCAACGCTGGAAGATCAAAGTGCCACGGAAATAATGAATTGCTACTACGATGAAGTGGGAGATAAAAGAACAGGAACATTGACCATCTCTAAACTTGATCTTCAAAACGGGTTTATTTCAGGAACATTTGATTTTATTCTCAACAAAAAGGATTCCCTTGCAGGCTGTAAACCAGTCATCAAAGTAACGGAAGGGCGTTTCGACGTAAAATTTTAGTTCATACATTTATAAATACTCCCACATTTTAAAATCCATTTTCTAATGAAAAATTCTCTACTCGTTCGCGGGCTAGGCTGTGCCCTTATGCTGTTACTATTGACCTTAAATCTTAAAGCGCAGGTTCCAGATGATTATAGAACCAAAATGAATAGTGTTTTTGCTAATTTAAATAAGACGTATATCACTACAGGTTATCTTTCTGAATATGCATTCCCGTTTATACCGCTCGAAAATTTTAATGGCACTCTTAATGCGAATAATGTAACAAACACACAAATTTGGCAAATGGCTTATGCGACATGGTATACCTCATACATTGCTTCTTCAAGTACTCCCGGAACAAATCCTTCCGTTGTAAATACTTCAACCTACACGGCATTAAACAGCTCAACAAACATTCCAATATTGCTGCTGTATGGGAAATACAATTCATTAAAGACCAATGCCGTGAGCAGTAATTTGCTGAGTGTCTCAAATAGCCAATTTTATGATGTCGCCGGCCGGTCTCAGACACCATATGATGAGAGAACCTTATTTGTAGCGGCCCCTGGCAAAACATTTTCATCGACTAACGTTGTGTCGTTCATATTTAACTCATCGTTGTCCTTCGGCAATGGTGGAAGTATCAGCAGTATCGCAATCGATTTTGGAGAAGGTGCAGGTTATCAAACTGCTAGCTGGGGGACCGCTTTAAGTCATACTTTTAATTCTGTAGGGAATAAACGTATAAAAGTCAGAGTTACACCTGCAGTAGGAAGTACTGTTGAAAACCATTTTGATTTTCAGATTTATTCAAATGATGTTTGTAACATCTGCCGCTTTGGGACAAGCTTTTATACTTCACATACTTTTGCTGCCACTACAAGTCATTCAGGCGGAATCGGCTATATAAGGTATAGTCAAAATAATACATCAAGCCCTAAAAGGCTTAAAAAGCCCCTTATTGTAGTTGAGGGCTTTGACGTACATTCAATTGCACCAAATCTCGCGGAAAATTACTCCTATCGGGATTTTATTCTAAATCTGAATGATTTAGGAGGGGCAACCGGTACTTTTGATTTCAATGGATCTCTGGATGATTCAAATTATGATTTGATATTTTTAGACTATAATAATGGCACTGATGATATTATTAGAAATGCTGCCTTGTTACAAGATTTGATAATCTGGGTAAATGGTCAGAAAGTAACCGGAGATTCAGATAATGTAGTGATGGGCCTAAGTATGGGAGGTTTGGTCGGTAGATATGCACTGGCAAAAATGGTGAGAAATAGTATCGCAACGCAGACTCGTCTATTCATTGCTCACGACAGCCCACAACGAGGAGCAAACGTTCCATTGGGGGTTCAGGTTGCTCCCCGCCACCTAGGAGCTTTGGGATTTCTTGGTCTATTCACTGCAAGAGATGTTATTCCGGAGTTAGATCAAACACTGAAATTGTTTGACGCAACTGCAACAGGACAGTTGCTGATTAACAAAGTTACAAATAGTACTGGCAGTATTTCAGCGAATTCATTCTTAAATAATGATTACTGGAACATGGTGAATTTACCCTCTGCACCACCATACAGGCTGGTTGCTACAAGTGATGGTTCCCAATGCGGAGTTGCACTTTTTTCTCCCTCAACTCAACTGGCTAATTTTACAGCATCCGGGTTCCTTACACCGCTTCCATGGATCAATAACAATCGTTTGACAACAACACTAACGATCAATTCGTCAGCAAATCAATCTACTAGTACAGTTTTTAATGTCAGTCTTTCCTCTGTTTTTAATTTACTTTCAGTAATTAGTATTAATGTTCCTATTGCAAGTCATTCCGTAACGGGCGCTTCAATTCCTTTTTATGACGGAGCGCCTGGCGGGACATATCCTGTTAGCGATTATCTGGGAAGTGAATTTAAACCCAGTGCTTCATTCAAAGTCTTATGGTTTTTGCAAGCCGGATACAGTTCCACATTAAGGGACGAATTCTGTTTTGTTCCGACCGCGAGTGCCTTGGATGTAACAAACTTTACAGCGAGCAATCTCACCGCCTCTAATATTGACGCTGTGAGTCCTGGCAATCCTTCTCGCCTCGGAAAATTTATAGCTCAGGAATCGTTCACTAAACCGAGCACCAGCGCAACTGCGTATAATGAAAAGCACATTCGGTTTACGGCACGCAACGGTCAATGGTTGTACAATGAAATGGAAAATCCGAGCATTAACACGCTTCATTGTTCAACTGAATGTTCATTTTCAGGAATCTCAATTACTGGTCCAAGTCTGATCTGTACGACAGGAACTTATAGTTTAAGTCCGGCTTTAAATTTTGTTACCCCGACTTGGTCTTCGTCAAATACGGGGCTATTAACGATCAATTCTGTTTCAGGTCTGGCAACGAAAGTTGGCAATGCGCAATATGCCACCGTATCTTCATTAATCAATGGATGTAATGTTGGTCTTAGTAAAACGGTATATGTGGGGACACCAACCGCACCGTCTTTATTATATGTTCCGAATGCTTCTCCAGACAATCAACTTTGTAGAAATACCGATACTGCTATAACCCTCACTAATTCAAACCAAACGTCCCAAAGTGTTACGCAATATGATTGGAGTGCGGGAAGCTGGGCATCCTATCTGATAACATATCCGGGAACTCCTATACCAACTACTTATGCTCTATTTAATGTGCCAAGTTCTGGACCAACCTCACAATCTATTTCAGTAACCGCCCAAAATGCTTGTGGAGTGAGTTCACCTATAACAAAGATTTTTGTAACGGTTGCTTGCGGCGGACCTATTTCGCGAATGGCATATCCTAACCCGGCGTCAGATATTTTGACACTTGGATTTGAAGAATCAAACCACAAACTTCCAGAACAGATTTTACTTTATAATGAGGAAAGTCAGAAAGTGGTATACTCTATTACATACGAAGAATTAGCTATTGCTCTTTCCAAAGCCATGACAATAGACATTCCGGTGAAAAATTATCCTCGTGGAACCTATTATCTCCATATTGTCAAAAGCGAAGGAGATGTGGATAAGACAAGAGTTATTCTAGAATAAAATAATCAAAAATTGAATTCAGAAACAATTGATTTTTGAATTCAATTTTGTTGTTTATCGATTTTGCTGATACTAAGCTTTTGAGAAAACCACTCATTTTTCTGGCTTAAAAGTTACTTTAAATGAATTTTAGAGGACACCTGATATTGACACCCGATATTTTTGTTATAAAACCATATAGATCAGACAATTGATAAATAAAGAGGAATTGAAAAGCGTACTAAGTTAGCGCATTACAAAAAATGGATTTGGAATTCTCAATTAACTTAAACAGATGCAAGATTATCAAGTTAACAGGTATTTGGCATTCTGAAAAACGCAATTTATTGTATCGCTCCGACAAAACCCGTGTTGCTAATTTGGTAAACGTAATTCTGGGTTAATTTTCGAGATTTCTGAACTTCTCCCAGTTGTTTGGTAGCAGTTGATAAAGATCTTTATGTTTATGGGATTGTATTCTTTCAAACACATCTGTCAGCCAGCGTTGCTCATCAACACCATTCTTTTTGCATGTTGCCATAAAGGAATACATAGCTGCTGTCATTTCAGCTGCCTGGTGGGAACCAGCGAACAAAAACGCCTTTCGTCCCAGTTTATGTAAAGCTTTACATAAACTGGGTTATGCATAGCTAAGGGTTATGTAAAGCTTTACTAAAAAATGGCCATTGGGATCAAATCAAGGCTTATTGATTACCTTTTCACTTGACATAATATTTTGAAATTATCGTGGTATAGCTGCTGGAATAAATAATCAAGTGTAAATAACTAACAATATGCGCAGGGTTAAATTATCACGTTGTCAAATGGTTCTGGAACTCAAATCACAGTCTTGGCAATTGACCTTGTGGCGTTTAATTAGTTATACAGTGGTTTTAAGCCAGTAAACACTTTAACAAATCCAGGGTTATTAACAATGAATATTATCGAGTAAGGTTGACTCACGCCCCCACTCATTCTATCTGAATTGGTTAGAAAGTGGTCTCCATCGAACTTTTGAAGGTGAAAATGAATAATATTATGCAAAGCGATTTATCGGAAATATAGAGTCAACTACCTGGAAACATTGATTTTAGACTATTGCTTTGCATAATCTTTAACTATCCATAACCAATTTTATGTAAAGCTTTACATAATAAGGGCCGAAAAAACTATCTTTTCGCCGGATCACACGAAGCAGCACAACGAGCTGCTATGATCTACTCCTTCTTTGCTATCTGCAAAAAACACAACGTCAATCCCTACAATTGGCTAAAAAACACTCTGCTAAACATCTCGACAATTAAACATAAAAACATCCCCGATCTGTACCCGCAAAACTTTAACAATATTCAACAGTTAACAAAGATGTAGTTGGTAGGCCGGATACAAAAGTAAGATGCTCTCGGTAAAATCGCGAATTACTATAAGATGGTGTTTGTAAGTCTCAATGATCATTTTTAAATCGAAAGGGCCACTGGGAATAAATCTCTGTGGCCCTCTCGTTAACCTTGGTGAACCTCTGTAAAAAAAAAACTATTGCCTTTTTATCACATAATTTCCCGATCCTACCTCAAGAATTATGAAACCTTTCTCTCCTTTCTTCACTACAACATCCTTACTCGACGCCACCTTTTTTCCATCTACTGTCAACTGATCAGTCAAATCTGCTGGCACGTAAATGTCAGCAGTCGTATTTACTGGCACTGTTACCTGCATTGTCAAATGAACACCATCTTTTTTCCAGGCTGAGATTATCTCGCCGTGCATGGTGTGAAAGGTTGCCTTCAAATTGTCAATTCTTCCGGCTCCGGATTTTGGGTCTATTTCTGGTTTAATATCAAAATGATCAAATCCTGGGTGAGTCTGCTGAATGCCGGCGGCGTTTGAAAACATCCATTCACAAACTGCTCCGAAGGCGTAATGGTTGAAGGAATTCATCGCCGCATTGTATTTGAAGCCATCTTCATTGGTGAAACTATCCCACCGCTCCCAGATCGTGGTTGAGCCATTTTCAACTTCAAAACCCCAGGAAGGAAATTCTTTGCTTAAAAACAGATCATAAGCAAGTGCAGAATTCCCGCTGGCTGAAAGTGCCGGAAGAAGCGGTTTGGCGCCAAGAAATCCGGTAGCAAGTTTTCCTCCGTTTTCCTTGATAAGTTCTGCCAGAAAATTGCCTGCTTTATTAATGTTGTTTTTAGAAACTATGTTCATATAAATCGCATTGGCGTAGGCAGTCTGGGTATTTCCGGAGAAACCAAGATTTCCATCCACATAACCCTCGCCTTTACCATACACCTTGGCATCACAGATAAAACGGCCGGTGGTATCTGTGTAATGCGCTAGTACCGCTTTTCTGATTTTATCAGAGGTATCGGAGAACCGTTTCTGTTCACTTTGATTTCCGATGGCTCCCGCCATCTCTGTCATCAGGTCTGCGCAGTAGGCGTAGTAGAAACTGGCCAGCATATCTGGAGGCGTTTTCTGGCCGAAAGAAAGCCAGTCGCCAAAACCGCCTTTGGGATCAAGATCTTTGAAAGCCGTTTCTTTGAAAACATGATTGCCGCCGCTTCTTTTTTCAAGAAAATCCATGAAACGCACCATGTTGGGCCAGCCTTGTTCGATGATGCGGGTATCGCCATAAGTCTGGTAAATCTGGTAGGGACAAATGATGCCGGCTTCCATCCAGCCTGGTGAGAAAGTATCGGTTTTGCGAAGATTTGGTGCCGGCGCGTAAAGCGGGTAAGCACCGTTTTCAAACTGTCCGTCAGCCAGATCCACATTCCATTTGGTAAAAAAGGAAGCCACATCGCGGTTGAAAGTGGCGGATTTGACATAAACCTGTGCATCGCCGGTCCAGCCAATACGCTCATCTCTTTGCGGGCAATCGGTCGGAATATCAATGTAATTGGAGCGCTGCGTCCAGTCAATGTTACTATAAAGCTGGTTGACCATTTTATTGTCGGTTTCAAAAGAGCCAGTTTTGGGCGTGTCTGAACCGATGACAAGACCAAGCAATGTGCCCGCATCTGGCTTTTCTTTAAACCCTTTTATCTCCACATACTGAAAGCCATGAAATGTGAATTTTGGCTCCCAGCTCTCTCCTTTTGGATCGCCTTTCAAAATATAATAATCCGTGGCTCTTGCCATGCGAAGATTCTCTGTCATCAGATGCCCGTCGGGATAAAGTTTTTCGCCATACCGGATCCTGATCGTATCGCCGGCAGCGCCTTTCACTTTGATTCTTACGATACCTGCTAAGTTTTGGCCCAGATCAAAAATCCAGCTGCCGTCCGCTCTTTTCGTCTGGCTTTTCACAGTCAGCTCACCGGTTATTTTGACAGGCGGACCTGGGTATGTCTGTATCTTGCGGTCTTCTTTATCCTGATAGACTTCCGGCTTTTGCCAACTGCTATCATTGAAACCAGGTTTTTGCCAGCCGGAAAGTTCAAGCCTTGCATCATACGTCTCCCCGTTTAAAAGATCCGATTCGGTAAGCGCTCCTTTACTGGCTTTCCAGTCTGCTCCAGTAGCAAAAGTCTGGGTGCTGCCGTCGTTGTATGATACTTCTAATTGCGCTTTCAAAAGCGGCACTTTTCCGTAAAAAGCCCTTACAACAGGGTTTCCCACCAGAAGCGAATAACCCAGGTAGCCTGCATACCAGCCGTATGAAAGCTGAGAGCCCAGCACGTTTACGCCGGTTTCCAGATCGGCAGTCACATCATAAGTCTGGTAATAAACGCGTTTGTGATAATCGGTCCAGCCCGGGGTAAGAAAATCAGTTCCAGTCTTTTTACCATTGATAGAAAATTCGTAAAGTCCCAGAGCCGTCACATAAAGCCTGGCTTTTTTTACGCCTGTTTTAATTTTTATTTCCTTTCTAAGATAGGGAGCAGGCGGAAGATGGTAGGTTTTTCCCTTGCCCAGATTGTCAAGATCAAGACCGATCCATTGCGCACTCCACTGATCTTTTGAAAGAAGACCGATTTCAAACGTGCTCACCCCGCTCCAAGGTCCGGCGATGCCATCCTGATTCCAGCTTCTGATTTTCCAGTAGCAGAGCTGTCTGGAAACAAGCGTTTTTCCGCTGTACTGCACCTGCGCAGTAGCCCGGCTTTTAACCTGGCCTGAATTCCAAAGGTCAATTTTATCCTCATTGAGCAGTGAAGGAGCGCTTGCTACCAGAATCTGATAGGAAGACTGCATTTGGTTTCTTTTGTCCGAGGTAAGCTCCCAGCTCAGACGCGGCGCTGTGGCATCGGTGACAGGATTAACTTTATACTCAGTGCGCAGATTTACTGCGGTTAAACCATCCGCAAACACTGGAATTGACATGAGAACAATCAAAAAAACAGATAAACCGTAACTTTTCATAAACCTTAAATTACTAAAAACAATATGGGAACACGGGCTGAGCTGGACTATCAACCGTTATTCTGCACGACTTTTACGCCCTTGGGCGCGTCGATGGTTGATTTTATTTTGCCGTTCGCCAGCTTTTCATGCCGGATCTTAACAGCTCCCATCGGGGTTGGAAATGTTCCTTCCACCCATTTAAGATCGCCCAGATTAGGCTGGATTCGGATGCTTTTGCAACCTGGTTCCAGCACGCTTGCTCCAAGCACATGTTCGCTCAGCCAGGCCGTCGGACCCGAAGCCCAGCCGTGACAAAGACTATGGCGAAGGTTTTTGTAACAATATGCGCCAAAATCACCATGGATATCATCTTTTCCTTCGGGCACAATTTCTGTGATGGGAGCTGCGTTTTTGGTCCAGTCCAGATCAAAATCTTCCCAAAACGTTGTTGCACCCATATCAAGCATTCCACCCCAGTAGTTTCTAATACAGTCAATCGCGCCCTGATAATCACCCGCCTTGGCTCTTGCCTGGAGCATGTAATAGCCATAAAAAGTCGACATTCTCGCGCAGCCATCCACAGCCAGTACTTCTGTATTTGCTTTCTGAGCAGGTACAAGGCCAGAAAGCGCAAGCAGCGCAGCAGCCTGTTTGGATCCGTTTGCATCGGGAACATATAGTTTCAGATTGGTTGATGCGGCTCTGCATTTCTGGGCCTGGGCAGGTTCATCCAGAATCGTGCAAAGCTCAGCACCTGCATCCAGGGTCATAATCATCATGGCATGAAGCCCGGCATGGATTGCTTTTGGGTTTTCACTCGAAGGCCAGTCCAGAAAGCGGGTTCCGTCCAGATTCTCTTTGTTATCTTTTGTTTTACTTATTAAAAGATCCAGAAGCGCTACCAGATATTTCTGCTGCTTTCTTAGATATTCTTTATCTCCCTGATATTTATATAGGTCTCGGTGAATGAGGACCCACCACATCGAATAGGCGCTGATCCCATTCATCCAGCCCGGAAGCGGAGTAATATCGCGCGCCTGGTCCAGGCTTTTTGCCACGACCTCGTTTTTACCAAATACGCTGTTGATCGTCATGATTTCAGGGTGCATATCCCCTACCCAGACAAGTCTGTCTCTTTTAATACCATCCCATAAAAATTGCTGCATGTTAAGATGCACGGTGTAAGCACCTGTATTCCAGATGGTGTTAAGTCTCTCGTCACTGCTTTTAAACGAGCCTATATAATCAAGATCACGGTACTCGAAAATAGCACGTGCCTCTTTTAATTGCAGCTCGCGGTTATCATCCACGAGATCAATACGAACAAAACGAAAGCCGGTATTACCAACGTTCATCACACCCAGCCAGGGCACTTCAATGATAAAATCGCGCATAGCATGGTCATTGGTCGCACCGCTGACTGTATCGATGCTCGACATGGTTTCACTGACCGATTCTCCAAAACGAAGTCTTATTTTGATCGGATGCTGATTGCTGGGTTGATCTGTTACCAACTGAATCCCTCCTTGTATTTCCTTTCCAAAGTCCAGAACCAGTCCGGGTTTTTCACCATCCTTGCTTGTCAGCGTACAGATATTCTGATGCATCAGATCCGCCTGCCCGGTGCCGGGTCTTAAAAGATTCTGCTCACCTGAAATGCCTGCGCCGCTTGTTTTCCAGACAATTCTTGTTGCTGTCAGATATTGTTTTACCCGGGCGTCTTTCTCAGAGATCACATTACTTCCAAATATCGGGGGTAAGTTCTGGGCCAAAATTGGTTGGTTTTCTAGGTAAAATAGACATGTCAGCAGGGCAAGAAGTTTTTTCACTGGGCGGTGTTGGTTAAAAATGAATGCTTTAAGATCGTAAAATCTTCGAAAATAAATCAATTCTACGCGTAGAACTAGCCTGTTCTATCCTGCCTGCGTTGTGAGATATCTTATGAAGTGGGTCAAATTAACCAAGGTAAGTATCTTATCCATTAGTGGACGTGGCAAAGCGATACATCTGCTTTATTAAACTGATTTAGTTGCCAGCAGATATAGCGCATAGTTAATAAGTGAGCCGGTATTTGGTTGATAAACAAAAGGAGTTGCCACTCCTTACCAATCCGAGATATTTGATTGAAATAAATCATTGACTCAACTTCCAAACAATCCCATTTCAATGAGCTATTACTCCTTTTAACCTCGCCAATTTAACAGGACATAATACAAAAATAACTTCCTATAATGTCATATTATTGGTAACATGTATTTGTTTTGATGAATTAAACGGGAACACATATGAAACGAAACCTTTACTATGTTCTGGCTGTTTCACACGCTGGTCTGGCGCAAAGATTCTGTCACATTGAAGCAGATACAGCCTCAAAACAATTTATACTAGTTCAGGACAAAACCGCCATTGCGACTTCAAGAATTCTTGATTCGGAATATTACAGTTACAGTAACTGCCAATGCGGAGCATCCTGAAAGCACTGTTGATATTGACCTTAGCTTTAATCAGCATCAACATGGATGATTTATTTACTGTTGTTTTCGCAATCCGGCCTTACTGCGATGGTGATTGCAACGATCAGACGGTAGCAGATAGCTGGGTTTCCACCAAAGCTATTAATAAAGCAACGCGCTCCGTGGATTTTACAATGGGTGGTATGCTGCCGGGAGCAAATTACAAACTGGAAACATCAATAATCTCTCCCGTCAGCTTTCAAACTTCTGCTGCCACTGCAAAACCTTCAAAAATGCTACTGGTTATTAATGAAGAATGGAAAAACACACTGCTTGTTCAATCCAATCTGAATCAGTATATCGCTGATGCAGAAAAAACTAACCCGCTTATCTTAGTAGAGAAATACTACGTTTCAACCAACAGCACTTCAAAAATCGGCTTATACAATTATATACAGGAGCAGTATAAAAGTGATAATCTTTCGTACTTATTTTTTATCGGCGACAATGCTTCAACGACCACTTCCAGGACACTGCTTGATGAACAGGGAAACGTAATGCTGACGGCAGGTTCCTATTCTTTTACCCACTACACCCTGCCCTTGTATCAGCACTATACTTACGATCCATCAACTTATTATTTGCAAAATGTAAAATATCAAAATACGTGCTACAGGCCCGACCAGGAAATCAGAGAAGCTGTATTTCAACAGCGCAATTCGCTCATTTCCATGGGCATGATCATTCCGGATCCTGCATTAAGCTTCGACGGGCAGATTAACTATCTCGGAGATTATTTTGCCAAACTGCATAAATTCAAAAATAAGGAAATCACATTCGAAAAAAAAGTTCTTTTAACAGACGGCTTTGTAAGTGAGCAACACGCTGTTGCAAAGGCACAAGCCAATGGCAGATGGGTCTCCGCGGACGTACTTAGTTTTGGAAGAACGAAAGATACTGATTACTCAGGCGAAGACCCCGTTTGGAAAACTGATTTTTTAGATAAGCTAAGCAGCCGGTCTTATGAATTATTTAGCCTGAATCTTCACGGTAGTCCTACATACCATTCTTTTGGCATTTACAGCAGTGATATCCTATATAATCTTCCAAAGGCTAATATCCAACTTATTAATCTTTTATCCTGTAATGTGGGTCACTATAAGTATAACACTATTTAGCGGGACTGTACCTTCAGAAAGGAAATGTAATGAATGTGCATGCTTACAGCGATCTTTTAGTAACCATTACAATTAACGGGGCAAGCGCACTGGAATCCCAGTTTTTGGACAATTGGGCATATAGTTTGATGTCGCGCGGGTTTAACACCAGCGATGCGTTTAGATTATCGGGATCATACAACGAAAGCGAATTAATTCTAGGTGATCCGCGTAATAAATTTCAAGACATTCCATCGCCCATAACACTTGAAAACTTTGAAGTTAGTAAGGAAGAACCGCGCTTTTGAACTGGTCTGCAGTTACAAAGATTCATTTCAGCCAGTTTGAAATTGAACGCAGCGGTGATGAACAAACATGGGTTAACCTTGGGTCTATTTTGGCAAGCAATCAGCATTCGACTAATGCACAGTACAGTTTTTTAGATAAAAATCCTCTAAACGGAGATAACTTTTACCGGCTGAAAATGATCGATCTTGACGGAAACTATTCCTACTCTGATACCCGTCAGGTGAGTTTCGATTTTTTAATTTACACTATTTACCCGAACCCGGCATCTGATAAGTTCTATTTATCCGGCGGCCTTTTAGAAAATGCCAAATCTGTTGTGATAAAAAATCAATCTGGAATCACTTTGTTTGAATCGAGCGGAGTATTGGAAGATGGCATTTCAACAAACAAATTCTCTGACGGCTTGTATATTATCCGGGTGAGAATGGCTGATGATAGTGTGAGGACGTTAAAAATGGTTGTGAGTAAGTAAGTCTTAATAAGGGTGGGAAACTTCTTACTTTAAGAAACGGCATCTTTATTAAAATCTCTCTCTTCTGCCCTGTCCTTTCGATGGTAATCTCTTCATTTGGCATCATTTGCTGCTTTCGCCTAATGAAAAATCCATGAACAATGCTGCAAAACAGAAGCCTTTAATAACACAGAAAGATCAATTAGGATTGAGGCTTCACTTTTAAATCTCCACATACGAATTCCAAAAGTTCGCAAGGTGACACATCCATCGCCAGGGCAATTAAGTAAAGTTCATCTGCTCGCAATTTCGCCGTTGGATTATTGGATAATTCTGTCAATCTCGGACTTGTCAACTTTGCTTTTCTTGCAATATCAGCCTTATTCACTGACTTCAATTTGAAATATTCTCCGAGTTTTGTTACCATATTTTCCAAAAGCTAAAAATAAACTTAACAAAGTTGCACATTTTTTACGATTTTCTTAAAATGATCGATTCAGTAAATTAAATCTCTCCTGTAAATTTTTAGGATAAATTTTTGATATTTAAGAATTTCTGAATATTTTTACAGAAAATCTTAAATATTATGGTTAGATATAATTCAATTTTATCACAAGTAGAGATTAGTATTCCTCATAAAGATTTTGGAGACGTCAGCCGCTATCGCAAAGGACTACTTAGGCTTTTGGCAGAGGTAAGAATAGATGACTGCCGACCGGATTTTAAGGATGACTTAAAAGCCGTTTATGAACTTTTAGAATATCTAACAGAAGAAAAAATGGAATCAACGACCAGGCCTAATGGGGTTTAATTGCAGACACGATACCGAATAAAAATTTTTCAAATATGTCTGCATTGGCTAGAAAGTAAATAAACTAATGTTTCAGGTAGAAGGAAGAAGTCTTAGGAGTATGTGAGGGAAACCATTGAACGAACAATACCACCAAACTATCTTTTCACTCCAGAAAGGCATCTTTCGGTAAAAGATCTTTTGGTGAGCACTGCAGTATAACTGCCAAGTCATTGACTCTTTTTAAACTATACTTGTCATCAGTTTTTGCGCTTTCAACCAAGCCCACATATCCTTCCGAAACATCTAAAAGAAAGGAAAGCTCCTTTTGGCTAATACCAAGTTGTACGCGTCTTCTTTTGACTTCGTCAATAACATATTGCTCAATGGGGCTTAATTTACTCATGAACGAAACAAGCCAGAAAACAAAAAATTTATACATAGCTATGGCTATGTATTTAAAAGTTTTAACTTTGTGACTAAGGGTCACGCCTATAAGGAATTCGATGGGAATACATTAACTTTATTGAAATGGGAGTTCGAAAATCATCCGTCAGCAGTGAAGAGACAACCAAGTACCTGCTCCTTTTTCGGGAAGGAAAAAGTAAGGGAATGGACTATGTTTATCGTAATTCTTTTCACAACCTTACATATTTTGGCAAAGAGCTATTAAACGATGAGTTTACAGTCAGCTGCCTGTTGCACGAATGCTATCTTAAAGCCTGGAATCAAAGACAAAGATTGGAAAGCCTTCCCCACATTTACAGGTTTATACGGTTGAATCTTCGTTGGCAGATTCTCAGACACATCGAAAAATCTCGCCATAGCATATACGGACAAACGCCGCTTTCAGACCAAATGGAAAACACAATCGGTGATTTTGATGACCCCATAGAAGAAAAGGAATCTACGGAAGAAGATCACAAAAAACTCCGAATGGCTACGGAAAGTATCAAATACCTGTCTGCCGAATCGCAGCAGATTATTTCACTTCATTTTCAAAAAGGTCTTACCTATAAACAAATCGGCGAACGTCTTGGAAAAAGTAGTTTTCAGGTTTCTAACCAAATCAATAAAAGCGTCAAGCAAATCAAAAACATGGTCCATATTGCATCTAAAAGCAGCGAAAAAAATTCAGCCTTGGTAAATAAAGCGCACGAAGGAATTTTAGACAGTGAGCAGTCAATAATCTATCAATTGCGAAAGCAGCAGAAACTATCCTTTTGCGATATCGCAGAGAAACTCGGAGTATCACAGCTTCAAGTGCAGCAGCAGTATATCCAGGCGCATCAATTGCTACGACACCAGGCCAAACAGAAAAGAGCCAATCAATTTTCGCATGTTTAATTGTTTGAAAAATGGAAAAGATATTCTTTACCCGCAAAATCCAGCTTAAAATTGACAGCGATGATTCTGAATATAAGTCGCAGGTCTTTAAAACTTTATACGACTGGCGTTACATCTGTTTCCGGGCATCGAACCTGATTTTCACGCACCACTATCTTCAGCAGCAGGTTAAGGAAATGATCTATCTGACCGACGAAGTAAAAGTCAAACTCGCCGATATTAAGATAGACGAAGAGGGTATTCTAACCACTTCCAGAATGAACACCAGCTACCAGATCCTGGCAAAAAATTTTAAGGGAAAAGTCCCGATGCATATCATGAGCTCATTGAATAGCACCTTGGTAAGCACCTTTAATACCAACTTGGTCTCCTATTTAACAGGCGAAAAAACGCTTCCGAATTTTAAGAAAGATATTCCCATCCCCTTTAAGGCATCGGATCTTAAAGCGCTAAGCACCGATAATAACGGCCATGTATTTTATTTCAAACTTTTTGATATCGCTTTTAAAACCTATTTGGGAAAAGATTTTTCGGACAAAGCAAGTCTGCTGCATCGTTTAGTCAAAGAAGAAATTAAACTCTGCACAAGCTCTTTAATAATTGAAAAGGGAAAGATTTTTATGAGGGCTGTGTTTCAGTCTGAGAATCAGCCACAGACGCTTAAGCAGGATATCATTGCCGAAGCATCGCTTTCGCTTGATTATCCCATTATGCTCTCCATTGGTAAGACCAGGTACGCGATTGGAAACAAAGATGAATTTCTTTACAAACGACTTGCGATACAAGCGGCCATCCAAAGAAAGCAGAATGCCATGGCGTTTATGAATAATCAAACCAAAAAGAAATTCAAAGAAAACACAATCGAGAATTTAAGAAATGCAGAGAAAAGGTATGTAAACCAGAAACAGCACGTATATAGCAAACGGTTGATCGATTTATGTATCAAAAATCAGGCAGCCACACTGCTTCTGGTAGATCAGCAGCAGAAAGAAGTGAATGCATCAGAAGATCCGTTTCTTCTTCGTAACTGGGGCTACGGCGGATTAAAACAAAAAATTCAAAACAAAGCTGCCGGCGCTGGCATTACCGTCATTGTGGAATAAAAACATTAGAGGCTTCTTGTAAAGCCGCAGGATGAAACTCAGATAGTTTCATTAAATGTCTTTTGGGACATATACAACTGGGTTCGGCTTATTTTAGCCAGAAGAATTGCGAGGCTGCTTATACCGCCTTAGGCTTAAAGTAAATTCGGCTTTCAATAGGGATCACAATACCTATACAAATGAGATTGGTATAAAGAAGGAAGAACTGGATTTGATTAAGATAAATTCTTTCGGACTCACGTTGATAAGAGGACTCCGCAGTGACATAGATGGACACTTAGAAATACGAAAGGCACGGAACCGTTGTAGAAATTAAATTTATCTATCAACCACAGTATGGGCACAACAACTTTTCATTTTAAAGATGAAAACGTTTACAAAAGGTCATAGTAATTCAAAAGACCAATTAATATGGATCCGTTTTCGTATCTGAGCGGTATGCCTATTGGAGGCAAAGTAACAACAAAAATAACAATCGAGTTATTGTTTCGACAAATAGGACCTTAAGGAAAGATTACTCAAGGAAGATTTCGACTGCATTTGCATTACAGACTAAATGTTTTTCCCATACATCTCCTTGCGCTGGCTGAAAGAAAAGCGGGCATAGCTCTGCTAGTCGACCACTTTATAAAGGATTACGGGTATAAAACCGCAAGAAAACGCTCTGGTCTATCCCGAAAGGAACTGAATAACCTTTTTGAATATAACCGGCCAGGAAATATCTTTGAACTTAAAAATGTAGTAGAAAGAAACCTGCTTTTGGCAAAAGGGTTATTATTGAAAATACCTTTTACCTATACCGCACCCTTAGGTTTAAATTTCAATTACCGTCGCAGCAGACTAGCGAACCCTATCAGTACAGTAATGTTTTTATTGTCTGGCAGGCTGATTAACTATCATTGTGTATGGGCTGCTGTCACAGAATTCTTTTAGACAAAATATTCCTGAGCTTTGTCAGGAATATTTGAAACTACTTCCACAAATTCAATTGGTAACTATATCATTTTATTAAGGAAATTCCAGTTCCAACTTTACCTTCTCATAAAGCGCCGTTATGCGGAAGATCATGTTAATACATTCCTGTTGAGACATCTGATCGATAGTATGAACAAAGGCATTGTTTTTTATTTTCCCTTCCTGATCTTTTTTAGGGCCTTTCTGCTTCAGCTCCGATGCAATTTGCTCCCATTCCGGACATAAGACATCCGAAAAATATTTTCCGTTGATAATATTGAAATAGCCCGCTTGTGCTTTTAGTGTTTCTTTGGACAACAGAACGTTGGCGGTAAGGTTTGCGACGAGCTTGGATAGCTCGATATAGACGAAAATATTTGACTTATTCACGGCAGTTTTATCGTTGAGGGTTTCTATCGGCAAATATACGCTAAGTTCTAAATTATGTCACCTTATGCACAAAATAATCGTTCTATAATATATATATCCATGGTAAGTGTTGTCTGATTGATGAAATCAAGGATCAAAACTTCATCTTCTCCAATCTGGATTGCGCTTTGACTGTAACTTATTATTGGCTATCACAATTCTGAAAGCGTGGGAGAAACAAGCTGAATGAAATAAAACAGACTTTCAAATCCTATTTCAGTGTATTTATTAAAAAAAGTCCAAATCCCCAATGAAAATCCTACATTAGAATTTATACCATTTTTTAAACGACCCAAAATAAATTTTAAGACTGATAATTGACATGTGAGTAATTAGATTAAAGCCTGTTACTAATATTAAAAAAACGTAATTTGACGGCATTGTCCAAATAAATTAAGCCTTACTCAACCATATTATATGTTAAGTCGTTACAAGTTTATTCTACATAATCAACAAAACCTTTTAGACAAGGCACGAGTGAAGATATTATTCATTTGTATCCTAACTTTTTTTATTATACGTCTTTCGTTGCTGGCTATCCATCTGCAAACAGAAGCTCCGGCTAAACCGTTTTTTGCTACTCAAATTTTTCCAGTTATTTGGTTTATTTGTCTTAGTGTTTTTTTATTTGCCAGATCCTGGAAAATCGCAGCACATTTCTTTTTGATTTTTTTGACGCTTATCAGTTGGTCGAGCACCTTACTTGTTGAAGAATGGATCAATATTGTGATTGCCCAATACTGTTTTATTGTGCTTTCCTGTGGATACTATTTACTGGGTCCTCATAAGGGCTTTCTGTATGCCTGGTTGACAATACTCCCTTTGGTGAGCAAGATCATCCTAAAAAACTATTTCAATTATCAGTTGCCAGGAAACAACTTTACACCTAATCAATTCTCTTTTACAATTTTAATTGTCAGTAATTTTTTACTACTGGCCTACATCCACTATTCTTTCTTCCAGACGCTTTTGAGCATTGATCAAAAGAAACACGCGCTCAAAAGCGATCTTGAGCAGGCTATGGCCCAATCACGCCTGCAAACAGCAGCCAAAAGTAACTTCCTGTTAACCATGTCACACCAGTTACGAACGCCTTTGAATGTAGTACAGGGTGCAACAAGCATGCTTCTTACCGGTGTTCAATTACCAGAACAGAAAGAGGCTTTCAAAATACTTGATTTCTCCACAACTAACCTTTTGGCAACTATTGATCAAATCGTTGATTTTACAGATCTGGAAAGAGGTGGTATTCAGCTCATAAACAAGCCCTTTTACCCAGGCGAGCTGTTCAATAATATTTATCAATCTTTTCGGCCTGGCGCGGACCAGAAAAAACTGAAATTTGCTTTCAGTTCTGATCTGACAATAACGGACATCAAGCTAAGTGGTGACGCATTCCGGCTGGGACAGATCCTTTTTCACCTCCTTGAAAATGCTGTTAAATTTACCGAGATCGGTCAGATCTCACTAAGGTTGCGTGCTGAAAGGAGGGATTCAGATTCGATCCGGTTGTCAGTAAGTGTTAGTGACACGGGGATCGGAATATCAGAGCAAAAATTGGCGAGGGTGATTGACCCTTTTCAGCTAACACCCGCAGAGAGCAGGCGACAAAGTCATGGAACATTAGGCTTAACGATCGCTTATCAGCTTGTTCGCTTACATGGACAGGAATTGATTATCGAAAGTAAGGAGGGATATGGCACGAAGGTCAGTTTTAGTCTCACTTATCCTCTTGTTGAAGGGGATTTGCCGTCGCAAAATTCTCTAGTCCCCGCTATTCGGATATTAGCAGGCTTCCGCATCCTTGTTGTCGATGACGAACCCCTAAATATCTTGGTCATGAGAAGATTGCTGGAGCGCTGGGGAATCACAGTAGATTCCTGTTTCGATGGAATTCAGGCGCTTGAAAAAGTTGAGAATTTTGACTATGATCTCATACTGATGGATATTAATATGCCCAAAATGGACGGTTTTGAAGCTTCCAAACGGATACGAAAGATTCCCTTCCCTTCAAAGGCATCGATCCCCATTTTAGCAGTTACTGCCTCGACTGAGGCAATAACTCAAGGCCATCAGAAAACTTCTGATATAGATGATTACCTGATGAAGCCTATTAAACCAGATGATTTGTGGCAAAAGATACAAACCTTTCTGATGCAAAAAAACACTTGGCAAAATTGATTGGGTCAAATCCAGGCCTTGGTATGCTATTACCTGTAGTTTTTACCTGCTTCAGAAATACGCTAAGTCAAAATAAATTATGCTCATTAACAAATCTGTCATCAGACAGGTCTATTTCACAAATTTTCCCGACATCATTCATGGTGCATTCTGCACAAACAAGACTTATATATGGCTCGCAGAGCATCAAAAGTAATACATGCTGGTTTTCAAATACCCCAACCTTCATTTGATCGAAATAGACCGAAGAGTCCTGAACTGCTGCCGGTAATGAAAATGAGAGAAATATGAGCTACATCACAAGGAAACATTCTAGCCAAGTCAAGTATTGCCGGTAAAAACAATTTTTCTACAACTAGAATGATGAGCGAAGATTCAATTGATTAATCGTTTCCTGTGAAAAAGGCAGAAAAATTCCACGAACAAGTAATTAAAACTGGAACACTATTTGCTAAGCTTGAAAGGGACCATCACTAGACGAAATGAGTACTGATAAAAAAGAGATTTACATTGTTGAAGATTCGGCTGACTACCGTCAGCTTCTCCGGATGATTTTCACAAAATCTTTACCGGATTATCCGCTTCGTTTTTTCCAGGGGGGAAGCGAGCTTTATCAATTCATGATTCTGCAGTCCTCTGAAACCTACACCGGAAGAATTCCTGGTTTGATAATTATGGACCTGAATCTGCCCATCATCAGCGGCACGGACATGATTACGCTGGTAAGGCAAACACCACCTAATAAGAATACCAACTGGAATGGTATACCCATCATTATTCTAAGCAACATTACTGCTCAGGAGCAAGTCAACAAATGTTATCAGGTCGGTGCCGACTCCTACTTTGTAAAACCGGCTGATGCTCAGGAACTGCAAGCGCTTCTAAAAACGATCTGTCATTACTGGATCGATCACAATGTGCTGGCTACCCCCTGACACACATTTTAGATTCATCCGGTAAGCTGATCTTAAAGCGCAAGTCCGACTTCAATACATGCCCATTGAAGCCAGAAGGTTGTCTTTTTAAACCCGTTTACAGCCTTTTAGCTTTTTCACAATTTTAGAAACAGTTCCTGCCAAAGACCCGGAAGATTGCACGCTATTATAAAATGGCCTAATCTTCCGGATTTCAATTATTGAAATGACATATCTTTCACTAACAAACTCTCCTTCAAAGCGTTTAAGAGCGGTATTATAAAATGTAAGCTGAAAAATTTTGTATTTTGGTGAGCAAGACTGCAACCCAACTGTTGGCTAATTAGAATTACACAGAAGAATCTGAGAGGAGTAGCCCCTATTACTCTTTAAAACGGAGGCTAAGGCCGTCTAAACTTAAAATTTTCGAAAGAGTCTCTCGACTAAGCAATCTTCTATTTTATAGCATAATATAGAATGCTTGAAAAACCGTAGAAGAGGGCATTATATCCATATAAACAACCAGAATTAATAATTCAATTTCAAAAATTTTTTATTGTAATTTAGGAACTTTACAAAGGGTAACTTAGTGACCTTTTTGACACAAGAAACAGCCTGAAAAGTTTATGAAAGAACTAAAAATGAAAAACCTTCTCTTTATCTTTTTAATGGCTGGCTGGACCAGCACCTATGCGCAGCAGGGCTATCCCGTGCCGGCTCCAGATGAAAAACGTCTTTTTTATATCCAGCATAGCGACAATCATAACACGTTTGTATACAACGCCAACCTGAAAAATGGGGTGATTGATACTGAGGAACCTGTAGATATTTATAAGATTGCCTACACGGAGGGCGGTCAAAAGGTGCCGCTGTCGGCTATACAAAAGGCTCTTGCATTTGGCATTAAAACAACACCGGTATCAGCTAACTTTTATGAAATGGAACTGGCCGCTTCAAAGAAAGTCAAATTTTATCTGATGCTCGATAAAAACGGGAAACCAAAGACCTATACCACCGTCAACGGTAAAAAAATGTTTTTGGACAGAATCTTTTTGAAGCTAAAAGAAGGTTCAACAGGCATGGGAATCAACCTGGATTATGCCCTTTTTATAGGCAAGGATTTTAGCACAGGACAGAGCCTGACTGAGAAGTCGGTAGAATGGTGAGCTAGACTAGATTAGTTAAGGTGGTCAGCGAAGTAGGCAGCGGAAAATTCCTTCAAGACAGGCCGGCCTGCAAACCCTGAAACTTGCCGGCTGACGCCGGCAGGCTTTTTTGTTAAAGGGTCTGCCGTATCCAATTTGCAGCGAATCGGCGGCTTATTTTATGCAGCCTGAGTGTTACCAGGATTCCTAACAGTTTTCATAGGACCGATCAGAGAACTTGTCTTTGCCCTTGCCAGCCTGTGGACCTCAGAAACTGTTCCCAGCTTAGAGTGCCCGGGTTGATCCGGCGGCTCCACATAAGATCCCGGTCGTTTCTAAAATAGCCATACTCAACCGCGTAGGCTGCCATACCTAAAATCTCATCCACCAAAGCCTTGTTGGCTGCATAATCCGGAAAATGCCTAAGAAAATTCTTTCTTTCGAACGCTGAACTGTAAACTGCTTTTCTTTTTGTCACGCGCATGAAAACCTCGACCATTTCCCGCGGCGATATTATATCGCCAATCACTGGCATTGACTTTCCCGAATACTGCGCCGGGTCTGACAAAATTTCTAAGACAGCCGGCCCTGTCGCGGTCACAGGATCAACAAAGGGCGCCTTAAAATCTTCTGGCAAATAAATGGGAAATTCAAGTGTGTCTCCTCTTAAGTCAGGCGTGTAAAACTCGGCAAAATTAGTGAAGAAAAAGGCCATGTAAATAAATGAGCTTGTCATCGGCAGCCCGCGGATATACTCTTCCACCCTGGCCTTGTCTGTAAAATGAGGGGCAAACTTTTTCCCTGCTGTAATTTTATCCACATGTTCCAAACTACTGAAAACCACGTGCTGTACGCCCGCTTCAAGCGCCGCATCAGCCAGTTCGATGCCTAGCGCCTGTTCATGGGTCATCGGGGGTGCAATGCCCGGTGTCATCAAAAAGGCCCCGTATGAGCCGCTGAACGCCCGGACAAAATCTTTTTTATAGCCCAGATCAAGCGGTATGCTGACCAATTCCACACCCAGACGCGCCAATTCAGTTGCCTGAGATGAATCAATGCGGCGGGTGATGCCGCGTACACGGTAAAGTCCGCTCTCTAAAAGCGAGTGGGCAACACTCAGCCCCTGTTTTCCTAAAACACCCACGATCGTGATCAGTGGTTTATCTTTTTGTGCCACCTTATCATTCCCATCTACATTAGATACCATACTCAGTTTTAATAAATTTGATAACTATAAAAATTATAGTTGCAAAACTATATTTAGCTTCCTAAATTCGCAATAACTATCAATTCTGATAGTCACAAAATGATAAGACCGTGAAAACTGAATGCATTGGTGAGCTTATAAAAATGAACGGAAAAATATATCCATGTTCCGTAAGTCTGGCCATGGATCTGATCGGTGGAAAGTGGAAAACGGTAATTTTGTATCATTTGAAAGAAGGACCCAAAAGATACAGTGAGCTTTTAAAAGAAATGCAGACAGTAACAGAAATGACTTTGAGCCTGCAGCTGAAACAACTCGAAAAAGACGGCCTGGTTTCAAGAAAGGTATATGGCAAAAAGCCGCCTATCAGGGTAGTTTACAGTTTAACGGATTTTGGCAAAACCTTTATTCCCACCCTGGAAGCCATCACAGCCTGGGGAAATCAGATCAGCAGCCAGAAGGCTGAATTTATCACTGCAAATTCGGTTAACAGCGGGGTTTAAAAAGAGACGCCTTCATTTACAGAAAAGATATTTTTCATTTTTAAGATGACACATCCGTCCTGCCGTGCCAAACACTGCGGTGGGGTGATTTCATTGATACCCGCCGCTTCATCTTCTGTTTTAGGGAAGTTTTGACATGGATCAGTCTGCCCACAAACACGTTTCCGAGGTATTTGATCACACCAAATTCGACTTGCCAGGCTCTGCCTATTTTAATGCTGAAGCGGGCTTAGCATCTTAAGTTTTCAAAAAGCATCATCATGACTTCATAGGGTGATCATGGATTGCAACTATCTTTGCTTTCCAATAATCAGTAGCAAATCAGACCGCTGTCACACCTGTAAGATTACTTTTTAATGCACAACATGGCACCTCTTTATTATGCTATTGAATTTCACTCACCTTTGCAATTATCTCATAAAACATGGAAAGCAGGCCCTACCTAAGAGAGATTCAATTAATGCGTCAAGCGGTTTCTTCCTATGACCAGTATCCTTTTGACATACCTGCGATACGGAGCCTTTCCTCTTTACAGTTTCATCCCGATGTGACTTTCATCGTTGGTGAAAACGGATCTGGCAAGTCCACCCTGATTGAGGCCATTGCCCTGGCCTCAGGTTTTAGCCTTGAAGGGGGACCTAAAAGCATCCAGGAAGTAACACACCATAACGCCTCTGGGCTGTTTGGGTATTTGAAACTGATTCGAAGTTATAAGTCGCCGAAAGATTATTTCTTTCTTCGGGCAGAAAGCTTTTATAACGTTGCCACATACATGGAGATTAATGCCACGGAATATCTCGAAAGTTATGGCGGTTCACTGCACGGCAAATCACACGGCGAGGCTTTCTTTGCTGTTCTTACCCATAAATTGAAAGGTGATGGGCTCTATATTTTTGATGAACCCGAAGCCGCCTTATCCCCCAGCCGCCAAATGAGCGCACTGGCCGCGATTGATCAGCTCGTGCAAAAACGGTCTCAGCTGATCATCGCCACACACTCACCGATACTGCTGGCCTACCCCAATGCTGTAATTTACCAGTTGGACGAAGACGGAATTAAACAAATCGCTTATGAGGATACAGTCCAGTACCAGATTACCAAGGGATTTCTAAACGACCACAAACGTATGATGGACCTGCTTCTGGGAAGAGCCCACTGAATTTTCAGTATAGCATCAAAGCACTGCACCCTCCACTGAAAATACCCAAGTCGCCACTGCTTAAAAAGCTGGCGATTTTACTGGAACACGGTTCCAAAAGATGCTGCTCTATCATGCACTGATCCGGCTAGCTCCTATGCATCGTTTTTATAGGCACCTGACACCATGGCCAAAATCATTTGACTTTTTGGGAAACGGCTTTCATGGTAAGGCTTTGGTGGGGTTGCCGCGCAAGACTATGCGTTCTTGTTTCTTCCCTTTATAATGATGCTTATTCACAAAGGTCCTAAACATTTCTGTGCCCGTTACACCGCTGGCTTCTGAGAAGATTAATTATTGGTTAACCTATCCTTAACAAGGCCTTAACATTAGCTGTCTACTTTTGCGGGCATAAACCCTCCTGCCTTTAGACCGACGTGGGTGCGCAACTACCGGCGTTTAAAGCAAATCAAATTTTGAATCACAATTATTACTACTCATCTAACTCACCCAAAATGCAACGATTTATTACAGGACTTATTGTGACCATTGCAATGCTGCTCTGTTCGCCGGACTCTAACGCCCAGGGCAATGAAGCATCCATCATTGGAAAAGTATCAGAAGTAAATGCAGGCCCCATACCGGGCGCGACCGTTTTGGTCCGAAATGAATCGACCGGTTTTCAGGCCGGTACCGTTACCGATGTAAATGGTGACTACATTATCAAACAGCTTCCTTTGGGTTCTCCCTACTCTGTTACTGTTTCGTTTGTTGGTTTTGGAGAGCAAAAGAAAACGGGGTACTCACTAAACCAGGGCGATCAGCTCAGGCTAAATTTTGCTTTGGAAAACAGTGCGACAGAATTGCAGGCTGTTGACATCAAGGCTAATTCACTGAAAAACACAATCGTAACGCTGGGCGCTTCCACACAGATCACCGCAAAGGATCTTACCAAATTGCCGGTGAACGGACGGAATTTTACCACGCTCATTGAGCTTTCGCCACTGAGCAACGGTAACAGCCTTGGAGGGCAGTTGGGATCTTCTACCAACTACACCATCGATGGTATGAGCTCAAGAAGCACTATTGCCGGTGGTGAAACCGGAGGTGCCTACGCAATTTCCATGGAGGCAATCCGTGAGTTCAAGGTAGTAACCAATGAATACGATGTTACACTCGGTCGTGCAGGCGGTGGAACCATCAGCACCGTGACCAAATCAGGAACAAACAAACTGACAGGAAGCGTATTCAACTTTATGCGTGCGGACTGGCTTTCGAGTCCATATGATTTGAGAGGAAATAAAAGAAAACAGGATTTTTCTACGAATCAGTTCGGCATGTCGCTGGGTGGCGCGCTGAAAAAAGACAAAGCGCACTTTTTTGTAGCCTGGGATCACCAGGCTGATAAGCGTCCTTTGTTAATTGCAAACCTGCAATCAGACGGAGATGTTGCGGCTAACCGTGTTACACAGCAGACGCTGGATAACTTCCTGAATATTGCAAGAACAAAATACGGTGTGTCCAACAACCCGCAGTTCGGTTCGTTTCCCAAGAAAAAAGGAACAGATGCTATTTTCGCTAGAATTGACTGGCAGCTGAATGCTAAAAACCTTTTGACGGTCCGCAATAACTTTATTAAAGAAATGGACAGACTCTCAGAAGGCGACAACACGGCCATTAACGCCTACGAATCTTATATCGACCGTAAGCGTTTCAATAACAGCATTATGGCCTCACTTCGTACGATTGTGAGTCCAAAAATCACCAACGAGTTAAAATTGCAGCATTTCTATCAGGATGAAGCGGTTATCCCAAGCGCGGAGTTGCCTTCGGCCAGCATTCCACGCGCGATTGTTGAAAACGTAGCATCTACTGCCGGAACAAATAACTACAACACTTCCATCCAGATCGGTGGTCAGCGTTTCTCGCCTGAATGGTTCAAGGGGCAAACTTATCAGGCCGTCAACAACCTATACTTCAACACCGGAAAAATCAACTTCACTTTCGGTATTGACATCATGTTTAACCGCATGAAGTCGGTTTACGGTAGTGAAATGAACGGACGTTTCTACTTCACAGGTTTGGAAAACTTCAATAACCAGACGCCTTACCGTTATGCAAGAGAGATCAATCTTCGTTCTGATCCAAGCTCGATTGTGAACTCTTTGGCAACGGGTCTTTATGCCCAAATGGATACCAAACTGGCGCGCGGTCTTGAAATGATGGCCGGAATACGTCTGGACAATACGCAGTATCTGAATAAAGCGAATTTCAGCCAGGTGGTCTATGACGAGCTAAACCTTCGCACGGATAACAAGATTAATACCACGCAGCTGCAGCCGCGGGTACAGTTTACCTGGGACGTAAATGAGCAAAGCAAAGATATCGTCCGTTTCGGTGCAGGTATTTTTGGCTCACAACTAAACCCGTACTCGATGATCAACAACATGCTTTTTGATGGAACCAAAGTTGCCTCGGTAGAATTACAGGGCAGTCTGGTGCCAAAACCAAACTTTCCGGGCTACCGCGCAGATCCTTCGACGGCTCCCGGCGCTGATTTGTTCAACATCCCTGGCGTAGAGCGTCTTTTGACAATCAACATGAACAATGTGGATGCCAAGATTCCTGTTCTTTACAAGACGAACCTTTCATATAACCACTTCTTTAGCGACCGTCTGCGTGTAGGTGTGAGCGGTTATGCTTCATGGGCACGTAACAACTATATGTACGTAGACCGCAATATGGTTGAAGATCCGTTTTTCCGCATCGCAGCCGAAGCGAATCGTGGCGTTTTTGTACCTGCTTCATCAATCAATGCGGCCAATGGCGCAACCAACTGGCTGAACGGCCGTAAAACGAAAAATGTGGGCCGGGTTCTTGAACTGACAAGTCAGGGTAGGAAAAATCAGTATGCAGTCGTGATAGACGGAACATACCGTTATTTCAAAGACGGACAAATCACGGCGTCATACACATGGAACGATTCGAAAGACAATACTTCTTACAACGGAAACGTAGCCAATACTGCAACACTTGATCTGATGGTGGCAGATGATCCGCGCAATTTGAGTCAGATGGCTTATGCCAACAACCAGTTCAAAAACAAGATCGTTTTCTATGGTACGGCGCCGAGCATCTATGGTGTGACCATTGGTCTTCGCTACTCAGGAATCGGAGGGACACGCTATTCTATGGCTGTGAACGGAAACATGAACGGTGACTTTGTATCCTCAAATGACCTGGCTTACATTTATGACCCCAATAGCGCTTCTACACCTGATTATATCAAAAAAGGACTTCAGGCTATTTTGGACAATCCGGATGCTGAGCAAAGTATCAAGGATTACATCAATCGCGATAAAGGCAAAATGGCGGAACGTAATGGCGGTATCAATGGATTCTACGGCGTATTTGACCTTCGTCTCGCAAAACGTTTTAAACTGTTTGGCGATCACGGTCTGGAAGCTTCGGTTGATATTTTCAATGTTACTAACCTTTTGAACAAAGATTGGGGCGTTGGTAAGAATTTGGGTAAACAAAATCTTTACTCGATCAAAAGCTTCGATAAGACTACAAACCAATTTGTATACAATATGAGCGCCGGAACTGGTGTATCGACGCTAAATGGAAACCCGTACCAGATTCAGCTTGGTTTAAGATACGGCTTTTAATTTAAAATGAGTTTCTTATTACATGTTGCCGGTCATTATGGCCGGCAACATTTCCTTTTTAATAACCAATTCTGAAATGAAAAAAATATTTGCCTCATTAGGTTTTTTTGCTCTCTCCTTTTCCGGCTTTGCCCAGGATTCCCACGTGATCCTGATCAGTATTGACGGATTAAGACCTGAATTTTATAAAGATGCAAACTGGTCAATGGTAAACCTTCGTCAGGGTATGCAGTCAGGCGCTTATTCAGACGGCGTTACAGGGGTTTTTCCTACTGTGACCTACCCATCGCACACGACCATCATCACCGGTGTAAAACCGATCAAGCATGGAGTCTATTATAACACGCCGTCCGAACCGCTAGAAGTAACCGGGAAATGGATATGGGATTACAACACCATCAAAGTGCCAACGATCTTCAGCGCCGCCAAAGAAAAAGGGCTCAAAACAGCCTCGGTGTTCTGGCCGGTATCTTTGGGCAGTCCCGCCACTTATAACATCCCTGAGTTTTGGTATTTGCCTGAAACAAAAGGAGCAAAACGAAGCATGGGCAAAGCGCTTTCAGAAAACTCATTTCCCAAGGGTTTGTATGAAGAAGTCCAGCAGAACGCAACCGGCAAACTTGAAGAAATTGACTTTGACAGTGATTATCTGAGCATCGATGAGAATATGTCGCGCATCAGCGGCTATCTAATCCGCCAATACAAACCATCTTTTTTGGCTGTCCACCTGGTGGCGGTGGATCACTTTGAACATGAACAGGGACGTGATGGAGCGCTGGTAAGAGCTGCGCTTTCCAGTGTCGACAGAGGTATTAAATCAATCATTGAGGCGACTGAAAAAGCGGGTATTAAAGAGAAAACAACATTTATCATTACAGGGGACCACGGGTTTGTTGACATTCACACAGCCATCGCCCCAAATATCCTTCTTGCCAAGGCCGGACTTTACGACCCGAACAATAAAGCAGGATGGAAAGCCTATTTCCACAGCTCGGGCGGATCGGCATTTCTGCATTTAAAGGATAAGAACGATACAAAAACACTGGAAAAAGTAAAGCAGGTTTTAGATCAGTTGCCTGCAAATCAAAAAAGCCTTTTTACAGTAAAAGACCGTTCGGCCCTGGACGCGGTAGGCTCTGATCCGAACGCATCGCTTGCCATTGCCCCGGTCCAGGGAATTACCATTAGTGGCGCCGCTACCGGTGATTTCATGCGCGCAGCATCCGGAGGAACACACGGCTTTTTTCCTGATTTCAAGGAAATACAAACCGGTTTTGTAGCATTTGGAAATGGAATCAAACAAGGCGCGGTAGTTCCGCAGATGAGTTTGCAAGACATTGCCCCACTTGTGGCAAAGCTTTTAAAACTGGATATGCCTTCGGCCGAAGGAGTACTGTATCCCGGACTACTCATTAAGGAGTAAATAGCTGACAAATCTTTCACCACGCGGCAGATCATCTTTCCGGTCTTCGCGTGATGCATTTAAACCATTCTGGCTTAGCAAAATATTTTCATGTAACATCCGCCCGGCTGATTTGCACTGGCTTTGCTGTTATAATCTTTTGCCTGAATTGTCTTCTCATCGCTCTGCCAGGATTTCAGAACCGGAAAGCATGCATAGACACGTCTGTGCAAGTATTTTTCCCCTGGGCCTAAGGCAAGCCTTGGTCTGCTTCCCACTGTCATGTCACGGGCTGGGCTTGGCAAATCCGGCGCCTTTTAATGTGTTCCAGTGTCTGCCCAGGCCTTTTTTCTTCCTAAATCTTCTTAGGCTTCTATCTGATCGCTTTCACAACCAAAAAGCGCCGCCCGCTGGTTGTCTCTGGGGCATCTTAGGCAGCCGGCCGATTTCAACCGTTTCATTGAAATGAGATCAGTAGATCCGGCATCTTCCACCCTAAGCAAGGGATTTTCTCAGCGCATACCCTCACAGCGGTGCCAAGACTTAATTTTTCTTGCTTGGCGCCAGTCGCTGAAAGAAAATAAATGGGCAGCTGAGCTGCAAAATAAGCACCGGATTGTAGCGCGGCTCCAAGCCCGCTTGGTTAGGCTGCCGCCGCTAAACTAGTAAACTAATACTTTTATTAGCACCTGCATACAGGCACTAGGCAAGATGCTTTGACCAGGCGCCGAAAAGTAAGCATACTACCTCATCATTACACATTCAGCATTATTTTTCAGATTCCCTTGAAGTTAAACACTTGGCCCTAAAAATACATGCTGAGATCAAAAACTATATTATCCCGCGGTTAAGCCATTAGAAAAATTTGACTCCTTGGCGAATTGCAAAAGCCCCAATGGACCTGATCCATTCACCTTTGCCACAGGGCCACTATGGAGTTAGAACGCCCGAATTATATAAGAGAAAATTTACATTCCCTTCAAAGCCATAAAATAAATTAGGTAAGCAAAGTGCACGTGCACGCAGTGGGAAAATCGCTGCGTGTTCGAGCACTTTATTTTGTAACCACTTGGAAA
This sequence comes from Dyadobacter subterraneus, assembly GCF_015221875.1. Taxonomy (NCBI): domain Bacteria; kingdom Pseudomonadati; phylum Bacteroidota; class Cytophagia; order Cytophagales; family Spirosomataceae; genus Dyadobacter; species Dyadobacter subterraneus. The sequence continues at coordinate 4,272,716 of NZ_JACYGY010000001.1, forward strand.
ATTCATTTTAATCATTAATTTTGCTATTAGTGCCACTTTTAGAATTTTATTCTAACCTATTCCATTTAACTTTAATGAATCGTTATGAAAAAGTGTTTTTACAAAATTACCTGCCAGGCTGGCTTGGTCTGCATGGCATTGTTGCAGCTGCCGGCAGCTGCACATGCAAAAGCCTTTGAAAGGCCCCTGGTCCTGACTGATCAGCGCAGCGAGTTTACGATCAGAGGAAAAGTGACATCTGCTGAAAAAGAGCCACTTCCCGGCGTCACCATCGTCGTTAAGGGAACATCACAGGGAACAACGACAGATGCGGATGGGCAGTTTACCTTGAATTTAGCGGGTCCAGGTGCAGTGCTGACCGTTAGCTTCATTGGCTACGCCACCAAAGAGATAACAGTAAATAGCCAAAGCACCCTGAATATTGAACTCGAATCAGATGTAAGGGGGCTTGACGAAGTAGTAGTCGTTGGCTACTCAGCCAAAAAACTGAGGTATTTGTCAAGCTCTGTTTCAACGATTGGAAACGAGAAGCTGCGTGATGTCACCTCCAACGAACTGCCCAATCTTTTGCAAGGCAAGGCTCCTGGTGTGGTGGTGTCTTCCGGCTCAGGAGATCCGACAAAACCTGCCAGTATTGTGATCCGAGGAGCAGGAACGATCTCGGCAGGAACTGCACCGCTTTATGTGGTCGATGGCAATATTGACGGGACTTACAATCCGGTTGATGTGGAAAGTGTGACGGTGCTGAAAGATGTGGCCGCCACCGGTCTTTATGGTTCGCGCGCTGCGAATGGCGTGATCATTGTCAACACCAAAATGGGTAAATCCTCAAAAACCGAAATCAGCGTGAATAATACACTGGGCTTTGCGCAGGCGACCACAGGAAAGTTTAAGCTGATGAACGCTCAGCAGCTCTTTGATTACCAAAGCTCTTTTTACCCAAGGAACGCGGCTGTTCTTTCGACCAACACCAACTGGTGGGATCAGGCCTTCCGCACCGCCTTTGTTAACAACCATAATATTTCGGCTTCCGGCGGAAATGACAAGACTACCTTTTATGTGTCTGGCAACTATTATAAAGAGCAGGGAACCTTGGTTGACAACGATAGGACAGGTTACAATTTCCGGGCAAACCTTAAAACAAAGTTCACAGACAGGCTCACAGCGATGATCCTTTTTAACGGACAGTATACCAAGGATAATCTGCAAAACAGCAATACCCTCTACGACGCCTACGTGAATCTTCCTTTTGACCCTGCTTACGATGCCAACGGAGCACCCGTAGACGGCCGTTACTACAGTGGCTGGCTGGGCCGTGACAGGGAAAATTTTCTGCAATCGCTGCTGTACAACTATGCCAACGGCAAATCCTTAAAAACAAGCCTGGATGTAAACCTGGACTACGAGCTGACTAAAAAGATTACGCTTTCCAGCTATAACCGTGTCAATTTTGCCAATGCCAATACAGTAACGTATTACGACAGAAGAACCAAGCAGGGAGGCGCTAACGGCGGAGAACTCTACACTGGAAGCACCGATGCGCACAGGCTTCTGAGCTCAAACCGCATCCGTTATAATGAAGAGATCGGAAAACATAGCCTGGCACTTCTGGGCGCTGCAGAAGCGGAAACTTCCTACAACCGGTACGCGTCTGTTTCAGGAAAAGGTCTTCCTGCCGGCCATGATGTCATGTCGGTGGCAACCAACATTTTGACCTCTCCGACAGATTACAGCGAGCAGGTCGCTTTCCGCAAGTTTTTAGGTCAGGCCGATTATAGCTTCGATAACCGCTATTTTCTTGTCGGCTCGTTTGTGAATGAATTCTCTTCGCTTTTTGGAAAAAACAATTCAGCGGCGAACTTCTACCAGCTTGGCGCTTCCTGGGTGCTAAGCAACGAAGCATTTATGAAAGGAAATAAAACGCTCACATTTGCCAAAATCCGTGCCAGCTACGGAACGGTCGGCAATGCTACTATCCCTAATTTTGCCTCACTGGGGCTGTATTCGATATCACAGTCAGCCAGCTATGCAGGACTACCCGGCGCATCACCCTTTCAAAAGGGGAATCCGGATCTGACCTGGGAAAAAATCCTGTCCTCAAATCTGGGCGCCGATATCAGTTTGTGGAACCGGATCGATCTGAGCGTTGATGTCTATAATAAAAAATCAAAGGATCTGCTCTATCAAAAACCATTGGCTGCTGTGACAGGTTACAGTTACGTTTGGGTCAATGCAGGTTCTGTCAGAAACCGCGGACTTGAATTCAACCTGACCTCGCGCAACATTACGGGTCGTAATTTCAGTTGGGAGACCAACCTGAACATGGCCTTTAACAGAAACAAAATCCTTGAACTCAGCGGCGGGGCAGCAACCTTCAACCCAGGAAACCGTCTGCCGCTGGCAGCAGGGCATGATATGGGCGAGTACAATCTGCCGATCTGGGCCGGGGTCAATCCCGACAACGGGGATCCGCAGTGGGAAAAGCTGACGCCCGGCGCTGATGGCACTATCACCAAGACGCTCACCAACGTCTATAGCAGCGTACAGACAGCAGATTCCAGACAGTTTACGAAAAAGTCTGCCACACCGAAATTCACAGGAGGTTTCTCGAACACATTTTCTTATAGAGGTTTCAGCCTCTCGGCTTTCTTTAATTTCGTCTACGGTAACTGGGTTTATAACGACAGCCGTTTTTATTTTGATAACGATGGACTTTATGAGAGCTACAACGCGATGGTGCTGGCCAAAGGCTGGTCGCGCTGGGAAAAGCCAGGAGATATTGCCACCCATCCCAAGCCAATCGTCGGTGGAAACAAGGATTCAAACCAATCCTCTTCACGGTACCTGGAAGATGGCAGCTACCTTCGTTTAAGAAATGTCAGACTGGGTTACACCATACCTGCGGCCGCGGTGAAAAGAATTGGCCTGTCCAGAGCCAACGTTTTTCTCAGCGCTGATAATCTTTTTACCGCCACCAAATTTACCGGCACTGATCCGGAGGTATCGCTTTCACGCGAGGCAGACAATGGTGGACTGGGCACTTCCTACATGAAGTACCCGATCAGCCGCAAGTTTTTGTTTGGCATCAATTTCACTTTGTAAAATCCTGAACCGCTATGAAACTCAATTCCATAAAACTTTTTTTTTCACTGGGAATGGTGCTGTTCTGCTCTGTTTCCTGCGAGCAGTATTTTCAGCCGACCACAACAATCGACGAGACGACCGCGCTGGCCAATGAGTCCGATGTGCAGACTGTGACGACCGGAACTTACGCGCTTCTGATCAATGCCAATTATACAACCAGCGGCCATTACCTGATGGAGTATCCAAGCGATGAGATTGCCCAGGGCCAGATCTCTTCCAATGATCTTACACGCCTTTACCGCTACACACATATCAATACCTCCACACATGCAACTGCTTTCTGGAGTCAGGCTTATAAAGTGATTGCGGCCGCCAATAAGGTCATCGCCTTCGTACCGGATAATGCCTCGGATGAATTAAAACAGCTGAAAGGAGAAAATCTGTTTTTAAGGGCAATGGTGCATTTTAACCTGGTAAGAATGTTTGGCCGGCCATATCCGCAGAACGCTGGCGCAAACCCGGGCGTACCTATTCTTCATGAAGCCATGAGTGATGAGCAGCTTCTGACCATTTCAAGATCGTCGGTCAAAGAGGTCTATGACTTTGTCATCAATGATCTGGTGCTGGCAGCTTCGCTGATGGGTTCGACCAAAACCAATATTTACGCTTCAAAAGAGGTGGCCTATGCCCTACTTTCAAAGGTATATCTTTTCAAGGAAGACAATGCCAATGCTTTAAAGTATGCCAATCTTGTCCTGGATAGCAAACGTTACACGCTGGTATCATCCTCTGAGCTTCCCAGCTACTTTAAAAAGACGCCGGAGACCAATACCGAAACGATTTTTGCAGTGCGGCATACCAACGTTCAGATTGCAGGCATCGGTACGATGTACATCAGCAGCGATCAGGCTGGAAACCCGCTTGGCCAGGGTGTAAGCGGTTGGGCAGAGCTATACGCTTCAAAAAAATACGTTGATTTTATCGGGCAGCATCCCGAGGATATCAGAAAATCTTTTGTTATACCCTATGTAATCGGCGGATCGCTGCAGTACAATCAAAAACTGACGCCTGCTACGCCGATGTATTATATCGATAAATTCACGCTTCAGGAAAATGTAATTAATGCAAGCTCGCCGGTTTATCTTCGTCTTGCCGATATTTATCTCATTAGGGCAGAAGCCAACGCAAAGCTTGGCAACACACAGGCTGCGCTTGCAGATGTTAACCTGATCCGCACCCGGGCAGGTCTTTCAGGCAGCGCACTTCACACGCAGGCCAGTATGTCTGCCCAAAGTAAAACAGCGCTTGATCTTGTTTTGGAAGAGCGTTATCTCGAACTTGCCTTTGAAGGGCACCGCGTGTATGATCTTTTTAGAAACAACCTTCCGATGGTCAGAAATTACCCTGGCACACACGCGCAGAACAATACGCCGACTACGGATGTACGACAGACCGTTTTGCCAACCGATCCAAGGGTCGTCTATTATATACCGCAGGCAGAAATTAACCAAAACAGTAACCTGATTCAAAATCCCTGATTCAGAATTGCCACAATAAGATAAACGTCTGAAAGATGCCTATTTTGGCAGCTTTCAGACGTTTAAGGGACTGGTCTGCCATCTGTCAGGTTATTACGGCTAATTCAGAGGTATAGAAAACAAGATGATATTTGCTATCTGTGGTAAAATACATAGACGACACACAGATAAAGAGGGCCGATTACCAGATAAAATCTGTACTAAGAGCTTTCAGCGGCGAAAACGCCATGAAGATAACAAAGGATCTAAAAGGAAATAATGAAACACTTCCAGTCCTAAGCTGCTCTTATAAGGCCATTGAAAGGCAAAAACTGGTAACCGGTTATTTTTAGGGATCAACCGTATTTAAAAAACAAAGAAATTATAGTAGTTGGCATATGTTTTATCATTTCACAGATCAGGCAGGTTTCAGTGTATCGTTGTCAGTAACCGGCCAAAGTCTAGGCTTGGCTGATCTGCCATTAATTTCCATCAGACTGGTGCGAAATTAGCACCCAGAGTATTTCACCTGGCTAATCAAAGAGTGAGTATAATTTCGGCGTTGTAACCTTTGTTTATTAAGTTAACGTCATAAATTCGGCAGCCTGATAGCTTGATGGAGATGTGAAGATGGGCGTCAGTCTGGTGAAATGCAAGTTCAATGATAGTAAGATTAGTTAGTCTTTTACTGTTTGTCACATTTATCTGCACGGCACAGGAAAGTCCCTGGCAGCCCATTACCATTTCGGACGGACTTTCACAGGGCATGGTTTACGATCTTCTCGAAGATAAGGAAGGATTTCTTTGGTTTGCCACCAAAGACGGACTGAACCGCTATGACGGTTATAATTTTAAGGTCTTTACCCATGATCCTTATAATGACAAGAGTATCTCGGGCAATACCTGCACTGCCCTTTTGCAGGATAGTAAGGGAAGAATATGGATCGGGACGGAAAAGGATGGCTTGAACCTTTTTGATCCCAAGTCCCAGCGATTTTACCATGCAACTATCAGCGATAAAGATCAGGCCAATGCGGGTAATTACGGTATTATATTCATCAAAGAGGATGTAGATGGCACCATATGGCTCATAGCAGATAAACCAGGTAAAATTTACAAAATCACATCTCTGGAATCCTTCCCCACCCAATCTGATTTTACCGGCCTGATACAGCCGGCAGCTCATACTGCAAAAGCTGAAAAACACGAACGCTTCCTTTTCGATCATCACGCTATTGGTTTTATATTTTCTACAAATCTGTATCGTTCCAAAGACCGGCATCCAAAGGTGGCCGATATTTCTCCCTGGTTTTCTTCTTATACTATCCTGGAAGATGCTTCACAGCGTTTCTGGGGCGTTGGACAAGATAGTATTGTTTGCTGGAAAAAAAATCTGATCAAAACAATCACATTTCCCAAAGGCGGGGCAAGTGTCGCCAACCAGTTTTCAGACGGCACGATCGCTATTTGCAATCAACGGTTCACATGGCTGTTTAAACCCGACGAACTTTTAAAGCTTGATAGTCTCACTGCCCGCAACGCCTACATGGCAATGCCTTTGACGATGAATTCGGTGAATCAGCTTTTCCAGGATCGACAGGCAACTTATGGGCCTGCACCAAGGGATACGGCCTGCTAAAATTTAATCCGCGCGTCAAGCAGTTCAAATCGTTTCTGCCATCAAGCTCACCGGCCGCGCTTTTCCAGGACGTTAAGGGAAATGTGTATTTGCACGCCAATCACAATCCATCCTACCAGATATACAGACTCAACAAATCAGATAATTCCATTCAAAGTTTACCCTCGGGTATCGGTGCCCGCGGCATTCGCCACCATGTCATCTATCAGGATCGTCAGCACAATATCTGGATGATCATCGACAGTGATGCCAAACCCGGGGCGGTGCTTATGAAGATATCAGAAGATTGGAAAATCCTCAGGCAATATCCGCTTGCTCTTTTTAATGAGAAGAATTTTACTTTAAAAATACACGAAGACGAAAAAGGATTTCTCTGGCTGGGGCTTTCCAATGGTGCGTTTTTAAGATTTAATCCGGAAGCTGAAAAATTTACCGCCTACAGCTACCGCTACCTTCTTCCTTTAAGCGGCTCGGTGGTAGAGAATTTTTGCATGTACCAGGATGGTAAAACCATGTGGATCGGTACCCAGAAGGGATTGATACGCGCTGAAAATTTTCAGTCCAAGCCCAGCTTTTCCATTTACAAAAATAGCAGAAGTGACCGGCAAAGTCTGAGCAACGACTTTGTGTCGGGCGTTATTAACGATCCGCTACGCCCTGGGAAGTACCTTTGGGTAAGTACCAAAGGCGGCGGATTGGAGCGCTTTGAGAAACAAACGGGAAAATTTGAGCACTTTACCGAAAACCAGGGACTTCCTAACAAAGTCGTTTACGGAATTCTGCCGGGTAATGATCACATGCTGTGGATGAGCACCAACTGGGGGCTTTCTTCGCTGAATCCCAAAACACTGATTTTTACAAACTTCAATAAATCCGATGGGCTTCAGGACGATGAGTTCAATACCAATTCCTACTTTAAAGCGCTCAATGGTGAGCTTCTTTTTGGGGGCATCAAAGGAATTAACATCTTTCGGCCCTCAGCCATTAGCAGCAATAAAAATCCGCCTGTTACCCGGTTGATCGGTTTACAAATTAATAATGAGCAAATCCAACCGGGTGACCAAACCCATCTGCTTGCCCAGGCATTGGGAAATACAGCCGAACTTGATCTTTCGCACGATCAGAATCAGATCGCATTGGAATTTGCTGTGATGGATTTTACCAATCCTGTCAAGAATCGCTTCCGCTACCAGCTCGAAGGTATTGACCGCGACTGGGTGGAAGCCAATACCCATCATTTCGCCAACTATGCCCAGCTACCGCACGGAAAGTACGTTTTCAAGGTTATCGGTACAACCAACGGTCAGGTATGGAGTGCACCTGCTAAGCTCAGCATCCGGATTCACCCTCCTTTTTACAAAACCTGGTGGGCTTATCTGATTTACTGCACCCTGCTGGTTTATTTATGGTACCGCTCCAACCAAAGTCAGCTCAGACGGGTACGGCTGCAGCAGCAGCTTCTTTATAAAGACAAAGAGGCCTCGCGCCTGGCAGAACTCGATATGATCAAAAATAATTTTTTCGCCAACATTTCGCACGAATTCCGTACACCGCTTACCCTGCTGACAGGTCCTGTGAATCTGCGTCATAAGAAGTACCCCACTGAGCAGTTGATCCCGACGATGCAGCGAAATCTGCTGCGGTTACAGACGCTGATCAACCAGTTACTGGACCTTTCCAAACTCGAAGCAGGAAAGATGGAGCTTAAAGTTCAGTATGCCGACCTGGCCGGTTTTCTAAGCCCTTTGTTTGCTTCCTTTGAATCGGTGGCCCAAAGCAAGCAGATACTTTTTGAAAAGCCACAAAGCCATTTTACTCAGATGGTTTATTTCGATGCTGACAAAATAGAGAAGATTGTTACCAATCTGCTATCAAACGCCTTTAAGTTTACACCTGAAAACGGACGGGTTAAAGTCGATGTCACCTACCAGATCCAACCTTCGGACTTATCTGCTTCATCGGCACGTATTACGATCACTGATAACGGCATTGGGATTGATCCTGTGCGCCTACCCAGGATCTTTGACCGCTTTTATCAGATTGACAGCGGACGCAGGCGCGATCATGAAGGGACAGGTATTGGCCTTGCGTTGGTAAAGGAGCTCGTAAGTGCGCTCGGTGGCACTATTGATGTTAAAAGCGCTCCCGGCAGTGGTAGTACGTTTACGGTCGTGCTGCCTTGCGATCTGGCCAGCTGGACGAACTACGTGTCCGTGCAGCAGCCCGAAGACAACTCAGCACCATTCGCTTCGCAGCCAGTTTACGCGCAAACCGAACCGTCTGATTTGAAAAATACCGGAGAACTTCCGGTTCTTCTGATTGTAGAAGACAATGTGGATCTTCGGGCATTTGTAAGGAGCATTTTTGAAGGGACTTTTCATATTGAGGAAGCCAAGGACGGACAGCAGGGACTTGAGCTGGCCATTAGCCACATACCTGATGTAATCATCAGCGATTTAATGATGCCGCGCATGGATGGACTGGATTTTTGTAAGGCTGTTAAAACAGATTTTCGCACCGATCACATTCCGGTGATACTGCTCACTGCAAAAGCGGCCCTCAAAGATCGGCTGGAAGGCTTGCAGCTCGGCGCGGACGATTACATAGCCAAACCTTTTGATACCGATGAGCTGAAAGTCAGGGTGGAGAACCTTTTTAAGCAGCGCCAACTACTCCAGCAAAAATACGCTCAGCATATCGCTTCCGGGTCTGTGACGGCAGACGCCGCCAAAGTAGGTTCTGCTGATGAAAAATTTCTTCAAAGAGCCAACTCGATCTTAGAGGAGAAACTTTCCGATAGTAGCTTTACGATCGAACAATTTGCTACCGAAATGGGCATCACCTCAGTTCAGCTGCGCCGAAAACTCAAAGCCATTACTGGCCAGACAGGCATTGAATACCTGCGCAACTATCGCTTGCAAAAAGCCGCCTCGCTTCTTGCAAATAAAGCAGCAACCGTTTCCGAAACCGCCTACATGCTGGGTTTTGAGAGTCTTTCCTATTTTTCGAAAGTCTTTCAGGAAAGGTTTGGAAAGAAACCTTCCGAATGGGTTTAAGCCCTGAATTTATTGCGAAAATGCTCGTTTTGTCCGAAATGAGCCAAAGAATGTCGTTTTTCAGCTAACAGTTTCCTGAACCGTTTTTTCAATTTTGCAGCTAAAACCAACTTAGTTTCCAATGAAAAAACACCTTTACTTTTTGCTTTCAATTTTAATTAGTCACCATGCACTATCAGTGAACAGAACCTGGGTTGGCACAACCGACAACTTCAGTACGGCTTCCAATTGGTCACCCAGTGGCGTGCCAACGGACCAAGACATACTCACGATCGCAAATGCTGTCAATAGTCCTGTTATTTACGTGGGAACTGATGCCAATGCTAAGCGGATTTTTATGCGAACTGGTGCGGTGCTCACTGTCAACAGCGGAGCTTCATTGACGGTAACAAATGCTAATCCCTCGAACCTATATTTGGCAGGACTTGATATGACAGAATGCTCCTTGATCAATCACGGGACGATAACCATAAAAGACCCTCCTTTGGCGGGATATACAGTTGGGATTGGCGCAGGCGGGTCATCGATTACAAATTCGGGAATCATTAACACCTACGGGGATGATGCCATACAGCTTTCATCAATATGTGAAATTAACAACCTTCCGACCGGAACGATCAATGTAAATGCACAGGTTCTTGGGGTTTACGAATACTCTTCACCTGGTGCAGTTTCAAACATTTCAAATAGTGGCACCATCAATATTGCTTCGAAAGAAGCAGGTATTTATCTTTCCCAAGGATTGTTATCAAACAGCGGATCAATAAATTTGTCAGAAAGTCTTGGGATAAGCCTGCAAGAAAATGCAACTTTAAATAATCTTTCCTGCGGCAGAGTAATTCTTCAAGACTTTCCCGGCAATGACCTTATGAACCTTGGAACTGTAAATAACAATGGACTCATTCAGATTTACTGGTCGATTGAAAATTCAGGCACCATTAGCAACCATGGCGTTCTGAAATATCAAAACCTTATATCGGCGGGTGGCACGCTTACAAGCACCGATATTATTATTCAGGACAAAACAAATCCTATTGTGCAGGTTGGCAGTGCTGCTACCTCAGTTATCGTTGGCATTTATCGTAATGAAGCGGGCACCATTTCGGCTGGTACATTTACCCCGCCCAATCAGTTTTCGCCCTCGGGCCTGCCTGCCGGCAATACTACGCTTTATGCAAAAATTACCTCTTCGGGAAACTCCTGTGAGTATATTGTTCCGTTTGTTTATACAGCGCCGCCCTTGCCGGTAACACTGACGAACTTTTCAGGAAAAAATACCGGCAACAATCAAAATAAACTTACCTGGCTTACCTCGGATGAAAAGAACTTTGCGTATTTTGAAATACAGCGTTCTAATGATGCCCGCTCCTTTGAATCGATCGGCTCTGTGCAGGCATCCCAGCAAAGCAGCGCATTAAAATCCTATGAATTTACCGATAGCTATACCCTTGGCATGAATTACTACCGCCTCAAAATGGTCGACCGCGACGGGAGTTATAATTTCTCCAAGATCATATCCATTTCTACTGCCGTTGATAAGGACTTCGTCGGCAGTTTTTACCCCAATCCATCCAGCGGACCGGTGTTTGTAGATGTTTATGCCGAAGCATCCGAGGCCTGGCAGATACGGGTATTTAGTACCAGCGGAAAAATGATCGCAAGCCAGAGCATCATGTTGCAAAAAGGGATCAATAAAGTACCACTAACCAACCTGATTAAAGGCACAAATATCGTCCAGTTTCAAAACAGCAAAACAAGCACTTCCAAAGCGCTTGTTTACCAATAGCTTTTGTCTTATAAATCAGTTGGCCACCATCGTTTTGAGCAATGTAACGGTGGTGGTTTTTTTAGACCCTGGCTAAATGCCATTAACTGGTGATACATTGGAGAATTCGGTGTTTCACACCATTTAATTTCGTGGCAAATTGGTTCATCCCCGATTTTGGAGTGTCTCCGGATTTAACAGCAGTCTGCTTTTTATTAAGTCGAAACAGGCCAGGAAATCCGTTTGTCTTGTCATAGTTTGAATTTATTACATTGCCATAAAGCAAAAAGACCGGGAGCAATGCCCCCGGTCTTTCTAATTTTGTCACCAAAATTTCGCATGAAATTTTATTTTTTTAGCTCGTAATCTGTATTTTGAGGATCCCAGTTAGCCCAGGTAGCTGTCCAGTCCGTAGTGCTGAATGCGCCCACATAGGTAGTAGCATCAAATCCTGTTGGAAGGGTTGCTCCGCCAGTCAATAAAGGAGAACCAGCAGCTGGAAGCGCGTTTGGCTTAGCACCTAATTTATTGAATGTAGCATCCATTTTAAGGTCAGCCGCCGCAGAGATTGCATTTTTTGCACCCGCAGCTTTAAAGATTGCTTCGGTAACGCCTTCTACCTGTGTTTTTGCAGTCGTTGCAAGCACAACGCCGTCCATTTTCATCAGACCCGATGTGAAGTTTGCGATCGTTAGATCGTTTTCAACACGAAGACCTGAGCGTGGCCATGCGCCTGTAAATACACTATTGTAAACAGAGATCGCAGAGTTACGACGAATACGCATCGCAGAAGCAAATTTTTCGTTAGGCGTACCATCACCCATGGCCACAGTAACATTTGCAAATTTTGCAGCCGTTTGCGGGGCCGCTGTCGTTCCGTTTGCATCGTTATCAGATTCAAACCCGTTTGAATCCCCAGCCTGGTCAGCAATAGCCGGATCACGAAGGATGTAGCCAAACTGAATAAGTCCGCTAAAACCGTTATCAGTATCAAAATCATCATCCAAACCGCGGTATGCGATAAGGTGTTTTGCATTCACTGTTCCGCCAAACCATTCGAAAGAATCATCACCGCCGAAAGAAGCCTGTACGTATTCAATTTTAGTGCCTGATCCAACACCGCCAAATGTTAAGCTGTTGATCTCTTTGTTGGTTTCGTAGGCAATCCCTGCGAACTCAACACGTACATATTTTAACTCACCTGAGTTATCAGCAACGTCAGTGCCACCGAAAGTAGTTTTTTCCTCACCTTCAACCACAGCAGGTGTTTTGTTAACCGGTGCTTTACCAAGGATTACAAGTCCACCCCAGTCTCCTGCTTTACGCTGTCCGATAGGCTGGTTCGATGTGAAAACGATTGGCTTTTCGGCTGTTCCCACAGCCATTATTTTAGCACCTGGTTTGACAAATAAAGCGCCTTTTGTCGCTTTGTCTCCTTTGATAATGGTTCCTGGTTCGATCGTCAGGGTAGCTCCCGCTTCAACGTAAACAAATCCTGAGATCAGATACTGATCTGTTGCCTTCCAGGTTGTGTTGGTAGTGATACTACCTGTTACTGTATTTAATGCCCCTGGCACCACAACAACCGGTGGTGTCGGATCATCATCGTCATCACTGTTACAAGCTACAAAACCTGCCATAACTAACCCGATCATTAACAGGTTAAATAATTTGCTTACTTTTTTCATACAATTCGATGTTTACTAATTGGTTGCTTTTGTTAGATACTGGTGAAATTAAAATTTGTAGGTAAGGCCGACTGTCGAGTAGGTCCCGCGGCGGTATTTCTGATAACTCTCATCCACGCTGGTTATTTTGCCATCCAGGTTGCTGTCCTGGATCAAGCGGAACTTTTGGTTGAGAAGATCCTGTACACCGATTTTCAGCTCCATCCGCCGCCCGATGGCTTTGATGATATTCAGGTCAATGACGTTACGCGGCATTTCATACACGGTTGGCTGCACAGCGTTGTCACCCACCAGAAAGATCCTTTTCCCGATCACATTATAAAGTGCATTGATTTGAAGACCGATTGCGGGCTCCGTATAATACAGACCGGTATTAATCAGGAAAGGAGACTGTCCCTGCAATTGTCTGTTGGATTCCTGGCCTGTAAAACCTGTTGAAACATCACTTTTAATGACAGAGGCGTTAAAAAGGAAAGTCAAATTATCTATAAATGCTGACGTTGTAATTTCTTTCAAAGACTTTCTGATTTCAACCTCTGCTCCGTAGGCATAGGCTTTTTTCGCGTTATCAACGGTAAAGGTCACCCCCGAGCCTGAATATCTGATGCGGGATTCAATCGGATTTTTAAATCCTTTGTAAAAACCGGCAACCGAAATAACCTCACCCTCTTTTGGATAAAACTCGTAGCGCAGATCAACATTTTGGATCGATGGTGTTTTTAAGTTCGGGTTACCAACGCGTGATACATCAAAATTAAAGTCATAATAGTTAAATGGGGCCAGCTCACGGAATTCCGGTCTGTTGAGCGTAATGCTGTATGCCAGTCTTAGCAGTGATTTCTCTGAAAAATTATAAGCCAGGTTAACCGAAGGCAAGGCCCTGAAAATTGGGTTGTTCACACGGATATTAACACCTGAACCTCTTTCCTGGCTTTGCAGCTTCTGGCGGTTGAATTCGCCTCTGAAACCTACAGAAGCATTAAACTTGGCCGAAAAAGGGATAAATGCCCCAACGTAACCTGCGGCCAGAAAATTCTGGGCCTTGTATTTATCATCCGTATTGGTGTGCTCTACATAATACAGTTTATCAGCGGCAATGTTGGATTTGCTAAAGAACTGCTCCGGCGCGCTGTTGAGTATTTCTGAGGAGACGCCCCCGGGATTATTCAGGTTAAACCATCTGGCGCTAAACACCCTGTCTTTGTATTCAGCCATCCCGCCGGCGCGAAGCTTGATCTGCATTTTCTCATCCCCTTCATAACCGCTCCTGTCTATACGGTGCTCTATATCAGCTCTAAACGAACTGGAATACTCATTAAGTTTGGAAAAGAAACGTGCATTACGCGTTAGACTCGCGCCGCTTCCCTGCAATGTTTCAATCGTGAAGGGACCAGTAGAACCAATGTTACGGCTTGAAACAAAGCGGCGAAAATCAGGTTCATCACGGTGGGTCCAGCCGAAAGCGCCTGTCCATTTAATGGTGGTGGCATCCGATACATCATGCGTTCCGCTGAGCTGGCCTGAATAAATACTTTTGGATTCATAACGGAAGGCGTAATTCTGCACTTCCCGGCCATTGTCGGTGCTGTAACCCTGACGGAAAGTCGTTTCCTTGTTGGTCAGCTGGTTAAAAAGATTTCGAAACTCTATTTTGTGATTCGGGTTAATAATATATCCCCAGTTGGACATTGCTCCCAGCCTTGTGTTTTGACCAAAAAACTGATCGTTGTAATTAAGCTGGATCTCAGAACGTTTTGTACTATCACTATAGGCCAAATACCGGAACTGCTCGGTTGGCATGTACTGGTTTGTATGGGTATAATTGATGTTGTTAAAGGTGGTCAGCTTTCTGTCTCCAATATTCATATTTCTGTTAAATCCAACCGAGAAGCGAAGATCCGGTTTGATGGTCTTGGTTTGCAGATTATAAAAGTCAGTAAGGTTACGAAAAGCGTTCAGCGTTCTGTCCGACGGCGTATTTTCATTGATAATGGTCTGGGTTTTTGGAAAATTTGATGGAAGAACGCGGTCCTTCGCGCCAAATCCAAGCCAGTCCAGTGAGGATCCCTTATAATCCTTCGCATCACGGAATGTGGTTGCGCTTCGGTAGGAAGTGGATAAATTAAGCGTAAAGCCATTCTCATCTGGGACGGTTTTGGTGTAAATTTTGATTACCCCGCCCGCAAATTCACCCGGAAGCTCAGGAGCACCCGATTTATAGATCATAATGCGGTCAATGGCAGAGCTTGGAATCAAATCAAATGAAAACGATTTTACATCGACTTCCGAAGATGGCGTGATCGCATCATTAAGCATCACCGTGTTATAGCGCTCATTTAAACCCCGGATGATCACAAAACGGTCATCCTGGATCGATACACCCGGCACGCGGCGAACAACCTGCGAAGCATCGCGGTCCTGGGATTTTTGTATCTGCTGGGCAGAAATACCCACCGCGATCTGCTCTGCCTTTTTTATTTCGGTGATAACCGATACATCAGTAAAGGTTTGGCGCTGACCGACAATTTTAACTTCCTGAAGGTTGGCAACATCTTCTTCCAGTGTCGCGTTGATAAGCACAGCCTGGTTTGGATAAACGGTAACCTCAATTTCTTTGTTTTTATAGGAAATATAACTGACAAGAACCGTATGCTTTCCGGTGGCAATGCCAGTGATATCAAATTTTCCGTCCTGATCGGTGGCAGCTCCCACCGGCGGTGTTGAACCTTTTAAAAAAACGCTGGCACCAATGATGGCTTCCTTTGAGGCGGCATCTACGATGGTTCCTTTGATGGATCCGGTCTGGGCTTTAGCAACAGAGAACGAGAGTATTAAAAAGAGAAGTGGTAGAATTTTCGAGTTCATACTTAATGTGTCAGAAACTGATTGATTTCGACAACAAATGTACCGGCCTCTTATTTCTTTAATGTGTTTTTAATATTACCATATCGTTATCACTACAGATACCCTGTTGACATTATTTTAACAAAGGTAGAAAGAGAGAAAGTGAAGCCACTTATTAACACCCTGGCTTTCAGCCAAACAACTCAAATGGGTTAAAATGAACTTAAATGCGCCGTTTCAATGGGTAAATGTTCATTGCGCTGCCCGTTGGCACATCTGGATGTTGCTTTTAATCTGTTTTAAGATTGTTCTAATATGAAGCGGTCCGCTTAATTTATTTTTAATACGCCCTTAAATTAGATCAAAGCTTATGTTTGCAGATTTTTCTGTAATCCGCATCACCTGACCCGTATAAAAACCGGAAGCGGTTTTGAATGGCCAGACAGCGCCTGCGGATCATCAGGTAACATTCAGTGCGGGTCTCATTGGCTGCAAAAAGCTTTTGAAGAAGCGCTTCTATGTGATTAGAAAGATGCTCTGCACTTTGCAGCAGTACCTGGCAGTTTGCCAGCGAGCAGTCTTCTGATTTTGGCTGATAATCAAATTTTTCAAGGGCAGCTTTCATCGCTTTAAAGCTGGAAATCAAGATCTGGTAAGAGGAAAGAAATGCTGCGACATTTTTATCCGAGGACTTTACGGCCAGATCGATAGGCGGAGAAATAGGGTTCTGGCCTTTGATAGCCTCATAAATTTGTTTGATTTGCTTTCTTTTATTGGGGCAGTAAGCTGCATCTTCAAAGACCGTATTTTTAATCAGCAGCGCAGTCTGTTTTATGCTATTTTCTTTGCCCTGAAAAAGCTCTTTGCGTTTCATTGAGGTTTGGTAATAGCTGTTGATGGTTGTAAAAAAATCCGCATTCAGCCCGGCAAGCCTTGATAAATCCAGGGTCAGCATTTGCACCGATTCCAGATCGGTTTGAGAAGTATAGCCGGTTTTGTTCGCTGCGATGCTTCTTATTTCAGCTGCTTTGGCAATTCTTTTTGCGATTGATTTTTCGAAAGGTGTGGAATTCTCAGAAATAAGCATACTTTACTTTTGTAACGGTAATGGGCTGGATTTAAAATAACAGTGCTTAAAAATGGCAACTACACCAAGGCTGCTTAAAGTCAGTCAGCAGCCCCGGCCTTATTAAAATGTAAAAATTACCAGGTGGAATACCCTCCTGGTTTAACGCTTCACACACTAAAAATACCAGAGGTCACCCGTGTGACGGGTGACCTCTGTACATATCAATCAACTTATATCCGTCATTCAATTAAAACGAATACCTCGCCCCCAGCTGCATCTGGCAGCGTGATCCCAGCGGATCAATCGAGTAAGGTGCACCTGGTTTTGTCCATGTAAATGTCGGATCGCCTGTGGTTGGGTTTGTCGCGCGCGTCAAGCCAATGGAAGCGGTTGAGTTAAACGTATTGGGTGAGAAATACGAGTAGCCCAGTTTTTTGTCAACCAGATTCAAAAAGTTAAGAATGTCGTAAGTAACCTGGATCGATTTGCGTCCTTTGATCTTGAACTCATGCATAAAACGAAGGTCCATCGTGTTGTTCCAGGGCGTGCGGCCACCGTTTCTTTCGGTGAAGTTTCCTTTCTGACCTTTCAGATATGATTTTGAATCAACAAAGGCCATAAAATCAGCTGCCTGTGTTCCTGTCGGAAGTAGTTTCTGTGCTTCTGCAAGATCCTTTGGAATGTAAGCCAGGCTGTTTGCCTGTCCTGTTCCGTCAACTGTGGTGTTCACATATCCCCATGAGAAAGGTGTTCCTGACTGGAAGGAATAGAACAAACTTACCGTCGTTGCATTTTTCGGGTTCCAGATATGGCGGTAGTTCACCGTGCCCACAATGCGGCTTCTGATATCAAAGTTGGAGTAGGCCAGCTTCGGATTATTCGGGTTCAGCGACTGGTTCAGCTGCCAGTTGGATTCCATTGAGTTTCTGATACCGTTGGTGATATCATATGATTTTCCGTAGGTATAAGCTGCCGAGAAACCAAAACCGGTTGAAAAGTTCTTCTGGATCTGACCAGTCAAACTGTAACGGTAACCTTGTTTTGTGTTCGAAAGCATGTAGGCATTGGCAAAGTTATTATCAATCCGCTGCGCTCCGGCTGACCCGTTTGCCGCCACATAAATAGGCTGCTGGTGATCGGTATCATAGCTGTAATAACGCACCGCATCCTTGGTGTTAACCTGCTGGAATTTAAGATCCTGGATCACTTTTGTATACAACGCTTCCACAGTAAACTTGTAGCCGTCCAAAGTATAATCTACCGCCAGGTTGCTTCTGAACATCTGCGGCATTTTGAAATTGTTGTCGATTAAATCAACCTGGGTACGTTTTACGCCTCCGTTGGCAGGATTGTTGTTGATCAAAACACCGCCATTTGGCACCAGTGGATCACCCACCAGTTTGGTTGCCGCTGTTGCATTGTTGTTGAAATCATATGCGCCATACCCTACACCGTTGTTGTAGAACGCGTAACCCAGCCATGCGAAAGGAATACGGCCTGTAAATAATCCCGTTCCACCGCGAAGAATAATGCTTTTATCTCCTTTGATATCCAGTTTGAAACCAAGACGCGGAGAAACCTGTACGTTGTTCAGATATTTGTTATTGATCTGGTTCAAAGGCGTGTAAGAATACGTTCCGCCGTAGCCAGGATCGGTTGCAGCACCTGATACCAACGGGCTCAATGTCGGTTTGGTAGGAAGTCCCGAGTAATCAAGACGGATACCGGGCGTGATCTTAAAGTTGTCTGTCAGCTGGATATCATCCTGGATGTAAGCGCTCAAAAGATTAACCTTAAACTGCGCGTAAGGATTATCAAACTGGCTATCCAGGTTGTTTGTCGGGTCAGCGAAGGGATAAGAACCTCTCACACGGTTTGGCAGCGACTTGTTGTTTGGCGTACCAATGCCCAGAAAGTTATTTAAGGAACTGTAAGAGATACGTCCGTTGGGCGAGTTTACAAATCCGTAATCGATGTTGTAAAACTCGTTGTGCGTTCCAACCGTGAACGTGTTTTTACCTACATAAAAGGTAAAGTTGTCAGTCAATTCAAACGTTTTTTGTTTCAGGTTGAAAACCGATGCCTCGCGGTCATTTCCAAGGAAAATCGTTCCGCCGTTATAACCAATTTCCACCTGAGGGAAAGTTCTGACGTTCGAAAGCGTGTTACGGTAATCATGGATGGCTGAATAACCAACGATCAAGCTGTTGGAAGAATGTCCTCCAAACTGGCTTTTAAGCTCGGCAACCGTACTTGTCTGGTTGTTGTGCTGTTTGTAGTCAATACTTCCGAAGCGGAAGTTCTGTGAATCACGTTCCAGGTTGGTCGCTTCCGAGAATACGGTATTGTTACGGATCGAAAGCTGGTGTTTGCTGTTGATGTTCCAGTCGATGCGGTTAAAGAACTTGGTACTTTTTGAGTTGATCGAATAATCTCCGAAAGAACCTGCATCAAGACCGTAATTGGTTTTGACATAATCGCTGATCTGCTGAGCCACAGCGACATCCTTGATCAGAGAAGAAGCCGTACCGGCCTGGAACTGAACAGGATCCTGGCGGTTTGTGATCTCTTCATTGGTAAAGAAGAAAAGTTTGTCTTTGATCAAAGGAAGACCCACGCGCACCCCTGTCTGGTATTCGTGGAAAGTACTTGGCAGTTTTTCTTTGGCATCAGAAGCACCGTTCCATTTGGTAACAAGCGCTGAATTACGTCCAAAACCGTAAACCGATCCTGTCACATCGTTTGTTCCGCTGCGTGTGACTGCATTGACAGAACCACCCAGGAAATTACCCAGTCTTACATCAAAAGGGGCAACGGCGATCTGGATATCCTGGATCGCATCAAGACTGATCGGGTTGGTACGGGTACTGGATCCGGGCTGGCCGGTAGAACCTGTCGAACCGCCCAAAGACGGACTAAATCCGATCGCATCATTATTGACAGCGCCATCGACGGTCACGTTATTATAACGGAAGTTGGTACCTGCAAAAGAGTTGTTGTTGTTGACCTGGGGGGAAGTCCGGGTCATATCAGTCAGGCTTCGCGAGATCGTTGGCAAACGGCGGATCTGCTCAGCATTGACGCTTGATCCTGTGCCTTCGCGCTCACCGCCGCGTGAACCTGTCACGGTTACCTCGGTCAGCGTCTGGCCCTGATCTTTCAAAACCACATTTAAGTTTGTCGTTTCACCAAGCTGTAAAACGATGTCGTTCATAGTTTCGGTTTGAAACCCGACATAAGTGATCATGATCTGGTAAGGACCACCTGCGTTCATGCTGTTGATGCGGAAACGCCCGTCCACATCTGTAACGGTTGCATATTTAGTTCCGGTTGGCACATAAGTAGCCTGAACCGTCGCTCCGATTAAACTTTCTTTTTTTGAGTCATTAACAAGGCCGCTGATCCCACTCGTGGTGATCTGGGCATTGCTAATCGTTGCTAAAAACAGCAACAGTGATAAAGTAGTAAATAAAATTTTCATTATTTCGGTGACTATTAATTTGATAATGCAAAAGTCACGCTATAGAAGGAAATGAATATTATGGCAACATTAAATCAGAAGTTTCAATGTTACCTAAATATTATCTTAATATTATCCAGGGCAAACTCAGCTGTTTCAATAGCCCCGGAGAAAAATGCTTGCAGAAGAAAGGGCATAAAATGCTATAAGCTGCATAAAAAAAAGTCCGGAACCAATGGCCTCCGGGCTTTTTAAATTCTGACACCAATTATATAAGCTTTTTAATATTTAGCGAAGCTTGAAAACTAGGCCCAAATATATTGACTAGTAGCTGGTAAGCCGTTTTTTATGTGTTATCATATTATTATCAATTTAAAGTCCCTATTTGAAGAAGGGTCAGCGTTCATCCGTCCTTAACAGCGCTGGGAGCTGCAGTCCCCTACCCCAGACTATGATAACCCAGCTTACGGTAGCTTTCAAACTGCTCCTCTGTAAAAAACTGATCACAAGTCGGCTGCTGTGGAAACTTCGGGTTCTGCATTTTATATTCCCTGATATCGACCGGCTCATCTCCGTTAAGCGAAGTCTTAACATAGATCCGTCTTCCGGCAGGCGCAGCGCCCGGATATTTAATCACACCCTCTGCCACATGCGACAGGCAAAGTGTGGTCGCAGCATTTCTTTGAGTAATCGGGCTGGTATCGATTTCGATCTCCACGCCAAAATCAATGCGGCAGCGTCTTACGGCCATGGCAAGCCCTTCAACATAAGGCATCATCATCTTCCTCAGTGTCAGAAAGAATAATCAGACTGCACCTTCTTCGCACCAGCTCATAGAGGCCCATGTTATCAAAATGCCCTCCGTCAGAAAGACTCACGTATTTGGAGCTCATATCCGATTTTCCAATCGGATCCGACACCAGGTAGGCAAGACCAAAAATGGGCTCTGGGTTTTTCCATTTTTCTGCGCGCGGATTTCCGATCCACCAGCCGAGTTTTACTTTAAAAACACTCAGAAGAAAAGCGGTTGCCGCCGATGAATGGTAACCCATATTTGGATTGACCGCAGCTCCTGAGATTGCTATGACCGTACCCAGCGTGCGCGCGCCGGCAAATTCGAAGGTCGGCCGGTAGCCGTAATTGGCAATACCGCTCTGATCATAGGCCGCAGCCCTGGTGGCGCTAAAATCAAAGCCGCAAAAAAACGGAGAAAAAAGAAAAAATTCAGCTTTTCTATCCTGCCGGTCAAGCTCAGAGATCGCCGTGGCGTTAAGGCCGTGTCAATAAGCGCGTAGGGTCCACAGTCACCTGGTTTTGAAAATTAATCCAGGGTAATATCGTCCTTGCTGTCAAAACCTGTAAAAGTTAATTGCGCAAAGGTCCGGGCTCGATCTGAAAGCTTAAATGTTGTATTTAGTTCAACCTTATCTAAAAACTAAGTGCTGATAAGATAAAATGTTCACTAAAAAAATTGGGAAGCTACCGCAAAATTCCAGGTAAGCGGTACCAACATTTGACCTGGCCACATTTTAATTATAACTTATCATCTTTAATCAACAATAAGAAGGCTATGGAAAAAAATAAGCTGCTTCGCATGGACAATGTCGGCATTGTTGTAGAATCGCTGGATGAAGCGATCTCTTTTTTTACAGAGATTGGTCTTAAACTTGAAGGGCGTGCTACGATTGAAGGAGAATGGGCTGGCCGAGTTACCGGACTAGGCGCTCAGCATGTAGAGATTGCGATGATGGTCACCCCTGATGGTCACAGCCGGCTTGAAATTTCGCGTTTTTTGACCCCTTCTGCGATCTCAGATCACAGGGTCGCTCCTGTGAATTCCCTGGGTTATTTGCGTGTGATGTTTGCCGTTGAAGATATTGACGAAATGGTATCCAGGCTCTGCAGGCATGGAGCCCAGCTGGTTGGTGAAGTGGTTCAGTACGAGAACTCGTACCGGCTCTGTTACATCCGGGGAGCCGAAGGAATTTTAGTCGGTTTAGCCCAGCAACTAGGCGGGTAATTAGTGGAACATCTGAAAATCTGATGATTCGTACGTTATTAATTATAAATGTGTGAAAACCTCCGCAAATTCAACTTTTGACCGTCTGAGATTCGGGAAGGATCTGACATCGGCCTAACTTCATGTTGTCTGCACTCTTCTTTTCGAGCAAGAATATAGGGGGGCGCGTTGACATTATTTTTCGTTTGGTTTTCAGTAGTGATCTGCCAATCTCTGTGTTGTTCTTGATCATGCAAGCGAAAATGGCACAAAAGTATATGTCAGCTTCCCAAAGTCGATTGATACAATGGTCGGGTTAGAACTGACATGAAACTACATGGATCCATAATAGGAATCAATTATAATCTCTTTTAAACTGATATTGCTTTACATCATCAATTTCTAACACCTAGATCAGAAATATAGATAAATATGATTAAATACTTGTATCAAAATCTACAAATTACTCAGGTGGGTATGCCCGCTTGTATAGCTTGGAAACGTATATTTTTCATCTCACTTCTCACTAGGAAATAGGTTTTGGTTTAAAAAATTACCGCAGGGTTTTCGATTGCAAAAGCTTCGTTAAAAATAATTGTAACTTTTTGCCAATCCGTTTTGTCTCCCTTACAAAACCCTATGAATTCCAGGCTTTACAATCTTTTTATAAGCAGCCAGCAAAAGCTTTACCGCTTTGCGTTATCGCTTACAAAAGATGTAACCGATGCTGAAGATATCCTCCAGGATACACTCCTCAAGTTATGGAAGGCAAGGGATAAGTGGGAAAGCTGGGATAATTTTGAGGCATATGCGATGCGCACGGTACGTAACGAGTATTTGAATTATGTAAAAGTGCAGAAAAGTCGAACGTATGGTACGCTGGAAGACATTCCTGAATTTGCAGAACCTAGTCAGACGGAAACAGATATGACTACTGATCATCTAATGATGCGCTATAATTGGCTTACCAGTAAGCTGCCAAAGATGCAGCGAGATATTCTTCACCTTCGTGAAATTGAAGAATTGGAATACAAAGAAATTGCAAAGGTCATGGATATTTCAGAAGCACAGGTAAAAGTGTATTTGTTCAGAGCCCGCCAATATTTAAAAGAGAAGGTACATGGAAAAAGATAAGCTGGAAAAACTGCTTGAAAAATACTGGAACGCAGAGACGACATTAGCGGAAGAAAAGTTGATCAAAGCCTATCTGTCAAAGCAGGGAGCGTATCAGATTCACCCAGAAGACAAGGACTGGTTTGCTGCCATCCAGGATTTTAGGGACATAGGGCATGACAAAGTTCATTTTACGATTGAAAAAAAGAAAAGGAAATTTGTAATGCTGGGTTATCCGGTATGGCTAATAGCCGCGGTCACCGTCCTGGTTTGGGGTCTGAGCTGGTTGGGAGTAGATTATAATCAGAAGTTAAATACCCAGCGCGAGACTGAGGCTTTGGCGCGCAGGGCTGCCGAAGAAAGCCTGATGTCCATGTCAAATGCGCTTCATCAGGCATACCAGCATCTTAACGAACCTTCCGAACTACCAAACAATGCAGTAACAGAAAACTAAGCACTATGAAGCCGGTCATCTTTATTTACATCATATTATTTACAAGTTACATCTCCTTCGGTCAGGGCAAGGTGGAGCCCCAGCAAAGTCAAACCTTTATTGACCTGTACTTCAAACAATATGAAGACTTGCCCAAGTACGCTGTAAATACCATGGGGGAAGCCATGGTAAAAAGATCCAATGAAACCGGGATGTGGTCACACCCAAGCATTGCACGTATTATGAAGCAGGTAAAAACGTACAAATACCTGAGTTTTGACAGCCCTCCGGAATATTCCAGGAAGGTCATCAGCCAGCTGGACGATGAAATAAAAAAAAGCAGCACTTATAAAGAATACTACCGCTGGGAGTTAAACGGAGTAACTTCCGGTATCATCTACACGCGCAGTAAGGGAAATAAAATTACCGAACTCGTGAATGTCTCAGTGGGTAAAAAAAAACTACTGGTCAGCAGTTTTCTGGGCGAGGACATTGATCTGGAAAGTGTGCGGCTGCTGGCTGTGGGAAGATAAGGACCATTAAAAAGCACTTCTATTTCTTTTGGAATCCTGCATTTTACCAGTATTTCTACAATCCCAATTCCTATAATATATCCACTAATTGCCATGAGATTGATTTTTAAAATGCTGCTTAGCCTTTTGGCTTTGCTACAACCGGTGTGCGCCTATGCACACAGAGATCAAGACGCAAAACAAAATCCAGACTCCGTTACAATAGCAAGAATTGCAGACTTCGGCCGAGTATGGGGCGTAATCAATTACTTTCATCCTGCCGTTGGAAAAGGCGTGCTATCCACTGACAGCCTGATAATTTCCAATATTGGCAGATTACTGGACGATCCAAGTGCATCTGGTTTTAAGACTGCAATCTCAGCCATGCTTTCAAATCTCAATGACCCCCATTCAGCAGTTAGTAGTAAAAAAGCACGGTCTATTGATTCTTCCGGTACAGAACAGGGGCTCACTTTGACTTCTTTGGATTCCGAATCCATATATATCACAGCTTCACAACATATATTTAAAAACGGCCTTGTGCTGGATTCTGTTTTAACAGCCAAATTAATTCCTTCCAACCGCTGCTTTATCATTGATTTAAGAAATTCCGCGATCGACAATAACTTGGGATTAAAGCAATACACCCAATTTGTTCAGCCCTTGATTGGAAAGTTGATTAACCGGACTTTGATATTGCCTACCGTGCGAAGCTTTTATTACAAGGGACTCATGCGCGAGGATTTTCCGCATGATATCAACATACTGCCACAGGATAAAATGGGAGATTTAAATGGCATGCTGCAAGTTCACTATGGCCTGAGAAATATATCAGAAGGAAGTTATCTTCTCTCCAGTCAAGACCTGTCCCTGAAATCAAAAAGATTTTGCTTTATCGTTAACCGGTACGTCAATGTGAACACCCTTAAAGCGCTGCTGGCCTTACGTCATCGAAATTTGTGCAGCCTCATCTTTCAGGGAGAAATGCCTGACTATGTTTACGGGAATTTTCATCACATGCAGTTATCAGATGGTCTTACTGTAAAGATCAGAACATCAGAGCTGATATACGAGGATGGAACGCTCGGATCAGAACCAGATACCTATATCCGATTTCAACCAGGTGAAGATCCTAAAAAACTTATCCTGAAAGAAGCTGGGTTTCTGTTAAGTCACCCCGTTAAGCACTCCGCTTCAACCCAGGTTGAGAATACAGTATATATCCGTAAGCCACAGTTTGATTATCCTTCCAAAGAAGTACCTGACCTGAAATTACGTTTACTTGGACTTTTCAACTTTTGGAATGCCATTTACTACTTCTCTCCGAACAAAAACCTGATCCCAAACGATTGGAATAAAGCCCTCTCGCACTTTATTCCCAAATTTATAAAGGCCGAAAATGACTCTCTATATTTTTTAGCGTTAATGGAGCTGACCACCTTTATTCAGGACGGGCATAGCATATTAATCAACAAACCAGGTGGCAGATCACCCGTTGGAATGATGGACGGAAATCTTCCCATTGGGACGGATCTTGTCGATGGTAAAGTATTTGTGACCAGCATCCTGGAAGATACAACGCAGCGTCGCAACTTGTCTGAGATTCAGCAGGGTGATGAACTGATCGCCATTGACAAGGTCCCTGTAACAACGCTGGCAAGGCAATGGGAGAAACTGATCTTGGCTTCCAATAAATCAGGGTTTAACCGGGAGTATTATTTCACCTGGCTTACAAATGGTAATTCTGGCAGTTCTGCCGTGGTCACAGTTCGCAGTAAAGGCCAGATCAAAGACGTTACGCTTAACAGAATCAAAAGGGATCATTATTATAATTTGAGAGGTAAAACAAACCGTTTTACTCTTAAAGAACCATTTTGTCGAATGCTCGCACCTGGTATCGGATATATGCGAATCAACCGGCTTTATGTGCATCAGCTGGATAGTTTGTCAAATATGCTGAAAGATTGCAAATCAATTATTCTGGATGCAAGAGGTTATCCTCGTGATAGTCAAATTGGCACCAAACTGGCATCTTACATAGCTTTGAAGCCCGATACGGTGGCATATAACGAATTCCCGTTTGTTACAAGTCCGGATTTAGCAAAAAATCAATCACTTGTTGAATATGAAATTATTCGGCCCGATTCAAACACATTTCTAAAAAATAAAAAATACTATATACTGGTCGATGAAGGGATTCAGAGCCAGGGAGAATGGAATGTCATTGCTCTTCAGGGGGTAACACGTGCCACTACGTTAGGCACGCAAACAGCCGGTGCGAACGGAATGGCCATTACCATCAATTTTCCTGGGCAATATTTTTCGTTCTTTTCCGGTTTTGCAGAGTACTATCCCGATGGAACACCTAACCAAAAATTAGGGATAAAGATTGATATACCCGTTAATAGAACACTTCAGTGTTATTTGAACGGCGATGATGAAATACTAAGTAAAGCAGTTAGCGAGACTCTTAAAGATCTTTATAGAAAACCAAATAAAAGGTATCTGCACCAGTAACTTTTCTATATTGTAGTTTCGTTACAGATCTTAATGGCAAATCACGGATGTACTTTGATACAATACCAAGTTGTCCAATTTAGTTAACGAAGTTTATTTCTCAATTTTGCACCTCATTTTATGTACATTAATATTAAGTATCAAAACAATTTCTGGGTTTAAATTATCTTTTTTGTTTACGAATAATTTATTAAACGAAAAGCACCCAAGAATTAACTTCTTCACTGCTTTTTTTGATGATGGACAGAATTGAACTGCCGACACAAGGATTTTGGCCCATTTTATTACAATGCTTGCCTCCCTTCTTTATTCAACCGATATCAAGCAACCGGTTTCTTACCAACAAACAAGCCCCCAGAATACCTGCCCTTTCTCCGAGTTTTGACATTTTAAGTTCTGAGTCATTGTTCACAAGACTTAAAGAATATTTATTCAAGGCAGTTTTGATAGGCAGATATAGGTAATCGCCTGTTGCGACAAGGCTTCCGCCCAATACGACAAGTTCAGGATTCAGTATATTGATAAGTGCAGCGATACCACGTCCTAAACTCTCTCCTACCGCAGCAACCAGTTCAATCGCCAGTACATCATCATTTAAAGCTGCTTCGATGATATCGTCCATCGTGATTTCTTCGGGAGCTATATTTTTTTTTGCTGTCAAAACAGAAGATGAGCCTGCGGCTAATTTATCACGGAACATTCTGGTAAGTGCCCAGCCGGAGGCTTCGGTTTCAAGACATCCTTTTTTTCCGCAGTGACAAATCCGCTCGTTGTCAAAAACAGGCATATGCCCCACCTCGCCTGCGTAGCCCGATTTTCCATAGTAAAGCTGCCCGTCGAACAATATCCCGACGCCGATTCCATAGTCAAGATTCAAAAAAAGCACATCCTTTTCATCTTGTACAACACCAGCACAAAATTCGCCATAGGCCATGGCCCGGGAATCATTTTCCAAAAATACAGGAATACCCACACGGCTCTGGATAATTTCTGCCAGCGGACTTTCGTCAAAATGAAAGAAACTGTAACTATGCCCGGTTGTATAATTGATTCTTCCCGAAAGATTAATTCCGATACCAAGAATTCGTCCCTGAGCAACATCAAGTTCAGCGATAAAATCCTGGATATACCCGCAAAGTGCTTCCAATGAATCGGGCGTATTATCCAGTTTGTACTGCAGTTTCTCGGAAACTTTTACCAGATTCTTTTGAAGATCCGACAAACCAATATTGATGTGACTTTGCTTGACATCCACACCTATAAAAAATGCCGAATCAGCCACAATACCGTACAAATTTGGTTTTCTCCCTCCTGAGGATTCTATCTTTCCAAAATCCTTAATCAGCCCTTCCTGAATCAGCTCCCCTACCAGCGAAGTTACCTTTGGAACGCTTACATCCAGATCTTTACTCAGGTCCGGAATCGTGGTATTTCCATGATTGGCAAAGTAACCAAGAATTATTTTTTTGGGATCTCCCTTTTTTCCTCCAACACCTGTTAACCGAATCGTGCGACTCATATATTTCAAACTGATACTTTCTTTCAAACTTACTTACTTTCATTTATACTATTTGTATTTCAAGCGCCGAAATAGCAAAACGGAAAGTCATTTCCACAAATTATTTTAGTAAGTAGAGCGAAAGTATCATCACTTAATTAATTTTAAAATCACTTGGGTCTATTTTCAGTTTTTTGGCCACTGCGTTTCAATGCCCTGTGTACGGATGAAAGATTGGAATTCCTTTAATGCACTTTCCTTTTCACGCACGGCTTTAGGGATCATTTTTTTTTCCAGCGAATATTTGATCAGCATTCCAACAGATTCTCCAATGCTCCACTCAACCGGATGCAACCTGTAACATCCATTGGTAATATGTGTCGTTCCGATGTTTTTATTCGCCGGTAGAATGTTCTCCATTCTTCTTGGCAAAAGAGCGCCCAGCGGAATCTGAAAAGGAAGTGAGCCAAAGTCGATATAATTATCTGCTTCCGTACTTGGGTGCAGATCAATATGATAGTACCCCACACCGACACTATCATAGAATTCAGCGGCGGCATTGTCCTTTTTTCCAGTAATCAGCGCCCGGTTCTCAGCGCCAACATGCTCTTCTTTTACAGTAAAAACGGCTTTGATTCTTCTGGATTCGCGAATATAGGGATATTTTGCCATTCCGTCCTGCGTTCCCATGATGTCCTTTCTCAAACGGATTCCCGGCCAACCCTTTCCTCCATCCGGACGCGGCGCCTGGGTTTGCAGCCAGTATAAAAGTGATAGACTAAGCTGCTTGCCTGCTTCAAAGTGTTTTTTAAAATCCTTTTCGCTGGCACCGATCAGATTACCCAGGAAATAGTCATTCTGCGGCCAGTTTACGATCGTAATGTCTCCCCGATAAAATCCGCTTTTAAAATTTTGCTTATTTATGATCCTTCTGTAATTCCAAAGGTTCAGCGTTTGTCCCATCATAATGCCTTCGGGATGGAAACCAAGCAGCTTGGGTTCAAGTGTTTTGGGATTGGAATAGGACAGATCAAGCAGTTTTCCCGACCAGGGTTTGGTCATTTTAGGCGCAAAGTTTCTCCAGAAATCATAATCCCTGGGCTTTTCAATCACATGATTTTCTCCCGGAACGTAATCGATCGCAAAGCACACTGTGAAGGCCTGGTTGTTATTAGGATTTGCCTTTTCAGGCGCGTGAAGCTCCTGGGTTTCACTTTTTGATTCCGCCCCGGTAACAAATTCCGTCCCTGTCATCGGTAAAAGCTCACCCATCTCGGTAGCATCGACAAAATATGGTGCAGTCAATACAAATTCACTGCTGGTTTTTAAATCAATGGCATTAAGCGCCCTGACCTGATTGCCATCCACAACTGCCGCTTTTATCTTATGTTCAAGAAGCAGGGTAAGTTTTCCCGCACTTATATAAGGTGCAAACATTTCCTGCAAAACAGCGACCGCCACACGGGGCTCATGACAAAGTTTGGAAACTGAACCATCACCCGGATTCAGGTTTTTACGCGTCTTGGCAGATTCTGTCAAAGGATAATTACGGATATAATACTGACGAATTGCATTTCTGAAATCGCGGTAAAGCCCGGTGGCGCCGTGCGTCTCGATCCAGTCGTGCTCATCAGGTGGTACGCCTTGCTGACTTAGCTGGCCGCCAATCCAGTCTGTCTGCTCGGTCATAATCACCGACAGGCCATTTCGCAGCGCCGCAAAAGCGCAAGCGCAGCCGCCGAGCCCGCCACCTGCGATGACCACATCGGCTTGAATATCCGTTTTTTGAGCGGTACTTTTCATTCCTTCTACCTGCGGCTGGGCTGAAGCAAAACCGGTAGCTGCAGCGATGGCCGTACCGGTCAAAGTAATATTTTCAATGAAATTTCTACGATTCATAATTCAAATGTAATGAAAGCTTGCCTGGAATTAATTTAGGTTTCACAGAGGGCCATAGCGTTAAAAGGGAGAAACCGAGTTTTTCATTATGACAAATTAAAACGCTACACTTCTCTTTTTTAATTCTGTGACTCTCTGTAAAACCTTCGTATGATCACCATTCCGGATTTTGGGTCAGCTTTGGATTAATGTCCCGTTCCGACTGCGGAACAGGCAGAAGATTTAATTTGGGATACCAGAACCGGATCTCTCGAAGCATTCTGGCACCTTCACTGTCCGAATAAACCGGAATATTGTTCAGATCGTTTAATGCAGTCGTTTTAAAATCCGGACTCGCCGCTCCGGCGCCCGGATCCTTGGCAATCCCTACAATCTTTTGAGGCATAACAACCGACGCAATATCCCAGCGACGGATATCAAACCAGCGGAATCCTTCCATGGCGAGCTCCACGGTACGCTCCCGGCGCACAAGCTGCCGGAGTTTGTTTTGATCATTTTGAACAGATGCTTCAACCTCTGGCTGCCCGGCGCGTTTTCTTACCAGATTAATGGCGCTGATCACCGATGCATCGATTTCATTAAGTTCAATTTTTGATTCTGCATAAGTGAGCAGAACTTCCGCATAGCGCATCAGTATAAAATTCACCCTTGCAGCAAAAGCATTTTCTGCGGTCAGCGTGTATTTTGCATGCAAAAGTCCCACACCGCTTTTTGACGGACCGTAAGCGTTATCAAAATCAGCATTTGCTTTGGTACTCCATGTCCCGTCAGCATTTTTTACCGAAGTAGTATTTTTATAGATATCATATACGAATGTGACCTGATTCATCGTGACTGTGTCGCCAGGAATTGCGACCGTATATTTTAAACGCATATCGCGGTTCAAACGTGGATTTTTCGGGTCATACACTTTGGATTCGTCAATGCGCTTTCCATCTTTTGCTTCGAACATATCAACCAGACGCTGCTGCGGAAAGCGGCCCGACTGCCCGCCCGCGGTTCTTGAAATACTTCCCAAAGGCAGATATGTGATCGAATTGGCATCTGCATCTGTATATAAAATCTCAAACATGATCTCTTTTCCCGCATTGGGCGCTTGTCCCGCTTTGGTAAAAAGATCCTGGAATTTGGGGTTCAGTCCAAGTCCTGCCCCGTCGATGATCTGCTTGCTAACCTGGGCTGCTGTTTTATAATCTTTACTGTAAAAAGCAGTACGCGCCTTAATGCCCAGAACAACCGCCTTTGACATACGACCACGGTCTGCCGGTGCCCAGTCAAGAACCTGCGCCGCCGCATCCAGATCCTCATTCATAAACTTGATCACATCGGCTTTTGATGAGCGCAGCTGTGTATAAAATTCAGCCGGCAGCAGTGGTTTTGTAATCAAAGGGACATCTCCGTACATGTTAACTAGAAAGAAATACGCAAATGCCCTGAGCCCTCTCTCCTCGGCCTGAAGGCGGTTATAAGCAGCAGCCTGTACATTGGCCTTTCCTGTTTCCATACCCTCGATCATTGTATTGGCACGCTGGATGGTTGTGTATGCCAAAGTCCAGATGGATTTAACATTGGCATTGAAAACATCAAAGTTCCCCTCGCCCATGTCCGGTGCGCGAAGCAGCGCGATGTCCGTCCAGCCATCCATGATAGACTGGTAAGGCGTAGTGCCGGTATTCCAGTAAGCCGATTTGTAAACGGCTGTCAGGGCTGCATTCATTTCGGTCTGGTTATTGAAAAACTGTCCGGTTGCCGGCGCAGCCAGCGGCGCCTGTTCGAGGTAATCCTTGCAGGCAGAAAATAGTTGCAATGAAAGGCAAAGGCCGATAC
This sequence comes from Dyadobacter subterraneus, assembly GCF_015221875.1. Taxonomy (NCBI): domain Bacteria; kingdom Pseudomonadati; phylum Bacteroidota; class Cytophagia; order Cytophagales; family Spirosomataceae; genus Dyadobacter; species Dyadobacter subterraneus. The sequence continues at coordinate 4,304,636 of NZ_JACYGY010000001.1, forward strand.
TGTATAGAAGTTTATTTTTCATGTGCTTAAAACTTGATGTTGATACCAACTGTGTATGATTTCATGATCGGGTAAAACTGCCCGCCTGTATCGCGTTGTTCGGGATCGAAGCCCGGAAAAAACTTTGTCCAGGTTACAAGATTCTGTCCGCTCAGAAAGATGCGCGCCGATTTGATCTTCACCTTTTCAGTCAATAATTTCGGCACTGTATAGCCAAGCACCAGGTTTTTAATGCGCAGATAAGAGGCAGAACGTACCCAGTAAGATGAGGTCACGTAATTATTTGGAATACTATTGGCAGTCAGACGTGGATAAGCAGCACCTTTGTTTTCAGGAGACCAGAAATCTTCCTGGTATTTGAACATTGACCCTTGAAAATCGGAAGAATAAAAAGGCTGGGATCCGGTTCCGGAAAGATAATTATCTTTTTTACCAACACCCTGAAAAAATGCTGTCACATCAAATCCCTTATACTGGGCGGCCAGATTGAAACTGTACTCATACCGCGGGAAGTAATTGCCCAGAATCGTGCGGTCGTAACTATCAATTTTGTTGTCGGGCACACCATTCGGACCACTGATATCTTTGTACCTGATATCACCGGCAGCCGTATTTCCATATTGGAAAGGTGCATTTTTTACTTCCTCATCCGATTGGAAAAGACCCATCGCCTGATATCCGTAGTAGGAATCCAGCGCATAACCTTCCTGCTGGATCGTTGCGCCATTAATGATCGGCGTGCCACCATTTTTAAGCACGCTGTTTTTTACATCCGAAATATTGAAGCTTACCTGGTAGTTAAAATCGCTGATTTTGTCCTTCCAGCCAAGTGCCAGCTCCCAGCCTTTGTTACGCATTGATCCCACATTCACAAAAGGAGAAGCAAGTCCTACGTAGGAAGGAATCGGAACAAGTTGAAGCATATCGCTGATATCCCGCTGGAAGTAATCTGCCGTGACGGTCAGCCTGTTTGCCAGCAGGCCAAAATCCGCACCGATATCAAGAATTTTAGAAGATTCCCATTTGATATTCGGATTGGCCGCAGAAGTAAGTGCATAACCTGCATTGACCACATTGTTAAAATAATAATTGTAGGCTGTACCCGAATAAAAGGTTGAATAACTCGGATAATAATCCTGAACGTCACTTCTGATCAGGTTCTGATTCCCAAGTGTTCCGTAGGAAGCGCGCAGCTTGGCATCACCGACGATACTGGTAAGGCCAGACCAGAACTTTTCCTGTGACATTCTCCACCCTGCCGAAACGGAGGGAAATAATTTCCACCAGTTTTCCTGTCTGAATCGCGAGGAAGCATCCATGCGGCCATTTACTTCCAGAAGATACTTTTCGTTGTAGTTATAATTGATCCGGCCATACGCAGAAACCATTGAATATTTGCTGGCACCTCCGCTGATGGTCTGCCCCAGCGGGTCTCCGCTGTCTAGGTAAGGGCGGTCTGGCGATAAAAGGTTTTGGCGGAACGTATTTACATTGGAAGTACTGAAATCCTCTGTGCTAAACCCGCCCAGTACTGAAAAATTGTGTTTTCCAAAAGCTTTGTTGTAAGTCGCCTGGGCGCGGAAAAGGTTCTGGGTATTCTCAGAATTATTGTCGCTCAAAGAATTCAGCGCTGGCCAGGGACGGGCTAAAACCAGGGTTTTGGTACTTGGATCCGCGTTATAGATTTTATATTGATCTGTAAATGTTCGTCCGTGCGTTGTATAATAGTTAGAACTGTATGTGGCAAGCAGCTCCAGCCCATCTAACGGTTTGTAAGTCAGCGTCCCTTTGATGATCCGCGAGTTGGTAATGCTTTTGGCAAAACCCCCATCTTCGGCCTGAGCAGCCGGGTTGGCATTCGACCAGCCTTCTCCCCATTCGCCGCTGTCATAACGGCCAGGCGTTGTAGCAGGCAAACCAAGCATCTGACGGATGATGGCCTGCGGAGAAGATTGCCCAGGCCATAAACGGTTCGTCCGGTTCAGAACCAAGTCCATGGAAGCGGAAAGTTTTTTAGATATGGCAATATCGGTATTGAAACGAAAATCAGCCCTTTTAAAATTGGTGTTTGCTGTGAGGCCATTCTGGTCCAGAAAACTTCCGGAACCAAAAACCTTGATACGGTCAGTGCCACCGGCAATAGTCAGATTGTGATTTTGCATCATGCCGTTTCCGGTCAGTACCAGTTTTTTCCAATCTGTATTAAATAGTGAAAAATTATCCGGTCCGTTCTTTTCATAAGCTGCAATCTGGCTGGTAAAAGCAGCCGGCAGACCGCTGTTTGTCTGGGCAATATCCCAGTATTTCATATGCTCCAGCGCGTTTACCTTTTCCGGCAGGTCAGTTGGGCTCTGATTGGATACATAGGCATTATAGCTGACATTAATGCCAGTTGCTCCTCGCTTACTGGTGATCAGAATCACACCGTTTGCAGCACGGGAACCGTAAACAGCTGCCGCCGCTGCGTCTTTCAGAACAGAGATGCTTTCAATATTATTTGGGTCAATCGCGTCTAGGTTCATCTCGACATTATCGATCAGCACAAGCGGATTCTGCCCGGCATTGATTGAACCTATACCCCGTATACGTATTGTACCCGCATCCCCACCGGGAACACCTGACTGCTGGGTGATGGTCACACCGGGTGCTGCACCCTGTAAGGCCAGCGAGGTAGATGCAACCTGTCTGCTGGTCAATTTTGCACCATCTATGACAGAAACAGCACCGGTTAAATTGACCTTTTTCTGTGTCCCGTACCCTACCACAACAAGCTCATTCAGCGTTTTGCTATCTGTGGCAAGCGTTACATCAATCTGTCCCGGACCGCTGAAAGCAATTTCCTGGGTTACCATTCCCATAAAGGAAAACACAGCCATCCCCGAATTCTGGGTTAAAGAAAGTTTGTAATTTCCTTCCGCATCCGTCGTTGTTCCACTCGAGGTTCCTTTGATCATGACTGTCACACCGGGAAGCGTTGCTCCGGTAATTTCTGTCACTTGTCCACGCAGATCCTGATTTTGTGCAGCCACATAACAGTGCTGACAAATCATAAAGAGCACACAGAGCCACCAGCTCATGCGCCGTTTTTTACTTGTAAAATTTTGCATTGGTTAAGGTTTGGGGGTTTAATTGGACATAGTTTTCCCGGCCGGTTAAAAAACCGGAAAGGCAATCGGCATTGGGTACTAAAATTTATTTGGATTTAGGAATATTCAGGTTTTAGTCGTTTAACGGCATGTCAGCTTAAAATCAATATCTGCCTCGAAAGTGCGGTTCCAGGGTAATGTGAAAGTCAGGCCCGTTGGCTTCTGACAGTCTATACCGCCCTTCTCATTTTCATTTATTGCCAGGTAACTTTTCAAAAAATCATTCAGATAACTTTGCAGTAAAGAAAGACAATACACTTCGATGCGCTTATTATCCTCAGTGTTCATCAGGGACGCACTTGGTAATTTTTTGCCCGACAAATAGGTATTCGCTTTGGCCCGGACCAGATTATGATAATAATAATCGTCCATAACACGGTTGATCATAAACCAGTTTTGGGCAGTTCTCATTCGCTGGCTGGCGGCTTTATTTTTTGACAATTTTGAAACCGCAAGATCAAAAACGACCCCGTGCGGTAAAGCTGTTCCGATGGTATTACCAGCTGTATTCCAGGACGCATATCCATAAAGCCTGGAAAAAACTTGCCGCTTTTCCAAAGCATTTGTAAAAACCGAGTCACCACCCTGCACATTTCCGACAGGATCAATATCAGCTACGATAACTCTTTTGCCTGCATTAACTTCCCTTTCGATCTGCTCGGCAAAACTTTCAGCTACGTCGCTTTCATGACGGGAAGGATAAACATAAAATAAAATATCGGCCTGGTTTTCATTTTGCACTTCCACAGAGCCTGCCGCTCTAATATGATGGCTGACCGTTTCAAAAAGCATTCTGTCTTCGAACGGCATGACCGAATTCTTTAATTTCTGCGAAGAATACACGGCCTTGATTTTCGGTGTGAAATCAAAGTGTCTGTTTAGTACCCTTGCCAAAAGCAGCATCGAAACCTCATCTGCTCCCGGCTGAATAGCGATTTTTTCCGTCAGATGCAGCTGGTCACGCCGTCCGATCAGGTTCTCTCTGTCGACCAAATGAACACCTTTGGGTGATGCATCATCCTGTGAAAGGATCAGATAATCAACCAGACCTGTTTTGACAAAATCGATGGCTTTCAGATTGATACTATAATTACGTGCCCTGGCAAGTTTGTAATCGGCCAGCACCGCAACGGGAATATCTTCTTCAAGTTTTAAAACCTGGGCTTTGGTTTTTTCATCTTTATCCGGCGAGATTTTAGCCCAGGTTGCCAGTTTCTCTCTGTAAGCTTCATTTTTTCCATCCGCACTTGGCGCCAGTCGCATAATCACATTCTGACCATAAATTTTCAATTTTGGCGCCTTGCTTCTGATCTGTTTCAAGACATTTATGCGGGCGATTGCAACCGTAGAATCGCACATAAACTTGCGGGATGCAACCAGGCCTCCGTAGGCGATCATATCCAGAACAATAATAGCCGCATCATAGGATTTCAAATCCTGAGACATGATCCAGGCATTGATTTTTTCAGACAGACCTGGCTGTTGAAAATCCCCAAGCAGCGCAGCTGGCGGGGAAACGAGCTGGGCATCCGCGATCAGTCCCATCTTTTCTGTCATTTTAAGACAGGGTGGACGGCTGTCAAGCGGTATAAATAAGATCTTTGGCCGCGACGCTGACTGTTTCTGCGCAAGGACAATTACGGCGGAACTGAGTAGTATAAACGTCAGGAAAATATACTTTTTCATAGCGTGCTAAATTTTGACTTGTAGCCATGCAGGCCATAGAAAAGGATGTAGGCATAACTGACCAGCGGCAGCATAAATGCAATTTGCCAGCTTGAATTGTCAATCAAAAGGCCCTGACAAAAGGAGATGATAGCCCCGCCAGCAATGGCGGTCGACAGAAGACCCGATGCCTCGGTGGTATATTTTCCGAGCCCGTTAACGGCAAGTGAAAAAATAATCGCGAACATGATCGAATTGCAAAGGCCCACTGCGACCATACTCCATACGGCAAGAGCTCCTATGGAATTTACAGAAATCAAAATTAAAAGAATGGAAGCCGCAGCGCAGACGCTCAAAACCCGCGACGCTTTTATGGATTTAAGTAAAACTGATCCGATCAGCCGCCCTACAAGCATGCCTCCCCAGTAAAAAGCAACGTAGGTATTGGCCGCACTTTCAGTTATCTTCAATAAATCGGCGATGTAATTGGTAAGAAAAGTACCGATAGAAACTTCTGCACCCACATAAACAAAAAGACCGATGATACCCAAATTCAGATTACGGAAGGCAAAAATGCCTGCCGAAGATTTTTCCGGCTGCTGCCCGGTCTGCTCGCCTGCTTTTAAAACAGGAAGTGATAATCTACTAACTATCAGTGCTATAAAGATCAAAACCGCCGCAATACCAAGATAGGGATACTTCACTGCGTCACTGGATGCGGCTGAATTTTGCAGCGGGGCCAAAATATAGTATGCTCCAAAAAGCGGTGCAGTCGTCGTTCCGATCGAGCCGACGCCCTGTATCAGGGTAAGTCGGGACGAAGCTGTTTTTGCCGGCCCTAAAATCGTGATATATGGATTGGCCGCCACCTGCAAGAGAACAATTCCGATGGCTACAATAAACAAGGCAGCCAAAAACAGGGCATACTGATGCGCAACGGAAGCAGGAAAAAAAAGAAGCGCGCCAAAGGCAGCGATCGAAAAGCCAAGCACCATCCCCTTTTTATATCCTACCTTTTCAACGACCTTACCAGCGGGTATCGATGCAACTCCATAAGTAAGAAAAAAGTAAAATTGCACCAACGAGGAATGTGAATAGGTTAGTGTGAACCCCTTTTTGAAAAAAGGCACCAGCGTATCGTTCAAACAGGTAATAAAACCCATCATAAAATAAAGTACCGCCAGCGTAATCAAAGCGGGCGTATAATTTTGCTTCTGATCCCCCAGGGGCTCATCCACAGAAACCGAATTTGCAGGGATTGCTGCCATGTTATTGGTATTGAATTTCCGATTTCTTTTCCATAATTACTTCCAGCGCTTTCCAGCACTGATACAATCCGCGCGGCACATGAAAACATCCTTTCCATTTTCCACCCTTCAAAGGTAGCAATACTTCCCCCTGCCTGTTGAGATATCCGTACCATTCGCCAAATTCCGGATCAGCAAAATGCTGCCAGGTATACTGATGCACTTTTTCAAACCAGTCCCAGCATCTGTGATCTCCGGTATGCTGATAACCTTTCAAAAGACTGATCAGCGTCTCGACGTGTACCCACCAGAGCTTTTGATCCCATTCAAGCTGCTGTGGCGGCAGTCCTTTCGCGTCCATAAAATAAAATACACCGCCGTGCTTTTTATCCCATCCGTATTCAAGAATATTCAGCGTAATCTCCATGGCTTTTTGTGCCAGTGCCTTATCTTTTGCCCGCTCAGCCAGGTCCATCAAAAACCACATCGCTTCAATGCCATGCCCTGGATTAACCAGCCTGCCTTCGAAAGAGTCTGAAAATGCTCCATCGGGCGTGACATTTTCAAGGATAATTCCCAGATCAGGGCGGTAAAACTTACCAAGAATCGTTTCAATTCCATTCTGAATCGTACTTTCAACCAGATCAGCCGGCAAAAGATGTTCGATTTCCAAAACAAGGTTACAAAGGATCATCGGAAGTGCAAAGCCTTTCAATGGCCTGGTTCCCGGAAAACTTTTGTCATACTGTCCTTTTGGATTCTCTTTTTTTGCCAAAATATTATGGAAAGTATCAACAGCGATTTTTGCGTGCCTTTCATTCTTGGTTGCTTTATAAAGCTGGCCAAAAGCCATCGAGGCGAAACAGTCAGAAAATATATTGTGCGGCTGTGTGAGCGGAGCCCCCTTTCTGTCCAAAGAAAAATACCAGTTTCCTTCACTGTCACTTCCATGTTTTTCAAGGAATTCAGCGCCTTGTAAGGCGAAGTCCAGCCACTGCTGCTTTTGCTCAACTTTATTATAAAGCATGGAAAAACACCAAACCTGCCGGCACTGCAGCCAGACGAATTTATCTGTATCAAAAACCTGCCCAATTCTATCCAGGCAAGTAAAATAACCTCCAAATTCAGCATCTGCCGAATGATCAAGCCAAAAGGGTATGACATCATCCAGCAAGGTAGATCTATACAAAGTCAGGTACTTTTCAAACTGTATTGAGTTTTGCTCCATTTATTTTATGTCGTTAAAATCCGGGGGTACGGTTCCAGGGAATCAATACCTACAATTCCATTAATGCCAGAACGCTACATTATACATACAGTCTTCGAGAATAGCATCAGATAATACCCGCCATTTAGTTTCCGAAACCCTACTTAATTATTTATAATATTTTGTTGATTCCAAAATAACATTATTATTATTAAGTAAGCAAGAAAAATCCGAAGAAAATATTTTATTATTTAATCAAATGGGGTCTATTACATTATTACAAAATCAGGTTAAATCATATAACAATGTCCATTTACCTATATAATCCGCCGAGCTATATAAATCCCCTGTAAAAACATAAGTCCAATACTTTTACCCATCTCGACTTCTCGATCAACAGATAACTGGCATAAATCAAGAACGTTAGAAAAAGTTAAAAAGCTCGTTTCCCATTTGCGATACATTTGCAGCTTTAATTAGAAAAATATATGCACATTTTATTCATTCATCAATCTTAATATATTTTGAATTTAAATATATTAGATAAAGTAAAATAAAATATTAAGTTTTGCTATTTTTGACACATCCTTCACAAATTCTTAATCATCTTTACCTTGACATCATTTAAACTGATCAGCAGCTTGCTAATAACAGGCATTACAGCGTTTGTAGGAACATCAACTGTTTTGAAAAACAGTCCAGCGTCAAAAGGCATTTTTGAAAACAGGCAGACATCCGCACCTGACAGTAGCCGCTTTACACCCGTGAAACTTGTCCAAGGACTCGACGAGCCAATGGAAATGGCGATCCTTCCTGATTTAAATGTTGTAATCGTGGAACGTAAAGGAGCCGTCAAACTATACAATGCCAAAGAGAAACAGATTAAAACCATAGCAAATCTAAATGTTTTCAGCGGCATTGAAGATGGTCTATTGGGTGTTGTGGCAGATCCTGATTTTAAAAAAAACCATTGGATCTACTTTTATTATGGTGTAGGTGGAAATCAAAACGTAAGTCAGCTTGAACGTTATAAACTTGTGCAAGATCGGCTTGATTTGTCCTCCAAAAAAGTTCTTTTAAAAATTCCGACGCAAAGAACTTACTGCTGCCACTCGGCAGGATATCTGACCTTTGGTGCTGACGGACTTCTTTATCTGTCGACGGGTGATAACACCAATGCAGAAGAAATCGAAGGCCACAATCCGACAGATGAGCGTCCCGGCCGACAATTATCCGACGATCAGGGCACAACAGCCAACAGCAGGGATCTGAGAGGAAAAATCCTTAGGATCAAACCAGAAGCGGACGGCACATACTCGATTCCGGACGGGAATCTTTTCCCAAAAGACGGATCGCAGGGATTCGCCGAAATCTATGTAATGGGCTGCCGCAACCCATTCCGCATGTCAGTCGATCCTAAAACCAATTTCGTTTATTGGGGTGATGTAGGTCCGGATACAAATGTTCCCGCAGAAGAGAATTTTCTTAGTTATGACGAGATCAACCAGGCAAGAAAACCGGGATTCTTCGGCTACCCGTATTTCCTTGGAAACAACGAAGGTTTTCCAAAGTATGACTTTGCTACCAAACAGGAAGGCCCAAAACAGAATCCAATGCACCCTATAAACAATTCGCCGAACAATACCGGTATTAAACAGCTGCCACCGGCGCAGCCTGCGATGATCTGGTATGGTAAAGAGGAATCCAGACGCTGGCCAATGGTTGGCAAAGGAGGTGCGAGTGCGATGGCCGGACCGGTTTATTACAGCGATAGATATCCAGGCGCCCAATATAAACTCCCCGATTATTACAACGGAAAACTGCTGATCTATGACTGGATCAGAAAATGGATCATGGCAGTAACGTTGGATCAGGATGGTAATTATGTATCGATGGAACCATTTTTACAGCATCTGAAAGTCGTTGCACCGATGGATATGAAAATAGCGCCCGACGGAGCGATCTATATACTGGCTTACGGAACGAACTGGTTTGCCAAAAACACAGATGCGGGCCTGATCCGCGTTGAATATTCTGAGGGTAACCGAAATCCGGTAGCAGATATTTCGCTTGATAAAAGTTACGGAGCCGCTCCGCTGACGGTGAGCATTTCATCGGAAAAATCAAAGGACTATGATGCTGGCGATACTCTAAGCTTTATATGGAAAATCGGATCCAAAATATTACTGGGCAAAACCATAAAATATCATTTTCCAAAGCCTGGTATTTACAATATTTCCTTGACAGTATCCGACCAACATGGTGGAAAATCTGTTGCCACTTCCCAAGTAAAAGTCGGTAATACACCGCCTGATATGTTCATAAAAACGAACGCTAACCAGAGTTTTTATTGGGACGGAGCCGAGTTTGATTATAGTATCCACGTTAAAGATGCGGAAGATAAGGTCGTTGAAAAGTCTAAAATCACGGCCTCATTTACGTATTTGCCGTTTGGAAAAGATCTGGCCTCGGCGCTCACAGGAGCCAGCCACGGCAACCTGAAATATGCGGCAACTGAAAGACTGTACGCCTCGCTGGATTGTAAGGCATGCCACACGATGGATAACAAATCGATCGGGCCAGCACTCAAAGAAATTTCTAAACGGTACTCAGACAAAGACGGCTATGAACAGAAACTGGCGGAAAAAATCATTAAAGGGGGAAGTGGAAATTGGGGAAGTTATCCCATGCCGCCCCATGCAGACCTGCCATTGAAAGAGGCCAAAGAGATTGCACGTTACATTTTTTCGCTTACGGAAAAGAATACGCAGCTGGCTTTAAAGGGAAAGATCAAACTTACAGAGCATACCGGGCAGGGCACCCAGGGCGCGTATCTTCTTTATGCGGCTTACACCGATAAAGGTGCCAATGGCATTGAACCTTTATCCGGCAGCTCGAGCATCATACTTAAAAATCCTTTGGTACAAATGGAAGATTACGAAGAAGGCAGTGCCAATGTAGTTATTGCCACACTAAATACAGGTTACGTTTCTTCTATATGGGCTAAAAACGGAAAATTCGTCAGTTTTAAAAAAATCGATCTTAACCATATTTCCAAAATTAAAATCAGGGTTCAACACGAAGGTGCAGGCGGCCTTATCGAGCTGCGAAAAGATTCGGACCATGGCGAAGTGCTAGGAAACTTAAATATCGCTGCCGGCCAAGTGAAAGATGCCAAAACGGACTGGATAGAATACGATATGATAGTAAAACCAACTTCTGGAATACACGATATCTACTTTACCTTTTCTAATCCTGACAAGGCGAAAGTCGGCCTATGCTTTCTGGACTGGATTTATTTTGAAAAACAAAACCAGTAACAGAACTTAGCTGTCCGAATGCCTTTAATTCAAATATTGAGTACGTCCAGCCATTGGCCGCGCGTTGAGTGATACTCAGAGAAAGACTCAAAACTAAGGCAGGTCATCTACAGGTTCTGCAAAATCAAAACAATTTCTGCTGTAACACTAGGTAATGTTATTATGACGATCGCTTGGGTTTGACTAGCTTTCTAAATTAATGGTATTAAATGTAGAAAACGAAAAGTCAATTACTACTGTTATCTGGGAGAGTTTGCAGACATGCGCAAAGGATGATTCCCTGCTAAGCCCGGCAGGCGTTCTTGAAGATACCTTTTATTTGCCTCAAAATACGCCATTTGAAGGTTTCTGCTATTGAATTTCAGGGGAAAAAATACAATCATAACTATAACCCAATCTACCGCCCGTTATCTTTGGCAATAAACTGCCGCAGCATGTATTGCAGAATTCCGCCATTACGGTAATAATCTATCTCAATTTTACTGTCCAATCTGATTTTAACACTGAAGGTTTTAAAGATCTCATCTCCGCATTGAGCCGAAACCACCAGATGCTGATTGGGTTTTATCGAATCATTAAGCCCTCCAATCGTGAATTGTTCTGTTCCTGTCAGTCCCAGACTCTCGCTGTTTTCTCCGTCAAAAAACTGAAGCGGGATCACGCCCATACCAACCAGGTTACTTCTATGTATACGCTCAAAACTTTCTGCAAGAACAGCCCGGATGCCTAAAAGGTATGTTCCCTTCGCTGCCCAGTCGCGGGAAGAGCCGCTTCCATACTCCTTTCCGGCCAAAACCATAAGCGGGGTCTGGTCATTTTTGTAGCGAAGAGACGCTTCATAGACGGTCATTTCTTCATCTGACGGCAGGTATTTCGTAAACCCGCCTTCTTTTGAAGCAAGCGCATTCTTTATTCGGACATTAGCAAATGTGCCGCGGATCATTACTTCATCATTGCCTCTTCTGGACCCGTAGGAATTAAACTCTTCGAAGGGAATGCCCCGTTCAAGAAGATACTTTCCAGCCGGCGACTGCACGCCAAAAGATCCTGCCGGAGAGATGTGATCTGTCGTAATCGAATCTCCCAGTTTTAAAAGAACCCGCGCTTTAATAATTGGCTCAATTGATTTTGGAATTTCGGATTGATTTATAAAAAAAGGAGCTTCTTTTACGTAGGTGGATTCAGGATCCCACTTATAGGCCTGACCCAGAGGCACTTCAAGATTTTGCCACTGTGAATCCCCATCATAAATTGTGTTGTAGGTTGCTCTGTAAAATTCTTTTTTTACTTCTGTGTTTACAACCTGGTGTATTTCCTGCTGGCTTGGCCAGATGTCTGCGAGAAAAACAGGTTCTCCGTTTTTGTTAACACCCAAAGGTTCCGTATCAAGATCTAGGTCCATTCTACCGGCAATGGCGTAAGCGATCACAAGCAGCGGGGACATTAAAAAATTCATTCTGACCTGCGGGTGGATTCGGGCTTCAAAATTTCGGTTACCCGACAAAGCAGCGCTTACAATCAAATCATTGTCTGCCACCGCTTGGGAAATAGCCTCAGGTAGTGGGCCTGAATTCCCGATGCAGGAAGTACATCCGTAACCTACGACATCGAATTTCATTTCTTCCAGGCATGCCAGCAGACCTGATTCCTTCAAATAATCCGTTACCACCCTGGACCCTGGCGCAAGGCTCGTTTTTACCCAGGGCTTGACTGTCAATCCATTTTCAAGCGCTTTTTTTGCCAAAAGTCCTGCGCCGATCATCACATCAGGATTGGATGTATTCGTACAGCTTGTTATCGCAGCGATCACAACGGCCCCGTCACTCAGATAAAACTTTTCACCATTACTTCTGATTTTTACAGACCGTATGAAAGATGTATCGGCATCAACTGTTTCTTCCGGCAACGCATTTCCTCCTTCATCATCCCAGCGGCTAAGCGGACGGTCCGGAAACGGAATGTATTTTCTAAAATATTTTGTCTGAATAATGTCTGTGATGGTATCTTTCGCCTGAGTGAGTAATATTTTATCCTGAGGACGGCTTGGACCGGAAATCGTCGAAACAACCGAGGCCAGATCCAGTTCAATTATCTGGCTATAGGTTATTTCTTCTTCGTTTTCTCTCCATAATAAGTTTTCCCTGGCATATAGCTCAGTCAGGCTGATCACATCCGAAGGTCTGTTTGTTTTTTCAAGGTATTGGATGGTTTTTCCATCAATTGGAAAGTAAGTAATCGTGCATCCAAACTCAGGGGACATATTCCCGATTGTAGCGCGGTCAGGAACAGACAAGGAGTCTAACCCTTCCCCGAAAACCTCCACGAATTTGCCCACCACCTTGGTTTTGCGCAGCAGCTCTGTAATGGTCAAAACCATATCAGTCGCCGTGGTGCCAACCGGCAAAACCCCTGACAATTTCAAGCCAATTACCTCAGGTAATGAGAAAAACTGCGGCTGCCCAAGCATGGAAGCTTCGGCCTCAATTCCACCAACACCGTAGGCTACGATTCCCAGCCCGTTAACCATCGGCGTATGCGAATCTGTTCCGACCAAAGAATCCGGAAAAGCGATTCCATTTCTTTCGACCACACATTTGGATAAATATTCCAGATTTACCTGATGGCAAATGCCCATGCCAGGCGGAACCACTGAAAAATTATCAAACGCAGTCTGTGCCCATTTCAAAAAGCGGTAGCGCTCGCTGTTGCGCTCATATTCCTTTTCAACGTTAAGTCGATAAGCATTTTTATTTCCAAAATAATCAACCTGGACAGAGTGATCAATCACCAGATCAACCGGTATCAAAGGGTTGATCCGGGAAGGATCTTTTCCCTTCCGCGCCATTTCAGCCCTCAGCGAAGCAATATCGACAATTGCGGGAACACCCGTAAAATCCTGCATCAAAACGCGGGCCGGCATAAAAGGAATTTCCTTGTCTACCGGTTCGGGGGCCCAGTTTAAAAGCGTCTGCACGTGATCATTTGTAATAACATAACCATCGTAATTACGAAGAACATTTTCAAGCAGAATCCTGATACAAAATGGCAGACGGCTGATGTTGAATCCTTTCTGCTTTAAGGCGCTTAAACTATAAAAGTCCAGGTGTTTGCCTTCAACCTCTAATCCCCTTTTTATACCTAAATAATCCTGAAGCATATTTCTAAACTGTTCTGTTATCTAATTTCTACGACTTCTAAATTGATTACACTGACGTTGCTACATTTGTTTGGAGGCAGAAATAGGCAGATTTAATTTTTCAACTAAATTTGACTATGAGAAAACGACGGGTGTTTGACGAATCTTTCAAAAGGATGGCAGTAGAACTGTCAGAAGCTAAGGGCTCGGTGAGTGCGGCAGCGGCTGAGCTCGGGCTTGATGCAGGGCGTATCAGTAAATGGCGCGCAAGTTTTAATAAACCTGATTTTCGAGAAAAAGTTGAAGGTTTGACAGAGGAGCAAAAACGGATCCGGCAATTGGAAAGAGAGCTTCGGGAGGTAAAACTTGAACACGAGATATTAAAAAAGGCAGTACGCATCTTTTCCAGGGGCGAACGGAACGGTTCCGATTTATAAAAGCTAATCAAGGAATCTATCCGGTGGCAAAGATGTGTAAAATACTCGGCGAGAGCGTTAGCAGCTATTATTATTGGCTAAAAGAGCCAGTAGGTAAACGTCAGCAGGAACACCAAGAATTATCTCTTCATGTCCGCGAAGTTTATGAAGAAAGTAAAGGATGCTACGGTAGTCCGCGCGTTACAGTGGAATTGCAAGCAAAAGGTTTCCGAGTATCGCGCCCACGGATAGCCAGAGTAATGAGAAAAATAGGTCTGAAAAGCATTGTCCGGAAGAAGTACCGGGTACAAACTACTGATAGCAATCATATTCACCAAGTTTCTGAAAATCATCTAAATAGAGATTTTACAGCAGATGGTCTTGGAGAAAAATGGGTGTCGGATCTGACCTATATAAAGACAGGTGAAGGCTGGGTCTATCTAACAGCAATACTTGATCTTGCAAATCGTAAGGTGGTAGGTTGGGCGTTGAGTGAGACAATGAAAGCCGAAGACACCAGCGTAGCGGCTTTCAAAATGGCTTTAAAATGCTATCCAATAAAAAAACCGTTAATATTTCACTCGGATAGGGGCGTTCAATACGCGTGCAGCGAGTTCCGTAAGCAGTTGATTGGCCTACCTGTTACCCAAAGTATGAGTCGAAAAGGAGACTGTTGGGACAATGCACCAGCTGAAAGCTTTTTTAAAACGCTGAAAACAGAAATGGTTTATCATCAAGAATTTAAAAGTAAGAAAGAGGCAAAACTGGCAATTTTTGAATTTATTGAGGTGTGGTACAATAGAAAAAGAAGGCACTCTTTCACTAGGATATTTGAGCCCTCTGGACTTTGAAGAAACGATACTAAACAAGAAAAAAGCAGCCTGATGGACTAAATCGAAGAGGTAAATCAATCCTTATATTTAATTGGGGTGCCTCAAGCACATCAATTAAATATAGGTTCCAAGGGGTCTGGGGAATGGAAGATTCCCCGGAAAGACATCAAAAAAAAGCCTTATAACTTCCTCCAACAAAAGGTTGCAATTCCACACCTTCACTGCAAAGATCCAGCAGCACAAAGGCAATAGGCTTTCAATGCGTAGCTAAATTATAGCCAACAAAAATATAAGCCTTCGATGGTATGTTCAATGTCAAATCCATGGATTCAGGTGTACATTACCTCAATCATCATAACGCTCTGTGGTGTTTTTTACTAGCTAAATGATTACGAAGGGTTATGAGCTGCGTTTTAAAGATCGCCAAATTTCTTTTTAAATCAATACACCAGGCAAGCGGAAAGCAAAATCCAAGTACGAAGGTCACGGCGGCTTTGCGCCGGGCCTTCAATTTGGTCAGCGGCCGCTATCCCTTTTTTAATTTATCCCATGTAGTTGCCGCTGACTTCTTAATTTATCCTGCAGCTCTCTAACCGCTTTGTTTTTATTCTGCTTCATGCGGTCAAGCAATGGTTTAGGTCCGCCGTCCGGGTTATGGCTGGAACCCCAGTTTAGAATCTCCATCATAACCGGCACCAGCTCAATGCCTTTGTCGGTTAAAAGGTACAGAAATTTGGAGGCGTTTTTAGGGGATGTTACCTTGGAGACAATGCCTTCGTTTAAAAGCGTGTTTAGCTTTTCCGTAAGTACGGCCGAAGATATTTTCTCCTGTGATGCCCGAAATTCCAGAAAGGAATTTTTACCGTTAAACATCAGGTCTCTCAGGATTAAAAGCATCCATTTATCACCGAATATTTCCACCGAATAATTAATGGGGCAGGTTGATCTTCTCTCGATTGTTTTCATCATGTTACAACTAAAAGTAGTTTGTTTTATGAACTACTTTTAATAGATTTGCAGTTCATAAAACAGATCACAAAAGTAGCTAAAATTTAATTATGGACTTTACAAATAGAAACGTCATAATCACCGGCGGAACAACCGGAATAGGATTGGCAACAGCAAAAGCATTTATCAGCGCAGGGGCAAATGTTTGGATTACGGGAAGAAGTGAGGATAATCTAAAAAAGGCAAGCGCGGAAATAAACAGCCCGAAGCTGACCACGGTCGTATCAGATACTTCAAAACTTACAGACATTTCGGTTCTCGAACAAGCATTTGCAGAAAACGGAAACAAACTCGACGTGCTCTTTCTGAATGCAGGAATTGGGACATTTGAGTCAATAGAAAATGTCAGCGAAGTAAACTTTGATGCGCAGTTCAATACCAATGTAAAAGGGAATTTTTTCACGCTGCAAAAATTACTTCCCCATCTGGCAGAAGGAGCCTCCGTGGTGTTCACTTCTTCATCGGTAGCATCGGCTGCGAATCTGGGAACCAGTATATATTCCGCAACCAAAGGAGCCCTCAATAAAATCGCCCAGATTGCAGCCAACGAGCTGGCGGCAAGAAAAATCCGCGTCAACATCCTTAGTCCGGGCCCGGTAGAAACACCAGGTTTGAATAGTGTCGTGCCTGAGGAAGCAAAAGCATTTCTGGCAGGTGCAACCGCATTGCAAAGGCTTGGCCATCCTGATGAAATTGCAAAAACAGTACTGTTTCTGGCTTCGGACGCGGCAAGCTTTATTTCAGGAACAGAGATTACAGTTGATGGCGGCTACCATAGCTACGCTTTAAAATAGGCGGTAACATTTTGTACCGGAGGGAAGAAAGCGGCAGATGCCGCTCTCTTCCTTTTAAGTACCTTCTAATCCCTGCCAATGGTTGAAAATTCATAGCCAGAAAGGTTTTTTCAACGTTTTTGCGCAGTTTGGATTCTAGGCTAAGCTGAAAAACGCTTTCCTTCAATTTGTAAGGTTTTAGCCTCCTGAATAGTTATTTTCAATTACTCCCCCATTACTATTTTGACTTCTTTATTTTGACTTCCATGACGCGCACCGGACCCAGCAAGCCAGATGGCAGTAGTGGTGAATCGGCTTTGTAAAATGGCATGGTCGTATAGGTTATTTTACTGGTTACACCGGCCTGCGCATCGCCTATCAGGCGGTTTACCCATAAATTTGTTACCTTGATTGATACCGAGTTGCTGCCTGGTTTTAGTGCGCCTGAGACATCGATTCGGTAAGGTTTCTTCCATACTGTGCCCATCTGTTTTCCATTGACAGTAACCTCTGCAATATTTTTCACATCACCCAGATCAAGGATGTAGGAGGCGTTCCTACTAGCGCCAGGCAATGTGATTACATTTTCATAGGTCGCACTGCCAGAAAAGTATTTAATGCCCGGATCAGTTTGCTCTGAAAGCGGCGATAGCTTGTTTAGGACGACTTGTGCTGGCGCTCCTCTGCCCTGCTGAAAAGCAACCTTCCAATCACCTTTAACAGCCGCAATTTCGGATTCTGCTTCTGCGGGTTTGGTATAGGAAGCCACGGCAGTTTTATTTCCAAAAATGATAAAATAAGCTCCCCAGGACTCAAATTTGAGCTGAATTATGGTGCGGCCGTGTTTCATCTGATAAGAGACCTTTTCGGTCTTGCCTGTCTGCGGGTTCCACAGCTCGGGCGCTTTACCAGTCACCCGGAAGCTTACCGTAGCCTGATTTTCATCGTCACTGCGGTTATCCAGCCAATAGATATCCGCATCAGCAGTCTGGCGGTGCACATATAGGATTTTTGCTTTGGCTCCTGAAATATCGACATCTTTTTTGATGCCCATTTCATTTAGCACAGCTTCCACCGGCTTGGTTGAAACACCTGCATTACCCCAGATTTTTTCGATTAAAGCTGAAACTTCCTGTGCATTATCGCTCAGACTTGGCGAAATTTCAGGTTTTGTTCCGGCTACTTTCATACCAGCGCCAACGAGCTCTCCCAATTTTTTCAGCACCGGTAATGTCATATACTTTGCGGTCGAATCCAGTACCAGAAGTCTGTACTGCTGTCCGGTTGTGGTCACGATCCTTCCGTTTTCTATTTTGAGCGCACTTTTAATAACAGTTGCATTAGCAAAATCAAATTCGTATCCGGCAGGTATGGCCGGTAGTTTCTGCGCGTTAATCTGGGTTATATTATTGTTTTCACCGTAGTAATAAAGTACATCCACAACAGGTTTGCCCTGCTGCAACAGATAGCAGCTGCGGCCCAGATAATCCATCCATACCCTGGCCTGCTCGGCCCAGGTCTCTTGCCTTGTAAAATATTGTCCGAACGGCCCAAGTGTTACACCTGGTTTTTTGTCATCAAGCGGCTGATGTACCGAGGTATGCACTACAAAACGGTTCAATCCGCTGGCCATTTCAAGATCAGCCGTGCGCTTTAATTTTTCCGGATGCCAGCTAAATGCATTGCCGATAGAAGTCATAGACTCAGCAGCAACCAGATTTTGACCGTAAATATGGGCCACCGAAGCTGCTTCCCTAATGTCCGCCTCGCTTCTTACCTCCTCATCCGAACCACCCGCCAGACTGCCCGGCGTCCACATGGCAGACATAGGAATATCGGCAAGACGTTTGACATCCATTCCGTCGGCCAAATAAACCCGCCCGTTCTCATGCGCTTCTGTATATCGTTTCATGCCACGAGCGTGCAGCGCCTCACCGATTACCTCGTAGTGGTTTTCAACAATGAGCTCCCCTATCGTTTTACGAAAATCCCAGAGAAATTTTTCGCTTGCTTCCGCGCTCTTTACAATGCGGCCCGTCAGAACAGGGAGCCAGGGTATGATCTCATAGCCGCGGTGTTTTTTAAACTGCCCGGGCATATCTTTCGTCCAGGTCATCAGACCCGCTTCATAGCTATCCAAAACCATGTGCGTCAGTCCTTCTTTACCCATCTGCCCGCCGGTTGCATCCTTATACATGTCAAGGTAGGTTTCTATATATTTTCTTACCGCGGCCTTATCGAGCTTGTCAACTTCCAGGCCCGTGGCCTCAGGAGAAGCCGGGTGGTTTTGTCTGCCGGTGATTGAGTAACCCATGCGCACAACGACCCAGTTTCCTGCCGGTGCCGTCCAGTTCAAACTTCCATCAGCAGTCATTTTTGAAGTCAGGTCTATGACATCTTCGGCCGCAATAGCATCTGCATCCTTCTTAACCAAAGTCTGCGTATTTTCTTTCCAGGCGGCAAAACCTGCTTTTTCCTCAAATAAATCGATCCGGTCTGTATTATAAAGCGCAATTTCAGCTACCTGAACGCCTTCGGGTTTTGGCGTCTGTTGACTGCCACCTGTCATATCCGCAAACGGATTGAAAGGAGCTGGCAATGTCTTAAACGTAAACCTAAAATACTTTGCGGTCGTACTTTGAATGCTGATCGTGTTTTGTGGAACCATACTTCCTTTAATCATGACCACATCCCGGAAAGTGGTTCCGTCATCGCTTACTTTCAGGCTCCTGTTGTCAGGAGAGCCATTAAATTCGGCCAAGGCCCCACCGCTGCTGGCGCCTACGATCGTGAAAGCCTTAACGGTTTGCGGCGTATCAAAAGCGTACTGAATCCACATGTCCTGCCCGACTTCCATGGGAGGCAGAGTCGTTGTTTTGGCAAGATCGCCATCGGTCAGCTCTGCCAAACTAAAACTGCCACCGCTTGAAGTAATTTTTGGGTTTAATGCATTCAATGATCTTTCAGCCGCAGGAACCCGGTAGGCAATCACGGCAGCATCGGCATAATAAGAAGGAAGCGGTCCTACCGGGCCTCCTAGAATATCTCCTGCCACCGGCACATTCTGAAACTTGCCTGCATTTTTGGCCGGCTCCGGAAGTTTTCCGAAAAATGCTTGTCCTCCTACAATCCTGGTTTCACTCCACACATATTTTTTCATCGCATCAGCCGCCGCGACCCAGGGGCCACCAGTCACACTCCAGCCCGGGGAGGCAGCAATGGTCATTTCCAACTGTAATTTTTTGGCCAGATCCGTGGTGTGCCTGAATGCGTCTTTCCATTCCGGGGTCATAAACACCAATTTTTTAGCTGTTAACTGTGGTGTGGCAAAATTTGCGTCGAAATTCTGAAACCCGCCTATTCCAACCCTGTTCATCCATTCCAGATCTTTTGTTATTCCCTCCTTGGTGATATTTCCATTCATCCAGTGCCACCAGACACGGGGCTTGGCCGCATTGGGCGGACTTTGAAAACCGGTTAAGAAAGAAGACGGCTGCGCCATCAAAAAGGCAGGAAAAATCAAGGCAAGAATAAATATCTTTCTCATACAGAACCAAGGTTAGGCGATTCGATTTAAACTTTTACAATCTTACTATGCTTGTTTTTTCGACCATTTAGCTGATTACTTTCACTATAATTCCGGCAAATGATGACCTGACAAATATATCGATATTTTTATATTATAAATATGCATTATACAATTTGAAAAGTAATCTTGAACCCTTTATTTCCTGGTTTCAATGAACTTATCAGAATAAAGCAAAATGCTTTGCTTTAATGCGCTGCAATCTCATATCCTTCAAAATGATGGCTGCTTAAATAGCCAGATATACAATCTTTTTCCTGAACTTTTCAATACCAAATCCCACGTTTCTTGATTAAGTACATCCGCAGAAAACATGCCCCTGAGAGATCAAATAGCCGCAAGGTGCTCTGGATAATTACTGGTAGGGCTCTGCGATTTGCTTGAGGGCTTTCTGAAAATTATCATGGACCGACAGTCGCCAACAAGGGCCAGTATTAATTGGACTTTACAGACAACCAAATTTGGACTTTACAGGTAAGTCAGTAAAGATTCTTGTCTGCATTTTTGCACTACAAAATATCAATAAAATGATCATCTTAATTTTTGCCACGGTACTGATGGCTATAAAAAAGTATTGGGTGCTGATCCAGAAAAAGCTTTGCTTCTGCAAGAGCCCGAATCGCCCTTATTGAGTTTACACAGGACTTTAATTTTAATACAGTGAAACTAAGAAACAGCACAGTCCTGATCACAGGAGGCACAAGTGGAATTGGTCTTGAATTTGCAAGACAGTTACTCGATCAGGGAGCAAATGTTATTGTTACGGGAAGAGACCTTAACAAACTGACCCAAACCAAAAAACAATACCCCCAAATCAATATTATTCAAAGTGATATCAATAATCCCAAAGCCATTGAAGCGCTGGCTAATCAGGTGACCGGACAATTTCCTGAGCTTAATATCATTATCAATAATGCTGGCATAATGAATTGTGTTGAGCTGCTGGATGAGCGTGTTAATCTGGATAATATTACCAGCGAGATTGACACTAATTTTATAGGTACCATCCGGATGATCCACCAGTTTCTGCCCCATTTAATGACAAAAACATCCTCGGCGGTCATCAATGTCACATCGGGTTTAGCTTATATTCCCTTTATTACCTCACCCATATATTGCGCAACAAAAGCGGGAATTCATATCTATTCACAAGCCCTAAGACACCAGCTGAAAAAGACGGCCGTAAAGGTTTTTGAAGTGGCTCCTCCTAAAACCGACAAACCTATGCAAACGGCTGTTGCTGAAAGCGGTGACAGAAACGTAATGAAAATAGATAAAGTGGTAAGCATTGCAATCCAAGGAATATTAAACGATAGGTTTGAAATCAATCCGGGCATTGCAAATCTGATGAAATGGATGAGCCGGATTGCGCCGGGTTTCTTCACGAACCTGATAAACACAAATATAGAAAAGGCCAGGATGAAAAACCCTTGAATGTTCTTTGGTAAATCTTATTAACAGTAATTGAGCTGATCATGGATACTTTTAAGCATCTTGATAAAATTTATTTAATTTTCATCTTGCTGTTAACCCAGTCGTGCAACAGGCCCAGAAGGTTGTATTTAAAAAACAAATCAGACAATGCAGTTATGCTAAGGCTCGATACTGCTTTTGCGGCAGAAAAAGGCAGTATCCAGGCGCGTTTTAAAGACTCGCTTGATGGAAAACAAATTATGCCAGGGAATATGATTATAAACTTTGGAGCGGGTAAGTGGAAAGAATCCGACGAAAGAATTTAAAAGTAGTACTGCAGCATATAGCTGTGATCAAAACCGGCACCAACAAAAGCTTTCAGTTTCCCAAAAACATGGATATTGGACATGGAATACTGATTTCTGAGCTTATCGTAAACATAGATGAACCCTAACCGGTTACTGACCCATATGAAAGATTCAACGGCACATATGCACTACGTCAGCAGGGAAATTTCACCCGAGCAGTTCATTGCTGAACACACTTTCGTCTATATTATAAAAGGGCTGATGAATACCTATGATGGCAGCAAACATCAAGTGCTGAAAGCAGGTGATTGCTGTATCGGCAGAAAAAACCGACTGGTGCGCTACAACAAGGCAAAAGTAAACGATGAACTTGAAAAAGTGTTTGTATTTTTTGATGAAGCTTTCCTCAGACAGTTTCAAGACCGGTATAAGTGGCAGGTGACAAAATTTGAATCATCTGAAACGTTAATCGGTATTAAGGGAAATGATTTGCTGCCTACTTATATTCAATCATTATTACCCTATTATAGTCACCTTAAAATAGCTGAGCCATTTGCTGATGTGAAACGTGAGGAATTATTACTGATTTTATTGAAGTCGCAACCCGAATTAGCAGGCCTCTTGTTTAATTACGGAACTCCTGAAAAAATCAACATTGAAGAATTTATGAATCGTAATTTTAAATTTAATGTGAGCCTGGAACGCTTTGCCTATTTAACGGGAAGAAGTTTATCAGCCTTCAAACGTGATTTCAAGGAAACGTTCGGCGATTCACCCAGCCGCTGGCTTGTGCGTAGACGCCTGCAGGAAGCTTATTTTTTAATAGAACAAAAAAAACACAAATCATCGGACATTTACCTTGATCTGGGTTTTGAAACCCTACAGCACTTTTCGTCCGCCTTCAAAAAACAATTCGGGATGACGCCAACACAACTGGCTAACTGACGATCCGGTAGCCCTACGGCTTTCCTGCGAGTAATGATCCATTTAAACAGTCTCAAAGTTTCCACAAGATCTGGGTAAGCGCAAAAAAAAGCTGACGAACACCAAAGTGACCGTCAGCCTTCAAAAAACGTCTTTTATAATCTATTTGGTCTTATCAAGACTTTTTACATGTTCGGTATGCGCCTTGATGACTGGTAAAGTCTTGTCAATGAAAGCTTTCAGTTCAGAGTCTTTCACATCTTTCTGCGCGTCTTCAAAAAGTTTCACTGTTTGCTCGTGATCTTTTTTCATCTGCGATATATAAGCTTTGTCAAAATCGCTTCCATTCTTGCCGCCAAGATCCGCAGCTGCCTTTTGCTTTTCCTCATTTGGAGCAGAAGGCAGGGTAATATTTTTGCTCTCTGCAAGCTTTTTAAGCTCGTCATTTGCTTTCGAATGGTCTTTTATCATTTGCTTAGCAAATTCTTTCACTTTCGGATCAGTCGCTTTTTCCTCAGCGATTTTGCTTAATGCAACTTCGGCAAGCCCGCCATTGGCTGCTTCTACTGCAAATTTAGCGTCGTCTTCCATGGCGGAAGATGCCGAGTCGGTAGCAGCACTGTCAGCGGTCGCCTTGTTTGTACTGTCGGCAAACTCGGTTGTATCTGTTGTTTCGGTCGATTTGGACCCGCAGCTCCATAACATGGTAATGGTAGCTAATGTCATGAATGTTGATGCAATTTTCATTGATAATGATTTGTTTAAGTGGTGATAAATTTACCATGCAAGACAATACCTGCATAGCTCACCGCTTTACCTAAAAAAGCATGCCTACACGGTTTATTTTAAAGGAAACAGGCTTGTTTAACGCGCAGTTCCGTTCAGAAAAGATTATTTGAGAGAAGGTGAATGCCTCGGAAACTGCATTGTTTTGGGATGAAGAACACAAATTTTGCAACCAAGTGGGGTAAATAAACGAATGCTATTTTTAAAGAAGCACTGACTGCACAAAAGTCAGCAAAACAATACTTGCAGCGGATAGAAAGGTAACGTCCCTGTCGACCATTAGCTAATTTGCACTCAAATGATTCCATTAATCAGGATTTCTTTTACAACCTGGGAACAATCAAATATCCTTCCTGCTCATTACCTAATGCTTCAAATTGTCCGCGTAAAAAGAAAAGTCCAACCAAAGCGCAGGTTATCGCATCAATTTCATCGTGAGACACCTTGGCCTGAATATATTCACCCGAAATGCCAAGCAAGCTCAGTCCATTTTTCAGCTGTTCAAGCCCCTTGCTTTTCCTTGGGATTCCAAGAATGTCCTGAGCTCCGCCAGGAAAACTTTCAATAACTGTGAAGCCTTTGGTTCTCAGGGCATCTGCAAGCTTTATTCCTCTCTGTGTTAGCTTTTGCATACTGGGAATCAAAGGAGGGTAAGATCTTATTCCACGTGCAAGAAGTTGCCTCTCACACGAGCGGTTGATGCCGTAAAGATTTCTGCCAGGATCATCATCAAATGGGGAAATCCTGCCGAAAGGCAGGGACAAAGGAGAATCTATGGAAACAACATCCGGATTAAAATGATCAACAAGTTCGAGTATCTGCTGGTCCGCCCTGACCTTCCGGGTAATGGCCAGGGCATTTTCAAGCAAGCAAAACCCCGAAGGTTTGCTTTCGGAACCTGTCAGATCGATCCCGATAATTTTTGAATGTTCCTGAATTTTCAGCAAGCTGGCATTGTTAAAATCTGGATTTTATTTTCTCTTATCGTACAGACCAACGTTTATTTGATATAAAATAGCTCTTACTTTCTGCCATATATTTCAGTGCATGAATTTTGGCCCTGACTTTTACTGCTATGAAACGTTTTTCTGGTAATCTTTTTTTCACTGTAAGAAATCGCCGATAAGTGGACAGCATAAAAACAACTTTTTACAAAAGTGAATTCCAAATTGTTTACCCAAAACCCAGCGTTTTAGAACAACGCAATCCTTGTCCCTGATGCAAACCCTGTACCAGTTTTAGCGTAGGGCACTTTTTATAAATACTGTTAGCAGTTTCTATTTGATTGTCCACCGGTAAGGTTTCCGCTGAATTACGGGCAATCCCAAACCAAATGCAGGAACTAAGATTGTGGTTTTTACTGCGCTTCTTAACAACGGATTTAATCCGCTTAGATATACCCCTAACAAGGCGAAAACTGCATTTACAACCAGAAAGGAGAACACCCAGCCAATAAGCATCATTTTCCAAATTCTGGGTTTGGCAACTTCTTGATTCGGTAACAGAAAGGCTGGTTATAAAGTGAATAATGGACTGAAAAATACCTGGACTAGCTATCTATAACCGTGCATTAGATGATATTCGTTTTTTTTCCAGTGTGAAACCGATGGTCAGCATTAACAGCATGACAATGTCCACAATGATTTGAGCCGGCGCCTGACCTAAATAAGCGAATTGCGGGTCCACCAGAGCAGTACCCGGAAATAAAAGAGAGCCAGCCTGAGTAATCCAGTAGTAGCTGGCCAGGGCCGAAGCAATCCGGAGCCTGTAGTAAGCATCAGCTTTCACAGACCATAAGACCCAAATTGAGCTTAATCCTATGATCGTACCCAGCAACATTGTCTGGGCATTATGAAATTTAGCATGAGGCGGCCAGGCCGGATTATAAATATGGGTATGATTCCAGTCAAAGATGTAGGAACCGGCTGTTGCCCAGATAGCTACCAGTGTAATTAGGACTTTACCAATTGACAAGGCTTTCATATATATCTGATTTAATGGTTTAAAAACTGCTTTTTATACTCGCTGACAAACTGCGCGAATGTTCTTGGTGCTTGACCGGTTATGCGCGCCACTTCCCCGGTCACATCAATTTCACCGCCGTTGGCTCCGATTTTGAACTGCTCGATCAAGGCATCTATATGCCAGGCGTCAAGTCCGCTGTAAACCAGGGCTTTTCGCGTTTCAGCCTCTGACTGGTTGACTGCTTGTATTGCACTGCCTAAACCTGTTGTTAACTCGCAGGCAACCTGCGCTGCTGTCATCGGCGCTGGTCCTGTAAGATAATAGGTCGCTTTGGTGTGAGCTGTTTGTATAAGTACATGTTTTGCGACCAGGGCGATATCCCTTAGATCGATATAACCAATTTGCCCCTCGCCAAGCATATGCGGCAAAATTCCCTTTCCGATCGGGTGCGCATATTCCAAAAAATTCTGCATAAACCCAGTTGGCCTCAAAATGGTCCAGTCGATGGATTGATTGCGCAAATAAGCATCGATCTGAGCATGGGACCGGGCGTAGGCTAACTTCGAACTTTGGTTTGTATTGGCTGTCGAAACCTTAACGATATGTTGAAACCCCAGCGAAACGGCCAGATCAATGATGGCAATTTCCCGCTCAGCGTGCTTTTGATCTGGCGCGGTGAGAAGAAATAACTTGTCACACTCCTGCATAGCCTGCTGCATTGAATCTGCATCATCAAAATCAGCCTGCACAGCCTGTAAACTCAAATTCTGAAAGCGGGTTTGCTGCCCTTCTCTCCGGTACATAACACGGCTGGGTATATTTTCTCCTGCCAGTAAACGGCACAATTCAGAGCCGATACTTCCGGTTGCTGCTGTGATAAAGATCATAGTTGTAATTGTTTATTGCGGTTTAAAAGAACACAACAAAGGTCCGGTACACTATACTGATAAAATATCTATATTAGCTACATCAATAGTCGAAAAAGCCCATTTATGTCTAACCAAATCGTTGCTCCCGATGGAGATCACTTTCTGAAAGCATTCGCGTGCACAGTTGGAAGTCCTGTCGAAAATGGACGTGTGGTAATCCCAGAGTCTTATGGCAATGGGTATGTCATGGGCGTCCTGTTCGGCAATTATCTTCGGCTAATCGTAAGGCATTATTCGCTGCATGATGATCTTCTGATTAAACGGCAAAGCTTTAATGTGCCTGACACGATGATTCAGATTGCTATAAGCGGTATTCTGAAAGAAGATCAGCCGGTGGCAGCAGATGTACAGCACAAAACCCTTCCATCCGTTGCAATCAGCACGCAGGGTTTAGATTCTGAGCTGCACATTCCACGCGGTATTAACTTTAACCTAATTAAACTGGCGGTAGATCCTGCCTACCTTCGGGAACTTCTGGCTGGCGAAGCTGAAAATTTAGTGGTGAAGACACTAATTGAAAACCGCCAGCCTCTTGTTTTTGAAGAGCTTGTCTCATTGCGGCTTCAGGAGATAGTCCTGGAGATGATCAGTACACAGGTCCCAGTATCGTTGCAACGTTTCTATTACAAGGTCAAAGCGGAAGAATTGATATGTTGTCTGTTAATGGAGCTTACCAAGCGGCAGGATCATAGCCTCCATTCGATCAACGCTGCCGATTTGAAAGCCTTGTATACAGTAAGGGATCAATTAATTGGTAATCTTGCCCAGGCGCCGCCGCTTGTAGAACTGGCAAAGTCTGTCGGTATGAGTTTATCCAAGTTAAAGCGGCTTTTCAAACAGGTCTTTGGCTGCGGTCCTTACAGTTATTATCAAACAAGAAGAATGAAAGAAGCTGCTTCTTTACTGCAAGACAACCAACGCTCAGTAAGTGAAGTAGGCTATGCGCTGGGTTTTAGTAACCTGAGTCATTTCAGCCGGGTGTTTGAAGAGCACGTTGGCATGAAACCTAAAAAATTCTCTTCGTTTTAATAAAATGAATATTCTTATACTGATATATTTTTACAGTTTCGACTAAAAATCAAAATGATAAATAAATTGCTGGTACGGTCGGCAAGAAAAACTCCTAAAACGACTAATCTTAATCATGGGGTGAAAAAGCATCCCAGTTTGATCAAGGATTTTAAAATAATACAACAGAAAGTGTTGGGGTATGTGATTTGACTTACTTTTGTGTTGGTAGCGGCTTTAATTACCTTTTTCTTATCATGGATGCCCATGGCATCGGCCCGGTCCAACATTTAAATGACCACTTCGCCTTTTAATTCTTCCCTATCCCCCTCTTTCTTTCAAATAATGAATCTGAATGTTTTTTGGCATAATATTTTTCAACTAACTGCAATATAACTTATTTGTGAAGTAAGATGGGAAAAGATGCCATACTTTATGTTGGGGGAGATGTTGACGACAAATATCTCGTTGCGAGTGCCCTGTCTGAGATCGGCTGCGGAAGCGAGGTCATAAATTTTGAAAATGGGTACCAGCTAATAAATTATCTGAGAGAGACAGACGAAAGGCCCTTTTTTATTCTTTGTGATTTAAATATCCCTCAAATCTCCGGACTTGAGCTTAAAGAAAAAATTAATGCTGACGAGCAGTTAAAGAAGCGCTCAATACCGTTTATTTTTCTTTCAGACTCAGTGAATCCAAAGGATGTGGACGAAGCTTACCTTTCACTTGTACAAGGTTTTTATTTGAAACCTCCCACTTTTGAAGCCTTAAAAGATCAGTTATCTTTTATTTGTGGATACTGGGAAAGAGCTATTTTACCGGGCCGATATAATTGGAGAACATAGGGACTGATTTGGATAGAAAAACTTGTGATTGTTGCTATTAATGCGCTTGTAGGTGTACTTAAATGTTAATGGGACAAAAAGGTGTAGAGACTAGCTGATCAAACTACGCAAAGCGGTTTTTCCAATAAAGATCATCTCAATGACACCTTTCAAAATACATGGCCTTACTTCATTGGAAATTTGATTCAGCGGTATGATAAAACAGTTTTGAGACCTGACGATACGCTGAGAAGAGATCTAAGTGATTAAGAAATCAAGAAATTATTACACCGAAAATTTGTAATTATTTACTTCGTTTATGGTTTGAAAGGTTTGTTTGAAAACTAATTTCAAACAAACCTTATAGTAAAACCAGTATCAAAGACGCAAAGCCCATTTTTCGTAAACAGTGAGGTTGTAAATCTAAGAATTTATCTCTTAATCAATTTCGGATATGCGGGCAGGTGTCAAAAATCATTACATTTGTCAATGCATACAAAAAAGAAGATCTACTTTGCTGACGATGATTTCGATGATCGTTTACTGTTAAAGAATGCCCTAACTGCAATTGACTCGAATTTAGAATTTTTCGAAGCAGATAATGGAGATGAACTTCTGACTATACTAAACACTGTGGATCTAAAGAATGACTGTATGATCATCCTGGACATGAACATGCCCAAATTAAACGGACTTGAAACACTTAAACAATTAGGTGCCAATTCGTCCCTGCAAGTGGTCCCTGCAATTATGATCACCACCTCTCAGGATCCCAACTTATTTCAAACAGCTAAAAGACTAGGTGCGGTAGATTGTTTTACAAAGCCGGTTAACATGGATGATCTGTTGGTCTTGGCACGCAAGATTTTACTTCGTTTCAGTAGACCAGATCAAGCAGGCTGTACTGATTTATCCGTTATCGATCAACTAAACACAAAAAGAGTTTCCATCTTTTAGTTTAATTGGATTTGAGGGGTTACTCTCCAACCTTTTGCTAGGGTAAATCGAGCGGCCCAAAATTTTGATGTAGTCCGTAAATGTGCCTATACTTTAACAAACCGGAACAAGAAGATTTCAGGATTATATTATTTTGAAACAAATATATTAAGTAGCGCCCTTCCTTGGCTGACTTTTCGCAGTGATGTCGCCACTATGATTTTTAATTTCCTTTTCACATATAGCGATCCTATTCCGGTTCCTGTAACTTAATGACATAGAACTAACCCTTCGACCATTACTTTATCCATAATGCAATCCCAGTTCTGGTTATGGAAGTACTTGGGCGACTTGAAAAAATTGAAACGAAAGAGTCGAAAGCGAAGGTGCAGCGACTGGCCAATAAGATGCTTTCCGACAAAACAGCGCAGTAATCGAAAACTACTAGCATAAGTTTGGGAAACCTTTTTGTATGGTCCTGTGAGAAGTATGCCTGCATCGACGGAAGCAGAAACAAGGAATGCAACGGATGATTTAAGAAAATACTTGAAGCCTATCAATAAGCTGAACAAGTGGTTATTTACCACTTGAAGAAGTAAATTTCATAATCGAATAAACAAACTACGGAATATTAATACACGTCCATGTGGAAGCGGACGACCAATAAGAGACTGCATTTATGTCACCTCTCAGGGCTAGCATCATAACCTGGTCACAACCCCGATCTAATTCTTGGAAGCCGGCTAAAATTTTTATAAGTGGACCGTTCTGAACATCAATTACAAGCTATTTCGGAACAAGACCCCTAATGTAAAATCAAAGCTGTGTTAAGCAGATTACATTCGTGCACATGCAAACGTTCTTTCACCCGCAAAACGACGAATATCTGAGCGGTACTGTAGGGGTTAGGATAGTCAAACCCCAACCCCTTGCTCACCCAAAGCGCGGTGCATATTGCCCCAATCTGACATGGCGGCGATAACCGATCGCATAGAAAGCCCAAGTTCGGTCATTTCATATTCGACGCGAGGTGGCACCTCCGGAAAAACTTTCCGGCGCACAATGCCGTCGCTTTCCAGTTCACGCAGCTGGGTCACGAGCATTCTTTCGGAGATACCTTCGATTAATTTTTTAAGCTCGCCGTAACGCATGGTCCCGTGCATAAGGCGGCAAAGGATCGCGGGCTTCCACCGCCCCCCTAATACGCCCAGCGTGTAAGCCATACCGCAGCTATCGTTGATCATCTTTTCATTCAAAGCATTAGTGGAAGTCTCTTTTCTCATTTCTTACTTTTTTGTTAGTACCTAATAATTCGCTGCCTGCTTACAAATATAAAGCGCCAGCCGTAGGTTTGCATCGCATTTAAAAAACAAATTGTTCTTATGAAAAAGTTAGAAAACAAGATAGCATTGGTAACTGGCGGCAGCAGAGGAATCGGGGCAGCCATTGTGCGCAGACTGGCGGCCGATGGCGCAAAAGTAGCCTTTACCTACACCAGCTCGGCCGATAAAGCCAAAGCGTTAGCAGCCGAAATCAATGCCGGCGGTGGCAATGCCCTGGCTATTGCTGCGGATAATGTCAAACCAGAAGCGGTCATTGAGGCAGTCCGCACAACAGTGCAGACCTTCGGTGGGCTGGATATTCTGGTTAGCAATGCTGGCGTGTACATCGGAAAAGATTTTGGTGAACATACCATTGAAGACTATGACCAGGTAATGGATGTTAATGTAAAAGCCGTATTTGTAGCTGCCCTTGAAGCAGTCAAGCATCTGAAAAGCGGTGGACGGATCATTACTATTGGCAGCAATATGGCTGACAATGCGCTGAGCGCGCAAACCACTTTGTACACCATGAGCAAATCGGCGCTTCAAGGCTTGACCCGCGGGCTGGCCCGCGACCTTGGCCCGAAGGGAATCACGGTAACGCTCGTGCAGCCCGGCCCGGTCAATACAGACATGAACCCCGCTGACAGCGAGCTGGCCAACATCCTCCGCAGCAAAATGGCGATCCCGGCTTACGGCACAGGAGAAGACATTGCCGGACTTGTCTCTTTTCTTGCCAGTGAGGAAGGAAAATATATTACCGGCTCGTGGGTTACCATTGACGGAGGACTGAATGCATAACCATAAATTTCCGCTTATTTACCAGGAAGCTATTTTGGAAACGACATAGCTTCCCGGTAGTAGGCACAAAAACCCAATCAACAATACAGAGCGTCTAGATGAAGACAAAGGTTATTTCACCGTACAATTAAAGGCGGGCGCCATTTTTGATTTGTGTATCAACAAGACCTAATTCTGTTTTAATTGCAATCAAATTTAAAAAATTGAACCGATAGGAATATTTCACAAAAACCGCAGGATTATTTTGGGTATAACTTTATAGGTATCGTCAACGACAGCCTTGGCTTTAAAAAAAGACCAGTTCAGTTGGATATATTTCAAAAATATGTAAAAATGCAGGTATTGCTGGGAACCAGTCAAGTCAGATCTCTTTGTGCATAAACACGCTGCTTAGAACGGTAAATGACCAGAAAACTCTCTTCGCGGATGATCCGAAACATATCGCCCGTCCCGGCGCGTAAACGTATTCGTAAATCTTCAAGCAAAACCTCTAAAAGATACTATTGCCATAGTCAGCCTATCCTACACAAAGCAAATTTGTAAGCCACGCTCATACCAGCCGAACCTTTTGGACTTCCTCAGCGTCAGGCATCTATGTTTAACCAATAATTTAAATAGACTGCATATTGCTTTTAAACTGCTATATCGAAGATGTTTTACTTGACATCTGTGAGATCGCTGTGGCAATACCTCCATGGTTTTAATTCGGCCTTTAAGCAGATATTCTCCAACAGACCTGAGTACGTATGTGGCCTGAAAAAGGTGAAGTGTTTTTGTTTGTAAACTTTTGTACGACGATACACCGATCCTTTGATAACCGTAGTGCAGCTTTCAAATGGGTGCAAAGTTCCTGAATCCTTGTAAGGATATTGAGAACATTGCCCGTGAAGATGATTCAATTTTCAGCGATCCGATCTCTCCCGCAGCAACCAATCTTGAATGCAGTCCCGCTTTAAATTTCGGCAAAAGGCTGAATCTACTGCTGCAATTTTCAGCCTGACTTTTCAAAGGGCGTTTGACAGTTACTGAGAGATCAATGGAATTCTTGTAAGGTCTCGAATTAACTGACATTGTCCTGATTTTTGGCAATTGCAGTAGAAGACTTCATATCCAGAAACATAAATATCCTATCCTGCTTAACATGAAGCAGGATTTTCCAAAAAAGTCAGCCAATATACCTGGCCGTGTCATCCTATAAATTTATTAAGGAAATGCACTGCCACATCCGTAGACCACGCAAACTGCCGGCTGTTTGATTTTGCTATATTTCCGTTTGATTCTGCCAATTCTGCGAATGCAGGCTTACTTAATTTTGAATCGTTAAAAACACCGCAATGGTGACAGCTTAAACATTAAAATGGAAAATAATCAGAATAACAATTCAGAACTTAAGGGTAAAGTCGCTCTTGTAACGGGCGGAACAAAAGGTATAGGAAAAGCCATTGCCGACAGATTGGGACAAGCTGGTGCAACTGTAATTATAATAGCTAGAAATGGGCCTGTCGACAATCTATATGGACATCATTTTATCCAAGCAGATTTGGTAAAGGCGGAAGAGGCAGCACCTGTTATCGCAGGAATTCTCCAAAAATTTGGTACTGTTGATATTCTCATCAACAACATGGGTGGATCAAGCAGTCCTTCAGGCGGTTTCAGTACTCTGACAGACGAGCACTGGGAGAATGATCTGAGACTCAACCTGCTGGCTCCGGCACGTGTAGACAGGGAAGTTTTGCCAACAATGCTTGAAAAGAAAAATGGTGTTATTATCCATATATCTTCAGTCAGCGGGATAATTCCTATTTGGGAGTCTTTGGGCGCCTACGCGGTAGCCAAGGCGGCCTTGATCAATTATAGTAAAAGCCTTTCGAAAGAAGTTAGCTCCAAAGGCGTTCGTGTGCTGACCGTATCACCCGGTATGGTCAAAACCGAAACAATGAGTAATTACCTGCAAACACTCGCTGATGAGGCGGGTATCACCATAGAAGACAGCACAGATGCTGCAATGAAAAGCCTTGGCGGCATTCCTATGGGTAGAATGGCAAATCCTGAGGATGTCGCAGAACTGGTAGGCTATTTGGTTTCACCAAGAGCATCCTACCTATCAGGAGCAAACTACATCATTGACGGTGGAACAAACCCGACCGTGTAATTATTTAAAATCAACCCATTAATTATTTAAATCAAACAAAATGAGTCAACCAAAATATAAAATCAGCAGTGAAAGAGAGATCGAAAATCTAATCGCACATTACACACATTTATTGGATAAGGGTGACTTTGCCGGAGTAGGTACTTTGTTTTCAAATGGTAGAATAGGCTCTCTTGGCGAATTCACAGACGGTGTAAATATTGAAGCAATGCTTAAATCTAATCTTCAGCTTTATCCTAACGGTACGCCACAGACAGTCCACGTAACAACGAATACGGTTATACGGATAAGCGATGATGAAACCTTAGCTACTGCGAAGTCTTATCTTATTATCTATCAGCAGGATACCGAGCGGTCATTTCCGCTGCAGCCAGTCATGACAGGTACTTATGACGATGTCTTTGTTCGCATCGACGGTAAATGGCATTTTAAAGAAAGAAGTCTTTCTATGGGTTTTGCCGGAGACTTGTCACACCATGCAAATCCAAACGGCCCATCTGCAAAAATACTGAAAGAAAATGAATAGCATAAAAACTGCTCTGGTAACCGGAGCAAACAAAGGCATAGGACTTGCTACAGTAGAAAGGCTGGCCAGACACGGCTATAAAGTATGGCTGGGATCGCGCGACTTTTCGCGCGGTCAGGCAGCTGTTGAAAGCCTTCGCGCCAAGGGACTGGACGTGCACTTGCTCACGATTGACGTCGCAGATGACGACAGTGTATCGAAAGCGGCATACTTTTTAACTAAACAAACAACGCATCTGGATATTTTAATTAATAACGCCGGTGTCGCGCTGAACCTGAAAAGCCTTCCCAGCGATGAAAAAATGAGCCTGATCAGGGAAACTTTTGAAACGAATACTTTCGGGCCAATCCGCGTAACTCAGGCTTTTCTGCCTTTGCTGAAAGCGGCTGAGCAGGCCCGCATCATCATGTTAAGTAGTATTGTTGGCTCTATCGGCTTGAGTTCAGATCCCGACATCATCTACGGACAGGTCAATTTTATGGGTTATTCCAGTTCAAAAGCAGCACTCAATATGGTCACCGTTGCATTTGCCAAGGAACTGGGACCTTCAGGGATCAAAGTTTATGCCGTCGAGCCCGGACACATACGTACTGACCTCAACGAAAATACAGGAACTCTAAGTACTCATGAAGGCGCAGCTGTACCGCTGCGCTATGCGACGAGGAATCTGGACGTTACAAACGGAGGCTTTTTTGGACCGGAAGGCGCCCTCCCCTGGTAGTCAGACCATATGGATTGCTCTCAATAAAGCGCTGAATGGTTCTCTGGTTAGATCTGAAATCAGTAGAAGAAAAAAGGCAAATCATTATTTAAAAAGTATAGAAATGAATAAGTTAATAGATAAAGTTGCAATCGTAACAGGAGCATCTAAAGGAATTGGAGCATCAATTGCCACCTATTTTGCAGCCGAAGGCGCAAAGGTTGTGGTTAATTATGCTTCCAGTAAAGAAGGAGCTGACAAAGTGGTAAAAGCCATAACGGATAACGGGGGTATCGCCATTGCGGTGCAGGGCGATGTGTCGATAGAGAGTGATGTAAGCAGGATTTTTGAAGAAACAAAAAGTGCCTTTGGAACATTAGACATTCTGGTGAACAATGCCGGCATTTTTCAGTATGCGCCCATTGAGGATGTCAAAGCAGATTCTTTCCATCAACAGTTCAACATTAATGTCCTTGGATCTGTACTTGCTATTCAGCAATCACTAAAACTGTTTGGTACTAGGGGTGGAAACATAATCAACATTAGCTCGGGGGCGAGTAGGACGCCGGTTCCAACAGGAGCAATATATTCTGCATCAAAAGCGGCACTTGATGCGGTTACTGTTTCTTTGTCGAAAGAATTTAGCGGCAGAAATATTCGTATCAATTCTCTTTTACCCGGGGCGATAGAAACTGAAGGTACCCATAACAATGGTTTCATTGGCAGTGATTTTCACACAAAAATAGTCGCCAATACATCACTTGGCCGTACCGGTCAGCCTGAAGACGTTGCAAAAGTCGCCTTATTTCTTGCTTCGGATGATTCCGGATGGATTACAGGTGAACAAATTTCTGTTTCAGGAGGAATTTTCGGACTTTAACTGAGTTTCCAGGATTTTAAATTAAGTTAAAAGAGTAAAAAAACAGGTGAGCGGTAAAATTTCGTCAAGTTTACCGCTCACCTGCCTGGATTTTGATCTGAAAATCTGGATTTGCCTGATATACATAACATGTATTCTCTTTCCACATTGCCCATTCAGAGATTGTTTCATTCAGTGCGTTGCCCGGAAAGTGATGATTAACAGGGTCCACTTGAGCTTCCCGAAACATTTTAAAAACACTTTCCGGTGCTATATGATACCCTTTGGGACGGATCTTCTCGGTTAGCAGAAGAATTCAGTGTCTGAGCGCAAATCTTAGCCATCGCAGTTAGATTCAACATAACCATTAAACAGATACTTCGCATTACTGGATAATCGGTTCTTTTTTCGGCAAATTCATTCCAACACTTTTAAATTCAGTTCAATCATTTCTTTTGTAAAACCATCGTGACCATACATCCGCCTTGTTACATTGATGCCATTCCAAAGATTAATTAAATGACGGCCTAGCAATTCAGGACTTTGGGTAGTTTTTAAGAATCCTGATACCTGTGCTTTTCGTAGTGCTTCGCAAAAAACAGCTTCTATTTCTTTTAAGAGCGTAACGATTAATTCTCTTGAATGCTGATCGGTGGTCGACATTTCAATCAAGGAATTTCCCAGATAACAGCCGACAGCTTGCAGGAACGCCGGCGTATCAGTCATGGACAAAAAAAATTCTTTAATGTAAAGCACTGGATTCTCCTGCTGCATGAGCTTGTTTCGAAAATCATTGTTGCAATTGGATGCAAACTGCACAAGGGTTTTCTGATAAAGTTCTTTCTTACCCCCCTTGAATGAAAGATAAAAACTGCCTGTGCTTACTCCCATCGCAGTGATAAGCTCGTCGGCAGATGACATGTGATATCCTTTTTTCCAAAATACTGTAAGCGCCTTTTTGATTAATTCCTTCTCGTCAAATAATTTGTGTCTGCCGGCCATAATACCCGATATTAAATTGATTTTTGAATTACTTCAATCAAATACTTAGCGATTTCTAATTAAAGATCTTTGTAAGCTGATCTTTTTAGATAACCAATGTAGTTCACATTTGCAGAAAGTTGGAGTGGGCCGTAAAACTTCCAGGTAATTTTCGGTTTCACTTTAAAAGCTGATCACCCAACTTCTCACACACAAACTTTGCCAGAGCACAACTTCGCAGTAAATCTTCAGCCTCAAGAACCGGCTTATGTTTAAAAGGGCAACGCAGCTACTGCAATAGGCAATAGCAGCTCATTGAATAAGACAGTAATCCAATACTACAATACTGATACGCTTACCACCATTTCTTTCAGAAGGTATTTGAGGGGCAGCATGCAGTAGCCTTGCAAGGTCGTAAAACCGTCTGGTGCATTGCCTGTTCTTTTGTAGTTTAAATTACTATGCTATCAATCGCTTGTTGAAGAGCCGTTTCTTTGATGATTGGAACATTTAATCCTTGCACGCGATAAATAGTCACGTCTGTAATCCCGATAAAGCCGAATATAAAACGTAAATACGGTTCTGCGAAATCATAAAGTTTAAACGGGCCTTCTGTAAAAATGCCGCCCGATGATAAACCGATGTACAACTTTTTGCCGGTAACAAAACCTTGGGCACCATTTTCAGTAAAAGCAAAGGTTTTATTCGCTCGTACAATATGATCTATCCAGGACTTTAAAGCCGTGTGTATCGTAAAATTATACATTGGAGCGCCAATCACAATTATATCCGTTTCCAACAATTGTGCGATGGCATCCTCTGATTTTTTAGCAGCCGCGGCAAGCTCAGGGGTAAATTCCTCTTCTGGGGTAAAGAATGAACCAATATGCACTTCTTCCAGATTTGGAAAAGGTTCAGTGGACAGGTTGCGCGTCGTTACTATACTGCCTACATTGGCCTGTATTAATTTTTCAACTATCGCACTGCTTAGTTTTGTACTGATCGAGGCTTCTCCACGGGGACTTGATATCAGATGAAATATTCTCATTGCTTAATCCTAATTATACAGCATACCGCTGGTGGCTAATTCCAATAGCTTTAACAGTGTAAAATTAGGTCAGATGCCACCCGAAAAATGGTGAGAATCAAACGAAAATATAGCAAAATCAAACAGTAAGCACTTTCCTTAACCCCCCAGGTGTTGTACCTGCATTTCTCTTAAAAAATTTAATAAAATGAGCCAGATCCTCAAAGCCCAGACACCAGGCTATTTCATTAATATTCCATTCTGTATTTTGCAAGAGAATTTTAGCTTCTAAAAAAATTCTGTCTGCAATTAATTGTGATGTTGTTTTCTCTGTTACTTCTTTCAACGACCTGTTAAGGTGATTTACGTGTACAAATAATGCGTCAGCAAATTCAGCCGGGTGCCTTAAAATCATTTTGTATGCCGGGTTCAGAATAGGAAACTGCCCTTCGAGTAGTTCCTTAAAGTGGTTGCTGAGCCGCAACGAGCTGTTGGATTCCCTTGATTTCAGATCAGGAGTAGGCCGCAATTTGAGCGTATCCAGTATCAGTTGAAGGACCAGGACCCTTATTGTATCATATTTATAGGTAAAATTAAGCTCGTTTTCATGCTCCATTTTCTCAAAAAGTTTCGTAAAGGATTCCATTTGTGCAGCTGAGATTTCCGTCAATGGCGATGCTCCCGGTATGAATAGCGGATAATCGTTAATGTTGACAAACTGATCAAAAAACTTTTCTGTAAAGACACAAAGATAGCCCGAATACTGCTCACCGAGCGGCTCGAAGTGGTAAACCATATTCGGCCTGGAAAATAAAATAGCCTGTTCTTTCATTTCCGACATTTTGTCGGCATAATAAATCCGGTTAGCCCCATGATGAATGCTGATCTTGAAAAGGCCTTTCTGATTATAGGGTAAACAGCTAAACTTTTGATCTCCACCTGGAACACGGACTACTTGAAAATCTTCTTTTAGAAGTTCTTTTTGCAAAGCCCTGGCTCTGTCATAAGTTATATTTGTTCTGGGCACTAAAAACTGGATGTCCATATTGATTTGGTATTTGGCTCAGCGATTTCACAAAAACTAAGTGGAAAATCCGGTAGCAATTATTAAATAACAGGTGAATAATTGTAATGTACTGAATTGGTCCTGTTCCAAAATAATATGATACTACAGGTCGATAATCTCGACTTGTAATGATTGCAGTAGCTGCTCTCCATAGACAGAAGCCGGCGATTGGAAGCCTGCTTTATAAGAGCCGTCTAATTCACGCGATACAACCTCGATTGCCGCAGTAACAGTTGGCATATAGCCCGCTGGCATAGTGGCTATCGATCTTACAACAGATCCATCGGCTCCTGTTACCTCGGCCAAAATTCTGCTCGGTTCTTCCGAATCTGGATTTATTTCTTCGTCCATGACCGTTGAATGGTCTGACCCTTTGGTTGCCGGCAACGCCATTTGAAAAAACTCTTCAATATTAGGGATGCCCGTTGATTTGTAACACAATACAATCCCACCCAGTGGTGTTGGAAAGCACTGCCGTGGACCACTGCCAAAATCAAACGCAGAAGGTTCTGCGACAGGTAATTGCCGGATCAACCCGTTTATTCTTACAAGAATACCTGCCTGGATAATGTTGGCACTGCTGGCGACAGAACCCGGTGTAAACCCGCCGCTGTATTGAAAAGCTGACCTTAAAGCAACAGGATTTTTCACCCGCTTGGCAGCGTGAACGATCAGTGGATCATACATCGAAAAAAGCCCGGCTCCGGAAAGTATCATAATACCAGAGGCTGTCGCTGCTGAATTTTTAGACTCGGCAAGGCGATAAATATCAACTTCTGCCGCGATGTCAACATAATGTACCTGATTTTTAATACAGGCCTCCATGGCCGGTTCTGCGGTTTCACTAAAGGGACCTGCGGTGTTCAGCAAACACGTTTTTTCTAAAAGGCTTTTTTCCCAGCCCGATTTATCTGCCACTGAAAATACATGGTAAGGAACATTTAGCTGTTGTGATAACGCCGAAAGTTTTTCCTCATTTCTACCCGCAATCTCAAAATCAAGGCCACGTCTGGCAGCCTCGTGGCAAATCATTAATCCTGTATATCCTGTTGCGCCGTATATGAGCAGTTTTGTGCCGGCAACTTCATTTGATATTTCCATACTATTTTTTTAAAAGCTTTTCGGTTCGGGACAGAAATCCTTCCAATGATGTTTTTATATCAATATTCATGCGGTCGGCCAGGATAATCAACCACCAGATACTCTCACCTAATTTGTGCGAAAGTTCATTTTCCGGCTTATCGCCTTTGGGCCAGCGTCCTTGCTGTGCCATCGTTAACCTGCCAACAAGCGCGGCATCTGTCATAAATGCCAGCGCATCTTCTTCAACAGACCACTCACTGCTATGGTGTTCGAGTTCTAACTCATGGTATAACTTCCTAATGATCAGTGAACGAGTTAGCACCTCGTCTAGATTTAAATCTTTCATAGTCTTATAGTTTAATATTAATTTCCAGACTGGTTTTATCTAAAACCATCAGCCGGACGGCCAAAACTTTCAGTTAAAATACCAAAGCGTCCCACTGGATGGGTGGTCTCTCTTAGATTATTGATCAGCATGTCAATCTTACCAAATTGCATCTTAATCTATGCCATAGTAATTGGGTCGGCTTTGCTACCATAATGAAAAGTTTGTTTCACATGGTTA
Source organism: Dyadobacter subterraneus (assembly GCF_015221875.1). NCBI lineage: Bacteria > Pseudomonadati > Bacteroidota > Cytophagia > Cytophagales > Spirosomataceae > Dyadobacter > Dyadobacter subterraneus. The sequence goes on from NZ_JACYGY010000001.1 coordinate 4,345,148, forward strand.
AAGAGTTTTCTAAACTGTTTGTTTTTAAAATACACCTTTCATTATTAATAAACAGTAGGTATGGTCCCGCCATCTATCACCACGTTGCTCCCAGTAATGTAAGAGGCTTTGGGTGAAACCAGAAATCCTATCAGATGAGCTATTTCTTCGGGCTGGGCCAGTCTATTTAATGGTACGCCTCCAAGACTGTCCATTACCAGCTGGGCTGTTTCGTCAAGATTTTTTCCAATGGAAGAGCCATAGCTTTGAAGAAAATTTTCCATGGCAGTGGTTTTTACCATACCGGGTGAGACGGTAATTACGCGGATACCTTTGGATGCAAGTTCATTGGCCAATGCTTTGCTGTAATTATTCAGGGCTGCCTTGGTTACACCGTAAGAGAAATTGGATGCATAAAGCGGTAACTTGCCGTTAAGGGAGGAAATATGGATAACCACCCCGGTATTACGCTCTATCATTAGGGGAACAAGTGCCCTGTCTAGTTTGACTGCTGCTAATAGATTCAACTGCAAATCATTTTCCCAGTCCTGATCAGACAGTACACTAAAACCGCCTGCCGGTGCCGATGTACCACCCACATTATTAATTAAAATATCAAGTGCGCCGTATTCTTTTATAATTTTCTCTGCTAACTGTTTGTTATCCTCTGGCTTGGTAAGATCTGCTGCGATAAAGGCGTGCTCCGGATTTGCATCAGGCCTGCGCCTTGCTGAAATAATTACAGTGGCTCCCAGACCTTTGAGCTCATCTGCTATTGCTTTGCCTATACCTTTTGTGCCCCCGGTAACCAGCGCCACTTTCCCGGTTAATTCTTTTGTTGCTATTTCCATTATTGCTTATTAGTATTGAAACATTTGTTTCAAATATGGTTAAAAATTATTTTTGCTTTGCTACGGGATCGCGAAGGATCGTTTGAAGATGTGCCTGACTCTCCCCCACCTCAAAATTGGTCAGATGAATTTCATGATGCATGCCGGACTTTTTAAAACCGTTTTCTGTGGCAAACCGTTGGAGCACCGGAAGCGTTTGTAATTCCCCGGCAAAAGGTCCTGAATGCATGAGCTGCACACAAGTTCCTGCTGTGTAAGTAAAATGTTCAAAGCCATTGACAAAGGGAATATCTTGTCTTTGTGCTGCCGTTTGTGTAATGCTTTCACTGGTTACAAAATCAGGAATACGGATCGAAATCCGGTAATGAAGTAAGTCTAAATCGACTGTTGTATAAAAGCGGCCGATATCTACAAATCCAACCTTGTCCTGATCAAACCAGTAAAATATTTCCGCGATCCTGCTTGTAAATGCTTGGTCAGTCAGCGCAGACGTCTTTTCTAATGCCACGATAAATTCTTTAAGGGCCGCTTTCTTTTCATAAAAAATCGTTGTACCCGGGCTTCCTTTCCCAAGAATGGAAACATAGCTAGCTTTATCTATGTGCACAACTTCGGGCTTTTCTTGTGCCGTGAAGTAGCTTCTGTACTGCTCATATATATTCATAATTTTAAAACATTTGTTTCAAATTTTTTAAAAAAATTTACAGGCTTATCTGCTGAACCAGGAATGCTGCCATTTTCTTGATGCGTGTCTTATCCTTATGAATGATAAACGACTCGTGCCATCCGGTAAAATGGTTGATGATATAATCTGTCAACATGGCTGCGTCCTGGCTTACTTTAATTTCTCCTTTAACTATGGCTCTTTCCACTAAACTGATCAGCAGATTATAAGTAAAATCATTGTCCGCTTTTATGATCTGCTGCACCTGCTTATCACTTGCGGCTACTTCAAATGTCGTTTTAATGGCTAAGCAGCTATTAGGTTCATTTGTAATGGCATAAGCGGATGATTGAATAAATTTTTCAATTGCCCTAAGCGGCGATTTGATAGGTTCTAACTGCTTTATAGCAGCTTTCATTCTCGACTCCGTATAATGCCTTAGGCTGCGGATAAAAAGTTCGTGTTTGTCCCCTATCGTATTGTACAAGCTACTACTGTTAATGCCCATCGCCTCTGTCAGATCTCTCATCGTAGTGCCGTTATAGCCCTTTCTCCAAAAGACATCCATTGCTTTGGATACTGCTAACTGTTCGTCAAATTCTACATTTCTTGCCATGCCTTATTTTACAAATAAGACACAGATTTAGTTCAATTCTGAAACGTTTGTTTTCAATAAGGGGTTTTTAATTTTTATTAAAAGGTTGCCTAAATTCCAAAGGTGAGATTTCTGTCTTACTATTGCAACGCCAAAGCCCTTCCAAAAGTGACCTGTCTTCATTGTGTAATTCAAATAATTAATTCCATCTTCAATGACATGTAAAGGTCAGTGTGGCTCTAATGATCAGCATTGACTTACAATCGATGCACCCGAAATTTATCCCCTTGGTGACTGATTGCGAATACGGCTTAATGTCTCCTTGGTTATGCCCAGGTAGGAAGCGATTATATGCTGCGGAAATCTTGCAAGGAATTCCGGATACGTTTTTTGCAGTTCCTTATATCGGTATTCTGCTATATGGTTTTTAGAAGAAAGCAGCCGTTTTTGAATGGCCATATGGTTATTGTCATCCAATTTGGTGCGCATTTCCTTAAAGGCAGGAATGCTGTTGACCCGCTCATAAAAATCATTAATTTTTGGTAATAAAAGTAGTTCAGTCTCTTCCCAAGCATCAATATTATATATGCTGGGTGTTCGTTTGTGATAACTTTCACGATCCGATACCCACCAATTCTCAATACCAAGGTTCAGTATGTGTTCGGAGCCTTTCGCGTCAACGGTATACTGCCGGGTCGCACCTTTCACAATGAACCCAATATACTTGCAAATCTCACCTTCCTGCAAAAAAAATTGTCTTTTGCGCAATTTTTTTGCGATAAAAGCCTCGCTTAGCAAATCAATATCTTCTTTTGAAAGTGCGGTTACCGACCGCTCTTTTATATAGTTCAACAGTGGCGTAAGCATCGACATTCTTTTAAATCTTTCACAAAGATACGATCTCGGTAAAGATTTCATTGATCTATATCAACACTATTTGTTATGATAGGTCATCGTATTGCAAACTTTGCGTGTACGAACTTTGCGTTTAGTTACTACAACAAATAAAGTGATCAACGTGTCAGCAACCTGTCAAAAGGTGACAAGGTTTTTTTTTAAAACTTCAAATACATTCATCATGGATTATAAAATAGGGATTATCGGTTCTGGAAATATCGGACGCGGGCTGGCGCTGCATTTATCTAAAACCCATTACGAGGTATTACTTGCCAACACCAGGGGTCCTGAGTCCTTGGAGGGGCTGGTCAGTTCCATAGGAGGTTCTTTAAAGGCTGGGGAACTAAGGGAGACGATCCAAAGATCCGATATTATTTTTATTGCTGCGCCGTGGATAAGTCTTGAAAATCTGGCCAAGGAATTTGTCGGTTATGAGGGAAAAATAATCGTGGATGCTACAAACAATATCGTATCTGTCAGCCCATTTCGCCTGGCAGATGTAAATAATAAATCAACCGGTGAGTTCGTATCAGCGCTGTTTCCCGCCCAAAAGGTAGTAAAAGCCTTCAACACCCTTGCAGCAGCCACGCTTGCCCAGCCTACTCAAAGTACAGCTGGTAAAACCGTAATTGTTATAAGCGGCAACGATACCGAAGCAAAAAATCAGGTATCAATAATCACCGAAGCGATGGGATTTGCACCAATTGATATAGGCAACTTCAAAGAAGCTGGAAAGCTCCAGGATGTTGGCGGCGCGCTTTCAGGTGTTGAACTAATCAAGGTTAAATAAGTTTGCCCAAATGGATATCCAAATTAAGGATGAGCTCACTGGAAAGTTGTCAACAAAACAGCCTGATTGCAAATACAGGTTAAATCAAAGCGATAGATAAATCAGCATTAAAGAGAGGAATCGCAAAATTGATCTCATTTTTATCTTCTTTCCTTGCAACTCCTGACCCTGATGCCCGGTATGAGAAAAATGAGAGACTCAATAAGTCTGAGGAAAAAACATTTTCCTCGATGGCAACATATGGTTATATCGTTTAACCATTTATGTCTGCCTAATAATTTCTTGTTAAAAATTAATTAAAATAAAAAAATCTAAATTATGGATGCCCAGTTTTTGAAGACATTTCAAGAAAACCACGTTGCTGCCTGGAATGAAAGAAACCGTGAAAAAAGAGACAAGTTATTGAAGACAATCTATGCAGAAGATATCAAAATGTACGATCCGAATTCCATCATACAAAGCTTGGCGGAAGTCTCGGATTTTATTGGGATGCTTCAAGTTCAGGATCCTGACTTTTACTTCAGCGTGGCCAAAACAATTGACTCCACTCAGAACGGAGCTCGTTTGTACGGAAATATCGGAACCAAGGAAAAACCGGACATAATGAATAGCATGGACTTTTTTTTGATTGAAAATGATAAAGCCACACATCTGTACGTATTTATGGAGCCCGCCTCATAAAACTTTACCAGTTCTTTCGTATAGGTATCTTGCAGCAATTGTAAGGGGCTCACCATTTGACATGGATCAAAGTCATTGTCAGCGTCGCAGATGGTAAACACGGTCATTTGTTTTATATGGAGGTTAAATCAAAAAAGCCTAACTGGTCATCCTTGGTTTTCCAGTTCCAGAAAGTCAGCTTTAACATAAGCTGGATATAGGCATTATACTGCCTTTCCCGGATATCGTATGTTATCTGAAATAAAAGTTAGCATAGTTGATCACAAGGAGAATTCTAAAGGATTGACCAGTGCATTCGGGCAGATCCTCTACCCATTTATTTTTACTCTTGTTTATTTTTACTCTTGTGTTAAACTGCTCCGGATAACCATTTAGAATAGTCAATTGTAAAATAAATGATATGCCCCGGTTTCTGATTTGGAGTGCCCAACGATTTCAGATTCCGGCCGTTTTCTTTTATATTTGGCTCATACTTTATAGGCTATGCTGCATATTACCGGGATTGTCATTTCAATATTTCTTTCCATAATACTCTTTACAAAACGAGGTAAATCTAGAGCGGATCTGACACTGGCTTTTTGGCTCCTTTTGATGGCTGCTCACCTATTTTGCTATTATTTACTTGCATCAGATAAATTTCTAGAATTTCCGTACTTTTTGGGCCTTGAGATTGCCATGCCACTGCTCCATGGGCCATTTTTATTTTTCTATACCACTTTGTTAACCGGGAAGACGATCAGGAGATTATCCTGGTATTTTCATTTTCTTCCTTCTATCTTAATATATCTTGCTTTGTCAAAGTTCTTTCTGTTATCAGCCGCCGAAAAGATATTTATTTATGAAAACAATGGCATTGGTTATCTGGGCCTATTAAAAATTATACATTTTGCGATTTTACCTTCTGGTATCGCCTATATCATCATGTCGCTTCATCTGATAGAAAAATATAGCCAAAATATTTCAAACCTAGTTTCTCATCCGGAAAAGATTAATCTGAACTGGTTAAGAAATCTTATAATGGGTATGTGCATAATCTGGTTATCTATACTCTTAGGCAATGACATCTCCACTTTTACATTAGTAGATCTGTTTATTTTGTTTATTGGCTATTTTGGCATCAAACAACTTGGCTTGTTTACCAACAAGGTTATTGCTTTGCCGAATGGTAATTTGGAGATGGAACTGGTAGGTGCTATTAGAGATGAACCTTTGAGGGTAAAATACCAGAAATCGACAATAGGTGACCTGCTTTTGTCAGAAATACACTTGCAGGTCAGACAGTTAATGCAACAAGAAAAGCTATTTAAGGATCCTGAACTGAGCTTAAATAAACTTGCGCATCAACTGAACATCCATCCAAATGCTTTGTCTCAGGTGATCAACACAGTAGAAAATAAAAATTTCTACGATTATATCAATGAACTTAGAATTGAAGAATTTAAGGGAATTTTGATGCGGCCAGAAAATCACAGGTTCACATTGTTAGCCCTGGCCTATGAAGTCGGCTTTAATTCGAAAACTTCCTTTAATAGAAATTTTAAAAAGAAGATAGGATTATCTCCAACAGCCTATTTAAAACAGCAGAAAATACAACTCCAAGCCACAATATAGACCAAAATAGGTTCCACCTTTCAAAGTGAAACTATTTTCAGCCCTTTACTGAGCATTTTTGTTGAAACAATTTGGGTTATGCTCTAACCGCAACGCCCGTTACTTTAACTAAGTGCTGACATGAAAAAAAAGATTTTCTGGATTTTATTTGGCTTCTTTTCTATTACCATTGGGCTGTATCCACTCAAATATTTCTTAACAGATAAAACGATAGGAATACTGAATGCGAAACCAAACTGGCTTTTGACCAATGGAGCCTGGTGTATTTCTTTTTACACACATATTGCGTTGGGAGGCATTTCGTTGCTAGTGGGCTGGCTTCAATTCAGCCCGAGGCTTAGGTCCACAAATGTCAAAGTACACAGGCATATCGGCCAAATTTATGTTCTTTCGGCTTTATTGAGTTCCTTCTCGGGTTTTTATATTGCACTGTATGCAGATGGGGGTTTCTGGGCATCGCTTGGATTTAGCATCTTAGGTATAATCTGGTTTTGTACCACCTTAATGGCTTACATAACCATCAAGAACCAAAGGATCGTACTACATCAAGTATTAATGATATATAGTTATGCGGCCTGTTTTGCGGCTGTTACACTAAGAATCTGGCTACCTGTTTTGATTTTGATTATAGGTAACTATGGCAGGGCCTATATTGCAGTAGCTTGGCTGTGCTGGATACCAAATATGCTTGTTGCGCATTGGATCACGAAGAAATCAGTTCAAAAAAGTAGATAAAGGTTTTTAGGGACATTATCCCAGTTCTTAACCGCGGGACGGCGGCAGGTAGTTGACTTGCAGTTTTGGTGGATCTTTCGCCTGTTAATCATCGACGACTTTAGCGATACACTACTGCTGTTTTTTTAACCTAATGGGTCCCAAGTCATCCTACGGAGCGGCCAAAGAGTAAAGTAAATATGCGTCATGCTAATGCCCGATCCGGTTTGGTCGTGCATCAGCCCAAACATTCTTGATATTGAGTCGGACACTACTCCAAGCAACAATTTTTCTTTGTTATAAGTACGTTATATTGGATTAAGTAAGGTGTTCTAACCTCACCATCAGCATATGTAAGACTTTTCTTGCCGCCCTTTAAAAGCAACGCTTCTGCTTTTCATAAACAACAGGTGCAGAAGTCAGGTGAAGCCGGTTCAGGCTACATGGCCGGCTTAGAGATATTTTTTCAGAAAAGTGCTTTACCGACCCCTCAGTATTATAAATGTAGCTTTAATTTGGCCGAAACAGCACTTCCAACCCTCACTTTGTTGTGCTCTTCCGCTGAAAAAATTATTGATTCAGAAGCCGGCCAATTTTTTATTTTCATTTTCTTGTAACCTTTCTGCGTTTCGAAAGTTTCCACAATAACAACATACCAATCTTGTTAGTCATGGAAAAAATGTGTTCTATTTTATTTTCGCCCATCGGTGGAGCCAGTCACTTAATAGCCCAGGCAATCACGTCTTTAAAAATTGAGTTACTGACTGCAGCTGTGCAAAAATCATTTCGTCTGTCTGACACTGTCATCAGAAAGGATGGTAGGCTTTCCATTCAAAAGTATATAACGTTCAGTTACTGGGCCCAACAGACAACAACGTAAATGAGTCTACCTTATTTAGGCAGAAACCATCCAATACGAAACGCCGCTCAGACAAGCCTTTCTGGGACAGTAAGTCACCGATTTTATTTGGCGATTCAAGCTGTACAACCCCACGTTATGGAAAGGTTCAACTAAAAGTGACCAACTTTCATACGGGGGAGCTTTAGCACTTGCCGCGGTGGCTATGCTGGTTTACGCTGATAACACCGGTTTTTCTTAAAGGGACGTCATCCAAACCTGCGGCACTAAAAAACAGCATCCTTTTTTCGGACCAGATTTATATACGCCAGCCTGCAGGATAAGTTGTATCCAGGGTATCCACTACGCGTCAGCAGAATTTATCAAGGCGGGAACAAGAAGCCATTACATATCATCAATAAGTGTAGCATCACTTAGACGTATATAGATTCAGTTCATCATAATGAATTATTAAAAAAGATATGAGATTATTTGTATTAATTTCCATTTGGTATCTATTTACCAATAGTGGCGGGTTTGTTTCTGCTCAATCATCAAAAGTTAGGGGTAAGATTGTTGAAAATACCAAAGAAGCCGGGCTAGGCTTTGCTTCTGTTTCATTAGTTAGATTGCCCGATTCACTTACAGTCAGTACACAATTCACCAATGGAGAAGGCGGATATGCGTTTGAGGACGTAAAACCAGGAAGCTACCTGATTACTGCTTCCTTTATAGGCTATGAAAAAGGTAAATCAGCTTCTTTTGAAATATCTGCAACAGATTTAACTGTCCGTACCTTGATGCTCATTACCAGTACAAATACCCTTAGCGAGTTTACCGTAAAAGGCAATAAGCCTTTGCTCGAAAAAAAAATAGATCGCATGGTTTTTAACCTATCCAATTCACTTGCAGCAAAAGGAACAGATCTGATTCAGGCGCTGGCCTGGCTACCTATGTTGAAAGTGCAGGAAAGTGAAATTTCTATTATTGGCAAAGGGGGTGTTTCGGTAATGATTAACGAGCGGATAGTGCAGCTTCGAGGCAATGAGCTCGTCAACTATCTTAAAACACTAAGATCTGATGATATAGAAAAAATTGAAATTATAACCACGCCGCCGGCAAAATATGAGGCCCAGGGGACTGGCGGCCTGATTAACATTGTTCTAAAGAAAAACCAGTCCCTAGGCTGGCGAGGCTCACTGGGAACGTCATATTCTCAGAACAACTATCCATCATACGCTAACAATCTGGCCCTTTTTTTTCGGTCAAAAAAACTTAGAAGTTCTTTGACGTTTAACCAATCAAAATACCGCTACATTATCAAAGAATCTTTCAACATAACCGGGCGCCCCAGCGAAATTATCAGCGATGAGAAACGTATAGGAAATTCACCCGGCTTGCAAACAGGCATAAGTATCGATTATGAGTTAAACAAACACAACAACATCGGGCTCATCTATAATATTTCAGACAATAAATCGAATACTACCTTTGGTAACAGCTATAGCTTTATTACTGATAGTATTATTGACTCGGTTTTAAACACTACGGGAAAATTTTCCAGGCCACTATTTGCACAAACATTAAATATATACCATGATTTAAAGCTTGATTCCGCTGGAAAGAAATTGAGTAGCTCCGTTAACTTTTTTATGAACAAACCTGAAATGAGAAATGATTTTATTTCTGAATCTGAAAATACCTATGTTTCGGTTCAAAATAATAATTTATCAAAATACAATATCTGGTCTGTACAATCAGATTTAACTTTACCTTATAACTGGGCTAAAATAGAAACAGGTATCAAACTAGCTAATTTTAATAACAATGCTAATGTGGAATACTACAATTATACCGGTGAAGGCTTCTTCTTGGATAAAACACGTAGCAATGAATTTAACTATACAGAAAGCAACCTGGCCTCCTATTTCAGCATGGAATCTGAATTATCAGAAAGGTGGTCAGCCAAGGCAGGTTTGCGTTATGAGTATACTTTGATGGACGGTTATTCGCCTACCTTAGACCAGCGTAACAGACGTAATTATGGTGCCTTGTTTCCAACCGCCTATATCGTTTACAAAGCTGGCAAGAATCATGTCTTTTCGTTAAATTACTCCAGGCGGATTAACCGGCCGAGCCTGAATTCCTTAAATCCATTCGCTTATTATACAAATATTTATACCTATTCCACCGGAAATCCATTGCTCTTGCCATCTTACAGTAACAATGTCGAAGTGAACTACCTGTATAAAGGCATGTTTTCTTTTACTGTATTTACACAACATACCAGCGATATCATTTCAAATCTCACAACGGTTAATGGCCCGTCATTGGTTACCAGCAGAGGGAATTTTTTAACTCAGGATAACCTGGGCGCTTATCTGTCCTTTAATCGGTCATTATCTAAATGGTGGGAAAATAGCGTCTACGTCTCTTTTCTCTATGCATCGCCAAAATCCAAAATAGCAGCCATCAGGACACCAAGCGGAACTTCTGCCTCATTCAGTATCAATAATAGTTTTAATGCAACCACCCTGTTAAGTTTTTATCTGAATTACAATCAAAACCTTCCATCAACCGATAGAAATGTTTACACATACACGCAACGCAGTTTTAGAATGGGGGCCCGAATAAAGTTGCTTGATAACAATTTGATTATCAGCCCGGCTTATTTTCTTGGTACGGTAAGCAAATATGATTTTCATTACAGTGAATTTGTGCAAACCACAAAAACAGATTATAATTATAATACTTTTACGCTTAGCCTGTCGTATTCATTCGGTAGATCGAAGGTTTCCGGAAACAATAAGGACATCCGTTTTGATGAGAAAAGACGGGCTCAATAGTCAATAATTTCAGAATATTACAAATATTATTTTGCAAGTTGATGACTCTTCAGGAATAGGGTATAAAACGCAACTTTTTAAGTAACCATCAAAAGTGCCACTTTATATTTCGCTGAGTTCCTGTTTTCTTTATGGAGGGTAAGGGCTTTGTTTTTGCCTGCAACGTTTACTTTAAGTGTAGTAGTCCCACAGTTCGCTACACAGAATTTATAGTATAGCTCATACTGACTGGCAGGTTTATTTTTTATTTGCCAAGACATAGTGTGAGGAATTCTTTTTAACCAACTCCCAGTCGGCCTGTAAAGTAATTTTCCATCCTTTGCCTTCAATCACCTGTCCGTTAACGCTTATGCCCTGACCGGCAGGTAACGAAATTAGGCTCCAGTCCTTCATCAAAACCCCGCCTTCCGATACTGTTAATAGTCCCCAGACATCCTTTATTTCAGCCGTTGGATACAGGGTACCATATTCACCCAAGTCAAAAAGATTACTGGGGTTAAATCTGATTCCCATTTTTATCAACTTTATGGTCAGGACAGGCTGTTTTGTAAAAACAGCAACGTAGTCGCTGAATATTTTTTGATGTTCTTCTTCCCTTAATTGCTCCAATCTAACGATCGCTTTTCCATCGTAATGATCAGCACGTGATGTTATTTCTTTATTCAATTGTTTACCTGGCAAATCAAACTGATAAGTCCTTTTGATAAGCTCCGGAAAATTGGCACTGGAATCGATCTTAGTAGTCCATTCAGGGTTCTTTTCATATAATAAATAGCCATAAATAGGCCCTGTCATATATGGGAAAGAACGTATCAGCGAGTTGTGTTCACTGGCATGGGTTATAATCTTGTACAAATGATGCTTTATACTATCCTTTGCTCTGCCAAGCATTACCCCGGTGTACTCAGCAAGCCCTTCATTCATTTCGAGCACTCTTTCATTGTCGAATGTTTTTGGGAAAAGCTTTTGTCTTTTGTCCCTGAACAATAGCGCGCTAATCAAATCTTCTTGCCGCTGGTTTAAAGGTTTGCTTAAAGCGGTTTTCAGGGCTTGGAGTTCTAGTAAAAGATAGATACGCCCATTCATTGTACTCAAATGATCCGCTGTTGGGCTATGCATGGGAAACCCGAGTTTCTGCTGTACACTGTGAAATAATTCGTGCATCACCAGGTTCAACCGATCATCATGATCTTGCGGCAAAGGCCACAATATCACCGACCATAAAGTCCCCTGCCACTTAACAGAAGTATTTGCCACCATCACATCTTTTGGCAATAACCCCTTGTAAATTTCACCTTCCTGTCTCAAAATACCTGCGCTATCTGGCATATTTGCGTAGGTAATTCTTGATTTTTGGTCTACAAATAACATCGGGCCATAGAGCTTCACAGACCAGAATTTTTGATTTGCTGCTGCCATTTCGGCTTCTTTAAAATAAGCAGATGCCAAGTTAACCGGGGTATTGATCTTTTGCGCGTGGCAGATCAGTAGCTGCCAGCATAGAAATAAGGTCAGTATTTTTTCCATTGTTATTAATTAATCTCCAATAATCGCCATTCAGGGCTTAGTGATGGCCAGGAATTATACCACCGGAAAGAAATTTTATATGAATAGTAGCGGCTGATAAACGGCCTTACCAATCATCCTGAAAAGATCACCATTGGTATAAAAACTAAGCGTTTAAATTTGGTTTGAGTAAATTGCATGATGCGTAAACTACTGCTGCATTTTCTCTTCTGGATAATTTTTTTCGCGATATGGAACAGAATCATGTATTTCTATATCAGCAGTGATTTGAACCGTATTTATTTCTCTGCATTAGACGTCAGTATGATCATACTGGCTTTTTATATTTTTTACCTCTATTTAATGCCAGATTACTTCAGAAGAAAAAGTATCTGGTTATTCGCAATGTGGTCCATTGCCCTGATCTTGGCACTGTCAGGTATTTTCTCTTGGATGATGTTGATTTTTCTTCAGCATAACCTGGTACCTATTCATTTTGACTTTTCATGGAACTATAAGGATCTTCAACTCAACCGCCTTTTTATCGTATTGGTAGGTGTTTTGGGCGGTTGTTCTGTTAAACTGGCGCTTGACAGGCTGGAAGCCGGGAAAAAATTAAATGTAATGGAGAAAGAAAAGTCGGCAGCGGAATTAAACTACCTGAAAGCGCAAATTAATCCGCACTTCCTATTTAATTCTTTAAATAGTTTATATACCCAACTGGAGCTTGGGGGTGGCGATGCCAAAGCCACATTAGCATCGATTGCCGACTTATTACGCTACCAGCTTTATGACTGTATAGCAGATTTTATCGCCGTCGAAAAAGAGATCGCCTACCTCAGGAATTACTTTAACTTGCAAAGTCTTCGCAAAGACAATTGTAAAACAGAGATGTTAGTGCAGGAAACAAAACACAATTTTTTAATAGCCCCACTGCTACCGATTCCTTTTATTGAGAACGCGTTCAAGTATGTGTCTGATAGCTACAACCAAGAAAATTTTATAAAGGCAAGCATTACTTTTAAAGAGGATAAACTACGATTCCACTGCATCAATACCATGGATGTAGTGGAATTAAACTTGCTGCCGGCTCATGATAAAGGTATTGGCTTGGTAAATGTTCAAAAGAGATTGGATTTAATTTATAGAAACAAATATGAATTACATGCTGGAATTGTAAATGGGAAATATGAAGTGTTATTAACGTTAGATTTGACATGATTTTAAATTGTTTGATAGTTGATGATGAACCTTTAGCCAGGCAACAAATTGAAGCCTATGTACAGCGGATTCCATTTTTAAAATTGGCAGGTACCGCCCGTAACCCGTTATCGGCAAAAGCAATCCTGGACACAGTACCCATAGATCTAATCTTACTGGATATTAAGATGCCACACATGAGCGGAATTGAATTCATAAAACAAAGCAATATCTTTCAGCAGGTCATTTTTGTAACTGCATTCCCGGAATATGCAATTGAGGGCTTTGAGTTAGAGGTTACAGATTACTTAATGAAACCGGTAACCTTTGAACGTTTTTCTAAGGCGATAGATAAAGCACGAATAAAACTAAGAGGGTCCGAAGCTATAAAATCAATTGATTTTCAGCCGGATTTCATTTATGTTAAGCATAACCACCGGTTTGAAAAAGTGTTTATCGCCGATATCCTATATATTGAAGCTATGCTTAATTATGTAAATATCATCACTAAAAGGGCCAAATACACGGTCTATTCCAGTCTAAAACAAATTGAAAAAAGCCTTCCTCCACATAAATTGTTAAAAATCCATAAGTCTTATATGGTGGCCATTGATGCTATAACTGCGATTGAACAGCAGTATCTACTTATTGGGAACATTAAATTACCTGTGAGCAGGACGAACAAAAATTCAGTTATGAAGGTCGCCCAGCGTGATAAGTGACTTAAGTTAGCTATAAGGAAATATACACATCAGGCAGACTACCATTCAAATGGCCTGCTTTAACACTCCTTGCTATCTACCTAATTAAAGCCTAGCATCTAGTTAAGAATCAGGTTAATTGCGATGGTTGTTCTTATAAAACGTCCTTACCAATGACACTACAATATTTTCCGGACCTGATTGTAGATAAGGATTTTTAATAAAAGGGAGCTCTTCCTGTAAGCCAGTTATTTCATTTTCCGTTAAAGTCCGGTAACCCATCAGCCAATCAGGGAAAGACCTCTTTTCTATCTGTCCGCTGTATAATTTGGTCACCTGTTTGTGCCTAGAGTCTCTAAGAATTGTTTGATAGAGCGCATTAACTTTCTCTTGTTTGCCTTCCAGAACTTGAATGATACTGCCATTACAGTATAGTAGAATTCCCGTAATCCCTAGTGATCGGTTGTTTTCCTGGCTTTTGATAGCCAGGGAAGAAAGGTCACTAGCAGACAGGTCATTTGAAGAGCTAAGATAAATTAGGCAAAATTCCATCGCTGAGAGTAAAATTGATATAGGATTTCCGATTAGATGAAAATATCATGCCAACAGCATAGTAGTCCAGCAATCATCACTCTCTACTGCCCATTGTCCGCAAAAGAAAGTGGTACACTTCTATGTCAAGAGAGTTTCTTTGGATTGTTGTAAATTGTATTCTTTCAAACAATCTGGGTTATCGTAAGTTCGGCAACAATTTTATTTCGTCCATCCCACCCTTTTCTTCCATTCTTCAAAATCCTGTTTCTTCTTTTGAGAATCTTGGGGTGGGGATTGATTTTCTCTATTTGCCAAAGTGCTCATGATTTGAGTCTGTTCTTCTAACGAATTTAGACCGACCGATTTTCTTCTTTGATTTACCATTACATAATCTTCCAAAGGGTTGGGACTCAATTTCCCATTTTCATCCCAGTCAAATTGAGTACCATAGAGCTGCGGTCTTCCTTCTAAAACCGCTATCCGGTCGGTCAGGTACGCTAAGTTTTTTGGATCTGCTTTGTTTTCATAAACTGCATTTTCCATAAGGATCATGCACTTCTTCATAAAGCTGGGCTGGCCAATTGCATGCTGAATTACAAGCCAGGCTGCTTCACTGGCTTCCTTGCCCACTTTGTCAATCGTGGGATAACCGATGTTGTTTATGATTTCATCTAATTTCTCCGCATTGCTGTTATGTAATTTTTCCATAGCCTTATCATACCCATCAGAAAGTTTTCCCTCTTCCATGAGTTTGGTTCTGAGTTGTAAATCTCTTGTTTTTAAACCAATGATTTTATCTGCAATATCGTTGAAATTCATTTTGTTGCAATACTGAATGTTATGGATAACCTTTGGCTATTACTGAGGATAAATTTTACTGGTTAGTATCTTCAAGCTGGGCGATCAATTCTACTTCTAATTTCGAATCTGCTTCATACAGCCTGGTTACCTGCACCCAGGTTGCGGCAGGAAAATCACCCTTATAAAATGCTTTCCTTGCAGCGTTATATTTTTTCACCTGTTCGATATCGGTAGTGTACAGATTTTCTTTTACAACATTTTGGGAAGATGCACCAAAGGTATTCAGACATTTTTCCAGTGCATCATAAACTCTTGTTATGCCCACAGGACTCAAATCGTGCGTTGGGATACCGGAAATGTACAAGGTATTACCAACCTTAACGACCTGGGCATAGCCTGCATCCTCATTTTGATTTGTCTTACTGTCCCAATGCCACTTTTCTTTAAGGATACCGGTGCTTTTATTTGCGGGTTTGCTTAAAGTTTCTTTTTGTTCACCTACATTTTCACAACCCGCAATAATAAACAGCAGATAGTAGCATAGTACTGCCGGTTTGGTCATAAGAAACTGATTTAAATTATTTATAAACGATATTCTCATCTGGTATTTAAAAAAGGTAACTTGATTCCGTTTTTTTTGAAACTATCATTTGGAACTGGTCGGTTCTACTGTGCCGAAGCAGGGCTACTAAACCTTTGCCTGTTTTTTATTATTATTTTTTGAATTCTTTCAGGGCAGTAAAAGCAACATCCTCCGCTGCTTTGGTTGGTGAATTGCAGTCACAATTGCTCATTCCGATCACATAAATATCCTCACTAGGAATGTAAACCCCCATGGTCTTAAAACCAAATATACTACCTCCGTGTTCTCGTAACATTATTCCGTTAACTTCTTTTAAATGCCAGCCATATCCATAGTTAAACGCTTCTCCGTTATTTAATTTGTGAACGGTAAAAGCCTTATTTAAAGTCTTCGAAGGTAGCAGAACGTTGTTGGTTAACGCATTTTGCCACCTAAGCATATCAGCCGATGTTGACATGAGTGATCCCGATGAAAAAGGGATGGTAAAACTAATCCGGGCCTTGTTTACATATTCAGACTGCTTCCTTTGATAACCGTAAGCACGCTTTCCAATAATGGCTCTTTCACTGGCATATCTGGAATGATTCATACCGGTTTTCTCAAAAATATTTTTTGTAACAAACTGTTCATAGCTCATGCCAGATACGAGTTCAATGATGTAGCCCAGCACGATGTAGCCTGAATTATTGTACTCAAATTTCTCCCCTGGCAAAAAATCGACGGGTTCGTTTTTAAAGAAATCCACCATTTCCTTAGGCGACAGGTCCTTTTGAGAAATCTCGCCAAGTGATTTCATCTTCGTAAAATCTTTGATCCCCGAGGTATGTGTCAAAAGATGGTGTAGGGTAATTTTGCTGCCAGAAGGATAATCCGGTATATACTGGCCAATAGCATCCTTTACGTTTAATTTACCCTGTTCTTCCAACATCAGAATGGCCACGGCGGTAAATTGTTTGGTGATTGATCCGAGTTGAAAGACGTTGTCACAGGATAGATCAGTGCCAAGTTCGATATTGGATTTCCCATACGCCTTATGATAAATTGGCTTTCCGGCTCTGGAGATCAAAAACACGCCGCCAGGTCCCTCTTTATCTTTAAAAACGTTTGAAAGCAGGCTGTCTATTTTTGATTCCAGGGTTTGCGCTCTAAGCGCATTTGGAGTAATGCCTGATATAACGATAAAAATTAACAACGTACAGTATTGCCGTTTGCATCGGCTTGCGATCAATCCGATAACGAGAAAGATGTTTGGTATTTGCATTTTCATGATTTGACTGATCAATTGTTACTGATTGCTTGATCCAGGGTTTTGGTAGCCTTAAAAGCTGCGAGCAGCGCTAGTCCGGCCATGGTGAAGATACAGGCCGGGTACAAGGCGTCCTGGTTAAGAGTTGTATAGGAAGACAATAACAGGCCTATGAAGATGCCCAACCCGACACCGATCAACAGAAATGCCAGATTCAAAATAACAATTCTGAAAAATAAACTGCCGGGACGGCGGCCATGCATGAAAATGGAAGCATCCACACCTTTCTCAATCAACGCCAGGCGCTCTTTGTTTCGGGTGGATAGGAAAAGATAGAAAATGCCGAAAATCGACAAAAAAAGGCTGATGGGAATTAATATGGTCGTATTCATCACTTTTTTGATTTAGGTTTTCTGATGTGTTCCCAGGCTTGGACGACAAGGTCTTGCGGCAGGTTACAAAGATCTAATAGATTTTTTTACCGGAAGCTTGTAACCATACCGGCTCATCTGTCGTCAGACCTGTTCAAAAGACAGAGAAGTTTTTTCAATGGACAAAATTGACGATCAGCACTATATCAAAAGAATCATAGCAGGAAATCCGGACGAATTTGCCGTACTGGTCAACAGGTATAAGAATATGGTCTTTACGCTAAGCTATAAGATGATCAAAAACAGAGAGCAGGCAGAAGAAGTATGCCAGGACGCGTTTGTGAAAGTATACAGATCGCTTGATACATTTAAATCGGAATCTAAATTCTCGACCTGGGTTTACAAGATCACCTATAATACCTGTCTTGATCATTTAAAAAAATATAATAACAAAAACAGTCTTGTTTCCTTTGAAGATCTCAGCGGTGAACAGCTGAAAACAATTGAAAATATTTTAGACGGTACTGATCAGGCCGAAAGAAATCAAAAAATTCAGGACTGTTTACATCTGCTGCCACCACAGGAAGCATTTTTATTGACTTTATATTACTTTGACGATCTGACGATCGAAGAAATAGCCAAGGTGATAGCTACGAATGCAAACAATATTAAAATAAAACTTTTCAGAAGCAGAAAGAACCTGGCCTGTATTTTACGCCAGCATTTAGGACCCGAAATGATAGCTTACTATGAAAGAGAAAAAAGATAAGCAGCTGGAGGATTTTACCTGCCATATTATGAAATCAGCCGCACTGCAATCACCTTCCCAAAACTTTACCGCAAAAGTGATGATGCAGGCTCTGGCCCCTAAAAAAAGTCAGTTGACAGTCTATAGACCTTTGATTCCCAATTGGGTCTTTGCCTTATTACTCGCATTTTTTATGGCAGCCTTTATTTTTCTGCCCGAGTATAGCCCGCCACATACCAAAGTCTGGTTGTCATATACCGGTTTCAGCACGTTTTTCGATCTTGCCCGCCCGGTATTTTTTAAATTTTCAAAAATGGCAAGTTATACCACTGCTTTTGCGACCCTTATGTTTTTCGTTCAGATTTTTGTACTGAAAAAATATTTTCAGTACAAGTTGAAAACTACGGCGCTCCATCATGAAATGTAAATCTGCCAGTGAAAAGCCGAAGCGTTGGCTAAAAAATCACAGGAAAATCATCTGTAGCGATCCCGTTTTTCATTTTTTATGCGGAGCAATTTGCCGTGCAGCCTTCAGCGCGGATCCGTAAGTCCAAAGATCCTGATAAATGCCGAAGTAATATTTGAATAGGTTTTCGTCTGTCAGGGAGGTATTGGTAAACAGTATCACGGCCACTTCTTTTGAAAGGTTTGCAAGCATTTCTGTCTTGACTCCGGGGTCTGTTCCGCCGTGGCCGATCTGGGTTACATCCATTTTGGTGGCCCAAAAAAGTCCGGAGTTCAGCTCGTTAAGCTTAATGTTGGCGGGCTTGCTTTCCGGTGTAAACTGAAAGCGCTGCATGGTATCCACAGAAGTTTTTTGAAGAATTCGTTTACCCTGGAATGACCCGTCTGAAAGCAGCGCAATGAAAAAATTTGTAAGTTCTGCAACCGAAGTGCGCACACCGCCGTCAGGGTACGTCGCCAGTCCGTATAACGGGATCGTTTTTAAGGTATCAGTCTGCTTATCGTATAGTTTGGAGTGTAAAGAGGGGTTAATCTCAGAAAGCAGCCAGCAGGTGTTTTTCATTTTTAAGGGTTTGAAGATCCACTGTTTGCTGTATTCATTCAGGGGCATACCAACGGCCTGTTCGATGATATAGCCCGCAAGGCCTGCGGCAATATTGGAATATTCGCGGTATGAGCCAGGCTTTTGATTTAGAAAATTATCTTTTGAGTAGAACCTTCCCTTCGGATCAAAATAGCTTTTCAGAAACTGGCCAAGCGGCGTTGGATGGTCGCCACCGTAGTAGTAAGCGCTGTCATACACGGCTGAACGGTCTGTAATGCCCGAAGTGTGCGTAGCCAGATTTCGGAGCGTAATTTTCTCGTTAGGACAGTATGGATTGATGACCTTGAAAGGCAGATAAGTGTTGATGTCCTGATCCAGAGAAAGCTTTTTATCTTCAAGCGCCTTCATCATACAGACACCGGTAAAGGTTTTGCCAATCGAGCCGATGTTCATAATGGTACTGGGCGTAAAGGGCTTTTTGTTTTCCAGATCCGCATAACCGTATCCCTTCATCCAGACCACCTTTTGATCGACGATGATTGCCGCACCAAGGCCAACCATGCCCCCAAGGTTCATTTTTGTCTCAATAAGA
The DNA here is from genome assembly GCF_015221875.1 of Dyadobacter subterraneus. Lineage (NCBI taxonomy): Bacteria > Pseudomonadati > Bacteroidota > Cytophagia > Cytophagales > Spirosomataceae > Dyadobacter > Dyadobacter subterraneus. Next base: position 4,364,905 of record NZ_JACYGY010000001.1, read on the forward strand.
CTATCCAGGGCGATTAATGTCCGTGGAGATCCGGCGATCGGTGCCTGGCAAAAGCCGGGCGCGGCATACGCCGGAAGAAACATTGCAATAGCAAGCAGCAGAGATGATTTCATTGGTAATTATAGATTCGTTTTGATTCCGAAATTGACAAGGTTAAACTTGTTTGCTTCCAATTTCTTCCAGGGTTCTGACCCATTAAAGCTTTCAAAGAAAAGAATTAAAATAAGATAAAAATTGGTAGGATGACCAACCCGAAGCGTTTGATGACAGATACACTAAAACCCACGTCCCAAAGGTTTGGGAGGTATTTTACCAGTATTCGACACCTTTTTGGGCTTGCCTGTCGATAGGTATGGTTGCAAAAAGCGAATTGTCTACTTTTGTGGTCTGTTTGGCGTTGCAATCAGATTTCGGCCCGGACATCAGAACCTAAAGCCAACATACATTTCACAGCTGAACCAACAACCTACACAAACATGATGCGAACAATTATTTTTGCCACAACATTTCTTTTTTGCCTAAGCAATGTTTTCGGACAAACAGGAAACAAAAAACTTAAAATCTCTCATTTGACAGGCGGCTTTTACATCTATACAACTTATAATACCTACAAGGGAGAACAGGTTTCGGCAAATGGAATGTATCTTGTGACCAGCAAGCAGGTTGTTATCTTTGATACGCCCTGGGATACAACACAGTTTCAGCCACTACTTGATAGCATAAAGGTAAAACACAAGAAAACCGCCACGCTGTGTATTGCCACAGATTTCCATTCTGACAGAACTGCCGGACTTGAGTATTATAAAAAGAAAGGAATCAAAACTTTTACAACCATACGAATCGATCAGACCAGCATAAAAAGAGGGATGAAAAGAGCCGAACTTATTATGGAAAACGATACTTCTTTTACCGTAGGCCAGTATAGCTTTCAGACTTATTTTCCAGGGGAAGGACACACGGCTGACAATATTATCATATGGTTCGGAAAGCAGAAGATTCTTTACGGAGGCTGTCTGATCAAAAGCATGCAAGATCAGGACCTAGGTTATCTGGGGGATGCAAACGTGAAAAAATATGCTGCCACGGTAGAAAATGTTAAGAAGAAATGTCCGGCGCCCAAATATGTAATTCCGGGTCACGGGGATTGGAGCAATGTCAAGGCACTGGCACATACCTTATTTATGGCACAGCAGCTTAATAAATAGGGTTCCCGTAAATAAAGGGCGAGAAGTTTAATTACTGCTGAATAACTTTCCAAAATTATCAGCCTGTTCTTTTTCAATGGGACAGATCAGTATCTAACAGGTGATCAACAGGTTAGATCAATTCGGTAAAAATATCCTTCTGCAGGTGATGACATGCCATAGGAACTTCCGGCCGGTGTGCCTATAAAGTACTAATCAAATATTGTTTAATGCCGCTGCTTGAAAAAATAATTTATCTCAACGTTTCCCACAGACTGCTAAGTCATGTGTTGTTTTGGCTTGTTGTCACACTGATATTTCTGAACCGGTACGATATGGTAGAATTTGAAGCGCTTGACAAAGTGCTATACAGGCATTTTTTTTATATGGCCATTACAATGATATCTTCCTATTTTCTGGCTTACCTGATTATTCCCAGACTTCTCAGACCAGAGCATTACTTGGTGGTCTCAGTCATATTTGTTGCAGGAAGTTATTTTATATCGGTAGTTTCAAGAATTGCGGTGATTTATTTTCTCGAACCCCTGATCAGAACACCGCCATTCGGACAGGAATCCGTCCGGGAAATTATGACCGATATCCCAAAGCTAATTACCCACTACTTTGCACTATCTTTTTCAATGGCCTGGCTTTTCGCACTGGCTAAGCTGATTAAAGATCAGTATGTGGTTCAAAAGCACAGCTTGCTTTTGGAAAAACAAAAGGCACAGACAGAGCTTCATGCGCTGAAAGCGCAGCTTAATCCGCATTTTTTGTTTAATACCCTCAACAACATCTACTGTCTATCACTGATTAATTCGCCAGTGACTTCTGAGTCCATTGCAGGCTTGTCGCAGATACTGGACCATGTGCTCTACCGGTGCAGTCAGCCATTTGTCAGTATAAGCTCAGAGATCGCACTCATCGAAAATTATCTGACCCTTGAAAGATTAAGATATGACGAGCGGCTACGGGTAAGTTTTACGCACAGCATCGACCAGGACGCTGAAATCGCACCGCTGATCCTGTTATCATTGGTAGAAAATGCATTCAAACACGGGTTAGGAGAAAATATGGGAAGCCCTGTGATTGATATCGTGTTGGAACTTAATACGCAGATTTTTCAATTCAAAATTTCGAATGATTTTGTAGACGAGACAGGAAAGGTGCCAGGTGAGAGAATTGGGCTTGCCAATATCCGAAAACAGTTGCAGCTGGTTTATGGAGATGATCATTCTTTTTTAGTTTCATCAGAGCAAAACAGTTTTATGGTTACGCTGCAAATTGATCTGAGGCAAAAAATCCAACATCATGAAAATTAAATGCCTTTTAGTTGATGATGAGCCGCTGGCCATTGCGCTACTGAAAAATCATCTGGAACACCTCGAAAACTTTCAGGTTGTGGCAAGCTGCGCGAATGCCATAAAAGCATTGGAAGTACTCCGGTCAACGCAAGTGGACCTTTTGTTTCTGGATATAAAAATGCCGAAAATTACCGGTTTAGAGTTTCTTCGGGCACTAAAAAATCCTCCTGCTGTCATTATTACAACGGCTTACCGGGAATACGCGCTGGACGGATACGATCTGGATTTGGTTGATTATCTGTTAAAACCCATCACGTTTGAAAGGTTCTTCAAAGCGGTTGAGCGTTATCTGTCACGTTCAACCGGGCCCAGTGCTATACAGCCTGTTTCCTCCCCGCAGTTTTTGCACATCCGTGCAGATGGCAGGGTTCACCGGCTACAAGTGGATCAGATCAGTTATATAGAGAGTGTAAAAGACTATCTTGTCTTTCACCTGCAAAATCAGAAGATCAAGGCGAAATACAAAATTTCAGATTTGCAGTCAGAGATTACAGACAACTCTTTTCTGCGTGTTCACCGGTCGTTTCTGGTTAATACCAATAAGATTGGCTCCTTTACATCGACAGGCATTCAAATTATGGGAACCGAAATCCCGATCGGAGCCAGTTATAAAGAATATGTATTCAAGATGCTGGAAAACACAAGGCTCAATAAATAGAAAGTGAACCTGCCACTTTGTTATACAGACCAAGTAGTAGCGCTATAACTCACCAAAGCATAATTGGCCTGAATTTTTATTTGCAATAAATTTTTATCTATTACCCAACGCATAAAATTCATTGAAATGAAAAGTAAAACTGTTCTAATGTCCCTATTTCTGACTGGTTTGTTTTTTTCCTGCAATAAGTCTGGCAAGGCAGATAGCCTTCATGAAAAGTCCATAATACAAGCTGACACTGCCTCCCCGGCACAGCAAACAGCCAAAATTGTGCTCTCTGATTCTATCGATTTGAGCAAACTGCCTTTCAGTGAAAAAGAGTTGACTGCCTTTCCCATTTTTAATCCTCCGGCTGATATAATTCCTCTTAATAAACCACTTACGCGCGATTTCGACCGGCTTTTTTTTCCAACGCAAAAAGGGATGATACCTTTGGAAGGAAAGGTATATAAAGCATTTTTAACGAATGTCACTGGTAAAGAATGGTCTTTGCCCTATTTTGAAAAAAGTTATAAAGACCTGATCTTGGCCGCCGGAGGCGCACTGATATTTCAAGGAAAAGTATCACAGAAGGAACTAGACCGTATTAAAGACGAGGCCACCTACTTCGGTGAGGAGGGATCGATTGATTATACCAACACTTTGGTGAAAGTTTACGCAATCCGAAGAAAAGAGGGTGACCACATATTTGTGCAGCTGTCAGGATATAGTTCGGGAGGTTCAATCCAGATCCTTCAGTTGCCCAAGACCAAAAAATAATCAGCAGTTCTGAAATGCCAGATGTCCGGTGGGCGGATTCATCATTAAATCAACCCACCGGCATATTGTTACTAACGGCACAGATTGAATACTTATCATTTACCTGAACAAGACCGCTTTCCCGGCGTACAGTTTGAAGCAAGGACATAATGTGCACCCGGTATGGATCTATCAGCAGCAGATTTTCCCTTCTTAACCAGACTGCCTGATTTTTCAAATTCCGGATAGTCTCCAAATCTATGTAATGTTTTTTTGTTGATAAATCAGATAAAGTAACACCTCGACTAACAAGGCAATTCGAATTACAAGGATATATCCTCTGCTTGATTTTATCTCATTGTCATTTGTCTAAAAAAAATGGGCGTATATAATTGATCGTGTATATACCTTGGCTTCAACTGCTCTTGCGGATAGTTAATATATTTTGTAACACAGCGTTGAATGTGAGTGAGCTGGCTCCGAAAATCGGCACATATTTTTGCACGACATGATGCAAAATGAAAGACCCAAAATCTGAAAAAAGTCGTCGGAGCTACGACGCTGAGTTCAAGCAAAAAATGATCAGAATGTTCGTTTCGGGCGGATCTGCCAGGGAACTTTAATACCCAAAACCGGGTAATGAATATTTGCTACAAAACTCAGCATGCAAACGCCGGTGCTCAGCAGTGCAATCAGAGCCTTCCGGTCGGTATTTTCACCGGACTGCCTTAACAAGTCCAGTTCGGGCTGGACCACCAGCAGCAATGCGGGTAGTAAAAATGTTTTTCCGTGCTGGATTTCCCATAGCATCAGATCCAGCAGGTGGTCATTTGTGCGTAGCTCCTGTGAGATTCAGCAGTATACTAATTACCTTTTTGGCTGGGTCAATATTTCCTGAAAAAGTTTCCTTAAAATCGTTCCGGTTCTCAAGCAGTGACTGGGTATAAGTGATGATTAGCGAATCGACCGTTATGAATGTCGATATATCAATACTTTATTTACCCCGGCTGTCTTTGTAATTGCATTGATACCTATCTGGTCGACACCATGCTTCTTAATGATCTCACCTACTGCCACGATGATTTTTTGCTCTGTCCGCTGGCGGTCACGGACTCTTTCTTTATTTCTCATTTTTGTCAAAAAGTGATTGTTACCTCCGGGTTATTTATTTAAATTCATTTCCAGCGAAAATAACGCACATTTTATAAATCATCTCATTCACTGATAGGTTTCGTCCATAAAAAAATTAGTTCAATCTAAGCGATGGCCTGCATGCGTTTTCGCTTCTAAATCATGCTCATTTCCAGCTAGTATTGACAAAGATCCTGCAATCTCATTGATTAAATATACATCCGGTCTAATTAAGCTTTTGTCAACTGAGCGCCGCAAAAGGCGATGGTTTTGAGATTAATAGGTCTACAGCCTCGTTAGCCTCTTTGCAGCAAACAAGAAATGTGAAAAAAGAAATTTAACGTCCGCAGTTACAGTTTAGGCCCATGAACACGCACAGTACGTGCACCGTACAAAAGTAAGCCGATAATCGCACTATTCAGGTGCTCCATAAAGCGCTGAGGGAAGCGGTGAGCCGATAAAAGGATCATATATCTACAAAAGACCTGTTATTATATACACTTTTCACCATTCATATTTAAAGGCAAGTACCTGTTGCTATTGAATCAAGCAATACTGCATCCCTTTATTATGGCCCTAATTCTAAAAAAGCATCAAGTCGGAATAGTTATATTTTCACTCTTTCTTTTTTCATTTCAGTCATCTGCACAGCGTATTTTTGTAAATACCATTGGAGGTGTAAACAGGAGCTTTCTTTATTATTCCAACAGCAGTACCAATGACTACCGCAGCAGTAGGCCCGTTGTCATCATTTTGCATAAAAGTGGAGAAACGGCCCGGGAGGCTTTTGCAAAAACGGTATGGAAATATATAAAGGAACCAACGATTCTGATTTTCCCAAACGCCGTTAATAAGATCTGGGATTGCAAAGACGAAGCTTCGGCAGATCATGACATTGAGTTTTTAAAATTCATTCTTGAGGACACTTATAACAATTTTCACCACGACCGAAACCGGGTATTCATTTTCAGTGAAAAGAGCAGTGAATGTATTGCGCAAAAGTTCCGGCAAAAGTATCCTAAACTTTTAAACGATTACCAGACCTGGATACAGACAAATAAGAATGACAGTCTATCTGCACTGGGCAGTGTCCAAAGCCTGCTTGAAAAAACCGTCAAGACAGACACTACCTATTCTTTATGGGATAACCCAGCGGTAAGAAAAAAGATGGATCCAATCGATTCTCTAAAGGAATACAGATTACATAACCGGGTGATATTGGAAGTCAGATACGGTGGTTTCGCGATGCTTGGCTCAGTTCATACAGGCATCACAGACGGAACCTATGCGAAGCTGTACAATGCCCACTCCTTTCTGGATATACATCTTACCAAATGGATGAACGATTCGATTGCCTGGTTTATAGATATCGGAAGACTAAAGGTACCACAAACCCAGGAAACGACAGCAGGCGGAAGCTTGAGAACCGGTGGAGGTATGGTTATGCCGCTGACCATTGGTCTTAAATATGCGCTTCCCAGAGTCAGGGCCCACCCTTATTTTTTGCTGGGATCCGGCGTAGTCCAGGTATTGGTATTTGGTGGCAAAATGAGTCCCGGCGCGGTGAGCTCTGGCGCCAGGCCCAACCTGAATTCGGAAGTTAGAATGGTTTTTCATACCACAATCGGCACCGGTATTGATCTTCGTTTTGCCAAGCGCTTCACGCTTGGCGCCAACCTTCGGTATATCCATTCCGCCAATTTCGAAAGTGCAGGAAAAGTCGACGCGATACGAGGTTTTAATCTGAATGTAGGCTTAGGCTACATCATTAATGCGAACAGTCTAAAAAAACTACCTTTTCCCCTTAGTAATAAAAAATGAGCAAGTATTTTATTTCCTTTTCACCAGGTGCTTACTGTGGCATTTTTCTGCTTGTCCTGGCTGCCGCTGCCACCGCTACCGCGCAAAACAAATTTACAATCAGTGGAACAATGAAGGACAAAAGCAACGGAGAAACGCTTATTGGCGCTAGCATCTATGTGAAGCAGAGCCCATCATCGGGTGCTGTGACCAATGCTTATGGTTTCTATTCCATCACCCTGCCACAAGGTTCTTACACCATAGAATATTCCTACATAGGTTATGATAAAATCGTAAAAGAATTGGTTCTAACCAGTAATCTCACCGCGAACATTGAACTGCCAGTTTCATCCAGGGTGCTGGATGAAGTCAAGATTGTGGATGAAAGCCGGATTTCGACTTCCCGCAACTTTGAAATGAGCGTCAATAAACTCGATATAAAAACCATCCAAAAACTTCCGGCGCTGATGGGTGAAGTGGATATAGTAAAAAGTCTGCAATTTTTACCAGGTGTTAGCCAGGTCGGTGAAGGTTCATCAGGATTTAATGTCAGAGGTGGCAGTGTCGGCCAGAATTTGGTGCTGCTTGACGAAGCACCGGTCTACAACTCCTCACATATGCTGGGATTCTTCTCGGTATTCAATCCCGACGCGGTAAAAGATGTAAAACTCTACAAAGGAGCTATCCCTTCGGAGTATGGAGGCCGGATCAGCTCAGTTTTGGATGTCAGATTAAAAGAAGGCAATAGTAAAAAAACGGAAGTCGATGGCGGCGTAGGTTTTATTTTCAGCAGACTCGCCGTTCAGGGACCACTGGTTAAGGATAAATCGTCCTATCTGATCGCAGTACGAAGATCCTACATAGATGGCCTTTCTACCCTTTTGACCAGCAACAACTTTGGACTGAACTTCTATGATATAACGCTAAAAACCAATTACACATTAAACCAGAAGAACCGCTTGTATCTTTCCGGTTTTTTCGGCCGTGACAATTTTGGTCTTTCCGATGATGCCAAGTTCAACTGGGGCAACAAATCTGGAACACTGCGTTGGAACACGGTACTGAACAGCAAATTATTTGCCAATGTTTCGGCGGTATTCAGCAATTATAATTACAACCTTGGTTTCAATCAGGATGAGAACAATAAATACAGCTGGAGCTCCGCAATCAGCAATTATGTATTAAAACCTGATTTCAGCTATTTCATCAATAGCAATTCAGAATTAAAATTCGGACTCGAGAGTTCTTACTATCAGTTCAACCCATCCAAAACGGTAGGAACAACCAATGGAGAAACTGTCGATAGCAGCCAGCCAAAAAAATATGCACTGGAAATGGCCGGTTATGTCAGTCACCATTTAAAAGTGGGCTCAAAGCTGGAAGTGCAATATGGGGTTCGCTTTTCTTATTTTAACTATCTGGGACCAGGAACCGCCTATACCTACAACGACACCATCGCTGGCAGAAAGCGGACCGCTGTTGCCCAGCGCCAATACAAAAACGGGCAGTCCATCGCATCTTACAATAATCCGGAGCCTAGATTGTCTTTCAAATATCAGATCAATGACCAGGCATCGATCAAAGCAAGTTTCAGCCACACGGCACAGTACGTGCATTTTATTTCCAATACCAGCGCCTCTAATCCGCTAAATATCTGGACGCCAAGTACCAATAACATTAAACCGGCAGTGGGCAATCAGTACACGCTGGGCTATTTCACTGATCTTGGGCAGCGTGCTGAATATGAGTTTTCTGCTGAAACTTTTTACCGCAATACTACCAACGAGATTGATTACATCAATGGCGCCGAACTGCTCAATAATGACCGTCTGGAGGGCGATTTGCTGAGTGGCAACGGAAGGGCCTATGGACTGGAACTTTATCTTCAAAAGAAAAAAGGGCTCATTACTGGATGGGTCAGCTACACACTAAGCCGCTCGGAATTAAAAGTAGATGGGATCAACAATGGGAAATGGTACCCTACCCGTTTTGACCAAACCCATAATTTAAAAGTTGTAGCCTCCTATACGATTAATCCGAAATGGTCCACGACAGCAGATTTTGCCTTTACAACAGGCACGCCTACCACTTACCCCAACCAGCGGTATCTTTCGCAGGGTATCCTCATACCCTACAACACAACTAATGCACGCAATGACGCCCGCCTGACGCCCTACCATCGCCTTGACCTATCGCTGAGAATGGAAGGCAAAACACTTAACAAAAAAGGTTTGGCAAGAAAAAACCATGACTTCTGGTTTTTTTCGATTTATAACGTGTACGGCCGTAAAAATGCCTTTTCCACTTATTTCTCCCAATCGACCGACCGTGTAACTTCCTATCAGCCCATACAAACGCAGGCGCACCGGGTGTCGATCATTGGATCCATGGTGCCATCGGTCTCTTATAATTTTAAATTCTAAAAAACAACCTTTATGATAGCAGCCATCCGCACTTTGGCAAGACCACTATGCTTACTGAGTATTCCGCTTTTGTGGGCTTGTGATGATGAAATCAATGTAAAAACTTCCTCGGCCGACTCAGTACTGAATATTGATGCCTGGATCAATAACAAACCCGAAACTCAGCACATTTACCTGACGCTTTCACAGGACTATTTTGACAATAAAAACCTTCCTCCGGTAGCTTCCGGGGCTTTGGTAACGGTTACAGACAACGAGGGCCATGTATTTAAATTCGCCGAAGACAGCACCAGTGTGACAGGAGCTTACAGCTGGTATCCGGCCAAAGGGGAATTACTCGGTGCCGTAGGCAGAAGCTATACCTTAAAAGTAGTCTACAAGGGAGAAACATTTACCGCAACATCTGTGATGAACCGCGTTCCGATTGTCGACAGTCTTACTTTATCCTACCGGGAGGGACAAGGTATGTTGGACGATACTTACAGTGCAGAGTTTTGGGCAAAAGATCCGGCTGGCAAAGGAGACACCTACTGGATGAGAGGTTATAAAAACGGAAAACTGCTCAATAAAGCGAGTGAAATTACAACAGCCTATGATGCGGGGGTTTCTTCAGGCAGTGGCTTTGATGGGGTAACATTTATTTCACCAGTCAGGTTGGGGGTCAATGCAGATGACCTGGACAGCGATGACAGACCCGTTTCTCCTTTGGCAAACGGGGATTCAATCTATGTCGAGATCCATTCGATTAATCTTTCATCTTTTAATTATCTGGCTGAGGTCGTCTCACAGGCAGACCGGATGGGCGGCATATCAGAGCTTTTCACCTCTGCTCCGCTGGCCAATGTCTCAACAAACATCGTCAATTCAAATAAGAATGGGTCAGCTGTGGTCGGGTATTTCAACGTGGCTGCAGTATCGGGACTGGGAAAAAAATTTTACTTCTGATCAACTCCACCTGCCCTGGGAAAATTAACTGGCATTGTGCAACAAGACAGGCCGTTACCGGGTATTTACTACAAAAAATAAAACGCGAATATGTCCACCCCACTCAGACTGAAACTTACATCTGCCCGCTTTTTGTTGAATTACCGGTTTTGGCTGCATGTAACCGGGTGGCTGGCTTTTTTCGCATCTCCCCTGATTTTGCCCCTTCCAATTTTCAAACAGCTCCCTCAATATTATGTCAACTATCTGTTCATTACCAGGACCTTTGTCAACCTGATGCTGATTGCTGTGTTTTATCTTAACCTGCACTATCTAACGCCTCAGTTATTATCGACAAAAAATTCATTTCGGTTCTTTTTATACCTGCCGTTACTGTTTGTGATGGTACTGCTACTGGATTATTTGTTGCTGCAGGCCGTCAGAGCAGACCTGCAAATGTACCTTTCCAGAACCGAAGGCAACGATCCTTTTTTACAAGAAATATTGGCAAATGATTTCCTGGCGCCGCGGCAGCTTTTGGCTAATCTGATCTTGTTTGCACTCATTGTCCTTTCAAGTTCGCTTTGGGCCGTTTTAACGGAAAGACTTGATCAGCAGCAATTCAATCAGCAGATACTTTATGAAAAGACCAGTGCGGAGCTGGCTGTCTTGCGTCTTCAGATCAGCCCTCATTTCCTCTTTAATACACTTAATAATATTCGATGGCTGGCCAGAATTAAATCCGACCAGGCTGAAACTTCGGTGATGGAACTGTCCGAGATTTTAAGATATATGCTCTACCAGGTAGTACATCACCAGGTAGCGCTCCTGGATGAGGTTACGAATCTGAAAAGATATGTAAATTTGCAGAAACTAAGACTTCATCCTAAGGCACAGGTCCAATTCACCTGCGATAACTACGATCCGGACATTAAAATTGAACCGCTGCTCTTCATACCCTTTGTTGAAAATGCATTTAAGTTCGGAATCCATTCCGAGGAACCTTCGAAGGTCGTGATCAATCTAAGCGTGAAAGGTTATGATTTGGTTTTTACCTGTACAAATCAGTATTTCGATTTCAAAGATGACGAGCTCATACAGGGAACAGGCCAGGGATTGTTGAATGTGCAAAGAAGGCTTGAACTTTACTATCCGAAGACACATACGCTGACAATACGCGATGACCAAAAGTTTTTTTCTGTTGAACTAAGACTGAACCTGAAGCATGGATAAGATCAGATGTCTGGTAGTAGATGATGAACCATTTGCCCTGGAAATTTTGGCAGACGACATCGGTAAAATTGAAACCCTGGAACTGGTCAGAACATGCCGAAGTGCGCTGGATGCAAGAAGGGTGCTCGAATTTCAGGAATTCGACCTGATTTTTTTAGACATACAAATGCCAGGTCTGTCAGGTTTACAGCTGCTCTCACAAATGCAGAACCCGCCCATGGTCATTCTTACAACTGCTTTTGAGCAGTACGCGGTCAGGGCATTTGAGCTGAATGTCATCGATTATTTATTAAAACCAATTTCTTTTGAAAGACTTCTTGCCGCGACTGGTAAAGCGCTATCACTTCATCAGCTGAGAATGCCGCAGCGAAAATCAGCAGAACAGCAGGGCGCTCTCTATGTAAAATCTGAGTACCAGACGGTTAAAATTCTATACTCGGATATTCTTTATATCGAGGGACTTAAAGATTATGTTAAAATATTCACTATTTCAAGACCTGGCCCTGTGCTTACCCGGATGAACGTCAAAGGAATTTATGCCCTTTTGCCGGCAGACCGGTTCTGCCGGGTTCATCAGTCCTACATCGTTTCTATCGAAAAAATAGAGGCATTTCAAAAAAAGAAAATATGGGTAGCTCAAAAAGAGCTGCCCATTGGAAATCAGTTTACTGACAATCTAAAGTCTATTTACCAGTTCAAAAAAGAATAGACCTTAAGAATTTCCTCAGTATAAGAACGATCATTGCGGAGAAAAACCGCTTCCTACCCGTCCCGGCGGTGTCGCAAAAGGCATATTTTGACCGTTATTTTCCAGTTGTTTTTTCTTTGAGAGATAAATACCCCACTGCTTACTGGTCAATACCTTCGAGAGCTTACTGTCTTTATCCTCAGCCAGTGTATCAAAAGCCTTTTGGCTAAAAAGCAGCTGTTCTCTGGTTGGGCGGATGCCCTTTTTGATCAGATTGTCAATAATGTCCTGTTTTTTAAGCGCATGATCAAAGTTAATATCCTCCACCGGAGCAAGTTGCTGCGCTGTGAGCCTAAGTTTCTTTTTCATCCACTTGGTTTCCCTGCGTGCGGTTTCATCAGGAGTCTCGGTTTTATTTTCGGGAAATTCCAAGGGTGGAAAATTTCCGTCAGCCCCGCCCGGAGGCTGAGCCCTTCCCGTTTTGAATAAAGCAAGCACTAGACATAAAATGAGGATGCTTTTCAAGAAAGTAATTTGCATATAAGGCTGATAATTTTAGGAATGATGGTTAATTTTTTTCCAGTCATTCCATAATACTGACACCACTGGCAAATTGTGGCCTTTTTTTTGTAGGTGCATAGATCAAGCCCTGTTCTGTATACAATCAGGCAGGATGATCAGACGGCTGGAAGCTTATCCAGGCAAACTTTGGGATGACTTTTGGGTACGGCTATTTTGAACGCAAAAAGAAAAAGCATACCTGAGACTAAATCATTTCAAGATGATTACAGTCTGTTATCTACACTTATGAATTGATTATAGACACAACTTCCTTTTTCGCAGCGGCTTTCTGTATTTGTAAGCAGTTCACTTCTGTCAGCGCCAGTTATAGGCCACAGAAATTAATCTAAAATTTCAATACACATTCAATATCAATTTTGCCATGAACGCATATCAGTATATAATGAACACAGGGTTCAAAACGGGCAGTTAATAAAGCCCGACCGATCATTGACACAATCAACCTTAGCACTAATCAACCTAAAAAAACATGAAGTTCTGTTTAAAAGGAAAATGCATGATTTGCGCATTGACCTTCATGCCGCTGGCGTTCCAGGCAAAGTCCCAGAACCAGATGTTATCCCTTAAGGACTGTATCCAGTATACTCTGCAGCATCATCCCAACACGGCAATTTACAGGTATTCCGCCCAGTCGGCCGCCGCTAAGATTAAAGAAAGTAAAGCTGCATTTCTTCCATCGGTCTCTGGCAGTTTAGGGCTGGATTACAACCTGAAACTTCAGACCAGTGTGATTCCCGCAGGCAGCTTCTCGCCAACAGAGACCAAACTGCAATTGGGAAATAAGTTTAGTAACACGGCATCTATTCAGGCAGACCAAAATATTTTTGACAAAAGTGCTTCGATCGGCATCAAAACGTCGCAGGTAAATAAAGAGGTAGCGGATCTGAATCTATCCAAAGAAAATGAAAACCTTATTTACAATACGGCTTCGTCCTATTACCAAGCGCTTACGTATAAGGAGAAGGGGCGGCTACTGAAAGAAAGCGAAAAACAATATGAAACCATGGTAGGTATACTCAAAGTTCGTTATGAACAAGGTGTAGTCAAAAAGAGTGAATATGACCGTGGCAGGGTGAATTACAACAATGTGCAATCGGAAATACTGGCCAATAGCAATGCATACGATTTGGCAATCAATACATTAAAAAATAATATGGGTCTTCAACTCGAAGCACAAATCACCATAGCTGACAGCATCAGCAATGCGGATGTGAGCGGTTTGTCTCTACCGAAACAAAATGGCCTTGAAAGTAATAATTTAATTGACTTTCAGATCGATTTGAAAAATCTTGAATTAAAAAATCTGGATGTTCGCCAGAAGCAGGCCGCATTTCTTCCCACGTTTTCTATATACGGGAAGTATGGCGGTAATGCGTACGGCACCCAATTTCTGCAGGCGCTGGGCAATTGGTTTGATTATTCAACCCTTGGCTTAAAGGCTACCATCCCGATCTTTAGCGGCTTTAAAAAGAAAAGTCAGCTGGCTCAGAGCCAATTCAGTTTCAGATCTCAGCAGCTCACCAATAAACTAAATCAGCAGACCTATAAACTGAACGTGGAAAATGCCGCCAGTGAAATTACCAGTACATATGTAAATCTTAGAAAGAACAAAGAAAATCTGATACTTGCCAAGGAGATGATGGACGCCTCAACGGTGGAATACAGGGAAGGCACCTCAACTTTGTCTTCCCTGCTGGACGCTGATTATTCTTACAAGGAAGCAAGAACCAACTATACGACCACCCTTCTTGATTATCTGAAAGCCCAGTTGAGCTACTATAAAAATACCGGAACCATCTCACGATTTGTAGAAGAACTTAAATAATACAATCATTCAATGAAATCGAAAAGAATCATCACCATACTTATCATTGCCCTGATACCGATCGCCATCATCATCAGATTAACGGTTAATAAAAATAAGCTGGAAGATGCCAAAAAGCCAGTCGACAGAAGCAATGTATCTATTAAAGTAACCGTAGATACTGTTTCATTAAAAACGGTGGACGGCTCGGTCACACAGCCTGCAACGCTGATCACAGACAACGTTGCGACCATCGCGGCTGAAACCGCCGGCAAAATAAGCAGCCTGAGCATTGAGCTGGGCAGCTCTGTTAGAAAAGGACAGGTAATCGGGCATATTGATGTGACCGAAAACCAACAAAAACTGCAAGCGGCGGAGCTTTCCATTACCAAGCTTACCTCTGATTACGAAAGAAGTAAAGTTTTGCTTGCCGGCAGCGCCACCAATGCAAACGCTGTAACAGATGCAAAATATGAGCTGGATGCCAAGAAACTGGAAGCCGCCCAACTCCGTACACAAATCAGCAGGGCCAATATCATCAGCCCATCAAGTGGTGTGATTACCGATAGACAAAAAATTGCGGGCGAATATGTTACAACCGGTACCATAATAGCAACCGTTACCAACGTAAATACATTGAAAGCGAATGTAAGTGTTCCAGAGAGCCAGGTTTTCTACATTAAAACGGGTCAGAAAGCAATCATCACCAGTGACGCTTATCCCGCAGAACGTTTTACCGGGAGCGTAAATTACGTAAGTCCGAAAGGAGACGATAACCACAATTATGCGGTACAGCTTGCCATCACCAACACCGGTTCTGTGCAGTTAAAGGCCGGGTTATATGTCCATGTTGAATTTACATACCCGAAAGCAAAGCAATCGTTTCTGATGATTAACAAAAACGCGTTGACCGAAGGCGTTAAAAACCCGGTTGTCTTTGTCTATAAAAATGGTGTGGTTGAAAAAAGGAAACTGGTTACTGGCAGTGAACAAGGAGACTTCATCGAAGTAAAAACTGGTTTATCGGTGGGAGAATTAGTGGTCACCAACGGCCAGATCAACTTATCAGAAGGGAGCAAGGCCCAAATTATAAAAGTGAAATAACCGGGGGGGCCGGTTGTTACTACATACCCTAAAAAATTCCAAAATGAGTATCACAGAATTAAGTATAAAACGTCCGTTGTTAATAACGGTGATATTTGTAACGCTCATCCTGTTTGGCTTGATCAGCTACAATTCGCTTAGTTTGAATCTGCTTCCAAAATTTACAACCAACATGGTTTCGGTTAATACCACCTACACTGGCGCATCGCCCGAAGAGGTGCTTACCAGCGTTACCAAACCATTGGAAGACGCGTTGTCTTCTGTTGAAGGCGTGGACGCCATCAGCTCCAGCTCGCAGGAAGGTTCATCCTCCATTTCCCTGGAATTAACCAACAGTGTCAGCACCAGTGACGCGCAGCTCGACGCGGAAAGAAAAATAAACCAGCTATTGTCCTCGCTGCCACAGGGTGTTGACGATCCGGTGGTAAGCCGGATGAGTTCAGACGATGAAGCGATATTGAAATTGAGCATCAGTTCGGACATGAGCGACACGGAGCTGTATGATTTTATCGATAATGAAATAAAGCCACTACTCACCAATGTCCCCGGCGTTTCAGATGTAAGCGTGATCGGCGGAACCAAAAGGCAGATCAACGTGGAGATAGACAATGATAAACTAAAAGCATACAACCTTTCACTGCTTGAGGTTAACTCGGTTGTAAGTTCCAGCGGTGCTACTTTTCCGTCCGGCAAAATTGAAAGCAGAAACAACCGCTATTCACTCGATCTGAATGCGAAGGTTCAAACCGTTGAGCAGTTAAGAAATGTGGTTGTACGGCAAAACACGGACGGAAGCCGGGTTTTATTAAAAGATGTGGCCTCCATAACCGATGGAAAAGAAACTGCTACGCAATTGAACCGCCTGAACAGTGAGCCTGCTATCGGTATCGAAATAAAAAAACAGTCGGATGCCAATACGGTGCAGGTAAGCAAGCTGGCCAAACAACGTTTGGAAGAACTTAAAATAAGTTATGCAGCCGATAATTTCGATTATCATATTGCTTCCGACCAGTCCATATACACACAGGCTTCGGCAGACGCGGTGGTTCATGATCTGGTACTTGCCATTGTCATCGTCTCATTTGTCATGCTGTTCTTTCTGCACAGCGTCCGCAGTTCAACATTCGTATTGGTGGCCCTTCCTTCCGCGATGATACCCTCTTTTATTCTGATGTGGGTATTTGGGTTTTCACTGAATATGATGACGCTTATGGCACTTTCGTTGGTCGTAGGTGTTTTGGTAGATGACAGCATCGTGATTTTGGAAAATATTTTCCGTCACATGGAAATGGGAAAAGATAAACGCACCGCTGCCCTGGACGGACGTAACGAAATAGGCTTTACTGCAGTGGCCATTACGCTCGTTGACGTGGTGGTGTTCTTACCGCTTGGATTTGTGGGTGGTATGATTGGTAATATTGTGAAAGAATACGCCCTGGTAGTGGTATTTTCTACACTGATGAGCTTGTTTGTAGCTTTCACTTTAACACCTCTTTTGGCATCCCGTTTGGCAAAGCTTCCACATTTGAGCAAAACGTCTTTGTGGGGTAAAACCAATATCTGGTTTGAATCGCTGATTGACGATTTCCGTGCGTTTTATTCAAGGATCCTGATATGGTCATTAAGCCATAAAAGGTATGTGATCATTGCGATTTCCTTTTTGATTACCAGCTCTATCGCACTGATCCCTGCCGGTTTTGTTGGTACAGAGTTTATACCACAATCTGACCGTGGTGAGCTCAATATCCAGATCGATCTGGCGGGCAACACGCCGTTAAAAGAAACAAATGCGAAAGTTGCCCAGATAGAAGGTATTATACTCAAACACCCAGAAGTTGTCAATGTATTTTCAAAAGTGGGTACGCAAAGCGGCGCCTCGATGGGATCCAACGCTTCATCAAACAGCAACCTTGCAGAAATTTCTATCCAGCTTACCGACGTAAACGAACGGGCCATAAGCACTGTTAATTTTGGCAGGAAAGTAAGGGATGAAATCATGCAGATACCCGGTGTAAAACCGACCATAAAAACTGTGGGTATGACAGGCAATGCCAGTTTTGATATTCAGATGGATATTCAGGGTGTGAACCGAGATTCTATTATGAAGGCAGCGGCGATCGTTAAAAACATATTTGAAAAAACAGCCGGTACCGATTATGTACAATACAGCAGCAAAGAAGCCAAACCCCAGGTTTCTATCATGCTCGACCATGATAAAATGGCGAGTTATGCAGTAACAGTGAACGATGTGGGCAGTGCCGTACAATACGCATTCAGTGGCAGCGACAACGCTAAATTCAGAGACGACGGAGAAGAATACGTTATTAATCTCCAGTTGGACGGTTCGAACAGCACTACGATGGAAGATGTAAAAAGGTTTAACGTGAAAAACTCCCGCGGGGCAACCATTCCACTTGAAGCAATTGCAACCATTACAGAAACATCCAGCCAATCAGTACTCGAACGAAAAGACCGGCTCAACTCAGTCACCATAAATGCCATTGCAGTAGGCCGCGCCTCGGGCAGCATTTCAGACGATATTAAAAAGGAGCTTAAAAAAGTCAAGTTCCCTGCGGGGGCCGAAGTGGTAGAGGCAGGGTTCGGTAAAAACCAGAGTGATGCATTCGGCAGCTTGTTTATGGCGGTTGGCCTGGGCATCCTTCTGATATACCTGATCATGGTGGCGCTGTATGAAAGTATTGTATACCCTTTTGTGGTTTTATTCTCTTTGCCTGTCGCGATCATAGGAGCCATACTGGCACTGGCACTTACGCTGCATACGATCAACCTGTTTTCGATTTTAGGTATCATCATGCTTTTGGGACTGGTTGCCAAAAATGCCATTCTGATTGTTGACTTTACCAATCAGGAAAAGCAGAAGGGAAAATCTGTAAAAGATGCCCTGGTTGAAGCGGGTCGGGAAAGGCTGCGCCCCATTTTGATGACCACGCTTGCTATGATCCTGGGCATGCTGCCCATGGCCCTATCTACAGATGCAGGATCAGAAACCAAAAATGGCATGGCCTGGGTAATCATCGGTGGGTTAACAAGTTCACTGATTTTTACGCTTGTTTTGGTGCCGGTCATGTATACAATTATTGATAAATGGAAGGATCGTTTTAATTCAATTTTTCAAAAAGACAGCACGCTGGCCAGAAATCCAGGTTTGTAGTTAGCTCTTGTTTCTGTGAGAGTTCGCTAAGTAATTCCTTTGGCTGTTTACGCCGAGATCTATACGTGAAATGGCTAATTCTCTACACATTGCCGCTTTAGGCTAATCAAAATCCGTATCAAGTGAATAGTACACACCGGGTACTTTCAGCTTGATATTTTAATCGCAGCTTTAACCGTTAACGTAAATGAAAACTGACATTGAAACACTCCGTCGCCTCAAGGAACTGCATTCGAATTACCGATTGGAAATAGAAACCTGTGGAATCAAACCGCTTTCCCGAAAGATTTACATTTCCCATTCCGCAAATTTTATTCGTTGGATTGCCGGAGAGTTCGAGCCCGGCGCAGCGGTTAAACGCATTTCGAATTTGAGCGATGACTTGCAAATTTGAATGAGACAGTAATCCAAAAAGCTTTACCCTGCCTTCTATGTAATTCCGACCTGCATAAAGCCGAATGCTGATTTTGATTCAGGTTTCCAATTTCACTGAGCACTTTTGCAAGGGTGCTCGGTGAACAAATAGCCTTCACCAATGCAGCACTAGATCATGTTCGTTACTAATACACTATTTTTTTTAACCCAAAGGGACCTTAGGTAAACAAGTTTTCCTGGAGTATTTGTCAAGGAATATACAGAAAACAGCTTCTTCCTTGCATAAGGAACGTCGGGAAATCAAAATGAGCATGCAACTACATAGTAATTCATGCCTAATATCAGGAGACATGATTTAAAAATAGCAAAGACTGCGAAAAAAATAATCTTAATGCACAGGTTATATACCTAGCTCTTCTTGAAGTAATCTTATGAATAACTTTTCCCAAAGTCAATTCAGTCAACATGCGCCGATGCATTTTATCACCAGTTTAAAAGCAATTTTTCGGGACAATTGGATGGCTTTTCCGCTTTGCTGTTTATCGGGAATGACAATTGGCTTTTCCATTGACATGCTTAAAAAAAACGATAATCTTTACCGTGCAGAAATTGTATTTGATGTAACCGGCGGGAGAGATAATGGTAGTGGGACACCGCTTTCCAGCGCCTTTGGAGCAGGAATGGCTATTAATGAAAATCTCTTAAGTGGTGAAAACTTTTTTTATTTTGTCAAATCACGTCTAGTACTGGAAAGAACCTTAATGAAAATCGTAAAAATAAAGGGTAACAGCGTTTTGCTGGCTAACCTTTTTATTGACTCGAGCGGAGTAAAAGATGAAAAATGGAAAAAAGATCTTGATCTACATAATTTCAGGTTCAAGGCAGTAGGCGTTGAGGCCTTAGATATCAAGTCAAGGATAGCACTTAATAATCTTGTATCGGAAGCTTTGAAGTCAACACAAATAACTTCACTTGGACGAAAATCATCTTTTAAAAAGCTATCTGTGTCGATGAAAAGTTCATTATTAGCAGCTTTGTGGTGTTCTACCCTTCTTAAAACTATTGAAGAGGTATACGCTGAAAAACAGTCAGAAAAAGCTCTAAAGGTATTGTTACTTTACAAGAACCGTGAAGATTCATTGGCTCGGTTAATCACAATCAAACAGACTGTACTGGCACTAGAAAAAGATAAAAGTTCTTATTTGACTACACAGGAAGCGAAAATTATGACCAAGAAATTGCAGAGAGAATCGGATTTTCTCCAAGACCTTTCTTTTACGACAATTTCAGAAACTGAACAAATGCGTATGGCACTTGTTGGAAAGGAACCATTGTTTGTTACCATTGAAGGGGTAAGTTACCCGGTACCAATGACTCCAATTTCACAAAAAGGAACAATGCTGGGTAGTTTGACAGGGATCATTGCCGCAATTATCTTTGTATGCTTGAAAATTTCAGTATATGGATCCAGAACTCGGATATATTTACCGAAGGATTCCCTCCCAAAATAAACGATGCAGATGCAATTCTTTTGTTGCATTAAAAATAGATTTTTCTTTATAATCAGATTCTGAACCTATTTGATGAATAATAGTATGTTCTCAAGCCAAGCCTTGTAATCGTCGCTTTATCTCAGTTAAAAAGGATATAAGTGTCAAAACTTCTTCTCAGCAAACTTCTTAATTTCCCGTCAAACTCGTTTTGAATGCTTTTCGTATAATACATATTCACAATCATCTAGCGGTTGTACCTAAAAACTATTTAGATCCAATTCTTCCTTAGATCTTTCCGACTTTGTGAGACAATTACTACTTACCCGCTTTTCAAAGAAAGACGCATTATTCAAATCAAGAGAATACAAAATCGACATCTTCCATGGCATATGCCTAAAAAGGTTTTACACCACCCTCTGTTCCTAATTACCCAATGTTTAATTGCAAAATAATAATGTTTATACGTTAGACGATAGCGCCACACAACCTATTGCTAACGTTCGGCATTATGCGGTACTTATCCTTAAAAAGCTCAGCACGAAAGCGGGCATTTCTTATGCACTGCTCCGTCTCAGGAACATTGTTGAGAATGCATCAGCGACCAACCTTTCAAAGGATGACCGGGCTGACCATATTTATGGCAAAGCGTGGGATGGCTTCCTATTTTAGCCAAATGGGTCAGACTACAAATTTCTTAAACCAGTACATTACAGAAAATAATTTCCTTTTAATTTACCCTGCCAGTCAGCCCATGGCCAGTCATAAAGAAAGACGTATGGTAAGCCGTCACGACAACTTTGCCAAAATTAGTCAAATCATTAGTAAACTATTTTCCCGCTAGCGGGCTGGTAAACCTGTCCTTGGCAAAACAGCAGCAGCTGCCCCAAGCCAAGGCTTAGGCCCAAATGACCTTAAGATTTGTTCTTAACTAACCGCCTCATCAAGCCTTTGCCTTGAAAACCATTTCACAACCATCTTGGCATAACATTTGTATCTGACATGGTATTGCCATTGGCAATACCTGTAAAATTTAATACAGTTTGAAAACTAAAATTACACAATGATCAAACCATTCAATACATCTCTCTTTCGTTTCTCTACGCTTTTTGCCATCATACTTTTTTTCAGTGCATGCAGTAAAAAATATGTTTTTGACAGATCTGCTATTGTTCCCGCAGCCGCAGGTACAATCAAAGTAAAAAAAGATAAAAATGAAAATTACGGAATAAAAGTAGCTGTGCGGAACCTGGCACCAGCAGATAATCTGGTGGAATCGCGTAATACCTATGTTTTGTGGGCAAATACCTCGGGCAATGGCATAAAAAATCTAGGACAGCTAAAAAATGCATCAGGTCTTTTTTCAAAATCACTCAAAAGCGAGCTCAGCACGGCAACTCCCTTTGAGCCCCAAAGTTTTTTTATCACAGCAGAAAACAAAGCGGATCTTAACTATCCGGACGGACAGGTGGTACTGAAAACCAAATAGTGGTTTAAATGTTTTAACTCTTACTTTTTTTAGCGAAAAAGTAAGAGTTTATCCAATTGCAAGAACGCAGAAAGAATGATACTGTGAAATTTGTTACGAGATAAAATACGCACGACCTGCCTTATACACTTGAATCTAAATAGATTCACCATTTTTTAATATCTTTTAATTACTTCGATATTCTGGGCTCACCGACAATCGATAAGACGAAAGATTGCGCAAATGCCTTCATTGCTAAAAAAGCAATTGATCTGCTTATGCATTGCTGCAAGTTAATTACGCAGACACAGCTGCTGATTGTACTTATCGTTTCCGCCCTGTTTGCGTTGATTCGTTATGGCAAGCTTCCCATAATTAAAAATTTCGTCTCGCTACCTGGGTTCATCCGTGTAGGCGGTTTAATCCTCAGTATAAAAACATGCTTCTTCTTCCAAAGTCCAAACCTGTACTGTCAAAACTTAGATTCTATTAGCACGGTTATTTAAAATGAATTATTCTTAAATAAACACTCATCTCATAAAACGTGAATTCTACAAACATTACAATCATCGGTGGAGGTGCCTGCGGAATCTCCTTATTCATTGAACTATTTTTACAATTACGTATTGCAGGTATTCATCAGGACATATCTATTAGTATTATTGAAGAAAATGAGCAGGTCGGAAAGGGGCTGGCCTTTGGAACCAGGCAACCCGGACATATACTCAATACCCAGGCGCAGCTTATGGGCATTCACCATGCAGAACCGACCCATTTTAGTGACTGGTTAAAAGAGCACAACATACGTGTGGAGAATGAGGTGGTGGATAACCAGGGACAGGATGAGGCCTTTACTACCCGCAGGCTTTATGGGGATTACCTTCAGGAGCAATTCGATTATTATTTCGAGCTGGCAAAAAAAGAAGGCATGAAAGTAACACTGCTCCAAGCCAGCGCTATTGAACTATCTCAACTGAGTAACACTTTTCAAATTAAGCTTTCGGATGGAAATGCGATAAATTGTAAGTATCTCGTGCTTGCGCTGGGAACACCTGTTTCCAACCTTTATGGTGAACTGCTTGAGTATAAGAATTACTTTGATTCACCCTGGCCTTCTTCGAAAATAATTGAAAGTTTGCCAAAAGATAAGCCTGTTGCCATACTGGGCTCCAGTTTAAGTGCCATTGATGCACTGATGACGCTTGCCGACAATGATCACAAGGGAAAAATCACCTTTTATTCCTTGGACGGACTTCTCCCCAGGGTTCAGGTTGAAAAGCCAGAGCCTTACGAGTGTCAATACCTGACTTTAAGTAACATTCATAAAATTCAGCGTACAAAATTACGAAGTCCGTTTGTCAGCGAGCTTTTCAGGCTCTTCATAAAGGAGGCTGAGCATTTTTCCGGAAAGAAAATAGACTGGGAAAAGGTAGCCCGGAAGGAAAAATCTGCTCAGCAATGCTTAAAAGAAGATATTGCTATTTCCAAAGCTGGCGGCGATGCGCTCATCAACATTCCCTACGCCTTACGATATGAAAGCTCTCCGATCTGGAATCTTCTTGACGAGCCGGCCAAGATGAAATTCAAGAAGTGGCTGGGAAATTACTGGGCAATCAACCGCCATTGCATGCCGATGGTCAACGCTTTGCGTATTGAAAAATTATTTAACAGTGGTCAGCTTGATGTCGTATCAGCACTTGATGATGTGAGCTACGACAAATCGAATCAAAATTTCATACTTTCTTATCAAAATAAATCGGACAAGTTTGAGTACCTAATCAATGCAACCGGACCGGCCGCAGCAGTTAAGGACATGAAATCCGACCTGATCCAGAATCTGGCACAATCTGGTCTTATTGAGCCCGAAAAAACCGGTGGTGTCAAAATCAATACAGAAACCATGCAGCTTATTCAGAAAGGCAAATCTGTCCCCAATTTTTATGCACTTGGCCACCTGGCAAATGGTCGTCTTCTTGATGTAAATGCAGTCTGGTTCAATGTAAAAACGATTGGGAACTTAAGCCATCATCTTATCCATACGATTTTAAGTGAAAATACTATTTAAATTATACGCTGAACTCTTGCCTATTTTGGCTCTGATCCCTGCGGGATATTTCCTAAAAAAAAAGTTTAACATTAAACCGGAATATGTCAGTACGCCGTTGATTAAGTTTTTGCTACCGATTCTTGTTTTCTTTAACATGCTGGATGCGGAAGCTGAAAAACTTTACATTCTTCCTATATTTACTTTGATTCTTGCATTTGGCATGGCCCAGGTTGCCAGACTGGCTCAAAAAAGACTGGCTTCTGACTTTGATCCTTTGCTTCTGAGTGCCTCTTTTTCATTTTTTAATATTGCGTTTTTTGGTATTCCTACTGTGAGCGCTCTATTCGGGGATGATAAAGTAAGTACGCTGATCTGTGTTTATCTGGGCTCGGCGCTCTATGGGGATACGATAGGTTATTTTCAGGTTGCCAAAACAAAATTTGATACCACAGAGGCATTTAAGCAGGTGATGAAGATACCGTTCCTTTATGTTTTTGTTGCAGGTATCATTGCAAAATTCGCAGGAATGAAGACGCCTGATGCCATCGAAGGCGGGTTGAAATTTATCAGTCTGAGCGTCTCATGTGCCGGCATGCTTATCGTAGGTTTCCAGCTGGCGGCTGTGGAGATTAAAGAAATCAAAATAGTTTATTACCTTAAATTAATCGGTGTTAGAACAGTGGCAGCTATGCTGATCATGGCGATTTTGATATTTTTAGAATACAGCCTTGTTAATAGCTTGCAGCAAGATGACTATAAAATGCTTCTTCTGGTTTCTGTTTTTCCTGTCGCTACCAATGTAACAGTCTTTGCATCATTTCTTGATGCAGAGCAGCAAAAACCTGCGCTCATTGTGGCGATCTCTGCTTTGATATCCCTTGTGCTAGTATCAGTTGGGGCCTTACTTATTGTGTAAATCTTCAAGAAATGGTAGAAGCAATGCGGTTCCAGAAGACGTTATCGTAATTCTATACTTCACTCCTATAACTTGGCAAAAGTTTCCATGGCGGGCCTCCGGCAGCCCAATGTGAGAAATCCTGCTAAAAAAGTGGATCCTGTCATCAGCCGCTGAATCATTCAAATAAATCTTTGGAAAAAGTTAATCGAATACAATTCTTCTATTTGCCGAAGCTTTCAAAAGGAATTGGTAAAGATTCAAGGAATTAACTTCTCGCCAGATCTGACCTAGAATAAATAAAAAAGCAAAAAATCATGACCGAACTTATTGGCGAAACTAGTTAACATCGTTGACAGGGCTTTTAGGGGAAGATCATTGGCGCGGATTTTCAAGCAAAAATGAACAGTAATCAGGCCTTTAAATGGATTTCTTGAAACACGAACGGATATTTCGTTAAGGCCTCCATCAATCCTAATGTACCACACATGCAACAACTTTCCCAACTTAATCCGCCTCAATAGACCAGGACATCGGATTTATCCAACTGGTTATTTCTGGCCTAAAATGTCCGATCTTTGGCTGATATAAGTGCTGTGCGTTATCTATTTTTACAGCCTGAATAAGCAGTATCATGTCACTAGCCCAACAAGTCATATTTGTAATACCACCCTATGTACACGTCTTAGATCTGAGCGGACCTGTTCAGGTTTTTTACGAAGCCGCTGATTATGGTGCTCCATATCAATTACGGTATTGCTCTTTCCAAAACCAGGTAATGAGCTCATCAGGACTGCCGATGGGGTCTGTTCAGTACTTTACGGAGTTGCAGCCTCAACGTGGTGATCTGATCTTTATCCCGGGTATGGATATGCACTACATACGATCAGAAGCGTTCAGAGCACAGCAGGATTTCCTTGACTGGCTTTTTGCCCAGCATCACAAGGGCGTTGTCATATGTTCGGTCTGCACAGGCGCGTTTATATTGGCTCAAACTGGCCTTCTGAATGGCCGGAAATGCACTACCCACTGGAAGCGGGTTGAGGAATTGCAAAAAACCTATCCGCAAATTTTAGCCCAGCACGATCGTTTATTCGTTAGCGATGGCGGTGTTTATACCAGCGCCGGAATTACGGCTGGAATAGACATGGCACTTGCGATTCTGGAAGAACAGCATGGACCATTGTTTGCCTCCAAAATAGCCCGTGAGCTTGTCGTTTATTTACGCCGCGGCCCTGAACATTCTCAGAAAAGCGTTTACCTTGATTACCGTAATCACATGAACGTAGCGGTTCACCAGTTGCAGGACTGGCTGATTGCTAACCTAAAAACCAGGTTTACTTTGGACGTACTCGCGGAAGTAGCCGGCATGAGTACCCGCAACCTGACGAGGACATTCCGAAAAGAGACGGGAATCTCTATTCATGAATACACCACGCTGTTGCGGCTTGAACTGGCCCGTACCTTAAAGCACAATCCTGGCATGACCATGGAAGCGATTGCAGAGAAGTGTGGTTTTCAGGATGCACGGCAGCTACGCCGAATCTGGCAGAAAGACGAGCTTAAAATCAACACAAGATCATTTATTTCAACTTAATTCAAAACCATGAAAAGCATTCACAATTACCGGTTTTATTTGTTCACAGCTTGCTGGCTTGCCATCGCATGTGGTCCAGTTTCGGCAAGGAAAGTGGGCCCAAACGAAAAGCCACTGGCCTATTATTGTACGCCCTGTGGGAAGGGATGTGATCTGGAAAGGCACGAAAAGTCTGGCAATTGCCAGCATTGCGGGATGCCACTGATAAAACGCAGTATTACCCTTTCAGATTCACTAAAGCAAGATCAGAAGCAAGCTAAAAAAAGAAATGTGGCCATATTCATTCATAATGGCGTCGAGATTCTGGATTTTGCAGGACCCAGCGAGGTCTTTGCTTCGACCGAAGGGTTTAATGTCTACACAGTTTCGCTATCCAAAGAACCAATCATCAGTCAGGGATTTATTAAAATAACACCTACCTATAGCCTGACGGATTGTCCCAAACCTGATATTGTGGTTTTACCTGGCGGGGAAACCGGCCCTTTCATCGAAAATAAACCGCTGATTGAGTGGATTAAAAGCTCATCAACCCACGCTGAAGTGATGCTGTCAGTTTGTACCGGTGCCGGGCTGCTGGCCAAAGCAGGACTGCTCGATGGTAAACAGGCTACTACCTTTCATTCTTATATTGAGCCGCTGCAACGGGCGACACCCAATGCCAGGATTCTGAGTGACACCCGTTTTGTCGACAACGGACAAATCATTACCACCGCAGGTGTTTCGGCGGGTATCGATGGCGCCTTGCATGTGGTTGCGAAATTAAAAGGTAATGTCATAGCCACCCAAACGGCTCGCTATATGGAGTATGATAAATGGAAGCCTGAGGAAGGCTTGATTGTGAAGCAATCGGATAACTAATGTATTTGATGACTGGGTAAGCGAAACTGACAAGCAGGTTGTTAATACAAAAATTCCTACCTCCGTTTGTACCATCAAATATATGGTGGCTTCGCGTGCAAGTCCGTACTATATGCTCCCAGTAGGCAATAGCGAAACGTTCAGTCAAGATGAAAAAAACAGAAATCACAGGTTCCGTTGCTAAATAGCTTATATGCTAATAAGCCTGCATTTGATTCAACCGATAAAATGTAATACTTTTAACCCTTGCAATATTTAGAATGAATACAATAAAAAATTGAAATCTGCTGCGGTAATCCTATTTATCATATTTATAACATTGGGTTGTTCTCAAAAGCAGCCAAAACAGTTCACCATAGGCTTTTCCCAGTGCACAGGCTCGGACAACTGGCGCAGAACGATGCACGAAAACATGCAGCGGGAACTGTCGTTTCATCCTGAAATTAACTTTGTGATGAAAGACGCAGCGGGGCAAAGTGCTAAACAAATTGAGCAGATTCAGCAGTTGATAGATCAGCAAGTAGATCTTCTAATCGTATCACCTAACGAGGCCAAAAAAATTACCCCCATAGTAGAAAAAGCTTATCAAAAAGGTATTCCAGTCATTATCCTCGACCGGCGAACCATGTCCGATCAATATACGGCTTATGTGGGCGCTGAAAATATTGAAGTAGGGAGAACAGCCGGAATTTATGCTAATAACGTACTTAAAGGAAAGGGTAATGTGGTAGAGATAAGTGAGCTGCCCGGATCTTCCGCGGACATTGACCGTCATAAAGGTTTTATAGAGACGATCAAAAGGTTTCCCAAAATTCATCTGGTAGCCAAGCTGGATGGCAACTGGGATAAATACTCGTTTGAGAATAAGCTGACGGCACTTTTAAAAAGTGATCGGCGGATGGATTTTATATACTGTCAGAATGACCGCCGGGCGATCACTGCTTTTGAAATATGTAAAAAACTGGGCTTTGAAAAACGTGTTAAGATTATCGGCGTCGACGGGCTTAATGGTAAAAATGAAGGCATTGATCTGGTTGACAGAGCTATTCTGAACGCCACCATTATTTACCCGACCGGTGGGGAAGAATCCATTCGCACTGCGATTAATATTTTGGAAAAACAGCCCTTCAAACGGGAAAACCGTTTGCAAAGTACACTGATCGATTCCTCAAACGTCAGAATCATGAAGCTGCAAAATCAGAAGGTGACCGCCCAGCAGGAAGATATCGAAAGAAGGCAGCGTAAAATCGAGGAACAACGAGCTATTTCTGAAAATCAGTCCAGTATTATCTATGCAATTTCCATTACCCTTGCGCTGGCTTTACTTTTCGGAGCTCTGTCTTTTTACTCGTTACGTGAAAACAGGAAAATCAACAGAAGACTTGAAAAACAGAATCATGAAATCCTGAATCAAAGAGATCAGATTTCACAAATGGCTGAAAAAGCAACCGTGGAGCATGAAGCCAAACTAAAATTTTTCACCAACATTTCTCATGAGTTCCGAACGCCTCTGACCTTGATTTTAGCACCGGTGCAGGATTTGCTGGACAATGGAAAAATTAAGGATTCGCTGGTTCAGCAGGAATTAAACCTGATTAAAAAAAATGCATTCCGGCTACTTCGCCTGGTGAACCAGCTGATGGACTTTAGAAAAATCGAAGGCCATAAAATGATGATCCGGGCCAGTGAGCATAATCTGATAAGCTTTTTAAAAGACATCATGACCTCGTTTGAAAAAACAGCAGTGAAAAGAAAAATTGATTTTCGCCTGGTCACCTCCGAGCCGAAAGTCATAGTTTGGTTTGATGCCAATATGCTGGACAAGGTGCTGTTTAACCTGCTTTCCAATGCTTTTAAGTTTACCCCGGACAAAGGACGTATATATATTTACGTTAAGATCATTGGTGATGGAATTAAAATTGTAATTGAAGACAACGGAAAGGGTATGATACCGTCAGAGGTTGAGCACGCTTTCGAAATCTTCTATCAGGGAGAGGGCAGTTACAAGACGCTCGGTACCGGTTTGGGACTGGCCCTTTCAAAAGAGCTCATTAATTTGCATCACGGAACAATTTCAGTAGAAAGTCAGCAGAATAAAGAGACAAAATTTACCATTGAACTCCCCCTTGGAAAAGCTCATTTTGAGCCGAGCGAAATATGGGATGAGCCGACTGACGAGATATCGCTCCTGAGAAGTATGGAGCTGCCCGAACTTGAATTCACTGAATCACAGGAAATAAAACCAGCCGTGCAGCATCAACACACCGTATTGCTGATTGAAGATAATGAGGAGCTGATTCGTCTGGTGGAACAAAAACTGCAAGAAAATTATCTGATCGTTAAATCAAATAATGGAGAAGATGGTTTAAAAATGGCTTTTGACCAGATTCCGGATCTTATTGTTTGTGATATAATGCTGCCAGGAAAGGATGGTCTGCAGGTGGCATCCGTATTAAAATCGGATTTCCGCACCTCACACATACCGATCATTTTATTGACAGCGAAAAGTACAACCGAGCAGCAGATTGAAGGCATACAGTCCGGCGTCGATGCGTACATCACGAAACCTTTTAATCTAAAATTTGTCGATGAAACTATAAAAACGCTGCTGCGAAACCGCTCCCTACTTCGTGAACATTATACCAGCGAGTTGCCGATCGTGACAGCATCTGCTGGTAATGCAAGTAAACTCGATAAGAAATTTGTCACCGCATTTACCGCATACATTGAGGAGCATTATGGAAATTCTGATCTGAACGTGGAGGATATTGCCAAAGATATGGGCATGTCTCGTGTGCAGCTTTATAGAAAAGTCAAGGCGCTGCTTGGTTTTAGTGTGAATGAATACATCCAGCAAATTCGTTTAAACAAAGCGCGTTATTTACTCAGACGAAATGATCTGACTGTGGCCGATATTGCTTACAGCGTCGGCTTCTCCTCACCCACTTACTTCTCAACCGCCTTCAAAGCCAAGTATAACCAGACGCCTTTGGAATACAAAAACGCGTGAACAGTTTAAGTTTTGTATCATCCTTTCCGTGCATTGTACTATTTTTAAAAATAGCAACTGACTTCATGTAACAATTTTTAAATGTGGCGTATCAAAACTGAAAGAACGGCACTGCAATTTTTCCTTGAATTTGTTCTAAAATGCTGATTTTGATTCGTCTACCCCTATAAAGTTACATTGTATCAAAGTTTAACTTTTTTGAGATATTATTTAGTTATTCATAGCACTTTCAACAAGTAGTTTTGACAAAAAAAATCAAAACTATCAATGAAGAATAGCAAAGTTTTAGTTTGGTCAATTGTTGTGGCACTGGGAGGTTTTCTCTTTGGATTCGACACAGCGGTGATCTCAGGAGCAGAAAAAGCGATCCAGATTTTATGGAAACTCACAGCCGTCCAGCACGGCTTCACCGTATCTATCGCTCTGATCGGCACAGTCATCGGGGCCATGCTTGGCGGTATTCCGGCCGACAGACTTGGCAGAAAAAAGACTTTATTTTGGATTGCGGTATTATATCTTGTATCATCTCTGGGTTCAGCTTTATCTAATGACTGGTATTTGTTTCTTTTGTTTAGGTTTTTGGGTGGTCTTGGCGTAGGCGCTTCCTCGGTTGCAGCACCTTTGTACATATCTGAAATTTCTCCCGCCAAATCACGTGGAAAAATGGTAGGACTGTTTCAGTTCAATGTGGTTTTTGGTATTCTGATCGCCTACTTTTCCAATTATTTCATGCAGGATCTCGGCGAACATGCCTGGCGGTGGATGCTGGGTATACAGGCTGTCCCGTCAATAATTTTCCTTCTAGCAATCCTGTACGTACCGGAAAGCCCGCGCTGGCTGGTCATGAAAAAAGGAAAACTTGATGAAGCAAGGCGAATACTGGGTTTGATTGATCCAAAAAACAGCGAAGAAACGTTGTCTGATATTCTAAAGAGCACCAACGACAGGCAAAGTCAACCAAAAGCGAAATTATTCTCTGCCACATACAAAACACCAGCCGGACTGGCCGTGATGTTTGCAATCTTTAACCAGGTATCAGGCATTAACGCAATTATTTATTATAGTCCGCGTATTTTTGAAATGACCGGTCTTGGCACGAAGTCGGCTTTTCTTTCCTCCGCAGGAATAGGGCTGGTAAACTTTGCATTTACATTACTGGCCATTAATTTTATTGACCGCTTCGGTAGACGTACGCTGATGCTGATCGGTTCTGTCGGACTGATCGTTACACTAAGTCTTGTTGCCCGCGCCTTTTTTATTGAGGATTTTTCAGGCGTCCCTATTTTCCTTTTTGTTTACATTGCCTTCTTCGCTTTTTCACAAGGCGCCGTGATTTGGGTATTTATTTCGGAAATCTTCCCCAATGAAGTACGTGCAAACGGTCAGGCGCTAGGAAGTTTTACGCATTGGTTTATGGCCGCAGTTGTTGCCTTCTCATTTCCTATCATCTCTGAATATCTGGGCGGCGGTATCACCTTTTCCTTTTTTGCGGTCATGATGGTTTTTCAGCTCATTTTCGTCTGGCGCGTGATGCCGGAAACAAAAGGAACCTCTCTTGAGCGCCTTGAAAAAACAATGGTTTTACACTAATTCAACTCTTTAATTTAATATGACACCTTCTATTGTAATTTTTGGAGAAATGCTCTGGGATATGCTTCCATCCGGTAAACAACCCGGAGGGGCGCCCATGAATGTGGCGATTCATTTAAAAAACTTTGGCCTGAACCCTACCTTCATCAGCCGTGTAGGAACAGACGATCTGGGTGTAGAACTGACCGATTATCTTAACCGGAAAGGCTTGTCAACAGAATTTGTGCAGATCGGAGAAACGCATTTAACCGGGATTGTCAAAGTAAACCTTACCGATAAAACAGAAGTGGCCTATAAAATCGTCCAGCCCGTTGCCTGGGATTATATCCAGCCCGACCCAGGGGTGGATGCAGTAGTGGCCAAATCCGATGTTTTTTTATACGGAAGTCTGGCCGTCAGAAATCAGCAGACCAAAGACACCCTGTATCATTTGCTGGAAAAAGCACCGCTGAAAGTATTTGATGTAAATCTGCGTCCTCCGCATTATGACCGTCAGACGGTAGAATATTTACTCTCCAAAGCGGACATCGTCAAAGTCAATGAGCATGAGCTGGCCATCGTTGCCGGGTGGTATGGAATCCTTCCCGATCCACAGACGCAGATGAAATTTCTGGCTGACAAATTTAAGCTTCAAACGATCTGTCTGACACTGGGCGCTAATGGCGCGGTAGTACTTGACCAGGATGGTTTCACAAGCCAGGGCGGATATGAAGTGCAAGTGCAGGATACGATCGGCAGCGGGGATTCATTTCTGGCCATGTTTCTCAAACATATCCTGGCCGGTTCACCTGTTTCATTGGCACTGAAAAATGCTTGTGCTGTGGGCGCTATGGTCGCTACCTATCAGGGCGCAACCCCCTCTATTTCAGATATCGAACTTGAAGAATTCCTTAATAACTAACCGATTACCATCTATAATTTATGAAAAAACAACTACGATTGATGGTACTGTCCATCCTGTGTTCCATGCAAATTGTGTGGGCACAAACCAAAAGTACCCTTACCGGTACGGTCAAAGCCTCTGACGGTCTAAGCTTGCCGGGGGTGAGTATTCTTGAAAAAGGAACGACCAACGGCGCGATAACTGATGTGGATGGAAAATATTCGATCTCTGTTTCCTCTGCGGCTACCCTGGTATTTTCTTATGTGGGTATGCTCGCCCAGGAACTTCCGGTCGGCAACAACTCTAAACTGGATGTGATCTTGCAATACGATTCAAAAAATCTTGGTGAGGTCGTTGTGGTAGGTTATACATCTTCCAAAAAAGAAGATTTAACCGGAGCAATCGCTGTTGTGGATATGGCGCCACTGAAAAATATCAGCTCGGGAAACCCGATGCAGGCTTTGCAAGGACGTGTGCCGGGTCTATATATTGAAAAAACAGGTTCGCCAAACGGTACGAATTCAAGGATACTGATCCGCGGTGCCAATACACTGGGAAATACCGATCCGCTTTACATCATTGATGGTGTACCTACCAAAAGACCGGAAGTTTTCCAGGGATTAAATCCGAATTCCATCGAATCAATCCAGGTTTTGAAAGATGCTTCTTCCTCTTCGATTTATGGATCAAGGGCTTCCAACGGCGTTATTATTGTGACGACTAAAAACGGTGCAAATTCAAATGGCAAGATCAACATTGATTTTAACAGCAGCGTTTCGGCGCAGTCTGAAAAATACGCGCGGTTTAAAATGCTTAACGCAGTTGACAGAGGCCGTGCATTATGGCGCGCATCGGTTAATGACGGCGTAAATCCCGAAGACGGCTATGGTGCGCTTTATGCATTTGACTGGAACAAGGATTTTAAAAATCCCGTCTTAAACAGTGTAACAGTTCAGCCGTTTGTAGGCGGTAACCCGAATATGCCGGCCGGTGATACAGATTGGCAAAAACAGCTGTACAAAACAGGAATTGTTACCAACAACGAGCTAACGATTTCAGGCGGAAGCAAGACCTCATCACTGCAAGTAAACCTTGGCTATTTCAAAAATACGGGTATGCTGCGTTTCACAGACTACGAGAAAATCAGCGGCCGTATCAATGCTTTAACCAGTGCTTTTGATGGAAAACTAAAAATTGGCGCCAATGTGCAGCTGGCTACATCGAATGAAACGCTTGCTTCAACCGATATCGGCGGCGCGCTCACACCGGGTCTTGCCGTGACCCTGGCCCCTACCATTCCGGTCTATGCCAAAGACGGCTCATGGGGCGGAGCGATTGGTTCGGGCTATTCGGATCGCAATAACCCGCTTCATATGCAAGATATTAACAAATGGGACAATACCAACCGGATGACACTTTTTGGTAATGTTTTTGTTGAAATCCAACCGGTTAAAAACCTGTTTTTAAAAACAAGTCTGGGGGCTGATAATGCCAATTACCGCTTTAAAAATATTGAACAGGCTTTTGAGGAGGGATCTTTTGGCCGTACCAGTAACAGCCTTACACTGGATGAAAACCGCTATTTGAGTCTAACCTGGTCCAACACGGCAAGATATAATCTGGATCTTGGCAATCATCACCTGAAATTTTTGGTTGGTACCGAAGCAATCAAAAATACGCTTGACAACCAGATTGCAAGAAAAGAAGGATTTGGCGTGCAAACCAAGGATTATTTTGTGCTTAATGCCGGTACGGGGAATACAAACGTGACCGGGACAGGAACGGGAAGCCGCCTGCTGTCACAATTTGCGCGGGTTGACTACGGTTTTTCGGATCGCTACCTGGCCGCAGTTACGATTCGCCGGGATGGTTCCTCACGTTTTGGTAGCCAAAATGCGTACGGTATTTTCCCGGCAGCTTCGGTTGGATGGAGAATTGATAAAGAAAATTTCTTTAAAAATGTCAGAAAGATTAGTAACCTGAAAGTAAGGGCTGGTGTGGGCCGCGTGGGAAATCAGGAAATCGGAGACCTTGCCCGTTTCGGTTTGTATGACACGCGCTACGGCACAAGACAGTCCCAATTTTCAAACGGGCACAACAGCTTTTTTGATCAATACTACAACATCGGAACCGCTTATGATCTAAACGGGGCAAATACAGGAATTCTTCCATCAGGTATCGTTTCCATTCAGGGAGCCAATCCGAATTTGAAATGGGAAAGTACCAATGAGGCAAACTTTGGGGTGGATTTCGGGTTCCTGGATGGAAGTATACAAGGTTCATTTGATTATTTCACCCGCAAAACCAGCGACATTCTCATTACGCCACCTATTGCCTCAGCCGTTGGAGAAGGACAGCTCAAAGTGGTTAATGGCGCTGCAAAATCAAACCGCGGGTTTGAATTTTCCCTGGGCTACTACGGCAAACCAAAAGGCGATTTTACCTATAACATTATGACTGGTATCAGCCGCTTCCGTGATAAAATCACTGAATTACCCGAAGAAGTCAGAGCAGCTTATGCCGGAAACGTGCTCAACACCATCCTTGGACATTCCCAATTTGATTTGTTTGGGTATAAAACAAATGGTCTTTTCCAAAATCAGCAGGAAGTGGATGCCGCACCAACACAGGTAGGCGCCGGCCCTGGCCGAATCCGGTATGTGGATACCAATGGCGATGGCAGAATTGATGACCTGGATAGGGTTTTCTTTGGAACGACATTGCCTGCATTTGAGTACAATCTAAAGGTAGAGGTGTTTTACAAAAACTTTGATCTGTCAGTTTTCGGTTCAGGTATTGCGGGAAGAAAAGGATTTGATTCGTATACTTTTTATAACAATTTCATCAGGGGTCGTGATAACGTTGGACCAGGCGTTTTTGATGCATGGTCGCCAACGAATACAGGGTCAAAAATCCCTGCGCTTTCCTTGTCTGATTCCAATAACGAAACACGGACTTCGGATTATTTTAACGTCAATACCTCATACTTTAAGCTTAGAAACATCCAACTGGGTTATGCGATCAATTCCGCATTTGTAGAAAAAATCAAGCTGCAACGCATTCGGCTTTATGTGATGGCTGAAAACCTGTTCCTTGTCAAATCCAAAAGTTTCCTTGGACCAGATCCTGAACGCACCGATATCAACGCGATTCCGATTCCCCGCACGCTTACTGTCGGGCTAAACGTTTCATTCTAACCTTTTCGCAACAATGAAAAATAAATATATCT
Source organism: Dyadobacter subterraneus (assembly GCF_015221875.1). Taxonomy (NCBI): domain Bacteria; kingdom Pseudomonadati; phylum Bacteroidota; class Cytophagia; order Cytophagales; family Spirosomataceae; genus Dyadobacter; species Dyadobacter subterraneus. Next base: position 4,401,152 of record NZ_JACYGY010000001.1, read on the forward strand.
ATTCCTTAGTACTGGCTGGCAGTTTGATAATCACTTCATCCTGCAAGGATTACCTTGACTACCAGCCGCAGGGCCTTTTGTCCTCGGACAATATTAAATCAGCATCCGCCGCAGAATCGCTGGTGACGGCCGCTTACGCAGGCATTGGAAATGATGAAATGATCGGCCCGATGACCAGCATGTGGGTATACGGGAGTGTCCGCTCGGATGATGCCTACAAGGGAGGTGGCGGGGTTTCAGATGTGGCCGAAATTGATTTTTACGAGCATTACAACCTGACAAGGCCGGATCTGACTTTTATGCATCCTTACACCTGGGAGAATTTTTACAAAGCGATTTCCAGGGCCAACGCCGCGCTGGCCAGTTTAAACGCTGTAAATGAGACCGAATTTCCTTTGAAAAAAACAAGGGAAGCTGAAATGCGCTTCCTGCGAGGTCATTCACATTTTATGCTGAAAATGCTATTTAAAAATATTCCCTACATTACCGAAACGATGAGTAGTGAGGATATTTTGAAAGAGTCGAACGTCAAATATAAAAATGACGAACTATGGAATAAAATCGGGGAAGATTTTCAGTTCGCTATCGATAATCTGCCTCAGAAACAAGACCAGGTGGGCCGGGCTAATAAACTTTCGGCGGCTTCTTATCTTGCAAAACTAAGACTGTACCAGGCTTACGAGCAGGATGATAACCACAAAGTGACAAACATCAATAAAACCCGTTTACAGGAAGTGGTGACACTCACCCAACAGGTTATTTCCTCGGGTCAGTACAGCCTGCAGCCGGATTTTGCAGAAAACTTTATAGCCGAAACAGAGAATGGCCCCGAGTCTATTTTTGCCATCCAGTATTCGATCAACGATGGCACCGCAGCAGGCAGGTTGAGTTATGTGACTGGCCTGAATTATCCACACGGAGCACCTCAGTACGGTTGCTGCGGCTTTCATCAGCCGAGCCAGAATCTTGCCAACGCTTATAAAACGGGAAGCGACGGACTACCCTTATTTGATACTTTCAATGATAAAAACGTTGATTTTAATACGGAAACGGTCGATCCCCGCGTAGATCACACCATTGGAATTGACGGACATCCCTACAAATATGATGCAACTAAACCATTCAGCAATAGCTGGATCCGTGACCCTGGCGTTTACGGTTTTTTCCATACGATGAAAGAGCAGCAGCTAGCCACAAGCGCGTCTTATCACAAAGAAGGTCCTTTTATTGGCACGTCTAAAAACATTGATATTATCCGCTACGACGATGTACTGCTGATGCAGGCAGAAGCTTATATTGAACTGGGACAGCAGGCACTTGCCCTTCCACTGATCAACCAGATCAGAAGAAGGGCAGCGGCAAGCACAGGACGGTTGAAAAAAACGGACGGAACCTTGCCTTCAAAGTATAATATTAAAGAATACGCATCCGGCTGGACACAGGATTATGCCAGAAAAGCATTGCAATGGGAAAGAAGACTGGAATTTGCCACCGAAAGTCCACGATTCTTTGACCTGGTGCGCTGGGGTATTGCTGAAAAGACGCTGAATGCCTACCTTGATAAGGAAAAAACACGAAGACAATTTTTAGCAACGGCGAAATTCACTGCGGGCCGTGACGAGTATCTGCCGATTCCACAAAGAGAAATCAGCTTTACCAAAGGCCTATACAAACAGAACCCGGGATTCTAAAAATCCTGCCCCGGCTGCCAAAATAGGCAGCCGGCTTATCTGACCGAGTTCTTTAAAGAACTAGTGTTTCAAAAAAAGGATTTCAAAAATCAACCTACGATTACCGAAAAGGGAAAGCCAACCAACATAACATGAAAAAAATTATCATTTGCCTATTGCTTATTTGCGCACTGGCCAGACCTTTCTTGATGGCGCAGGACTTTCAGGAAAAATACAGGCCACAGTTCCATTTTACACCCAAAGCCAACTGGATGAACGATCCTAATGGCATGGTTTACCTGAACGGAACTTACCATCTTTTCTATCAGTATTATCCAAATGACAAGATTTGGGGTCCCATGCACTGGGGACATGCGACTAGCTCTGATATGATCTCTTGGAAAGAACAGCCTATTGCTTTGTATCCGGACAGCCTCGGCTATATTTTTTCCGGAAGTGCAGTAGTGGATAAAAACAATACAGCCGGATTTGGGAAAGATGCTCTTATAGCCATTTTCACACACCATGATCCGGTGCTGGAACAGCAAAAGACCGGAAAACATGAGTCGCAGAGCATCGCCTATAGTCTGGACGAAGGCAAATCCTGGACGAAGTACAAAGGGAACCCGGTAATTAAAAATCCGGGCATCAGTGACTTCCGAGATCCGAAGGTCAGATGGTTTGAGCCGCAAAAAAAATGGGTCATGACTTTAGCGACAAAAGACCGGATAACATTTTATTCTTCCGCTGATCTGAAATCATGGATGCGTGAAAGTGATTTCGGGGTCAATGAAGGTGGTCATGGCGGTGTATGGGAATGTCCTGATCTGTTTCCGATCAAACATGAGGGGAAAGAAATCTGGGTTTTGATCGTCAATATCAATCCCGGCGGACCAAATAAAGGCTCTGCGGGCCAGTACTTTCTGGGAAACTTTGACGGTAAAACTTTCACTTCGAATTCAAAAGAAACAAAATGGCTAGATTATGGAACAGACAATTATGCTGCGGTCACCTTCGCTAATACCGGTGATCGTACTATTTTAATGGGCTGGATGAGCAACTGGCAATATGCCAATCAGGTTCCAACAGACCCTTGGCGAAGCGCTAATACCATCGCCCGGCAGCTAGGCTTGAAAACAGTTGGGAAAGAGCTCTATCTGACATCAGTTCCTGTGCAAGAACTGGACGTTTTAAATACCACAGGCTTTTCTCTAAAAAAAGTAAAAGTTAAAGGGCAACTGGACCTGACAGATAAAACAAAGAATAATACGGGCTTATTCCGACTGGATTTAACAATGGAAAGTAGAACAGACTTTTCAATTGTGCTGTCAAATCAGCAGGGAAACGAAGTTATTGTCGGCTATGATAAAGCCGCAAACCAGTTTTACATTGACCGATCGAAATCTGGTAATTTGGGTTTTGAAAAAGGTTTCGCAGCAAAACACGTAGCGCCAAGGTTCTCGCAAGCGAGCAATATTCCTCTTACATTAATTGCCGACGCGGCTTCGATTGAACTATTCGCCGACAACGGACTTACCGTAATGACTGATATTTTCTTTCCCGAAAATCCGATGTCCAAATTGTCTGTTAAATCTGTTTCGGGTATTACCGTTGACAGTTTAAAATATGCCGTTTTAAAATCCGCGGTGAAATAACAAATGTATCCTATCCTTTCGTCATATATAATGCGCAGCATATAGAAAACAATTTCAATTAACACTTAGAGGTTCGAATACAAACAAATATTTTTTTGCCTGATATTCGAACCTTTCAAATTTTTTTAAGATTGAATATTCAGATTTTTCTCAAATCATTCGCTTGGGTCTGGATTTGCTCACCACGATATTACGAAACATTACATATCTTGATACTTTACTCAGTGCACATAGTGAAAGCCAAATCGAACAAATAATGGCTTCATCAGAAAATTTTCGGAGTAAATGAGGCTAAGCTTATCAGCGAAATACCAAAGAAGGCACTGTTCCGCGAGCCATGAGCCAATCGTGTTTCTTGTATGAAAATAAAGTCCTCTTGCCTTAGAGAAATCTAGGGCAGATTTGGCTTACGTCAAATTGGTCCAACGTTACAGATAGCATCATTTCAGCTAACTATGCTGGATATTCTTTTCAATAAGACTCCGAAGGCGCTGGTCATGCGCATCGCCCCACTGCCCGATTGCTCCGATAACCGGAATCAGCGATTTTCCGAAATCAGTGAGATAATACTCTACTTTGGGCGGCACAACGGGATAAATGATTTTTCCAACAAGCTCATGGCTTTCCAGTTCCTTTAACTGTACGTTCAACACGCGCCGGGATGCCCCCGGAATTTTTCTTTGCAGCTCACTGGGACGTTGAAAACCTTCGTTTATAAACCACAAAAGCCGCATTTTCCATTTGCCGTAAAGCACCTCACCGATCAGGTCTAGCCCGCAGTTCAGGTCGGGTAATGTTTTTCTTTCGTACATATTGCAAATATAAATATATGCTTTCATCAGTTCAATAGGGATAAATTTATCCCTATATGAATCGTAAATCCGTACTTGTCAGCATTTAACATACTGCCGAAATTTGTCCTAAACAAAACAACAAAGTCATGGACATGAATTTTGAAAACGAGCTGGCGGGTAAAATTGCGCTGGTAACCGGAGGAAGTAAAGGAGCAGGAAAGGCAATTCCAGATCGCCTTTTTGCAGGCGGGAGCTAAGGTGATCATTACCGCCAGAAATAAGCCGGAGCCGGAAAACAATGATATTTATTTCATCGCGGCAGATTTAAGCAAACCCCAGGGAACCCGGAAAGTAGTCGACGAAGTGATCGATAAATTTGGTCGGCTGGATATTTTGATCAATAATATGGGCGGTTCAGAAACGCCCGGCGGCGGATTTGCAGTGCTTTCAGACCAGGATTGGGAGTTATCTTTTCAGACCAACATGCTGGCACCTGTGCGGTTGGACCGTAGCTTTCTGCCAGGCATGATCACGCGCGCAGAAGGAGTCATCATCCACATTGCATCCATTCAGGCCAAACTGCCGCTATATGATTCCACGCTACCCTATGCGGCAGCGAAGGCCGCCCTTGTCAATTACAGCAAAACCCTGTCCAATGAAGTTTCGTCCAAAGGAGTTCGCGTGCTCGCCGTATCGCCTGGCTGGATTATGACCACAGCCTCCGGCAAGATGATGGAGCGGATATCAAAAAGCTCGGGCGGCACGCTAAAAGAAGCTGAAAGCAGCGTAATGAACGCGCTGGGCGGCATCCCTTTCGGAAGACCGGCCTGGCCGAAGGAAGTGGCCGAGCTGGTTGGCTTTCTTGTTTCTCCCAGGGCAGCATACCTGACTGGCACAGAATATGTGATTGGATGCGGCACCATACCTACGATCTAATCATCTATTTATCAAACCATTATGTAATACAAAAATCATTTTTTTAAATAAAAAATAATATCATGCAACTCCCTGAAAACATTGAAGGCCTCATCAAGGCACAGAACGAATTCGATAGCAATGCATTTGCTGCGTATTTTACAGAACAGGCAACCGTTTTCGATGAAGGATCATCTTACTCAGGCAGAGACGAAATTAGGGATTGGATACAGCAGGCGACTGAAAAGTACAAGATGCAGTTGAAAGCGGTCGACTTCCTGCAAACCGGCTCGAAGGGAAAGCTCACTGTTGAAGTAGCCGGCACATTTCCGGGAAGTCCTGCCCTGATGCAATATCACCTGGAACTGAATGATCAACTGATCAGCTCTTTAAAAATCACTGCTTAAAGGTTTAATGTATAATTTCGCAGATATTGCTTAGGGAAAAGGCGTATCTGATCACCGAGCCAACCTGGGAAACGATAATAAACGCAAATGTTGCATACCTATTTAATCAGCAAACCGGTGCTTAAACTGGCATTCTTAGCTTTGGCGCTGCTGTTTTTTTCAGACCTGACTTCGGCTCAAAATTTAGACTACGCTAAGGATAGTGAGATTTTCAGGCGGATTAGGATTGCCCCTGAAAGTGTCTTTAAAAGTTTCCGAGAGGCCGGAATGAAACCCGCTGACCACAAGCTGACGCCGGCTCAAATGAAAAAGGTAAGCAATGCTTTTGCACTGTTGCCACCTTTGCACCAGCGGATTTTAAAACAACATTTGCAAAGCATCAGCTTCATGGATAATATGCCAAACACGGCGCTGACATCGCCAGTGGACCCGTCCCGTGGACTAAAAATGTTCAACATTACTTTTCGTGCAGGTTTACTGGATCAGACCATTTCAGAGTGGGCAACCTGGAAAGAAAACACCTGTTTTAAGCCGGCAGCTGATTTTGGCTATAAAGTGCAGGTGGAAGGCGGAAACATGGATGCGATCGTTTATGTGCTGATGCATGAGGCCACGCATATTATAGATGCAATGCTGGAGATCACCCCTCATCCTGCCGAATCAGATTCAGTGGTGAAACCAACGTTATTTACAAAGGACATCTGGCGTAAAATGAACGTGCCTGCCGATCCATATATTGATTCTCTTTTGGAAAAAACCCGCTTCCGAAGCGGTCAGCCGGTGCCGATTTCACTTGCCCCGGAAGTCTATCAAAAGCTCGCGCAGACACCCTACCCTTCTTTGTATGCCATGGCAGCATGGTTTGAGGATATCGCCGAGCTTGCTACAATCTATCACCTCACGAACAAGCTTAGTCAACCCTTCCTTGTCATTGTTACCAAAAATAATACCGAGCTGGCAAGATTCGAGCCAATGAAAAACGGACGGGTTAAAAAGCGATTGGATCAGTTGGCGATCTTTTATGCGAAGTGATATAATATTACTTCCCTTCACAGCTGCCCGATGCGGCTTTTATCATCACTGTGCTGCTGCTAAAACAGTCTGAGGGAAAAATGTACAAGGCGCTTTGCCTTTTATCCATTCTTCCGCCCTGTTTGATATGCCAACTTTGTGATGTCAAAACAACGACAATCAACTAGGGGTTAGTTGATTATCTTTTACACTCAATCTTACTACTCAAATGAAAACTATTGCATTGACCATCGGATTTATCTTAATGCTTTTCCAAAGTCAATTTTTATTTGCACAAACACGCAAGCCCGCATCCCTGGGAAGGGAAGAGTACATTGAAGTTGAAAAAAATGTTAAACTTCATGTAATAGATCTTGGCCAGGGGCAGCCGGTAGTACTCATACACGGATGGCCGCTGAACAATGAGATGTACGAATATCAATACCAGTACCTGGTTGAAAAAGGGTTCAGGGTTATCGGCATTTCCCTGCGCGGTTTTGGAAAATCCGACAGGCCGTACGGAAAATACGACTTCGACACATTTTCCGACGATATCAAAGTGGTGCTCGAAAAATTAAAAATTGAAAATGCAACCCTTGGAGGCTTTTCGATGGGCAGTGCCGTGACACTTCACTTTGTGACCAAATATAAAGGAGCACATATCAGCAAACTAGCCCTATTCGGTGCAACCGGCCCCTCATGGAAGCAACGCGAAGGCTATCCTTATGGCATCACCGACCAAGCTGCGGCTGACCTGATCAAGCAGACCAAAACCAACCGTGAGCAACTGGTTGCAGGTTTTGGAAAAGCCTTTGAGGGGCAACAAGACGGACTTTCCCAGGAGTCGATCAAATGGCTGGAAAATATCAATCTGAATGCATCGCCCTACGCTACCACACAGGCCATTACTGCACTTGGTGAGCTGGACCTGCGTGCTGAATTATCAAAAATTAATATGCCCGTTGCAATATTTCATGGGGTAAATGATAAATTGTGTGACTTTTCTCTGGCCGAACAGTTGAACAAAGCCATCAAAGGCTCCTACATCGTGAAATTTGAAAAGGGCGGACATGGATTATTCTTGGAGGAAAAGGATAAATTTAACTCCGAGCTCGAAAAATTTGCAAGAAAATAAACTCCTGGAAGTTCCTGTGAAGCTGTTAGTTGCCTCACAGGACTTTCAATTAGCTTGTATTAAAAAATCATTCTTCTCAATCCGGGTATGCCGCCATGAGTTCAACCGTTTTCAACAATAATTTAAGAACGTTGGGATTACTGAAAGTAAGTCAGCAGCAGACAGACATCATTAACGGCCCTGACTATAAGCAGTACATCAAAATCCTTTATTTGCCGGCCGGATACAAGATCAGGGTAGATTTTTCCTGTTTCGACACGCAGCAGCCGACACTATTCTTTATTAGTCCTAACCAATATCTTGAAATAGAATCGGCAGGAGAGCAAAGCGGCTATTTCATCTTCTACAACCGTGATTTTTATTGCATTCAGATCCATGATCAGGAAGTGGCCTGCGATGGCCTGCTGTTCAACAATATCGGAAATATGCCCAAAGTAGAGGCTTCCCAGGAAGAAACCGCTTTTTTAGAAAGCTTATTCAAGGAAATGATCCAGGAATTCAAACTCAATGATAGCTCGCTGGAGGAAATGGTCAGGACCTACCTCAAACAACTGCTCATTCGGGCGACGCGCTCGTGGAAAAGACAGCATCTGAAAAATGCAGTGACTGAACAGCAAAGCGATCTTGAATTTTTCCGCAAATTCACCAGGCTCGTCGAAGAGCATTATAAATCCAAACACACCGTCGCCGATTACGCAGATTTTCTTTGCATGGCCCCAAAAACAATCACACATAAATTCAACCGTCTAAAACTGCCACAGCCCAATGAGGTAATCAAGAACCGGATTATTTTGGAAGCAAAACGGTTGCTGGTTCATACTTCCCTTACGGCAAAGGAAATTGCCTATGAACTTGGCTATAACGACCCGGCTTATTTCAGCAGACTGTTTCAAACGAAAACAGGCGAATCACCCTCGGGTTTCAGGGCAAACTTTTTGGGATAATAGCTGATTTCCCTCTGCTTTTTTGAACAAAATAAGCTAACAAGAACGCTGTCCGTTCGTATAATTACAGTAATTTAATATAACAGAAATGCTCAAACCGCTTACCAAAAGCTGACGCCGTAAATTTTAGAATGTCTTTATCATTCTTGCAGGAACACCTGCAAAGATCGTATTGGGCGGAACATCCCGGCTCACTACTGCACCGGCAGCTACAATGGCGTTTTCTCCAACTGTAACGCCTGCCAGAATGGTTGCCCCGGCACCTATCCAGGCATTCCGCTTGATGATGACCGGTTTTAAAATGAGCGTTTTTCGGTCTGCGGCATCAATCGGATGGTTTTCCGAAGTAAGATTTACTCTCGGACCAAGTTGAACATCATCCTCAATGACAATCCCTCCGATATCCAGAAAAGAGCAGGCATGGTTAATAAATACATTTTTACCAAGGCTTATTGATCTTCCAAAATTGGTGTAAAATGGAGGAAATATCATCGTAGAATCATCAACTTTGGTCCCCATTATTTCGCTCAGCTTAGCGCGTACCTGCTCCACGTCGGTTGCCGAAGTATTCATTTCAACGCATAGCCTTATGGTCTGTGAGACCACATCAGCAAACTTGCTGTAATCTGCATCATCTTTGCTGATGGGCGTGCCCGCCTTCATTCTTTCGAAAATATTATTTTGTTTCTGTTGATCAATCATTTGTCATTTTATTCAAGTTCAAAAGTAATGGTCACATTGCCAGCACCGACTGCCTTTGCAAGACCTGATGCATCCTCAATGCGCCCAAGACGTGTATAGGAATACTGCGTTGGAAAACTTTTATAAAAAAGCACCAGTGTACTCGAACCATAAATCATCAAATCTCCTGCATGAATTGTTCCAGGGTTTGATGCATTGGTTGGCAGCTTTGATGAAAAATTAAATAGCTTTTCATTTCCATTTAATTCACTCATTACAGCGGTCATTGGCATTCTGGCTTTAAATGCGGCAACAGCCTGGTTACTGCCCAGTGCAGCCTTAAAAGTTTTTGAACCAATACTGATTTTTAACCGGCCGCCGCCAGAAGAAGTATCAGCATTAACGTTTCTTTCTTCTTTGTTTTGGGTAATGTTACTATCGTTAGCTGTTTTACAAGCCATGAAACCAATTAAGAGAATGACAAGTGGAAATAAAACCAGCATAGACTGTTTCATATTTTGGGTATTCAAGGGATTAAATGGTTGCCGCATCAATGACATACCGGTAACGGGCCTGTTTGCCAATAACCTTATCCCAGGCATCATTGATCTCTTGGGCTTTGATGATTTGTATTTGCGGGTAGATTTCGTTCTTCGCACAGTAATCCATTACCTCCTGAGTTTCAGATATTCCGCCAATCAGCGAACCGTTGAAATTGACGCGGTTAAAAATCATATTGAAATTATTGATCACAAGTTCACCGTTTACCGGCTGGCCGACCTGGGTGAAATATCGGTAGGGTTTTACACAGGAAATGTAACTGGACATATCATAGGCGTAAGGAACGGTTGAAATCATAAAATCCAGCTTTCCAAACCAGGGTTTCAGATCATCCGCTCCTTTTACGACAATCACCTCTTTAGCTCCAAACGAAAGAATGTCTGAGCGTTTGCTTTCCGATGTCGTGAAAGCGTAAACATCGGCTCCTTTTGAAACTGCCAATTTGATAGCCAGATGGCCCAAACCACCAATGCCCACCACACCAATTTTATCGCCTTTTTTTATTCCGGCTCTCATCAGTGGAGAATAGGTTGTAATGCCGGCACAAAGCAGTGGAGCGGCGAATTTCAAATCCATTGCTACCGGAATTTTGATAGCAAAGTGCTCGGTGACCACGATATTACTGGCATATCCTCCTTGGGTAATCCCAGTTGGTGATGATTTTTCAGGACTGCCGTAGGTTCCGGTCATACCGGTGGTTTCACAGTGATGTTCCTCTCCTTTTTTACAGCTCTCGCATTGCATACAGCTGTTGACCATACAGCCAACACCGGCTTTATCACCCACCTTGAATTTGGTAACGTTTTTACCCACGGCTGCTACAATCCCGGCAATTTCATGACCCGGAACCTGCGGATACTGCTGTGGCCCCCAATGACCGCGAATGGTATGAATGTCGGAATGACAAATCCCAGAATATTTAATGTCGATCAGAATATCGTTATCACCAACCTGACGCCTTTCAAAATTCCAGCGCTGCAGTTTACCGTGTTTGTCCTTTCCTGCGAACCCCTTTGTTTTTACATTACTGCGCATACTTTTTGATACCTGGCTTTGCGAAAAAAGCTGCAAGGGACTAAAAGCGACTAAGCCTGTTATGGCCGTTTGCTTCATAAACTTTCTTCTTGATGTCTTTTTCATCATTTGAGTTTTTTAAAGATTTGCAACATGGTCTCTGCGTCAAGCACATTCATATCCACCAGTTTTAATGACTTGACCATTTTCACCGTTGTTGTTTTGTAATGCAGGAAATGAGGTGTTTTTAAATGGGACTGGTAGGCAGCACTATCGGCATAGATCTCGATAATCCTGATCTGGGTTGGCTGCTCTTTAATGCTCATGGGAAAAATGGCGAGTACACCTGGTTCTTTTTTAATCGATGCTGCCGCTTCTTCTTTTAAAATGGCATGATATTCAGTCAGCTGAGCGGGCAGAATTTCGATTTCTGAAATGCGAACCAGCATACCGGGTTCAATGATAGGGACCCCTGGTTTTGCCAGGACTTCCCTTAATGAATTGGCCTGTGTCCTGTCGACAAATTTTTCAATCAGGTCTGCCAGTTCTGCTAGTTGGTTTTCTGTGATACCGGTATTGATTCCCATTTTCACATGGGACTGCAGCTGTGTTCTTACACCGGGCATCGCTGCAAGAGCAGAAATGGTTACCAGTTCACGCTGTTGAAAGGTCAGCACATCGCTTTCAAAAACATCGGCAAACAAATGTTCCTTCAAAAACACGTCGATACGCGGTGCAAACTCTCCAAATCCCGGCGCCGGCCTTGACTGTGATGCTTTTGTCAGTATTTCTAAAACCTTCCTTCCTTGCTCGTACTTATCTTTGGCAGATTTTTTTAAGACCTTGGATTTTCCCTGCTTATCGGTAATACCGCTCCCCCTTTCTTTTTTCAGTGACAGCCATCAGCGCGCTGATGCCGTTCAGACTTCTTGGAAAACCACAATATGCATACAGCTGCACCAAAATTTCCTTGACCTGTTCAACGTTCAATCCTGCATCAAGCCCGGTGTCCAACTGCTTTGACAGATTTTCCAGATCCCCGCTGGCTGTCAGGGCCGAAATGGCCACAATGCTTTGTTGTTGAAGGTTTAGCTCTTTTTTTTGATCCATAGAGGTTTGTGCTTTCGTTACAGTTACAGCGAACATGAGCACCAAAAGAAGCGCACATGAAAATGGTTTGGCCTGGCTCATGGCATAATCTGTTTATTGTTTATTAACTGCGTTATATTCTTGATCTGAAACCGGTTTAAGCCAGATCACATTGGTATCACCCTCAAAATTCGTGATCGCGATATGCGTCATCTTTGTAGTTTGGGCGGCTCCATGCCAGTGCTCAACATTTTCAGCAATATTGATCACGTCTCCTTTTTGAATGGGCTGGCGCTGGCTTTCCTTTTTGCTGAAAGAACCCGGCACCTTCTGTTACAATCAGAACCTGTCCTTTCGGATGCATGTGCCAATTTGTTCTGGCGCCCAATGCAAAGCTTACACTACCCATTACAAAATTGTTGTTTTTGTCTCTTGCAAGAAGCGGTTTCAAATAGACGTCCCCCGTGAAATATCCGTTTGTCAATTTGTCACCTATTGGGAAGAGTGCTTTGCTTTGATTATCTGTCATTTTTGTTAAAGTTTTATTTTGGCTGTAAGCTGTGCATGGTAGCACTGCTGCAATCAGAAGCGCGTAAAGAATGGATTTGAAGTTTCGTTTCATGAAATATTTTTTAACTTTTTTTCACATAACAAAGGTCGCGCATACAGCCAGGCAGATTTTTATACAGATTACAGGTTTATTTACCACTTTTACTGATCCGGCTTGTAGAACAGATTCGGGTGATTCTGAATTATTATATTTGCCTTGTAATCAGACGAGATATGGATCAGGTAGAAAGAATAGATACGGTTAAACAGTACAACAACTGGGTGGGCGCCGATACGCTGCATCCTTTGGTAAGTGTGGTTAATTTTAACGAAATTCCCACCATACAACATTTCAGGCGCTATATGGGCATTTACGCTGTATTTTTGAAAAACATCAAATGCGGTGATATGATTTATGGTTGCCAGCCCTACGATTACGAGGACGGAACTTTGGTTTTTGTTTCTCCGGGGCAGGTATATGGAATTGACAGCAAAGGCAAGTCGATGAAACCCTCTGGTTATGCGCTGATCTTCCACCCTGATCTGATTACTGGAACACATCTGGGAAAAATGATTAGAGAATACTCTTTCTTTTCCTATGAAGTCAATGAAGCACTTCATTTGTCAAAAAAAGAAAGAGAAACGATCGTGGATTGTTTTGAAAAGATCAGAACTGAGATCGATCAAAATATCGACAAGCATAGTAAAACCCTGATTGTTTCAAACATTGAGCTGTTTCTTAATTATTGCATGCGGTTTTATGACCGTCAGTTCATCACCCGAACCAACGCGAATAAAGACATTCTGGTACGGTTTGAAGATTTATTAAACGATTATTTCAAATCCTCTAAGGCCCAGACTCTGGGGTTGCCCAGTGTGGCCTACTGCGCGGAAATACTCTGTCTGTCACCAAATTATTTTGGAGACCTTATTAAAAAAGAAACCGGAAACACAGCGCTGGATTTCATTCAATCCAGGTTAATCGAGGAAGCAAAGGTGAAGATTTTCGAAGCCAATACTTCATTTGGCGAAATTGCCTTTCAACTTGGATTCAAATATCAGCAGCATTTCACGCGGCTTTTCAAGCAGAAGACCGGCCTTACCCCTAATGAATACCGGAATTTGAACTGACCGCGGAAGCTGTTAATCTTTAAAGTCCGATGCTGAACGCTGGACACCTGTTCATCAATCATACTTCACACCAAATGCGTGAACGCGAAGAAATATTTTTCTCTAATGATTAGCTTACAGAAGGGATATTGTTAACTTGTTACCCCATCGCCATGATTAATCAAGATTTATCATATCATCGTTGAGAACTGTTCACAAACTTATCCGGTTGGCTCAAATGCCCTCTTTTTTGACCTGGATTGCCACCATACTAATTCATGCAACCGCTTATTTTTGACCAATTCTAAAATCAAAACAAAGCGTCAAGATGAGAACTGTAACATTTGGTATGAATATCAGCTTAGATGGGTATTGCGATCACACTATTTTCAATCCCAGCAAAGAGATTCATGATTATTTCACAAGTAAGATGGATGAGGTCGATCTGCTATTTTTCGGCCGTGTCATGTATGAGCTTATGTTTCCGTACTGGGCTGATGTTGCAAAAAAACAATCGGGAAGCGAACATGAAAACCGATTTGCCCAAAAACTTACTGCGATCGACAGAGTTGTTGTTTCAAGATCATTAGAGCATTTGGAAGATGGAACCAGGATTATTCACAGCAATCCTTCCCAGGAGCTGCTCAAATTAAAACAGCAGCCAGGAAAAAAAATATCAGTGGACAGCGTAAGCCTCCTTCCAGAATTGATCGGCGCCGGCCTTATCGATGAATTTCATTTGGTAATTCACCCAGGTATTGCAGGGAAAGGAAGGCGACTGCTGGATGATGGAAGCCTTCAGGAAAAACTTAATTTAAAGCTGGTTGATACCCTGACTTTCAAATCCAGCGGATGTGTGGCGCTTCATTATTTGAAACAGTGAGGTAAAAGTTAAATGAGGGATTCTGCTGACGATTCACATCTGACCTTTTCAGCATATAAACTTCTGCGGTATTATTTTTAGGAAAGATCTTACCTGATAAACTGATGGATAGAGTAATTATGAGCCAGTTGAAATAAAAGTTTATGGATAAAGATCAAAGGCTTCACCATAATATCTTACATGCTTATTCCTTTCAAAAAGAACAAAGTTCAGAGCAGTTTCTTTCCGAGCACGCTTTTGAAATTACATTGTCCGGCGAAGCGCAGTATTATATGAACGAAGGAACTTTCTTTTAAAAGAAGGCTCCGTAGACTTTATCCGTAGAAATCAGTTGTTAAAAAAATACAACAAACCGTCAGCGACACGAGAACCATTTAAGTTGGTTGGTATTATTTTAGACCAGAATACTTTACATCAGTATGTGGCAGAAAATAATAGTTGTCATCAAAGAGTGTACAAAGGTTCTCCGGTAATTGACCGTTCGGCTGATGCCATTTTGAAAGGTTTCTTTGATTCTTTGATGCCCTACATAGATAATCCGCAAAAACTCACCAAAAAAATTTCGGCGCTTAAAACACAGGAGGCCATTGAACTGCTGCTGCAAAAGGATGATTGCTTTGAAAATATTTTGTTTGATTTTCAAAAGCCGCATAAAATAAATCTGGAGGCCTTCATGAACATAAATTACAAATACAACGTGTCGTTGGCAACCTTCGCCAAACTGACGGGCCGTTGCCTTTCGTCGTTTAAAAGGGACTTTGCCAAAACTTGCATTCTATCTCCTGAAAAGTAGCTGCAGCAAAAACGTTTGGAGCAGGCGTATTATCTGATTTCAAAAAAACAACGCCCCTCAGAAGTTTATCTGGAAGTGGGCTTTGAAAATTTCTCCCATTTTCATCTGCCTTCAAAAAATCCTTTGGACTGCGGCCCTCGGAACTGATGAACCAAAAGGAAAATATCTATCAGTAACCCGGCTTGTAAGCATTTGCGGGACCTTGATCATACAGGCGGATTACTTACCTTTCAGCAGTCCGGCGAAATCAAGATTAACTAGCTTCCGCAATGTTTCCCAGCGCAAAACCATTTACGCTGGGAAAGTCTCAATGCCCTCTGCCTGCCTTGCTTTAAACCCAGAGATTTCACCAAAAAAGCTGCGGCGGAAAAATTCAGCTTCTTTCCCTTTGTTAGAAGGCTACCACCAAATGCTTTGTTTTAATTACAAGCAGAAGAGTCGCAGCCCGTACGTTTCCAAACTTTCATAAACATTTTACGGATTTGGCTAAACCAAACGCAGATTTGGATAAATTCTGCCGGCAAAAGCATGTGATCTTTGTATCAACAAAAAAAGAAAACTATTATGCGCGTATTTGTTACAGGAGCCACAGGCTTCATTGGTACTGCCATTGTGCAGGAATTAACTGGCGCCGGCCACCAGGTGTTGGGGCTGGCCCGTTCGGATGCATCCGCCCAAAAACTGATCGATGCCGGCGCACAAGTGCACCGGGGTGAGCTGGAAGATCTTGACAGCCTGCGCAGTGGGGCCGAACTGGCAGAAGGGGTGATCCATGCCGGCTTCATACACGACTTTACCCGTTTTGAACAGGTTTGTCGGGTAGACCAAACAGCCATTGAGACCATCGGCAAAGTACTGGCAGGTTCTGACAGGCCTTTTATTGTAACCTCTGGCACCGCGCTTGTAAGCCCTGGGAAACTGGCCTCCGAAGATATAATTCCGCCTTTTAATCCGGCCTGGCCACGGGCTTCCGAGCAGGCTGCTGATGCCGTAGCTGCACTGGGGGTACGTGCCGCGGTTATCCGCTTATCACCTTCGGTACATGGAGATCAGGACAAACATGGATTTATACCCATACTGGTTAATATTGCCCGTGAGAAAGGAGTTTCAGCCTACATAGGTGAAGGGCTCAACCGATGGAATGCCGTGCACCGTCTGGATGCAGCCCATTTATTCAGGCTGGCCCTGGAAAACACCGCACCGGGAACTTCTTCTCCAGCCGCACGTTTTCATGCTTCTGCCGAAGAGGCCATTACAGTTAAAAGCATCGCAGAAGCGATAGGAAACCAGCTCAATATTCCGGTTGTTTCGCTGCCACCGCAGGCAGCCGCTGAACATTTTGGCTGGTTCTCTCAGATGGCTTTGATTGACTGCCCTGCGTCCAGCAGCTGGACCCAGCAGCAACTAAACTGGCACCCAACGCATTCAGAATTGATTGCAGATATTCAGAACGGTGTTTACACTCAATAAAAAACCATGAAAATTATAGTAACAGGTTCCTTAGGGAACATAAGCCAGCCGCTGACAGACATGTTGATCGCCCAGGGGCATTCGGTAACCGTTATCAGCAGCGATCCTAAAAAAAAGGAAGCTATCAAAAATTTAGGCGCGATACCGGCCATTGGCTCAATGTCCGATGTTAAGTTTCTTACCGATAGTTTCAAAGGCGCCGACGCAGTTTACACGATGATTCCGCTAAGTTTTACTGAGCCTGACCTAGGCGCATACATGCGCCAGATAGCGCAAAATTATGTAGAGGCTTTTCAGGAAGCTGGAACCAAACGGGTTGTACTGCTCAGCGGCTGGGCAGCGGATCTTCTCAAAGATGAAAACCTGGAACACCTATTTGATCAGCTTACGGCCTCTGTTACGATCTTGCGTCCAGGCGCATTTTATACCAACTTCTACCAGTCTATGGACCTGATCAAAGCCAAAGGATTTATGGGCAAATTTCTGACGCTTCGTTACAGCGGTTTTTGGGCTTTGCTTACCGGCAAGACCGGTCTTCTGATGGGAAATTATGGCGGGGAAGACAGAATTGTTTTCGTATCTCCAAAGGATATCGCCGACGCTGTGGCAGAGGAATTGCAATTGATGCCCAAAGAGAAAACTATCCGTTATGTTGGCAGTCAGGAATTGACCTGTAATGAAGCGGCCAAGATTATCGGAACCGCCGTTGGTAAACCCTGGTTAAAATGGGTTCTGCTCTCAGATAAAGAAATGCTCCAGGGACTCAAGATGGCCAAACTGCCCGAGAAGCTGGCAGAAAGCCTGGTCGAAATGCAGGCAGCCATGCATAGTGGAAAGACCTTGGAGAACTTTCACCGGAGCCAGCCAAAGATGGGTAAAGTAAAACTTGCGGATTTTGCGAAAGAGTTTGCCATAGCTTATCACAAAAATTAACGATCTTTATTTCCGATATGAATACGCACCCGCTTTACCGTTTTCACACGATCACTGAATACCACAGGGCTGCGGGCCTGCCTAAGCCGGCGCACCCGCTGATCAGCCTTGTACACATGGAAGATTTGAAAAGGCCTCTGGCCGAAGGCTCATTCAGTTTGATCTATGATTTTTACTCGATTTCAATGAAAAGGGTGAAGAACACCAAATTCAAATACGGCCAGCAGGCGAGTGATTTTGATGAGGGTGTACTGTTTTTTATGTCGCCAGGTCAGGTTTTTGGTGTGGAAATTGAAAAGGGAAGTGTGATGCACGCTCCTGAAGGATGGATGATTTTAATACATCCGGATTTTTTATGGAACACGCCGCTGGCCAAAAACATTAAACAATACGAATTTTTTAATTACTCAGTATATGAGGCGCTTTACCTTTCAGACAAAGAAGAAACGATGCTCACAAGTATCGCGCAAAATATCGAACAGGAGTACCATGCCAATATTGACCGGTTCAGTGCGAGCGTAATTATTGCCCAACTGGAATTAATGCTGACCTATTCAGAAAGGTTTTACCAACGCCAGTTCATCACCCGTAAGATCACCAGCCACGAAATTCTAAGCAAGCTCGAAGATTTGCTTACCCACTACTTTAACAGCGGGCAGCTTGTTGAGAAAGGACTGCCCAGCGTCACTTACATCGCTGAAAATCTAAATATCTCTCCGGGGTATCTGAGCGGCCTGCTCAAATCTTTGACCGGGCAGAATACCCAACAACACCTTCACAACAAATTAATTGAACTTGCCAAAGAAAAACTTTCCACAACTAATCTAACAGTAAGCGAGATTGCCTACGAACTTGGTTTTGAACACCTGCAATCATTCAGTAAACTTTTCAAGACCAAAACCAGCCTCTCGCCCATGGAATTCCGTCATTCTTTTAATTGAAACGTTAATTGCACTGCGGTTGCAGTACATCGGTACCAAGAGTCTAACGGAAGTTTTGGGAGAAATTTTAAAAACTGTATTTTAAAAGAATGAAAGTATAAACATCGTTAACCTTTATAACATCCAATCTGTTGACAATTTAAAAAGCTAACCAAATATTTAAGCCTACTGACAATTTTATTCCAATAGAAAAATTTCTATCTTTGTAGAGGTAGTTGCCAAATTTTGTAGAAAAGAATTGACATATGATTGGAGATAAAATTATCCATCTGGCGGATGATGATGAAGATGATCGTAATATGATTAAAGAGGCATTGGAGGAAGCTAATGCTGATGTCTATATCATAGAAGCTGAAAATGGATTGGAGCTTTTAAGAAACATTCAGGACTCGGAAGATTTGTCAGAAACGGTGGTTATTGTCGATATGAATATGCCCTCTATGAACGGACTGGAAACTATTCAGGCGCTTAGATCAGATCCGCGCTGTTCGAGTCTTCCAGCCCTGGTGCTAACAACCTCCAACGACCCCAAATTAAAACTGGAAGCTATAAAAGCCGGGGCGAATGATTTTTTTACAAAACCAACATCGATCAGAGTGCTTAACGAGATTGCAAACGATATCGTTGGACGTTTCTTTGATTTTGGGGTCGCCTAATTTTCAGGCAATTTGAAACAACCAAAAAATTGCTTTCATTTTTAGAAAAATAGATTTATCTGTTTTGGATTTCTTTAAACCGGAAGGCCATCAATCGAAATATTTGAAAATACCTCAAGACTTGATTAGCGAAAAGTTTTGCCATTTTAGTTAGATCGTATGCAAGCCGAATTTGAATCTATTTTTACAGATATCAGGTATCGAGTAAGTCTCTTTTAACTGCACCGATCATTAAAGCCGGCATTAAGCCTATATAGGGAAGATTCATTATACCGGAAATGTCATTTCCTGACTTTTACATTCTCCAAAATCGGAATGCAATTTTCCTCCAGCCGCATTCCAGTCTATGGTCCCCACGGAAAAACGCTTTTCTGAAATTCAGACTCTCACCCTACTACTGGCCTAAAAATCTATCTCGGGCAGAAGATTTTTGTTTCCCCGCCTGGTCCACCCCTTATAGGACATGGAGGTATCCATCTCTGATTCCACAAGATCAAAATGTATTTTTAACCGTGTTACGATCCTGGGGTCCGTGCAAAGGACATAGGTTTGAAGTTCATCTTTGTTAGTCAGAAAGCAAAGGTCGTGACTGGGAGGCATTTCGAAATGAACGAAATTCTCTAAAGATTTCCATTTACCAAAAAATACATGTGATTCAATCATGAAGAAAAGTAGACAGGACTTACTTTGTAAAGATATCCGAAAAAATGATTTTGGTCAATATATGGAAGTGATTTCAATTGTAATTTCAGGGATTGGGCGCTTGAAATCTAGATCATTACCTTCACATTTTTAAAATGGAATAACTCTGCTCCATCAATGCTTTGTAGGATTCTTCGTATTCATCAAAGAGAAATGAAAGATCCAGCCATTGAAAAGCAATGTCTTTTTATTGGAAATCGCTTATAGGAGATCAAGTAGCGTGTTAATGGAATAAAGATTCATGGCCTCTCTGGCATGCTTAACAGGTTCAGATCTTTACTATTGACAGGGGCGAGCTCATGTCCGAACATACGAAGTACCTGATTCACTTTTTCAAGATTCAGATTACCTTTATCCTGTTCGATCTTCCGTATCACTGTAAGTGCAACTCCGGCCCTTGAAGCGAGGTCTTCCCGTGTTAACTGCGCCTGCTTTCTTTTTTGTTTGACAAATTCTGCCAACTTTTCCATAGTTTATATGTTTAAGCATATAATTATATAAATGTCTGGTATTTAAGTAACTAAGAAGAAAGTTCCTTCGTAACTATTTAAGTGTAACCAAAAGAAGTGTCTCAATTTACAAATTCCAGATAGCGGACTCCCTATTTAAAATGAAAAAACTATTCTTATTGAATAGCGATGTCCTAAAACGAACAAATCCGTCCGAATATGGACAGATGAGCAATGATAAAACGCTGGTAATTAAATATTTACATAACTGGTATATTTTTTGAATGTGTCTTCTAACCAGCCTTGATAACAGTCGATTTAGACAGCGTTGATTACCCTATCAATACCTTTGACCAAGCGAGGCATTACTGCTATAAAAACAAGACAATTAGCATAGTGCCCGATGTATTTGAAATAGTTCGCCGTGTAAAAACGATTATTGTACAAACATTTATCATCAGCACCATGATCGGAAGCTATATTAAGACATCAGCGCGAAGTTTAATGCGCAATAAACTTTTCAGCTGCATCAACATTGCCGGCCTTGCCATTAGTATGTCTACCGGGCTGCTTCTGATCGCTTTTCTTCTGGAGCTACGCTCGTATGACCGCTTCAACAAAAATGGCGAAAGGATTTACCGGATCACCAGTGTGGCAGCTTTCAAAGGAGAGCAGGGAGGTAAGTACGCATCAGCATCCGTAAAGACCGGAAGGCTTATCCGTCAGAAGGTAAGCGGCATTAAGCAGGTGGCTATTCTTGGCAATGACTTTTCGAAGGATGCGAGCGTTGATGGCAAAACGCTTCCTGTCAAGGGTTACTGGGCAGAACCTTCGCTGCTAAGCATATTTACCTTTCCGATGCTGGAGGGCAATCCCGAAACAGCGCTGCGTGACCCTTACTCGGTTGTTCTTACACAGACGGCGTCAAAAAAACTATTTGGTGAAGTATCAGCCCTTGGTAAGGCAGTCAAATTAGATTCACTCGATTATCAGGTGACTGGTGTAATTAAGGACATTCCATTCTTTTCACATATCAATTTTGAAGCTCTGGTTTCGCTTTCCACAGCTGAACAAATTGGCAAAAACGACAAAAGTTTTCAGGCATGGACCAATATATTTTCAAGCTCGGTATATGTGCTGCTGCCAGAAAACACCGAAATAGCTTCCAGCCGGGCTTCGATCCAGTCTCAGCTCGATGCCATCGCCAAACAGGAGAATCTGGTAGATCAAAATACAAAGATACAGCTCGAGCTGCTCCCTTTGTATGATATCGTTGTCGGTCCGGAGCTGCGCTCAGGCTCCATGAGCGGCGCTGTCGGCCCGCATGTTCCTACTGCTTTGCTCTGGGTACTTGGCGGTTTAGCGCTGGTCGTAATACTTTCGGCATGTTTTAATTATACCAATCTTTCACTGGCGCGCGCCATGCGCCGTTTCAAGGAGGTAGGTCTTCGTAAGGCAATCGGCGCTCAAAAAAGCCAGATATGGCAGCAGTTTCTCATAGAAGCTTTGATGATCTCGCTGACTGCTCTTGTTGTTTCCTATTTCATATTTCTTTTGCTGCGGCCTGAGCTGATCAAGATGGCCCCGCAGCTGCAGCGCACCGTAAAGCTGGATCTAACCCCTTCAATGGCGATAGTCTTTGTTGTTTTTTCCATTTGTGTAGGTGTCATCGCAGGACTTATGCCCGCAGTATTCTTTTCCAGGATCAGCGCCATTCATGCGCTGGGAAATGTCTCCATGCTGAAAGGATTTAAACACCTGACAATCAGACAAATTTTGATTGTGATCCAGTATACAGTCACGCTCATTTTTATTACAACGACCGCTGTCGGTTATGTGCAGTATAAAAACATACTTGCGCTCGATCTGGGATTTAACACAGAAAATATTTTGAACATCAATATGCAGGGCAACAAACCCGGTGCGCTTATGAAAGAACTCGGTGAAATGCCGGAGGTAACTGCTGTGTCCCGGTCGCTGATTGTCACAAGCGTTGGAAATGCCTGGGGCGGTCATATGAAATACAAAGACTCACAGGACTCTGCGCTGGTACTGACTAATCATGTTGACGAAAACTATTTGCCTTTGCATG
The DNA here is from genome assembly GCF_015221875.1 of Dyadobacter subterraneus. NCBI lineage: Bacteria > Pseudomonadati > Bacteroidota > Cytophagia > Cytophagales > Spirosomataceae > Dyadobacter > Dyadobacter subterraneus. Next base: position 4,423,606 of record NZ_JACYGY010000001.1, read on the forward strand.
GATACAAGCTTATTGCCGGCGGAAATTTTCTTACACGACCCGCCTCAGCAGAGGCTTCCAGCGAGGTGATTGTTAATCAGAAAGTTTTAAAGCGGTTTGGTATCCATGTCAACGAACCCGAAAAAGCAATCGGAGAGCAGATCACTTTCAGCAGTTTTCGTATGAAAGAACGTAAGATGACGATTGTAGGCGTCATGAAAGATTTCCACTACGGCAAGGCCGATAATCTTATCGAGCCGGTAGCATTCATGTTCTGGACACCCCAGGACGGAGCGGTTCTTAATGCCAAAATAAAAAGCACTGACATGCTTGCCACAAGAAACAAAATTGAGTCCCTATGGAAAAAAATCGACCGGGTGCATCCTTTCAAGGCCGAATTTTATGACGAGGCAATAGAAAACGCATACAGTGAATTTTCTATGATGATCAAGATCATCGGCTTTCTTTCTTTCCTTGCCATTTCGATCGCGTCCATGGGACTGTTTGGAATGGTAGTATTTACTACTGAAACCAGACTAAAAGAGATCGGCATCAGAAAGGTCATGGGCGCTAGTTCCGGCAGTCTTATCTATCTGCTGAGCCGGGGATTTCTTCTTCTACTATCCATTTCAGCGATCATAGCGCTGCCTGCAACTTATCTGTTGTTCGAAAAATTGGTGCTCAAGAATTTCCCGTACCATACGCCTGTGCAAATTGCCGAATTATCTGCCGGCCTTCTGGCTGTGCTTCTGCTCGCCTTTTGCATGATCGGATCACAGACGCTTAAAGCAGCGCGGCGTAACCCGGTAGAGGTTCTAAAGAGCGATTAAGGTTGATTAAAAAATGATTTATTCCGGATGCTCAGCTCAGGATCGCCATTTTCAAAAGAAGTCAGGCAGCCGTATGCATATCCGGCATTTGAAAGATCGGCCAATGCCGCCTTTTTGATGTATTCACAGACAAGTCACCTTTTGGCATCTGCTGAAAGCATAGACCATACTTCCGCATTTTCAGGATTTATTGAGGCAGCTTTCAGCAAAAAATCTTTTGTCTGCGGCATTTCAGCATTATGGTATATCGTACCAATCGCTAAGAGGATATTTACGTTTTTTAGATATTTGCTCATCCAGATCTGATACTAATTCAAAAGTTCCGGATTGCCATAACCTTTCGCATATGTATATTTTTGATGAGCTTTAAAGCTGTCCAAATTCGCTTCCAGCTCAACGAGCGCTTTTTTGATTTGGTCAGAAGACCCTGTCCCATTCTAGGTAGGTAGCTGGCCAAAAATTTGCCCAGCTACGCAGAATAAAAATAGTGAAAGAAAATATTTTACATAAATAAATCATCAATCTTCACGCCCGGCATCTTTGAATATCCAGTTAAATGTTTAACGCGCCGCTGCCCGATGCAATCAAATAGGCATCTTTCAAAGTTTCCGAATACGTTGGATGCGCATAGGATATTTTTCCCAATGCACTGTCAGTCACTTCGAATTCCATCGATACAACAGACTGAGCTATAATATCAGCAGCTCTTGCGCCGATGATGTGGACGCCAAGTATTTCCCCATATTTAGGATCTGTCAGCACTTTGCTAAAACCTTCCGTATCACCAGAAGCCCGCGCTCTTCCACTGGCAGAAAAAGGAAACTTTCCTTTGTTGTAGGCAATTCCTTTTTCTTTCAGCTGTTCTTCGGTGTAACCAACGCTGGCAACTTCCGGCCAGGTGTAAACGACGCCCGGGATCAGGTTATAATTAATATGCGGCTTTTCACCGTGGATGACTTCAACAGCCAAAACACCCTCTTCTTCTGCTTTGTGTGCAAGCATAGCACCTTCAATCACATCCCCGATCGCATAAACATTTTCTTCTGCTGTACGAAGCTGCGCGTCTGTCTTGATTCTGCCTTTGGGGTCAAGCTCAATTTTGGTATTTTCCAGGCCCAGCCCTTCGGTATAAGATTTTCTTCCCACTGCCACAAGACAGTATTCTGCGGAAATTTCCTTTTCGGCGCTACTGGCATCCAGATATTTTACCGTTACACTTTCGCCATTATTTTTGGCCGATTGTACTTTCTGACTGACAAGCACGGTAATTCCGGTTTTGGTCAAAACTTTTTGCAGCTCTTTGCCAAGCTCTTTATCCATGGTCGGAATCAGGCTGTCTGCATATTCAATAATTGTTACCTTCACACCGATACGCGCAAAGATCGATGCCATTTCCACACCGATAACACCTCCCCCGATAATAACGATGGTTTCAGGTTTTGCGCTTAACGATAACGCTTCGGTCGAGGTAATGATCCTGTTTTTATCAATTTCAACACCGGGAATCGAGGAAGGTTTTGACCCTGTGGCTACAATAAAATATTTACTTCTGACCGAATTCACAGAGCCGTCAGCCGCCTTGACACTCAGCTCATTGTTGGAAAGAAAGGAGGCAGTACCATAAATAATTTCTATTTTGTTCTTTTTCATTAGGTAGTTGATCCCTGAAACATTCTGCTTGACTACCTCACTTTTTCGCAGATACATCTGCTGAAAATTAAGTTTTAAAGATCCCACTTCAATACCCTGATTGGCGAACTTTGTTTTTGCGGCATGGTAATTTTCGCTGCTATCCAGCAAAGCTTTTGAAGGAATACAGCCAACATTGGTGCAGGTACCGCCCAGATTGCTGTATTTTTCGATAATAGCAGTTTTGAACCCTAACTGGGCAGCCCTGATCGCAGCAGTATAACCACCGGGCCCGGACCCTATGACAACGATATCAAATGAATTTTCCATTAAACAGGTTTTATAAATCAGGAATTATGATAAATATTCTTTTACTGAAAGCTGATTTGATTTCCACCCCTTTAAAAATACTTTTTATGTATTTTAAGCGCAGCAGCTTCTGTTCAAAAATACAGGATTAAGTATGCCGTGTCAATGTATATTTAAAGATTTAATTTGTCTTATTTTTAAATTAACTTTTTAAAATTTTAATTTTAAAAAGTTGTAAACCTGCTTTTGCAAACGAATAAACAGAAACGCTTTTTAGAAATCAGCGCGAAAATCCAAGTGTATCTATACCCCATGAGCCATTCAGACAAGTAAAATGAGCCGTATAAGAAAGCAGTTACAGAACAGAATAGATGACCTTTGTATGGTAATCTATAAATAACTGCAATGACAACAATAAAAAAAATAACGCTTGGTAAAAACGGCCCTCTTGTATCCAAACTTGGACTGGGCTGTATGCGGATGTCCGCCGTTTGGGGAGGCCCGGTAAATGATGAAAGTGAAAGTATTGCCACGATCCAGAGTGCGTTGGACAACGGTATTAATTTTTTGAACACCGGGGACTTTTACGGAAGCGGACACAATGAGCTTTTGGTAGGAAAAGCCATCAAAGGCCGAAGAGATGATGCCTTCATTAGCGTCAAGTTTGGCGCAATCTTTTATAACGGGCAATGGATCGGACTGGATCTTCGCCCCATAGCGATCAAGAACTTTATTAATTACTCACTGGTGCGTCTGGGAATAGATACCATTGATCTTTATCAGCCATGTAGACTTGATGGCAGCGTTCCCATTGAAGATGTGATCGGTACAATTGCAGACCTGATCAAAGAAGGAAAGGTTCGTCATCTGGGTGTTTCTGAAATCACAGCTGATCAGCTTCGCTCGGCCAATAGCATTTACCCTGTAAGTGCACTGGAGATAGGATATTCACTGGCCGACCGTCAGATTGAAAGTGACCTTTTACCGGTGGCCAAGGAGCTGGGTATTGGTGTTGTGGCTTTTGCCAATACTGCAGAAGGATTACTGACCGGTGAGATGAAAGCACCTCTTGCGGCTGATGATTATCATATTCACTTCTCACGTTTTCAGGGAGAAAATCTGATAAAAAATCTACAAAAAGTAGACATTTTAAAACAGATTGCGAAAGAAAAGGGATGCTCGCCTACCCAACTGGCCATTGCCTGGGTAAATTCGCAAGGCGACCATATCATGCCATTGGTAAGTATGAGCCGAAGATCTAGACTGCCAGAAAATATGCAGGCCATGGATCTTGTATTCACAGCTGAGGAGATGCAAATCCTTGACAAAGAGTTTGCTGAGGGCGCTATACTGGGTGGCACATACCTTCAACGGTAATACCGGCCGCTGTAAATAACCTTTTTGCTTTTTCTTTTTGTACCTTTAAGCTAATGACAAATCCAACCGAAATCATTCCCGGAGTAATTTTTTATTCTTACCTGTCAACTATGCGGAAGGAAAGAGTAGGATTTCTGACGCACAATACGCTTGTGCTGCAAGTCTCCGGGCAGTTTCTTTTGGAAACATCCAGCCAAAAAGTTTCGATGAAACGTGGTGAAATGCTGCTTATCGGAAAAAATCAATTGGGACAAATCACCAAAAGGCCGCTGCCGGATGAAGATTATGAAACGATTGTCATTTCACTGCAAGAAGATCTTCTCAGAAAGATCGCTCTCGAAGAGAAAATAGAAATAGAAGGAAAATACAACGGGCCACCGAATATTCTTATTCCCGGTAACGATTTTCTGCGGGGTTATTTTCAATCGATAATACCCTATGTGCGAAACCCCGCAGAAAAAATACCGAATGCGATGGGTATTTTGAAAATTAATGAGGCGGTGAAGCTGCTGCTGCATACGATGCCGGAACTCGCAAAATTCTTGTTCGACTTTTCAGACCCCTACAAGATCGACCTGGAAAAATTCATGCTGGGCAATTATCACTTTAATGTTCCGGTCGAAAAATTTGCACAGCTTACAGGAAGAAGCCTGGCAGGATTTAAACGTGATTTCCATAAAATATTTGGAATGCCGCCCCGGCAGTGGCTTCAGGAAAAGCGCCTCAGCGAAGCGCGGCATTTAATTGAAAACAAAAACAAGAAACCCTCTGCCTTCTATCTTGATCTGGGATTTGAAAGTCTTTCCCATTTCTCACACGCATTTAAAAAAAGGTTTGGCAAGGCGCCTACCGAAAGTTTTTAGCTAAGTCATTTGGCGTTTTGTAATACCCGGCCCGCTTGCAGAGTAGCCTGTAATTGCTGCAAAATTTTTACGCCTTTTATGCTTTCGAAAGTCTAGTAAACGAAAGCAGTGCCAGCCACACAGCTGTAATCCGGTAACACGCTCACAGCATTCACCCTCAAAATCAGCGCAGACAGTTTCGGTACTAAACGCCTCCACATTTAAGCCTTGCCTGCCCGCTACCACGGCCAAAAATGACTGTTAACTACTTATCCATCAAAGCAAATTCTTTTGCTCCCCACCCGCGCAGCGTTACTGATTTCAAATTGGGATGAAGAAACCCCGCATGTTTAGAAACTACCCTTTGATGAACGGCTTCGATATCCTCTGTAAGGGGTCTGAATTCTGGATTGTGCTCCCTTGCCAGGCTTTCGTCATTGGAAAATATTGATTCGAGGCCTATCTTTTTCAATCACACAGAACGACCAGCTGCTTTCATTTCATTATGGGTATACTGAACTGAAGACTATTCACTAATAATTTCAAAGCATCTTTGATGTCTTTTAAAACACGTTTGGCACTATTTTAATAAATCTCATAGCAATGCCTGTTGTTATCTGTGAAAATTAATCATACCGGGCACAATTGTATTACTGAAACTATTTTTTCTTTTAATCTCTTTTGAAATGGCCATTCCGGTTTGGAAAGCAGCCGTCATTTTGTTAAATTTAGTATTTAAAATCTAGCTAAACATCGTTTGGACATTTTTACAGAATCATTCAGTTTACAGACCCTGACAATTTTGCTGGCTGAAGATGACAGTGAGGATATCTTGGTTTTCAAGGAGGTAATCTCCGATTTTCAAATCACAATAAATCTGCGCGTTGCAAAAGACGGCGTAGAAGCAATCGAGCTGCTGAGCAGCCTTCAGGAGGTCGATATCGTTTTTCTTGATATTAACATGCCCCTGATGAATGGCTTTGAATGTCTGAGCGAAATACGCAAACAGTCATGGGCCGTTTCGGTCATTATGCTTTCAACTTCAAATACAGAACAGCACGTTGCCATGGCCAAAGCACTGGGTGCAAATGGTTACATTACCAAACCTTCGTCACTGAGCCAGTACAGACAGACTATTAAAAATGTAATAACAACAGACTGGACAAAACAGCAGGCCGATTTTTATCTTGATGTGCCCTGACCTGCCGCAAGGAATCATTTCCCTATCTTCCCTTAAACAAAAATAGCTCTATTTAATACTGCCACCTGCTTGGATAACTGCCTGATTGACCTCCTTGATCCTTTCAAGCTGCATTTTTTCAAAAGCACGGTCATAGGTCAATAGCCCGTTAACTTCATGCTCCACATCGGTGGTTTGCGTGTAGATGGCAACGCTAAGCCCCTTATATTTCATCAGCTGTTCAACCTGGTCCATTAAAAGAATGTAGCGGTCAGTCAGCGCAGCTTTTGTCGGCTCATAACCGTAGGCATTGTTTTCTACCGGCCACATGTGACCTCTCACAAAAAGTCCCAGTCCGCCGAACTCACCTAGCGATGCAGCACGTTTATCATCCGGCACCGATGCATTCTTTGGTCCTATGTAAATGTGGGTGTCAACAAAATCACCGTTTCCCGGATCACCATAAGCTTTTTGATAATCTGGATTATTGTTAAAGCCCGAATTGCCATTAACCAACCTGGATGGATCGTACTTTTTTACCCAATCCGTAATTTCTTTCACATCAAAAGCGCCCCAGTTCTCATTGAACGGAACCCAGGTGATAATCGATGGGGAGTTGTAATTATCATCGATGATCGCTTTTAGTTCTCTTCGGAAAGCAGTTCTTGTTTTTGTGGTGTCCTGGTCGGGATACCAAATTGCAGGCATATCCTGCCAAACCAGTAAACCCAGCTTGTCCGCCCAGTAGTAGAACCGCTTCGGCTCGGTTTTCATGTGTTTTCTGATCAGATTGAATCCTGCATTCTTGGTGAATTCAATGTCGGATTTGAGCGCCTCCTCAGTGGGTGCAGTCAGGATACCATCAGGCCAGTAGCCCTGATCAAGAAGGCCCAGCTGCATGACAAACTTACCATTTAACAAAGGTCTGACAACGCCGTTGACCTTTCCCAACCGGATATCACGCATGCCAAAATAGCTGACAATCTCATCAGTTACATTGCCATTTTTATCTTGCAGGTTGATTTTAAGATCATACAGAAAAGGCTGGTCAGCAGACCATAATTTCGGATTTTGAATCGGAAGGTAAAACAAAGTACCCGCTTCCCCTTTTGTCTGGGCAACTGCTTTCTGGCCATCAAAGGCTGCGGCTGAAACCGTGCCAGGGCCTGCATTTACCAAAATTTTCAGCCGGCTGTTTTCCAGATCAGGCAGCAGGCGGATACTGCTGATGTAGTTTTTGTTTACCGGTTCAAGCCACACGGTTTGCCAGATACCGGAGGTAAAGGTATAATCCCCTCTTGGCCCGTTTTTACCCGAAGGCATCATGCCGTCATTGGGATCATGCGCGGCAACAACCAGGGTGTTTTGGCCTGTTTTTAAAAAGGATGTAATATCTACACTGAAAGCATCATAACCGCCAGAATGCGAAGCTGCCTTATTTCCGTTTACAAATATTGTTGCATCATGATCTACCGCATCAAAATGAAGAATGACCTGCTTGCCTTTCCAGGCAGAGGGAATTTCAAACCGCCTGCGGTACCACATATTGATTTGCTGACTGCGCTCAATGCCGGAAAGGACAGACTCCGGACAATAAGGAACCAGTATTTGCTCAGTGCTGCCTTCGAAGCTGATGGTTTGTGAAGGAAAAAGCGCGCTGGCTGCTTTTTGGCCGCCCACATAATCCCATTTGCCATTTAAACACATCCAGTCTTTTCGCTGTAACTGAGGGCGCGGATACTCGGAAAGCGGGACGTTGGACTCCATTGCCTGTTTTGTCCACCGGGTGGGTAATTTAATCACCTGGGCAACCAAGCTTTCAAAAGCACTAAAAGTCAAAAATAGAAAAAAGAAAAAGTAAACCCGGGCATTATGTTTCATGAACGTATTTTATCTAATGATGCTGAAAACTGCTAATTTTTATTGTTTACGACGGCTTGTCAAAAAACTTAGTACCAAACCCGAACTGGTCTGCTCACAATAATCCTGAATTGTAAGCGTCACCTGCACAAATTAAATTCTTAACACTGCCTTATTTTTATCCCTTATTCCCTTCGGTAACCTGCCGAATTACACGGAGCCAGTTTAAGCCAAGGATCTTTTTGATGCGCTGATCGGTGTAACCCAGCTTTTGCATCGCCATAGTCATCTGTGGATAATCGCTGATATCCTTAATTTCTCGGGGCAGCTCCGGGCCACCGTCTAAATCTGAACCCAGCGCTATGTGGTCCTCGCCTACCAATTGTACACCATAGTCAATCACTTTCGCCAGCTGATCTACATGCATCCAGTACTGATCAGGGATTGTTCCTTTGTAGGTAAATGGAAGCTCTTTGGCAAACTCCTTGTCTACCTCTTCAATGGTTTGGGTGGTAATTTGAGCAGTAAATATCCGCGGAGTTTTAGGCTGGGGATCAGGCTGCACGCGGATTGGGTTGTTGGGCTTTTGCCACGCCCAGTATTTTGGATTGTTGAAAAGGCTGCCAAAATGCACGCCAATGACCCCGCCCTTTGCGGCAATTGCTTTTGCCGCCTCATCAGAAATGCAGCGGGGATGATCGACAATTTTATAAAAGCCTCCATGGCTGTAAATTACGGGATGACGGCTGGCGGCTGCTGTTTGAATAATGGCTTCATTAGACGCGTGGGCCACATTGATGACCATACCCAGATCATTCATTTCCCTAATCACCGCTTTGCCGTGATCATTAATGCCTCCCCAGGTATGAACATCGTTGCATGCGTCAATAAAAGCATTTGTAGTACTGTGAGCAGTCAGCTGCATGGAGCGAAGGCCAAGCTTGTAAAGGGCGCGTAAAAGGTCAAGATCACCATAAAGATCATAGCCTCCTTCCAAATCAAGAAAAGCGGCCATTTTTCCTTTTTTGTTGATCCGTTCAATGTCAGAAGCGGTGAGCGCAAGCTCGATCACTGCATGATTCTTTTTGATCTGGTCCAGCGCAAGGTTAACCACACGAAATGTATTTTTCGTCTCAAACCTTCCCGGATAGTAGTTCTCAGGCGTATAAACCGAGAAGAACATCGCGTCTAATCCGCCTTCCTTAGCCCTTGGAAGATCGACGGTGCCATCTGCATAACGCTGACCTATATCGGTTTTCAGCATAAGCTCACGGCTCATTACATGGGTATGCCCGTCCATGACAAATGCGTCCCGGTGAAGATCAGGCATCGGTTTAGTTTCAAAAGTCAAGGGCGGATTATTTTTAATAACAGGAGCCGGCAACACGGATTGCATTGGAAAAACACTTCCGGCAACCGGAAGAAATGTCAAGCTTTTTATAACGTCTCTGCGCTTCATTGGTCTGGTATAAATTATTCGTTCTGCCATCGGTCCTATGGCTGCAGTATTTAAGTATTTTCTAAAACGGCTCTGGTAATCACACAAATTCGTTTCTTCGCCAAATTGATATGCGAAGTTTATTGAGCAAAACCTCTGATATACGGCGTGTCCGGCGGCCGCTCTCCACTGCTGAACTGCGGGCCTCTTGTAGAGCGGTAGGTCATATTCATGAATGGGGTTTCGATACGCCGGCCCATCTCAGCGTAACGGCCGTTTTCCCAGTTTGACTCCATGGTGTAGGCCACAATTCCCGTAGACAAAAGCAGCCTTTCCGCATTAAAAGGTTCTTTCCCACTCACCATCATCTCGGTGATCCAGTGCGGCTGGGAGTTAGAAGCATGGTACTGCGCGAAGGGACCAGGCCAGCCAAGCATCGAAATGATTTCCGGATCTTTGCGTCCTTCGATTTCACCGGCGTAAGTCCACCCTACACCCTGCCCCGAATATACCGCAGCCTTTGTGCCGTCATTATACTCGACAATACAAACGTTTGGTTTGGTGATATCCTGAAAGTGCCCGGGCTTTAGATCAAAACTTATCCGTACCGCTTCAAGCAGCTTACCAGCCCAGGGATTGCGTTCTGTCCACTTCCAGGTTTCAGCCCCGCGGATGCTCTGCACAGACTTAACGCCTGTCTCACCGCCCCTTCGCCGCTCCACAAAGGCCTGAAGCACATCTACGCAGTGAAAAAGGGCTCCTTCATCAGGGGCGCCTCCGACTACGACAGACGCCTTGATGGGCGTATCTATATCGAGTTCTACCTCGGGTTTTCGGAAGTAAGTCGGTATGGACGAACCTCCGGTTAAGGGAAATTTTAGTTCACGGGATTTGTCAAACATCCACTTGGCTTCGTCCCAGCTGTACGAAAGGTGCTTATCGTTAAAGATAGGTACCGAGCGTTTGCTTTGCTCAAAAACCCGGATAACCTGCTGGTAAATCCACCAGCGCGGCAGCAGCCACTGGCCTTTGAGATTGGTTGGATATTCCCCATGCTCTGCAACAATGACAACACCATCCACTGCCAGTTCCTTCCCGCCAAGGGTAACAGCTTCCCCGACCGTATTAAATATTGGAATATTTTTCGATTTACAAATTTTTTGTCCCAGTCCGCTTTCCGCAAACTGATGGATATAAACCGATACCACCTCAACCCGCGAGCCAGTGTGCGCACCCTGCCACCAATAACCATCCAAAAGTTTAGTTATGATCCAGTCCGCATGGGACCTTGTAGCACCCCAGTAGCTAACAAGGCAAGCGATACGCGGCCGTTTCTCGGTTGGTTGAACAGCAGCAGCACTTGCTGCGGACCCGGTCAAAGCAGTTAAACCGGCCATACCGGTTACTGCAAGCATTGCGCGCCGGGTCAGAAGCGAACCGGGCTCCATGATTTGAGCGTGCAGAGCAGAATCTGACGCTAGGGCACTGACTTCGGATTTTTTATTTGGTAACATATGAAAAGTAGTGTTTAGGAATGATAATACGCCCCTGCCAGTCAGCACAAATCTACACAAATAACAAAACAGGAGTGTTTTACACTTTGGTGATTTTAAAAGGTATCAACAGTAATTTTTTTACTTCATTCATCCATGATCACGGGTAGGATCTAAACTGCAATTCCCGCTTACAAACGGTTCTTTAACCAAAGTGCATTACTTAGCCTTGATCAGGCAAATCTGCCATGCCCAGAAAACCAGCAAATACGATTGCAGATTTTTTCTTGTAAACATCAATAGGCCAGGCAATTGTCGCTTGTCTTTCCATCTCTTTTCCGCTGATCGGCACGGCTCTGAGTGAAGGATAATTAAACAGCGAAGTCTTCATTAGCACCGTGCACCACCTGGCCGTATCGACAAGTTTCAGAAGCATATCAATATCGTTTATTTCAATAGCTGTCTGGACGACTACACCTGCTTCAAAAAGCACTTTCTCTAAAAATGAACGGATACTGTATCCTTTGACCGGAAGCACAAGCGGCAGCCCGGCTAAATCGGCAGTGCTGATATTTTCAAAAGAAGCATAGAGATGATCTTTGTGTACGATCAGTGACAGGACGGATTCAAAAAGCGGATAAGCAATATAATTTTGGGTTTTGCCGGCTGGCACAAAAGACAGTGCGAAGTCCAGTTTCGATGCTGCAATCAGCCCTAAAAGATGATCGGAAGTGCCGAATTCAATGGTGATCCCAATCCCTGGATATTTTTCAGAAAATAAGATTAACGCCTGGGTAAGCAGCTGGGAAAGACCGTAAGTCACCCCGATTGTCAAGGATCCTGCCTGAATATTGCCAAGGTCTCTGATCATTTCGCGCCCGTCCTCTGACTTACGGACGGTATGGATCGCGTGTGGTAAAAACAGCCTGCCTGCTTCCGTCAGCACCACCCGCTTGGCAATCCTGTCAAAAAGTGGAACGCCTAACTCATCTTCGAGCTGTTTGATCTGCTGGGACAAAGTGCTCTGACTGATATTTAAAATTGATGCAGCCTCGGTAAAATTCGACCGCTCGGCCGCCTTGATAAAGTATCTGAGTTGTCTTAATTCCATTTCCGAAGATAAAGAAATTATTTTCTTATCGGAAATACCGATCAATCTGATCGAAAAAAAGAGTTTAGACGATTGATTTTTCGTTCGCACCTTTGAGCAAACAAAAACAAAAGACTATGGAAATCATACAAACATCCCAAAATGCGCTATCACAATCAGAAGTGAAAGCAATCATCAACGCTCCTATCGAAAAAGTCAATATTGCCGATTGGTTACTAAATCTTCCTGATGCAGAGTATCAACGTTGCTCTACCAAACACATTGGTGCTGCGATATCTTCAACATTCGACGGCCAGCCGGTTTCTCTTAATGTTGAAACCATCGGAGACGCGCTTATGGTACAACATTACGTGGCGCTGGTGCATCAGCCGGATTATTGCAGAATGTTATCCATATCCGACGCGATTACTTCGAACGGAAGAACCAAAGTGCAGGTTTTGTGGGAACTTCGTGCAACGAAAATAGATGATAACACCTGCGAATACAGCAATACAATTCATGCCACGGCTACACCCGAATTTTTCGAGTTTATCAAAGAACATCATGTCAGTTTGCAACAAGCACATCAGGCAAGACAACTGGCTTCCGACGAACATAACCGCGAAGAAACACCCCTGTTTGCCAAAAGCATCGAAAACAAGGCATTAACAGGAAAATATAATCAGCCCTTCTAGCCTGATAGCCACCTTTATCTGCTTACCAGGCATCAGTAGTTTGAAGCCGGCCATTCTTGCAAAAATTAATTTCGAAAAATTCTGTAGAAAAAACTGCCATCATGTTATGGCAGTTTTTTCTGTAAAGATTCCCGCCTATTATTACAATGGAAAATCTATTTAAACCCAGCCTTGAGGTTTCAGATTTCAGGATAAAATGGATGTGATCTTCTTAGCTTGTACCGCGGTATACTTTGTCTGGCATAAAACTAGTAGAGAAAATACTTTTAATTATTTAAAACAAAATCACTGAAACATGTCACAACAAGATTCAATAATCGATGACGAATCGGAAAGATTTGAAAAGAAACTTGCTGAATTATTAGGCATTACATACGAAGAGCTTCTGACCACCGAATATGAAATAACCGATAATTTAGGGGAGGATGAAATTGTTTATGACCAGGTTTTAAGATTCACCCAGGATTCGCCAAGATCGGTTCTTGACAAAATTATTGGGCTTAGCGCTGAAAACCAGATCACCATTCCAAATGTGGATCTTGCTGAGGAAGAGTGAAATCTGCTTATAGCCAGACCATTAGGGTAATGTATGAACTGCCGGTCAATAGCCAATAGCCGCTATAATTCTTTTAGAGGCTATTGGCTTATTATTTTGCAGACGGATAAAAAAGAGGCTTGTGTTCAAGCCCCAGCCTTATGAAAAAGTCTTTTTATTTTACAATCTTAACACCGAAAACACGGCCGGCAGTTTTTCCATAATTGGCTTCAATGCCAATTCGAACCAAGGTTTTATCTTTAAGAAGCCCAGGATCGATCCCGTATTCAAAGTCATAGAATTTTCCGGTTTCACCGCCATCCCACTCCACGGTCCGAATCACAGTCCCATCTACAAGAATATCAAATTTTCTGTTTTTATCATCGCCAATGTAGGTCAATAACAGATTGTTTTTTAAAGACGGATCCACCTTCATTTTGAAGGAAAAGAAACCTTTGCTTCTGGCCTCGCGGCCGTTTACTCCAATGGCAGGATCAATGTAACTGTTTGCGCTGGCTTTCAGCTCGTGATCTCTTTCGGGCTGCATTTCACCGATCCTGAATTCATCAATCGTGCGCTCGCCAATTTTTCTCTGACGCTCTTTTTCTGTCTGATAGTCCTTCTGACGCGACGTCCAGCCATCATGGGTGAAAAAATCCCAGTATACGCTGTAATAATTATCATTGGATTCATAAAACGGTTTCAGCTCCGGATCATAAGGTTTGCCAACGCCTTTCATTTTAAAATGCATGGGACGATCCGGAACCGGCGAAATCCAGTCTCCGATATTTCGGTTGTCGGTCAGAAGAACCGGGGTGCCGTACGCTGCATCGGGCAGTGTATCACCCAGATCACCAGCCAGAACAATCGGGCCATACATCAAAGCGATCCTTGAAGCGTTGTCAGCAAGGGCTTCTGCATGAAGGGCCTTATGCGGAGTAAATTTTACCTGATCCCCTTTTTTCCAGACGCGGTCAATAACTAAAAATCCATCCTGGTTTATCTGGGGCTTTATTTTTATTTCATTTACTTCAAGTTCAAAGTTTTCGGCCCAGTAGGGTCTTCTTAACTTCAAAGCAAATTTAACATCTTTCAAAGGCTGAATCAGAAGGTTGATCTGATCCTGATTGGGAAAACCGGTCCTGATGGTTACTGTTGTTTTTGTGGCTTTCCAATTAAGTTGGGAGGGAATAAAAAGGTTTACAAAAAGGCTTTTTGCATCGGCCGATTCATAAAAAATATCTTCTGCATACTTGGCGTGATTTTCAATCCCTGTGCCAACACAGCAGGTAAATGTATCAAAGCGGCCGCTAAAAGTTTTACGCGAACCCATTCTTAAAGGCACAAAATAACACATCATGCCTGTTTCAGGATGCTGAGAGGCCAGTATGTGATTGTAAAGCGTTCTTTCATAGTAATCACCCAGACCTGCACTGGGATGCCAGCTGAACAAATGTTTTGTCAGCTTAAGCATATTGTAGGAAACGCAGGTTTCCGCGGTATTGTCACTTAACCTGTCGTTGAATTTGTCCTCAGGGCCCAGGTACTCATAGTTCCCGTTTCCCCCTATCACATAGCTGTGATGATTTACCAGCGTATTCCAGGTAAAGGCTGCAATGGTGCTGTCGCCCTTATTACCTGTAAGCTCATACTGCGATGCACTTCCAATCGTTTTGGGCACATTGGTATTGGCGTGTTTTCCCGGCAGCGGATCGATCCGCTGCGAAAGGGGCTGCATAACAAAATCATCATAGAATCTGTATGACAAATCCAGATACTTTTTATCTGCTGTGATCGCATAAAGCTGAGCGAGTACATCATTCATTCCGCCGTACTCGCAGCGCAGCATCTTTTGCATCTGCGCAAGGCTCAGATCTTTGAGAATGTTCTCAGCCCAGTCTGCCATGGAGGTGGCTACTTTCAGCGCCTGATTGTTGCCACAATATAAATAGGTATCCAAAAGCCCTGCCATTACTTTATGAACCGTATACCAGGGAGCCCAGCCTCCGTTTAAGTCAAATCCCGACGAATGGATATCACCTTTTGAAACCTTGTAAAATAAACTGTCTTCATTGGGAATCGCGCCCACATAACCCGAGCCGCGCGCATTTTGGCAACGGGCGAGCTCTGCAACGATGTAATCAGCCCGCTTTTTAAATTCGGCATTACCACTGGAAGCATACATCAGACTGATGGCAGAAAGATAATGCCCAAGTGTATGGCCCGGTAAACCTTCACTTTCCCAGCCCCCGTAAACCTGGGCCTTGACGGGAAGTCCTGCATTTTCATAAAATCTGGCTAGCAATCTGTCCGGTTCGATTTGTAAAAGATAGGCGGCGTCTTTTTGCATGGCATTGTAAAAAACACTGCCTTCCAAAAGCTTGACGTCCGAGGGCGCAAAACCGTAAGCCTGGAGCTTAATCACAGGTTTTATTTTAAAACGGTTATCATTTCTTACCGGCATATAAGACTGGCCGGACGAAAACGGGCCGAAGGCTAAAAACAGAACCAAAGTAAAACAGAAGGAAAGTATTTTTTTCATCTTGATCAGTATCAGCCGGCGCCCGTTAAATTTAGCTCTTGACAAAATTAAGCTGACAATCACATTTCTAATTGATCTCAATTAGCGTATCGTTGACCCATTTTAACCTTGAAGATAAGCAGCCGGCAGCACAAACAAATGCAGGGTATGTTCAAAAACGCAGGCAACTTGGGAAGGACTATTAAAACACTTCCCCGAGTGTAAGTTTTAAACCGGAATAATGTTTACTGAATCCGTAGTTCAGGGCGATATTCGTGCCGGATCTTTTGTTCATTTTGATACGCAGACCTGCCCCGCCGCCAGGATTCCAGTTTAACAGAAACAGACTTTTAGGGCCGCTGACTGTATTGGCATTGGCAAAAACTACAAAACCTAAAAAGCCATTGTTGGTAATATCACGGCGGTATTCTGTTTCCACATACAGAAGATTTCGTCCGCGGTATCGGTTCTGGTCAAAGCCGCGTCCGGATCGGTTGTAGTCTTCCCAGCCTATACTTGGAAGATCCAGGTAAGGTACTTTTTTGTCAAAAACCTTCCATAGATAGGTCCAGACTGCAAGCATATTTTGTCTTTCCCGGTTTTGGTCAAAACGGATGTATCTTCGAAAATCAATATAAATGGATTTCCAGGAATTGGGATTTCCAAGGTAGGTCGGATTAAAACGGTATTGTATACTCGCATAATATCCATCCCATGGGTTGATGGAATTATTTCTGGTATCAAATAATGCATTTAAACTCAGCCCGGAAGAAAAACTATTTGCAGATTGCGCCGTGCCGTAGGCGTATCCGGTATAATCTGCCAGAAGCGGCGAGCCCTCATCAGTATGTATATGAACCCTGTAATCGATATGATAACCGATACCTGCAAAAAAACCGTGTGACAGGCGTTTAAGAAGTGTCTGGTACAAGCGCAGGTAGGAATAATTAACTAGCAATTCGTCTCCCTCCTTGTACTGTCTTCCCAAACCCCAGGTATACTGCGGATAAACCATCAGCCGGGTATCGCCGCTGATTACCCATCGGTTCTTATCAAGCCAGATGTAGGATCGGATTGGTAGCCCGAAGCGCTGCTTAAAATTCCAGTAAGGTGTAAAGGTCACCCGCGACATGTAGGTGTCCTTTCTGTCACCCAGATAAAATCCGGCTGTTGTCGATGTTACCAGCGCTGTTCCTCCACCGGGCACCTGTGTGGAAAATGGCAAAACAGAAAAATAAATCGTTTTTCCAGGAGTTGATTCAGCTTTCTTGGGCTTGATGTGCAGCAATCTTTTACCCACATCAATCAGATCGTAAAGTTTACTGGTATCCCCTCTTACCGTAGAATCTCTTTCAAGCACATTACCAGGACTTTGTGCACGCAAAAAACACGGCCACAAGGTAACCATGAGCAAAAAACAAATAAAAAAAATATCGTTTCGGGATGAAAACATAGTTACCGGAAACCTGCCATTGATGAGGAAGTAATTAAAACAATGCAACTGTTACTAAAAGTATACCTTCAAACCTCCAAAATTGGTTTTAATCAAAATAAAACTAAAAAAAATTGCTACAATGCAAATAGTATATTGAAAATCAATAACTTAAAATTAAAAAACCGGTGATTTTTTATTTGTGACCTGCGGCGTTGGAATGGTAATTATAGTGGTCTGCTAGACAATCAGGGACATCAAGTGAACAGACGATTATGAGCGCAGCAGAGAATCACATTAATTACGGACTTTCAAAATCAAGAGAAGAGGGATTTGACGATAATGCGGACGCGCTTCCGAGGGCAGTTATACGTCCCAATGATTATATGTTACTGGATGGCGAATGGAAATTTTCCCATGATATTCTTGATAAAGGGCTATCGGAAAACTGGTTTGTAAGTCACCATTATGATCAGACAGCGCACTGGCCCGGAAGTGTGGAGCAGCACATAGCCAGCGCTTTAAAATCTGAAAAACCATGGCAGGATAAAGTTGTGGTTTGGTATGAACGGGAATTTACTCTGCCAAAAACAGAAGCAAAGGGCAATGCAAATGCTCTGATGCAGCTTTCTTTTGGGGCCTGCGGCTATGAAACACAGGTTTGGCTTAACGGATTTGCCCTTATTACCATTGAGGGAGAAGAGAAACATTTGGGCGAGTACACCTCATTTTCTTATGAACTGGATGAAAAAATGCTAAGGCCTATTAACAGGATTACGGTCAGGATTGAAAGTTCAATGGACGCTGATATTACCCGCGGAAAACAGGAATCATATGTTTATAAACGTGGCGGAATCTGGTACCAGACCTACACCGGAGCGGTACGAAGCATATGGATTGAAACCGTAGAAAGAAACAGGCTTCGTTCCAGGGTCGGGGTTGTCAGCAGCGTGGAAGATAATCTGGTCCGTTTTAATCTGACCACGCGCATTTCAGATCCTGGCTCGTATAAGATTCGTTTGAAGGTTTATGATGATAAAGAAGACAAGGCGAATCCTGTGGCCGAAGATGAATATCCTCTGATGCTTCAGGCGGGACAAAAATCCCAGCGCGTTGTTTTGAGAATCCCGGATGCAAAGCTTTGGTCGATCGAGAATCCGCATCAGTACCGGTTGGTCGCCCAACTCGTTGATGAAAATGATTATGCCGCAGAAATTGAAACAAGATTTGGCCTGAGAAAAATTGAAGCGCGCGGCTGCTGTCTTTATCTGAACAACAAACCTGTGTATTTGGATGGAATCCTGTATCAGCCTGGCGCTTCGACCTATGAACAGATCCGGAAACACATGTATGCGATGAAGGAGCTTGGTTGTAATCTGGTCAGAATTCACATTGCCGGCGTTGATCCCAGGATATATAAACTGGCCGATAAAATCGGGATGCTGCTTTGGGTCGAAGTTCCCAGTCCGCATCAATCCAGCCAGAAAAGCAGGACAAACCACCGTAGTGAATTATTCCGGATGCTTGCCTTGATCGGCACACATCCGTCAATAATTATATGGAGTCTGTACAACGAAGACTGGGGTGCCCAGGATATTGCCACAAACCCGGAAACCAGACAATACATTATCGATACCTATCATTACATGCAGCTTGCCTATCCGCAGTTTCTTGTCGTGGACAACGATGGCTGGCAGCACATTTCGTTTGAAGGCAGATTAAAATCTGATTTGCTGACGGCTCATTTGTATACCTCGGATCTGCAAAGATGGAACCAGGTTCTTGATGAGCTTTCAGCAGGGGAACTTGACCGTGTAGCTGCATTTCCACTGGTTGTGGGCGACCCATTCTTTTACCGCAATCAGGTTCCACTGATTGTCAGCGAATGGGGAGGTTTTGGTTTTGATAATTATGGCGGCCCGAAAGATGATGATGACCGTGCTGATCTGATCAGAAAATTTAAACAGGAGTTAAGAAACAGATCTTTTGCAGGAGATATTTACACACAGGCAACCAATATTGAAGATGAGAAAAACGGGTTGCTTGATGCTGAAACTGGAAATTTAAATGTTCCGGCAGGACTTTTAAATACGCAGCAGAATCAAATTGAGTATCCCGGAAACCAAGCAGATTAATCTGAAAAGAAAACAGATTCAGTTATCTAAAATGATGATAGCTGAATCCGTTTTTTCGGTAACAAATCATTTTTCATTGAGCCAATCCACCAGATCTTTTAGTTCCTGCTCGCTTATCGAATGCGGCAGGCTTTGATAGGAATGAAGCGTGGCGTTGATATTTTTACCTTTAAGAAAAGAAACCGCCTGTGTAGCCGAAGCGTAAGGAACTCTGTCATCCGCAGTACCATGCCCAATGAAAATTTTGAAGTTCTTAAACGCAGCTGCGGATTTGATCTCAGGTTTTAAAGAATCAAAAATCCTTCCGCTCAGTGGCGCTATTCCTCTTAAAAGTTCTGGTGCGGTAAGACCGACCTGGTAACTCATCATGGCTCCCTGGCTGAATCCTGCCAGATAAACCTGGGAAGCATCGGCATTATATTTCTTAACAATTTCTTTGATGAAAGCCTTGATCAGATCCGTACTGGTTTTCAGATCCTTTGCACTTTCCTTTTTAACCCCGTTAACATTTTCATTGCCATACCATTGAAAAGCATTCGGTGCTATTGTGAAGGGAGCTCTGGCTGAAACAATTATAAAATTATCAGGAAGTACATTTTTCAATTCAAACAGATCCGCCTCATTGCTTCCGTAACCATGCAGCAAAATAATCACTTTCGGTTTTACAGTTTTCGGCTTTGGCTGGCTTACCAGATAGGATAATGATAAATCTTTTTGGAGTGAAGTCTGCGCGAAAATCTGGTAAGACAGGAAACAAAGGATAATGGCAAGAATTGATTTTTTCACGTTTTTTTGTTGATTGATAACTTTGGAAAGTTACTTCTGTTTTCCTTGAAACACAATTTCAATTTAGGAATTGAAATAACTAAAACAGGATTCACCGGTCAGAAATAAACCGAAGAATCCTGTTCTTATTTTAACAAATTCAATTTATTCAGGAAAATCAGCACTTAGCGTCAATTCTTTCCATGCATCAAAATTCGCCTTCATTTTTTCCAGTTTTTCATAAGCCATATCAAGCGCTGGCTTACCAAGCAGTAAACGCAGATTAGTGGATTCGGATAAAACTGCGGTAATGATCGCCTCAGCACCTCTGACAGGATCGCCCTGCTGCTGTCCGCTGCGTTTTTTACTGGCTTCGATCCGGCTGGCCACGGTATCAAAATAATCCTGGATTTTTACCGGCGTTTCGACCAGTGATCTTCCGGCCCAGTCTGTCCGGAAGGGCCCGGGTTCTACAATAATTACCTTTATACCCAACGGAGCGACCTCCTGAGCCAGCGACTCCGAAAGTCCTTCTACTGCAAATTTAGTCGCGTGATAATATCCCGTCGCTGTAAAACCAACCAGACCACCGATTGAAGAAAAATTGATGATATGACCTTTTTTGTTTTTACGCATCACCGGCAGAACCGCCTGCGTCATGTGTATCAATCCAAAAACGTTGGTATCAAATTGTGCTTTAATCTGGTCGTCTTCCCCCTCTTCAATGCTTGTAAAATAACCGTAGCCGGCATTATTGACAAGCACATCAATTTTACCAAAAGTCTTTTCGGCCTTGGAAACGACAGACTCGATCTGCTCTTTACTTGTTACATCCAGTTCCAAAGCCAGCGTATTTTCTTCAAACCCAACTGCGATATCGTGAATCTGATCTATTTTTCTTGCCGTAATAACTGCTTTCCAGCCCCGGGCTAAGACTAACTTGGCCAACTCTCTTCCAAATCCTGTTGAGCAACCGGTGATCAGCCAAACAGGAACATTATTTTCGTCCATTTTCCATCATTTTATATTGAAACAATAATCTGATTTTATCTATCAGAATAAAAAGCGTTCCAATCCTGATGTTACCCAGAAAACACTGAAAGACTTTTCGATTTTGTAAGGGAGGACTTAGAATCCTGAAATCCCTGCTTTATTTCAGTAAAGATTCAAGCTTATGGGCAATGGCCTGCAGCAATCCGGGAGTAAGATTTTTGTTGCTCATTTGATCCAGACTGACAATAGCGCGGTAATTCCGCTCTTCATCCGGCTCAAAAAACACGGAAATATCTTCAATAAAAATTTCTATTTTGTGCTCGTAACCAGAGAGGACAAGCCGTCCTTCAAATTCCCTGATTTCTCCTTTATATTCAACATCAATCTCAAAAATATCTTCCATAACAAAACCCGACATCAAAAAATTACTGTTTTTCCGGTATGGCTAAAATTACGGAATCATATGCGGATTTTGATTAAAACTTACAACCCATTGCTATTATTCGTTTCAGCCGAAATCTCCCGATTCGTAATTCTTAACTGGTGCGTATTAAAAACCTGGGAATTGGGCTCTATACTTTTGGTAAGAAATACGCTTCCACCAATAATACTGTCCTTTCCAATGACCGTATCGCCGCCAAGAATCGTTGTCCGGGCGTAAATGATCACGTTATCTTCAACAGTCGGATGCCTTTTGATATCTGCAAGATCTTTGGCAACCTGCAAAGCCCCCAGGGTTACACCTTGATAAATACTAACATTTTTGCCGATCACCGTAGTTTCGCCAATCACGATACCAGTCCCATGGTCGATCATAAAGGGCACCCCAATCTGAGCATTCGGGTGGATATCAACCCCGGTTTTTCCATGCGCATATTCACTGACAATACGCGGCAGAACAGGAATATTGAGCTGTGTCAGCTTGTGCGCAATACGGTAAACCGTGATGGCGTAAAATCCGGGATAGGAAACAATTACTTCATTCACACTGGTCGCAGCCGGATCATATTCATAGATTTTACTGGCGTCGAGCCTTAAATTCTGGTAAATATTTTCGAGCGAGTTGTAAAAATCACTGACCACGCCGACAATATCCAGTCCCGAAGGTTCAAGATAACTCAGCAAAATATTTTCAAGATCAATCTGGTTTTTCTTTAAAATACCTTCATAAGAAGACTTTTTGGGCAAATGATTACTTGGAAAAAGAAACTGGACAAGATCATTCAGCCAGGCAATCGCATCATGCGAAGAAGGAGTTGCTTCCCATTCTGCGTTATGTGTTTGCCTCAAAAGACTAATCAGCGACTGCGTATTGGTATTATTGCTCATGAATTTGGTAATATGCAAACGACTATCTGTGAATTTTCCCTGAATGCCGGTTTCGGTTATAAAAAGGAAAGTTTACGGATAGCCGTTTGCCTGATATAATTTTTGTGCGAAACTTATCTTTTGGCGCCTCTGAGACGATATAATGTTTCAACCAGTACATCCACATCCGAGCAGGTATTGTAAAAAGCAAGTGACGGGCGAACCGTAGTTTCCACACCAAATCTTCTTAAAATAGGCTGCGCGCAGTGGTGTCCCGAGCGGACCGCTATTCCCTCATTGTTTAACGCTGCACCTACCTCTTCTGTTTTATAACCTGCAAAAACAAAAGATAAAACCGACGCTTTATCCGGCGCAGTACCAATTAAACGAAGTCCCGGAATATCTTTCATCAGATTTGTAGCATACACCAGAAGATAATGCTCATACTGATGAATGACGTCAATTCCGATTTTCTTGACATAATCAATGGCAGCACCTAGTCCGACAGCATCCGCGATGTTTCCTGTTCCCGCTTCAAAACGGTTTGGTGCATCGTGAAATTTGGTATGCTCAAATGTTACGTCCTGAATCATATTTCCTCCACCCTGCCATGGCTGGGTTTCGTTCAACAAATCCTCTTTTCCATAAAGCACACCGATACCAGTTGGGCCAAAAACTTTGTGGCCTGAAAAAACAAACCAGTCGCAGTTCAAAGCCCGCACATCAGAGCGCAAATGGGAAACAGACTGAGCTCCATCCACCAATACTTTGGCGCCCGCCTGATGTGCCATGTCAACAATTTGTTTGGCCGGCGTAACCGTACCAAGCGCATTGGACACCTGGGTAAAAGAAACCAGTTTTGTTTTTGGATTCAACAATTTGGCATATTCATCAAGCAGGATCTGTCCGTCGTCATCCACCGGAATGACCCGAAGTTTCAGACCTTTTTTAGCAGCAAGCTGCTGCCAGGGCACAATATTAGCATGATGTTCCAGATTGCTGACAATGATCTCATCGCCTGCATTCAGGTTTTGTTCACCCCAGGTTTTTGCAACAAGATTGATGGCTTCGGTCGCACCGCGGACAAAAATTATCTCATTGATAGAGCCAGCATTCAGAAAAGCCTGAACTTTCTTACGCGCACTTTCATAAGCATCCGTCGCTCGTGCAGCCAGTTCATGGGCAGCGCGGTGGATGTTAGAATTTTCATGTTCGTAAAAATAAGTGATCCTGTCAATGACTGATTTCGGTTTCTGTGTTGTGGCTGCGTTGTCCAGCCAGATCAACGGGCGGCCATTAACGTGTTCCTGCAAAATCGGAAAATCCTTTTTGATCAGATTTACGTCAAAGGGAGCACCTGCTGCCCCATTCTGAATATGCGGAAATGTTTTTCCATTCAGCTGCGAAGCCGGGTTTTGATTCACACTAAACGGATCATTTCCCTTGAAACCTGCACCTTGCAAAAAGTAATACTGCGCACCGCCTGTTCCGGGAATTACTGGAATTTGCGGTGTGCTTTTAAAAGTATTAATTGTTGACCACAGATTATTCAAATCCGGCTCGAACGCGGTATCTGGCGAAAAAGGAAATGAAGCCGCATAATCCGGGCCATTTTGAATAACAGATGGAGAAACGCCTTTTCCTGCAACAGAATGAGGAACATGTCCCAAACCAACAGAAGATCCAACATTCGGATCAGGAAAGCTGGTTTGCGGATCTTGCAAATTAACGGCATTTCCCTGATGCGCGGCAGATGGTGAAATTCCACTTCCGGCAACAGAAGGCTGCTTGTGATCAAGACCCGGATAATCTGTGTTTGTTGTGATACTATTTGGACTAACCGGCTGATTCAAAATTAATTCACTTCCAGGACGCAAAGCCGATGGCGAAGCTCCAAAACCAGACGCAGGCGTTCTTTCCACTGGAAAATGCGGATCAGGCAAACTCGTCTGCGGATTGTTCACATTGAACCCTTCTCCTTTGGTAAATAAAGAAGGAAGTCTGTCATGAACAAGGTTAAGCGACTTTTCCAGCCTGGGATGGTCAGCAAGATCCGGAGAAAAATTGGCTTTGGGCATTTCATTGGGAAGCAATGAAAAAAGCTCGTTAGCCAGTTTTTCCAATTCGGCTGTGTCCGGCAAACCGGAAATATCTCCGCCAGCAGGAAATTGATTAGTATTTATACTCATGATAGTTTCCTATTTCTACGTCTTCAAGTACGGCAATCGCATCATCCACCAAAACCGCAAGCGAGCAGTAAAGGGAAACAAGATAAGACGCAATTGCTTTGTCGTTAATACCCATGAAGCGTACCGATAACCCGGGAGACTGTTCGCCCGGCAGACCCGGCTGATAAAGTCCTACGACGCCCTGGCGACTTTCGCCTGTACGAAGAAGTAAAATTTTAGTTTTACCATTTTCGATCGGTAATTTATCAGAAGGGAAAAGCGGAATACCTCTCCATGTAATAAACTGTGATCCGAAAAGAGAAACCGTCGGCGGTGGTACGCCTTTGCGGGTACACTCGCGGCCAAAGGCGGCAATTGCTTTGGGATGAAGCAAAAAGAAACCCGGCTCTTTCCAGACTTTCGAAATAAGCTCATCCAGATCATCCGGTGTTGGCGCTCCGTTTCTTGTAGAAATTCTTTGAGAAGGTGCGATGCTGTGCAATAAACCGTATTCTTCGTTATTGATCAGCTCACTTTCCTGGCGTTCTTTAATGCTTTCAATCGTCAGGCGAAGCTGCTCGCTGATCTGGTTGTAAGGCTTGCTATATAAATCCGAAACCCTTGTATGCACATCCAAAACCGTGTTAACGGCATTCAGATTATACTCACGTGGATTTTCAACGTAATCAATAAAAGTATGAGGAAGTTCGCGCTCGTCACGTCCTGAACAATCAACCTCGGCTGTGCTGCCATCTTTCACCTTGTTAAGGCGATAAACACCTGATTCAACAGGAATCCAGTTCAATAAATGAGTCAGCCAACGCGGAGTGATTGCGCCCATCTGGGGAACAGTACGCGTTGCGATGGCTAACTGCCTGGCTGCTACGTCACCTAATGCAGTTTGCTTTTCGTTTAATTTTGGCATTTTGCTTAAAATTTAAATGTAACGGGTAAATTTTCTTGACGGAAAGTACTTTTACACAAGATGTTAAAAGCCGTATTACAAACTTACATCAATGTTTTTACTACCACTGAAAGAAGAATGCAGCCTACCACTACAAACTTATTTACACCTCCTCCATTTTCAACTCAGTGCAATTTATTAAAATTATTTTTACAAATATCCTGCCTTAACAGAAATATAATTTCGCAAAGACCTTCAAAAAGGAAAGATAATTCTTCGTATAATTCTATCGTTTTAATAGATTTTATAGAATTAAAAATCGGGTAGATTACCACAACCGTTTCACTTTATACGTACAGTAAAACGGTTGTGCATGTTCAATCTTTGAATTCTCAGGCGCCAATTTGAACCCGTTTTCAAATCGAATGATTCCAAAACATTACATTTGGGCAAGCATATTTCTGTTCAAAGCACTAATTCTGACTCCTTTCAGGTATTTTATTCTTTCCTCAATGATCATATCGCAGTGAACGTCATACCCATGGCCGATACGGTTTTTGAACTCATTGATAGCCGAGTGAAGCTGTTTCCTTGAAACACCGCTGTATTCCATCTGCAAAAGCTGCGCCTTCTGCGGTGTTGATTTTTTTAGTTTCCAGTACTGGGGATGATTGCTTGTGATCGGATCATGAAAATCATTTTCATGTGAATCCTTTATCAAAAACTCAAAATCAATCAGCACATCTGTACTGTCTTTTTCAATATCCCCTTTCAGAATAATTTTGGCTTCTCTGCCCACTGTCAGTATAAATCTCTTCTCGTAAATCATCTTGCATTATGTTGATTGTCACCCGCCAGAATGAATTTTAAATCCTTCATTGTTCCGCCTACATCTTACTCCAAATTTTATCTCAACGGGTGGGTTGCGTTAGGAATTAGAAGTCTAGTAAATTTATAGACAAAGTAATGCCATAAACATGATAATTCAAAACCTGACTTAAAAATATAGTTACTTTTTGCTATGAATTAACTATAAAGCCTGTCAGTTTTCAATAGAAATCCTGTTTGTCTTTATGGTTTTTTGTTGTAGACCATATCAATTTCCGCTCCTTTATCACCCTGCTGTTTCATCCAGGCGTATAGTTTTTCTTTGAATTTCTCAATTATTTTTTGATAAGCCGGATCACTGGCCAGGTTATTGAATTCCCAGGGATCTTTCGTTGTATCGTAAAATTCTACGGGCGGTCTTTTTACAAAACGGTTTGTGATTTTTTCAGCCTGCGGATCTTTCCCAATCTCGGCAGTCCATGAAAACCAGACAGAATTACGATCCGTGCTTTTGGGGTTCATCATAAAGCGGTTGTAATAATCTTTATCAGCCGTAAGATTTAAAATCAGTTTAAAACGTTTGTCGCGGATACTTCGGATCGGGTACGGATCACCCTCCGGAATATTATTATGGATACTGTAAGTATATTCCCTGGCATCTTTTGTTTTCCCGAGAACGACCGGCAAAAAACTTTTACCGTCAAGACCTGAAACCGGTTTTCCACCGGCTATATCGATCAGTGTTGGCGTAATATCTTCATACTGAACCAATGCATCTGTTTGAGAAGACGGTTTCACATTTTCAGGCCACTGCACAAGCATAGAACTTTTTTGACCTGCATCCCACAAATTCCATTTGGCTCCGGGAAATTGTGCGCCTTGCTCTCCCAGAAACATGACAATTGTATTTTTATCCTGTCGGGTCTCTTTCAGCAGTTTTGTGATATCACCAACCTGGTCATCAAGTCTTCTTACTTCTGCCAGATATTTGACAAATTGTCTGCGTGTGGTTTTGGTATCAACCCAGTTTTTGGGAAGAATTAATTTATCCGGATCAAATTCTGTCGAATCACCAACCGTCCAGGGCATATGCGGATTAATACTCATCACAAAAAGACAATATGGTTTTTCATCCTGAGTGATGTATTTTTTTACATCTTCAAGCTGGTAATCATCAGTGGCCGAAACGCAGTTAGGTTCAAAACCATTGATGATATCAAAAGGAAAAACAGATTTTGGCTTGGTCACATGATCCTTTCCGGTAAGTCCGACGCGGTAACCAAGATCAGCCAGGTAATGACCGACACTTTGCAGGTTGTCATAAACCGGTTTATGATTTTGAAATGCGCCATTTCTGACCGGATATAAACCTGTAAACAGCGAAGCCCGCGTAGGAACACACATGGCTTCCGAGGTGTAGATATGATTGAATTTCAAACCATTTTTCGCCAGCGCGTCGATGTTTTTAGTTTGAATATTTTGCCCGCCGTAACAGCTTAGCTGTTTGCTATCCAGATCATCGGCCATGATAATGACAATATTTGGCTTGGCTTTCCGATTTGAAACCTGACCGTTGGTTACCAGATAACTGCTGAAAAACAATATAAAAATTACTGCTACTCTACTGACTAATCTCATTTTCTTTATCATTTATTTTAAAGGATTTTCATACCAGATAATCCCCAGTCCGCCGAAACCTCCGGCTGAATTATTATTTTCTTCGGTTGAAACAAAATCAAGATCTCCATCCTGATCAAAATCAAAAGCAGGAATCAGGTCATATTTAATACCCTCAGGACCGCTGATTTCATTTCGCTGCCATTTTTTATCAAAAACAGAATTAACATACCGAAGATAGTACACCCCGGATTTTCCACCCTTTGCACCCTCGCAGGAAATTACCAGGTCTTTTTTTCCGTCCTGATCCACATCAGCCACAGTAACAGCTTTTCCTCCACCCACATTGTCAGGATAATCGATCACATGTTTTTCCCAGTGCAGACCCTTATTATCAAGTTTTTTATAAAAATGAATCTGGTCATCTTCTGTTACAACAACGGCATCTTCCTTTCCATCAGAATCAAGATCGTTCAGGTCCATAAACTTTACGATATGTGTACTATCGCCAACGATATGGTTTTTCCACTTTCCATTTATAGCAGGTTTGCCAGGATTTTCAAGCCATTTAACGCCTTGCGGAATTTGCTTCCGGTCAGAATAAAAAATGTCAGGCTGTTTATCACCATTGATATCAGCAATTAAAATGGACATAACCCAGCTTACTTTTGCCAGAGGAATCCACTGCCATTCGGATAATTTTCTTGGGTTTTTCGGTGCTTTCAGCCAGCCGATGTAAGGCTGCGGAAACTTGTCACTATCCTTCTTTCCGCCCAGAATCAGATCAACTCCGTTGACTCCGTCAATTTGCTGCGGCACGGCAAACATCCATTGAAATTTACCTTCGGTAACCGGAAAAATCTCCGTTTTCCAAAGCGTGGAATCTGAATAATTCTTCCCTGGCGCAGGCGCCCAGTGCACATTCACGCGCATGGTATTTCCCTCGCAGCTGCTGATCACGTCTTTGGAACCATCACCATCCAAATCAACCAAAACGGCATCCTCCACATTGGGAGCCAGGCCTACTGTTACGTAATTCCACTTTGATTTAACCTGGGTTTTGCCTGGATTAAAATAAATACGAACAAGACCGCTCTGCTCCCAGCCTGTTACAATATCCTGTAATCCATCGCCATTGGCATCTTCAAAACGCACACCGTCAGCACCTTTAAGACTGTTATCAATCGCATGTCTTTTCCAGATTGCAGTGCTTTGCGTCTGAGCCGAAAGAGTCAGATATGTTACCGCAATTACTGCCAAAATGAATTTGCAGAAGCTAAAATGCCGGTTTGTTTCTTTGAACCCTTTCATTGCTTATTTCTTTTCCAAAAGACCCACCTTTTCCTGTTTTTCCACCACCTGGTCAATGACAAGACTTTTTACAGCATCTGAAAATGCAAAGCTTCCATTGTAAGTTTTGGTCACAGGAGAATTCAAATCTTTTCCTACGCTGAAACCGTCTGCGGAAGCTGAGCTTAAATATTTATTGTTTTTATTGTTGATACTTTGCTCAGCGGCTTTTTCATTATTTACATAAAGGGCAACTTTTGTATCATCGGCAAACTCAATTTTGATCGTGTTTTTACCGGGATTCAGGTTTTTGGAAGAGGTTAATAAAACGGTATGCACCCCGTCATTCAAAAGATATTGCAGTTTATTATCTTTTACAAAAAGACTGGTTCCGCCAATTAAACCGCCGTTGGCAAAAATAACGCCTTCCGGATTTTTACTATTTATATCAACATTTGCCGTGATCGTTACCGCACCTTTGCCTACATAAATCCGTGTTTTAATCGTAGTACCTTCATAAATCACAGACTTTGTTTTTACTTCCGGCGCGGCAAGTCCTGCCCGGAAATTTCTCAGCGGGTACACGTCATATTTCTGCGCTTCCTGATCAAAAATCTTTTTAAGCTCTTCAAGTTTCTCAGGATTTTTAGCCGCCAGATCATTGATCTCGTTATAGTCTTCATTCAGATTATAAAGCTCCCATTTGTCTCTTTTAAAATCGGCTATAAAATTGATATCCGTTGTCGTTTCGCCAAAAACATTTCTTGGATGATAAACACTTGCCTTCCAGCCATCCTTATAAATGGAGCGGCCGCCGTGCAGTTCATAATATTGCAGTGTATGACGCGTGGGTGCACCTGCATCCGCTATGGAATAATTCAGCGAAGTTCCATGAAAGGGGCGCTGCGCATAACCATTAATCACTTCCGGCACTTTCAGATTTGCCAGTTCAATCGTAGTTGGTAGAATATCTGTTACGTGCGTATACTGTGCGCGTAGTCCACCTTTTTCTTTGATACCTTTTGGATAATGAACGATCAGTGTAGTATGAGAAGCCCCCTCTGCATTCACATCACTTTTCCAATAGCGGAACGGCGTATTGGTAGCCTGCGACCAGCCCAAAGGATAATTCGGGTAGCTATACTCGGTTCCGATTTTATCATATTGAGATAGTAAAAATTTAACATCATCGCCTTCGGATTTTTCAGCAATGCCGGCTGTTCCTTTGTAAGTGCCTTCCTTGCTTCCACCGTTATCACCAACAATCAAAAAAATCAAAGTATTATCAAGCTGCCCGATCTGCTGTAAATAATCCGTAACCCGGCCAACTTCGTAATCCGTGTAAGACAAAAATCCTGCATAAACTTCCATGAAACGGGCATAAATTTTCTTTTCATCAGCAGACAAAGTTTCCCAGGGTTTTATGCCTGTCTGTCGCGGCGGAAGTTTGGTTCCTTTTGGCACAAGGCCAAGTGCCACTTGCCGCTTGAAAACTTCTTCACGGTACTGATCCCAGCCGCCGTCAAATTTCCCTTTGTACTTATCGCTCCATTCTTTTGAAACATGGTGCGGCGCGTGGGCTGCTCCGGTAGCATAATAAATGAAAAACGGTTTGTCTGCATCTGCCGATTTCTGGTTGGCGATGTAAGAAATCGTCTTGTCTGTAAGGAGCTGATTTAAATGTTTGGTGTTGGGTTCAATATCAACCGGCGAAGTTTCTTCTACCAATTGCGGATGCCACTGATCTGTTGCGCCGCCCAAAAATCCATAAAAATGTTCAAAACCTCTCCCTGTCGGATAGCGGTTATAGGGACCTGCAATCGTCAGGTCTTTCGGCTGATTTCCGTGCCATTTCCCCAAAGCAAAAGTATTGTAGCCGTTTTCCTTAAATATTTCAGCAACTGTTCCAGCTTCAAAAGGAATGTTCCCGTTGTATCCGGGCGTTCCTATGCCCAGTTCCGCGTGATGGCCCATACCAACGCTGTGCGCATTTCTTCCGGTCAGAAGCGCCGCCCTTGTAGGACTGCATATTCCGGTGGTGTGAAAATTGGTATAACGAAGACCGTTATTTGCAAGCTTCTCAAAATTAGGGGTTTGTATCAATCCGCCAAAAGCAGAAGTGGCGCCAAAACCTACATCATCCAGCAAAATCCAGACGACATTGGGTGCACCTTTTGGCGCTTCGGGCTGTTTTTGCCACCATTGCTCTGTTTCTTCAATCGTTTTTCCGATTTTCCCCTTGAAGGGCTGAACAGGATCATGCTGCGCGAAAGAAGCTGCCGTGGAAGCAAAAATCAATACTAAACTTAAAAACGGTTTATATTTATTGGTAAGGGATAGATTCATTTCTCTGTTAGATTTTGGTAACTAAAAGGTATATACGTAATCTCGCAAAAATCAATTTTTTTGATGTCCGTAATGAAAATTTTATTAGCCTGGACTTCTAATCCGTGCTGAACCAAGGATCAAAGAATTAAAAATCAGGATAGCAGACGCAGATGGTTAGCTACAACAGAGAGAAGAATAAAAGGAAGAAAGATTAACCACCCCACGCATAGCGTTTTGAGTCGAAGAATTCGTATTCATCGTTGTTAAGAATAAAAGTTCGAAATACTCTTCTTACTGGTGGTTAATAAAAAGATCAATATCCTACTATATTGATAGACAAAGTAAGTTTATTAAAAATACATTACCAAAATATTTTTCTGTTTTAGAAAATCAAAATTGCACAGGTGGAAAACACAAAACCCTGCTAACTGGGTTTTGAAACCGAAATCGGCAGGGTTGTCTTAAATTAAAATCGATTTTTACGATTAATTCTCCGGTTGAAAATATCTTTTCAAAAAATCTTTTAGTGAAGAAGGTCTTCTGCCCAGTAGTATTTCCAAAGCCGGATTTATTTCATCCAGCTCGCCTGCCAAAGCTGCATTGGCCCATTCCACCGCAAATTCAGCGGCGGGTTTTGGATATCCTTCTTTCTCTTTCAGACTGATATATTGATCTTTGGAAACATTTATAAAGTCAATTTTTCTTCCTGATATTTCCGTCAGAATTTCTGCAATATCAGCAAATGACCAGGCTTCTGAATTTGACAGCGTATAAATCTTATTCTCATGACCGTTTTGGATAACCAGATTTGCCAGCGCTTCTGCAAATTCCTCACGCGCGACAAAGCTGATTTTTGCATCGCCGGACGGATATTTTACTTCGGAAATAGCAGCAGGATTACCAATAAAAAAGGGAATTACGTCAGCGTAAACATTATTGAGAACGATCGTATAATTCAAGCCCGATTCAATAAGCAGCTGCTCTGTAATTTTATCACTTTCAGTAACCATCGGCACAATCCAGCTGCCGTCTTTTTTCCGCTGAATACCGGTGTAGATGACATGGCTGACGCCCGCTTCTTTTGCCGCATTTATCACATTAGTCTGCTGCGTTATGCGGTCGGTAAAAGTTGGCGCGGAAATTAGTACGACTTTTTCAACACCTTCAAAAGCCTTTAAAAGAGACTGATAATTAAAATAATCACCTTCTTTGACCACTACTTCTTTTTCTTTCAAATCTGCGGCTTTTTCAGAATCTCTCACCAAAGCAGTAATTTCCTTTGCCGGCATTTTCTTTAAAAGTGCATCCACAGTGGATCTACCCAGTCCGCCCGTTGCGCCTGTTACTAAAATCATATTTTGAAATTTAAAATGAATTACTGTTGACTGCTGGTCTAATTATGCAACCGGATGATTCAGCGCAATAAGTCCTGAACCTGCTCCAAACAATGAAGCGCTGCTTTTTGCGATGATTTCGTGCGGAGAGCCTAAATCGATGGCGCTTACTTCATTCAGTTTTTGAATATGTTCATCCGAAAGTGTCAGCGCAAGTGATGCAAGATTATCGTTTAGCTGCTCTGTTGTGCGTGGACCAATGATCGTCACCGTAGAAAGTGCCGACTGATCATGTTTCTGACGTATCCAGGCCAATGCCACATCAAGCACTTTTACCTGATATTCCTTGGCGAAAATTTCCAGTAAATTCAAAATTTGCGTTTCCCGGTTTCCAGTTTCCGCTTTCACCAAATTGCCTTTCCAGGCCTGCTGGCGGTTATTTTCGTCATTTTGTGCTAAGCGGTATTTCCCGGTTAATGTCCCGCCAGCCAGTGGCGACCAAAAGGCAACACCCAGCCCCAAAGCTTCGGCCATCGGTAATAATTCGCGGTCGGCAGTGCGTTCAATTAAATTGTATTCGATCTGGATTCCCGCAACCGGCGACCAGCCGCGCAGATCGGCAAGCAGTGAAGCATTGGCAATGCGCCAGGCAGGGAAATTGGAAAAACCGGCATACAAAATCTTACCATCCCGGACCAGATCATCAAAAGCCCTGACAATTTCTTCAATAGGCGTTTGTCCGTCCGAAAGATGCGCCCAGTAAAGATCCAGCCGGTCCGTTTTCAATCGTTTCAAACTGGCCTCCACCGCCCGTACCATCGTTTTACGACTGTTTCCGGAAGTTAAAAGCTGCTTTTCACCCATTGAATATTTTGAAGCAAGTACCAGCGAATCGCGTTTATCACGGATCAATTCGCTAAGTATTTCTTCTGACTCACCTACCTGATATCCATCCGCAGTATCAATAAAATTCCCACCAGCCTCCAGAAATCTGTCAAATATTTTACGCGATTCAGCGGGCTCAGCACCATGTCCCCAGCGTGTGCCAAATGCGCCGGTACCCAAAGCCAGTTCGGATACCCGAAGGCCGGTTTTCTTTCCAAAAATCTTGTATTTCATGATTTTGCTATGTTTAGTTTAAAATATTTTTTCATATAACAATCGGTATATGAAGATTTAAAAAAATATCAGACACAGATTTGTCTGATTGTATTTTTGGCTGCATCAAAAACGGTGTCCATGTGAACATAATTTTTGGTTGCTTTCCCAAGCAGTATCCCGCCTTCAATCAGGGCAATGATAACCAATGCCGTTTTATCTGCGTCGGTATCCGCTTTAAATTCATGACTGGCAATACCTTTCTGGATAATATCAACAAGATCAGACTTCCACAGCATCAGTCCCGACGCGGCCCTGAGTCTGAATGTTTCATTGGTATCATCGGCTTCAACAGCGGTATTAAGCATCGGGCAGCCGCCGCTGTTTGTTGATTTGACATAATAGACCGCAATGTGGCCTAAAAGTTTTTCTTTACAGGTATCACATTTGTCAACCGTTTCCTGAATAAGGTTTCTTAATCTGGCCAGATTATAATCAAACGCAGCCAGCGCTACATCTTCCTTATTTTCAAAATTTCCATAAATACTTCCTTTTGTAAGCCCGGTCGCTTTTTCCAGGTCGGCAACAGAGGTGCCTGCATAACCTTTCTTGTTAAACAGATCCGCGGTGGCTTCTGTGATGAATTTTCTGGTTGTTTCTGATCTTGGTTCAAATTTCATACTACAAATATACCGATCGTTATATTTAAAAGCAAACGAACAGCGCAAATTAATTTTTATTTGAAATTCAGAATGAAAATTCGATGCCTTTTCCTGATTTTCACCAGGAAAAGGACTTTTAGCCAGGTTAAAATAATTGTAATAACAGATTGCTTTTATAATACATCGTTCCAAACCCAGCTCATTATAAAAATACGGCTGAGACTGACAGCTTCTTTCAATAAAACCTTAAAGCTGAAATCACTGAAAATAATGGAAGGATTCGCGAACACGTTTACGGATTGTATAGCAACTTTTTTCTTGATCAATTTTCTGATCAGTTCAATTTCAAAAACAAAAGTATTGGTCTTGGTACGCTGCACGTCTGGCAGAATTTCACGTCTCAAACCTTTAATTCCCGCCTGGGTATCGGTAATGTGGCCGGAAAGGAAGAGACGGTTCAGCAGATGAAGTCCCTTCGAAATTAATTGTCTTTTCAAAGGCAGTTTTTTAAAATATTCACTTGTCCGGTTGCCGTATACAAACCAGCAGTCCGGATTTTCATTAAATATTTTTACCATTTCCACAATCGGATCGGTGCCAAAAGGAAAGTCTATATCGGTATAGATGATGATATCACCATCTGCCCGCATCGTTCCTTTACGAATAGCCGAGCCTTTGCCTTCATTGACAATACTATCAAGAAAAACGACATTGTCGCTGGCAGTAAGCACACAAACTTTGCTTTTGTCAAGGCGCGTGGATCCGTCATTCGAAATGATATACTGAATCCTGTTAAATGGCAGCCTGCCATTCAACTCTGTAATATTATTTTCCAGTGTCTGGCACCATCCTTCTGCCGGATTGTAACAGGGAAGCACGACACTGATTAACGGAGGGAGGTTATTTTTTTTCAAGGCTTAATAACTGAAATTGTAATACAAACCATACTATAAAACAAGGGATCACTTTGATCAGATTCGGACCTAAAAACTCATGGCGCCATAAGGCCGGATACACATCTGTCGGCGCCAGAATACTGAACAGAAAAACACTGCTGACAAGAAACCTGGCCGGATATCCGAAGCTTTCCCGGCTGGTAACATACCATAATACTACTCCCTGTATGGCAATTACATAGGTAGGAGATTCGGCAGCGTGGTTAAACATAATCACCCATAGCGATGCGTAGGCCAGTAAAAGAAACCGATTTTGTTGGCTGGTAAAATGCTGTCTGACCAGGGTCCACATCCAGGTAATGGCAAACAGCAGAAGGCCCAAATATTGCACGCGCATTACACCTTTGTCGGTAAATGAAGGAAACCACAATTTGATAAGCCCCATAATGGAAAGCCCGAAATTGATTTTATGGTCATCAATCATGCAGGTATACCAATCCTGGTAGAGCTGTTGAAAATAGCTCATGCCCACAAATGGTAACGGCAGAAGCGACATAACCACAAACCAGAAAACAAAGTGGAGAACATACTGCCCGCGTTTGGGATAAAAAAGAAACAAGGAAGCGAAAATCAGCCCGTATCCCTTGATACAAAATGCCACAACAGGAAGCAGTGCTGCCCATTTTACTCTACCTTTTTCCAGTAATGAAAATGTGAGCAAACCCAGCGCCGCAATCACCGGATTTGTCTGTTCATTGTGAATCGATGTGTTCAGTTCCAAAAGAATAAACCACCAGAAAAAAACTTTGTGTTTGTAAGAAAGAGGAAGGGTTCGTATGGCATAAAAGAGGGTAAGGGAACAAAACAGCAACCAGAAAAACAGTCCGGCCACAACGGGCATCAGACTGAACGGTGCGAACATGATACAAAAAGAAGGATGATAAAGAAACAGATCAAAATACTCCTTCGGATATTCCAGATGCAGATTTGTTCTGTTTAATAAATGAAACAGTGACTGACGAAATATAATGTAGTTATTATACTTCAACGGCCCCCTGACATAATCCTGAATGCCGGTAACGATACTGATTAAAATGTAAACAAATAGAATTACGTTTTCCCTTGAAAAAAATTCGGCAATACGTTTCATTAAAAAATTTATTGTTAGGGTTGGATTGAAACTGCGTTATACGCTGATTCCGGCAATCATTTTTTTATAGACTAATTCAGTCAGGTCTTGTGTAACGTATTGATTTTCAGTATTTAATTATTTTAATGAATGTTATAAGTATTATAATAATACTTACGGCAATTCCTTGCACCGGCGTTGCCTGACTAGGGAAGAAAAAAAAATTTATCTTTGTCAGGCAACGAGACAGTTGCTTTTTTACGTAGAAAAGAATGGAACTTACTTATTGACGAATCTGTGCTTTTTAGAAGATCCAAAACCTTACCGTTGACGGAAATACTGGAAGGATGCCGCAACCAGAAACCAGCCGCACAGAAACAGTTGTTTGAAGCCTATTACAGCTTTGGCATCAATATTTGCATGCGTTACGCCGACAACAGGGAAGAGGCAGAAGAAATGTTTGATGACGGCTTTCTTAGAGTTTTAAACAAAATAGGTTATTACGATCCGGACCAGCCTTTTGATGCCTGGTTTAGAACTGTAATCATCAGATCTGCTATTGACCACTACCGCAAGAACAAGTCAGAAGTAACATTTGCTGATATTGAGGAGGCATATGATATTGGTCAGGATGAGGGACTTATTGAGCGGTTATCAGCTGAAGAAATACTGACAGTTGTTCAGCTTCTACCTCCATCCTACCGCACAGCTTTTTCTTTACACGTTGTTGATGGCTATTCGCATGCCGAAATTGCCGGAATGCTTGGGATCAACGAAGGAACTTCCCGTTCCAATCTGGCCAAAGCCAGAATTAAATTACAGGAACTACTCATTAACTGGGTCTCAAACGGATCTATAAACACACGAAACTATGTCTAGTGAACGTTTCGATAAACTGATAAAAAAGAATCTGGAATCTGTACGGCCGGAATACCGGCCGGGCGCCTGGGACCGGTTCAGTAAAAAACTGCCCGCTGTTGGTTTTCTGCCCTGGGTACAGCAGTATGGAGGCTGGGCGCTGGCTGCCATGATGCTGGCCGGATGGTTTACCACACTTTATTCATTAAGAGAAAATCAGGAGCTGATCAGGCAATTAAGTAATACCCCGGGCAGAAATATGGCTTATGAAAATAATGCTGTAAAAGGACCGGTACCGCCCGACCAGGTCAGCACGGCAAAAAAACCTGTTACCGATACGGTTTACATTGTCAAAAAAACCATTATCGAGCACAGACATTTTTACGATATGCCACCTGATGCAAAAAACAGATCAGCGAAAAATGAAAAAGATCCGGATCGAAAAAATACTACGGAAGCTTTCCTTACCACATCACCAGCAAATTCAGAAATAAACGGCACCAATCAGGATAAAGAAACTTTACTTACTAAAAAAGCCGCGTCAGAAAATCAGCAGGAAACAGTTGAAATTAAGGTTTTAGAAAAAGGCCCGATTTCATTTGCTTCGCAAACCGAAACAAGTACTGTTTCTGATACATCAGATATTATAACCGATGAAGACCGCTTTGCAACTTTGCTGGATTCTAACCGGGCCATTCAGGCTTACAATTACAAAGTTCTGGCTGCCCTTGTAGATTCACTATCAGCTAAAAAATCAAAATCACCCGTTATTAAACCCAAAAGACCGTCCTTTAGACTTTCTTCTTTACAGCCACGTCTGGGCATGGAAAGTTTGCTTTCTCCCCACAGTTACGGCATCGGCCCTGTGGTTGAATTCTTCCCTACTGAAAACCTGGGAATTTCTATTGGCATTCAGGCATCAACGCTGGAAGCTGAAAATCATAAAGCGCTCAGGGATTATAATTCTGCTACCGGTAAACTCTTTCTGGTGCAATACCGCAGTTATCTCCCTTCCAAATTTGACAAAATCGAGGATATTTCAATTAATACTTCTGTGATCAGTATGCCAGTCAGCCTTAAATATTATATTCCTCTAAAAAAGAATATATCGCTGTTTGTGCAGTCGGGAACGAGCCTGGATCTGACAGCCTATCAGCAGGTTGACTTTGAAAGTTATCTGAATAAGTCTAAGCGAAGAAATACTTTTGAGACCGATGCCAAGCCTAATTTCTTCCACAATCTGATGTTTGGCGCAGGTCTTCAATACAGAAAATCAAGAATTTTGGCCCAGCTTTCTCCCTTCTATGTGTATGATTTCAGAAACATTGTCAATACACCGTCTGGCAGTAATCTGGGATTAAGAGCGTCGTTATGGTTAAATTTATATAAGTAAAGATTTTACAAAAAGTAAAAAAGAAAAAAAAGAAAAGTGCGCCAGGATTTCTGTTGGCGCACTTTGCGAAATCTTATCTGCTTTGCGTGAACGCCATTACTGTTCACGAACTGTTGTCATCGTCCGAAGTTCAGGAAGATCTTTATTCCATTCTCTGGTGATTGGTTTTGTAGTTGGCGTGATAAAGATTTCCAGAATCAGTGATACTTCCGCCTCTTTCACGTGTCCGCCGTGTACGTTGAAATCCGATCCGCCCAGGGCGATATGCGCGTGAACGATTGGCTTGTTTTCAAAATATCCAAGGTTTCCACTCAATGAAAGCACCTCCATGGATGGCTCAAACTTTTTATACTTGTACTTTTTTTCATTCAGATCGTAATAGGCCACCTCTACATTTTGAACCGCACCAATTCCGGAAATACTGGCGCCCGGCAATTTTTCCTTTTCCATAAAAGCCGTCAAACTTGCAATAAGTGGTTGTCCGCGTTTGATCACTAACAAGTAGTTATCCCCATCTTTACGATAGTCAAGATCAGAAGCATTGATTTTCGATGGCGTAGTTACCTGGGAAAACACTGGAAATACGGTAAACAGAAGTATAAAAAGGCAATAGAATTTCATGCAGTTTTTTTGATTTAATATGGATAAATAAAAAGTTAAAAAGTGTCACCAGCTTGATACAAATATATTTTGATAATTGTTAAATTATCAGGATTAGTAACGGTCGCTACAAGATAATCACAATGGTTCCTGCCAAGATCAGCAATCCTCCTATCAGTGTTTTTAAGTCGATCGGTTCTTTTAAAATAAGAAAAGCCAGCCCCATAGCGATCGCAACGCTTAACTTATCAATAGGAGCAACTTTGGACACATTTCCGGTTTCCAGCGCTTTAAAATAGAAGATCCAGGAAAGTCCGGTGGCAACACCGGAAAGTACAAGGAAAATAAGATTATTTCTATTCAGTAATTTAACCTCCCTGATCTCCCCGCTGGCAAGAATAATGCCCCAGGCAATAAAAACCACAACAACCGTACGGACTGCCGTTGCGACGTTCCCATTCATTCCCTTGATTCCGATTTTAGCTAAAATAGCAGTCAAAGCTGCAAAAATCGCCGACAAAACAGCATAGTATTTCCACATATTTTCACGTGTTAGCCCCCAAAGTATCAATTCAATTATTCGCTTTCCAAGTGATAGTTGATCCCAGGCCAGAGCGGTAATCTTTGAATAATTTGTGTAATTTAACTTCAAAACTCACTAAAATATAAAATATGAAGTCTGATTTACTGAAAGTTCTATTTCTTATTGCAGGAATCATATTTAGTTTAAATGTGGGCGCTCAGGTTAAGTTGGACAACAGTTTACCACAGGCTGAAAATGTTAAAAATATTCTGAGCGGAAAAATCACTAATACCGAAAACGGAGAGGTGCTTCCGGGCGCATCCGTTATTTTTCCCGACCTGAAAATCGGTGGAACAACAAATGCCCAGGGAATATATGCTTTCAAAAATCTGCCGGAAGGAAAATATCTGATCGAAATTACTTTTGTCGGTTTCAGCTCAATTTTGGAAACGATTGAATTGAAAGGAAATATGACAAAAGATTTCACCCTTTCACCAACAGCAGTGGAAGCGGAAGCCGTGACGATCACAGGCGTTTCTTCGGCCACTTCTGTTAAAAGAACGCCAATTCCGGTTACTATTATCAAAAAACAAGATCTTAACCGTGGAACTTCAACCAATATTATTGATGCATTAACAAAAATTCCTGGCGTTTCCCAGGTTTCAACGGGAGCTGCTATTTCCAAACCTATTATCCGCGGACTTGGATACAATCGTCTCGTGGTAGTCAATGATGGAATCAGACAGGAAGGACAGCAGTGGGGTGATGAGCACGGTGTTGAAATTGACGAATACAGCATAAGCCGGGCGGAAGTTCTAAAAGGGCCAGCCTCGATTATGTATGGAAGTGATGCGCTGGCCGGCGTAATCAACTTTACATCCATCGAAACAGCGGCGGAAGGAGAAACCAGCGGAAGCATTTTGACTACTTACCAGTCAAATAATAATTTGCGTGGTGTGCATGGGGAAGTAAATGGAAACAAAAATGGCCTGGTCTGGGGCCTGAATGGCACCTATAAAGCGGCTGATGATTATAAAAATAAATACGACGGAAAGGTTTTTAATTCCAATTTCAACGAGAAAAACTTTGGTACTTATATCGGGCTAAATAAAAGCTGGGGATTCACTCATTTGTATCTGACACGTTTCGATCAGACTGTCGGATTGATTGAGGGCGACCGCGACGAGGCTACCGGAAAATTTACAAAACTCGTTAACAATAATGGGACCGAGGAAGAGGTTACGGTTAATTCAAAAGATTTTAATACTTCGGATCCTGTCATTCCCTACCAAAAAATCAAACATTTTAAACTGGCCACCGATAACAGTTTTTATCTTGGCAATAACCGTCTGGCCGCTACAATTGCCTATCAGCGCAACCGCCGTCAGGAATTTGGTAATGTCCTGGATCCGGGAGAAAAAGCCCTTTATTTTGATCTGAGCACGATAAATTACAATATCCGGTACCATTTTTCTGAAAATAACGGTTGGAAAAACTCGGTTGGAATTAACGGAATGCAGCAGACAAACCGCAATAAGGGCGTTGAAGCTTTGATCCCTGAATATTCTCTTTTCGACGCAGGCGTTTTTTTCTACACCCAAAAAAGAATTGACAAATTAACGATCAGCGGTGGAATCCGTTTTGATGCCAGATTCCTGAACAGTAACGCATTATTCTTGGACGAAGCGCTAAAATTCGAATCCTTCAAGCGGAATTTCTCCAACGTATCTGCCAGCGCAGGTTTGAGTTATGCTTTGTCAAAAGCGGCTACTTTGAAATTCAATATCGCCAGAGGATTTCGCGCTCCCAATATTCCTGAACTGGCAAGTAATGGCGCGCACGAAGGAACAAACCGTTATGTGCACGGTCAGCAAAACCTGAAATCAGAAACCAGTCTGCAACTGGATGGCGGCATTGAAATGTCTACTTCGCACCTGACGCTTTCGGCCTACGCTTTTTATAATTCGATCAGCAATTTCATTTATTACCGAAAACTGGTATCCGGCTCAGGCTCAGATTCGATTGTTTTAGACGGAACCGAAAAGTTGATCGCCTACCAATACGCCCAGAACAAAGCAAATCTTTACGGCGGTGAAATCAGCATCGATATACATCCCCACCCGCTCGACTGGCTGCATATCCAAAGCATGTTTTCTTATGTAAGAGCGACGCTTAGCCAGGCGCAGGACGGCAGCAAAAATCTCCCGCTGATTCCTTCCGGAAGATTGATCAATACGATAAAAGCAGAATTTGGCAAAAACAATAAAAAACTCCGCAACGCTTATCTGAAACTTGAACTGGACAATACCTTTGCTCAAAACCATCCCTTTACAGGTTTTAACACGGAGACAAAAACAGCAGGTTACGGTTTATTGAACGCCGGACTGGGTGGTGATCTGGTTAGCAAACAAAGAACATTTCTGAGTATCTTTTTATCGGCAAATAACATCACTGACGTCGCTTACCAGAATCATTTGAGCCGGCTCAAATACACGGCTGTAAATAATGTCACCGGCAGAATGGGTGTTTTTAATATGGGAAGAAATTTCAGTGTGAAAGTGATAATTCCATTCAAAATCTAATTCACAACTTTTAAAACTCCCAGGAATAATAGTGTAGAAATTTCAACAAACTTTTCATTGATAATGCAACTTACGTGTAGTTTTTAAATGTATTTAGCGGCATAATTGTTGCTTTGTTCATTTAAAAATTACGATGATGAAATACATTTACACGATCGGATTGTTGATTCTTTCCAACGCTTTCATGACACTTGCCTGGTACGGGCATTTAAAATTTTTCAGTAAAGATGGTGCCCACGGTACCACACCGTTATGGGCCATTGTTCTGCTCAGCTGGGGACTGGCATTTTTCGAATACTGCTTTCAGGTTCCGGCCAACAGGATCGGTTCTTCTGAAATGGGCGGACCGTTTTCTCTGGTGCAGCTCAAAATTATTCAGGAAGTAATTACGCTCATCATCTTCATGATTTTTTCTGTGGTTGTATTTAAAAATATGCAGTTCACTAAAAATCACCTGATTGGCTTTGCGCTTTTGGTTGGAGCCGTTTACTTTATTTTTAAAGGATGATGAGTCAGCTAAAATCCCGGTCTCTGAGGGGACTGGATTATATCAACTTTTCCCTGGCCGATGTCAGGGACGGAATCGGTCCGTTTCTGGGTATTTATTTACTTTCAGTTCATCACTGGAATCTGAAAGATATTGGCATCGTTTCCTCCATTGCTACTTTTGCGGGCGTTGTTGTCCAAACACCCGCCGGCGCTTTCACTGACCGCTTTAAAAACAAAAAAATAATTCTGGCCATAGCCAGTTTATTGATTGGTTTTGGAACATTACTGATCCTTATCAAACCAGATTATTCGGTTGTTATTGTCAGTCAGGTGATTGTGGGTATAGCGGCAACATTCGTAGGCCCATCCGTAGCAGCCATGACCCTCGGACTGGTGGGATACAAAAAACTGGAAGCCAGAACCGGCCGGAATGAAATGTTCAATCACAGCGGAAATGTATCGTCCGCGTTGATTTCCGGTTTAATTGGCTATTATATTGGTTTGAAGGGAATATTTATTTTTACTCTGGTACTATCAATTGTCAGCGTTATTTGTTTGCAACTTATTGATAACGATGAGATTGATTATAAACTTTCCAGGGGTAG
Source organism: Dyadobacter subterraneus (assembly GCF_015221875.1). Classification (NCBI taxonomy): domain Bacteria; kingdom Pseudomonadati; phylum Bacteroidota; class Cytophagia; order Cytophagales; family Spirosomataceae; genus Dyadobacter; species Dyadobacter subterraneus. The sequence goes on from NZ_JACYGY010000001.1 coordinate 4,467,321, forward strand.
TCTGGCGAAAGATGAATCCGAAAATTCAGGTGATTCAGCGGAAGTACTGCGTCAGCCTCTATTCATTATTTTCACGGTTTGCTGCGTTTTATACCATTTTGCCAATGCGGCTATGCTGCCCATGGCGGGCCAATATATTGTATCAGAAAATAAAGTTGACGCGTCAGTTTACATGTCAGCCTGTATCGTTATAGCCCAATTATTTATGGTACCAACAGCCGCCTGGTGCAGCAGAAAAGCTGTTGATGGAAGAAAATGGCTCATGCTTGTCTGTTTTGCAATTTTACCAATCCGCGGTTTGTTATATACTTTTAGCGCGAATCCATTTTTTATCACTTCCGTGCAGGTTCTCGACGGCATTTCCGCCGGTATTTTCGGCGTAGTCAGTATACTTATTATAGCCGATCTTACAAAAGGATCAGGTCATTTCAATCTTGCCAACGGAATTCTGATCACAGCTGTCGGGCTTGGCGCGTCTTTCAGTAACGTGGCCGCAGGTTATATTGCCAATGTTTTTTCATTTAAAATCGCATTTTTGTTTTTAAGTGCCGTGGCTGCTTTGGCATTTGTGATTTGTCTGTATTTTATGAAAGAAACTTATAATCCGGATTCCTGAGCGGTTTTTTCAATGATTTAAAATTCAGGCAACATTTTGTTTTTCAACAACGGAAAGCAATCCTTTGCTTGCACGCATTAGTCTTACTACGGAGTCAAATCCGATTCTGTCAGATGTTTCAACAATCAATGTCCCTACCAAATCTTTTCCCTGGCTTGTGAAATTCAGGTGCTGGATTCTTGTACCACTTACAGATTCGACAAGTGAAGTTATTCTGTAAAGACTGATCGTATTAGGATAAATTAGACTGATCTGGTAAGTGCTCATACGTCTGTTTTTTATGATGAAGGTTTGTAACTGTCAATTAATTTTTTGCTACTTCCGGTGATAATTTCTTCCCGGCATTTTTTTCAACTTCTTTAAAAACTCTGATAAAATTCCCTCCCCAGAGTTTTTTAATATCTTCTTCTGAATAGCCCCGTTTGATCAATTCCCTGGTAATATTCAGCCCCTCTCCCACATTTGCATAACCTTTGACCCCGCCGCCATGATTAAAATCTGAGCTGAAACCCACGTGATTGATTCCGATTAGTTTTACAGCACGGTCCACCGAATTGATGTATTCCGAAAGTGTTGCATACTTCCATTCGTTTCTTGAAAAATCCAGATATGCCGCTTTATATCTTGCGTAACCGGCCGAATCCAGTTTTTCTTTCGGATTATCTTTCCCGGCTACGAGTCCGAGCGGTTCAAAAATTTTCTTTTGATAATCTTCCTTGAATGCGGCCGTATCCTTCAAATACGCAGCAAAAGCAACAATATGAACCACGCCGCCTTTGGCTGCAATTGCTTTTAATTCATCATCCGAAAGATTCCGGGTATTATCCACAACACTTTTTAGTCCGGAATGTGAAGCGATCACCGGGGCTTTACTAAGTTCCAAGGTTTGGTTAAGCGCTTTGGTAGTAAGCTGCGAAACGTCAATGATTATACCGAGCCTGTTTAAAATGGGTACGGCCTGCTTACCAGTTGCCGTTAACCCGCCGGCTTCATCAGGTTTATCACCAAAACTTTCATTCGGCCTTGAAGAATCCGTCCAGTCGTTATTGCCAGCGTGTGAAAAACCAAAAAGCCGGACGCCGTGCTTGTAATAATGCTCAATCAGGGAGGTATCCTTTCCAAGCGAAAGTGCATTCAGAAAACTTAACAAAATCCCGTGCTTTTTCTCTTTTACGGTTTTTTCAATGTCCTGTGATGATCTAATAAATTCCAGTTTGTCCGGATGTTTGTTGACAAAATCTTCAATCACAGCCAGTTTGGCATCAACCTGTTTTCTGGCCAAAGCTATATTTTCGGGTGTTCTTCTTAGCGGATCTGCAAAAAGTGCCAATGCGGCCACGTCCAGTTGTCCTTTTTCGAGTTTCGCCAAATCAATCTGATCGGCAGTTTCTGCTCCGGCGTCATTTCCTTTGGCATCAAAATCATCACGAATGTCAATATGCGTATCAATCGTTACCACAGAATCATGAATTCTGGTCAACTCCTTTTCAGAGGGTTCGTCAGAAGTCTTTTTACTGCAAGAAAAATTCAGTGAAAGAATTAAGGCAAACGCGGATATAACTATTTTTTTCATTCCTTGGTTTTGATTAGACCTGACAAATCAGTACTGAGCAATAAACCGGGCGCGCAGGAAAATTCCCGGATTTTGTTCCGGTAAAATCATCAAGCTAATCAAGGTGGTTTTAATCATTCGCTGGTTAAGCGTAAGACAAAGATATGGGAAGAAATTTATTTACTCTATAAAGTCAGTAGAGTTTTAAAGAGTATTCTGGATTCATACCACCAGACACCTGGTAATTTGTTTGATTTTAGAGAAGTTGTAAATTTTCACAAGAGCAATTAACGAAGAAAATATAATTTTCCGGTGTTTTATTAATAAGCAAAAAACATAGTCTACTTATTTAATATAGTAATTAAGCAGTTTTTATATTTCGGAATTAAGTTTGCTTAAATTGCACGGATTATTGCACTCACCTGCCGCAAAATAGAAATGATAGAATTAAGGAATGTTACCAAAACTTTTTATCAAAAAGACAAACAGATTGATGCGCTTTCCAACGTTTCCTTAATCGTTGAGGCCGGAAAGATTTTTGGTGTTATAGGAACTTCGGGGGCTGGCAAAAGTACCCTGATCCGTTGTGTGAATTTGCTTGAAAAACCCACTTCGGGAGAAATTATTGTAGATGGCGTTAATCTTACGAATCTTTCTTCTTCGCAGCTTGCCAAAGAGAGAAGGCATATCGGAATGATTTTCCAGCACTTCAACTTACTTTCTTCCAGAACCGTTTCTGAAAATATTGCTTTCCCGCTCGAACTGGACGGCATGCCCAAAGACAAGATCAAGGAAAGAGTTTTCGATTTATTGAAACTGGTTGGACTTCTTGAAAAAGCGGACGATTATCCTGCCAATTTATCCGGCGGACAAAAACAACGAGTAGCCATTGCAAGAACATTAGCCAGTAATCCAAAAGTATTACTTTGCGATGAGGCCACAAGCGCGCTGGATCCCGCAACGACAAAATCCATATTGAATTTATTAAAGGATATCAATCAGCGGCTCGGCATTACGATTTTGCTTATCACACATGAAATGAATGTGGTGAAATCCATTTGTGATTCAGTGGCTGTGATCAGCAATGGAAAACTGATCGAACAGGGCTCCGTCGGAGATATTTTCCTTCATCCCAAAACTGAACTTGCCAAAGAATTTATCGCTTCATCTTTAAATATTGAAGTACCGGTTTTGTATAAAAACAGGTTGGAACATACCAGTTTAAAAAATCATCATCCGCTTTTGAAACTGGAATTAACCGGAAAATCTGTTGATGAGCCCATTTTGTCCCAAGCTGCAAGATTATTTGATGTGGATACCAAAATTATTACCGCACAAATGGATCAGGCAGGTGAAGCAAGTTTTGGTGTGATACTGATCGAGCTTTCCGGAAACGCGAAAAACTGCCAGGAGGCGATTAATTATTTTATTGATAAACACATTATTGTAGAAATTGTAGGTTATGTATGATTCATTGACAACCCTGGTACTGCAAGGAACGCTGGAAACAGTGGTGATGACTTTCGTTTCAGGATTTTTTGGTTTTGCCATGGGTCTGCCTGTCGGAATTCTTCTCTTTTTGACACGAAAAGGACAGGTTTTAGAGCATAAAATATTCAACCGGGTACTTTCGGTTATTGTAAATATTTTCCGTTCGATCCCATTTATAATACTAATTGTCTGGATGATACCTTTCACCCGGGCATTGGTTGGGACTTCTATTGGTGTAAGTGCTGCGCTTGTTCCGCTGAGTATCGGGGCAGCTCCATTTATTGCCAGAATGGTGGAGAACAGCTTGATCGAAGTTCCGTCCGGACTTATTGAAGCGGCCAGAGCCATGGGTGCAACACCTTTTCAGATAGTTTGGAAGGTTTTACTGCCGGAAGCACTTCCTTCTTTGATCAATACTGCATCCATTACATTAATTACACTCGTGGGATATTCTGCCATGGGCGGCGCTGTGGGTGCCGGTGGTTTGGGACAGATCGGGTATCAATATGGTTATATCGGATATGATGCGGTGATCATGAATACGGTACTGATCCTGCTTGTTTTACTGGTTTTCCTGATTCAGTTTTCAGGAGACAGGATTTCAAAAAGTGTAGATCATAGATAAGATTAGTAGCATTGATATAAAACTCATTAACAATACTTTAAATAAAAATTTATGCTTTTAAAATTGAAAAACCTTTCTCTCATTTTATCAATAGCAGCTTCGATCTCACTTTTTGGTTGCGCTGGGAATTCTAAAAAGGATGATCCGAATTTTATAAAAGTGGGTGTTTCTGCCGGTCCGGAATTTAAGGTAGCGCAGGCTGCGCAAAAAGTTGCCAAAGAAAAATACAACCTGGAAGTTGAGCTTGTTGCATTTACAGATTACGTTATGCCAAACGAAGCGTTGAACCAGGGCGACATTGATGCAAATGCATTTCAGCACAAACCATATCTGGATGAACAAGCCAGGCAGCGCGGCTACAAACTGGCCATAGTTGGAAAAACCTTCATCTATCCGATTGCTGCGTACTCCAAAAAAATCAAAAACATTTCAGAGTTAAAACCTGAGAGTACGATCATCATACCTAACGATCCGACAAACGGCGGACGCTCGCTGCTGCTTTTGCAGAAATACGGTCTTTTGAAATTGAAAGATGGCGTTGGTTTACTTCCAAAAGTTACGGACATCGTGGAAAACCCAAAATCGCTAAAAATTCTTGAACTCGAAGCTCCGCAGCTTCCAAGGTCTTTGGACGATAAAGAAGTCGTTATTGCCATTATCAACAATACTTTTGCCGGTCAGATCGGTCTGACTGCCAAACGTGATGGCATTATGGTTGAAGACAGCGATTCGCCTTATGTGAATTTGATTGTAACCCGGGAGGACAATAAAGATCAGGAAAAAATTAAAAAATTCGTTAAGGCATACCAGTCTGACGAAGTAGCAAAAGTAGCTGAAATTGAATTCAAAGGAGGCCAGATTAAAGGCTGGTAAAATTCGAAATAATCAAATATTAAATCCCGGAGTGCTGTTTCATTTAATGAAATGGTACTCCGGGATTTTTATTTGATTAATTTATATACTTATCCTATTAACTTTATAGACTGCAAATCAAATTGACTATATTGCACTTGAAAGCGGGAAATACATTTCTTCCGCTTTGTATAAACCCGGGCAGACCGGCTCATGCTGAAAAAATATGCGAAACTTATGCAACCAGGTATGAAAAGATTTTTGCTAACAGGATTTTTACTAATAAAGATTATGACTCCCATCCAGCTGCACGCACAGGCATTATATAAACCTTCATCATCCAAAATTCTGCAAAGCATACAAAAACTCAATGTGCTTGGTAATGTTCTTTATTTCGGAGCGCATCCGGATGATGAAAATCCCACGCTCATTGCTTACATGGCCAATGAAAAACTTTATAACACAGCCTATTTTTCCCTGACGCGCGGTGACGGCGGACAGAATATGATTGGCAGTGAAATGAAGGAGAATCTTGGCATACTAAGAACTCAGGAACTTTTGCAGGCGAGAAAAATTGACGGCGGACAACAGTTTTTTTCCCGCGCCGTTGACTTTGGTTTTTCAAAAAGCGCAGAAGAGGTTTTCACGATATGGGATAAAGAAAAGATACTTTCTGATGCAGTCTGGGTGATCCGTAAATTCAAACCGGATCTGATCATCAGCCGTTTTCCGCCTGATGAAAGAGCTGGCCATGGTCAGCATATCGCCTCAGCCATTCTTGTTGAAGAAGCTTTTGAAGCTGCCGGAGATCCGGCCAGATTTCCTGAACAATTACAATTTGTTCAAGTCTGGAAAGCAAAAAGACTGGTTTGGAATGCTGGTATGTGGTGGAATCAGAGAAGGGATAAAGTTGATGAAAAAGAAGCGCAGGAATATATCAAACTGGATGTTGGCGGATTTAATCCTTTGCTTGGAAAATCTTACGGAGAAATTGCCGCAGAAAGTCGCAGCTTGCACAGAAGCCAGGGATTTGGAACGGTAGGTTTTCGTGGAAGCCTGACAGAATATTTCGCGCATGTGAAGGGTGTAAAAGCCTCACATGATTTAATGGATGGCATTTCTACCAATTGGACGCGTGTCAAGGGAGCGCAGGAAATTAGCAGACTGATTTCAAAAGCAGAAGATTCTTTCAAACTTACCAATCCGTCACTGGTTGTTCCTCAACTTTTGACCATAAAAAACGCGCTTGAAAAATTACCTGATGGTTACTGGAAACAGACCAAACTAAAAGATCTGAACAAAGTAATCCAGGATGCGCTCGGGTTATTTATTCAGGTAACCTCATCAGACAATTCTTACACGCCCGGTCAGAAAATGCAATTTCAGGTTGAAGCGATCAACCGGTCTTCGATCCCGGTTACTATTAAGAAAATAAGTTTTCCGTTTGATAAAAAAGATTCGATTATCAATTCAGAACTGGCTCACAACCAGGATTTCACACTTTCTGAATTCGTTGAAATTCCTCAGAAAGCAGATTATTCCCAGCCTTACTGGTTGAAAAAAGATGTTGGTCCTGGCCTTTTTGTAATTGACAAACAACAGGAAAGGGGTGTGCCCGAAAACAGGCCGGTTGCTGAACTGACCTTTAATCTGGAAATTTCCGGTCATTCAGTTTCCTATAAAATTCCTGTAATTTATCAAAAAACAGATCCGATATTAGGTGAAGTTTATCAGCCCGTTGTGATTACGCCGCCGGTTTATGTTTCGGTTAGTGAAAAGGTTTATTTATTTGACAAACAGATCGATAAGAAAGTAAATGTGGTGATCAAAGCCGGGAAAGATAATGTTTCAGGAAATGTGAGATTGAAAATTCCGGAAGGCTGGCGGGTTACTCCTTCTTCTTTTGCGTATAATCTCAAAACAAAAGGAGCCGAGCAATGTGCAGATTTCCAGCTTTTTCCGCCAAAAGAAGCCAGTGAAGGTGAAATTATTGCCGAGGCCAGTTTTGAAGATAAAACCTATGACCGAAGTCTTGGCCAAATAAGTTATAACCACATACCATCTCAGGTTTATTTTCCGCAGGCAAAAGCCAAGGTTGTAAAGGTTACCATTAGCAAAACAAACGGATTGATCGGTTATATCAAAGGTGCAGGTGATCTTGTTCCGGCGAGCCTTCAACAGATTGGCTACAATGTTGTTTTATTGGAGGACAGCGATATTTCGGACGAAAAACTCCAAAAATACGACGCGGTAGTTATCGGCGTAAAGGCTTATAATATTGTAGAAAGATTAAAAGTGATTAACCCCGTTTTGCTTCATTATGTGGAGAACGGCGGCAATCTGATTGTTCAGTATAATTCGGATCAGGGACTTTTGATGCAGAATTTCGGGCCCTACCCTTTCAAGGTTTCCAGCAAACGGGTAACAGTGGAAGGCGCAGAAGTTCGGTTTATAAAACCTGATTGCCAGGCGCTGAATTATCCCAACAAAATAACACAAAAAGATTTTGACGGCTGGGTGCAGGAACGCAGCTTATACCAACCTGAAAGCTGGTCAGAGAAGTATGAAACCGTGATTTCCTGCAACGATCCGGGCAGTGAGAAACTTGATGGCGGAATTTTGATTGCCAAATATGGTAAAGGAAATTACGTCTATACAACCATGAGCTGGTTCAGACAATTACCGGCTGGCGTTCCGGGTGCTTACCGTATTTTTTCAAATTTGATTTCTTTGGGAAGATAATTTTGATTGAATTCCAGTCTCTTACGGCATAATTTTTTCTGAGTTTTCAACAAACCATATTGAATAAAACTTAGAAAAATTAATTTTCAACCGTATGGAAAATCAACATAAAACATCAGATAACAAAGCCAGAGAAGTTGTGCTGGCCTACATAAAAGCTTTGAACGATGAAGATTTTGAAGCCGCAAGAAAACTGGTTAATCACGACCTGACTTTTGACGGCGTTCTTGGGAAAAGAGACGGCGCCGACGCTTATTTCAAGGACATGGAAAAAATGAAATTCAAGTATAAAGTCCATAAAGTTTTCAGTGACGGAAACGATGTTTGTTTGTTTTATGATGTAGATATGGGTAGTGCAACAGCATTAACCAGCGGCTGGTATCACCTGAAATATGGAAAAATCAGCTCACTCAAAGTCATTTTTGACCCGCGTCCAATACTGGAAGCTTCTAATAAAAAATAATTCATAGTCTCTTTACCGGCCAGAGAAGTAATAATGCTGTTGATTGTCAAAGTTGGCAATGTTATAACCGCTTGTTGCATGAGATTTATATTTTTTTGGTTGCTCCTCACTCCGTTTTATTTATCGGCACAATCCATCGGTGATCAAAAATTCATCCAGGAAATTGTAACCATCCATTCTGTAAAGGACGGATTGCCGGAAGGAAAGGTTGATAAGATATATTTTCAAAACGGACTTCCTGTCGCCGAAATCCTGAAACAGAAAGTTCAGTTTCAAAATGGAAAATGGATAACAGGGAAAAATTCCGAATTCAAATCCCTTCAAAAGTCACCAACAATCCCGGGCAGAAAAGTACTTTCTTCCGTGGTTTATAAAGGTGGTCATATGTATGGCTGTGATGAGGGACTTTACTTTGTAAGCAACGGAAAAAAACCGGAGAGAATCTTCCCGGAAAGTGATAAATACGACTGGTCTTTAAAAAATGTGTCCGCACTGGTCATTGATTCAAAAGGCAGACTTTGGATCGGAGCAGACGAAGGTGTCGCTTATCTGGATGGGAAATCCTGGAAACTGTTTACCGGAAAAGAAGGATTGCCCTATAATAAATTTACCTGCGCTGCTGCCGGGCCGGATGGAATTGTATGGTTTGGAACAGAAAAAGGAGCTATCCAGGTAAAAAATGATTATTTCAAATACCGTTTTAGCCGCCGCTGGATGCCGGATGATTTTGTAAATGACATTGCTGTGCAGGCAGACGGAACAGTTTGGATTGCCACGAATAATGGAATAAGCCAGATTGTTCCGGCTGAAATTTCACTGGAAGACAAGGCGAAAATCTTGACCAAACAGGTTGAAGAGAAACACAACCGGATGGGTTTTGTGGCGCCCAGTCACCTAAAAGAACAGTTCAATCCGGCGTCTTCCGAAGTTGCGATTTCTGATAATGATGGTATGTACACGTCCATGTATGGTGCGGCAAATGCATTTCGATATGCCGCAACCGGTGATCTGGAAGCGAAAGCCTTGGCAGAAAGAAGTTTTAAAGCCTGCAAATGGCTTGTTGATATCACACATGAAAAAGGTTTTCCTGCGCGCGTTATTATTCCTGTCGACTGGCATGAGCCTGTCAACGAAATTTATAGTCAGGAAGCTAATCTTAGACACCAGCAGAAGGATCCGATGTGGAAAAGTATTTATCCGCGTTTTCCAAAAAGCAAGGACGGCAAATTTATGTGGAAGTGTGATACCAGTTCTGACGAGCTCGCAGGGCATTTCTTTTTTTACGGAATTTATTATGATCTGGTGGCGAAAACGGAAGAAGAGAAAAAAGAAGTCAGGGAAGTTGTAGGTGATATCATGGATCATATGATTCGTCACGGTTATAAGCTTGTCGATCATGACGGAAAAGTAACTCGCTGGGGTGATTTTTCGCCTGAATATTTCAATTCTGTTTATGGATATGATCAGCGCGGTCTTAATTCCATGATCATGCTCTCATTTTTAAATGTGGCCAAACACGTAACAGGCGATGTAAAGTATGATATGGAAGCAAAAATCCTTCGTGATAAATACAATTATCATATCAACGCGATGCATCCGAAAGAGTTTTTTCCACCGGAAAATGTGGTGCCTTGGGACAACAATCTTTGTCTGATGAGTATGTACGGATTGATTAATTACGAGACAGATCCTTCGCTTTTATTAATGTACCGTCAGTCGTTGGAAATTGCCTGGCAGCATATAAGTAAGCAGAAAAATGCATTTTGGGATGCGATTTACGCATCATTGGCAAACCGTTTCACAGCACTTGCAGACCAGAAATTTTTCGATAACAAAAACCTGTTTCCAGAAAATCGGCTTTATGCTCCAAAAGTGGTTAAAAGCATGTACAAAGCCAGTAATAACCCGGATTTCATTCTTGAAAACCTTCAAAAAATCCCGCTGGATCTGATCGGTTATACGATGGATAATACACATCGCCTGGATGTCGTTTTTGACTCTTCACCTTTACAAAATGAAAATACTGGTTGGCGGACAGATGGTTACGCCTTACCAGTTGACGAGCGCGGCCATGTGCGTCAGGACCGAGATGGTTTTGCCTTACTTGCTTCCGAGGGTGACGGGCACGACGAGCATGAAGGAACTTTCTTTTTGCTGCCCTATTATATGGCTTACTACCACGGATTATTAGGGAACGGAAACGTGACAAGTACAGGAAAGTAACAGCGTGATTCGACGCTTACATCTTACCAAAAACGGAAAGTTACTTTTCGTTTTTGGTAAGTATCGTCTCAATACCTTTTCTGACATTACGGTGGATATTCCAGTGGAATCTGGCGCTTACAGGAATATGGTCTGAAAGAGGTAATCCTTCTTTATTGGAAAAAAGAAGATTCTCAAATTTGTAATCTGTCACTTTAAGATCAAGATCCTTACTGCTTTTAAATAGAATTTTGTCTACCGTTTCACAGGAATCGGTAATGGATAGAATATCTTCCGAGGGAAAATCTTTTAACAGATCAGGAAACTTTCCTTCATTTTTTTCAGAAACCCAGACATCGGTAAGCCCGTTTTCAGTATTGAGCAAACTGATATTATCATTGAAAAAACAATAACGGGCATTAAGATCACCCATTACAATGACAGCGTTTTCAGAAGAATTCAGCTTGATGAAATCAGATAACTGTGTAATGTTTTTCCGTCTTGCCGCAGATGCTGAATTATGATTCCAGGCGTTGGCGTGTACGTTGTAAAAGTCGATGAAGACATCTTTCGCAACTTCAATCCTGCTGAACGAAAATCCTTTGGGTGTCAGACAATCCGTTCCGCTGCAATCCTTCCAGCGAATTCTCTGCAAATCGTGAACGGGAAATCTTGAAAGTGTATTCAATCCATCTCCAAAAGGTACTTTTCCTTTGTTTTTTGTCCGGAATGGATGCTTATTTCCTGAATTATAAAGGTATTTATTGTAGTTAAAATCCTCCTGAACGTGCGCTATATCAAAGCCGTTCAACTTCTCTCCTATTTCAGCAATACTCGAAGATCTTTTAGTAACCGCACTGGAAATAAATTCCGGCAAACCGGCGATATTATAAGTGATCACCGTAAACGCTCCTGCCTCCGTCATTTTCATTTCAGAAGAAAATAAAATGCTTTTAGAATTTTGAGCCAAACAATTTAATGAGATCGCCGATTCCCATAACAACAGGGTAATCAACAGCTTAAAAAACAAAATACTATCACGCCTGTTTTGCCAAACTAGAAAATGCATCTTTCGCTTCTTAAAGGGAATACGAAATTAGCTTCTCAACATGAACAGCAGTCGCGATAAATGTTAATGAATTATTAAATGTGTTTCGCTGTGCCCTGGTTAATTACCACCTGGTCACAACATACCTACGAAGCAAACGAAAAGACAGATCACCGGTTTTTTAAAAATCGGTGATCTGTCTTTTCGTTAATATTCTAACTCAAAGAAATTAAGATATCATTTACTGATTTATTCGAAGGTTATTCACTTTTTAAACTTTTGACAGGATTCATGAATGCAGCTTTGACAGCCTGAAAGCTTACAGTGATCAGGGCAATAACGAGAGCAGCGATACCCGCGACTACAAAATACCACCACTCCATCTCAATTCGGTAGGCGTATTTTTCAAGCCAGTTTTTTAGAAAATACCAGGAAATTGGAAAAGCAATTAATGCTGCTATCGCAACCAGCTTGACAAAATCTGCCGAGAGCATTCCTACCAGATTAGGGACACTTGCACCCAAAACTTTCCGGACACCAATTTCTTTTGTCCGCTGTTCGGCCGTGAATGCGGCCAGTCCGAATAAACCAAGGCATGAAATAAAAATGGCCAGAAAAGCAAAGTAACCTGACAGCCGGCTTACGACTTTTTCAGACTTGTATTGCTTGCCGAACTCCTGGTCGGCAAACTGATATTTGAGCGGGAAAGCCGGGTTAAATCTTTTAAATACTTCTTCAAGGCTTGCTATGGCTTGCTTCGTTTGTCCGGCCTGAGTCCGGATTATGGCCGCGCCGTAAGTTTCATTTTTAGATTGAAGGCCAACGATCAAGGGCTCGATAGCCACATGCAGCGATCCAATATGAAAATCCTTCATCAACCCGATTATTTTTCCTTTCTTGCCCCAAAGCGTAAGCTCCTTTCCAACCGGATCTTTATACCCTATCTTTTTAGCGGCTGCCTCATTTACCAAATAATTTGTTGAATCAGTACCATAAGATGGACTAAAATCCCGTCCGTCTACCAGTTTGATACCCATCGTTTTGATAAAGTCGTAACCCGCGGGATTAACATTGAACAAAAGCTCCTGAGTGGTGTCCTTGCCTGGCCAGGTCACACCCATGGTTGAACTTCCATAATTTAATGGGTTTGCCTGTGAAAGGGAAACTGATTTGATACCTGGCTCATTTTCGAGCACCTGTTTGAATGAAGCGAAATTTTTCTCCATACTTTTATCGATGTCCGATATGTACATCAGATTTTCCCGCTCAAAGCCAAGGTTTTTTGTCTGAATATACTGAATCTGGCGGTAGACAACGATCATTGATAAAATTAGCAGGATCGATAATCCAAACTGGAAAACAACAAGTCCTTGGCGAAAATAAGCAGCGCTTGGTTTAAATTTCAGTGCACCTTTTAATACCGATACAGGATTGAGTGATGACATAAACAAGGCCGGATAACTGCCTGCGATGATTCCTGTGACGACCGTTAAACCAAGCAGAAGAAACAGCAGGTAAGGGCTTGTTATATCAAAACGTAAACTCTTCTCAGTCAATTCATTGAAAGAAGAAAGCATAGCCAGCACGATTATCATGGCAAAAATAAGCGCCAGAAAAGTGATCATAACTGATTCGCCCATGAACTGGCCTATCAGGCTTGTCCGGTAAGCTCCAACCACCTTACGCAGACCCACTTCCTTAGCTCTTTTCACAGACCGGGCAGTGGCCAGATTCATAAAATTGATACAGGCAATGACAAGTATAAAAATCGCAACAATCGTAAAAAGACGCACATATTCAATCCTTCCGCCATTTTGTTTTCCCGCTTCCCATTTTGAATACAGATAAGTATTGCCATAATTGATAAGGAAAAGCTCAACATTACTGCCTTTATTTTTTGTCTTGACATACCCTCTGATTTTTTCAGAAACTTTATCCGCCGACGCGTTTTTTGACAATAATACAATGCACTGCGGACCATTGTTTCCCCATTCCTGCGCCCATTTCTGGTCTTTCTTCCACCGGTCAAAATTCATCAGAAAATCAAACTTCATGGAAGAATTGGATGGAATTTCTTCCAGTATTCCGGTGACGATCTTGTCTTCTTTATTATCAATCCGGATGGTTTTGCCCATCGGATCGACGCCTTTAAAATATTTATCCGCAAGCTTTTTTGAAATAACTACGCCATCCGGACGATTAAGCGCTGTTTTGGGATCTCCTTCACTTAACCCAAAAGAGAACATACTTAAAAAATCCCCCTGCACATAACGTCCTTTTTCGTTATCAAAATTATCGCCGACTTTAAAAACAGGCTGAGTTTCCCAAAGCAGCTGACTTGCTTTTTCTATTTCAGGAATGTCCTTTGTAATATTTTCAGCCAGGATCGCCGGTGTTGATGCATATGTATTAATAGCTCCGGAATAATGCTGGTTTTCCATGACGTAGAAAAGACGGCTGTCGTTGGCATGGAACCTGTCCATTTTCAACTCGTCCTGCACCCAAAGCATGATCAGCAGGCTGCACGCCATACCCAATGAAAGTCCAAGAATATTGATCAGGCTGAAAGTCTTGTTTTTGATAAGATTTCGCCACGCAATTTTGAAGTAGTTCTTAAACATAGGTATAGCAATTTTATTGATCGATCGAAATACGCAGCCCTACCGAACAAAATTATGCCAATTTGGTAATCAGATATTTACAAAAATTAGAAGAAACAAAAACGTTCAGAACCGGACATTCTTGTTCAGAACTGGACAGGCTTTTTACTCTGAATTTTTACTTAGAAATGATCAGAAGAAAACGCCAGAGGAAGCAGGTTATCTGCACTTTCGAGAAGGATAATTTTCCCCTGTGGATTGCTCAGAATAACTTCAATATGACTTTGCTGACGCTGCGTGGCTTCAAGTAGACTTTGTCTGCAAATCCCGCATGGAGATAAAATATTTTCGGTCGAACTATCGTCGGCGCTATTGTGATATGAAATTGCAACCGCCACAATTTTTTCGTTTGGAAAGAAAGAAGATGCAGCCGACAACGCTACACGTTCAGCGCAAATTCCGGCCGGGAAAGATGCGTTTTCCTGATTGCTTCCTTTTACAATCTCACCATTTGACAATAAAAGCGCTGCGCCCACATGAAATTTCGAATACGGCGCGTAAGAAAGATTTATAGCTTCTTTCGATGCTTTTAGAAGTTTTTGCAAATTTCCATCCAGTTGCTGGTCATTTTCAAATAATTGGTATTCAAAGGAAAGTTGTATTTTCATTAGTGGCTTTATTTTCAGGTTTATTATGGGCTGTGTCATTCATGCCAAACATCTGCAAGCTAATCTGTTTAAGAAACAAATCTTCAATCCTTCATTCTAAAAATATCAATCCAGCAGTATTCCTGATATTTTTTCAGATCATCTGAGGCCTGAAAATATATTTTATCAGTATGTATTAAAGGACACAGGAAAATTGAATTTTTTGAGTAAAAAAATATAATATCCTGCTTAGCAAAAGAAAGCCTAGCATCAACTTTTAATGTCGGACACAGAGTCCTCCTAATATAAACCACTTAACCAGAATCTTAAAATGCAGGAAAAGAGTAAAGGAAATGATAAAATGGCTTCTTCCAGAAGAGATTTTATCAAAACATCCGGTTTGGCAGCAGCCGCATTTATGATCGTTCCACGCCATGTAATTGGCGGAAAAGACTTTTTGGCACCAAGCGACAGATTAGTCGTTGCCGGTGTTGGTGTCGGCGGAAAAGGAAGATCTGATATTAACAATTTTGCCAAAAGCGGAAAAGCAGATATCGGTTTCTTATGTGATGTGGATGACAGAAGTGCTGCCGAAAGTGTCAAGAATTTCCCAAAAGCAAAATATTACAAAGACTGGCGGGTATTGTTTGAAAAAGAATCGAAAAATTTTGATGCGGTATCCGTTTCGACGCCTGACCACATGCACGCGGTAATTGCCATGGGTGCCATGCAGCTTGGCAAACATGTATATGTGCAAAAACCAATGACACACGATATTTACGAAGCACGCCAGCTTACAGAAGCAGCTGCACGTTATAAAGTGGTGACGCAAATGGGAAATCAGGGTTCGTCTGGTGATGGCGTAAGACAATTGCATGAGTGGTACGATGCCGGAACGATTGGTAAAGTTCACACCGTTTATATCTGGACAAACCGGCCGATCTGGCCACAGGGCATTCCATGGCCAACTGAAAAACCACCAGTTCCACAAGGACTTGACTGGGATTTATGGCTGGGTACAGCACCTCAAAAAGCTTATGTTGACAAACTGATCCCGGGAAGCTGGAGAGGCTGGTGGGATTATGGAACAGGCGCTTTGGGTGATTTGGGCTGCCATTTAATGGAAGCACCTTTCCGTGTTCTTGGACTAAAATATGCCCTTGACGTACAGGCAAGTGTGAGTAGTGTATTTACTGATTTTGGTAAAAGAGGAATTTTCCCGGACAGTTGTCCGCCATCAAGTCACGCTACATTAACTTTCCCGAAAACAGCAAAAACAAAAGGACCGGTAACCATGCACTGGATGGATGGCGGTATAAAACCTGAACGTCCGGAAGAATTAGGGCCAAACGAATTATTTGGTGACGGCAATAGCGGTATCTTATTTGTTGGTACCAAAGGTAAAATGATGGCCAGCGAATATGCCGCTAATCCAAGATTGTTGCCACTTTCAAGGATGGAGGAAGTAAAAGTAAAACAAAAGTTTGCGCGTGTACCAGGCAGTGCAGAAGGTCACTATGCCCAGTGGGTAGAAGGTGCTATTGCAGGTTATGGCAATATGGAACTTAGCTCTCCTTTTGAACTTGCAGGCCCATTGACCGAAGCAATTCTAATGGCCAACCTGGCAATCAGAGGCGCCGATATGCCAAAACCAAGAGAAAATGGAAAAGGATATGACTACCCTGGTGCTAATCTGAAGATGCTTTGGGATTACAAAAACATGAAAGTGACCAACTTCGATGATGTGAATCAGTATGTAAAACGTACGTATCGCGAGGGTTGGAGTTTGGGTGTTTAAGCTTTGACTAGCGCTTTGTCAGTTAAATATTTTAGAAGAGTGGCTGAATTCCCAGAGGATTCAGCCTCTCTTTGTTTGAAGATCTTTAATTATTCTGCTCCACTCCTACCACAGCTTTCAGTTCAGGACCTGAATATTTACTTACCGAGATATAAGCAAAATTATCCCAGCTATCATTATCCAATGTTCTTAAAGCCAGCTTTGAAACTGCATTTTTAAGTGGAATTTCAACCGTCACTTCGTCTTGTTTTCCGAAAAGTTTTTTACCATCAAACCAATATTCAGCCCTTCTCCATTGATCTGTAATAATAGTATTTGGTAATTTTATTAAAGGTGCGCTTTTGAGACTTCCAATGCTGGCGCTGTCAAATAACATTACATAATTTGTTCCGCTTGCGGCCCAATCCGTGTGATCGCCAAAGGCAAGCCAGTTATTCCAGCCTCCCACACCTGCTCTCACCCAATGACCGTCCGCACCTTCCCGTTGATACAATGTGCGAACGATCATTTTTCCTGTGACATTAAAATTGGCAGTCACAACGCCGTCCTGTCCATCAGTTTCTTTGAGTTTTAAATAACCATCTTTTTCAATAATCTCACCTATGGATGTATTTGTCCATTTTTTGGTAAAATCGCCATCTTCAAAATCGTCAAAAAAAAGAAAAGTCTTATCTCCGTTTGATACCGGCGCGGCTTTCGAATTTCCATAAAACATGAAAATTGAATTTTGTGATTTAGCTTTTAGGACTGGTATTTTTACCCAAATAATGGTATTCCCACCTTTATTCCATTGCTCAGTCCAATAAGCCAAACCGCTGTCTTTGAGCTTTCCAGAGGATGTAGAAAAACGAATATCAGAACCCTCCGCTTTTGTTTTTGAAAAATCGAAATCGTTGGTACTGAATTTAATTTGGACTACTACATCTGTTGCCGCATCGCCTTTATTATCAATTGTGATCTCTCTTTTAAATTGCCATTTCTCAACTTTGACCCTCGTAGTATTTGGTTTTGTAAGAGGAATTTTAGCTTGGAGATTTTCAGATTTTAGTAGGAAAAGAAACGTGAGAACTACGGCAATGCATGTAAATTTTCGGGTCATTTTATTTTGCTTCACTGTATTTATTAAAAATTATAAGACGACTTGCCTTTGCATTGGCCGCAAGATTCTCCTTTAATTTTGCTTTAAAGTCTACTGGATCAAAATTTTCTATCCAACCACTCCCTTCTCCTTCAATAAGTGCTTGTCTTAATAATCTTAGTTTTTGCTCTTCTAATTTATTTTTATCCATAACTTAATTTCCTTTGTTTATCAAATTTAAGTTAGCAAAAATTGATAATTACATTTATTACTCTGTTTATTAATTCTTAGTGAGTCATCTATCTCCACATTAGCCTTTTTAAATAGCACACATATCTTTTCAGAACCTTCTGCCAGTACAAATCCTTTCATTGAACAAAATAAAATGTTCAATTCGGCTACCCATTAATTTTTTTAAATACGTTATTTGTGATGTTAAAGCCATCTCCCCATTATAGCATCTTATTTTAGTGGATTGCGGATAACAACCAACGCGTCCAGAATTTTATTTTTTACAATTTTATATGAAAAGAAGCACGTTTATAAAGAGTTCCGCCCTGCTGGGCACTGGTCTAATGATTGGCAAAATGCCGGCATTTGCTAACCCTGATTTTCCGGTTGTCAGAGTAAACCCGGGTGAAAGAAAATTCAGCAGCAAGGTGATTGAAGATTCCATTCTTGAATTTCAGTCGGCTATTAAAGATAAAGAATTGGGATGGCTTTTTGGGAATTGTTTCCCAAATACGCTGGACACAACTGTTACTTACAATGGCAAAGGCGAAAAACCTGACACTTATGTAATTACGGGTGATATTGATGCGATGTGGCTGCGTGACAGTACCGCTCAGGTTTGGCCTTATCTTGATTTTATCAAAAAAGATAAAACGCTTCAACAATTGATAGCCGGAGTTATTAACCGTCAGGCTGTATGTATTTTGCGCGATCCTTATGCGAACGCATTTTACGACGATCCTAATAAAACAGGTGAGTGGAAAACCGATGAAACGGATATGAAACCGGGCCTTCATGAGCGCAAATGGGAAATCGATTCTTTGTGCTATCCGATCCGTCTTGCCCACCGTTACTGGCAATTAACGGGGGACACTACACCGTTTGATGCTAAATGGAAAGAAGCGATCATGCTTACGCTGAAGACTTTCAAAGAGCAGCAAAGAAAAAAGGATAACGGGCCTTACCACTTTCAGCGTAAAACTTCCTGGGCAACGGATGGCGTACCGATGGGTGGTTATGGATATCCGGTAAAACCAGTTGGTTTGATCTGTTCAGCATTCCGTCCAAGTGATGATGCAACGATTTACTCCTTCCTGATACCATCAAATTTTTTCGCTGTTGTGAGCTTGAAACAGGCTGCTAAAATGGTTGAAAAAATATCCGGCGACAAAGCGCTGGCAGCTGAATTAACTGGCCTTGCTGTCGAAGTAGAAAATGCTTTGAAAATCCATGCAGTCGTTGATAGCAAAGAATTCGGCAAAGTATACGCTTACGAAGTCAATGGTTATGGAAGCTATAATTTGATGGACGATGCCAATGTACCAAGTCTTTTGGGACTGCCATATCTGGATGCATTACCAAAAAGTGATCCGATATACCAGAATACGCGTAAAATGTTGTTGTCGCTAAATAATCCTTTCTTTTTCAAAGGAAAAGCTGGTGAAGGAATTGGCGGACCTCATATTGGTCTGGACATGATCTGGCCGCTTGGAATTATCATCCGCGGATTGACAAGTAACAATGACAAAGAAATAAAATCCTGTATTGACATGCTGAAAAAGAGCCACGGAGGCACTGGTTTCATGCATGAATCTTTCCATAAGGATGATCCGACGAAATTTACAAGGTCATGGTTCGCCTGGGCCAATACCTTGTTTGGAGAGTTTTTGTGGGAAACCTATAAAGCTAAACCGCAGTTATTCTCATAGAAAAAATTTAAATCTCCTGATCACAAAACTTGATGTGATCAGGAGGTTTTTTATTTGGCTTACACCAAATAGCGGAACAATAGGGCAGTTACTGCGGCAAGAATACTTAATGGAATTGAAATCTTGTCAATCACCACCTGATTGCCTGTTATTTTTAGTCTTTTGTATGCACCCATGGTAGCAAAATAAGTCATCGGCATAAAAATCGTTGGCAACAAACTTACCCAAATGATAACGGGCAGATTTAGAAGTGTGACCAGAATAATGGAAGCAAATATAGGATAAGTCAGCAGCTGACGACAATCTTCGTTTTTATCAGAAAACGCTTCTGCTTTGTAAAAGGCAAAATACCGGGCGAGCCGTGAAAAAGCCTTATTGATAAAAATAAATGAAATCACGGCAATCGCAGCAGAAAGGTAAATAGGAAAACCTAAATGGCTGAATACCTTACCAGTATCCCCTTCTGCGGCAATGGGGGCAATAAGCAGATATCCAAAAAAAGTAAGAACACCCTGCATACCAAGCCACAGCATAAATAATTTAAATAAGGATATCTGAACAAGCCTGACAGAGATCACCAGCGCTAAGATTCCAAAAAGAAGCGAAAACAAAGGCCCGGCTGCTGAAATTATGGTTGCAGTTTGCAAAAGGGTTTCATCGGGTGTTGATACGTAATTATGGTGCAATTCTGCCGGAACTCCCATAGCCAATGCTGTCACATAATGTGCCCCTTCATGAAGGATCGTTGTGATCAGTGAGGTTGTGATGGCGATTAAAATGCTGTTGATCAGAAGTGATTTTGACTTTAAATTCATTGCTGTATTTCGGTTTTACAATTTAATGATTGCAAAAAGTGATTACTGAGCGGCCAATCACATCAATTCTTAATTCCAAAAAAATCAACTTAAAGTCAGCTCTAGACTATGCAGCGGTGTGATTTTCAACTCAGTATGAAAATCAATAAAATATTTGTCATCCTGCTTTCTAAAACTAACCTGCTGGCTTTTTCCGTTTACTTTTGCCAGGACAGTTTTAATGACACTTCCTTTCACGGGTCTTACTGCAAATGTTTTCAGTCTCAATTTACCATAAGCTATTTCAACCTTAGCCAATTGTTTTCCAGCCAATTGTAATTGTTTAAACGTTCCCCATCCTTCGGCAGAAGTAAAAGGAGCCTTAAAATTTTCAGGACTGATTTTGGGATCAAAAGCCAAAAACCCTTTTGGTCCGTGATACTCAAAACCACATGCGGAAATGAACGTTCCATAACTGGCCATGGCCCGCGCGTAGTGATCGCTGCATTCAATCTCATTATATGGATTTCTTTTTGCCGCATGATGGCGGTCATGAATGGCGCGCGTCATGGTCAGCGCCTGATCGACCATGCCTTCTGCCATCATATGGGCGGCGACCTGATGCTCAAAACCGCTCATGCATTCATGGAAATATCCAAGCTGCCAGCTTTCATTTTCACCATAAGGTTTATCTTCATTATGCGGATTGGTATTCATGACCATGCCACCTTCACCAGCCACCGCATATGGCCTGCCTCCCTGGTGGGATTTGATATATGGCCCGACATCCGTAGTAAAATTATATTTCCAAAGCGAACGTAAAGCCGACAGCGTTTTTTCTTTGTCCAAAACCCTGGGCAGACCAACCTGATGTGCCCAGCTTTGTCCATAAACCTGATCAATATGACAGGTATTGTAGGAACCCAGTTTTTTACGCCCCTGGACAGCGTCAGGTTTGTGAATAAAATATTCGCCGTTAAACAATTGCTCTTCCATATTTGCTCTGCCTTTTTGAACGTAGGTTTTACAAATCTGGCTGAAATCCGCATCACCCATATCTTCCGCCATCGCTTGTCCTGCCCTGGCAGCGGCGATGCAAAGGCCTACGATCCAGGCGATTTCTCCCTCCCAAACCGCATCCAAGGTATTTTCCATCGGCGTATCGGTCATGCCATCCCCATTTTTATCCTGGGCAAGCATAAACTGCACGGCTTTTTTTATACCTGGCCAGTTTGTTTTTAAGAATTCATCGTTTGCTGACATCTGGTGCTCCCGGTAAAATCTTAGAATTGTCCCTGCCTGCCCATCGATTGCAGGACGACTTTCATTCTCGGCACGGAAAATAATTGCGCCTGAATCCGGACGAAAACCAGCACCTAAATCCACTTTCTGACGAAGTATCCGTTCCAGTTCAGGAAAAATCCGGCCCATGGACTGGGCATATTGCCAAACATGTGTACAGGTTCCGGCGCAGGCTCCAACCCCCTCCCAGCCCCAGAAACGTCCGCTGGCAAAACGGTAAGTGTTTGCTGTTGAAAGTGTTCCGATGTTAACAAAAGTTCTTTCCAAAAACCAGTGTGGAAGCGTTGAGTCGTTCCATGTTTTTTGCCACAATTCGGTTTGGGTTGACAGCTGGTCAAAATGAGTGGCCAGATACTCGGTTACTTCTCCTGCATTTTTAAATTTTGTTCCGTAGTAGTAACCGCCCCTGGCATCCTTTACCAATTCTTTCAGTTTGTCATTGGGATTGTTAAAATGCCAGCTGATGACAAAATCTTCACGCATCGTTGCTCCGGCTGTCAGCGTTTTTGAAGTAAAAAGCGCACTTATTAACTTTTCCGGGGCATCAATTTCAGAATTCTGCGTATATGCGGATGTAAAAGCCGTATCTGTCACCGGCCAGGAATTAAATCCGGTATGAACACCGGCGCCCGGATTTAGTATTGCAAAAGCAGTACTTCCTGAATCTGTTGCTGTTGACAACCCATCTTTTGAAAACTGGAATGAAGAAAAAACACCTTTGAATTTGTCTGATGAGATAGCAGAATTGACCTTTTTGCCATCCCCTTTTTTAGCCGATAGTTTACTGGCGCCGTTTTCCATCCAGCCCATCACTGATACATCCATTTTTTCACCTGAAAGATTTTTCACTGCGATGCGAAGGACCGTGGCAGGGAGTAATGAATTGTCAGCATCAAGAGGAATGAACGGGGAATAACCTGTAAGGGTGATGGAAACAGGTAAATTATGATCTGTATATTGAACCGTCGCCGTAGGATAAGTGGCCTGAAAACTCACTTCATCCCAGTGATTCTCGTTTAATTCTTTAATAATAAGCTTTCCTTTATATAAAATCCTTACGGCAAAACCCTGCTCCAAAACACGTTTATTTTCAGCGATGGCGGGTTCTATGTAAGAGGCTCCATCTCGCGACCGTATTTTGCTGACGGTATTTCCGTCATTCCAAAGTACCGTTTTGTTATCTATACCTTCATTTTTTGGTTCTTCCGATTCATTGTAAATTCCCCAAAGCCAAAGCCTTACGTCGCCACCCATATAAACCGTTCCGGCATGAAGTCCGCCAACAGGCATACCAATGTATCTTAGTTCGTTTCTGCTTTTTAAATAAGTAGTTGGTTTTCCTCTTTGGTATAATGATTTGACCCAGAGCGCATCCAGATTTTTATCGACCGGAATATTATGTACCGGATACCCCGCAGGTTTCAGCGAACCGGACCAACCTGAATGGCGCGAAAACAAAAAACCGATCGTGAGAATACTGCCTTTTTTGATAAAATCTCTGCGTTTTACACTGGGTATGATGTCTGGTGATTTTGGCATGATCAGGATAAGATTTAGGATATTTGTTTAGCGCATCGCTATAAACAAAAAGAAAAAAATCACCGAACCTACTTTAACAAAAGAATCCTGAATACCTCACATCATTGTGCTCTACTCTTGACCATGGATCTGATTGGTAATAAGCGGATGCCCTTAATTTAATTTCATCTTCTTAGTTCCTTCAAGATCTGGAAATTTACACCCACCGCATATGCAGTCTGCTGACAAATAGAAGGATCTCTTGAATCTATTTTAAAAGATCACGATGGTTGGGTCAAAAAGCTGCAGGCAACTTTACTAAACATCACGCAGGTTTAGCGCTTTTCGGATCAGCTTTTCTGCGGACTTTCCGGTTTCTTATTTTGGATAAAAACTCAGTTGTCATTCCCAGGTAAGATGCAATTACATACTGGGGCAGACGTTGGGAAACAGCCGGATATCTTTCCAGAAAATCGTTGTAACGTTCTTCTGCCGTGCGGGTTAATGACGAAATTATTCTCCGTTGATGAAAAGCGGCGGTGCGTTCCGCAGTGATTCTGAAAAAAGTTTCGAATTTATGATTGGATTGCTTTAAGCGCTGCTCGGTTTCATAGTCAATCTGCAAGACATCGCTGTCCTCGACAGCCACAACAAACATGGTTGCCGGTTTTTGGTAAATGTAACTGTTGAGATCTGATACCCACCAGTCTTCCAAAGCAAACTGGATGGTATGATCAACACCATCGTGGTCGATAACATACGACCGGAGTGCTCCTTTCAAGACATAAGTCCGGTATTTTGCAGGGAACTCGGGCTGGATAATGAACTGCTTCTTCTTTATTTTTTTATAAATAAATACTGACGTAAACTCGGTAAGCTCCTGCTCGGTCAGAACTATAATTCTTTGGATATATTTGATGAAGAGATCAATGTCAGCCATTACTAAAATATAATTTGATTAAAGTCCTGCAACTTAAAAACAAATTATTTTCTTCCGCCATTTCTTTTACCAACAATTATCAAAAGCCCTCCTATATTTCCAAAGGAGGGCCTTGATCTAATCAAATTCAAATCTAATGCTGTATTGACTGTCTGTGTTCCGTACGTTAGACTTTCGTTTTTTATCAATTACAAGTCTCTAAACCCACCGTCAATAACCAGATCAGCGCCTGTCATGTAAGATGAGTCTTCAGACGCCAGAAATAAATATCCTTTGGCTATTTCATCCACGGTTCCAAGTCTTTTTAGTGCCACAGCGCCAGCAAAAAAATCGTTCATGCCTAAAGCCGCTTCCTGACTAAAACCATTTTTTTCAAAAATAGGCGTTTCGATAGCGCCCGGAGAAAGGGCGTTAACTCTGATTTTTCTGGCTGCCAGTTCTGTGGCAAAAGATCTCACCAGATTACGTTCTGCTGCTTTGGAAGAAGTGTAAACTGCTGATCCGGGAATACCTTTATCAGCGACGGTAGAAGAAGTTATGATGATTGACGCGCCTTCATTAAGGAAAGGATGCGCTTTTTGAACCGTGAAGAAAACTCCTTTGTAATTAATATTTGTGATCTGGTCAAACACTTCTTCGGAGGTTTCTTCCAGCGGAGTCATCAGGATTATACCTGCATTTACAACCAGTACATCTATTTTCCCAAAAGTTTCAGCAACCTTTTCATATAGCGGTACAAAACTTTTCACGTCTGCAACATTACTTACCACGCCTACCGAGCCACTGCCAATTTCCAAAACCGCTTTTTCGATCGTCGAAGCATTACGTCCTGTGATGGTTACTTTTGCGCCCTGGTTTGCAAAAAGTTTTGCAACGCCCAAACCTATGCCGCTATTACCTCCGGTAATTACAGCAACTTTATTTTCTAATTTAAGTGACATTTTTTTGTTGTTTTTGTATGTCACAAAGGTATCTGCGGCCTGCTCCGCAGACGATGAACCAGATTAGGAAATACGGTTGAACTAGTTCAACTTTTCGGGCTGATTTTTTGGGAACGGTTTTATTTTGAAAGAAAAAAGATTTTTACAAAGGTGGTTTTCGTGACAAAAAATTAGGAGTTCAAATATATCAGCCAATTTGATATACCTAAACTCCCGCTAAACACTTTTCGAAATCAGATTAATGAACTTCTACTTTTTGACAGCATCCGTTTTTTTTGAAAACCCTGAAATCTTGCCCATCCAGGTAATGAATTCCTCCGGATCCTGATCGGCTCCATGGCCTGCGTCCCAATAAAGCGCAGAGTCCACCTCTTTCTGGTTATTTTCAAGACAGGCGGCCAGATTCGCCATAACCGTTTGTGAAGTATGCGCGTCGGAAGTTCCCTGACGAAGCCACCAGTATTTTACGCAGCCCTCATTTTTTTGCCCGATAAAATACATTGCATTCAGTAAATGCACAGCTAGCGTGACCTCTTCATCGACCTTTACAGTTTTATTGCCGGCTGTATGTTGAAGACTGTAATCGGTAAAGTGTCTGGCGTTGACAGTTTTGTTACCGAATTCAATCGTTTCAGCACTGGTCAGATCAAAATTATCAAAAGCTGGCATTGATTTCATCCTGCCTACATGCGCTACAAAATCTGCAAACGAAAAATTTACAGCACCATTTTTCCAGGTAATCCATTTATTGTTTTCAAGATATTGCCTGCGTTTTTCCTCTGTGAGATTTTTCAGGTATTTATTAGCCGAGGGAATAAGCGCAGATTTCAAAAGATACTGGGCGTAATTATCAGCAGTAATTGTCCCGAAATTCTCCTTGCCTTTTAAATTTAAAGATGCCTGGTATTGCCCATACAAAGCGCGAAGTTCCTTTGAAATCTGCTGATCAACCAAACCGGAAGTACCTACCGGAAAAGCTCCATACATCCATTCATAAGCACCATCTGCATGTTCAAGATCCGTGATCGGGCAAAAAGCAGCAGTAGCAAAAATGTTGTCGTCTGCATCGGCAGCGCCAATTTCTTTCAAATAGGTATCATATAAAGGGCTATTTCCGGAAGCACCTAAGAGCGCCGACATTGCCCCACCCGCACTGACGCCTGTGGAAACAATTCTGTCCGTATTTCCCGGAAGGACACCTTTATTGTGACGGATATACCGAACAGCCGCTTTAAGGTCCACAATGGCAGCCGGCGCTTTTCCATAATATTTGCCATCAGAAGTCACATTGTCGCGTCCACGGCAACCTGGAGTCACAACTACGTAGCCTGCTGCGAGCGCAAGATCTGCTTTTCCGCTTGTTTTGCTATTCCCGCCGGGGCCTCCGCCGATCGGTCCTGCCGAACCTGCTGTCCTGCCACCTGGTGCTCCACCGTTCATTGGCGGTCCGCCTGCACCGGGAGGTGGACCGTTCGGACGCATACCACCCGGACCTGCACCACCAGGACCTCCAGGACCGAAACCACCACCTTTTGCATTGTTGACAGACATATATCCGCCAACACCGATAACAAAAAGAATAGGCGCGTTTGACGTTTCAATCCTGATACCATCAACCTGGGTTGGTACGCTTACATTCATACTTTGATAATCCTTGTCAACAGGATTTGCCACATACGGAATGTGCATGTACGACTTATAAGTAACTTTTTTCTCGCCGTTTGAAGTTTTGACGATTTTAGTTTCTATTGTAAACTGATCTTTGGGAAACGACAAAGATTCTGTGTTTTGTGCTGATACCGCTGTGGCTGCCCATGTGCTGATGAGCATTATTGCCCTTACCACTTTTCCTTTAAACAAGTTAAATTAATTTAGAGAGTTGATTGCCTCAGTTCCAGTTCGTCAAACTATATGATTTCGTTGCATTCACAGTGGTGATATTCATTAATGAATCTTAATAATCATCAAAAATCCAGCCAACAAAATGTCGCAGCTGCCCCTGTTTTTAGGCGCACAAACACCGTATTGATAAAAATTATATCAAGTAAATTTGTCAGACAACATAACTAAAAGCGTCATGAGAAAACTAAAACTTCAGGTGCAGATCAGCCTCGATGGATTTATTGCCGGGCCTAAGGGAGAAATGGAATGGATGGAATGGAATTGGGATGATCAGCTCAGGAACTATATATCACAAATCATGAATCCTGTTGACTGCATCATTCTCGGGCGAAAACTTGCAGAAGGATTTATTCCTTATTGGGCAGAAATAGCATTAAAACCCGACGATCCGGATTTCGAGCCTGCGAAAATGCTTACCAGAACGCAGAAGGTAGTTTTCACAAAAACCCTGCAAGAGTCAAAATGGGAAAATACGATTCTTGCCAAAGGTGATCTGGTTGAGGAAATAAAAAAACTAAAAGATCAGGATGGGCAGGATATCATTGCTTATGGCGGGGCAACTTTTGTATCGGCGCTAATTAAGGAAAGGTTGATTGATGAATTTTATTTCCTTCTCGATCCAACCGCAATCGGCCATGGATTGCCTATTTTTAACGAAATTGGCACCATGCAAGGTTTTTCACTCATAGAATCCACACCATTTAACTGTGGAATTGTTGTTTTACATTATGAGCAAAAAAAGTAAGCTGATTTAATGCTTGGATAACCACACCATTATTGTTTCATAAATATGATTGATCAAATTAAAGAAAACCTGTGGAGCCAATTCGGGGCAAGCGTAGATTCACTGGAAAAGGCTATTACGCTTTGTCCTGAAAATATTCTTGTCGAGAATAAAAGGCTTTTTTACATGACATATCACATCCTGGTATTTCTGGATTATTATGTTACGATCCCGCCTGAGAATTTTTCACCCAAGTTGCCTTATACTATTACAGACCCTGAAAATTTACCAGAAAACGCAATAGATGATCTGGTGCCCAACCGCTTTTATACCAAAACAGAACTACTTGATTACCTGCAATCAAGCCGGGAAAAATGCCGGAATTTAATTGCGGGACTGACAGAGGAAAAAATAAAAAACGAGCGTTTCGTTGAAGATTTTGAATCAGACGCAATGAATTATTCTATTTTGGAAATATTGCTTTACAACATGCGGCATGTTCAGCATCATGCCGCGCAGTTAAATATGATTTTACGTCAGGAAATAAATGACGCTCCAAAATGGGTTTTCAGGGCAAAGGAATATAATTGATTAACCTGATACTCTTATAAAAGATAAGCTCAGAAATTGATCTGAGCTTATCATTTACTTATTCCAAAAAACTACAACTGCATTCCACCGGAAACTTCTATACGCTGGCCGTTAACCCAGCGCGCCTCTTCCGAACATAAAAAAGCAACCACGCCCCCAATATCTTCGGCCACTCCTGGTCTTCCCAGGGCCGTTACGTTGCTTATAAATTTTTGCAGGTTTTCATCATTTCTTAAATGCGCTCCGCCAAAATCTGTCATGACAGCTCCGGGCGCAATGATGTTTGCTCTGATCCCGCGCGATCCGTATTCTTTGGCAAGGTAGCGTGTGAAAATTTCCATCGCTCCTTTCATCGATGCATAAACCGAAGAACCTGGTACTGAAATGCGCGTTAAGCCGGATGATACGTTAACAATTCCCCCTCCGTCATTGATGAGCGGCAGCAACTTTTGTGTTAAAAAGTAAACACCTTTAAAATGGATGTTCAGCAGTTCATCAAATGCTTCCTCAGTCACCTCAGCGATTGGAAGATACCCGCCAATGCCAGCGTTGTTTACAAGATAATCAAAATGGGTTGCAGCAAATTTATTCTGCAAAACCTCTTGCAATTGATTGACAAAAGAGCCGTAACTTTTTATATCACCTGTGTTCAGTTGAAGCGCTGTGGCTTTTTGTCCACTTTTTTCAATCTCAGCTACAACATTTTCTGCATCCTGTAACTGACTGTTATATGTGATGATGACATCAATTCCTTTTTCTGCAAGGCGCAGTGCCATGTCTTTACCCAGGCCGCGACTGCCGCCGGTAATGAGTGCTATTTTATTTTTCTGTTCCATCGTTTGTTTAATTTTTGTAATACAAAGATACCTGGTGCCCAAGGGCTGCTGGTTATGAGAATCAATCCATTATTTGTGAAATTCAA
The DNA here is from genome assembly GCF_015221875.1 of Dyadobacter subterraneus. Classification (NCBI taxonomy): domain Bacteria; kingdom Pseudomonadati; phylum Bacteroidota; class Cytophagia; order Cytophagales; family Spirosomataceae; genus Dyadobacter; species Dyadobacter subterraneus. The sequence goes on from NZ_JACYGY010000001.1 coordinate 4,496,609, forward strand.
ATGATAGAAATTAATTCCTCTAAATCTTCGCCTCATTATATCATCATCTTTCGACGGTTCAATAAAAAGGGAATTTTGCAGCTTTCATAAATCCTTGATAATACCGAGCACGTTCGTTAATGATGGCCCGTTATCATCCGAACGCCAGCTTATATAAAGATCAGTCGAGAATGGTAGTTCTATTACGCGAATGTGAGGCATTCCATTTTGTGCAAAACTGACTGGTAAAATGGCAATTCCTAACCCTTTGGAAACAAGTCCAAGAATACTTGATCCAAAATCCGATTCATAAAAAGCCTGAGGAGTAACATTATATGAATTAAAAATTTCCCAAACCAAATAATAATAACTGCTTTTTCTTTCAGCCACAGGCAGGATAAAACGCTGTCTGGCCAAACTCTCGGCACTAACATCATCATAATTTGTAAAAGAATGATGCTCAGGGACAAAAAGTGCAACAGGCTCACTTTTAACTTTTCTTGAACTGATACCTGGCAATTCGCTTACCTGCCGGGTAAAGGCCAGGTCTATTTTATAATCCAGCAGCGACATCTGAATATTTTCAGAAAGCAGTTGGAGCATCTCAACGGTAAGTTCAGGATACTTTTCAGATATCTTCAAAAGTAGATCAGGAAGCAGTGAGGACGATATGGAATCAGGATGTGCAATTCTTAATTTACCCGTTTCTCCCTGACTTATTTTCCTGGCAAACAAATGGACATAATTCAGATCATCCAGCAGAACAGTCCACTTTGCTTTCAGAAACATACCAGCGGCAGTCAGTTTTACATTTCTTTTATTGCGCTCAAACAGTTGCAGGCCAAGTTCCTGTTCTAAAGTCTGAATCTGCCTGCTGAGTGCTGATTGGGTAATATTCACCATTTCGGCGGTACGCCAGAAATGTAATTCTTCTGATAATTTCAGGAAGTTTCGTATTTGATCAAGATCCATTTAATGCTTTAAAATCATTAATAGATTAAAAATAAGCATTTTTCAGCATTAATTGGCGCTCTACTTTTACATCAAGGTAAAAGTAAAATCCTATGTATTCAATTAGCAGACGTGAAGTAATAATGGAAATTGGTATGGCTTTTGCCGCAACTTGCTTAATTTTCTCAAAAGATAATAAACCTTTGGTTTCATCAACAAAAATGCAATCCTCGAAAATGAATTCGATAAAACCATTCTCAGTCAACATACCTCAGAAAAAACTGGATGATCTCAAATTCAGATTAAGTAATACACGCTGGCCGGATGAAATTAATGGATCGGGCTGGACCTATGGCACAGACCTTTCCTACATAAAATCACTGACCGATTACTGGCAACATACTTTTGACTGGCGAAAAATTGAAGACGAAATCAATGCATATCCTAATTTCATGGCCGATATTAACGGATATCAGATTCATTTTCTTCACATTAAAGGAAAGGGAAAACGGTCCCTTCCGCTGATCATCACACACGGATGGCCTGGTTCTTTTCTTGAAATGATGAAACTGATACCGCTGCTGACCGAAGATCCCGAGCTCTCCTTTGATCTTGTCATACCTTCAATTCCCGGATTCGGATTTTCGGGTAAAGTCACAGATCCGGGTTGTAACAGCGCAGTTGTAGCTGAACTATGGCATCAGCTTATGAAGGAATTAGGTTATGATCAATACGGTGCGCAGGGCGGAGATATAGGCGCGGGAATCAGCACCTGGCTTTCATTGAAATATCCGGCAAACGTATCTGGACTGCATCTTAATTTTATTTCCGGTTCTTATAAACCTTATATTAAAGAAAACGAGGAGCTATCTGACGAAGTTTTGGCTTTCCAAAAATTTGGAGCGGATTGGTCTGCCAGGGAAGGTGCTTATTCACATATGCATGCCACAAAACCGCTAACAGCTGCTTACGGATTAAATGATTCTCCGACAGGTTTATGCGCCTGGATCATAGAAAAGTTTAACAGCTGGAGTGATAAAAGGGGAAATATTGAAAATGTATTTTCAAAGGACGAACTGCTTGCCAATGTCACTTTGTACTGGCTCACAGAAACCATTCATTCTTCTATGCGGATTTATAATGAAAACAGCAAAAAACCAGTGGCTTTTAGGGAAAACGAATTTGTGAAAATTCCGGTTGGTTTTGCCAAATTTCCAAAGGAACTGCCTACGCCCCCGCGTTCGTATATTGAAAAAGGTTTTAATATTCAGCATTGGACACAGATGCCGGAAGGCGGACATTTTGCCGCTGCGGAACAGCCGCAGTTGCTGGCAAAGGATATTCAGGATTTCTTTTACCAAAAAGCGCACTAAGCGGACGCGGCGCGGTACTCTTAGTGTTTATTTTTTCCGGTTCATTTTCAAAACCTGTTTCCCGTTTTCAAAAACAATCAGTGAAGTCGCGTCAGGAAATTCAAGCTGTACATCGTAACCTTCAAGAAAAAACCTGGTTGTGGATTCCGGAAATAATACTGCTGTCGGTAATCCGTCGCCGGAAACTTTCACGCCGTTCGCTTCCTTTTCAACTTTCATGATTTTACCGTTATTCTGCTCATAAATACCGCTATAACTTTGGATAATATTTTCCGATACCACTATTCTTTTATGCGTATTTTCAGTTTTATTCATTGTGGCAAGCAGCTGATTTCCCTGGCTTAACGCACGTTTTATAATCCGGTCAATAATAAAAATGCCATTATCTCCATTAGTCATCACCACAATTCCACTTCTGGATTTGGGTAAAAAAATAGCCATTGTTCTTACCCCGATATCAGAGCCCCCATGTTCAAAAGCGTACTGATAATCAGGTAAATTTTCCACCAAACCCCAACCCAGACCACGGTAATAATTTTCTTTCACCCTCACCTCTTTTTTAGTATACAAGGATGCATTTCCCATGGCATAAATTCCCAGCTTGCAATATTCTTCAACGGTGGTGATCAAATCATCAGCAGCGCTGACAGGTGTTTGAATGGATGTTGAATATAGATTTCCCTGCCCATTATGCCACCTGGCAAAGCGGGTATTATCCAGATTTTCGTTCCAATATTGCGTATCATTCAGGCCCAGCGGTTTGAGCAAAAACGAATCCAGCAAAACATTAAGTGGCTGATGAAATTTTGCTTCCAGCGCTTTTCTTAAATATTCAAATCCTTCTCCCGAGTAGCCGAATCTGGTGCCTGGCTCAAAAATAAATTGAAGTTTATTTTCCCCATTATCCGAGCGCCAGTTTGGAAAACCTGTCTGGTGGGATAATACCAGCCTGGTTGTCAATTTGTCTGTGAAAGCATTTCCTGCAACATCGGGATCAATCCAGTAATGGCTCAGCGGCTCATCCAAATTCCATTTCCCTTCCTGTACCAGTTTCACTGTAAGCATGGCAATGACAGGTTTGGTTTGTGAAGCAATGTTAAATAAAGTATTGTTCGGAGCTGGTTGTCCATTTTGTAGATCCCCAAAATTCTTTATCCATTTAATCCTTCCATTTTCAATCAAACCAACACCTACGCAGGGAATATGGTATTCGGCCATCCATTTCGGTATATCAGCTATTAAACCCTGGCTAAGCGTATCTGGCTGCGCTTTTGCAATTGTAATCAGGCCGAACAAAGCGGCTAGGAAAATGATCAGTTTTGTTTTCATGTTTTTTAAAGTTTGATCAAAATTATCTCCGCCTAAACACACTGAAAAATATATATGTCAAACTGTAAAAGGATGGTGATGAACGTGTTTATAGCGGGGATTAATTGTTTGTCATCAAAAACTGGTCGTTCATCCCCAGAATTTTGTTTGCGGCTTTCATTACTTTTTCTTTGGGTATGAAACAATTCGACTGGACGCGCCTTTTCATCAAACCATACCGGATTTTCACTCAGCTGGCATTCTGGGTCATCGTTTTTGTACTCTTTATTGTTTTGAAAGAATTTCCCGACCGCATGAACGGCCTGACACTTTTTTGCCTTGTGTTACAGCAAACACTGGAACTGGCAATCCCGTCCTATTCACAAAATCTTTTGATCGTTCCACTTTTCAACAGAGGAAAATGGATAATCGGAATTGTTTTATATCTGGTTCAGGTGATCTTGCTGATTAAACTTTTGCCCTATATTCTTAACGCCGTTGGTCTTTTATTTCCTATCAGTGACCGTGTCAACTGGCATTACGAACATATTACATTCAGTGTGATTGCTTTTACGGTTGTGGCCACAATCTTCAAAATCGGGCTTGATAAACTGATTCTTGAAAAACAGCAGAAGGAGAACGAATTAAGACATTTGAAAGCGCAGTTGAACCCTCATTTTTTGTTTAATACGCTAAACAATCTTTATGGTTTGTCTGTAACAGAATCCAAAAAACTGCCGGACCTGATGCTGAAATTATCGGAGCTTCTGCGTTATTCTCTTTACGATACAAACCAGAATTATGTGCCTATTCAAAAGGAGCTTGATTACATCAGCAATTACGTGGCGCTGGAAAGAATACGGCTCAGCGAAAAAACGGAGATCGTACTGGATATTTCCGGCGATTTTTCTGATGATTACATCGCGCCGCTTCTTCTTATTATTTTTATTGAAAATAGTTTCAAGCACTTTTCAGCGGCAAAAAATCAGCCGTCATTTGTTCACATCCGATTTATTATTTCAGACAGTCGCCTTATGATGACCGTTAAAAACTCAATCGATCCGAATTATATTCCGGTCAAAAATGCCAGCAAAGGCGGACTCGGTTTGAAAAACGTAAAACAGCGGCTGGATCTGATTTACCCAGGCCAGTATACTTTGGAAACAGCCGCAAAAACCCATTATTTTGAAGTAAAACTTGAAATAGAACTAGGATAATGAATATCAACTGCATCATCGTAGACGACGAACCGATCGCCCGGAATATCCTGAAAACCTATATCGATCAGGTGCCCTACCTGACCCTGACTGCCAGTTGCGAAGACGCTTTTGAAGCGATGCAGATTCTCAGTAAAAAAGATATTGATCTGCTCATCCTTGATATCAACATGCCTAGGCTTTCGGGCTTCGAAATGCTGCGCTCCCTGAAAATTTACCCGGCTGTAATTATTACTTCGGCTTATCCGGAATATGCACTTGAAGGTTTTGAGTTGTCGGTTACAGATTATCTTCTCAAACCCTTTTCCTTCGCCCGTTTTGTTCAGGCCACCGAAAAAGTGATAAACAGAACTAGTGACGTTACATCACTTACCAAAGATGAAGATTTGTTTATGATGGTCAAATCAGAAAAAAAACTTACCAAAATCTTTTTCGATGACATCAGTTATGTTGAAGCGTACGGCAACTATATTTTCATTCACACCAGTCAGGAGCGGATTATGTCCAAGCAAACCCTGATCCAGTTTGAGCAGCAGCTCCCCGCCTCAAAATTCACCCGCATTCACAAATCTTATATCGCTTCGGTTAAAAATATCAAATTCATTGAAGGCAATGAGCTATCCATTAGCGGCAAAAAACTTCCTGTTGGTAAGGTTTACCGTGAAAATCTGATGAAAAGTTTACGTTGATACTGATCCGCTGGCACCTACTGCTGGAATGTGTCAATGAATCCTGATTTTGTGTTAAAAACCCGGCAAGGGGTCATGATACCTTTGTAGTGTACTAAAAAAGAAAAATATCATGTCAAAAATAATTCTTATTACAGGAGCTTCCCGCGGTTTTGGTAAATTATGGGCAAAAGCATTATTAGAAAGAGGAGATAAAGTTGCTGCAACAGCCAGAAATGTAGAAAACCTGAACGATCTGATTGCAGAATATGGAGATGCGGTTCTTCCTATTCAGCTGGATGTAAACAACAGAGAAGACTGTTTTGCCGCAGTAAATAAAACCAACCAACATTTTGGCCGCATCGATGTGCTGATCAATAATGCAGGTTTTGGTTTGTTTGGTGCTATTGAAGAAACGACAGAACAGCAGGCGCGCGCTCAAATGGAAACCAACTTTTTTGGACTTCTCTGGGTTACGCAAGCGGTTGTCCCCATTATGAGAGCACAAAAAAGCGGACATATTATCCAGGTATCAAGTTTCCTTGGACTGGTAACACTCCCGGTTTTAGGACTTTACAATGCTTCGAAATATGCAGTGAACGGTTTGAGTGAAACTCTTGCTACCGAAGTAAAAAGCTTCGGAATTAACGTTAGTTTAATTGAACCGAACGGTTTTTCAACAGACTGGTCAGGTGCTTCCGCTTTCCAGACTGAACCCAATGAAGTTTACGCGCCGATCAAAAAAGCATTTGCAGAAGGCGCTACGCCGGATACCTGGGGAAAACCGGAGTCTACCGCAGATGCCGTATTACAACTTATTGATGCAGAAAACCCTCCTTTGCACTTTTTGCTTGGCAAAATAGCCTACCCTGGCGTTAAACAAGTTTACAATGAACGCCTGGCTGAGTTTGAAGCATGGAAAGAAGTTTCAGCAGCAGCGCACGGTCACTGATAAAACCAGAAGTTTTAGAAACCGAAATACAATCTGCATCGTTTACTTTGCAGATTGTATTTCATTTATCCAACAAAAATGAAACATTATAAAAACCTCAGCGACCTGCACCGCGATAACGGATTTCCGCCAAATGAAAATCCATTTTTCAGTATGTATCAATGTAACGGGACTTGTTCGATTGGTAATCGGGAGTTTACCAGTGATTTTTACATGATCGGTTTTAAGAAATTAAAATCCGGCGTTGTCCTTTATGGCCGTACCAAATATGATCACGATTGCGGTTCGATGATGTTTGTAAAACCGCGACAGGTTGTTGAAATGAAAAATCTTCATTTAGATGAAGATGGATTTCTGATGTATATTCATGAAGACTTTTTGAACGGCCACATTCTTCATAGTGAAATAAAAAAATATCATTATTTCGATTATGAAGTCAATGAGGCGCTGCACTTGTCTCCCAAAGAGGAAGTTACGATTTGGGATTTGTATCGCAAAATTGAAAACGAGTATAACAACAATCAGGATGAATTCAGCCGGGAAATTATTCTGGCCAATGTTGGTACGATGCTCAAATATGCGCAGCGTTTTTACAAAAGACAGTTTATCAACCGCGCTGAAATTTCAGGAAAAACGGTCAGTAAATTTGTGGAAGAGATGGATAACTATCTGGCTAACGGACTATTAAATAGTAAAGGACTTCCCTCCGTCCAGTATATGGCCGAGCGCCTGAATATTTCTTCGGGATATTTAACCGATGTTTTAAAACAGGAAAGTGGCAAAACGGCGTTGGAACATATTCACATTTATCTGATATCCGAAGCAAAAAACCGTCTGAAATTTGAGGAGCAATCGGTTTCAGAAATTGCCTATGCACTTGGGTTTGATAACCTGTCCTACTTTTCAAGATTATTTAAAAAAGAGGTCGGCATGACGCCTGTACTTTTTAAAAAGCAGTCACTTAATTAAAGTCTTCAATTGCGAACCATAATCCGGTAAGCGGCCGGGCTGCTGCCGGTTTGGTTGCCAAAAAATTTATTCAAATGGCTTACGTCCGTAAAGCCAAACTCATCCGATATCTCATTCAGCCGTTTGTCGCTGAATTTTAAGCGGTGCCGGATCAGTTTTGTTTTGTAACCACTGATGTATTCCTGCATCGTTTCTCCCGTGTGCTTTTTGAAATAACGTCCCAGATACGAAGTCGAAATCCCAAAATGTGCGCTGATCTTTTCTGCTTTTAATTTTTCAGGATAATAGATATTGTTCTGAATATATTGCAGCACATCAATTGCTTTTTCCTCGGTTGAAATATTGACTTTTTCCGGAAGGAATTTGGCGATATTTCTTGCTATTATAATGATGAGCGTATTGACCAGCTGATGAACCAGTTCCTGATTATAAATATCCCTTGTTTCCTGCTCACGGATAATTGCTTCAATAATTGGCTTTACCAGCATTTTATCATCCTTGTTTCTGAAAATACAACCGGGCTCATGATTGGCATTCTGTAAAATGAATTCCAGTCTTTTTATATTTTCTGCAACCAGGCCGTTATTTTGAATATAAATATCGTTGAATTGGAGAAAAAAAAGTTCGCTGGTCGTCTGAATATCAAAGGAATGACAATCTTCTGGTGTAAGTAAAAACAAATGTCCGGGATGATAGGCAAAGCTGCTTTTATTGATGCACTGCAAACCTGTGCCTGAACGAACATAAACCAGTTCGAAAAAAGTGTGCGTGTGCTCAGGCATTGGACATACATCCATTGTAGCATACTGAATGGAATACGGCGCGTGTAATACTTCTTTTTGCATGCTGCAAATATACCAACTTAGCGAAAATATATACTAATATTAAACCATTTCGATAGTATAATTTTGCTTCATAATCAAAAGCAAGCAAATGAAAACTATCGTATTGGTTGAACCAGGGTCAACCGCAAATTTGAAAATAAAAGAAGTATCGGTACCAGAAATTAAGATTGATGAAGTACTGATCAAAGTAAAATCAATCAGTATAAATCCGGTTGATGCGAAAACCCGGCAAGGCGGAGGCGTTTACAAATACGGCAATGTCAGTAAACAAACAGAATTGGTTTTGGGCTGGGATATTTCGGGCGTTGTTACAGAATCCAAATCCGGTTTGTTCAATGTCGGCGACGAAGTTTTTGGCATGGTAAATTTTCCAGGCGTTGGCAATGCTTATGCAGAATATATAGCCGCACCGGCCGAACATCTTGCTTTGAAACCAGCTGAAATATCCCACGACGAAGCGGCTGCGGCAACCCTTGCTCCTCTAACGGCTTTACAGGTTTTCACTGATGCCGGTATTAAAAAAGGCGACCGTGTTTTGATTCATGCGGCTTCCGGCGGTGTGGGACATTACGCCGTTCAGCTTGCGAAATATCTGGGCGCCTATGTTATCGGGACTTCTTCTGCTACAAATAAGGATTTTGTTCTTTCTTTGGGAGTGGACGAACATATTGATTATCAAACACAAACGCTCGCAGATAGCACCAAAGATATTGATTTTGTACTTGATTGTCTAGGTCCGGATAACATCATTAATTCTTTACCTGTAATTAAAAATGGTGGTAAGATTATAAGTATTGTTACTCAATTTAATGATGCGCTGACGGAAAAATTAAAGCCCGGAAACATTGATGGAAAGTTTATGCTGGTTAAATCAAACGGAAAGGACATGCACTTTCTGGCAAAACTTTTAGCCGAAGGAAAACTCAAATCGCATGTTTCCAAAACCTTCTCTTTTGACCAAATGGCAGAGGCGCATGAACAGATTGAAAGTGCAAGAACTGTGGGGAAAATTGTTGTTAACGTTTAATAAGTTTCCACTTTTTTGAATTACATCAAACATCGAAGGATTACAAATTCGTAATTCTTCGATGTTTGGTTTTGTCGTTATTTTCAAAATATTACTTGAAATAATTTCTACCCTTTGGAAAAACCTTGTGCGTATCAGCCCAGTTTTGCCATTTTTCATCCAGATCTTTTACGATATCAGTATGTTGATCTGCTACATTATTTCTTTCGGTTCGGTCAATTTCCAGATTGTAAAGTTCCCATTTCCCGGCAGGTAAACGTTTCACACCTTTCCAGTTTCCATGTCTAACCGCACAGTTTTCTTCATGCTCCCAATACATGTAATCGTGGGTTTTACTGTCGCCTTTTATAAAATCAGGTAACATACTTAATCCTTCCGTGGGCATGATTGAATTTCCATTAAATGATTTCGGATAAGTTACGCCGGCGACGTCAATTAAAGTCGGTAACAAGTCAATAATATGATGTGGCGTTGTACTCCATTTTCCCGATTTTTCCTTAATTCCCTTTGGCCAGTAAGCAATAAACGGAGCTGCAATTCCCCCTTCATAGGTGGAATTTTTCCATTTTTTGAAAGGTGCATTTGAGGTATTTGCCCAACCCGTTCCGTACGATACCACCCAGAATTTGCCCGGATCATTTATTTCCTCCTGCCCTTTTCCGCCCAGTTCCTTGTAAGGCTCACCACAAGCACCATTGTCAGACAGAAAAACAATAAGCGTATTATCCAGTTTGTTTTCCTTTTTCAGCGTAGCGATTAGTCTTCCAATGTTCTGATCCATTCGGTAAACCTGGGCCGCATAAACGCTCATCCGGTACGCAACATCCTTTTGTTCCGCAGCACTGAGTTCATTCCATGGCCTCATTTCCCGTTGAGCAAGACCCCACTCGGTTTTATTAATTCCCATAACCGTTTGTTTTCTCAGCCTTTCATGTTTTACAGAATCCCAACCGATCAGATATTTATCCTTGAACAATTCAATATCCTTTTCCTGCGCTTGCAAGGGCCAGTGCGGAGCGGTATATGCCAGATATAAAAAGAATGGATTTTTGTCTTTTTGTTCAGTTATGAAATTGATTGCGTTATCCGTGAAAGCATTTGTTGTGTAATAATCATCCGGAAAATCATAAGCCGGATCACTATTTCCGGTTGTAATACCGCGCGGTGGAAACGGTTTCAGATAACTTGATCCGCCTGAAAGTATTCCGTAAAACTTTTCAAAACCTCTTTGCAACGGCCACTTTTCTTTTCCATGCATGCCTACATGCCACTTGCCCGACATATAAGTATGATAACCAGCCGTTTTCAAAACTTCGGAAATTGTTACAGAATTTTTGCTGAGATAACCGCGGTATCCATCCGTTCCTTCATCATTGGCTTTTGGATCTTCCGGATCTTCTGACATGCGGCCGATACCTGCCTGATGCGGAAAAAGTCCGGTCAAAAGACTTGCGCGTGTCGGGCAACATCTTGCATTATTATAAAACTGCGAAAACCTAAGTCCTTTATCAGCAAGCATATCAATATTCGGTGTAGGAATTTCGCCTCCGTAACTACCAATATCAGAAAAACCCATATCATCAGCCAGGATGACGATCATATTTGGCCGCTCTGTTTTGACCGAAGCTACATTATTTCCGTTTTTTGGCGCTTTGGTGGTTTGTTGGGCATTGGTAGTGAAATCTATTGAGATAAATAATATCCAAATCAGAAGGACAATGCTATTAAATCTGTTCATATATTTTATTTTGAATAAAACTGCTCTGCACGTACTGCATCTGGTAACAATTTCCCATTCTTCCATTTTACCGGAACGATGGCAGGTCTGCAAGTCGGCGAATATTTTGCACCTCTCAATCCACGTGGATTAAAAAAGGTTGAGGACCAAAGTTCGCCCTTTTTGTCTTTAAAAAGATTATTATGTCCACCTTCCAGAATTGCAGGATACCGCTCGCCGTACGGACCATTAATATTGGCTGATTCTGCAACCACAACGTCATAGCTATATACCAGTTTTGGATTTTCATTGTCTTTCAAATACGTATAAGTTCCATCTTTTTTAGGCACAGACCAAACCGTCTGCAAAAGCTGATATTTTCCGTCGTGTTTTGTCAAAAATACACCTTCAATATAAGGTTCAGGATTGTATGGAGTTTCTGCAAATTGCCGGAAAGGCTCAGCCAGATCACTCAGATCAGGTTTCATTTTTGCAATGAAATGATTGTGGCCAACTACATATACATCGCCGTTATCATCTTCAAACAAACTGGCATCAATATTTTTAAATATTGGCTTGTCAGCATTTCCTGCAATATTTCGATAGGGTCCTTCCGGTTTTCCTGACGTGCTTTCAAGAATAAATGAACCTTGTCCGCCGTTCAGACAAGCTACAATTAACCATCTTTTCTGACCTTTGATATAGTGAATTTCAGGAGCCCAAACCGCACGGTATAATGAATCCAAAGCATCATTGTTAACAGATTTTGCGCCAGCCAAAACCGGTTTTCCCTTCTTTTGCCAGTCTGCCGCGTTTTTATCAAAGCTCCATATCAGCCCCAATTTTTGCCAGGATTTTAAATCTTTGGATTTCCACAGATATATTCCGTCGTTATAATCCCAGCAGTGAGGCGTGCCATTTGGGAAAATTCTGTTTGGACTGGCCGTTGTACCTGTGAGGTAGTAATTCCCATCCGGACCATACATCACATACGTATCCCGCATCCAGACATCTAAAATCGGACGAATTATATCAGGAACTGTCAGTGATTTATTGCCAACAGGAGCTGTTGGATCGCTGAATTTACGATCAGAGACCGTTTTTTGGTCCTGACCAAAGATCGCTAATGGAAGTATTAGCAAAGTCCAAAATCCCGCTGACCAAATTATGTTTTTTATCATCAAAAATATTAAATGGAAAACCATTTGTTAAGGATTTTTTGAATAGCCTATATCCATTTCAGCTCCTTTATCTTTTTGCTGTTGCATCCACTCAAGCAATTCCTTTTTTAGTTCTTTAATTTTATCCTGATGAGCTGGATCAGCTGCAAGATTACTAAATTCGGAAGGATCATTTAAAGTATCATAAAATTCGACTGGCGGGCGGTTTACGAAACGTTCAGTCAGTCTTTTGGCTTCCTGATTTTTGTCTGCCTTAATAAGCCATGAAGACCAAACCGTTTTCTTGTTTTTATCCTCACCATTCATGAGCGCCTTATTAAAATACGGTTTTTCCGAGGATAAATTCAGGATCAGCTTATACCTGTCATCACGAATACTTCGGATTGGATATGCATCACCTGCCGGAATATTATTATGAATGCCGTAAGCATATTGACGAGCCGTTTTGCTTTTTGCCAAAACAACAGGCAGGAAACTTTTTCCATCCAGACCAGGTATCGGAGTTCCGCCAGCAATGTCAATAAGTGTTGGGGAAATGTCTTCATACTGTACAATAGCGTCGGTTACGGAGGATGATTTTACGCGACCCGGCCATTTTATAAGCATAGAACTTTTCTGACCTGCATCCCAAAGATTCCATTTTCCGCCGGGAAATTGTGCTCCTTGTTCGCCCATAAAAATGACAATTGTATTTTTGTCCTGCCCGGTTTCTTTCAGAAGTTTTGTAATATCTCCAACCTGATTATCCAGCCGTCTTACCTCCGCAAGGTACTTGACATATTGTCTGCGGGTCATTGGCGTATCTACCCATTCCTTAGGAAGCTGCAATTTTGCCGGGTTAAATTCAGTCGTATCACCAATCGTCCAAGGTGCGTGCGGATTGATGCTCATTACAAAAAGACAATACGGTTTCGTGTCCAGTTTGATATATTTTTTCACATCTTCCAACTGATAATCATCTGTTGGCGAGACACATTCTGGTTCAAAACCATTGATAATATCAAAAGGGAAAACCGACTTGGGTTTCGTCACATGATCCTTGCCCGTCAACCCGACCCGGTACCCCACATCCGTAAGATAGTGTCCAACACTTTTCAGGGTATCATTAACAGATTTATGATTTTGAAAAGCGCCATGCCTAGCCGGATATAATCCCGTGAAAAGTGACGCCCTCGTGGGTACACACATGGCCTCGGAGGTATAAATATTAGTAAATCTAAGCCCCTCTTTTGCCAGCGCATCAATGTTGGTGGTTTTTAGATTCTGTCCTCCATAACAACTGATTTGTCTGCTATCCAGATCATCAGCCATAATAATTATGATGTTAGGCCTGACATCCTTAATTGCTTTTTGGGCAATTATTTTATTTTGCCCGAGCACTATTAACGCAATCATCAGGTAAAATAAAGTCCTGTAACGAAGTGTTAAAATCACGCTTTTTTCATTTTTTTTCACAAATCTGATAAGTAAAGATTACAAACGATCATTCTTCAAAAGCCTTACCAACACTATAATTTGCTTTGTCTAAATCAGCCTTTTGTGCACCAGGATATACTTTATAAAAAGCTTCCAGCATGACTTTCGGAGAATTTCTGTTTTGAAAAACTTTCAAAAGCGGATCATTGGTTTTTGACATCCAAGTTTCAAGATCTTTTCTTGCAGATTGCACTCTGTATTTAAATGCGGGATCGTTTATAAGGTTATGCAGTCCGTCAGGATCTTTTTTTAAATCATACAATTCCTCTTCGGAACGGTAGCGAAATGATTTTACACGCTCCGCAGCATCCGGATTATTTCCCGCAGCCTCTTCAAGCGCCTTCATTGTCAATCCCTCATTATTATTTCGGTAAACTCTTTCTCCATCAGCCCAGGCGTTGAAAATATAACTAAAATCAGAAGTGACCACACTACGCATCGGCGTTGGGCCGCCGGCCTGTTTTGTATCGATCTGGGTAAATATTTTATCCCTGCCCGTCTGCGTTTTGCCTTCCAATAATGGCAAAAAAGACCTTCCGTTTGTTTTTCCAGTGAATGGTATTTTTAATATATCAAGAATGGTAACAAAATAGTCAACACTTGAAATCAGGTCCTTTTTATTAACAGTTCCTGCTTTGGTGACCGCTGGCCAACGCACTAGAAATGGCGTCCGGTTACTGGCATAATAGGTGTTTGCTTTGGCAAAAGGAATGGCAATACCGTTGTCGGATAAAAATATGACCAACGTATTTTCAGCCTGTCCGGATTCTTCAAGTGCCTGCATTACCCTGCCAAAAGTATCGTCCAGTCTACGTGTTGAATTGTAATAATAGCTCAGCTCTTGGCGCACTTTGGGAAGATCCGTTACAAAACCCGGAACTGTAATTTCATCAGGTGAATAAATCCTTGAAGGCGCCTCCGCCCCGTTTTTTAAGGGCTCTTTTGGATTGTGATAAGGACGATGAGGATCATCAGAATTGACCATAAAATAAAAAGGTTTTCCTTTTTGACTGGCTTGTGCAAAAAAAGCTTTCGTTTTTTCATAGTAAGCTTTTGGACTTCTGCCGTCACCTAAATCAGCCTGATCAAAAGTGAAATCCCATTTAAAATCAGCTTTCGGTGTGGAATGACCTACTTTACTAAGAATTCCAAGCTCATAGTTTTGCGCTCTCAATAATTCAACCAGAATAGGAATTTGGCTACCTGGTTTCATTTTTACAAAACCTGTAACGCCACTGTTATGTCCGTAAAGTCCCGTTGCCAGGATTCCCCGGCTCGGAGCGCAAATGGCTGCATTCACAAAAGCATGTTCAAAACGCAGCGACTGACCGGCGAACTTATCAATATTCGGAGAAATATCCGGAACTTTCGAACCATAACAACCCAGTGAATTCCGGTCCAGATCATCTGCTGTAAAAAGCAGAATATTGAACGGTTTTGCTTCCTTGTGGACCGTGTTTTGAAATGCCAAAAGCAATCCACAAGAAAGAAATATTACCGATAAAAATGAAATTTTATTCAACGAACGCTTCATAGTTCAACTATTTAGATAACTATTTTTTTGGTATTCAAACAGGTAAGACTCCATGGATCAATCCGCAGAGTCTTACCTATTCCTTTTTTTATGTATTTATTCGCCTGATTCTTTAACAGTAGGCGCGTCTTTTGCATTTAAGGTGGGCAGGGATTTAGCCAATTCACTTTTCACTGCCGCATATTTTGGTTCTTTTGCCAGATTTTTCCATTCAAGCGGATCTACATCATGGTCATACAATTCCTCCGAACCATCGTTGTAACGGATATAACGATATTTTTCAGAACGAACCGCATGATTTCCAAAGCCGTGCGTCGTCACCGATGGATGTTTCCACGGAGCCGCCGGATTTTTCAAAAGCGCAGCGATGCTATTACCTTCCAGTTCCTTTTTTGCAGGTAATTTACAAAGGTCAACCAGTGTTGGATAAATATCCATCAGGTTCACAGTTCTGTCGGAAACCCCGTTTAGCGTCGAAATCCCGGGGGCGTAAACGATGAACGGAACGCGGGAAGCTTCTTCCCAAAGTGCAAATTTACGCCAGTGCTCCTTCTCGCCCAGATGCCATCCATGATCTCCAAAGAAAACAATAATTGTATTTTTGGCATACTGGCTTTTATCAAGTGCGTCCAAAAGCCGGCCGATTTGCCCATCAGCAAAAGTAATACTGGCCAGATAACCCTGAACCGCCTTTTCCCACTGATCGTGTTCTTTAATAAACTTATGATCTCCGTTTGGCTTTGCTATTTTCACCCCCGCAGCCGGCACATCAGCCAGATCATTTTCAGTCACTTTCGGTCGTTTTATTTCGGACAAGGGGTACTGATCATAATATTTCTGTGGAACATACCAGGGCAAATGAGGACGGGTAAGTCCAATTGCCAGGAAGAAAGGTTTTTCATGTTTTTTGCCAAAAAAATCAATTCCCTGGTTAACTACTTTAAAATCTCCCATGTCTTCGTCTTTCACATCCACGGGACTCCAGTCAAAATTTGCAAAACCGTTTACCGGTTTTTTAGGTGGTTCAGGAGAATGCGGCACATCAAAATAGACTGGCCAGGATGCCTGGTCATTGAAGGAATTATGGAAAATTTTACCCGCACCTTTTACCTCATAACCATTGGCTGTGAAATACTGAGGTAAAGTGACCGCATCCTTTAGCACCGGTCGCCAAGGCTGATTATTATGATAAACACCTGATGTTGAAGGCCTGACACCAGTCAGCAAACTTGCACGCGACGGATTACAGGCCGGGGCCGAACAATAAGCCCGTTTAAAAACAACACCTTTTTTGGCAAGCTTGTCAATGTTAGGTGTTTTAATTCCTTCATAACCGCCAAATGGCCCGATCCAGTCGTTCATATCATCTACGGCGATGAAGAGAACGTTGTACTTTTCATTTTTTTGCGCGAGAGTAACATTGATTTCGGACAGAAAAAGAATCAATGTCAGACCAAGCAACTTTACGGGAATATCTGATATTTTCATACGTATATCTTAAATTTTATAAGTTGAAACAATTCCTTAAACCCACCTTAAATCACAATCAATCTCCTTTGTCGGCAAAACCTGCAACCGGTTCCAGACCAGGGAGAATAACTTTGGCAACATTTGGATCACCAAATTTCCAGGCTGGCAGTTTCGCTAATTGAGCCTGAAAAAGTATTCTGGCTTTTTCGCCTTCAGCTCCCGCTTTTCCTTTCTCTATCGGAGACTTTTCTTCACTGTCTTTTACCAGATCATAAAAACGTCCATCCGAATAAAGCTTGTAATGCCGGTCACGGAAAAACCGCGCAGATTCTTTATTCGCTCCTTCTGAATGGTTCGGGGAATAATGCGAGAAAATCCATTTCCTTGGCGTTCCTTTTTCACCTCTGATCTGTGGCAAAATACTGGTACCATCCGTATCCCAGGTTTTGGGAACCGGCTTGCCGATTATGTCCGCGATCGTTGGAAGGAAATCGGTAAAGTCAACCAGATCGTCCGTTTCGTGGGCTTTATATTTTCCGGTTCCCCAATTTACGATCAGCGGCACGTGATGTCCGCGGTCCAGCGTCAGGCCTTTTCCACCGTTTACTTTACCACCGTTTTTTAACGGCGTTACCACAGCTCTTCCCGTGCCATTATCCCCGGTGAAAACGATGATCGTATTTTCATACAGATTCAAATCTTTCAGTTTCTGGATAATCTTACCGACATTTTTGTCTGAATAAGTTACCATATCCCGAAAGTTTAATGTGTCTTTTTTATGACGGCCTTCGACATTCGTTTTCCAGTTTTTGCTGTTGGGTGTTGGAAGAAAAGGGTCGTGTACCAACGCCATTGGATAATAGGCCAGAAACTTTTTGTCTTTGTTTTTTTCAATAAAATCAAGAAGATAATCGGTGAAAATATCGGGTCCGTAATCATCGTCCGTCGTTTTCAAAATTTCACCATCCCGGTCAATCAAGGGCTTCGCATATCTTTCGCCGTCTCGCCTCGGTTTACTCAATTGCCACAGACAATACTGATCAAACCCAAAATGTTTTGGTAATCTTTGATTTGCACCTAACTGCCACTTCCCGGCAATAGCCGTGGCATAGCCAGCCTCTTTCGCCAAATGCGCAAAAGTCTTTTGATCCTGATTCAAATGCCCAAACTGTGAATAGTTTTTATAATTGTACTTTCCCGTCATAATCTGCACACGGGATGGTGTACAAAGCGGCTGAGCAAATCCATAATTGAATTTCAATCCTTCTTTGGCCAGTTTATCGATATTAGGTGTCTTGTAAGTACTGCCATAGGCCCCGATACATTCTTTCCCCATGTCATCAGCCAGAATCAGGATAATATTCGGCACTGTTTTTTGGGCGAAAGTGTTTATAGCAATTAGCAGCATTAAAACCAGTGCTATAAAATGAGTGATCTGTTTCATCGTTTTAACATTAAAGATTATCATACTGAATTGTCACTTTTTTCAGTTTCCCCGTAAATGCAAACGGTGCTTTGTACTGATCTGAAACTTCATATTTCTGATCCCTGCCTACGTCCGTACCGTCAATATTCCGTCCTCCCTGAATGCCTGCCTGAGCTGGTAAAAATGCTCTTTCACCAATTTTTTCATCATTCAAAAAAATGGTTTCCTTCCCTACCGGTTGTCCAGCCTGAGGTTTTCCCGAATACTCATAAACCAGTTTGAAATTGACTTTACCTTTTGGAATCACATTGGTTGAAACACTGTTAAAAACATCCCGCGCGGTCTTATGCGTGTAATGAAATTTGCCATCTTTTATAAACAGACTGATACCTGTTTTATCTCCTCCGACAGCAAAAAGTACCCCTTCTTCTTTTCCTGAAACAATTTCAGCTTCGGCATTGATTGTGAAAGAGCGCCCATCGTATAAAGGACTGCTCACGCCAACAAGATTGTCGATGCCCGGAAACAAGGTTATATTTTTCATTTTTCCATAAACAGTTCTTCCTGCTGGCATATCGTGTGCGGTGAAATCTTTCAGGGGATAAACATTGTATTTTTTTGCCTGCTGATCAAAAACAGCTTGCAGTTCTTTCAACTTTTCCGGATTTTTTGAAGCAAGGTTAATACGCTCGTTAAAGTCATCATTCAGGTTGTACAACTCCCAAACATCTTTACTGAAATCAACTTTTCCACCAGTCGGGTCAGCACCTCCCCCGATGTTGATCCCTTCCGGAATATCATGCAAGGCCCCTGCTTTCCAGCCATCTTTGTAAATTGAGCGGCTTCCGGCAATTTCATAATATTGCACGGTGTGTTTTGAAGGTGCTTTCGCATTATCCACGGCATAGGCAAGACTTGTTCCTTCAAAAGGTTCCTGTTTATAGCCATTGATAATTTGCGGCGACTGAGCCTTCGCAAGCTCAATGGTTGTTGGCAAAATATCGTTGACATGACCATACTGATTCCGGATTCCACCTTTGTCTTTTATACCTTTTGGATAAAATAAAATCATTGGATTTCTGGTCCCGCCTTCTGTATTGGCATCAGCTTTCCAGTAACGGAAAGGCGTGTTAGCTGCCGCTGCCCAGCCAATAGGGTAATCCGTACTTGACTCGTCCGTACCGATGATATCTGCTGCTTTTACAATCGCATCAATCCGTTGTTCGCCTTGCAGTCTGTTAATCTGCGGGTTAACGGTTCCATGCTGCGTCCCGCCTTTGCTTGCTCCATTATCTCCCAGCATTACAGCGATTACGGTATTGTCAAGCTGATCAATTTGTTCAAGATAATTGATGATTCGCCCGATTTCGTAATCGGTATAAGAATAAAATGCCGCATAAACTTCCATAAAATGAGCATAGGCTTTTTTCTCCTTTTCAGATAATGTAGCCCATTCTTTTACACCAGGATTTCTCTCCGGAAGTATTGCATTTTTTGAAATAATACCCAGTTTTTTCTGGTTTTCAATAACGACTTCACGGTATTTATCCCAACCCAGATCAAACTTTCCTTTGTACTTATCAATCCATTCTTTTGCCACCTGATGTGGAGAATGCGTAGCACCGGTAGCAAAATAAAGGAAGAACGGTTTCTCCGCATCAACCGACTTTTGGTTAGCAATGTAAGTGATAGCTTTATCAGCTAAAAGTTCGTTCAAATGCCTGGTATTGGGTTCAATATCCAGTTTGGTATTATCCTCCCAAAGCTCCGGATGCCACTGATCCGTTGCTCCCGGAAGAAATCCGTAATAGTGATCAAAGCCTCTTCCCGTTGGCCAGCGGTTGAAGGGACCTGCCTGAGAATTTTCAGTGACCGGTGTCAAATGCCATTTTCCAAGTGCAAAAGTGCTGTAACCGTTTTCACGGAGTACTTCGGCGGCTGTTGCTTTTTCAAATGGGATATAGGTATCGTAACCCGGAAAATCGATAGCTGCCGGTGTTAGCAGTCCGACGTGCGCGGAATGGTGATTTCTTCCCGTCAAAAGCGCTGCGCGGGTTGGTGAACAAATGGCGGTTGTATGAAAATTTGTAAACCTTAAACCCTGATTAGCCAGTTTTTCAATGTTCGGCGTTTCCACAAGACCACCGAATGCCGTGGTGGCACCAAAACCTGCGTCATCGATCAAAATCCAGATAACATTAGGCGCATCCTTTGATGCTTTTTTATTATAATTTATTTTGAAAGGTGTTGATTCCTTTAACGTTGGAGCAATTTTCCCGTTCCATGGCTGCTGAGGACTATGCTGAGCCATGACGGACGTTATCGACATAAGACCAGCGATAACGGGTATAAGAACTTTCAATTTTTGCTGCATGGATTTACTGTTAATCTTATTTGACAAAACGTGAACGATGATTTTGATGGCGATTATTCCCAACCCGGATTCTGTACAAGTTTTGGATTTAAATCCATTTCACGCTGCGGAATCGGATGGAGATAATGTTTTTCAGACGCGTTTGTTTTACCTGCTTTATGACATGCTTCAATCATACGTTTTGTACGAATGAGATCGAACCAGCGTTGAAATTCAAACATCAGTTCCAACCGGCGTTCGGTGTAAATCGCTTCCCGGAAATCGGCTTTCGACAAACCTGCCAAAGCTTCAAGTCCGGCTCTTTTTCTGACTCTGTTGACAGCAGCGAAAGCTTCCGACGAAGGTCCGGTTGCTTCATTAACCGCCTCAGCATAAATGAGCAGGATTTCTGCAAAACGAATCACTGGAATATTCTTAGCAGATTCTGTTGGATTTACGATTTGATCCATATCAAAATATTTAAAGAAACGAGGTTGAAAAGTAACAGCCTTACCGGTTGTTGGGCTCACCAAAGAAGTGAAAAATGTGACATTACGGCGTTTATCAGCAGCTGAATAAAGGGCGTAAGTATCCGGGTGCGGCTCATCAGTTCCGGCCGAGGCAACACCCGGAATGCCTACCGGCGTGGCCGAAGAAGCGAGCCGATTTCCCTGCCCATTCACGTTGGATTTGCACTGTGCAGAAAAGATATGCTCCTTCCCGTTTTTGGTAGCCACATTAAATACGTCCGCAAAATTTTCAAATAAATCATATCCATAAGGACCATTGATCACTTCCAGACTTTTTGCCGCAGCCTTATCCCACTCCTGGTGGGTCAGATATACTTTTGCCAAAATTGATTTTGCAGCTCCTCCCGTGGCACGTCCTGCGTCGGCGCCTGTGAAGGCGGCCGGAAGTGCTTCGGCTGCTGTTAAATCGGTAATTATTTGTTGGTAAACTTGTTCTTTTGGAGTTCTTGCTACCTGAATTGCGTCTTTGGTTAGAGAGCCTGTTTCGTTCAAAATTAAAGGAACATCACCCCAAAGTCTTACCAGATTGAAATAGAGAAGCCCGCGTAAAAACTTTGCTTCATTCACCAGTCTCGCACGAAGGGTTTCATCCATCGAAATAAGTGGAATACGGTCAATAGCGATATTGGCGCGGTTTATAGCCACATAACTTTCTCTCCATAACTCGTCAACACGGTCATTGGTGGTAGAATGCGTTAACACTGAAATCGTTCTTACATCCGCGTTAGTCACCCGAAGTCCCGCAATGGCGTCATCTGACATGATCTCGATAGCAAGATGGAAAAGACGGTTATACATCGTAATTCCGCCATTATTTAGCGTGGCGTTGTAAACACTCGTAACGGCAGAAAGCGCGTCACTTTCAGTGTTATAAAACTGCTCCGTTGTGATTAAAGATTCAGGTTTTTCGTTCAGGTCCGTGCAGGAGATGAATGAAATAAAAGTCAGAATTATATAAAATATTTTCTTCATTGCTTAAACGTGCTATTTGCCTTTTGGCAGAATTAAAATGAAATACTCAAACCTCCCAGAAAACTTTTGCTGCTTGGATAAATGCTATAATCTATCCCCTGATTCAGCGTACTCTGCTCATTGCGGCTCACTTCCGGATCAAATCCTGTGTACTTGGTCCAGGTATAAAGATTCTGCGCTGACATGTAAATTTTAATGTTGCTGGCGTGAATTTTTGACGTCACTCTTTTCGGCAGATTATACCCGATTGTCAGATTTTTCAATCTTAAAAAAGAAGCATTTTCAACATAGCGACTTGTATTAACCGCAGCAGGATCTTCAAAAGCACGCTGCACTTCATTACCTGGATTAGTTGTAGTCCAACGATCATAAGCGGCAGTTGATGCATTTTGCTGTCCGGTCAAAAGTTCGAGCTGTTGTTTATTCTGATTAAATAATTTGTTTCCATAGGTTCCCTGGAAGAAAAAACTCAGATCAAAATTCAGGTATGATAAAGTGTTTGTGATACCACCCTGGAATTTAGGTTGTGCATTTCCGATGATCGTACGGTCATCGGCTTGTGTAATTTTTCCGTCGCCATTGATATCTACATAGCGGCGGTCTCCTGGTTTGGTTGTAGCCGGATTGATCGTTGGCAAACTGGCAATATCATCTCCTGTTTGAAATAAACCGTTCGTTTTATATCCATAAAAAGAACCCAGCGGCTTGCCTACCTGAGCGATGTTGGCGCCAGAAATAATATAATTTGCTCCGTCTCCAAGTGTCAGCACTTTATTTCTGTTGATTGAAAAAACGAAATTGGTATTCCATGAAAATGGCCCTGAAAAGTTCGTCGTGTTAATACCCAGTTCAATTCCTTTGTTTTCAACCGAACCATAATTCTGCAAAGCAGTTGACTGTCCGGTTGTATAAGGAATTGGTACGTTCAGCAGCAGGTTTGTAGTCTTTTTATAGTAAGCATCAAAAACGAAATTAATTCTGTTTTTCAGCAGCGACAGGTCAATTCCTCCGTCATATTGTCTGGTCGTTTCCCAGCCAAGATCCGGATTGGCAATGCGGTTTGGCGCAAATCCGATGTAAGTTTGTCCACCAAAAAAGTACGTTGCCGAGTTCAGAGTCGCCAAAGAAAGGTATTGCCCAATTTCCTGGTTTCCGGTAACGCCCGCGCTCAATCGCAGTTTTAAATTACTGATCGCCTCCACATTAGACAAAAATGACTCCCGGGAAATATTCCAGGCAAAAGCAGCGGAAGGGAAATAACCCCACTTATTATCTTTCCCAAATCTGGAAGATCCGTCCGCACGACCGCTGACAGTAAAAATATATTTTTGATCGATAGAATAATTGATCCTGCCCAGGTAGGAATTAAGAGCCCAGGCCGTAGAACCGGATGAAGGCTGGGAATAAACCGAACCACTGGCAAGATCATTATAAGCCAGCTGATCTGTAACAAATGCCTCCGAACCCGCAATTGCACTTTCCGATTTAAAGGCTTGCTGCGTATACCCGATAACCACATTCAGCACATGTTTATTGCTGAAAGTTTTCGAGTAACTAAGCGTATTTTCATTTAGCCAGGTGGAAGCAAATTTAGATCCCACCGATGCTTTTCCCGTAGGATTTGAATTGGCGCCCTGATAAATATCAGAAGGAACATACCGGTTTTGCTTATTATTGATAATGTCTGTTCCGAAGGAAACTTTCCCTACCAAACCTTCCAGAAATGTATATTCTCCATATGTGTTGGCAAGAAATCGATAGGTTGTGGTTTTATTTACTTCCTTCTCAAGCGTTGCAATCGGGTTCCCAAGCGGCGTTTCAAACTCACTTTGATATGTATATTTTCCGTTTACATCCCGAATATTCACCGTTGGCGGCATAGCCAGCAATCCATTAACAATACCTGCATTTGCTACCTGAGCACTAATTTTGCTCGCTGTTAAATTAACCCCAATTTTAAACCCGGAAGAAATATCACGGTCCAGATTTACCCGACCAGAATATCTTTCAAAATCAGTATTTCTTAAAATACCTTCCTGTTTGAAATAGTTACCGGAGATCGCATAACGCGTCCGGTCATCACCTCCTGTAAACGAAAGCTGGTGATTCTGAATCGGCGCAGAACGGAAAGCAGCACCCTGCCAGTCCGTACCTTCACCGAGTTTACGGATCTGGTCTTCTGTATAATATGGTGCTTTTCCGGAGTTGACACGGGCGTCATTTTTTAACAATGCCCAATCTTTTGCACTCGTCAAAACGTCGACTCTTTTCAGTACCGATTGAGTACCATAATAAGCATCATAAGTAAAAGTATTTTGTCCGGCTTTCCCTTTTTTTGTTGTAATCAGCACAACCCCGTTTGCTCCGCGGGAACCATAAATGGCTGTGGCAGAAGCATCTTTCAGGACTTCAATCGATTCTATATCGCTGGGATTCAGACTTGCAAGTGCATTAATACTTGGCCCGGCTGTAACACCCGCGCTGGCATCTGCATTACTGTTGTAAACCGGAAATCCGTCAATAACATAAAGGGGCTCATTTCCTCCCGTAATCGAATTTCCCCCACGTATCCTTATACTTACCGCGGCTCCCGGCTGACCTGAAACCTGTGTCACCTGAACACCGGCTGCGGCACCTTGTAACGCACGGTCAAAAGAGCTGATCGGTTGCTTTAAAGCAAGCTGTGGAACCGACGAAACAGATCCTGTAAGATCCCCTTTTTTCTGAGATCCGTAGCCGATTACCACCACTTCATCCAATACATTAGCCGTTTTTAAAGTGATTTCAACGGGTTCGGATGGTAACTCGTAAATATCTACCTCATGCTTTTCGTAACCTGTAATTGTGACTTGAAATGTAAAAGGAAAATCTTTGGGAGCAGCAATACTAAATTTACCATCAATGTCCGTACTGGCATATTTGGAAGTGCCTTTTAAAATCACTGTTGCCCCGGGAATGGTTTGTCCGGCTGCATCTTTAACCACTCCTTTCACAAATTCCTGAGCGCGTGCAGAGGTAAATATCAGTGCTAAAAACATAAAAATGTACAGGTATTTTTTCATCATAGTTAATTGTTTTGGATTAGGAATAATTGGTAATAAAAGGATCAACACCAGAGGTGAGAAAATAACCATATACAATATACGCAAACCAAATTCATCCAATTTGACGGCAGTCTACATTTGGGTAACCCACGAATTTCAACTCTATAAATCCCATTAATTAAAAGAATTGGTAGTTCAAATGCAGAAATGAAAGGATCCGAAAAGATTGCGATAAGAAAATCTAATTTGACGCGTCGTTTTAATTATCAAATTATCAGACAAGGCAAAAAAAGACATTTCAATGCGGCTGCGAGAAAGTCAGCAACTGCGAATACGGTTGGAGAATCGACTGAAATACTTTGAAAAAGGTACACACCAAAGCAAAGAATAAGGAATTATTCTATTCATAATTGTTTAAAATTTAACAAAAATCCTTTATGCTGGTGGTAACATAAAAGAAGTTACTCTATAAAATTGATAGACAAAGTAAGCTTATTAAGAAATCTTTACCAAATTTTCAGGGTCAAAGTTGTATAACTTTTGAAATTATAATTTTGAAAACACTTCCTATTACTAAAATTATATGGAGCCTTCGATTAGATTTGGGATAATCCAGCAATGATATTGTAAGTTTGATTAAAATCAATCTTCAAGCTGATAAACTTTAAAGTCACTGATTTCGTGCATGGAGCTTGTTGAACGAAACCCAAAGTATCCAGTGATTAAAGGATTTTTGTCCTGGTAGAAAAAATATTTATTTCCATCCACCCAAAATTCAGTTACTCCGTTTTTTACAATAATTCTGATTTGATAGGTTTTATTCGCAATCAGCAAATGATCCTTATCAGTATATTCTAAAAGTAGTACTCTTTGCCCGTCGCCCGGATATTTTCTGAACCGGGTTGTCGTATTGGAATTTCCTCCCATCCCAACGTAGTATAAAGAAAGAGAATCATATTCTTCCAACTTTCCTTTCCGCGTAAATAAATTTGTACGAAGCGGGTCGGAAGCCATCCAGAACTGATTCAGATCTGATAGTCTGTCATTTTTTCCTGTCCCCACAAGCACAGTCCAGTTATAAGTTATTTCAATATTAGTTTTTAACAGTTTATTCAGCCAAACCGTAACCCCTCCTTTCGTATCAATCACCAGCTTACCATCTTTGGTTATAATCGAGGAATTTGTCAAATCAGCAATTTCCGGTTTCCAGATTGTTGTGTCTAAAGGCTTCTGAAAATCGTCCTGAAAAATTAAATTTTTATGATCCTTACCAGGAATCTGCGCTACTGCAAAATTTGGCAGGTAAGAAATGAAAATAATCAGCAGGCAAAAAAGGTATGACTTCAAAAGTGAAAAGTTTAAGAATATTAAAAAGAGTAATCCCGTTCTCACAAATTAAATCAGGTAGAAATAATTTGCAAAACGGGATACTTATTTTTTTAGATGCTGAAATCTTTGAAGATTTATCAGGATTTCAAACAAGTCCATTATCAATGATGACCATAATTTTTCTCACCTGCTGTAACGGCCAATGCTAATATATTTTGTTTTGGCGGAAGCGGACAAGTTGCATAAGGCGTAAAGGCACAAGGTGGATTGATCGATTTATTAAAATCCAGATACGTATAACCTTCTGCGTCCAGCTTCGTTGTGTAAAGGAAACGTCCTGATCCGTAAGTTTCTTTTTTGTTGGTCTGATCTCCAAAAAGAATGAAAAATCCTTCGCCTGATTTCAATGCATCCAAGCGGTATTCTTTGCCTTTGATATTAAAAACCAAAACACCTGGAGAATCCTGCTGATCCAATCTTCCCGTAATATCAAGAATAGGAATTTTTCTACCTTCTGTTGGTTCAAATTTCGCTTTCACGCGCCAATCTTCGGAAACAGGAAAAGTGTTGATACCGGTAAATTCTTTCAAAAACGGACTTTCCAAATCCCTTAATCTAACCGCAAATTTATCCCCGCGTTTGATGATAAACCATCTGAGTGATTTATGTTTTAAAACAACAGGTTTGTCGTATGGGAAAATGCTAATTTTAGTAACAAGCTGATCGTTATAATATATCTCAGCTTCCGGTTTAGCTTCTACGGTGATCTGCCCGTTTTCAACAACGAATTCACCAAGTTTTGCCGGAGCACGATCGGCCGGAAAAACGATTTTATTTTTTCCGTCTCCACCAAAAGAGTTGCGGCCTTCTTCAAGCCAAAACAGACCCGCCAGATTGAGCCATCCATTTTCTGTTTTCAATGCCTCCACTCTTTCCGCATGCCAGGTTTTAATTTCGGCTTCGTAGGCACTGTCTTTCACAAAACCTGCTGAAATGAGCACAAGGAAAAGTAAACCTGCAATCCTGGATTTAATATTAAAGTTAGTTGTCATAATAGAAGTCTGGTAAAATTTTTACAAAGCTTAAATGAAATGTACAATTCAGAAACGGCTCATAATAAGTGTCATAAATATAGTATATAAAAGTAATAGATTTTATATAGAAATACGAATATCACAAAATTTATTATAAGAAGCAGTTAAAATAAATTCTTGATTTCGCCCCATGAAAAAATAAGATTAATGTCCCGAAATCTTCAATTTTCTTTCTGAAAGATAAATCGAACCAGTTTCCGAATCAGGAAGTTTTTCTTCGGTATCCGGAGTTTTTGAGCGTAAAAAACCGGTTCTTTCTTCATTTTTATTTCCGTCAAGCCGTATCTCATATTTCCATCCACTGCCGACTACAATTTCTTTGCTTTGAAAGTAGCGCGATGATGCTTCAATGGTATCACCCTCGGATACCGTCAAATCAAAATAACCGTCCTTTCCTGTTACTAAACCCTGATTCGAGCCCTTAACCCACACCACGATTCCGGATAACAGATCACGATTTTCTGCCGAAGTGACAATTCCACCAACTTCCTTTTTCTGAGCAGAAACCTGAAAAGAAAGAATAATAAAGAGCGACACAATTAGATATTTTCTTGTCATAATGAAGATTAATTATAATGAAAAAATCATAGTTAGATTAGGCACCAAGCACCTGATTTTCAGTTATTTTTCTTAAATCTATCGTCCGTTAAGGCTTCCAAAAACGCTACAATATCATTCATTTCTCCGTCGGACAAATTCAAAGAACTTCCCAGAGACAAGTCACGATTGATACTGTTTTTTACAAACTTGTCAGGCGTATTGTAGTATTCAACAACTTCACGAAGCGTTTTAAACATAGCATTATGCATGTATGGAGCGGTGACGGCGACATTACGCAGACCCGGGATTTTAAAAACGCCAAGGTGCGAGCTGTCAGACGTTATTTTATATCTTCCTGAATCTGTAAAATCCTTTCCATTGAACAAACCGATACTTTTAAAACGGTCTGCCGTAAAATCTTCTCCTGAGTGGCAAGTGGCACAATTCCCCTTACCGATAAACAGTATACGTCCCCGGATTGCAGCTTCTGTCATGGCTTTTTCATCACCGTCCAGAAAACGGTCGTAGGGTGTATCCGTAGTTTCCAATGTTCTTTCAAAAGCAGCAATCGCACTCAAAACGTTTTTGTTATTTACTTCGGTTTTGAATGTCTTTTGAAATGCTGTACTGTAAAATTCATTTTTGCTAAGTCGCTCCACAGCTTCCTGAATCGGCAGATCCATTTCATCATGTGCCGACAATGGACCTAAAATCTGTTCTTCCAGAGAAGCCGCCCGGCCATCCCAAAAAAAATCAGTTCTTCCGGACAAGTTTGTCAGCGACGGACTGTTGCGAGGAAGTTTTGTGCCTTTATCGCCAATACTAAAAGCGGCAGTATCCGCAAATGCGAAGGCGGGAATGTGACAGGAGGCGCAGCTAATGGCCATTCCTTTTGATAGAATTGGATCAAAGAACAATTTTTCCCCGAGCTGTTCTTTTGTCAAAACTTCGTTTCCTTCTGTTTTAGGCTGAAAAGCAACAATAAATATAAATGCTACCAAACTCAGCAATACCATAAAGTATTTTTGTATCCTGAACATTGCTTTTTAGTAGATTAATTAACCTGAAAAGATTCTTCAAAAGGCACACAAATGCCATCTACGCTGCTGCACAGAAGTCCCTTGATCGTCCCTTTGACGATATAGTCTTTTTTTACCAGTTTGATTTTCTGTCTGAATTCTGCTTTTTCGGTGAAATAGGTATAAGCGACATCCCAGGTGGGGTCTGTTGTTTTTTTGGGTTTCACAGGAGTGATTTCGCCTACAAGTTTATATGCCTCGTTTTTTTCAAAAACGAATTGTGTAGGCAGCGGGCCAATATCGCCCTTAAAATCGGAAGAGTAAAGTTTCCAGTTTTCGTTAATATCGGCAGAAAATATTACTTCAACTTCCTGACCAGATGCCGCGGCAGTATTTGAAACGGTCACTTTCCATTTAGAGATATCCTTATCTTTTTGGCCAAAAGCCAGGGTTGAAAAGAATACAAAAACGATACTTAATATTGGGTACTTCATGTTACTGGATTTTTAATTTTCCCGTCATAACCCACTAATAATTAGTAGGTTTAAAATGACTAGCAAAAAATTTGATAAAGATTTAAACAACTGCAAAGAACATTTTAGTCCTTGCAGTTGTCTCAGAATACTTCGTACTTGTGGGGCAATCCAATATTATTTAGAGCCTTTCACCTCTGGGTTTGTGTTCAGAGATGTGAAAGTAGCCGGAACTGGTTCTGCAAGAAGTTCGTCAAGATCCTTGTTCCATTTTGCAACATAATCCTTAAAATACTGACCTGTTACTTCACCCGTATATCCCGTATGGATCTGGCGAACATCACCTTTGCGGTCGATCAAAATGGTTGTCGGGAAAGCCATCATGCGGTTTAGCGCAGGAAGTTTTTCAGAAGCCACTTTTTTGTCAGCAATACCTCCAAAAAGAATATCGTATTCGATACCATATTTCTTTTTCAGCGTACCCAATGTATATTTTGCGTATTCGAGATCGTCTTTTTGCTCAAAACCAATGGCAATTGCTTCTACCCCACGAGCCTTGTTTGCCTTGAACCATGGAGAAAGAAAAGCAGTCTGATCCGTACAATTCGGGCACCAGGTACCAACGATTTCTACTATTACCACTTTGCCTTTGTATTTGTCATCGCTCAATGAAACCTGTTTTCCGTTAAGATCAGGCAGCGTAAAATCAAGTTTGCTGTATCCTTCTTTCAAATGAGTCAATTTGTAAGGATCCGGCAAGGCAGCCTGGTCGTTTTTGCTTCCTTCAAATTTCGTGTTGTCATAAATTCCTGAGCTGATCACCCCTGTGATCGAGCCATCTTCATTTATCTTTCCTTT
The DNA here is from genome assembly GCF_015221875.1 of Dyadobacter subterraneus. NCBI lineage: Bacteria > Pseudomonadati > Bacteroidota > Cytophagia > Cytophagales > Spirosomataceae > Dyadobacter > Dyadobacter subterraneus. Next base: position 4,526,914 of record NZ_JACYGY010000001.1, read on the forward strand.
GTATACTCTTGGATTAGGACCAGAGAAATGTGACAATACAAATTCATCTCCCTGCACCACGCCTTCCAACTCGCGACTATCGCCCACAGTCGACATAATTACACCCGTCAGTCTGTTACCTTCCTGTTTCAGCAGGGCAACATTGTCAGGCATTTTGGCTTTACTCAAAACCTGTAAATCCCATTTTCCGGATAAATTATGTTTGGTAGGCTGCTCTTTTCCTTTTTCAACGAAACGATAATCCTTACCGTATTCAGCCGAAAATGGAAGGGAGCTTCCACGGAAACCAGGAACCAGACTTCTGTATTCTCCTGTGATCTTTCCGTCGGATTCGACGTTTGCTACAAGCGCCGCGTCGTAGGTATTCATTTTTACAAAAATTGAATCTCCAGAAAGTTTTGTCACTTTGAAATCGTCACGACGGGATCCGTTTAAAAGCGTAAGAATCGGATGATCCTTATCTTTCGCATTGTATTCGAAATTGAAAGGAATGTGCGTTTCGCTGATCACAAATTCTCCGCGCCAGATTCCCTGTTTCGGTGCCTTTGCTGCCGGGTTTTCAGCGGCATTTGCAAAACTGCTCAAAATGGTGACACCTGCAAAAGCCACCGCCTTCATCTGATTGTTGATTTTCATACAAATAGATTTTTTTAATAGAATAAAAAGTTAACTATATAGCCTTGCCGGAAAACAATCCGGAAGTACTCGCATGTGACCGGAAACATTTGCAGGATTTTTTCCGGTGTAAAAAGTTAACTAATCAAAGGTGGTTTTTAATCAGTTGTTGTTTTAACGTGCTGCAAATATATGGCAGGGAAAACATGATAACAATCAATTGTCTATTAATTTTATAGACTTTGTAGGATTAATTCGTTTTCGTACCACCAAATTGCTTGCAGGGAAGTTTTATCAGGCATACTTTTGCCCAAACTCTAAACAATAATTATGTCTTTACAAGATTCGACAAGTGCATCTTCCAAATGGAAGGTGTATGAAAAAGTTGCGCTCCGAACTGCGCTGATTTACGCCGTCATCAGTACAATTCCCTTTGCACCAGAATTTTACACACAGGATTTTGATGCAGGTTTTAATGTCAATTCTTACACGTTTCGCTGGTTTGATGCCATCTCTCAAAACAAGCCATGGTTCTTCGCAAGTCAGGAAGGGAAAAATTACACGGGATGGTTTATCACCGTTATAGTTTGTGCAATTGCCGGGTTTCTCTGGAATATTCTTGACAAAAAACGCAAGGATAACGAGCGCTTATACTACTGGTTTTATGTAGCAGCGCGTTATGGAATTGCTTTGAGAATGTCCTGGTTTGCCTGGGCGAAAGTATTTCCGGTGCAAATGCCCTTCCCTACCATCAGTCAGTTGAATACAAATCTGGGCGACTTCACGCCCGGCAAACTTTACTGGCTCACGACCGGTGTTTCTCCATTTTTTGAAGTGTTCGCAGGTGTGTTTGAATTGTTGGCAACGATCCTGATTTTATATAGACGAACCACAACGGCTGGTGCTTTGATGATGATAGCCATACTGGTTCCGATCTGGTTTGTAAATATTGGCTATGACGCCGGTGTCGAACTTACCAGTATGCATATTTTAAGTTTGTCGCTTCTGTTGTTGGTACGTGACAGCAAGAAATTTTACGAAATTCTTATTGAGCATAAAGCGGCGGCACTTACTTACATTCCTAAAATCGAGTTTTCGGTTGATTGGAAAAATAAGGCCAGGCTCATTTTAAAGTATGGTTTTATTTTGATCTTCATCGTTTATCGCGGGTTTGGTTATGGTAACCTTTATGCAAACGGAAAATCTTTTAAACTTCCGCTCGATAGTGGTCTTCCGGGAGTCAGTGGTATTTACAGCGTCTCGGATTTTAAAATAAATAACAAAACGATCCCTTACGAAGCTGGTGATACGGTACGCTGGCAAAATGTAATTTTTGAAAAATTCAACAGCATCAGTGTCAAAATTGATAAACCGTTTCAGGTGAATACAAAAAATTCGGTACGGACAACTGAGTTTTATGGTAGTATAGGGCGCTATTATTATGGTTATAAAGCTGATACAATAAACCATGTTTTCTCACTTTCCAACCGGGCAGACACGGCCAGTAAACTTGTTCTGCATTATGAACGTCCTGATAATAATCATTTTATCTTGTCAGGAATAAACGAGCATAAAGACTCAATTTTCGTGGTTTTGACAAAAATTGACAAGAAATATCCTTTGGAACAAAAGCGGAAATAGCCGGTATCAACAAAAATCATTTGGTGGCATTCTTCCCGATTTCTTTCAAAATAGTTTTAAAAAACTTTCACAATCCGAAAATCTTACCCTTACCTTTACATCGTCTTACAATGACACCCTCTCATATAAACCCGACAAAAAGATCAAAATTCAGATCTTTTTTAACTTCAATAAAAGTCCGGTAACCACCTTTCCGGCTTAATAAAATTCAAAACGCAAAATGCAATTTGAATGGCACTGAAATTCTAAATTAATTTCAAGCGAGCTAAAATAGTCAGATTGATGCGAAAATGTTTTTAGCAAAAATTATTAGTATACAAAAACGATAGGTTAAGTATTATTATATCACCTCATAACAAAACGTAATATGAAAACGATTTTATTCTCGCTGATTTTAATGACCGCTTCCGACTTAATATCTTTTACAAATCCAACGGATGCGATAAGGCAACAAAAGAAATTTTCACTTCTGTAAAATTCTTGTAAAACCTCCTTTCGATTCGGCGGTGTGCCGGCAAAGGGCAAACGCCTGATGTTTTGCTGAAAGGTAATGCTACTCCCGGGACTGCAGGCTCTCCGGTGTACCTTACCGTGCAGTTTGAACAGGTCTGCACATCGCCGAATTGATACAAATCAGTTACGTATAATCCATATAGTAACTGCTATTTTAAGCATTTAACCATGCTTTTTTCCCGCCTAAAAATTAATAAAGATCCATTTCATGAAAAAATTTATCCTTCTTATTCATGTGCTTGTGGCAATTCCTTCCTTTGCACAGCAGCGAATTCTCTCCGGTTCGGTCCATACTACCGAAGATAACAGCGCACTTCCCGGCGTTAACGTCTCCATTAAAGGAAGCCGACAAGGAACAATTACGGATGGAAACGGACAATTCAGTCTTAGTCTTGTTAAGGGCGAAACGCTTGTTTTTTCCTTCATCGGTTTCACAGCCCAGGAAATTCATATAGGTGCTTCCAACGAATATAATGTGACACTGGAGCCAAATACGCACACGCTTGGAGAAGTCCAGGTGGTGGGATCGAGAAATGCGAATCGCACCAAACTGGATTCTCCCGTTCCCGTTGATGTTATTGATATAAAAGCTTTGCAGGAAACTGCTCCACAGGTCAGTATCACGCAGTTATTGCAATATGTTTCGCCTTCTTTTCATTCGGTGAACGGTAGTAATGCAGGCGATGCAGGTTCAGCTTTGAATTTGTCCCAGCTTCGCGGACTGGGTGTTGACCAGGTTTTAGTTTTGGTTAATGGAAAACGTCGTCATAAAAGTTCTAATATTAACTGGGGCGGATTGGGAAATGGTGCCACAGGTTATGACCTGAATTCTATTCCGACTGCTTCTATTCAACGTGTTGAAATTCTGCGGGATGGGGCAGCTGCTCAATATGGTTCGGATGCGATTGCGGGTGTAATCAATATTGTTTTAAACAAAAATGTTGATCAGTTGACGCTAAGTTCTACGGCTAGCACACGGCGTCGTGGCGATGGAACTACGACAAGAACGAATGCAAATTATGGATTCTCGTTGGGAAAAAGCGGTGGCTATTTGAATACTACGGCAGAATTTGCAACACAGGCGGTTGCGCTTTTACCCGGAAATGATGAGGCCGGACTTTACCTTGGACCGATATACGGTGGCGGTGCAAATACCAGAGCCTATGATGCAATTTACACAAAGGAAATTGACGAAAAAATTCTGGCCGACCGCGGTTTAGACCGCCATCATTTTGACCGTCGCGGTGGCGGATCCAACAAAGCAAAAGATGCGCTGTTATTTTTTAACGCCGCCATTCCGTTAGCGCAAAATGCGGAAGTTTATGCGTTTGGAGGTATCAGTCACAGAAATTCACAATTTACAGCGGTTTATCGTCTTCCCGGATGGACTGAGCGGAATAATGCCTTTTTGTATCCGGATGGTTTTTTACCAGCGATGGAAAACATTATCACCGATAAATCGCTTGCCGTTGGTATCAAAGGAAAAATCCGCAACTGGTCTGTTGACATATCCAATGTTTATGGGAAAAACAATTTTGGAAACGTCATTACCAATTCTTTAAACGCGAGTTTGGGATTAAAAACACCTACAACTTTTGATGCCGGAAGTTACAACGCTAGCCAAAATACAGGAAGTATCGATATCAGCCGCTATTTTGATAAAGCGCTGAAAGGAATCAACGTCGCTTTTGGAGCGCAGTACCGTGTTGAAACTTACCAGATTGTTGCCGGTGAAGAAGCTTCTTATTCAAAAGCAGATCTGCGTACCGTTTTTGGTCTGGACACAACGGCCAGCGGAATTATTTACACAACAAAAGAAGGAAGTATTGGTTTGAATGGACTTTCACCAGGATCACAAATTCACGCAGGTTTCAGGCCAGAAAATGCCGTAAATGTAAACCGTTCCGTTTTGGCAGGTTATGCTGATGTGGAAGTTAATTTTACAGAAAAATGGCTCGTTTCCGGCGCATTAAGACTGGAAAGTTTCTCGGCTTTGGGTAATGTGACAACGTATAAAGTTGCTTCAAAGTACAGTATTACAGACTGGCTGGGCATCAGAGGATCGCACAATACAGGTTTCCGCGCACCGGATCTGGCTCAGTATTATTACACCGAAACGTCCACCAGTTTTCAGCAGGGACGGGCAATTGATCAGGTTACCGCATCCAATCAAAGTGCAGCGACACGTGCGCTTGGGATTCCAACTTTAACACCTGAAAAATCAAAAGGTTATACATTAGGAATCACAACACAGCCTTTCAGAAACTTCGAATTTACGGCTGATGCCTACCTGGTTGATGTCAATAACCGTGTAGGAAATACCGGAAATTTCTCTGCAACGGATGTCAATTTGCCACTCGAAGTCAGGAATTTATTTGTACAAACCGGTACGACACAAGCGAAATTTTTCTATAACTCTTTTAGCACCCGCACAAAAGGTCTGGAATTGACAGGAAGCTATAAGACACCCTTCCGCGGCGGAGCGCTTAACTTACTTTTTGGTGCCAATTTTGTCAATACCGAAGTGACGAAAGTGAACACGCCAAAAGGTTTGGAAGCTTATCAATATATCATTTTCAATGACGGAGAAAAAGCGAGAGTAACCTCTAACATTCCTGGCAAAAAGATCAACCTGCAAGGAACATTCAAAATTGGAAAACTGACCTACATGGCACGTGCAATTTATTTCGGATCGGTTACAAACGCGTCTGCATTAAATGCAACATTCCCAAAACCGGATTACTTCTATCAAAAACTGAAACCGATCTGGGTGGTTGATGCTTCTGTCGCTTATTCATTCTCAAAAATATTGCAGGGCTCCATTGGTGTTAACAACGCTTTCAACAAACTGGGTGATTATTCTGATCCAAAACTTAATGCTTTGAGTAAACCTTCGATTATCGGAATTCAGAACGGAAGCGCAGGTATTCAGCCTTTTATCAGAATCACGGCAAGACTTTAAATTATTTCAACTTCAACTTTTATGAATCTATATAAAACATTTAGGTCAATTCCGCTTTTGAAAAAGGCGCTGATTGCAACAATTCTGCTTACCGGATTTTCCGCCTGCAAGGAAGCAGATTATCTGGACGTAGATGCAGCAGATCGCCCGCCATTAAGCGCATTCATCAGTTTTGTCAACGCGAGACCGGTTACTACGCCGCTAAATTTCTGGACATTTACAGATAAAATCACACCAACTGCCGTTGCAATAAATGAGGCTTCTGCCTATTATCCTACCGTTTTTGGTAATGTGCAGATCAATTTTACCGAAGGTGCTAACACAAGTTACAAAGCTTCATACCAGTTTGGAAACAGCGCTACTTTTTCAGCCACGGGAAGACCAAACGGTCCTATCGCAACATTTTATCACACCGTGGTTGCGGCCAGAACGAGCAATAATAAAGCGGATTCTCTGATTCTTTTTTATGATGATTTAAAAGCGCCCGATGCTCAGAAAGCCAAACTTCGTTTCGTGAATCTTTCCCCGGAAAACGGAACAATAAATGTCTTCAACGGCAAAACAGCTTTGTTTAGCAATGTTGCTTATGGACGAGCAGCAAATTCTTCTCTCGCAGGCGAAACGCTGAGTGCATGGTCGCTCGGACCGTTTCAAAATGTGAGTCCGGGTATTTACGATTTAAATTTTACCAACGCAACCAGCGGCAACACTACCGGCAGCTCAACCTCCGTAACTTTGGAAGCAGGTAAAATTTATACTGTTTTTACACACGGACTCCTCAGCGGTTCTCCTGCTTTTGGGGTGAAGGTGTTGGAACATCCGGTTAAGTAAAAAATTCCCCCTGCTGCAAAATTGCCTTTTGGGGTAGTTTTGTTGCGGGGGAATTTTGTCATGAGGTTGTCATTTGTGGTCAGGAAATTGTCATTTGTTGTCAAGGGTGGTCAGGAAATGGTTGTTTGATATTTGGTTGGGTATCTTTCTAATCGATTTTCATGATAAGTTTTTTGCCGTTGGTTTTATTATTTTCCAGCATTTGGTGGGCGGTTTTTACTGTTTGTCTTGATAGTGTTCCTATTATATTGATTTCTGGGGGTGTGATAATGTTGCTTGTGATCAGCGAAATGAATTCGGTGAGCTTTTCTCCGTAGTAATTTATATTTCCCGCCAGCATGTATGCGTAGTTTGAAATATTAATAATGGTCGCTCCTTTATTGAAAAGATTTTCTCTCGCAATTTCTGTACTAAGTGCCGTAACATCTGCATAATTTCCATTTGTTATCAAAACTTTGGCACAAATTTCGGACATTTCAGCTCCTACCAAATCGATGCAATGATCATAAAAGTTTTGATTATTTGCGCCCAGAATTAATTCTTGCAAGTCTTCATTTTTGTAATTTATAATCTGATTTTCTTTTAAACCCTTCTTCAAAAGCTGGTGGATACTTTGTTGATTTCCAGCCGTTACTATTATATTTTTAAATCCCATAGCCAATAATATTTTGACTAAAACAATTCCAACGCCGCCTGCTGCACCGGTGATAAAAATAGAGTCTTCCGGTTTTATTTTCAGTCGGTTGAAACATTGAAGTGCAGTGATTGAAGCCGTCGGGATAGCGGCTGCTTGCTCAAAAGACAATGATTTCGGTTTTAAAGCTGCAATCGTTTCCGGGATGGCTATGTATTCGCAGTAAGTTCCGTTCGAGCCCATACTTCCGCAAGCTGCAAGAATGGCATCACCAACTTTAAACTTTGTTACTTTTTCACCGATTTCAACCACAATTCCGGACATTTCCCTGCCGAGAATCTGAGAATGCATTCGCTTCCTTTCGGTTTTACCCTGACGCATCTGGTAGTCGATCGGGTTGAAAGCAGCCGCTTTTATTTTGACCAAAATCTGATTTTCTGTAATCTTTGGAATTGGAAATTTATCCTCTATTACAAAGTTTTCCACGCTTCCAAAATCCTTCAAAACTATGGCTTGCATAACTGAATTTTATGTTGATTTGTAAAATTACAAGCCCAATATTTTATATTTGTTACCGGTTAACAGCAGGTAACCGGTAACTTCCAGGAAACCGATATCATATGGCATTGATTGAAAAAAACGGCGAAATTCGTGAAGCAAGCTGCAAGGAAGAATTAACTGCGATGAGAGAAAGCGTGGAAATTCTGGGTGGAAAATGGAAATTGCATATCATGCGCTATCTGGCAAACCGTCCCTGTGAAAAGAATTCGTTTAAAAAAATGCAGCGGGAAATTGATGGCATTTCAGCCAAAATGCTTTCCAAGGAACTGAAAGATCTTGAAGTAAATTTGCTTGTCACAAGAACGCTGCTGGAAACAAAACCAGTCACTGTCGAATATCAGATTACGGAATACGGCAGAGGCGTACTTCCACTAACCGAAACTTTAGTTAGCTGGGGATTAAAACACCGCAGTAAAATTCGGGAAGATTAGGCTAATAAATCAAGGAAATCCTGTTTCATTTTTTTGAATAATCCGGGTTGATTTCGGGCATATTGGCATTAACCTGTTTCCGCCAGTTTTTCAAAAGCTGAGCCAGTTCCTTCGTTTTGGAAGGGAGTTTCGCAGACAGATCTTTACTTTCAGAAATATCATTTTCAAGATTAAATAATTCCAGCTTACCGGTTTCATAAGATTCAACCAGCTTATAATTCCCAAGCCTGACGGCTCCCGACGGCCTTCCTTCCTGATTACTGAAATGAGGATAATGCCAGAAAATAGCTCCGCGCTCAGCGACTTGCCCCGGACTTTTTAGTACCGGATAAAAGCTCTTACCATCACCTGATTTATTTGTTTGATTAATTCCGAGAAGCTCGCAGAAAGTGGAAACATAGTCTGTTCCGATCACTGTATTATTTGTCACCATATTTTCCTTGATATTTCCTTTCCAACTAAAAATCAACGGTATTTTAATGCCTCCCTCATATACGTGCCCTTTCCATTTCCTTAGCGGAGCCAGGTTTGTCGGCACAGGACCGAGTTCGGCAAGTCCTAAACCACCATTGTCCGAAGTAAAAATAATGATCGTATTTTCCAGTAAATTATTTTTGGCAAGCTCAGCTACCACACGTCCTACACCATCGTCCATGCTTTCGAGCATTGCCGCGTAATTCGGGTTAAACTTATCTTTGTATTTGGCATAATTGGAAAAGTAATAATTGAGTTTATCAGCTCTTGGGATCAGCATGACATGTGGCGCGGAATAAGTCAGATATAGAAAAAACGGCTTTGATTTGCTCTCATTGATATATTCCACTGCATAATCGGTGAGTTTATCAGTCAGGTACTCCTTTCCGTGGTCTTCAAAAACCGTTTTTCCATTCGAGGTAATCGAGTAATTATAATAATCCAGTCCATTTTTTGCAATGACTCTGTCATATTCGAATCCCTGGTTTACGGGCGAAGATGAATCCGCTGATCCCAGATGCCACTTGCCAACGATACCGGTTTTGTAACCATTATCTTTCAAAATCTCTGCCAATGTAATTTCTGACGACGCCAGATATCTTGTCCACTGAGCAGGTAAAACATTGGATCTCGGATCCTTTCTTTCACCGGCAATAAAATTCGTGAGATGAAGCCTGGCTGGATATTTGCCCGTCATAATCGCGGCACGTGAAGGTGAACAAACCGGACAAGCCGAATAGGCCTGGGTAAATTTCAATCCCTTTTTTGCCAGCGAATCAATATTTGGCGTACGGTGATAGGGATTACCATAACAGGAAAGATCAGTATAACCCAGATCGTCTGCCATGACAAAAACGATATTCGGTTTCACATTTTGCCCAAAACCGGATTGTGAAATCCAAAGCAGAAGATTTATAAAAAGTAGATATTTTAATTTCATTGGTGATTATAAAAGGGGTAAAACTGTAATGAGATAATTAAATTATTAATTGTGGTGATCAGATTTTGTTCCGTTTATTTAAAGATGCATATTTGTAAAATCTACTTGTTCTATATACTATACATAGATAAGCTTTTTATACTTATATGAATTTAAATTACATGGCGCTGGCCGTACCGGTTTTTCTGTTTTTTATTGGATTGGAATATCTTTTTTCCAAAATTTTCGACAGGCATGTATTTAATTTTAACAGTTCCATCGCCAATATGAATGTTGGCGTTGCCGAGCGGCTTATCGATCTTTTCACCGCAGGTTCCTTCTACTTTTTTTACGATTATCTTCACCAGCATTTTGCAATTTTCAATATAAAGCCAACGATCTTAATGTGGATCGCACTGATACTTGCCACGGATCTTATCTGGTACTGGTATCACCGGTGTGGACATAAAATTAATTTTTTCTGGGGATTCCATGTTGTTCATCATACAAGTGAAGAATTTAATTATACAGCAGGAAGTCGTATTACGGTTTTCCAGGCAGTAATCAGAACACTGTTCTGGGCAATTTTGCCGGTTATAGGATTTCCAGCACCTATGATTACCACGATGCTGATTGTACACGGCCTTTACCCGTTTTTTACCCATACCCAATTAATTGGCAAACTGGGTATTCTGGAATATATCCTGGTCACACCTTCCCATCACCGGGTGCATCACGCCAGCAATGAGGAGTATCTCGACAAGAATTTCGGGGATATGTTTATTATCTGGGACAAGCTTTTCGGCACTTTTGCCCTTGAAGAAAAAGAACCCTTTTATGGACTTACTAAGCCGCTTGACAGTTACAGTTTCCTGTGGCAGCATTTCCATTACCATGTGGAATTATGGCATGCTGCAAAGAAAAAGAAAGGGTTATTTGAAAAGTTGAAACTATATTTTGGAAGTCCGGCCGATTTTGACCCGGAAATGAGAGCCCTGGTTGAGAAAAAATTTCTTTCTAAACACAAAGTCAGGGTACGTTCACAAAAGTTCAGATTGTACGTGCTGCTGCAATTCAGTGTGATGGTTACGATCCTGTTTTTCCTGTTACTTTTTGAACATCAGACAGATTTCTTTCTTCAAATCATGACTGCATGTTTTATTGTCTGTACCCTGATTAACTGCGGTGCCCTTCTCGAACAGCGCCGCTGGGTTTTCTATCTGGAATTTGCGAGAGGTTTTTTTGTCATTTTGACAACCTTTTATTATTTCCCGCACCCAACCACGTTTCTTGTCATGACCATTGTGACCCTGGGATCTCTCACCTATTTTTCAACGCTTCAAAAACAATATCTTAATTCAATTTATGGCAGGTAGCGAAATACTACACCCAAATTTTTCTAGTCGGCTTTGAGCATAATTCCGGGTCATTTCGCTACCTGAAAGTACTTTGGGCAACAACGAATTTCATTGACAGCCAAAGATGCATATGACCATCCAGACTGAACCTGAAAAAATCAGCCTTCAACAGATTTTCACCCGTCATTTTTCCGTCTTTCACAAGGAAAGTACCGGATAATATTTCCCGTTTTTCAACCAAAACTTCACCTGTATAAGGATCGACAGGATACCTGGTCTGGCCTTTTTCGGTTTCAATAGACCATAATAGGGAGCTCTTATACCATAGATAATTTTAGTATGGGGATTTGATCATGCCAAGTCACATTAAAATGTTTGGACTGGCCCAGGCGCAGAATAAATTTACAAAAAAGGGGACTGGAATTTGCGTTTCATTCCTCCGTCACTTTTGCCTTTTTGCTTTCCTGCCCAATCTGCATTACAGCATAAATCCACCATCAATCAAAAATTCTGACCCGGTAATAAATGATGCCGAATCACTGCTTAAATACATAACCATTTTAGCAACATCTTCCGGTATGCCCAGTTTTTTCAGTGGTATTATATTGACGAGATTATCGAAAATACCGCTTACAGTTGCTTCATCCATACCTGACTTGCTTAACACTTCGGTTCTTGTCGGTCCGGGACTAACGATATTTACACGGATCTTTCTGGAAGCCAGTTCACTTGCTGCTGTTTTCGCGATTGAATTCAAAGCCGCTTTACTTGCCTGATAAACAGAGCTATTTGCTTTGTGTGTAGCAGCTACAATGGAAGACAGAAATACCACAGATGCACCTTCGTTTAAAAGGGGAACAAATTTGCTTAATGTGAAATATGCACCTTTAAAATTGATATTGATCACATTGTCAAAATTGGATTCACTGGCGTTTTCGATCAGCGATCCTTCACCCGTAATTCCGGCATTGATAAAGAGAATGTCAATTTGGCTAAATTGCTCTTTAACAAAATTGTACAAATGGCCAATATCCTGCAAACTGGCCTGATCGGCTACAAAAGGAATTGCCCCGATTTCCAATGCCGCTTTTTCAATTGCATCCTTACGTCTTCCTGTTATGATAACTTTTATTCCATTTGCTATCATTTCTTTGGCTGTCGCATAGCCGATCCCGCTATTTCCACCCGTTACTATTGCTATTTTATTTGTCATTTTACTGGTTGTTTTAATTCCGTACACAAAAGTATTGCATAGTGATATACCTTTGTAATCAGTATCACAGAGTATACCAGTTTTCAGTAAGCTATTTTCTGTCCAGCAGCCAATTGCTGACTGACTCTTTTAATAATTTGTCAGATTTTTAATAAAACCTGTGTCACGCAAATCATTTCAATACAAAATCTGTTTTATAACCTGAAGGCATGGAAATTGCACCATAGCTTTATCACATTAAACTAAAATATATGAGTACTGAAAAAGCCATTTTGGCAGGTGGTTGCTTCTGGGGAGTGGAAGAACTTTTCAGACACCAACCAGGCGTAATTTCAACGGTAGTTGGCTATACGGGCGGCGATGTCCCAAATGCTACTTACCGCAATCATGGAACGCATGCAGAAGGAATCGAAATTGTTTTTGATCCTTCGAAGTTAAGCTACCGAAAACTCTTGGAATATTTCTTCCAGATTCATAACCCAACAACAAGAAACCGTCAGGGAAATGATATTGGAATGTCATACCGTTCCGCCATTTTTTATCTGGATGAAACGCAGCACGAAGTTGCTAATGAGCTGATTGAAGAAATGGAAGCATCTGGCAAATGGCCTGGCAAAATTGTCACTGAAGTTGTACCTGCCGGTGATTTTTGGAATGCAGAAGTGGAGCATCAGGATTATTTACAAAAAAATCCTGGCGGATATACCTGCCACTTTGAAAGACCAGACTGGAAATTGAACTGATCGGAATCAAATACGGAATGATATATTTACAGCCATCTGATTTACAAACAGATGGCTGTTATTTTTTGTCATATAAAAGCTGTTGTCTGCCAGCGTCCATAAATTTATCGGATTAAATCCAAATTTCTATTTAAACACAAATGAGAAATGTGAAAGATCCTCAAAGCTCATATCAAAATAAATTTCAGATGATTTTTGCCTTTTTTGTTGATAAGAAAATAGGCTTCTTACAGTCTTTTCTAGATTAACCAAGGGCTGGGAGTATCAGAAAATATTTCCTCAAAATCCCTTTTAAAAACAGACAGACTTCGGCCGGTCAGATAAGCGAAGCGTTCTAAGCTGACATTGAGATTAATTTTTATTCAACTTTTCCACAGGATCAAAATTAATTAAATGACCTTTCAATGGTATTTATAACACATAGGAAAATCTTGCTTCGATTATCTTATCTAATAAGGTTGATTCAATAAGTCTAAAAAGAAGCATTAATAGACTGGAATGTCAGTGCATTTTTTTTCAGATTTAATGGGAACCGTTTATGGTGCTTTAAGAAGTCAAAATTTTTCCCCTACACCCGAAAAAATCTTTATCCCGCTTTTTTTCATCAATTCACGCGCGTTAAAATCTGTGCATATTCCTTTGGTTAAATTGTAGTTGAAAATAATTTCTCCGTCCTTAATGTCACTATTGAAGCTAAAATTTGCGACCATTTTCTGATTCGCTGTTAATTTGGCCAGTTCCAGATCGTGTGTTGAAATAATTCCCGAAACATTTAGTTCACCCAGCTGTTTTATTAAGGAAACCCCGCCAGCATATCGGTCCTGAGAATTGGTCCCCTTAAACATCTCATCCAAAAGAAAAAAGACAGGTTCTTTCATTTCACTTAATTTCAGAAGCTGCTCAATTCTTTTAAGTTCTGCATAAAAAGAAGAAATACCTTCTTCCAGGTTATCCTGCGTTCGCATACTCGTAAATATTTTCATATGCGAAACTCGTCCTGACTTAGCACAGCAAGGTGCTCCCATTAGGGCCAAAACCAGATTGATCCCTACTGATCTTAAAAATGTACTTTTGCCGGCCATGTTGGATCCTGTTATCAAAGCCATTTCTCCTCTTGCTGACAAATAAAAGTCATTACATACTCTCCTTTCATTTGCAATCAAAGGATGTCCGAGCTCTTTAAAACCAATGATGTGGGGCTCCTGGATTATTTCAGGAAATGTGAATCCCTGATTGGAATATGCAAAACCGGCAAGGCTGCTCAAAACTTCAAATTCACTTACCCCAGATGACCAGGAAACCAAAAAAGGTCTGTTTCTCTCTTTCCATTTTTCAGTCAAAATGATAAGATAAATATCCAGAAGCCATAGGCTGTTGAAAATCCCGTAAAAATCATTTTTACCAATAGAACTCTTGGTACCTTTTGCCTGAAAGATTTCCAGTATAGTTCTTAGTGCGTTAATCTCTTTGAATGCAGAATAACCATTTTGATTGAAAAGCGACCGAAGATTCATAAGCCGGGTAGAGTCAAATTCTTCTGCTTCAATTTTTGCAATCAGTGCCTGGTAACCGCCTAGCGTATTAACATTAACATGCGTACTGTCAATAATATCTTCTGCAAGAGGCGCTATTCTTTTCAAAACACGCCGGTTTATAAATAAAATTATTGTCAGCGGAATGATGTGATATACAGAAAACGAAGTCTCAGATAGAAGACCATAAACTAAATATGCTGCCGCAGATGTAGACAAAAAGGATAATAATACCGCTGTTATCAAGTACTTATACTGCGAAGGAAGTAATTTGGAAGGTGTTTCTATCCAGGTGAGCAGTTTATTATAAGCACTTTTTTTATTTTCAAACCGCATTCCCGAAGCCTGAAAATCCTGTCTCCAATCTATTTTAAAAGTAAGCTCTTGAATTGATTGCTGGCGTTCAAAAATTTCGCCGTTCGAAGCAGGCTCAGAAAGCCAATCGGCGAGCATTAAATGACCGGATTCTGTGGTTGTCCGATTAATAAGCTGAAAAAGTGAATGCGTACCGAAAATGTCAAAATCTGATATATAGGGATGATCCCGGTTGAGAAACATGTGGCCCGAGGGGAATCCTGATAATTTATTTTCCTGTCTTAATAGCTCATGTTCATTTATTTCCGTTAAAAAATCCACATGCTGTTGCTTTAATGACAGCTTGTAATATAACCTGACAATAAAAGCAAAAGCGAGAACACAAACCGGGAAAACAAGAATTAATGGCTGGATTAGTCTTTCATTTGCCAAAAAAAGTACGATGACCAGAGACAAAATGAATATGCCCAGACGAAATGCGGAAATCTTCTTCAATCGGTCTGATAAAAGAAGGCTCTCTGCCTGGAATCGTTCAATGTTATTTTTGTAAATGCTAATATATCTTGGCCTGGTAAGCCGTTTGCGTTAGTCTACTTGTAAAGCTTAGTGGACTCCTGAATTCTGAAATGAAAATACAACGATCAAAATAATCTTTATTTAACAATTTTTTCAGCACTGCCCCCATTGGTATCTTTTTTGTATTAAGTTTTGAAAGCGCACGTAATTGTTGTGCATTGTACAAATAAAATATAGTAACTATGGAAACTACGAAAAAGATAATCGGATTAGGTGTTATTACAGGTGTTGTCGTATTTGCATTTTTAAGATCATTCAGTGGAAAAGTGGATCGCAAATTAATTGACAGTAAGAAACCTGAGGTTCAGCTTGTATAAGGGATCGGTCCTAAAATATTGAAATCAAAAACGGCCACAGACAAAATATTGTCTTGTGGCTGTTTTGATGATAGCTATTTGTCAAAATATCTTCTGATCAATCCGGCGTTTCGGGCTCAACACAATTGTCAAAATTCGGTTTATCTAACCTGATTTTATCTTCACCAATTTAGAATTAAAATTATATTATAATCGACTTTTTATAGTTAACCGAATAAAATTTCGGTTAACTTTGTATTATGAGACCATTAGATCCAGCCAAACAGGAAAAAATCATTCAGTCTGTATTTGCCATTACCGGTAAACACGGGCTTGCTGGTATTAATATTGCTGATATCAGTAAAGCCGCAGGCGTTGGCGCGGGCACACTTTACACCTACTTTAAAAATAAAGAAGAGATCGTCCAGTCTGCCTATTTTAGTGTTGAAGATAAGATGACTCAAAAGATGTATGAACAATTCGACATCAATGTGCCGGTGAAACAGTCTTTGAAACTTATCTATGTCAACATGCTGAATTACAGATTAAATCATTATAACGAAACCGTATTTATTGATCAGTACATACAATCCAATTATATACAGCTAAATTTTTCCAAACAAATGGCAGAATATGAACGGCAGAATAAACCCCTTTATGATCTGCTTGAAAAAGGACAAAAAGAAGGCATTATTAAAAATCAGGCGCCCATTATTCTTGTCAGTTTTTTTGACGGTGCGGTGCGCTCCTGTTCTACCGGGATCGTTCAAAAGTTATTTCCCTTAAAGCAGCAAATTATTGATGATTGCTTCGATTTGTTATGGCGCGGAATCACACAATAAAAAAATTTAATTTTTAACCGAATACTTTTTCAATTAAAATAAATTTCAATATGAGTAACCTTAAAAATAAAACGATAATAATTACCGGTGCAGCCATGGGACTTGGCCTTGCGTCCGCGATCGAATGTGCATCACAAGAAGCAAACCTAACCCTTATAGATTTTAATGAAGCTTCTTTGAAAAAAGCAGAGACAGCTATCCTGGAAAAATTCCCGCAGACAAAGCTTTTAAGTATTGTTGCTGATGTTTCCAGTGAGGACACAGTAAAATCCTATGTGGAACAAACGGTAAAAACATTTGGCCGTATTGACGGGTTTTACAACAATGCCGGCATTGAAGGTCGTCAGGCTCCTATGACTGAATATGATATCGACATTTTCAAAAAGGTGATCGATATTAATCTGATGGGTGTTTATTACGGTTTGCGTTATGTCATTCCTGTGATGCAGGATCAAAAATACGGCAGGATCGTAAACGTAGCTTCGGTAGGCGGTATCCGTGGCGTAATGAACCAGACACCCTATGTTGCCAGCAAACATGCCGTTTCAGGAATGACTAAAAATGCGGCTTTGGAGTATGCAAAATTTGGCATCACCGCCAATGCAATTGCTCCCGGAGCCATTCTTACGCCTATGGTAGCGGAGGCTTTTGTCCAGTTAAATGCAGCAGATCCAAAAGCAGCGGAAACCGAATATGCACAGTCAAACCCAAGTAAAAGATTAGGATTACCAGAAGAAGTTGCCAAAGTTGTTGCCTTTCTGCTAAGTGAGGACTGCTCATATATCAACGGGCAAACGATTGCCATTGACGGTGGCCAATCCAACAGCTATGGTAATATATAGGCAAGCAAGTTCATAAAGTTGATTATCCGGAGGATATTTTTGACAAAGTAATCGTGGTAAATGTAAAAGGAACCTGGCTGGTAAATAAATATGTACTTCCGAACACGAACGATGGCGGAAGTATCATGATAACTTCATCCGTTGCCGGTACCGCAGGTAAGCATCCTCATTTATTTTTAATATCACATCTTCTCGATTAAGTAAAAAGGCTATCCAAAAATGAGGATAGCTTTTTTGCATTTGTGCAAATTGAATGCTTAAAATAAGCCAGCTAAAATGGTAATTTGTAATTATAAGTCACAATGGCTATTTCAATTTGAAATTCTTTTGAAGAATATTAATTAAAAGAACTGCCATTTATATAATTGTACTATATTCGACTGGTTACTTGAAAGAAATAACTATTAACTGAGCCCAAACAACCATTTTATGTGCATCCGGTCTTTATTACTGTTTTCCTTTTTCTGCGTTTCATTTTTTCCAGCTACATCCCAGAATCTGAAACTGGACAAGGACATAAAAACCGCTTTAAGCAAAGTAGATACAGCACGAATAAAAAGAGATATAAAATATCTTGCAGATGATAAATTAAAGGGTAGGCTTCCGGGTAAGGAAGGCTATCAAATGGCCGTTGATTATGTAGTGAGCCAATTTAAACAAACCGGATTGACACCATCAGGTGATCATGGGACGTATTTACAAAAACTGATTCTTCGCAAAGCAGTTATCAATCCCCTTGTATCATCAGCTGCGCTCAAAGATAAAAATGGTAATGAGGATACACTTGGCCTGGGAAAAGACATTGCGTTATTTCCAAATGCGATCCAGAAAAAAGTAGTGGTAGAAGCTCCCCTGGTATTTGCCGGCTATGGCATAGATGTTCCCGGCAAATATTCTGATTATGAAGGATTGGATGTAAAAGGGAAAATTGTCGTTGTGCTTTCTGGGGCGCCTAAAGGCTTGAAATTACCTTCCAGTATCGAAGCGCACTTTGGTAGTCCGACTGCAAAAATACGTCTGGCAGCAGCCAAAGGTGCGACAGGAATCCTGATTAGTACAGATTCTCCCGCCTCAGTAATGGCATTGGGAAGAGGAATAAATGTAGCAATGGATACTGCCAAAACTGTTGCAACTGGCTCTAATGCCATTGGAAAGCTTCAACTTGGCGCCCGGCTAACGTACGCAGGACTGCTGAGAATTTTTATGAATTCTGGCAAAAACTTAAAACAGGTTTTTACAGTTTTAGAGCAAGGAAAACCGTCTTCTTTTGAATTGCCTTTATCCATTCGGGTACAATACACAAGTGAGTATAAAGATATCGAAAGCTATAATGTTATTGGAAAAATCGAGGGAACGGATAAAACCCTGAAAGACGAATATGTAATCCACACTGCACACTTGGATCATTTGGGTATTGCTCGGCCCGTAAACGGCGATTCCATTTATAATGGTGCACATGACAACGCATCGGGCGTGGCTTCTCTGCTGGAAATTGCCAGAATTTATAAAAGCAGAGGTGTAAAACCTAGGCGTTCAGTTTTGATTGTTATGACCACATCAGAGGAAATGGGATTGTTGGGATCTGCTTATTTCGCAGCGTTTCCTACGGTATCAAAATCGCAAATTGTTGCCGATGTAAATACAGATATGCCTACACTTATTGCCCCGCTTTTGTCAGTGGCGCCGCTGGGCGCAGAGCATTCCACGATCGAGAAAAGTGTCGATTTTGCCTGTGCAGAACTAGGTATCGAAAAACAAAAAGATCCTATGCCGGAAGAAGCGCGTTTTGTCCGCAGTGACCAGTACAGCTTCGTGTTGGAAGGGATACCGGCCCTGCATATCAAATATGGCACAAAAACCCTGGATCCTTCTTTTGATCTTGTCAAATTCACCAAGCAATGGAGAGATGCTAATTATCATAGACCTTCCGACGAAATTACGAACGGTTTTGATTTTGGAGCAGCGAAAAAATATGTGCAGCTCAATTTTCTCATCAGCTATTCCATAGCACAAACCACAGAAAGACCAAAATGGAATGCCGGCGATTTTTTCGGACAGACCATCCGGTAAACCTTGCCTTTCCAGCTTTCAATCACGACTATTTTCAAAAAACTTCTTTTGAGTTAACAAAGCCTCATTCAACGATTTTTGAATATAGGCTATTGCTTTTACCGCATCAGGATCAGAGGCTCGTTTAGCAGTTTCGGGGTCTGTAAAATCAATTTCTTCCATGCGCTCGTTTATCCACCACAGATTACCAAACGGATCCAAAATTCTGCAAACTTTTTCTCCGAACCATAATCTGGTAAGTTCAGTGACTGATTTCGCTCCCGTTTCAAGCGCCTGCTGATAAGTTTTTTCTGCGTTTTCAACGTATAAATTCAAAAAAGCCGGCGTTGGTGCCCAGCCCTCTCTTGCGTCAAAAAGCATAACCAAAGAATCTCCTATTTTTACTACTACATGGATTATTACGCCGTCTTCACCACTTATTCTGCTGCCGGCAATTTCCTCCGCATCAAAGGCAGTTTTCAAAAATTCAATTAGTTTGGCAGATGACGGTGATATAATCCAAGGTGTTACAGTTGTGTAATGATCCGGTACAACTTTGATTTTGCTGTCTTTCATTTTCTTGGTTTTTAATGATAAGACAAAGTTGCAACTACCCTGTGACAGAGGTATGTCAGCAGGATTAAATGTTTTGCTGTTATTTTTTACATAGTGAAAATTCCAGCCGCTGTTTTTACAAAAATATGTCAAATCTGATTCCTTATTATACTGACAGCTTACACAAAAAAGAAGATCCGTACGGTGCACGGGTCTTCTTTTCACTATTATAAATTCCGAAATGATCAACCTTCGAAAAGGTCACTAATTCCGATTAAGATTCGCAGGAAGAACAACTTACCAAACTGGTAACAAGTTCTTTGGAAACACTTTGGCTTCTTTGGTAATAAAGGGTCTTAATTCCCAATTTCCACGCTTCTATCAGCAATTTATTTACTTCTTTAACAGGAAGGTTCGAAGGGATATTAAGATTCAGACTCTGCGCCTGATCCACATATTTTTGCCGGATTGATGCCTGCTGGATAATCTCCAACTGACTGATTTCTTTAAATGTCTTGAAAACATCTTTTTCCTCAGCTGTAAGTTCGGGCATATGCTGCACACTTCCGTGGTTCAACATAATGGTACGCCAGGTTTCTTCATTGTCAAGCCCTTTTTCTTCCAGTAATACTTTCAGATACTTGTTCTTGCGCATGAAATTTCCTTTTGCAAGACCTGCCTTGTAATAATTACTGCTGAAAGGCTCAATTCCGGGTGAAGTTTGTCCAAGGATTGCCGAAGATGATGTCGTAGGTGCAATCGCAAGAAGTGTGGTATTTCTGCGGCCGTACCCTTTCAAAAGTTCGGGCTCACCATATATCATCGCAAGTTCCTGTGTTGCTTTTTCGGATTTATCCTGGATTGTTTTAAATATCTGTGTGGTTAGCTGCTTAGCCTGCATACCTTCAAAAGGAATCATATTCTTTTGAAGATAAGAATGCCACCCCAGCACACCAAGTCCAAGCGCGCGGTGACGTTTTGCGAACCGGTTTGCACTGGCCAAAAAATGATTTCCTTCCGTTTTTTCAATAAACTCCTGAAGAACTGCGTCTAAAAAGAAAATAGCCAGCCTGACTGCGTCAGTATCTTTCCACTCATCGAATAATTCAAGGTTCATCGATGACAGACAGCAGATAAAAGATTCATCTTCTGTTGAAGGAAGCATGATCTCAGAGCATAAATTACTGGCGTTGATACGAAGATTTTTATCTTTATAAACCTGGGGTTTATTCTGGTTTACATTATCCGAAAAGAAAATATACGGAAGTCCTTTTTGCTGCCGGCTTTGCAGGATTTTTGCCCAGATTTCTCTTTTGGACATATCCCCGTCAATCATATCCTGCATCCAGTAATCGGGCACACAAACTCCGGAGAAAAGATTCTGAATCGGGTGCCCGATATCCTTAATCTGCAAAAATTCTTCTATATCCTCGTGATCAATATCCATGTAGGCAGCAAAAGCACCACGGCGTACACCACCCTGGGAAATGGTATCCATTGCTGTATCAAAAAGCCGCATAAAACTTACCGCTCCGCTACTTTTCCCGTTGTCTGTAACCGCACTTCCACGGGAACGCAAATCTCCAAAATAAGCAGATGTTCCGCCACCAATTTTGGTCTGCATGATCACCTCACCAAGTTTATGGGTAATGCCTTCGATATTATCCGGCACGTGCACATTGAAGCAGGAAATAGGCAAACCACGCTCTGTGCCCATATTCGCCCAGATCGGCGAGCTCAGGCTCATCCAGCCTCTTTCAATCATTTCCTGAAAAGCTTCCTTTAATTCCGGACGGTAAAGACGTTTTGCAGCAGCAGCACAAACGCGCTCAATTGCTCCTTCAACCGTTTCTCCCTTCAGCAGATATCCTCTGTTAAGTACCTGCTCGCTTTCTGTATTTTTCCACCAAAGCTTTGGCATTTCATACTGGGGCGTTACAACTTCCAGCAGATCCAATTCGGCAATTTTCATTTCTTTTTTCTGATTAATATTTGTTGATTTCTCACTGTATCTTTAACCTTCGATCTGTTTTTAGAACAAATCGTAAGCAGAAATACTTTTATCATGTTTTGTATAATCCACAGGACGTTTCGCGAAAAAGTCATCCAGACTGTTTGCAAAAACCTCTTCTTCAAACCATTGCAATAATTTCACATCAGCAACGGCCAGATTGAACTGACGTGGCAAGCCGATTTTTTGAAGACTGTCGTCAGCGCGGTACTTCATAAAGTTGATCAGATCTTCTTTATTGATACTATCAATTTCACCTTCGTTGAATATCCAGTCGATGATGCGGGATTCCACATCGATGGAAGAGCGCACCAGACGTGTAATTTCAGCAACGGTCTGCTGGTCAAACATATCAGGAAATTCTTCTTTGATTTTGTTGACAAGAAAAATACCGGCGTTGGCATGAATCTGCTCGTCGATTGAAGTCCAGGCGATGATGTTGCTCACATTTTTCATCAAACCTTTAAAACGCGCAAATGATAAAATGATCGCGAACTGACTGAACAGACTGACATTTTCTATCAAAATTGAAAAAAGGATCAGCGAAAAAGCATATTCTTTTTTATCGGTCGATTTGGAGTTTCCCAGAGCTTCTGACAAATAATCAATACGCTCACGAATTACCGGAATTTCGATAAGTGTCTCAAATTGATCGTTGTATCCCAGAACTTCCAGAAGACGCGAATAAGCCTCCGAATGGCGAAATTCACACTCTGCGAAAGTACTTCCCAGACCGTTGAATTCCGGTTTTGGCAAATGGTGAAAAAGATTTCCCCAGAAAGATTTTACTGCGACTTCGATTTGAGCGATAGCAAGCAGGCTATTTTTTACCGCAGTTCTCTCAGCCGAGCTCAGATGAGAATGAAAATCCTGTGTGTCTGCCGTAAAATCTACTTCCGAATGCACCCAGTAGGACTTATTAATCGCTTCTGTAAACTGTAATATTTCCGGATACTCGAACGGTTTATATTGAAGACGTTTATCAAAAATACTCATAAAAAAAACTGATTTATAACTTGTTGAAAGAGAGCAATCAGGGATAAAACAATTGATTTTTCATTCATTACTATCCCCTATTTCTGAATAAATAAGGGCAGTTTGAACGCAAGAAATCAAATTATCCCAGCCTTCTTTGAGAAAACAAATCTATCAGTTAATCTTATAAGTTAAAATTTTTTGTAAACTTTTTAAAAATGAAAAAATATCAAATAATTGAAATACAGTTATTTAACTAAAATAATTTGTACACTTTTTTTTTCAAGGTGATTTTTTGTCAAAATTATTTCTAAACGTATGGAACTTTCTACAATCGGCTAAACTTCAACGCATTAGACTTTAACAATATCAATATTTAAGCTTCAAAGCAATCCGAGGGTCGAAATTGTGTGGTTAGCGGCCATCGATACAGTTACAATTCTGATTAGCCCCCTACCCTGTTAAACTCAGTTAATCCGGAAAGCGGCAAACATCCTGATGTATTGTCATTTTCAGGTACGCCGTCTTTTTGTGAGGATTAAAAAGAAAATGTCCGTTCAGCGATTTTTCAATTCCATTCATCGATTACTTCCTGCAAAAAGCAGCACCATCCTATACTTTCGAGGATAAGAAAACCCAGATCTGCCTTGGGATTTTCCAAGCAGAAACAAAGCAGATTTATCAATTAAATTGCATGATAAAATTTTACCTCTTTCTTTTTCTGATTGTCTTTGGTGAGAGTTTGCTAATAAATGCATTCTGCCAGGATAAGCCCAAGATTTCGAAAGTAGCGAAACTTTCAGGAGGGCTAAACGCTTATGCCGGCTTTTACACGCCAAGCGGAATTGCCGCCAGAAACCAGGCTACACCTTTCGGGCTAAGCGGTTCTTTGACGCTGACTTTGCCGGGCGGCATCAGTTTACCATTTTCAGGTGTGCTTGGAAATCAGGGATCAAGTTTTCGTCAGCCTTTCAATCAGTTTGGTGTTAGTCCGGCTTACAAATGGGCCACTGTTCATGCCGGTTATCGCAATGTTTCCTTTTCTCCTTTCACACTTGCGGGCCATAGTTTTTTAGGTGCCGGTATTGAGCTTAATCCTGGAATGCTCAGGTTTGGCGCGGTTTATGGCCGTTTCAATAAAGCAGTTTCTTCCACGCTTGCCGATCCTGATATCATTCCCTCGTTTAAAAGAACCGGATATGCCGTGAAACTGGGTTACGGAAAAGCAAATAATTATATCGATCTGGTAATGCTGCGGGCGAACGATGATACAAGTTCTATTATAAAACCTGCTCAAAGTGCGGAGCAAAGCGTTACACCCGCTGAAAACCTGGTGATTGGAATTACATCAAGGCTTCTTTTGGTGAAACATTTTTTAGTAGAGCTGGACGCGGCAGCAAGTTCCTACACCCGCGACATATTTGCGACCGAAGTAGAAGCCGAAGGTAAAAATCCATTAAGCAGGGTGTTTGGAAAAATGATCACACCCAGACTTTCCTCCCAACTGACTCAGGCTACGCAGGCGGCCGTAGGATATCAGGATAAATGGGGTTCTCTCAAAGTGCAGTATAAACGCATCGATCCGAATTTCCAGACGATGGGCGCATACTATTTTCAAAGTGATATTGAAAGCTATACGGTAGCTACTTCGTTGAATTTACTCAGAGGAAAAGCAAGGATTTCAGCAAGTTACGGCCGTCAGTTTGATAATCTGGCAAACAATAAAAATGCAGGAACCGGCCGCTCAATTGGTTCCTTGATGGCCTCTTTTAATCCTGATCCGGTTTTTGGATTTGATGTCGCACTATCGAATTACGGTCTGAGCCAGAAAGCAGGGCTGAGGCCACTGATTGATACTTTGCGTATTGCTCAAAACAATTTCTCAGCGACCGTCAATTCCCGGTATTCAATTTTCAATGCAGACTTATCACATATTTTCACACTGACGGCCTCCCACCAGCAGCTGTCAGATTTAAATAAAACTACCGCTCAACAAACTGAAAATGATAATCAGAATGTAAACCTGGGCTATTTTCTGCAACAAAACCGCAGTGGCTTTGGTCTCAATCTTATGCTTTCTTACACGCAATCGGGCCTGCCTTTACCGGCAGGTTCGACAGAAAGTCCGAAGGTGAAATTTTACGGTCCAACGCTGGGCACCAACTATACATTTTTCAAAAAGAAATTATCGACTTCTGCCAATTTCTCCTATCTCATAAATCAGCAATATGGCCAGACCGGGAAAGTTCTGACGGCTTCGACCAACGCGGGTTATCAATTAGCAAAGAGACAAAGTCTGAGTTTGATGCTTAATTATCTCAACTCGAACACAGGGCAGCAATCAGAAAAATTCAATGAATTCAGAGGAAATATTGGCTATGGAATTTCTTTCTAAAATAATATTAAGGATCAGTCACAAATCAGACTTCGGTTTTTCGCAGCTGGTTTTGCTGCTGCTGTTGAGCTTTTATTCAATGGCACAGGACCCTGTGCGTATAACAACGAACGTTTTGCCTCCTTACAGCCCATATATCCAGGATTATCCTGGAACTGGCAACCGGGTTCAGGTCTTCATTTCCAATCTTTCGGGCAGGTCGTTAAGCGTCCGTCTTCTGGGAAAACTGGAAGGCGATAATGGTGTGGTCATCAAAACTTCCGCCAATTACCGGCCTTTGCAACCGCAGCAACTTTTGCCAACTGATGTAAACCGTTTAATTACAAGAAATGAGCTGGAAGGGTTGTTTGACCTGAATCAGATTGAAGTTCAGGGAATGGACAAAAATTTATTGTATCGTGGCTTTCCTCTGCCCGAAGGTAACTATCAGCTTTGTGTTCAGGCTTTTGACAACGCAACGATTCGTCCGCTTTCGGCTGAATTTCCGATGGGATGTTCAGGTTTGATTCCTGTGCGTGTTATTGAGCCGCCAATTCTTATTTTCCCACAACCAGATGCGGAAGTTACAGCCAATACGCCCCAAACACAGATTTTTACATGGACGGCTCCGGTAGGAATTTTGCCAAACCAGATCGAATACACATTAAGAATCGTTGAGCTTCCCATTTCCAACATCGATCCGAATGTCTTTATCGACGCGGTCGCGCTGCCCAAATCTGGCATTGAAATTAAAAATTTAAAAACGACCACTTTTCTTTACGGTCCCCAGCATCCGCCGTTGCAAGCCGGAAAACGGTACGCCTGGCGGGTTCAGGCCGTGCCCGTTAATGGCCGGTTCAATATTTTGAATGATGGGAAAAGTCCTGTGCAATCCTTCACCTATGGAAAGTTTGGATTGATCGCCCAGCAGCCGGGAATTGAAATTGCACAGGCGGCACTGCCGGTAATCCCCGGGCTGGGCTCAGGAACGGATACGACAAAACAGGCAACCAAATATATGCTTTCGTCGAAATTACCTGTCCAATGTTCGTGTCAGGTACCGGTGAATGAAAGCGATAATGTAGATAACAGTACCGTTTTAAAATCCAGAAAAGCTACCATTGCCGGATTCCAGATGGAGCTTCTAGCCAATGTGAAAGAAGAAAAAGGAGCGCTGACGGGCACGGGTATGATTCCGGTTCCGATGATCAACAACAGTTATGTCAAAATGCGTGTCAATCTTTTTGATGTACAATGTAATGCGCAGGGACAGGTAATCGGTGGTTTTGTCAGAGCCATTTACAAAAATGGAGCACCCGGCTACACACCGGATTACGATAAACCAGAAATGCCTGCACTGGAAATGACGCCTGCCACGATGCAGAATCTGAGCGGATTTTTCAGCACTGCCAAGGATCAGCTGGTTTCGTCTCTGACCAATTCTGCAAAAAGTGTGGGCTTTGAATTGCCCCTCGGTATTGACAAAACATTTGGTCCGGTCAATACTGTGATTGCGATCACTAACATGACTTTTACGCCAAAAGAAGCTTTTTTTGACGCTAATACCTGGATCAATACCGCCAATGCGCTGGTTTCGGGAATTCCGCTGAGCGGCTACAATATGTGTTTTTCTCCTCAAAAACCTTGTGGGGAAGGAATTTTATACCTGGCTAAAAAGATGGAGTTATCGCCGTTTTTTGCTTTGAAAGGTGCAGAAGGTGCGCCGGTTGGCCCCGACGGTGTCTTCGGTGGACCTGATACCACGCAGGTTACGCATGTGGTTTTTGATCAATCCGGTTTTAAACAGATGCGTGTTCATGGATTGCTAACGCCTCCCGGACTTGTGGATGCGCAAACCCAAGGAAAAGTAGAAATCAGCGTCAATGCAGGCCTGGTGAATTTTCAGGACTGGACAGCGCAGCTTTCGTTTCCTAAATTTTATGTGGAGGGACTCTCCGATTTTAAATTTTCGATGCAGCCGGGAAAACCTGCACTCTATGATCATTCCGAAAGCAAAACACCGGCAAAACTGCCCGAAGGTTATCTTTCCGGCCCTGAGGTTAACCTTTGGCAGGGACTTTATTTCCCTGAAATCGACTTGGAATTACCTTCATTCATGAAGAGAAGTGATGGCAAACCTTTGACCGTGGGTGTTCAGGATATGATTTCGGATAACAACGGATTTTCAGGGAAAGCTTTTGTAAAAAATATTGTAGCTATCGATAGCGGTTCGCTGGATAGCTGGTATTTCTCTGTCGATGAGCTCTCGGTCAGCTTTTTGAAAAGCACATTTCAAAATTCTTCAATGAACGGAAAGATTGTTTTGCCGGTATTCAAAACCCCGACGGATGCAGCTTCACAGCTTCCTTATTCCTGTACATTATCCAAAGAAGAGCAAAATGGCGCTTTATCTGTTTTGTTTCAGGCGAAACCAACCGAGGAAATGAACGTCGATATCTGGCGGGCAAAACTCAAATTGGATAATACCAGCACGGTTAGCGTAACTTATAACGGACAAGGAGCCGAGGCAAAAGCTGTCCTTACCGGAGCGCTTGATATTGATGCAGAATATTTCACTATTCCGGCAGCAAAGTTCCAGGAACTGACGCTCAGCTCAAAAGCGCCATACGTTTCCTTGAAAGACGCCAAATTTGGCTTTGCTTCGCCTCAAAAAATGATGGAAGATTTTCCACTTACCCTAAAATCAGGGGAGCTCGTATCAGATCCTGTTGATCCGAAATTAATCGGGTTCAAATTTGTAGGAGCACTCGATCTGACTGGTGGTGGTGATAAAGGATTAAGTGCCACGGCCGGAGCTACTTTGTTTTTCAAAACCGGTCTTGAAAATGGCCGTCCCAACTGGGATTTCGCTAAAATTAAACCAGATACCATAGCCGTTGATGCGCCCTTGGGGCCGGTTCATGTGAAAGGCTCACTGGCATTTTATAAAAATGATGAGATTTACGGAAACGGAATTGCTGGCAATGTTGAAATGACAGTTACCGGACTGGTAGGGGGAAAAGTCGCCGCGCGTTTTGGCAGAACAAATGAAAAGGCGGGTGGTTTCAGATATTGGTATATAGGTGGAAAAATCAGTATCGGGGCAACAGGAATTCCATTTGCACCGCCATCTCCGCTGGTTTTGAGAAGCTTTGGAGGCGGTTTGTATTCGAATGTTACCAGAAAGGTGGACGCTAATGGAGAAATTTTATACGTACCCAAACCTGATGTTGCAATTGGTTTTAATGCTTTGGTTGGTATCGGTTTGGTAACGCCGGATGTGCTTACTATGGAAGGCGACATGACTCTGGAATTTTCTAACGGTAGTTTAGGAAAAATGGCGCTGCACGTCGGAGCCTGGTTGTTGGGAGAATCCAAATCGTCATCTTTTGCACAAGGCGATGGCAATGTGGAATATGATTTTGAAAACAAAATTTTTGATGCAAACCTAAACCTGGGTGCTAGCTACAAAGTGCCCGCTATAACAATTTCAGCGGAGGTGAAAAGTACTCATCTTCATTTTGACAGCCAGGGACTTTGGTTTTTGTCAATGGGTGTTCCGACCGACCGGGTAAGCCTGAACATTGATATGGCCAGCCTTGCTGATTTTACTTTCGGCTCTTATTTTATGCTGGGGAACTACAACGGTTCAGGTTCTAATCTCCCTGCCGATCCTTTTGGTTTTCTTAATCATGAAAATATCTTGAAAGAACTCAACTACAAAAACCAGAATTCACAAACTTTCAAAGACGGCTCTCCACTGATTGCCTTCGGGGCGGGATACAGCCTGGATTCTGATTTTGGTGTCGGACCATTTCACCTGCGTTATGGAGGTGCGATCGGCTTTGATCTGGCTTTGTCGAAAACCAATGACAAGTGTAATGGCGTCACGCCCGGTATCAACAATTGGTATGCGATGGGCCAGATGTACGCCTATATGCATATGGCACTTGATCTGGATATTGATACCTGGGTTTATGAAGGCACTTTTACCGTCGTGGAACTGGAAGCTGCCGCCTTGCTTCGGGGCGGAATGGTAAATCCGGTCTGGTTAAACGGGCACGTTTTATTGAAATACAGGGTGCTGGGTGGTTTGGTAAAAGGTAAGGTAAATCTTGAATTCTGGTATAACAAAGGTGGACGATGCGAGCCAACTTTTGCACCGCCAAATCCATTTGCCGGTCAGCCGCTGATCGCTTCGCTTGGACCCTCCGGTACTGATGAGGAAGTTTCCATCTTGTCTCCATTTTATGCAGAATTCAATTATCCGGTTCAAAGTGATCTGATCATTGATCTTGAAATTCCGGGGGGACAAAAAGTCGAAGCAGGAACGCAAGGCAGCGTAACAGCAGGTCCAAATGGCTCGACGATTCTTCACCGAGAATTTCAATTAAAATACAAAGATGGATTTACAGCCAAGGTTACCAAGATTGGTGCGGGCTATGCTAACTGCGAATCCGATAACACCGGGCGAATCAGTTATGATAAAAATGAAGACGGCGACCCGAATTACAGCGCAACCTTCTACCGGTATAATGCCTTGCTGCCCAAGTCATCCTATGATCTCTCGCTTGATTTGCAGGTTTTTATTAGGGATAAGGGAAAAATGACGCCTTATGTTTTCAAAGGAAGTTACGTCGAACAAAAGGAAACGGTAAGCTTCCGGACCGGCCCATGTATTTCCGTTTTAAGTAAAGGAACAAGTGATCAGGATCCGATTCTGACTTCCTATCCTTATGAAGGACAGCGGTATTTTATGAAAGGAGACGCAGCAGAAACCTTCATCAAACTAAAAACAAACATGAGCTGCTGTATGACAAATCTTAACTCTGATGAGAATTTTGATCTGAAAGTCAGGTTTACACCACTTGAAGGGACAACTTTTGCAGATGACAAAACAGGTTCCGTTCTTTTGGCAGGTGCTGAGTTTTTAAAAGATAAAGTTACTTATCAGCTGCCGGCGGGACTAAAAAACAAGACACTTTACCGTTTTGAACTTGTCAGGATTCCCAAACCGGCTTTTGTTAAAGAGCAGTTTGCCTCCATGCAAAAGGCGAAGGAACTGGCCAAAAAGTTTACATATGCCAATATATACAAGGCTGTCAATTCAGATCAATTCCAATCACTGAGCCAGAATCTTGCGAGTAATAACAAGTTTGACAACGTTGGTATGGGTGCAAAACAAGGCCCAGCTGTAAATGCGAAATACAACGGCGTCTATGAAAAGTATACGACAATTTCCTCAGACGAATATGAGAAAATTGCAAAAGGCTATGGTACGGAGACAAAGATTAATGTGTCGACTGAGAAGTTTTTCAATGATGCGAAATTTACCATAAAAATCTCATCCGAATTTGCAGCAAAGCAAAAAGACCAGGAGCAGTTTGGCAAATCGCTCGAAGTGAAAATGTACCGCTACTACTTCAAAACAAGCCAGTTTAATACCTTGAACGAAAAAATAATGGCAGCAGAATTCCCGCAAACGGAGACATTGCCGCTGGGAAAACTGGTGGATGCGTTGACCGGGAAAATGACCTCGAAGGAAGGTTTTGATTCCTATGAAATGGAAACTGAGTTTCTCGGGGGTGATAATTACCGCCCGCCACTGGTGCTGCTTCGGGCGGATATGTCCAGCAATTGGTTTAAGAGTATTGCCGATCCGGTAGCAGATTTGCTGGTAAGAATTCCGCCTGCTTTTTATTCCAATGTTGATAAAACCCGTCCTTTCGAAACGAAGCAAACAGCAGTAGATGTTTTCCGCCGCTCGATGGTGAACTTCAACAACATGAATGATCAGATACAAAAGCCGTTTAAAAACGAAGAAATACTTAACCTTATTCCGTCTGAAAAAAAGAAGGCGAAGTAAACGAGAAAATGTTATGAAAAAAATAAAATTAATTTTCTATCACCTGATTATCAATCTAATAATCTTAAACGTATTGATAAACGTGTCACTTCACGCACAGGTAAAAACAAAGCTGAATACTTCGAAAGCAGCGACGGCCAACACGAAAGTTAATCAGCCGGGATTTTCCATGCAGCTTTCTGCCACTGACATGGTTTCTTTGGCTAACGCGGCCGGACCGGGTGATCTTTCATTAGTTCTACCGGATAAAAAAGGTAACTTTTCATACACCGGATTAAGTGAAGAACAAGCAACACAAGCGAAGGAAAAGCAGATTTCCGATGCGCTTTTCGGCAATGGAACGCCGGCTACTTATGGTATTACTTATTCGTCCGCGCCTGTCAAAAAAGCCTATGATAATTACATCGCGCCATATGTTGTCGATTTTCTGGAACAAAATGATGAAATCTACAAAGGAGGAGTTTTCAATATGATAATCGCTTCCAAAATTGCGGACCAGCTCATTTTGTGTGCAGAAAATACAAATGTTTATACAACATATGGCTCCCGGGATAAGCTTCGGAAGGAAATAATGGTTGAGTTTCTGTATGATCCTTTTCCTGATGAAAGTAAAAACGCCGACTATTACGAAGACCACCTGGTCAACATTTATAACAGGACCTCTACCGGATTAAATTCATGTATCGGATCGTCGATGAGCTGTAACGACGATCGTAGCAATTCCTTTTTCTTTATGACAGGTTTTGCTGCAAAAAATAATTGTGCAATCGCTACAATTATCGCGAAAAGTAATATTGAAACAATAAAAATTAACAGCAAGCTCACGGATGATCTTCAAATGGCTAAAATAGGGATTTTTTTTCGCCCGCTACTGGACTATAAAAACCAAAATTCGGCTTTTGAAATACATACCATTAAAATGAAAGCCCTGCAAACGGCTACCAAAGAAGGAACGCTTTATACTTATTATGATAAGGACAATAAATGCCCTTCTCCCCTGGCCTATGGATTTTTGGGTATGGGAAAACCTGTACGAACAGCCAGCATTCTAAACACATTGAAATAATATTCCGGCGTATGAAATATCTATACAAATCCATTATACTGATCCTTGTTTTTGCTTTGCTTTCACCAATTTCTTCCAAGGCGCAGCAAAAAATAAAAAAGGCATTAGCAAATGAAAAAGTTATATCGGAAATAGACTCCTCGGTTTTGGGTCGTTATAAAATCGGCATTATTGCCAAAGCTTTTGGCGATTCCATAGTTATTCGCTGGGCACCAAATCATGCGGCGCTTTTTCGCCAGGCCTTAAAATCTGGTTATATGCTGACGCGCAGAAGTTTGGGTGACGACAAAAAAATGAAACTGGATTACCAGATCACTGTAAAACCCTGGACAAAAGAAGAATGGCTCAAAAATGTTTCTGTAAAAGATACACTTGCCGCGGCTTGTGCCCAGCTGGTAAATGGCACCAACACGCCCATCGGCGCGAAGGAAGATATAACGCTGGACAAAATTCTTGATCAGCAAAATCAGAATGATCTTCGGATGATGCTCGCATTGATTCTTGGTGATGTCAGTCCCCGTAACGCACGCGGAATGGCCTTGGGCTGGATCGATAAAAACGTAAAAAAAGGTGTTCAGTACAATTACTATATCATTCCGCTTACGGATCCGAAATTGTATCCGGTAGATGTAACCGGAACCTCGGTTGTAAATATCAGGGCAACTGAACAGGCGCATATGCTGCCGCTGAAAACAGAAGTTTCCGAGCATCTTGTGATGTTAAAATGGAATCGCAGGATGGCGGAAAACTCGTTTTCTTCCTATTACGTGCAAAGGTCCGACGATGGTGGAAAAACGTTCCGCCGTATTACAAGCCGCCCCTGGACACAACCGCCTGCCTCTTTGCTCGATGACATAATTCAGTACTCAGATTCAGTACCGCAGAATTACAAAGCTTATCAATACAAGGTTTTTGGTATAACACCTTTTGGCGAATTGATTCCTTCCGAAATCATCAGCGCGTCGGCGGTTGACAGAACACCCCCACCTTCTGTGGAAAACATTTCTGCAAAACATATGTATGGATCAAAAGTGAAGGTTTCCTGGAAATATACAAAACAACCCGCTGATCTGGGCGGATTTGTAGTATCCAAATCTACGAGCCTGGATGGGACCTTCATGCCATTGACGAGCCAGCCTCTAAACACTGCTGCAAGAGAATTTACCGACACAACCGCTTTTCCGCATTTACCTAATTATTACAAAGTTACAGCGATTGACACGGCAAGAAATCTGGGGTTGAGCCTGCCTGTTTTTTGTATGATTAAAGATAGCGATGGACCATCAAAACCAAAGGGAGTCCAGGGATATATTGATACGACAGGTTTTGTAAGAATTGTGTGGGACCCAAATCCCGAACCCGATATTTTCGGTTACCGGGTCGTTTCGGCCAATCAGGCCGACCATGTTTTCACAGGCGACACGAAGGGTTATCTGGCTTTGCCATTATTTAATGATACAACAACTTTAAACACACTGACCAATAAGAAATTTTTCCGCATCATCGCTTATGATAAAAGTTATAATCCGAGCGAGCCCTCTGATATTCTGGAACTGAAACGACCCGACATAGTAAAACCAACTGCTGCGGTTATCAGCGGATACACAGTGAGCGATTCTTCGGTGGTTATTTCCTGGTCGAAAAGTAACAGTACCGATTTGGCGCAACAAATTTTAATGCGGCGTGGAAAAAACACGGAGCGCTGGGTGGAACTGGCAAAACTAGATAAAAATGTAACTACCTATTCGGACAAAAGCATTAAAGGACACTCGACTTATGGTTATGCGCTTGTGTCTGTCGATAGTTCCGGACTGCGCTCGGATGTTTCATTTCCCTTAAATGTGACCACGCCGAAAATTACGCCGGCCAGCGTCAACGCGCTGAGAGCTTTTGTGAATCCTGATAAAAGCGTTTCACTTTACTGGAATTACGCCGTTGCGAATTGCCGTTTTGTGATTTATAAAGCTGCCGGAAATTCAGGGTTTGCAAGCTACGACGCCATTTATGATACAATGGAATATCGCGATAAAAAAGCTGAAAAAGGGCCTCTGCAATATGCAGTAAGGGTTATCTACAAAGATGGAATGGAGTCCGGATTGTCTAAAATCATTGAAGTGAACGTCAAATGAAAAAATTTTATCAAACCCAGGCAGCCCGGTTGCTGGTCTTTTTTATACTGCTCACTTCCGGCTGGTCTTTGTCCATCGCGCAAACCGCATTGCCAGCTCCTACAAATTTATCGGCCACAGCACCATCTTACAATGAAGTCGTGCTGAAATGGACGGATAATTCCGGTGAGCTGGAAACCGGATTTGAGATTTACCGTGATCCCGGTCTTGGTACTGATTTTCAGCTTATTGCTACCACAGCAAAAAATGCAACCTCTTATTCAGACAAGACGGTTGCTGCAAATACTTTGTATAACTACCGGATCCGCGCTACGAATACGCGCCAGCAATCACTTCCGTCCAGTGATGTTTCTGTAACAACACGGGTTGCACCACCCAGTGCGCCGGGTAATTTAGCTACGACACTAATCAATTCAAATACGATCCGGCTAACCTGGGACGGTAATAATTCCGGCGGCACAACATTTTACGTTGAACGGATGAACCGGTCAGGAGGAGGTTCTTTTACGCAGATTGCCGTCGTAAATTATAGCCGAACATTGGTTTACGATGATGCGGGTCTTGCAACCGGGACAGATTTTTGCTACCGGGTAAGAGCACATAATGAGAGTGGTGAATCTGGATATTCCAACACTTCCTGCGCAAACACACCGCAGGACACACCAACTGCTCCCGGCCGCCTTACTGCAACAGCTGTTTCTGCTGGCCAGATTGATTTGAGCTGGGCGGACATTTCAGACAATGAAACCGGTTTCGAAGTAGAACGTGGCTCTTCTGAAAATGGGACATTTGCCAAAATTGCAGATTTGGGAGCTAATTCTTCAACTTATTCCGACCAGAATTTATCTTCTCAAACAACCTATTGTTACCGGATTAGAGCAAAAAATGCTTCTGGAAATTCTGGTTACGCTAGTCCTGTGTGTGCAACAACAAAAGTACCAACCATTACAATTCCTCGCCCGTCAGGTTTATTAACCGCTGCCGCAGTTTCGCCAAACCAGATCAATCTGGCCTGGGAAGATAATGCAGATAACGAAGACGGGTTTGAACTGGAAAGATCTACGGACGGCGTTGGTTTTTCAAAAATCACAGATCTTGGCGCGAACGTGACTTCTTATCAAAACACGGATTTAAACGCTTCAACGAAATATTATTACCGGATTCGAGCCAAGAATTCTGCTGGTTTTTCAGCTTATTCCAATGTAGCGGATGCATCTACCTATGCCCCGGCCGTTACAATTCCTCGTCCGCCAGGTTCATTAACCGCTTCCGCAGTTTCGCCAAACCAGATTAATTTGACCTGGATGGATAATGCGGATAACGAAGACGGGTTTGAACTGGAAAGATCTACGGACGGCGTTGGTTTTTCAAAAATCACTGATCTTGGTGCTAACACGACTTTCTATCAAAATACGGGTTTAAGCGCTTCAACAAAATATTATTACCGGATCCGCTCAAAAAATTCAGCTGGATTTTCCGGATATTCCAACGTAGCCGATGCAACAACTGGTGAAGTCGCGCCTGATGCGCCACAGCGCCTGACTGCCACTGCTGTTTCAACCTCGCAAATCAATCTTTCCTGGGCCGACATTTCTGCAAATGAAACCGGGTTTGAACTGGAAAGATCCACGGACGGAGCTTCATACACCAAGTTGATCGATCTTTCGCCCAATACAACGAGTTACCAAAACACCGGCCTGAATGCATTTACACGTTATTGGTATCGAATCAGGACAAAAAATGCGGTTGGTAATTCGGGATATTCGAATGTGGCCGATGCCACAACTTTTGATACGCCTCCAACCGCTCCGGTTGAGCTGGCCGCGGCTGTGATTTCCAGTAGTCAGATTAATTTAAGCTGGAAGGATCAGTCCGCTAATGAAACCGGTTTTGAAATTGAACGGTCGACGGACGGCGCAAGTTTTTCAAAAATTGCGGAAGTGAGTGCAAATACAACAACTTATCAAAATACCGGATTGTCGCCGGCTACTCATTACTACTTCCGGGTGCGGGCAGTTAATTCAGCAAATCCGTCCGATTTCTCAAATGTTGCTGAGGCAACGACAGTCGATGTGGCGCCCATCCCGCCAGCCAGGTTAGCAGCAAATGCAGTTTCCTATCAACAAATTGATCTTTCCTGGGCAGATATTTCAACCAATGAAACTTCCTTTGAATTGGAGAGGTCAATGGATGGAACGACTTTTTCAAAAATTACCGATCTTCCAGCCAATGCATCAACTTTTCAGGATAAGGCGGTTTTGTCGCTTACAAAATATTTCTACCGTATCCGGGCTGTTAACAAAATTGGCTTTTCTGCTTACAGCAATACTGCCGAAGCTACAACTCCAAGAGCACCTATTCCTGACAAACCACAAAATCTGGTGGCTACCCCGGTAGACTTTGACCTGATTCAGTTGAACTGGACTGCATTATCAGAAAATGCTACAAATGTAATCATTGAAAGATCGCAAAAACCTGACGCAGATTTTGTTCAGATCGGAGCTCAGAACGCTTCGATTATTCAATTTCCAGATCACGAAATTCTGGATGTCAACGATTATTACTACCGCATCAAGGCTGTAAATGCCGCCGGTGAGTCCCCTTACAGCGAAGTGGCCAAAGTTCCGGCTTCTGCCATCATAACAGGAACTGAGCCTTCGCAAACCGAAAATCTCGTTTACGCAGCAGATAAAACTTTGTTTGTAAAAATCACAAAACCAGGAAAATACAAGCTAACGCTATTGGATTTAAATGGTAAAATATTAACAGTACTGGCAGCAAATCAGACCACACAGACCGACTTGTCTGTATTATCATCCGGCATCTACATCGTGCTGATTGAATCAGAAAAACAGATCGTCACACAAAAAATAGTTTTATATTAAATAACTGACTAATAGCCAATATGAAAAATTATATATTTTCAATTCTTATGTCGATACTTTTTTTGGCAGCCTGTCAGCCCAAAAAAGTAGAACCCGTTTCGGTTGGGAAAGTCTGGAAACCGGTTTCGGTAAAGGAAAACGGAACATTGGTCTACCAGGATGGAGCTGCCACTAATGCCAGACCCGGATATTCCCGGTTCCGGCTTGATTTGACCAGTAGCGAACAGGTAATTTTCACCGATATCGATGGCCGGAAAACTATGGGCACATGGTCTTTATCTACCGACAATCAGCGTTTGATACTCGAAAATCTTTCTCCACCTCCGAGCGAAACGATTGGAAATATTGAGTTTTATATCAACGTTCCGCCCACAAATAACAAGCTATCTTTGAAACGCACGGCAGAAAGCAGAAAAACAGGAAATTCAGTGAACGAGTATGAGTTGATCCCGGAATAAACGGTTAAAGCTCGAGCGTGTAAATCCAGTATTTTTTCCCAAATCTGGGTTCAATTTCCCTCAATCTGATAAATCCCAGCTTTTCATAGATATGTCTTGCCGCGTCCATAAACTCGGAAGTATGGAGCGCAATCGTTTTTTCACCGGTTTTCTTTGCGTGTGTAATGCAGTGCTGCATTAACTTTCTTCCAATTCCACGGCCAGAGAAATCCGGGTGAACGCCAACCATTCTGACGTAACACCAATCCGGAAGATAAATTTCTGTCGGATTTCCGTTGGCAATAAAATAAGCCACGCCAACGATTTTCTTATCGCTGAGATAAATAAAAGCCTTGGATTGATTCAGTAAATTCAGGTATGTATTTTCGTCCGCCAGAGATTTACGGAGCTTTTCCCAGTTTTCAGGAGTCAAAATATCTTTGAACTGGCCAAAAGAAATCAGCCCCAAATTCCGAAGTTCATGTAAGTCACTGTGGTTTGCTTCTTTAATTCTGATTTCTTCCGCCATAATTCGTAATATTGATTATTGAAATGTCAGAGAAGCTTTCGTATGATTTTCAACAGGATTTTCGAATTCGATTTTCAAACCCGTTTTTTCAGAAAGTTCATCTACCAACCGAAGACCTAAACCGGATAATCCCTGCTCGTTTTCTTTTTGTGCCAATAATGAAAGATAGTCTTTCTGACTGAAAGCATGACCGGCATTTTCTATTGAGAACACAGGATTTGTTTCATCATTTTTAATTTCAAGTTTGATCAAACCACTTTCTTCCGACGCTTTGATAGCGTTTTGAAGTAAGTTCCTGACAATTGCCTGCAAATAATAAGGATCCGCTTTTACGATTGTTCCGGGTTGCAACTTGTTACTTATGATAATATTTTTTGCTTCAATGTTTAATTGTAAAAGTTTCAGACATTGATCAGTAATGTAATAAAGATCGACAGACTGGATGTCCGCTTTAAACTGATTCATCTGCGTTTTTGACCAGAGAAGCAAATCTTCCATTGTCTCCAGAAGCGAACCGGTAGCAGTCTGAATTTTCTCACTAAGCTCATTTCGTTGTGAATCATTCAGCAGCTTTGGATTCAACTGCTGTAACTTCAAAAACTGATAAACCTGACTGATCGGCGAGCGCAAATCGTGGCTGATAATACTGAAAAGTTTCGCCTTCGTCCGATTGGCTTCTTCCAGTTCACTGATTGCATTTGCCAGTTCTTTGTTTTTCAAATCCAGGATTTGAGCATTTTTTCTTTTATTCCGGTAAATAACTCCAAGAAGCGCAAGAGAAAATCCGAGCAGCAAAAGCCCGGAAATCAGCCAGATTCTTTGCTTTTTCGCATCATCGATCTGAATATTTTTCAATTCGATCTCCTGCTGTTTTTCTTTGTTTTGATAACGGGCTTCCGCATCTGCAATGCTTTTTTTTGAGGCTTGCATATAAAGGGAATCACGGAGCGGAGCATACTTCTCATAGGCTTCAAAAGACTGTTTGTACTGTCCGGTGGCCGCATAACAACGCGCCAATGATTGCAATAAAGCAACATAAATCTGCGGATCCGAATCTTTCATCACCGGTTCGGAGGCCTGCAATAAAGGAAGGGCTTTTGCATAATCTTTTTTGGCCAGATAAACCTCGGCCGTCATATAATCGATTTGCGGTTTTGTGTAAGCGTCGGCCCACTTTTCAGCCATTTTGTTGGCACGACTGATATAAATAAATGCGCTGTCGACCTGACTTTTTTTGAGATAATAATCTGTAAAAGCCAGGTCCGATGCCATCCGGTTGTTCCTATGCACAGAACTTTGATTGGCCTCCGTAAGCATGGCTGTCAGACTATCGTAATAGATTCTGGCCAGGCTCGTATTTTTTTTGATCAGCAAAATATCGGCCATGTCTTTGTAATGATGCGCCAGATAATTTGGATAGCTCACAATATATTTCCGGGCTTCGAGCGAATATTTGAGTCCAAGTTCTACCTGGTCAGTTTCAATATACATTTCTGCCAGATTCATCAAATCCGCCACAACTTTTTCACGATCCTTTAATTGTCCGCTTGCAATCAACCGCTTTTTTATTTCAATTGATTTCAATAAATACTGGATCTGTTTTTCATACTGCCCGTTCATGCCATAGTAATAGGAAATTGTGACAAACGTCTCTACTTTCCCCAACTCATCCTTTGTTGTATCACTTATAGCCAGCAATTCTTTCAGTGCGTTGTTGGCTTTATTACTATACTTTTTTTCATTCACATAGGAAAACAAAAGCCTTTGCAGCGCCTTCTTAATCTCAACGGGATTTTTATCTTTCCTGCCATAAACAATGGATTTTTCATAATAGTAGATGGTGCTGTCTCCTTGGCCGGTCTCTCCATAGGTAAAGGCCAGAAAAAAATTGAATCTTGTCAGATTTTTCAGATCATCCGGCTTTATCATTTTCAAAGCAAATCTGGCCACGGCCCGTTCATCTTCCACCTTTCCTGCATGGGATAAGGAGTCACAAACTTTGCTGAGATAATCCAGCTTTTGCGCGTTGGTTTTAAAAGGTTTCAGATCACGAATGACCTGTGCATGAGCAGTTTTTAGTATTCCCAAAAAAACGAAAAAAAGTAGAGCAGTTCTTCCCATCGTTCAGAGTTTAAGCTTGGCTACAATGGATCTGTACGTTTTACCAACCGGAATAACGGTGTTATTGCATAGCAACTCCGAATATCGCAACTCCCTGATCTGTCCCAGCGAAACAGCGTAACTTCTGTGAACGCGCAGAAAACGATCGGGCGTTAATTGTTCCATGAAATAGGAAAGCGAAGACAGCGTCAGGTAATTCTTTTTGAGTGTTACAATTTTGGTGTAATCCTGCATCGCTTCCAGGTAAATGATGTCACGCTGCGCCACGCGAACCTGGTTGTAGCCTTCCTTGATTGTGAGCATATCCTTTTCAAAAAGCACTTCGTATGCTTCTGACTTTTGTTTCATTTCCCAATATTCCTGAACTTTCAGCGCGGTTTGGGCGAAACGTTTTTCGGTCAAAGGTTTTAAAACATAATCAAGTGCTGATAATTCAAATCCATCCAGGGCAAACTCGGGATGTGAGGTAATGAGCACAACCATTGAAACTTCCTGCCGGATTTTCCGAAACAGGTCCAGACCATTTACGTTAGGCATTTCAATATCCAGAAACATCAGATCCGGTTTAATATATTTCTGCGCCTCGGATCCTTCCAGCGGATTGGAAAATGTGCCGCAATTTTCAAGAAATGGAAAGGCTTTCGCGTATTCTGATATCGAAAGTAAGTCCAGCGGGTTGTCATCAATTGCTATAAAACGAATTGACGAATAGGTACTGCTCATTGAGGTGATTTAGTTTCAAATCACAATATATATAAAAGGTTTAAAGCGCAATCCGAATTGTCCAATAAAAATTGCTTTACTTATTTAACGAAGATTGCAGAAGACAAAGCAGTAACATTCAGCACGTTGTTTAAGGTCGTTTCAAAAAAAAAGAATTTTAAAGTACAGGCGAAAAGACAGAAATGTCCAGGACATGTGAAACTTTTGCTGGCCGGTAATAAAGAATATCCCGGCCGGCTGCTAGCTTCCTCAAATGATTTCCATCCGGCGACAAGAGCACGATAAAATGGGCCGAAAAATTAATTGTTTTCTACTATCACCACATACTTTGCGCTTTCGCTATGCCAGTGGCAGTCAGTAACTGCATTAACAGACTGGTCACGAAAACTGCCCTTATCATTGTGAAGAGTAATCGGTAGTCTACCTGGGGTTCCAGGATTACAATTAAATAATAAAGCAGAATATTGGAAAACGCCAATAATAGAAATGTACAAATTTTGCTGATCATATACCCAGGGATTGAAACACAAATATAATGCATCTAACACGTCCAGGTCAAGTAGTTACCACTTATAAATTTTATTTATCTTATTATTTCATCTACAAGGCTATCATCTTAGAATAACATTCCACCTGCCATATATGACCATAAAGAAAGGAGATTGTCGTGGACAGACAATCTCCTTTCCGGAATATCATTTTAAATAAAAGCTACTTTTTCTCCTTAACTGCGGTCACTGTAAAATCTCCATACTGTGTTGAAACGGCCCCAAGCAGTGTATCGCCTTTTTGATTCAGGGTGTACTTGATCGAACCACCGTCAAAATCCGTTGAAAAAGACACTTTTCCCTGGTCAACCACCAGATTTTTCATTTGCTGTTTTTCAGATTGTCCGGAGTATCCGATCAATTTACCGTCCTTTTCTTCAAAGATGAAAGAACCCGTTTCATATTCAGGCGGAACATCGGAAATCCTATATAGCCAGGTGCCTATTATGTCGTTGGCCGTAATCCGTTGCGCTGCAACTGAAAAGATGCAGACGGCAACAATGATCAATGGTAATAACTTTGTTTTCATCGTTAAAAAATTTAATTGTTAGAATATGAAAAAGTTAAACTGCAAAAAGAATTAAACATATACACAAGGTCAGTCGTAAATTATTGATTTGATAAAATAGCAAAGTGTAAAATCACAACCTCAACCAGCCATTTTCATTGTTGCTGACTCATTTCGTTAATTAACATAAATAAAGATAAAATATAACTTTTTACTTCTATTAAATCCGGAAAATTGAATTTCTTTTAAAATTTAAAGGTTGTTCTTTCAATTTTTCATCCCCAAAAATAAAGGGGCAGTTGCATATACCAGCTTTCTTCTACACTGCCGATCAGTTTGAATAAAAAGAGTTTTCGTTGATTTATCATATATAATTCTGGTAATTTCTATATAAAATTATATAATTATACAAAATACTGGTATAATATTAGTACAGGCACCCTGAATTTTATTTTAAATAGAACTGGGATATGAGAAGTGTTGATGTTATTGTTATCGGATCCTCCGCAGGTGGGGTAATGGTGCTCCGACAATTGGTAGCTGCTTTACCGGCCGATTTTAAGACCCCGATTTTTATCGTGCAGCATATGGCTGCGGCCAAAGACTCATATTTAGTCAACATTCTGGATAGTTCCGGTCCATTGCGGGTGCTGCATCCTGCCGATGGAGCCAAAATCGAAAAAGCTACGATTTATGTCGCTCCACCTGACTATCACATGTTAATCGAAAAAGGACATATATTGGTTAAAAAAGGACCCAAGGAAAACCGTTTCCGGCCTTCTATTGATGCTTTGTTCAGATCAGCGGCATACTCTTACGGGTCAGGCGCAGTCGGAATTGTGTTGACCGGCATGCTTGATGATGGATGTTCGGGGATGTAGTCATTAAAACGAATGGGTGGAACAACCATTGTTCAGGATCCTGAACAGGCCTTATATCCCAGTATGCCAGCCAGTGTATTAGAGTACATTGACGCAGACTATGTTGTTCCTGTTTCAAAAATGGTGGAGATACTCACTGAACTGACTGGGGAAAATATCACCCGAAAATCAATAGCAAATAAAGATGAGATAAACCTTTTGAAAATGGAAGTGGACATTGCTGCTCTGGCAAACGCTTTCAATAAAGGTATTGTCCAAATGGGAGAACACACAATGCTAACTTGTCCCGAGTGTGGTGGGGCATTAAATTCTTTCAGGGAAGGAAAATTTGCCCGTTACCGGTGCCATACCGGACATGCTTATACATCAGCCTCGCTTTTCGAATCTGTAACGGAAACAACTGAGCATAAGCTTTGGGCGGCATTGCGAAGTCTGGAAGAAGCCGTAATGATTGTTGAAAAAGATGCCATTCTAAACCTGGAAAATTCGGACAGTCAACTAACGGCCGGAGACTCTATTAAAATAAAAAATCTCAAAAATCAGGTTGAAGAACTTCGTAATTTTCTGAATCATTATCTTCAATTTAATGATTTGAATTAGATTTTATGATAAGGACAGCTATCATACGGCACATTTTTCCTTATCAAAAAAGTCCCTGAAATGTCAGATTCTTCTGGCATGGCATTTTAAGTTAAAGGTCCATTTTGGAATAGCTTTCCAGACCAACCACGCAAAAAAATCGCATTATTATTCCGGCGTAGCACCGGAATTGTAATACTGTTAATATATTAATTACACACTAACCATTTGAATTCAATAAGCGTTATGAGCAGGGATTTATACATTGTCGACGATAATGCTGACCATCAATTTTTGATGTATAAGCTTTTAAAAGATACTGCTGCATCTTATCCGATCAAATTCTTTGACACTGGGCAAGCGTTATTTCGTCATGTAAAGATGTTAGCGCAGAACGGGCA
The DNA here is from genome assembly GCF_015221875.1 of Dyadobacter subterraneus. Classification (NCBI taxonomy): domain Bacteria; kingdom Pseudomonadati; phylum Bacteroidota; class Cytophagia; order Cytophagales; family Spirosomataceae; genus Dyadobacter; species Dyadobacter subterraneus. The sequence continues at coordinate 4,570,849 of NZ_JACYGY010000001.1, forward strand.
AGCCGAATCGCTGCCATCCCTGATCATTTCAGATTTAAATATGCCGGGCATGAACGGGCTTGGTTTAATTAAGCAGTTCAGGCAATTGTCCGGGGCGAATGAAATACCGATGCAATATATCCCGATTGTCATCATGAGCAGCGATATCACGCTGACGCAGATCAATCAATGTTATAATGCCGGAGCCAATGCGGTAATTATTAAACCGTTTGATTTCAATGAGATGAAAAATACTATCCACTCCATTTGCAAGTTTTGGATCAATGATCATATCAATGGCGGAGTTTAATATTTTCGGATTCGGACACATTTTTTTCTAATTCCTGACTACTATTTTGATCATTAAATGCTGTTTTTCCTAGACCTCGATTGATTAAGACCTTTGGTACAGTTTTTACTTGAATGTATAAGTCTAATCTAATTATACGATCATGGCAAAAGTTACAGACTATAAAAACTGGTTATCCGGCGTTGATCTGGAAAATCATGAAAATGTTTACCAGCTTTATAATTCAGTAAGCAATTTTGAAGGTTCAGGTATATTCTACACGTCAAAAGAAATTACCAATACAGGAAATATCTATCATGTGAAGGCAGAAGGAAGTGAAGACACTTTGCTTCTTGAAAACGATGAAAATAGATTTGAATTCCTGGACTTCCTTTCGAGTGAGTATACCGATGCGGAAGATAAGGATATAGAAAAGTGGTATAAGTTAAAGGAGGAAATTGGAAGAGTTGATTAAATAGCTTGAAGGTATAATAGCCATTCTGCCTTTCGACGTGTTACAAATTCCGGTTTCTTTGGTCGTTTTAGAGATCCTTAATAGGGTATCTGAAATGGCCATTTTTTTATTTTTCACGGCCTGCTAAGCTTGTTCCGTATTAGCCGTACAGTGATTATTCAAATAATACCTCTTTTACGAAATCGCATAATACTAAAAAGGCAGACACTAACCTATATACGTTTGTATATAAGAGTGATTATAACAATGAATTTTTATCCGACCAAATTTTGGTGACTGTTCAAAATTTTCCTGAGATTAATATCTTGACAGTTTACTCTGCGTAATGATGGTATCCATCCAGAAATGGCATAAGTAGGAAAAAAAGGCAAACCAGACCGTCAGATCTGATGATTTAGTCATGTAGGCATTAGCCTGCAAGCGGTAGCAATCCTGTATATCCAAAGGATCATCCGATTGACTTAACATAATAATGGGAATGGTAGATAAGTTTTTTGAAACCAGAAACTGCTTAATCATTTCAAGCAAATCAAGACCGCTTTTTCGATCCGGCAGATACAGGTCCAGCAAAATCAACTGCGGCGTAGCAACGCACTTATCCCATTGCGATGCTATAAATTCTATCGAAGTAGCATGATCATTCATGTGAATTATATCCACATTGGGCAAACTATGCTTCAAAGCAAGATTGATCAACTTACTTTCATCCGTATTATCATCAATAACCAAAATGCTTTTTGTAGACACATTTTTGATAGTGGCAGCTTGATCAAATGAAGGGTAGTCATGCAAAAAACAAACATTGATCGCCCTTGCCAGCTCCTCATATTCATTTATCAGATAAGGCTTCGCGATGTAGGCGTTGATTCCCCTCAGATAGGCATTGGTAATTAATTCCGGGTTTGAAGAAGTCGATATCATAATGATTGGAATGTGTATCAAATCAGGATCTGATTTAATAATTTCCAACGCTTCAAGACCATTCATTCTGGGCATATTCATATCCAGCAGAATTACTATTTCGCTTTCCGGTCCTTCCAGCCTGATCTGGTCAATCAATGCTTCACCGTCACAGACCTCCTTGATGACAATCCCGGAAATAATACCGCGAATTGCTTCGCTAAGCAGCATCCTGTCGTCTTCATCATCATCTGCGATAAGAATTGTTTTGGCCCTGTTCATAAAAGCATCGTTCAAACCTCTGGGTTATTTGTATCGTAAGCTTACGAACAACCAAATTTATGACTTTAATATTTAACTGGTTTACTTAATTCTACAAAATTTTACGATAAAGGTTAGTTCAAATCAGGTATGGTATTTATAGTTACGAAAGCGTTGTTCTTTTGGGATTGATACACTGTAAGCATTAGCCTCAAAACCGAGGTTTGTCAAATATTTTTAATAAATAAAAACACTCAAACTGATACTATGTCGAAATTAACAGGCAATCAGCAATACGAGGATTTAGTTGGTTTACTACGCACCAAAAGGGAAACACTTCTTAACAAATGGCGGGAGGCTTGTACGCAGGACGATAATCTTAGCAGTAAAGCCAGCTTCTCGCGTGAAGAATTTAATGATCAGATACCGGTTCTGTTAAATATTTTAGAACAACGGCTGCTGAAAGAACCAGAAATTGAAGATGCCGTAAAAGTTGCCAGTGAGCATGGACTTCACAGGTGGCAAACCGGTTATGAACTTCATGAACTTATCATTGAGTTTGAGCATTTGTTTAATCTGCTGCTCGAACAGATTCAAGCATACGCTGAAAATAATCCGAAGTTTTCTTCCCAGTCTCTCTTATCTATTCACAGTGATGTATTCAGAATATACTCAGATTCCATCCGGGGAAGTGTCACTTATTACCATCAGCTTAGACAAACCGCTGCTGCTGAACAGGCACTGAATCTTCAAAATGCCCTCGACCAGTTGCAGCAGTTAAGCAAAACGCGAAATGAACATCTTCGGCATAGTTCACACGACCTGCGTTCCAGCTTTAGTGTACTGATGATGGCTTCTCAGTTATGGGAAATGCCATCGTCCGAGCAAGACCGCTCAGAACTGATGGGAATGCTCAATAAAAACTTGTCGTCGATACGGGATCTGTTATTACAACTGACCGATTATTCACGTATAGAGGCCGGTCAGGAAACGCTGCATATCAAAGAATTTGATGTATCAGAATTACTGAATTCCCTGATCAAAAACACGTTGCCACTGGCAGAGAAAAAGAAAGTAGTGCTGGAAGGGACAGGTCCAAAACATTTGATAGTCCACAGTGATCCTGTACAAATACAGCGCGTTTTCCAAAATTTGCTTCATAACGCCTTGAAATACACTAATTCAGGTGGAGTATATGTATCCTGGGCGCCGGAAAATGATTCACGCTGGATTTTAAGTATTCAGGATACCGGACCGGGATTTGCCGAAAATAGTACTTTGGCTCTTTTTGCAGAACAGCTGAGACCTTCCATACATACAACTGCCGTACATCAGGAAGGAAAAATGCTTCAGGAGCCAGCACCAGCGGGGCCAGACCAGACCACCAATGATCATTTTAAGGAAAGTGAAGGTTTAGGTCTATTTATTGTAAAAAAAATCTGTGAACTTATGAAAGCCACTATGGATATAGAAAGCAAACCAGGACAGGGAACACTTGTTCGCATCCGTTTTCAATCCCGACAAGAGCCTAATAAACTTGTGTAGCCATTATTCATCACGATCAGCAGTAATAATACGGCTATGGCTGAACTAATAACAATAGATTTTTAAGCTTTTCTAAGTCTACCGGTTTTTGCAAAAATGCCAGTGCGCCGGCATCCAGGCATTTACGTATCATATCCGGATCGGAATCACCACTATAAGTAACAACGGGTATTTCCGGCCAATTCCCTCCTCTTTCATTCAGGCTCATGATTATTTCAAGTGCTTTGAAACCATTTACTTCGGGCATTTGCAAATCCAGAAATACCACCATGGGAAGAACACCACCGGTTTGAATGGAAGATTGCAATGAATCAAGCAGCTTCTGAGCTCTGTCAAAAAATACAACCGGATATTCCGGATTAACACGTTTAAGAAAGTAACCGAACAAATAACGCTGATCGGCAGAATCATCGGCAATATATATGGGCTGCATCTTTTTGATCAAAATATGAAATGATACCGCAGTGTTAAATAATATCATTCCAGACCTGATCACTTTAAGTTGTTTAAAGTTTGAAAGGCCTTATTTGTATAGGATAATGCAGTATTTCATATTAAGGAGCACTACATCAAGTGATACAGAAGAAGGTCTCCATATCACAACCACGAAAAGATTGCTATCAACCTACACCTCAAACTATCTAGGAAGAGGTTTTTTGGAAATGTATACCACACCTCTTCCGCCCTGGCTATTGCAAAATTTGAACGAATTTTCTGAACCGCAAACTGCATCACTGCACGCGATGTAAAGCCGCTGCTGATCGTCCAGAAAAAGGCTTTGCAGCTGATGGAGTTGTGGAAGATCGATCCGCCGGCCATTGGATGTGATGACACCAGGCGTAGTAAAACCACCAGTCGTTGCATCTGGCCCGTTTTTAAATACCATGTTGATCTTATAGGTATCCTTGTCAGGTGTGAAAACCGGATTTATTAAAAATTTGTCAGCAGATTCAAATTCCGGAATATCGTATAAAACATGATTGCTGCCCGAGTACCGCTTCCATGATTTGCCATCATCCACGCTATAATGATCTGCGGTTGTCAGCACCTGCTGATAGACGGCTTGTTTAGTCTGATTCGATAAACCATTCATTGCAAATAAGGTATCCTGATATTGCACTACGCCAAATAATATGGCAGTCAATTGAAGAACCTTTTTCCAATGCTTTCCCTGATCATCAGTACGAAATAACTTCGCGCCGGTTGAGATGACCACAGTTTTATTATAATTTCCCCAAACGCCCAGTATCATATGATCGTCGGGAGATTTCAGGGTATACCAATCTGGATATTCATCTAAAACGGTGTCCTGGCTACTGTCAGTCACATCAGAATCCGGCTTGTTACAGGACAAAGTAACGATGAGAAGAAAGCAGTAAAGAAAAATCTTCATAATTTTCTGGATAACTAAGTAGCCGAAAGTTACACAATTATTTCAATAAATATAAACATTCTTTGTTTTGTTAACACAAAACAGACGTTGAATTGCCTGTTGGTACGCTTATTTGACATTTGTGATGTGGCATTCAAAAAATGTCAAATTGAACTGCGTAAGTCATTTAGAGATGGCAGCTGAATTTTCGAGGCTTGGAACGAATTTACTGCAACGATACGAAAGTCAGGCTGGTTGTTCGATTTATATTTAACTTGCCGATGTAAATCTGTTCAAACTTGCAAAACGATGTACGAACCACTCTTCGAGTATATCCAGCGTTACAGTAACGAGCCTTTAACCAATGAAGAAAAAGAAATTGTAAAATCTGCCTTTGAACTAAAAAAACTTAGAAAAAGACAGTACTTTCTGGAAGAGGGAAAAGTGTGTACCCATACAGGCTTTGTCTTTAAAGGGGCATTTCGTCAGTTTAGCGTTGACGAATCAGGGATTGAGCATATTCTCCAGTTAGCGATCGAAAACTGGTGGGTGGTAGACCGTGAAAGCTTTCTTAACCAAACTCCATCCAAATATTTCATTGAAGCATGGGAAGACTCTTTACTGCTTGTTTTCCCGATCAATAAACTGGATGAGATTTTAAGAATTCCGGCAATTAATACAATGTTCTGGCAGATGAGCCAAAACAATCATATTGCATCCCAAAAACGCGTGGAAGATACAATTACTTTAAATCCGATAAAACGCTATGAAAATTTTCAGCGCCATTATCCTGAAATCGTCCAAAGATTTCCGCAGCACCAGATCGCGTCCTATTTGGGAATTGCCAGAGAAACGTTGAGCCGGGCCAGAAAACCAATCCGCTAGTTGTTAATTTTTGATTACCAGAATACGTGATTTTCATCATCAGGCGATTGTGACAAAAATCACCGTTTTAAGGCTTCTTGACCTGGTAATTTTGCTAAGCAAGTCGGAAGAAACACGAAGTTTCAAGCGACATAAACAATAGCAAAATCAAGATCATGAAAAAGTTCAAAATCGAAGACACAGTAATATTACTGATTGATCACCAAGTAGGTACACTCAATTTCTCAGCCAATCGTTCACATGAAGTGATCATTTCACGGGCCCGTGCATTGGCTAGGATCGCCAAAGACTTAGACATTCCGGTAGTTCTAACTTCTAGTCAGGAAGAGCTGGCACAGGGGCCATTGATCAAAGACATGGAGGAAATACTGCCAAAGCAATTCGCTGACCGTGTAAAAAGACAAGGTATTACTAATGCCTGGGATGACCAGGAATTTAAAGCGGCGGTGCTTAAAGCTGCAAACGGAAGGAAAAATGTGGTGATGGCTGGTCTGACCAATGACGTATGTATTGTCTGGCCCTCTATTTCTATGCAAGAAGAAGGTTTTGATGTACAAGTTGTGATCGACGGCGGAGGCTCACCAACGGAAATCGCTGAGGACGTAGCCAGAAAAACCTGGGAAAGCCAAGGTGTGCGCACATCAACGATCAGTCAGTTTGTCTCCGAGTTGATTGGTAGCTGGGCAACACCAGAAGGTGAAAAAGTCAAGCCAATACTTTTCGAAGAAATTTATTTCAAACTATTTAATTGATTACCAAACCGGCGCCGGCACACTGCCGGCGCTAAATAACCTTTTTGCGATGTTAAAGAAAATAGATAAAACTGCATTTATGGGCCACGGTCCAATTCAAACGCTTTATCCGGGATACACAATTTCAGGATCAGATTCTGGCATAGGAAGCATTGGGAGGATTGATCATGCATATGTACGAGGGAAACAGCATATTGCCATGCACCCGCATGTCAATGATGAGATATTATCTTATTTCAGGGCGGGAAAAGTGGAGCACATAGACTCAGAAGGTTATAAAGATACCATAACGAGTACTCGGCTAATGCTTATGAAAGCCGGTAAACTTTTCTATCATGAAGAATTAATTGACGGTCAAAGTGAACCGTTTGAAGGGTTGCAAATCTTCATCCGCCCGGGTGCTAAGAATCTCAAACCGGAAGTTACCTTCCAGAACCTAGGGCAACGAGACAGCGAAAATACCTGGCGCCTACTGGCATCTCCAACATCCCAGACAACTCTTCGTTTCAGTAGCCAGAGCTGGCTGTATGATAACAATGTGTCTGCTGGAACAATTACAGAACTGCCCGAAATGCCAGATAATGACCTGACGGCTCTCTTATATATTTATCAGGGATCGGTCCAAGTTAATGGGCACATTGACTTAGAGAAAAATGAAGCGCTTATTGTAGTAAAAGAGGTGATTTCCATTAAAACCGGGACAGGTGCAGAAATGGTCCTGTTTTATACTGCTGAACATGGGTCTATATTTAAAGATGGTATGTTCAGCGGTAACAAGGCAAGTTTTAAGGATTAGCTTCGGACAGGATAATTTTCCACTATTGACAACCCCAAAATCAATTCAGTCCTGGTTTAAGTATAGAAGCGTCGCACGACGATTCAGCCGCGTCGGTGACATCAATCTAGCTGGAATCATCAGAAGGCACCCAGTTCCTGAAAATAAATCGTACCCTAGGATTATCACTGCTTTAATTTTTAGACATAGGTAAATAGACGATAAAATTAGCCCCATTCCCTATTTCACTTTCTGCTGTTAAAAGTCCATAATGGTTTTGGACAACTTTATTGCCCAGTGCGAGTCCGATTCCAGTACCGGCATATTCACTTCTACCATGAAGCCTTTGAAACATTTGGAAACTGCGCTGGACATTTTTTTGATCAAAACCAATGCCGTTGTCTTGGACCTGGAGTTTTAGGTAAGCGTGGCCAGCCAAAACTATTTGAGTCAACTCGGAAGGATCTGCGGATGTTGTTGAAATTGTAATATGAGGAACCTGTCCTTTCGGTTGATATTTTAACGCATTATTTACCAAATTCAATAAAAGCTGGGTTAGTTGCGCTGAATCTCCCCAAACGCTATCCAATGGCTTAATATCGAGCACCGCCTTTGTTTCTTCAATAACCATTTCCAGATCTGACAGGACAGCATCTACAATTAAATTCATGTCCACTTTTGCAAAAGCTTTATGATTAGCTTCTAATCTGGAAAAAGTCAGCAAATCGGAAATCATTGAGCTCATTCGATTGGCTGCGTCCTGCATTCTGGAAAGAAGGAACTTCCCTTCATCGTCCAGTTGATCACGATGACGGGATTCCAGACGGCTACCAAACGATACTACCTTGCGGAGTGGTTTCTGAAGGTCGTGGCTTGCCGCGTAAGCAAATTGTTCCAGACTCTGATTTGAACTTATTAATTGACCATTTACGTGATTGAGCTCAGTCGTACGGAGCTGTACCCTTGTTTCCAGTTGGCCGGCTAGCTCACGGTAAAGTTTTTCACTTCTTTCAAGCTCCATTTGCGCTTCTACGCGTGCGGTTACCTCAATAGCCATTTACAAAATTCCGTAAACTTTTTTTTCAACATCAAAAAGTGGTGTATAGGTAATATCGAAATAAACGTCGACATGATCCCGCTCATCTTCAGATCCGCCCGAGCGCTCTGCGAATGGTACGGTTGTCCGGAATCATAAACGTTTTCCAAAATCTGGATATAGGGTTGTCCCATTAATTCTGGCAGAGCTTCAATAAGTTTTTTACCAACAACGGAATGGCCTTTCCCCCATATTTTGATCATGGCTTCATTTGTAAATTCGATAATAAGCTCCCTGCCAACCATGAGTGAACATCCCACGGGGGACTGCTCAATAAGGTTACGAAACTTGCTTTCACCTGCCTTTATCTCAATTTGTGCATGATGCTTCCAGGTAAAATCGGAGGACATTACCATAATTCCCGTTATTTCATTGTCTGCTCCATGTATCGGTGTACAAATGACATTAAAATAACGATTTTCCAATCCAGTATTACCCCTCAAAAATACAGGAATATCATTACTATCATAGGGTTGTCCAGATTTTAAAACCTGTTTGAATACGCGAATAATATCCTGCTCTGTAAGCTCTGGTAATACTTTTTCCAGCTCCATGCCAATGACCATTTCATTTTTACCTACAATGGAAAGCATGGCAGGATTTGCAGATTTTATAATTAACGCCTCCGTTTCAAAAAGACCAATCGCAACCGGTGACTGCTGAGTCATCGAGCGCAGCATCTCTTCACTCATATTTAGCTGCCTTTGAGCTTCCACGAGTTCTGTTATATCAAGGATCGCTCCTAACTTGCGGTAAATTCTATTCAAATGATAATTGGAATTTGGATAATCTAGTTGTGATTTACACGGAAGCCGGATGTATCAAGCAGTACTTGTTGCTTGTTCCGGGTCGATTATGCTCGGTCTACATATTGTCGTTTCATCTGCCAATTATATTAAAGGATTAACCAAACTGAATAATTGATATGAAGCCCGCAAATAAGTTAAAGTTCCAACGAGCTTTCTGAGTAAGTCAAAATATTTTGATACCTACCTCGTAATCTATTATTACATCGTTATGAAACAGAAAAAAGATATTCCAATTCTATTACTAAAAGAAATAACACGGCACGGATTAAAGATAACACGGTACAAAGAATTGGATGATCAGGATATACTTTTCAAAGCTGCCCATCGGGATGATCACTATATATTTGTTTTCCAGCTTCAAGGCACAAGCCGGATTATGGTTGATTTTAAGGAAATAGCACTTGAAGGCTGCGCCATACTTTGTATTCTTCCAGGTCAGGTTCATCGGGGCGTCTCTGCTGATAAAGTAGAAGCTTTGTTCATTGCCATCGAAACCGCTCTGATAAAAGATTCTCTCCGACATATTTTTGAAGAAAAGGTTCCTCAACAAGCAATTACACATTTGGCTGAAAATGATTCTATTTTGCTTGAACAGAGCATTGACCTGCTCGTGGCCTTATCCGAACATGCAGATAAAGGCAGTCTCCAATTGGAGATAATTCGCTCACTAACAGATACATGTACCGGCATGATTGCCTGCGAATTTGATGCCGTAGAAGATTCAAATTACGGTAGCACTTTACGTTCGGTTATTATTACCAAGCAATTTAAAAGATATCTTTCTCAATCTTATCATATCGAGCGAACGCCTTCGGGCTACGCAAAAAGGCTGAATATTTCTGCCTCTTATCTTAACGAAGTTGTTAAACAGGTAACTGGATTTTCGGCAAGCTACTGGATTCAACAGCAGGTCATTATGGAGGCGAAACGAGTGTTATTTTACACGGATTATTCCGTAAAAGAGATTTCATCTATCCTTGGTTTTGAAGATCAGCATTATTTTTCCCGCTTTTTCAAAAAGGGCACCGGTATGTCGCCCATGATTTTCAAACAGCAGTACCGCAAATAGTCCATTACTTACAACCGTTTCACCATTGGTACAACTTGCCTTATCCTGTTGTTTTGTATTTCAATTAATTCAACGACATAAGGATGAAAATATATCAAGTCACATTTACCCATTTGGTAAATTTTATCGGCATTGTAGCGGTGTTTCGGATAATTTTTCGCTTTGTTACCTTCGTTTATATTTACATAAGACCATCATCGATTTTAAGATATAAAACAGAAGGTGCTTATGCAGTTGTGACCGGGGCATCAGATGGAATAGGTAAAGGCATTGCTCTGGAGCTGGCGGCAAAAGGGTTTAATCTTATTTTACATGCAAAAGATTCGGTGAAAATGAACACGGTTATCAGTGACGCGTTGATGATAAATCCGTCATTAGATATCCGGTGTGTTATCCATGACAGCAGTGTATATGGCATTCCTGACATTTCCGGGATTGAGCACCTCCCGATTAAGATACTGGTCAATAACGTTGGCATTGGACCGATCAAAGCTTTCTCCCAACTTTCAGCAGCCGAAATCGACGCGATTGTCAATGTAAACATACTTTTTGCTACGCAGCTTACCAATCGTTTGCTTCCTTTTCTCTCCGGCGATTCACTGATTCTGAATATATCGTCCTACGCTGGGATACTTCCACCTCCATTCCTTGCAGTTTATGCGGCCACAAAGGCTTATAACAATGCATTTTCAAAATCACTATCAATAGAACTTGAGAACATTGAGACCATTTCGATACTTACCGGAAGCGTCCATACGGGCTCTAATAAGAAGCCTGTTAGCTTTTTGAGACCTTCCAGTCAACATTTTGCAAAAAAGGTCTTGTCAGTCGTAGGCTGTGGCAAAAAAAGCGTTATGCCGTACTGGCCTCATGCCGCGCAAACCTACCTGCTTTCTCTTTTACCCGAACGAATGATGGACAATGCCATGAAAAATTCCATGCAGAAGGAAGTTTCTAACAGATAAAAATCGAAAATCAACATTTAAAAGAGGTTATATCTGAAAAAAGGAGAAACATCACTGTTTTCTCCTTTTTTGTGCACCCAACGAGATTCGAACTCATATCGTCGGTACCGGAAACCGAAATTCTATCCATTGAACTATGGGTGCTTTGGGCTTTATAGCCTGTAACGGGGTGCAAATATAGCCTCTAATTTGATTTCTTGTCAATTCCTGACAGAATTTATTGCAAATAAACTATGAGGCATTTTCCGACCTTATAATCTTTTCATCAAATCCCAATCTCCAACATCTTTCAAATACATGAAATCCAGGAGAATACCGTTAACATTGGTAATTAATTTGTGTCCTTCTACAAAAGGCACAACATGCGTGGTAATATGCTCGTGATCAGAAATCAGACCTTGTGTTTGATTATGATGTTTTGCAATTTCTTCGAAGGACAATTCTATTTCACTGTAAAATAAATACATCGCCTCATCGCTTGTGCCGGTTGATGGAAAGAAAGGTCCCTTATTAAGTTCAACCAGATCTTCTTTTTTAATTGGAATTCCGGTTTCTTCAAAAACTTCTCTGGCCGCAACAGAAGCCGCGTCACTTTCACTGTCGAGCATGCCAGCCGGATGTTCATAGGTAAGCGAACCATCGCAAATTCTGCGTTGACGAACCAGCAGTAAGTATTTTTCTCTGGTTTCAATTTCAACAAAACAGATCAGGACACATACTACTTCACCTTTCAAAAAACAGATTGGCGGGATTTTATCTCCTTCCGGTGTCGTCGCATCGGTATATAAAAGTGAAAAAAGTACTTCTCCTTTTCCGTTTCTTCGTGAGTATAATTCGTCAACATTGTGAACGTCAAGGCCATTTTTTTCCAGCCTTCCCTTCCACAGGTTATATTTGTGGGAATCAACAAGTTTTTCGTCCATAATAAATTTGTGCTGCTATCCGCTTTAGTTTATTAATTATATAATGGGAAGCAGATGGAGACATAAGGCATGTCGTAAGTAGTTGAAAAACGGTTTTGGTTGTTGTCGAGTTTAACGTCCGTTTTGTAAGTTGTACGGCCATGAACATAGCCCGCTTTTACCCCGATTCTATTGGTAATCCAGTAGCGTACAAACACTTCTGACTGTCCACTGTTTTTATCCATGCCTAATGGCAAAACATTAAAGAAATTAGGAGAACTTGGAATAAGACTGTTGTAATACTCAGAGCCCTCTCCTTGCGGAAAAGAGTTTTTGGTATAAAGACCTTTGCGTTTTACGCCAATGGCAATGCCTATGATATCTGTGTTTGCACCGATATCCCATTTTCCAAATTTAAGGGTAATTCCAGCCAGAATACTTAAACTGTTGACAGTAAGTCTGCCAAATTTCAGAGAATCTCCGCTTGAAAAACTTTCTTTTGGCAAAAGAGTCTTTTCACCTGTATAATAACCAGCGGTGCGTGCTCCCCAGGTCAGATTAAACCATGGAAAACCATTGATGCTTAATTCCTGATGATACCCGATTGACGGCGCCCAGGCTTTATCATTATAACCGGTTCCCAAATCTACTCCTGAGGTAACCCGGGAAGGATATTGCGCGTGACTTGCAACCGTACTTAGTAAAAATAATACTACAGCTAATCGAATGATTTTCATTTGTAAAAATTATTATGCTGGCGTAAAGGTAAAAAAATGTACAAAAAAACAAGTTCGCAATCCTGATTACCTTATTCTGCGGTCATTAAACGCCTCTCTTTTCACGTAAAATATGAACCTGTTCCAAACCTGATTCTGTAAGGCTGGCTGTGATATTATATCCCTGATCTTCCAGTTTGGTTACCGTTACAAGTCCCTGTTTTCTAAGCAGTTCAGTTGCCTCTTGAAAAAGATCCTGGGTCTCGGTCGGGAATTCAATAAAATTTCTGTCTGTTGCTGTAAGAAATAGCAAAAGCGCATCTTCGGTTTCCTTATTCATGATCTAATTTGTTAATAAGTGATTTCTTATAATCAGCACAACGCCGGGCTTTTTGTGCAGAAATGGCAATTTTTGTGCCCAAATCGCTTCTTCCAAATATAACTTAAAAAAATAAGGCAGAGATGTCTCTGCCTTATACTTATTATTTATTTTCATCAAATTCCTGTGAAATTCACTTCGCCTTTGGAATTTTCTTCAGTATGACTGCGCCCATTGGAGGCAAACTAAGCTGAATTGAATTTTCCTTGCCGTGCCATAAACTATTTTCCGATGTTACCGGTGCGGAATTTTTCTGGCCACTGCCCCAAAACAAGGTATCATCCGAATTGAAAATTTCTTCCCACGTTCCTGCCGACAGTACACCCACCCTATAATTAGGCCTTGGCACTGCGGTAAGATTCAGAACAATAACCAGATTTTGATTTGGATCAGAAGCTTTCCGTGCATAAATCAGAACAGAATTTTCGCGATCCTGCGTGTCAATCCATTCAAAACCTTCACTCGAAAATGAATATTCAGAAAGCGCAATCTCAGATTTATAAATTCTGTTAAGCGCTTTTATACATTCTTTCATCCCTTTATGAGGAGCGAAATCCAGAAGATGCCAGTCCAGACTTTGTTCAAAATTCCACTCAGAGGTCTGCGCAAATTCTCCGCCCATGAAAACAAGTTTCGTTCCCGGATGCGTAAACATATAGGCAAACATCAGTCTCAGGTTCGCGAATTTCTGCCATTCATCGCCGGGCATTTTGTTGATCAGCGATTTTTTGCCATACACAACCTCGTCATGTGACAACGGAAGCATAAAGTTTTCAGAAAAAGCATAAACCAAACTGAAAGAAAGCTGATCCTGATGCCATTTACGGAAAGCCGGATCTTTTTCGAAATACTTTAAGGTATCGTTCATCCAGCCCATCATCCATTTCATTCCAAAACCAAGTCCGCCTACAAAAACCGGACGGGAAACGCCTGGAAATGCAGTTGATTCCTCAGCAATACTCTGGATATCCGGAAACTCGGTATAGGCCGCAATATTCATTTCTCTTAGCAAAGCAATTGCTTCAAGATTTTCCCTGCCGCCAAATTCATTCGGGATCCACTCATTATGTTTTCTTGAATAATCAAGATAAAGCATGGAAGCCACCGCATCTACACGAAGTCCGTCCGTATGATAGCGATCCATCCAGAAAATGGAATTACTGATCAAAAACGATTTTACCTCATTGCGGCCGTAGTTGAAAATGTAACTTTTCCAGTCCGGGTGATATCCTTTTCTTGGGTCTTCATGCTCATAAAGCGCTGTTCCGTCAAAACGAAAAAGTCCGTGCGCATCACCGGGAAAATGTGACGGTACCCAGTCAATATAAACCCCGATTTCTTCCTGATGCAGGCGATCGATCAGGTGCATTAATTCCTGAGGAGTTCCCATACGGGAAGCGCACGAAAAATAACCGGTGATCTGATATCCCCAGGATGGTGGATAAGGATGCTCCATTATAGGCATTAATTCCACATGGGTAAAACCCATTTCCTTCACGTAAGGAACCAGCGATTCTGCAATTTCCTTATAGGTCAGGAAACGTTCCGGATCAGACGGATCACGTTGCCATGAACCTAAATGTACTTCGTATACCGAAATCGGTGCGTTGAGTTTATTCTTTTCTTTACGGAGTTTCATCCAGTCCGCATCACCCCATTCATACCAGGTATCCCATACAATTGAGGCTGTTCTCGGCGCTACTTCACACCATAAAGCAAACGGATCAGACTTTTCAAGATGTTGACCATCGCTGGTTACGATCAGATATTTATAAACCTCTCCTACTCCGATATTCGGAATCCAGCCTTCCCAGATTCCGGAACTGTCCCAGCGTGGTGCAAGTCCGTGAGCATCTCTGTTCCAACCGTTAAAGTTACCAATCACAGAAATATGGGATGCATTCGGAGCCCATACCGCAAAGTAAGTTCCCGTTACACCTTCCACATCCATTACATGGGAACCGAGTTTTTCATATAGTTTGAAATGTTTTCCCTGCTTGAAAAGATGAATATCAAAGTCGGTGAAACGGCTTATCGTTTCCACTGGTTTCAAGTCACGCTTTGGCACCGCAACCAAGTCCTGTTCCTGGGAAGACGCTTGGGACGAATTCTTTTTATTTTTACTGGTTGACTTAGTCATTGGTTAATATACAATTTACAATAATCGGATGAGAGTATAGGCTCCACTGGTTACCGTTTAGGGAACCCGTAATCGCTTCAATTTACAATTTTATTAAACTATTTCTTAAAATGTATCTATTATTTCATATCTCATCTAAAAAACCAATGCCATAGTACTTTCATTATATAGACTTACCTTTCTCAACAGCAGCCAGAACGCGCATAATATTTCCGCCCCAGATTTTTTCAATGTCTTTTGCTGAATATCCGCGACGGACAAGTTCTTCTGTAATCACGCCAATATCGCTCACATCATCCAGACCGATCACTTTTCCTCCACCATCAAGATCCATACCAATTCCTACATGATCCACGCTTGTTAGTTTAATTACATGTTCAATATGATCGACTGCATCTTTAATCGTAGGCATGTCGGATTCATATTTCTTTGCAGTAGCCTTCATTTCTTCAAAAAGCGCTTTTTTATCGTCGGCTGACAAATCAGTTTGACGAAGTTTCAGACGTAATGCTTTCATTGATAATTCCTGCTGCATCGATGGTTTTTTCACAAAACCAGGCACAAAATTAATCTGAATCACACCACCATTTTTCGCAAGCGTTTTGATCATATCATCCGTCATATTTCTTGGCACATCACACAAAGCGCGGCATGAAGAATGGGAAGCAATGACCGGAACCTTGGTAAGTTTGATCACATCATAAAACGTAGAATCCGATACGTGGGAAATATCCACCATCATACCCAAACGGTTCATTTCTTTCACAACCTGCTCACCAAAAGGACTTAAACCATTCCATTCCGGACCGTCTGGATCTGTTGAAGAATCAGCGATATCGTTATTGGCTGAATGCGAAAGCGTGATATAACGCAGTCCCAGATCATAATATAATTTCAGGTTCGCCAGATCATTATTAACCGGCCAGCCGTTTTCCATTCCGATGAAAACAGCTCTCTTTCCTTCTTTCTGCAATCTGTATGCATCTTTTGGCGTAGTGGCAATGCCGGCCATTTCAGGATGAAGTTTAACCGCTTCATGAATTTTATCAAAAATTGCCAGCGCTTTTTGCTTCGCTTCGGCGTTAGCTTCGGGGCTGCGTTTTCCCTGTCCTAAATAAACCGCAAAGAACATTCCGTCCATTCCGCCTTTTTTCATTCTTGGAAAATCGATTTGCGAACCGTCTTTTGCATAATCATGCTCCACAGAAACATCAAACCCTTCTTTCATCATATTGATCGGCACATCGGCATGTGTATCAATAGTCAATGCTTTTTCATGAATTTTCGCCGCTTTTTCTTTGATCGCATCCGGAGTTGTCTGCGCCTGAGAAAGTAAAGGGAGAGCAAGTAAGAGTAGTAACTTTTTCATAAATTAATTCAACGAGTAAGAGTGAAAATTTTGCAGTTATTTTCTGCGCCTTTCAAATTCACCCTTTTTTCTATAAAAACCCAATTCTTATTTGCCTATTTAACACATTAGCCGAATCTCTAATGGTTTTCTCCATGATATTCCTCAATTCGTAATATATGAAATGGCAGAATGTGTGGATCCAGTTCCACGTAGTTCCAATCTCCTTTCCACTCATAGCGCGCATCCGTGATCAGGTCATGTGCAATATATTTTTCATCATAATTTTTATTAATCATGTGAACAGGAACTTCCACCATGCCCGATTGACGGTGGTATGAATCAAGATTAACTACACAGAGCAATTTATTACCCGCAAAATCATTTTTCAAAAAGGCCAGTATCTGGTTGTTTTCCAGAAAACAGGTATGCACATCATTGGTCTTCTGCAAAGCCGGATTCTCCTTTCTTAATTTATTAATTAGTCCGATCAGATAATGCACCTTGGTATCTTTTTCCCAGTCCCAATGCTTGATTTCAAACTTTTCAGAATTCCAGTACTCTTCCTTTCCTGGAAAAGATTCATAAACCAACTGTTCAAAAACCGGCCCGTATATTCCATAACTACCAGACAATGTAGCTGCAAGAAAGAACCGGATGAGCTGCTGAGGCTCATGTCCCGATTGCAGATTAAATGGATTAATATCCGGTGTATTTGTCCAGAAAATGGGTTTGTAAAAATCCTTTTGAGATGAATATGCAAGTTCATTAATATATTGTTCAAGCTCATACTTTCGATTCCGCCACATAAAATAAGAATCAGAAAGTGCAAAACCGGAGTTAGACAGCGCATTCATAATCTTTGGCCTCGTAAAAGTACCGGCGTAGAAAATCAGATCAGGATATTGGGCAGTTATGTCGCTTATCAGATTCTTCCAAAAGTAAAACGGATGTTTTTCAGGTTGAATAACCCGGATAATACGGATTCCCCACGAAATCCATAATTGTATTATTTCTTTAAAAGCCTTACTTAAAGTTTCTTCATTATTTTCATCTATTTGGATGTTGTAAAAATCAGGTTCAACCGAGATTAACTGACCCGATAAAAAAGTTTGTTTCAAGCTGTTTTTTTCAAACCATCCCGGATTTTGTATGACCCACGGATGATCCGGGGAAAACTGCAAGGAAAGATCCAGGGCAATTTCAACATCTCGTTTCCCAGCTTCCAGTACAAGATTTTTAAAGTCATCAATATTGCCAAGTTCAGGGTGAATGGCTTGGTGCCCACCCGTGGAATTCCCGATTGAAAAAGGCGATCCCGGATCCGATTCGTCTGCTTTCTGCCCACCGTTTTTACCCTTTTTATATCGAAAACCAATTGGATTAATTGGTGGAAAGTGCAGGACGTCAAATCCCATATCTGCAATTCTTGGCAAACGTTTTATCACATCTTTAAACGTACCGTGTTTCCCGAAATCATCGGAGGCTGATCTTGGAAACATTGTATACCAGGAACTGAATTCAAGTTTTTTACGGTATACCAGTAATGGAAATTCTGCGGATTCATCAGAAAAGCCTATGTCAGGATAGCGGTTCAACCATTCGGTAAAACGAAAACTTCCTGCCAATTGTCCGGCCTCATCTTCACGATTTTTATCCTTAAAAAGCCGTATCGCTTCTTTTATAAGTGCTTTATCATCTTTTAAGGCCAGTTTTGACATTTTCTCCAAAAGCTTTAATCCTTCAGGAATCAGGTCACTAACCGGCAGATATTTTTGCAGGCGCCGGCTAATCTCCCCCTGCCAGGTTGCGATGGGATCAACCCAGGCAACAATTTTGTATACATATTTACCTGCTTTTTCAACTGAAAACTGTCCTTCCCACCGGTCATTTCCTACGGGTTTCATGTAAGCTTTTTCCCAGTTTTCCTCTTTGTTTTTATAAAATATCCTTGCAGCCAATGCTGAATCTCCGTGGGTCAAAATATCAGCCTGAACTATGATTGTATCACCCGAAATAACTTTTACAGCATAGGCACCGTGGAGATTCTCAGGTATGATATTCTCAATAATGACAAAATGATGATTCAGGTTTGAACTGATATTTACGGTTTGATTATTCATCTTGAAAAATTATTTTTTTTCTTAATACTGGAAATATTTATAAATATTAACAATTAAATATCAAAATTGTATGAATTTCTGAACAAGTTGTGCTGGAAAGTTTTATCTGGTTCCGGATTTGTTTTGGCTGAATGAATTCCTGATTGAAAATATTTTATATCAATCTATCAGGTAAATATTATGCCTGGGAGTCTTTGCCCAATAAGTGTACATATTACAATTGTTAAAAAAGAAATTTTACACATACTCCTAACAAATTTGATAACGCATCACAATTATCTTTCAGACGATGAGTTGACCAAACTCATCTGCCAGAATAATGACGAGTTGGCTTTCAGCACGTTATATACCCGGCATGCGCGTCTATTGGTGCACACTGCAATTCGTAAAACCGGTGCTAAAACGATTGCCGAAGACCTGGTGCAGGAAGTATTTTTCAAATTCTGGCTAGGCCGACATAAATTTGATATACAAAAGAACGCGCAGGCTTACCTGCAGGGCATGCTCAAAAATGTCATTGTTTCACACTACTATAAAGAGCAGCGTCAGCACATTTTTTCAATTGATGAAGTGGAGTCTCCCGCGGATGACGTAACCCGTGAAAACCTGGACTATAACCTGCTCAGTGAGCTTTACGAACAATCGCTTTTAAAACTTCCTGAAAAATGCCGCCAGGTATTTGTATTAAGCCGAAAGGGTCACAGCCTGAAAGAAATTGCCGGCAAGCTTGAAATTTCAGAAAAAACGGTTGAAGCACATATCAGTAAGGCACTCCGGATCCTTCGCGTTGAAATGAAAGATTATATCGCTTTAATGCTAATCAGCGCATCTTTTATTTAATCAATTCAATTTTTTAAAAATAAATTCATATTTGAGTAAGGGATACATAGGGATTTGGTAGACTGTATAAGTAAACCTGTTTTTATAAGTGTAAACCTTACACATAAAATGAATCCCAACATTCCTTCTTCTCAGATTTTAAAAAAATATCTGTCCAACTTATGCAGCAGCGAGGAACGGGCCATGGTAGATGCGTGGTATCAAAAACTGAACCTTGATTCCGGCGAAGCATTTTCAGTATCTGACGAATCTGAACTGTATCAGCGTATTCAAAGTCAAATACATAAGGCCGAAAGTTCCTCTTCTGAAAAAGCCCGGTTCACATTCCGAATCTGGAAGTTTATTAAGGCGGCAGCGGCTGTCATATTTCTTTCTTTCGGCTTATTTTATTTTTTCCAGTTTCACTCAAAAAACAGGACAGCAATAAAAACCAACGCTGATTCGTCACTCGTCACTTTTCAAAATAATCAGAAAAAAATAATCAGGTACACCCTTCCCGATCATAGTATTGTATGGCTTCGGCCGGGTGCAAATCTGGTTCATCCAAAGGAATTTAAGCATAAAAAAAACAGAGAGATCCGGTTTAGCGGTGAAGGTTTTTTTGATATCGTTCATGACAAAAAACACCCATTTATCGTGAATTGTGGAAGCGTTAAAACGCAGGTACTCGGTACAACTTTCAGCGTACGGGCAAATACTGAGGAATCCACTTTTCAGGTTTCGGTTGTTACCGGCAGTGTTTCGGTCAGTACACCCAAAGGGAAAAATAACATGGAAACGGTAGTTCTACAACCAAAAGAACAGGCCATTTACGAAAAGGCGTCACAAAATGTAACAGTGAATCATTTGAAAAATGCTGCATCCAATCAGGAAAACTGGCAATCGGTTTCGCTGGCTTTCGACGAAACGCCCATGAGTGAAGTGGCAAACCGCTTGCAGATGACTTTTAAAATCAAAATTGAATTTGCCAATCTTAACATCAAAAAATGCAGGCTAAAAGTCGATTTCAATAATCAGCGGTTACCCGAAATACTGGATATGATAGACATTTTGCTGGGTACCACTTACGAGATTGACGGAAGCAGGATTGTGCTTAAAGGAGATGGATGTAATGGTTAATTGCCAATGGTTAAGGATTAAATTAATAGATACACCTTAAATATGTTTTATATGACGTAGATAAACTATCAAATCCGGATCAAAATTCTTAGTCAAAAAAAATCAGGAGTGGTTGCAACACTCCTGAATGTAAAATGACCAGGAACTCCCAAGAACGCGCAGTTCAGAACCATCGCCTTTCGGCGATTTACAGGATCGTTGTTTCCAACACTAATCAATTCTCAGTAAAATTATGAAAAAACATCTTCATCCAAGGCATGGATTGCTATTCAAAATCATGCGGTTAACTTTCTACCAACTCGTTTGCATCGGTCTGCTATCGGCAATGGCTTATGCGCACAACTCGCCTGCTCAGGATTTGCTGAACAGAGGCATTACAATTCAATTGCAAAATGTCACGCTTCAGGAAGCACTGACCAAGCTTGAACAAAAGGCAAAAATACGCTTTGCGTACAGCAGTGACCTTCTTGACATGGGACAGCAGGTAAATATTTCCGCTAAAAATCAAAAACTGGGACTGATCCTTGATCAGTTATTATTTCCAAAGGGCATAACCTATCGTGTCAGTAATGACCAGATTCTTTTGTCAAAAGCGCAGAAAAACACTTCGGAAATAAATTCAGAAAAAATGCTTTTAGCCGCTAATCCGGCTGAAATTAATATTTCCGGAACTGTAAAAGCTGCTGAAAATAATGAACCGCTTCCAGGCGTAAGTATTATTTTAAAAGGTACACAGCGTGGAACGACAACGGATGTCAATGGAAAATTCCAACTTGATGTCCCGGATGGTAGCGCGACGCTGATACTTTCTTTCGTAGGATACGTTTCACAGGAAATTGTTGTAGGAAACCGCACAACGCTGGATTTATCTCTGAAAGCAGATACAAAAGCGCTTGATGAAGTAGTGGTCGTTGGGTATGGAACTCAGAAAAAATCCACACTGACAGGTTCAGTTGCTTCTATAAAAGGAGGAGAAATTGCCGAAACTCCGGTTCCAAATATTTCCAATTCCATGGCCGGAAAAGTGGCGGGTGTAAGCATGCGACCAAACGGAGGTCAGCCGGGATCGGATTCTCCCGACATTCACATCCGGGGTATAGGCACCACCGGCAACAATAAACCACTTATTGTAGTTGACGGGATTATCCGCGACAACATCAACCAGATCGACCCGACGGCCATTGAAACAATATCTATTTTGAAAGATGCAGCTGCGGTTGCGCCCTACGGCCTGGGTGGTGCAAATGGTGTGGTATTAATTACAACAAAAAAAGGAAAAACAGGAGCGCCGAGTTTGTCGTTCAGCAGTTATTACGGCACGCAGACGCCAACTTACTATCCTAAATTATTATCAGCCCAGGATTATATGCGGTTAAAAAACGAGGCATATATGAACGAAAATCCAACAGGAACCCAGCAGCCTTTTGCCAATGACCTGATCGAAAATTATATCAGTTTGAATGCAAAAGATCCTGATCTTTATCCAATCAGCAATACCAAAAAGCTTGTGAATATGCACGCACCGATGCAGAACTATAATTTGCAGCTAAGTGGTGGAACGGATAAAATCAAGTACTACGCCGGTTTGGGATTTTTGCAGCAGAAAGGAATGTTTGATCCTGTAAAATATACCCGCTACAACTATAATCTGAATCTGGAAGCGCAGGCTACCAAAACAACAACGGTTTCGCTGGCACTGATCGGTTCAATTGAAAATACAAAATCGGTTGATGATGCGGTTTCGGCAACAAACCTTTTCCGTAACGGATTTAAATATATTCCCATCCGAAGCCTCTATTACAGCAATGGTTTGTGGGGAGAATTTGCAGGAAATTCGCCGGTTGGTGTGTTAAATGCAGGTTATTTAAAAAATACCAACAATACATTGCTTACCACCATTGCAATTGAGCAAAAACTTCCATTTGTAAAAGGTTTGAGCGCAAAAGGTACTTTCAGCTATGATCCAAACCAGCGTACAACAAAAGGATGGCACACGCCTTTCTATTATTACACCCAAAATACCAACGTAACGCCCTATACCTACAATAAAGAAATTTCTACTTCCGAAGGTGGTGCTCCGTCTTTTACCTATTTGAGACAGGAATACAGAAAAACGCAGACTTTCAGCTATCAGGCATATCTGAATTACCACAATTCTTTTGGTAAACATGATTTTACAGGTTTGCTGGTTGCGGAAGCGCGGAATAATACCTATGAAATTTTCGCTGCACGACGGAATAACTACGCCATCAATGTAGATGAACTCGATATGGGAAGTTCCAACAAAAACGATTTTGACAATTCAGGAACTTCATCCACGGGAAGTCAGATCGGTTATGTTTACAGACTTGGTTATGCCTATGCCGGCAAATATTTATTTGAGGCATCAGGGCGTTATGACGGGCATTACTATTTTGCTCCCGGAAAACGTTACGGTTATTTCCCTGCTTTTTCTGTCGGATGGGTTTTATCAGAAGAAGATTTTATCAAAAAAAACCTGCCTATGGTTGATAATCTGAAACTGAGAGGATCTTGGGGAAAATCAGGAAACCTTGCCGGTACTGCATTTCAATATCTGACAGGATACAATCTGTACGGAAATGCTTACGCACTTGGAACGGGATCAATGGTCCAGGGTTCTTACATTCCAAACGAGGCCAATAAAAATATTACCTGGGAAATTTCTACCAAAACTGACGTTGGTTTTGAAGCTTCGCTATGGAGAGGTTTACTGAATGTTGAATTTGACTATTTCCATGAAAAAAGAACAGGGATGCTTTTGCCTCCTGCTGTGAGCGTACCGGTAGAATATGGTCTTGGACTGGCCGACGAAAATGCCGGGATTATGACAAATGGCGGATTTGAGTTCAGCCTTGGTACCAGCCACAAATTTGCCAATGGGCTAAAACTTGGTTTCAACGGAAACATGAGTTATTCCAAAAACAAAATGGTGCAGGTTTTTGAAACTGCTGCTACACGAAACAATCCAAACCGCAGCAGAACAGGCCGGCCATTCGGCACGCCATTTGGATACCATGCACTTGGCATATTTGGCACAGCAGATGACAAAAATGATGATGGCATTATCGACAGCAAAGATGGATACAATGTAGCGCAGTTTGGTACCCTGCATCCTGGTGATATTCGTTATGCAGATTTGAGCGGCCCGGACGGAAAACCGGATGGTAAAATTGACGCCAATGACCAGACCGTTATCGGAAAACCTGTTTATCCCTTTTTAAGCTATGGTATTACGACTACCGCGAACTGGAAAGGTTTTGATGTAAGTCTGTTTTTCCAGGGATCGTCGATGGCAAGTCTTGATATCCGTCAATTTCAGACCATTCCTTTCAATAATAATAACAGCAATTCAAGCTACGAATATTTCAATAACCACTGGACACCAACGACTCAGGGCGCGCGCTATCCAAGAGCTACACAGGCACCTTATGCCAACAACACACAGGACTCGGATTTCTGGTGGTCAAGCACCGCACATATACGCCTGAAAACAGCGATTATCGGTTATACCCTTCCAAAAAGTATTATGCATTCTTTGAAGATCCAGTCCGTGCGAATTTATGCTTCGGGACAAAATCTGTTCACTTTGAGCAAGTTAAAATTCATGGATCCGGAAGTGGGTTACACCGATCGTGAAACGGCTTATCCCAACCAGAAGGTATATGTACTTGGTTTAAATGTCACTTTCTGATTTTATGTTCCTGTAAATAAACGAAATATGAAAAATACTAAAAAGATCATTTTTACGATGCTGCTTGGCCTTTGCATGACATCCTGTAATGACGATTTTCTTGAAAACGATATCAAGAGCCAGTTAACAGACGCCACCCAGTGGGCATCAGAAGGAAACGCGGATATTTTCCTCAATGATATTTACCATGATCTTTCCAATAAATGGAACTCCCCGGAAAATCTTGATAATTTCACAGATGATAACGATGCCGGATTTTACTGGCGTTCGTACAGCTGGAAACAGGGAATTGTTGATCCTTCTGTTAATCAGGGGTCGCCGATGGATCAGGAGTATAATACGGCGGTAATTACCAATTCCACCAATCACGCAACAGATTATGCTACCTGGGGCGCCGGTTTTTATAAAATCAGAAAGTGCAATTTATTTCTGGAAAAAATAGCTGAAAACTCGGCTAACTTTTCAGCCGGTTATGTAAAACAACGCGTGGACGAAGTCAAATTTTTAAGGGCCTATCTTTACAGCGAATTATGGATGCATATCGGCGGCTTGCCTATCATCACCAAAACGCTTGACAGAGCTACCATGGCTCCGGCCGAATTGTATACCAAACGAAGCACTTTTGAAGAAACATTCAAATTTATCACGTCTGAACTCGAAGCCATTGTCAACAATAAAGCTTTGCCCGTTAAATTCAATAATGGGGATGCCAATGCCGGCAGGGCTACTTTGGGTGCCGCGCTCGCACTAAAAGGATGGCTGGAATTGTATGCGGCCAGTCCGGCATTCAACGCGGCAACTCCTGCGGTTGGTTCAGATCCCAACAAAATGGCAAGTTTCGGAAACTACGATCCTGAACGCTGGAAAAAAGCGGCTGCCACCAACAAACAATTTATGGATACCTATGGCGGCACTTATGGCCTGTTTCCTGATGTTTCTGCCTTGTGGTGGGAGAAAAATGAATACAACTCTGAGATAATCTGGGACAGACAAATTGTTGCTGTCATCATGGGTTCAAATTATGAACAATATGGAGGACCTGTCTGGATTGATGGCGTCTATTATACCTGGGGAAATTATGATCCTACGCAGGAACTTGTCGATCAATTTTGCATGGCAAACGGAAAAACAATTTCGGATCCCACTTCCGGTTATGATCCCCAAAACCCCTACGTAAATCGTGAAAAACGTTTTTATGATTTCATCGTTTATGACGGTGCTCCTTACAAGCAAGACTGGATGGCCAAAACCGATACCATTTATACCAGAATTGACAAAGTAAAACCTTCCAAAAACCAGATCGATTTTGGTACTGATGATGTTGGAAACACAGGTTATTATTTCAAAAAGAAAATAAATCCTTTGAAACCAAGAGGTGGTGCATCCAGTGGACAAAACTATGTTTATTACCGTTATGCAGAGGTTTTGCTTAATTACGCCGAAGCACAAAACGAAGCTGCCGGTCCTGACGCATCCGTTTATTCAGCAATCAACGCCATCAGAAAACGCTCAAATCTGCCTGAACTTCCGGCAGGATTAACCCAGGAAACTATGCGTGCCGCCATCCGCAGGGAACGCCGGGTGGAGCTTTGTTTTGAAGCAAAAAGATTCTACGACATTATCCGCTGGGTTATCGCCGAAGATGTTATGAATAAAGATCTGCATGGTATGAAAATCACAAATTCATCTCCTTCTGATAACAAAGGAAGATGGGTTTATGAAGTGGTAGGACTTAATCATCCGCATGTTTTTCATAAAAAAATGTACATCAATCCGGTTCCGCAGGCCGTTCGAGATCAGAATAAAGAGATCGTACAAAATCCGGGTTACCAGTAAGATTTGGTTTCTCTTTTTTTAAAATGCTTTATAGATCAGGTAAAACTGATTTGTAAGGCATTTTTTTTTATGATGTAGAATTGATTAATCCATTGTCTATGTCTCCACAGACCGATTTTCTATACAACAGAAAAGTCTGTGAAGACACAAACTAGAAACACAACCACAATTAAGAAAAGGACAAGAATTACAGACAGAAACAGGAATTTCACGAGCGATAAATTAGCTTCTTAACTATCGAATATGTTCTAAAAAATTCCGCCAAAACAAAAATAGAAGAAATATTATTTTCAAAATATTTGAAACTGATAAAATTTTATTCCTTTATTTTGCGCCTTTATTTTACTAAAATTTCATCACATGACTAAAATTTATTACGCTCTGTTTTTCATTTTATTGTCACTTTCAACCTTCGCACAGAAAATGAAAGTAACTGGAAGAGTAACGGACGAAAAGGGAGAAGCGCTTATTGGTGCATCTGTCGTTGAGAAAGGTACAAGTAATGGCACCAGTACGGATGGCAACGGGATTTACACATTGGCAGTTGGCTATTCCAACGCGACACTGATCGTAACCTATGTTGGTTACAACAAAATTGAAAAGGAAATTAACGGCCAGGAAACACAGAATTTCACACTGACTGATGCAACAGTATTAAGCCAGGTTACGGTTGTTGGTTCCAGAAACCTGAACCGTTCCTCTACTGATACCCCGGCGCCGATTGACGTAATTAACATTCAGGAAGTCACTACAAAACAGGGGCAGCTGGATGTAAACCAGCTTTTGCAATTCGCGGCTCCTTCATTTAACTCAAACAGACAGACTGGTTCGGATGGTGCAGATCATGTGGATCCTGCTTCCTTGCGGGGCTTGGGTCCAGATCAGACGTTGGTACTTATCAATGGAAAACGCCGTCACCAATCTGCACTTGTGAATTTATTTGGTTCGCGTGGACGTGGAAATACGGGTACAGACTTAAATGCAATTCCTGCTGCGGCAATAGAAAGAATTGAGATTTTACGTGACGGTGCAGCCGCGCAATATGGGTCGGATGCGATTGCCGGCGTGATTAATATTGTTTTGAAAGAGACAGTTAATCAACTGACTGCAAATGTCAATGCCGGAATGTACAGTGCGAAATATCGTTACGATAACAAAAAATTTGACGGCCAGAATTACAATGTCAATCTCAATTATGGTGTAAAAATTGCCAAAACCGGATTTTTGAATGTCACGGCAGATTACAACTTCCGCGATCATACCAACCGCGCAAATACAAGTCCGATCGATGAAATCAGCCGCAGACAGTACGGAGATCCGCAGATGAAAAATACTGCGATTTATTACAACGCCAAAATTCCACTAGGAAAAAATATCCAGGTTTACAGCTTCGGCGGCCACAACACCAGAAACGGTGATGCCTATGCGTGGACCCGTTTTGCAGATGACGTAAAAAATATTCCAGCGATTTATCCAAACGGATTTGATCCGATTATCGCAAGTAAAATAACTGACAACGCTGCAACCATTGGAATTCGCGGTGTTTGGAAGCAGTGGGATATTGATCTGAGTAATACTTATGGCTTTAACCGTTTTCATTTTTCGGTAAAAAATTCACTTAACACCTCGTTAGGTCTGCAATCTCCGACCTCATTCGATGCCGGTGGGTTTCAATTAGGCCAAAATGTTACGAACCTGAATTTTACTCGAAATTATAAAAGTGTTTTAAGCGGCTTAAATGTGGCTTTTGGTGGTGAATACCGTATGGAGCGTTACAAGATTTTTGCAGGTGAAGAAGCGTCATACAAAACCTATGATCAGAATTTCGCTGGCGGCTCTCAGGGTTTTCCAGGATTCAGTCCGGTTGATGTTACCAATCACGGTCGTTCCAATGTGGCTGCTTATCTGGATGTTGAGGCGGATATTACCAAAAAACTTTTGGTGGATGCCGCAGCCCGTTTCGAAAATTACAGCGATTTTGGTAGCACTTTAAATGGTAAATTAGGGGCAAGATACAAGCTCACTGACGACATTGCCATCCGCGGGTCGGTAAGTACAGGTTTCCGGGCGCCTTCTCTTGCCCAAAAATATTTCAATTCCACTTTCACTAATTTCGTAAACGGACAAGCGGTTCAGGTTCTTTTGGCAAATAATAATAGTGCCGTTACAAAAGCCCTGGGAATCCCGCAACTCAAACAAGAGACATCTGAAAATGCCAGTTTAGGTATTACAGTAACTCCAAAAGCTTCTTCCTTGTCGATTACGGTTGATGGATATTATGTAAAAGTAAAAAATCGTGTTGTTTTAACAGGTCAGTTCAGTGATGAAGATGAGGCGATAGGCCCACTTTTAAAATCGTTAAATGTGGGTCAGGCTCAGTTTTTCACCAATGCGCTTTCCTACACTACTACAAAAGGAATTGATGTAATTATTGCACATTCAACACCGCTGGGCCAAGGCCGGTTTAGTACGACACTGGCATCCAATTTTAACTGGATGAAGTTGGGACCAATCAATACAAGCCCAAAACTTGCAGGAAAAGAAAATACTTATTTCAACCAGAGAGAACGCAGTTTTGTACTTGCCTCCGCTCCTCCTTCCAAAATCAACCTAACGTTTGATTACACAATAAGCAAACTAAGTTTCATGCTTAGATTTGTGCGTTTTGGAGAAATAAAACTGACAAACTGGAATTATGGCTCGATAAATCCTGATACTAACCAGGAATATACGCAGCCAGAATACACCGACGTTTACAAACCGAAAGTTCAGACAGATATTACCGTCAATTATAAATTCAGCAAGCAATTTTCGCTGTCAGTTGGAGGAAGTAATATCCTGAATGTTTATCCGAATATGTCCAAACCTTATCTGACAGAATCCGGAGGAGCCTGGGATCCGGTTCAGATGGGAAGTAACGGAGCGTTTCTTTTTACGCGGTTAGGACTCAGATTTTAAAACCAAGCCCATATCTTTTTAAAATAAAAAATGCAGCAACGATCCGGTATCCTGATCGCTGCTGCATTTTTTATTTCAATTTTGACCGGCTAAAACATAATTTCCGCAAAACTGAAAATAAACCTTTTTGGTAGTATAAATCTATTAGTAAGCAAATAACGTAGATTCCGCATCATCATCAACGAACGCTTCAATACTCATGAAAATCCTGATTAACTTATTCGGCCGCTTTGACAGGCTAGACACCAGTATCAACAAATGGCTTGTAAACAACAGCATTTTACTGCTTCGCATTTCCATGGGACTAGTCTTCCTAGGTTTCGGCATTCTGAAATTCTTTATCGGTGTTAGTCCTATTGAATCCCTTGCTACACGCACAACGACTGTTCTAACGCTGGGTGTCTTCGCCGGACATAATGCGATGATTTTTGTTGCCAGTCTCGAATGTGTGATCGGATTATGTTTCCTGACAGGAATGTTTCTACGCGTTGGTGTGTGGCTGCTTGCTGTGCAAATGATTGGTGCTATGTCTCCTTTACTTATTTATACCGGTGAATTATTTCCGGGGCCAATGCACGCACCAACTTTGGCGGCACAGTACATTATTAAAGATATTATTCTGATCGCTGCCGGAATGGTAATCGCATCGACCTGGACGGGTGCAAAGATTGTAGCCAGGCCCCAAACCATGCGCAGTTCTCTGAAAAAAAGAATCCCGAATGTGTACAAAAATTTAAAAATGGTCCCGGACTAATCGTATTCTAAACAAAAAAGGCATGAACGATTTTAGCCGGAAATCTTTGAGAATGATTGATTAGAAGAATTGTTTTGCCTGATTAAAACAATTCTTCTATTCAGTTTTCAGATCTTAGACATTATATAAAAACGGTGCTTTCCGGGCATAGGTTTTATCAAAAATCTGCTCTTCCAGAAATATAGCAATGTTTTTTGAGCTGATCTTACTACCCAGGCAGTCTTCCACATTTGCTTCCACAGGAAAAATTTGATCTGTATATTCAATTACAGGAAGTCTGACCAGCGTCCAGTTGGCATCACTTTGAATTAAGAGATTGTAAGCCTTTACGCGGTCCGCATGGATTTCCGGAAATTTGCTTTTCATCCATTCAGTTGCAGCTTTTGTCTGTTCACCCTTTTTGTCAAAAGGTGTGTCAATATTAACGCCACCGACAAGAATGTAACGCACGATATTACATTCTTGCATTACTTTCAAAATATGCTGAGTGGCATTACTTGCAACCATCGGCTCACCAGCTCTTTGCCCGATTGTACTTATTACAACCTGACAATCAGTAAGTAGTGTTTCTATGTCATGCAGATTTACTGCATCTCCCTTAACAATTTCAACAAGTGGATTAGTTAGATCTAAGGAAAACTGATTTGCTGAATCTTCGGAGACAGGAGGGTTTCTTAAAAGGATTTTTAAACTATATCCTTTTTCAACTAAATGGTTAACAAGAAATTTTCCTGTTTTACCACCGCCGCCAAGCACGGCTACTTTTATATTTTTATTCATTTTCTCTTTTGTAAAATATGGATACAATATTTCAGCTGTGATTTTCGGATTGAAAAAGACAGAAATTTGAAGAGATCTTATGACCTGCTTCTATTGGTTTCGATATTTTACAAAGACATTTGAATGAGACAAAAGTAATGATTAATTAAGTCATCAGTTATTATAATTGAATTATTTGTCGTCATTTATTACGGTGCTCCGCACCTTGGGCTTTGATGATCATATTGCAATTTTCTACAAATATTTCGGTGCTCTGCACCTGTTCACCGCCGAAAACAAAACCGATTTTCTATATACTGATTTCAAATCATGAGAAACCAACCAATGCAAACCTGCTTAAAATGCCGTAAGTATGACCGATATCATAGCCGTGGGTTTGAACCCACGGAAATTAACCCATTCAAATCACGCCAAAAATGCCGTAGGCATGATCGACATAGATCCAATGGTTTTCAACCAATCAAAAATTAAATTATAATTAGCTTTTCACATTTCCTTCTTTATAACGTCGATAACAGGAACCCAAAACCTACAATAAGAGGTTAGCAATTTATCTTGTTTGTTTTATAAATATTGCCAAATAGTGCGTCAGGGTTGCACAGCAGCGATTAGCCAGTTACTTTTGACTGGTAATCAGAAAGGACAAACAGGTAAAAAGAATTTGTTACGGTAAAAATATATTGATTATGAGTCGCTATTTAAGAGGTTTTGAAAGTAATGCAACCAATGCAGAACTCATTGAAGTTCTGGATCAGGCAGTCGGAATTTTATATAATAAAAGTGCTGGTACTGAATCAAACGGGAAAATTTCGGATGGCCCGGTTGGATATGAATTGTATGAAATGCCAGACGATGTTGTCACCAAAACATTTGAAATTTTAACCTGCAAAGCGGCCATAGGTAATCCGGCGGAAGATCTTGCTGAGAAATTATACGATGCATTTTATGCATGGTTGATTGAAAAACAGGATGGAGAAGCGCTAATAGAAGATTTCGAAGGTCCGAAAGATAAAGTTCCGGTTTCCTATATTGTTACAAACGAACCCTATTTTGTTGAACCATTCAAAAATCTGGGTGTCAATTTTGATTTGAAAGCAGATGTTGACCATAGAACACCAGAATTATTCGGTGAAGAATTTGCCAAAGAAATTGTCTGGTCCTATACTTTCGAAGTAAGGATTTGCGCGCCAAGAAAAGGTTAAGAAACCTTTTATAATTAGAACAGAGAAGTCAGAACAACATTCTTTTTGACTTCTCTGTTTTTCTCTGAAAATCATTCTCCAAGCCAAATTTTAATTCTCTAATGTTCGACCGCATCAACACCTACATGATTAACCATGCAAACCTGAACGCGGACGAACTATCTTATTTTAATTCAATCCTTCAATTTAAAACCTTCCCCAAAAAAACGATTTTACTTCACGAAGGTGAAATCTGTAATTTCGAAGCATTTATTAATAAGGGCTGTATTCGCATGTATTATATTGACGAAAACGGTTTTGAGGTAACACTGCAATTTGCCATTGAAGATTGGTGGGTCAGCGATATTGCCAGTTTTCATGATCAGAAACCCAGTAATATGTTTATAGAAACACTGGAAGAATGCGAACTTCTGATACTTTCCCCACAGACAAAGGAATTATTGCTTGCTCATGTGCCTCAGCTGGAAAGAATGTTCCGGATTTTGGTGCAGCGAAATCTTTCCGGTTTACAAGGACGACTTTTCAAAACCATTGCCACCAGCGCACAAGACAAATATCTGGATTTCATCAAACGCTATCCGACTATTCCACAGCGCGTTCCTCAACATTACATTGCTTCTTACCTTGGCATTTCCGCCGAATTTCTGAGTAAAGTCAGAACCAAACTTGCCAAAAAATAAATTTCATTTTTTCTTCTTTCTTGTCCCAGTTCAATGTTTCCGCATCCCGGTAGCCGTTCCTTTGTATTGTTAATTTATTAAAACAAACAACGATGAACGGACTAATGAACAGCGACAATTCAAACAAATCAGAAATATTTCAGATTTTGATTTTCTTGTCCTAGTTCAATGCCTGCCGCTCACGGAATAACGAAATTTGTATCATTAAATCGGTAAACGACTATAAATTATGGAAAGAAAAGATTTTATCCGTAAAGGCCTGATGGGAACCGGAATGTTCGTGGCATCAGCTTCGGTTGGAAATGTTATCAAAAACGATATTGACGAATTAAAAGAACTGGACGTGATTGGTTTCAATCATTTGCCAAATACAGAATCGAAAGTGAAAGCAAATACAGTACTTCATAAAGCAGATACCCGCGGACATGCAAACCACGGCTGGCTGGACAGTCACCACAGTTTCAGCTTTGCCAATTATTACAATCCGGACCGCATGCATTTTGGCGTGCTGCGTGTTTTGAACGATGACCGTGTTGATGGAGGAAAAGGCTTCGGCAGACATCCGCATGATAACATGGAAATCATTTCAATTCCTTTGGAAGGTGATTTGGAACATAAAGACAGTATGGATAATGTGGCTGTGATCAAACATGGCGACATCCAGGCGATGAGCGCCGGAACCGGAATTTTCCATAGCGAATACAACAAAAATGAAGATCAGGACGCCAAATTTTTACAAATCTGGCTGTTCCCGAAAACTAAAAATGTAACGCCAAGATATGATCAGCTGACACTGAATGTGGAAGACAGACATAACAATTTACAGCAGGTTTTATCCCCAAATCCTGACGATGCCGGTGTTTGGATCAATCAGGATGCCTGGTTTCATATGGGCAAGTTTGATAAAGATTTCAGCATAGAATACAAATTGAAAAATCCGGCAAACGGCGTCTATGCATTTGTATTAAAAGGTGATATCACCATCGAAGACCATGAGTTAAATCAACGCGATGGACTTGGAATCTGGGACACAAACAGCATTTCAATTAAAGCAAATACGCAGGATGCCGAG
Source organism: Dyadobacter subterraneus (assembly GCF_015221875.1). Classification (NCBI taxonomy): domain Bacteria; kingdom Pseudomonadati; phylum Bacteroidota; class Cytophagia; order Cytophagales; family Spirosomataceae; genus Dyadobacter; species Dyadobacter subterraneus. Next base: position 4,604,582 of record NZ_JACYGY010000001.1, read on the forward strand.
GTGCTTTTGATGGAAGTTCCAATGTCGGTTTAGCTTTTAGCATTTGGCTATTAGCTAAATTGCCCGATTCCAAGATTTGGTTATTTCCAAAAGACTAAGTGCTAACAACTGATATTCAACATAATAAAAAAATAATTTAATTCGTCCGAAAGGCCGGAAGTACCAACTAACCGCTAACGCCTAAAAGCTAGTAGCCAAACAATGAGTCATATTAAAATTGCAAACACAGAGCACGATGTGCTTGATTTGATTAAAAACAGATGGAGTCCACGTTCTTTTTCAGATAAGGTAATTCCTGAGAACGATTTACATACAATTCTTGAAGCGGCCGGATGGGCTGCCAGTGCAAATAATGAACAGCCTTGGCAGTATTATTACGCTTCAAAAGGCCATGATGGATTTGTACAAATCACAGAAAGTCTAGCAGGTGGAAACAAGCCTTGGGCGCAACATGCCGATGTATTAATTGTGTCTGTTGCCAGAAAAACTTTTGAAGCAAACCAGTCAGAAAACGGTGCTGCAATGCACGATCTGGGCATGGCCAATGCACATTTATTATTGCAGGCATCAGCCCTGAATATTTACAGCCATATGATGGGCGGTTTTGATAAAGCAAAAATTTCAGAAACCCTGGATTTGACAGAAAACCAATTCCCTGTTGCCATTATTGCATTGGGATATCTGGACGAAGCTGAAAAATTGGAAGAACCTTTTAAAACCAGAGAACTTTCGCCGCGTGTTCGTAAACCGTTAAACGAGTTTGTTTTCTCTAAAAACTGATAAGATCATGGAACCTGTGAAAGTAAATATCCTGGCGATCGGCCGGCATGAAGAAATTCTTGAAACTGTTTTGCGGATCATCAATAAAAGCAAAAACTGGACAGCCCAAGGCGCTTTAACCGATGAAAAGGCAATTGCATTATTTGATGAACAAAAATTTGATATCGTTCTTTTATGCGGCGGTATTGAAGAAGAATGCGAAGTTGTGCTGCGTAATACTTTCATAGAAAAAAATCCTGAAATCATTATCATCCAGCATTACGGCGGAGGAAGCGGATTATTGAGTAATGAAATCATTCATGCGCTTTCAAAACGTAATAATTTACCAAATTCAAATTCCTGATTTTCTTGTCCTAGTTCAATGTCCAGGGCCTCAAATCTTCGGAAATTTGTATAACAAAAAACAAAAACAATCATGGAAAATCAAATCTTAGGTCTGCATCATATCACTGCCATAGCAGGAAACGCAAAACGTAATCACGACTTTTATACCAAAGTTCTTGGCCTGAGATTAGTGAAAAAAACTGTGAATTTTGATGATCCCGGAACATACCATTTTTATTACGGTGATGAAGTTGGATCAGCCGGTACCATCCTGACATTTTTCCCTTGGGAAGGAACAGCACAAGGCCGTACCGGAACAGGTTTGGCAACTGATATCGGATATTCAGTTCCAAAAGGAAGTCTTGATTTTTGGGCTGACCGTTTTACAGAGTTTAAAGTAAAACAAGGAAACAAAGACCAGAAATTCGGAGAGTTATATCTTCCATTTCAAGATCCTGATGGATTGAAAATCAACCTGATAGAATCAAAAAACGAAGATACCAGAAAACCATGGGAAACAGGTGATGTGAAAGCTGACGTTGCTACCAAAGGATTTCATAGCATCGTTTTGACATTAAAAAATATAAAACCGACTGCTGAGATTTTGACCGATATTTTCGGATATAAATTATTGGAACAGGAAGGAAACCGTTACAGATTTATCACGGATGCTGTTGAAAACGCGGCCATCGTTGATCTGATCGAATCGCCAAATGAAGAACGTGGATATAACGCCGGAGGCACGAATCACCACGTTGCTTTCCGTGTCAAAAATGATCAGGTTTTGATGGAATTCCGTGAAAAAATCGCGAGTAAAGGTTTGAATATCACGCCAAAAATTGACCGTGATTATTTCTTCTCTTTATATTTCAGAGAACCAGGTGGAGTATTATTTGAACTCGCTTCTGAAAATCCTGGATTTGCGATTGATGAAACTGTGGAAAATTTAGGAAGCAGTTTGAGATTGCCAAAACAGTATGAAAGTTCACGTGCTGAAATTGAAAAAATATTGCCAAAACTGGTTTAATCCAGAAAGTTTTTTGGAAAAAAAGTAAGGATCTGAGACGATCAAATCCTTACTTTCTAAAGATCCGAAATTGCAATATTTTAACAATCAATTTAGATTCAACATTGTCATGCATACCAAAAAAGTAATAACAGCCGGAAAAGCTATTGATGAAACTGATAAAGTTTTGATCATGATTCATGGCCGGGGCGGAAGCGCACAGGATATTCTATCGCTGGCTGCACATCTGAATACTAATGATTACGCGCTTCTTGCTCCCCAGGCCACCAACAATACCTGGTATCCAACATCATTTTTGGCTGCACCTTCCGTAAACGAGCCCTGGCTTTCTTCGGCAATTGAAGTGATTGATGAAGTTGTTGCGGACGTGGTCGCCAAAGGAATCTTGAAAGAGAATATTTTCTTCTTAGGATTTTCACAAGGTGCTTGTCTTACGCTTGAATATGTTACCCGAAATGCGACAAAATACGGTGGCGTTGCTGCTTTTACTGGCGGACTGATAGGTGACAGAATATATTCTGAAAACTATTCAGGAGATTTTGCAGGGACGCCCATTTTCATCGGTACCAGCAATCCTGATCCGCACGTTCCGGTTTCAAGAGTTCAGGAAACGACGGCAGTTCTGGAATCAATGCATGCCGAGGTTTTTGAAAAAATATATCCTGGCATGGGACATACCATCAGCCATGATGAAATTGAAAAGGCTAACGCTTTGATTTTCAATAAATAATATTCTGAAATATAAAAGCCAGCGATCAATAAAAACGATCGCTGGCTTTTTGTTGAATGAATTTCGAAACAAATACTTCGTCTACTCTCTTTCACGTTTGGTATCGTCATCTGAACCCACAAAAAGCATATAACGAAGAGAAATTCCGAAAGCCAAACCACTTCCATCTGCCTTGATTGTCGCGGTTTGAGTCTGTACTTTATTTACGTAGTAATCAAGGTCTGTCGTTAAGGAATTTCCAAATCCCCAGCGTTTTCTTGCATAAAAACTTAGATCAAATGCTTTGGCAATTTTGATCACATATTCCGCAGTAGCGTCCGCAAAGCCGGTTATTTTGGCGCTGGTCCGGGTATCGCTACTCAAATATAGCGTATCACTGCTTACTCTCGAACGTCTCAAATATCCTTCAAACTCCATAAAATCCTTCTGTTTTCCGGAATTTGGCACAATACCCGCACCCGCGCCAATCCAGAATGCAGAGCGGCGAACGGAAGAATTTCTTTTGCCAAACAAAATCCTGCGTTTGGCGCGTAAAGCAATGTTATTCTTATCATTATCCATCTTATATTCTAATGGATTATATCCGTTTATAATCAATGTGTTATGGATAGGTGAACGGGCGTATTCCAGTTCAAGGCCCCATTTTTCCTGATTTACCCAGCCAATGGAAGCACTGTAACCAGAGCGGCTGGCGGATTTTGTATCAACCAATCCCTGAAAGTTATTATTCAACGTGCTTTTATCGGTTCCTATAAAGCCATCGAAACCTATATACCAGCGGTTATGAACTTTCTCGGTTGTGTATTTGGCAAAAATTGCTTTTTCCCTGTTTGTTTTAAAAGTATTAACCTTAGGCGTTACAGGATCATAAAATTCTTTTACCGGAGCTGTGACCGGATTATAATAATCTTCATTGTTTTGCCCGACAACGGCGCCGGCACAAAACATAAAAAAAAGAAGGGTGTAAATTGACTTCATAAAAATTAAGTTCTGACTTCATTTAGCTTTACGCTAAGTAAGTCAGAACCGTTGCAACGCGCAAAAATATGATATTAAGTTATTTAACAACAGGAAAAGCTACAATTCTAACTTTAGTAAATCCATAAGGAACCAGCGTTATTTTCTCCGTTTTGTCGTCAACTTCTCCACGATAAATTCCTGTCCGGTCCGTAATTGGTTGTCGCGCCATGCCGTCAACCACTTTCCAGTTCGGAATTTTCTTACCGGAAGCTGTAATTTCAATTGGTGCATGTGCCAAATTCCAGACAAACTTTTCGGAAACAGGTTTAACGGAAACCGTCAGATTACTTTTTGGATCTTTTACAATGCTCTCCAAAAGCCCATAGTTCCAGTCCGATTTTGGGAAAACGCTGAAATAATCTCCTTCGACTTTGTCATTTCCTTTTTCCCATTTTTCTTCCAGTTTTAATGCGTAAACCAAAGGTCCGCGTTCAATGGTTCTCGAATTTTTACCCCAGTTTGAAGTTATCATTTCCATCGGGAATTCCAGCGTCAGCTTATCATCATTTTTCCAGATGCGGTCCAGCGTTATTACTTGTCCTCCTTTTTCTCTTTTCAATTCTTTTCCATTAAGCATCAGAACAGCTTCTTTACACCAGCCCGGAATTCTTAATTGAAGAGAAAATGCAACATCTTTTTTTGTCACAAATTCAAAATTGATTTTATCCTCAAAAGGATAAGTTGTTATTTCTTTGATAGTAATTTCAGAATTGGTTTTACCGACTTTGGCGGTAATCTCATTAGGGCTATATTCCAAAGCAGCCAAGCCATTTGCCGCAGTTCCATACCAGAGATGGCTCGCAAACTTCGTCCAACCCTGATGCATGTTTGCAAGACAGCAGGTATAACCGCTTTTCATCCCTAGTACATTACACATTTCTCTTTCAAAAGGTAAAGAAAAATCAAAAACACCCCGGCTAATTTGAACCTGATTGGCTACCTGGAAATATTGCTTGGCGTTATAATCGTCCGTCGTCTGAGTTGGTAATGCGTTGAAAGTCATACGTTCCAGCGCATCCATATATTGAATATCACCAGTGATTCCAATGATTTCTTCGAGCGAAAACATGGCCTCGGTTATTGCACAAAGTTCGACGCCTTGGGTGGGCGCATTGCCGTGAATATCCTCATCTCCGGAAAAAATGCCCATTGGCAGTCCGTGAAGCGTCATCAGGTCATTAAAACCGGTTTTTAGCTGGGTTAGGTATTTCGGATTTTTGGTTCTTTGGTAATTTATTGATGGTGATTTCAAAGCCATCGCTACATTTACTGCGTGACGGCGCATCCAGTATTGATCATTTTGCTGGGTAGCCGCATTGATTGCCCAGTTTCTGTTACCAAACCATTCGCTCCATTGGAAAGACTGCGTTTCGATCAGATTTGCAAGTTCAATTAAAGATTTGTCATGATTGATACTGTAAAGCCACTGCGCGATCATAATATTATCTGCACCTCTGGATTCCGCCCATTCTGACCATTTGTTGATGGGACAGGCTTTCAAAGATTGCAACTGATATTTGAAAAACTTACTCATAAATGGAATTACCCTTGGGTCATTCGAAGCCAGATAATACTGACGAATTACTTTGAGCATCACCATTTTTGGCCACCAATCCTCTCCTGCCGAACAATTTCCGGGTGTTATAACAGCTTTATGTTCTCGCTCTTCTTTTGTTACAGGACCAAAATATCCGGAAGGACGTTGATGGTCAATTGTCCAGTTGATGTATTGTAAAACCTTATCCTGTACCACTTTGTCATCCAAAAGATAAGCCAGTGGCACTGCGCCATCAAGCCAGTAAGGTGTTTCCTCCCAACCATCACCTTTGCCCCCAAGCCAGCCATTATCATTTTTCACTTTGGCATAAACTTCATCCAGATGCCCCGTGGTACCATCACGCATGGTTTTCAGCTGATCAAGCAACCAACCCTTGGGTTTAATTGCATTTAAAGGAAGCTGATGATAAGGTTGGGATTCCAGAAATGAAGGAGCGGCCTGAACTTTCTGCGCATTGACCTGTCCGGGAACGGCACAAAAAGAAGTTATCAATAAGGCAAATCCTGTGATTTTTTGGGCAGAAATATGTAAAAACATAAGTATTGGTTTTTCGATATTTGTCAGAGTTCGAATTTTCAAGTTGATAAATCCGGTCTCTAAGAAAGTACCAACGACGCTGTTTTTACTAAGTTAAACTTCAAGGTCAGTTTAGCTAATCAGATAATCCATTTTCTTTCTGTCGTAAATGAAATGGTTAACCACATGGTATAATTTCCTTTAATGCGCTCGTACACTTCCTGTCTGATTCTGTCCAGCTCCGCTACCTTCATTTCTGACATGGATTTTGGCAGAAGAAAATCAATTTCAACCGTGTAACTGCTTCCGGTTTTTGCAACTCTGACAACCGATTCCAGAAAACCGTATTGCGCTGTAATTTCATCGACGTTCGTATGCATCAGATCTTCAACCTCGTCGTCAGGAGCAAATTGAAGTAATTCGCGGATATTCTTCTTGAACGTTTGGGCAGGGATTCGAAGAAACAAAAGCGAAATGATGACGACCATCGTCGGATCAATGTAGGGAACCAGGTATTCGTATTTTGTTTTGGTAATAAAAAAAGCAAGGGACAATCCGGCCAAAACGCCAAAACTCAAAAACGCATCCAGCTGCCATTCGGTCGATTCGATCCGGACATATTCTGAACCTAGTTTAGCAGCGTTGGATTTAAAATAAAGCCAGAGAATAAAACATCCGACAATGGAAAAAATCAGATAAGGCAATGCCAGATCCATCTCCACGATTTTACCGCCATTAATCAAATCGATAACAGATGTTGTCAGGGAATAAAGACAAAGAAAAATGATAACAGAGGTTTGAACGGTAATTGCAAATGGTTCAAATTGAGAACGGCCAAAAGGCAGATTATCGTCGTCTGGCTTTCTGATAAAGTTATTGACAAACAAAGAAACACCCGAAAGACTGATACCAATCATGGAGAAAAGCGCATCGAAAATAATCGCTTTTGAATCAACAACAATTCCAATAATAATTGCCCAAACCGTAAAAACGGAACCAAGCCAAATTGATTGTTTAATCAATTTTCTTTCCTCAATACGTTTCTTTCGGGGATTCATAAATTTCAGATATTAACTACCTGCACAATTTCAACGTGTTGTTTAACAATTACTTATTGCCTCATTTCCATGGTCTGTGTCCTCACAGACCTCTTCGACGAACTATCTACTAATATCAAATCAGTTTGAAAACAACAGGTCTGAGAAGACACAGACCACGGTGAAAATTTAACAATTACTTACTTTCTCCAAAAAATCGCTTTTCCGCAGATTCCATATATTCTTCATCGCTTGTTTGTTTTCTCAATGCATAGAAACTTTTTGCATCATTTCCTGCAATATAGCGAAGCTGGTCCGTCCCGTCCGTTGCGGCTTCATATACTACTTCGGCAATTTGTTCAGCAGTTGAATAATTTTTTCGCCTTTCCGGTGAAGATAGAATACCGATAAAAGATGAAAGGTTTTTCTCGTAAGCAGGATGACTTCCCTTGTCCAGAGACCGACCGGCAAAGTCTGTTAAAATCCCACCTGGTGCCACAGTTTTGATCTTGATACCAAACGGTTTTAATTCATACCACATACTTTCACTCCAACCTTCGAGTGCAAATTTCGTGGCGTGATAAACTGAGTTGAAGGGAATAGCGACATGTCCACCGATGGAAGTTGTGGTAATAAATAAGCCCTTTTTGTTTTCTCTGAAATGTTCAATAAAAGCTTTGGTAACACGCAGCACACCGAGCAAATTGGTATCCAGCTGACGAACAAGCTTTTCATCTTCAATACCTTCCAGCGGTCCGGCCAGTCCATATCCTGCGTTATTAAAAACCACATCGATCGGACCGAATTTTTCAATAACCTCTTTACTGACGGATATGATTTGCTCCGGATTTGAAACGTCTAAGGTCAAAACAGAAATATTTTCTATATCGGCCCAATCCAACGAATCCTGAATATTTCGCATGGTGGCTATTACCTGCCAGCCTTTTTTGGCAAATAACAAAGCCGTAGCTTTTCCGAGGCCAGTTGAAGCGCCGGTTATAAAAATAGTTTGTTTCATTTGATGATGACAGGTTTAGACTGCAAAGGTATGGGGTTCTTTGAAATTTTCAGTTAGTGCGGGGATTTGGTAATATGGTTTGGTTGAATTTCAGGTTTCATAGATAAATGTCATGATTCAATGATCTGTGACTAAATCTTATGTCATCTGATTCCGTGGTCTGTGTCTTCACAGACCTCTTCGCCACTTTATTAGTTTAGGACCAAATCAATTTTAAAAATAACAGGTCTGTGAGAACACAGACCACGGAATTACAATAATAAAAAATGCCCTTCAAACTAAACTTGAAGGGCATTTTGATAGTAATAATTTTATAAACAAAACATCAGATTTAAGTAAAAAGAATAACTACGACCAGAAACCTTGCACACGAACGGTGTCGCAATCACTTTTCTTTAATTCTTTTCTTAAATGTACACAGCTGGGAATATGTCCCGCTACATAAACCGTAGCGTGATTAAAATCTTTCTTTCTGGCCCATTTCGTCAAGGCATGAAAACCTCCCTGGTCGGTTTGGGGAACGGGTTGAATATTCCAGTTGAAATACTGCATAAATTCGGCACGGTGGTTTTCTTCTTCAATGGCAATTGCACCGGTAATGTTTTTTGACCCGGCCAACTGCTGCAAAGCAAGGTAATGCCCGATTGTTGTCATATCGCCCAGTGCAACCATGTCACCGCCTTCAACAGGCCGGTGCATCGTAGCACCAACGCCAACGTATGTTATTTTGTCTCCTGTATTTAAGGATCTTACCCAGTCGCTGCCCGGCCCTTCCTGCATGGCATTGATATATAATGTACAAGTTCTGGTTTCAACGTCCCAGCCAGCGGGCGTATAATCGCGGTATACTCCGGGAGCAACTTTTACTTTCATATGTTGAACACGATCCCAGCCGGACATATCGAGGGAAGGAAAGTGTACATCAAGTTCGAAAAAGGTCGCAGGGTTCCAGGCCCTGATGGCTAATATTGTTCCTTCTTTTGCTAGTGCGTTTTCAAATAACGTTAGGGCTGTTTGTTTGAGAATATTCATGATTATGGCTATTTGGTGTTAATGATTAATTCCTGGCAATCAACTATAACCGGGTAGACGAATTCATTCTTTGTTTTACTTTAATTCAAGAAAAAAAAATTAAAAAAGTCTTAGACGCCATAACTAATTGACAATACAAAGCAACACATGAAAACGAAAAACAGAAAGAGAGAAAGAGCGGGAAAGGTTGGACTATTTACGGTATTCCTTCCGAAAGGCTGCCGGATAACTTCCGGTCACTTTATGAAATAAACGGGAAAAATAGGTAGGATCGGTATAGCCAATTTGAAAAGATATTTCTTTGATATTCAGGTTTGTGTAATACAGAAGTCTTTTTGCTTCCATTATCACCTCGCGCTGAATCCAGTAACTTACCGAAAAGCCGCTTATGCTCTTGACAACTTCATTCAAATAGGAAGGCGTTATATTTAAAGCCTCAGCATATTCCGCAGGACTTTTTATGGTTTTAAAATTCCCCAAAACCATTTTCTTAAAGGCGTTATTGATGATTACGGGACGAGAATTTCCCAGCGAATGCTGTTGTTTATGCTGTTGAAAAACCGTGGCAAAACCACCCGCGCAAACCTGAATCATAGAACGAAGCGCAGCTTGCTGAAATGGTAAGTCCTCCTGACTTCCGAGCATTTCGAACAATAATTCAATGGATTTATCCAGAATCTCAGCAGTTTTTTCATTCACCGGAACAGGTTCCGAATGTGCCATATAATCTTCAAAAACAGCCCTGTAACTATCATCGAGCGAAGCAAGATCAGTGGCGATAAACCAGCCTTGCGAATCAAAAGATGTATAGGAATGATGAATCTGACCTGGCAGAATACAAAAAATCACACATCCTTCAAAGTTAACCTCCTGAAAATCAATCATCATTTTAATATTTCCGCTTTTTTGAAATATGAAAATATAATGATCGTCGCGATGCGCCCCATATCTGGCTACCTCAGTGGATTTCTTCGCATCGATCCTGTGAATTTCCAGACCAAGATTTGTCCGGTCACTTAAAGAATGAAGTGGAATGACTGGATTTTGGGGCATTTTCCAAATATAAAAAACGATTTAAATATTTATTTTTTCAATTTCACAGCTCTGTCGAGCATATCCGTAGACTGCAAAATCTTGTTTTTCAAGTAATAAGGATATTCAGGATTTTCCTTTAAAAATGTATTCGCAATATCAGCAGCTTCCTGATCCGAATGACCGGAAAAAGTGGCACCCAGCCACCTTTGCGGGAAGAAAATATCACCCGTCAGCTGAACTTCCTGTAAAAGATCCAACGATGTTTTTAAATATTTGGTTGAATTTTTAGCGCGCAAGGGATGATGCAGATATCCCAAGGCTTCCAAAACCCAGGCTTCATGTTCTCTGTTTTCCGGTTTTTTAAGCGATTCAAAAAAAGCATCACGAATGTTTTGCTCCGGACTTAAAGCGGGAATGACAAATTTCATTTTTGACTTGCGATCCGGATTTTTCGTATCGCTTAACTGCTTTTCAAATATCGCCTTTCCATCTCCCCTGCCTTTTAAAACCAATTCATAAGCCAGCGAAATTTTATCATCTTCTGATAAAATCAGATCTTTCACTTTCAATTTTTCATTCCATAAAGATTCTAATTTCCCTAATCCGTCTTCTGTCATAGAAATATTTCTAAAAGCCCTGAAATAGGAATTTTTCATCCCTTTATCCGGTGTGGTTTCCAGTAAAGTCCATAGAATTTTTTCTGCGTTTTGCTGATATTGATTTCTTTCTGATTCGGTCAGGAATGTCCACCAGGTTGTCTGGATATCTCCAAGTAGATTGTCAGAAATCAGTGCGTTGTTTTCTTTTGGTAAAATATCCAATAGCGTTTTAGCAAAGTTCACGGGTGTAGCACCGTCACCCCGCAAAAATCCTTCCCAGATATTAACCAGCATCGCTCCCCGGAAAACCGGATCGGTTAACATGGTATCTTTTTTCGAATTGTAATTCTTCAAAAAGTAATCTTCCGAAACAGAATCCATCTTAAAATAACCATAACCCTGTCCATTAGAATTTGGAAAAACCATCGCAGGAAGATCCGGCTTTCTGACACTTTGCGGCTTATTGTCAAGATTAATACTAACGCTTCCCTGGGCAAACATTTCCTTCCAGTAAGTAAGCACGGGCTGCTGCCAGATCCGGTCAGAAAGCGAATCTTTTTTCTGTTGAATTAATATTTCATCCTTATCTCCCACAAATTCATATTCGGGCATACCTGGCGTTTTCACCCAAACATTGCTCCATGTGGTAATATCCTCCGGACTTTTTTTATCAATAATACCAATCAGATCATCCCATTTTGCATTGCCAAACGAAAAAGATTTCAAATATTCCCTCAGACTTTCGCGCATCATATTTTCACCGATTTTCTTTTCCAGCTGACGCATTATAATAGGCGCTTTTTGATAAATAATTCCGCCGTAAAGTGTTCCGGCATTTTTAAGATTTCCCAGTTTTTGAAGAATCGGATTGGTCCCGCTGCTCCTATCCACTTCATATGCACCAGGATAATGCGCAAGCAGAAAACGCAGCTCAAAATTAATTTCAGGAAAACTTGGCTGGACAATTTTGGCGGCCATAAAATTGGCAAAAACCTCTTTTAACCAAACGTCACTAAACCAGTCCATCGTCACCAGATCACCAAACCACATGTGCGCAGACTCATGGGCAATCACACTGGCACGGGCAAGTTTCCGGTTAACCGGGGCATTTTCATCAAGAAAAAGTGATGATTCATTGTAAAAAATAGAACCAGGATGCTCCATTCCGCCATACTGGAAAGAAGGAATCAGTACAAAATCAAATTTCCCGAACGGATATTTTATAGCGGTATAATTTTCCAGCCAGGCCAAAGATTTTGCATGCAAATTGAAAACCTCATCACTGTTCCGCTTCACTTTTACACTATCCGTCTCACGGTAATACATGGTCATTGCCCTGTTACCAACCGTTTTTTCGGTCTTGAAAAACTTGCCGGCAGCAAATGCGAACAGATATGAACTTATCGGTTTTGTTTTTTCAAACTGATAAATATTCTGATCTGCGCCTGATGTTTTTTCTTTTAGAATACCATTTGAAACAGCTTCCCAGGTTTTCGGCGTTTTTAAGGTCAGGGTGTAAGAAGCCTTTAAATTTGGCTGATCAAAAAGCGGAAAACAAGTTGAAGCGCGGTCTGGAACAAAAAGTGTATATAAATATTCTTCGTTTCGGTTCAGCGAAAGATCACCGGCCGTAAATACAATTTCAACCTGGTTTTTTCCTTTTATAAGCTTATCCTTATTTATAACAATGTGTTCATTTACAAACTCGTAAGCAATTTCTTTACCCTCCGCTTTCACCGAATGTATATGAGCACTATCCGTGTTAAAATCCAAAACCAGTGCGGAATCAAGGGATTTTAAATTGAAGGTTATAAGCTGCTTACCTTGAGTCGGCTGAGATTTCTGAGCAGGAATTTCCAGTTCAATAGCATATTGAATACTGTCAATCATTTCCTTTCTATACTCATTCAATCCAAAAGAAACGCCTTTATCAGGAGCATCATTTTTTGTATTTTTACAACTCAGGTTTGTCAGCATAATACTGATGAAAAACAAAATTAGATAGCGGGTTTGCATTGAGTCAATTTTAAATTCAGTACTATTAACAGGAGTTTTTTATTTTTCCTTTAACAAAATCAATTGCGTTCTCTGGTTATTATTTAGTCCCGGATTATCGTCAGTCACCAAAAGCAACTCCCGTTTCCCATTTTCATTCGGCCACCACGACATCCCTTCCAGATTGTCAACTACAATTGGAAAATTGTCATTAAAATCAAAAGCCGGTGCCTGACCCTTTTTTAAATGAGATCCGTTTACTGAAACTTGCCAAAGTTTTGCCTTGATTTTTTTGGAAGCTTTTTCATCAAAACATCTTTCCAAAACGAGCAGCTGATTTTCCTGAATCGCAATTATTTCAGAAATCCCTCCTCTTTTTTCCGTTGTGCTCAAAGGACAACCACTTCTGTCGATCACATAAGTGTAAGGAACGGCCTTGCCATAACCAGAATTTTTTCTATCAAACTTCCAAAAGTGAATCGTATCATTTCCAACTTCCGTCTCGCCTTGCCAGCCCGCTTCGGGCGCGATCCAAACTGCCCCGCTATCGGTAACTGCAACGGCTTCAATTCCTTTATTATCCGCTGGCAGATGCATCGGCGGAATTAAATAAGCGGGCGGAAATGAGTCGTAATAGCCAACATAAGTTGTGGTATCATTTGTGTCTTTATTGGGTTTGTATTCGTTTTCTACCGCGTACAGAAAAGTCGAAAAACGAGGATCGAAACGGATTGCTTCAAACCAGTAACCAGTCTTTTTGGTAACAGCCAAATCCTGTTTTTTTTCAAAATCACGAATGTTTCTAATGCTGTCTAAAATGAAATAATTTCCTCTATCGCTTGCCAGATGCCATTGTTTTTTTGAAGAAATATATTCAATTCCTGAAATACCGTGCAACGGACCCGCCGGTTTTTTGGCAAGAACTGTATAATCAGCCAACTCGAATTTGACTGGTTGCGCTTGTAAAGAATGAAAACAAAAACAGGAAAAAAGCAGTAAAACTAACTTGTTCATCTTGAAACGCGTTTATTGAGGAGCAGACAAAAATAGCACAGATACGGCATATATTAGGGAATTATCATCAAGAGTTTAATAAAACTTCTAAATTGCATGTCATGACAACTAACCTACCTGCCTGCTATTTATGAAACACTTTTTGCAAGTAACATCACTCCTGTTAATCATTACATTAATACCATTAAAAGCACAAAAACTGGGGCCGCTCACGGTTGAAAAAATCATGCGTGATCCCAAGATGTGGCTCGGTACTTCGCCTTCTGATATTTTCTGGTCGAGTGATTCCAAGACTATCTATTTCAACTGGAATCCGGATAAAAATATGGGCGATTCGCTTTACAGTTATTCGCTGACTGACAAAAAAATCGCGAAAGTTTTAATTGCCGATCGCAAAAAACTTCCGGCGAAAGATGGGAACTTCAACCGTGATCATTCTTTAAAAACTTATGAGAAAGACGGTGATATTTTTGTGGTGAGTTATAAAGATTTTACTATCCGTCAATTGACCAATACAGTTGAAAAAGAATCGGATCCGTTGTTTAGCGGAAATGAAAAAAGTATCGTTTTTGAGCGGGATAATAATCTTTTCAGTTTTGAACTGGCAACCGGATTAATAAAGCAGCACACAGATTTTAAAACCGGAAACAAAAAAGCAGAAGCGAAACTCAGCGCCGAAGAAAAGGTCTTAAAAGAGGATCAGCTGGCAACGTTTCAAATTTTGAAGGAAAGAAAAGAGAAAAAAGATGCCGGTAAAAAAATAGACAAAGCCGAAAAACCGACTTATCCGAAAGAAATTTATCTGGGAGAAAAACGCATTCAAAATCAGAAAATCAGTCCGGACAACAGGTTTGTGACCTATCAGTTAGGTCAGCCTGATAAATCCGCCAAGACGACCATTGTCCCAAATTATGTGACAGAATCCGGTTTTACGGAAGATATTTCAGGCCGCACAAAAGTAGGCGCTCCGGCTTCCAGTTATGAATTCTGGGTGTATGATATCAAAAAAGACACAACGAGGAAATTGAGTGTAAAAAACATTCCGGGTATCAGCGACAAACCGGATTATTTGAAAGATTATCCAAAACAGGATACCGCAAAAAAAGACAAAGAGCGTCCAGTGATCGTGCATAGCCCATTCTGGTCGGATAACGGGAAAAATGCTGTGGTTGTGGTAAGATCATCTGACAGCAAAGACCGCTGGATTATGGCCTTCAATCCGGATACTTTGTCGCTTCGTTTGCTGGACAGACAGCGGGATGAAGCCTGGATTGGCGGTCCTGGTGTGGGCGGTTATGCAATGAGTTCAGGAGAAATTGGCTGGATTGATGATCAAACGATTTATTTCCAAAGCGAGGCAAGCGGATATTCGCATTTATACGCTGTGGACATTGTTTCTGGTAAAAAAACGCAGTTGACAAGCGGGAAATTTGAGATTCAGAAATTACAGCTTTCAAAAGATAAAAAAACTTTTTACCTGACTACCAATGAAGTCAATCCCGGTGAGCAGCATTTTTACAGTATGCCGGTAACCGGTGGAAAAAGAACTCAGATCACACAGGCAGTTGGCGCCAACGAGGTAACTTTATCTCCCGACGAAACCAAACTGGCGGTACGTTATTCGGCTAGTAATAAGCCATGGGAGCTTTTTATGATGGAAAACAAACCGTTGGCAAAACCGGAACAGATCACCAAATCCATATCTGCCGAATTTCAATCTTATCCGTGGCGCGAAGCGAAAATGATCACTTTCAAAGCCACTGACGGAGCTGATGTTTATGCACGTGTTTATGAACCTAAGAAATCAAATGGCCGGGCTGTGATTTTTGTCCATGGGGCTGGATACCTGCAAAATGCACACAAATGGTGGAGCAGCTATTTCCGGGAATACATGTTTCACAATTTACTGACTGATCAGGGATACACAGTTCTTGATCTTGATTACCGAGGAAGTGCTGGCTATGGCCGCGACTGGCGTACAGGAATTTACCGTTTCATGGGCGGAAAGGATTTGACAGATAATGTGGACGGCGCTAAATATCTGGTAAAAGAATACGGCATCGACAGCAAAAAAATCGGTGTTTACGGCGGATCGTACGGCGGTTTTATTACCCTGATGGGACTTTTCACAACACCGGATGTTTTCAAAGCTGGTGCTGCGTTACGTCCCGTTACAGACTGGGCTGCCTACAATCATGGTTACACGGCAAATATTTTGAATGAGCCGCAATCTGACAGTATTGCTTACCACAAAAGTTCGCCGATTTACCATGCGGCAGGATTGAAAAATCACTTGCTGATTTGTCACGGGATGGTGGATGTAAATGTTCATTATCAGGATGTTGTAAGATTATCACAAAGGCTGATTGAACTTGGCAAAAACAATTGGGAACTTGCATCTTACCCAATGGAAGATCATGGTTTTGTAGAAGCTTCTTCCTGGACAGACGAGTACAAAAGGATTTTGAAACTATTTAATGAAAAGCTGAAATAATAGTAATCGAAGAGTTTGGGGAAGGGATATTAATTCAATATTCTTCCCCGGATTTTTCAACAAATCCGCCACTTTGCCCCTTCCCGACTTTCGCCTACCTTTACACGCATGGAAACTACCAGAGAACTCAGACTTGCCGTGTTGATCGATGCGGATAATGTGCCCTACGCAAATGTAAAGGGTATGCTGGAAGAAATTGCAATTTATGGCACGCCAACGTTCAAACGGATTTACGGCGACTGGACAAAACCTACGCTATCTGGCTGGAAAACAGTTCTACTGGAAAATGCTATTACACCAATTCAGCAGTATAGCTATACCTCCGGGAAAAACTCTTCTGATTCGGCATTGATTATTGATGCGATGGATATTTTGTACACCGGAAATGTTGATGGTTTTTGTATCGTTTCCAGTGACAGTGATTTTACGAGGTTAGCAACCAGACTTCGGGAAGCGGGTATGAAGGTTTTTGGCATTGGGGAAAAGAAGACGCCGTCTGCTTTTATCGCTGCCTGCAACAAATTTATTTATATTGAAATACTAAAAAAGGAAGTGAAGGTGGAAACTCCTACGCCGGAAACTTCAAAATCGGAAGTAATCATTAAGGAAGAAACGCCTCCGGTTGCAAAAATTGACAAAGGTCTTATCAAACTAATTTCTGAAAGTATCAACGATATAGCTGATGAAGACGGCTGGATTTTTCTGGGCGTTTTAGGAAATATGATCCTGAAAAAACGGCCGGAATTTGATTCCCGAAATTATGGCCACAAAAAACTGCTGGATTTGATAAGGTCAATAAAAACGATGCAGGTGGAAGAGCGGCATACCGGGAAGAACAATACTTCGCATTTTTATGTGAAGGTGAAATGAATTGCCAAGTCTATCTTTTTCCGGTCACAGTTGGACTTCGTTTGTGATGGAAAACAGCAATGATCACAATTTCAGATTTAACATCATCAATAAAAAATGAATACCGAAAGGAAACAATGGTGTATGCGCAATTCTTATATTTCTATATTGGATAGCGTAAATGAAGGGATTTTTTTAAATTGAAATAATTGAACTCTTTATGACCTTTGCAAATCGCTTTTCCAAACCTGGTTTTTGTTCTTTATACCAAATTTTGGCTTCATGAACATCATGTTTAGCTTCATCAAAAAGACGATTGAATACGCCATAATTAAATTTCTCTATCCAATTCATCAAACAGTTCTTCTATTGGTCTTAGTTTTTCCGGATTTTTACTGATAGCATTAATTCGAAGATCTAGCAGTTCTTTTTGCCAATCCGGAATTTGACTTTCCAATGTTTCAATGTCGGGATAGTTCGCTTTGATCAAGGTCCAGTCTTCGATAGGAATAAATACACCCGCGCTCTTTCCTGATCCGTCTTGTATTACCTGTAATTTCATAATTCAAATATTTACCCAATAATAAACTCCTCTTTCTCGGATTATTTTCATCACTAATATATTGAATAAATAACAATTATAACAATCCTGACGAATAACCCATGTTACAAATTTTATAAACATCGAGTAATAAAAAAAACAATTTGTCTTATGTGAAGAGTTGATCTTTTTTCACCTCATAACAACAAAACCAAATAATGAAAAATTATATTTCTCCTTTCAATCTTACTGGTCTTTTTTCAATTTTTCTGGTTAATCTGTGCTTGACTACATCAGCCCAAGCACAAGTCGGCGTAGGTACAAAACCTGAAAAAGGTGCAGAAGTATTTATGGATGGTTCCCGCAAAATGCTGGATGAAAAATGGACTTATTGGAAAGGCCCCCGTCTGAAAGCCGAATTACCAATAAAATGGACCGTTGTTAATGATCCGACAGATAAGGGAACCGTGATTAATTGTTTTGATGCAGCTGCTGCCGGAGGTTTGTACGGGTCCGCAGACATTGTAACAAAAAAGGAATTCCGTGATTTCCGTGCGCATGTTGAGTTTTTTATTACCAAAGAAGGTGGCAACAGCGGTGTTTATCTGCAAAATCGTTATGAAATTCAAGTTCTTGACGGCGACACCACGTCTCATGGAATGGCTGCGATTATCAACGAAACCAAGTCACCCTACTATGCATACAACGGCGTTGGAAAATGGAATGCCTATGATATTCAGTTCCGGGCGGCACGTTTTAAAGATGGAAAACTAGTAGAAAAGCCATTGGTAACTTTATATTTCAATGGTAAAAAAGTACATACCAACCATTCCATCAGCCAGGTTTGGGGCGGACCAAATTCGGGAATTGATGGCGGCAACGACGGAGGAAAAGGAATTACAGACGTTCCTGGCGGATTAAAATTACAATCAGAAGGACATAACGTCTATTTTAGAAATATCTGGATTAAACCGGAAGTTTTAACAAAAGCAGATACAAACTTTTAAGTATAGCCAAGTTCTGATTTTAACACTGAACAAAGTAGAGTGACCACCGCACCGTTAAAAGAAGACCCACAAATATTTCTCTAAAATTAAAAAAGAAAATTCTCGGTGCACCTCCTTACCACTCTGTGGTTCTCTGCGTAACCTAAATTCCCTGAGAAATAGCCTATTTAAAGTTGGTTTCGCTATTTTTGTTTTATGCGAGCCAACTTTCTTCTTTCCGTCCTTTTATTTTCTTTTTTAACAAACAGTCTTTTTGCGCAAAAGACATATTTGCTTCGCCCCGACCGGGTTTTTGACGGTCAGGAAAGTCATGAAAACTGGGTTGTTCTCGTTAAAAATGAAAAAATCACAGGCGTCGGTCCGGCCAGTCAGTTAACCGCAGATTCCCAAAATGCAGAAGTGATCGACTTAAAGGGATGCACCTTGCTTCCCGGATTTATTGAAGGTCATTCACATCTTTTTCTTCATCCATACAATGAAACATCCTGGGACGACCAGGTTTTAAAAGAATCCCGCTCTTTCAGAACCGCCCGTGCAACTTTACATGCCAAGCGAACGCTGATGGCCGGATTTACTACGGTTCGTGATCTGGGAACAGAAGGTGCGGAATACGATGATTTTGGTTTAAAACAGGCCATCAATCAGGGAATTATCCCAGGACCGCGCATGATCATTGCAACCAAAGCTTTGATAGCAACCGGAAGTTACGGGCCAAGAGGTTTTAGTGCGGACATCACCATTCCACAAGGTGCAGAAGAAGCAGATGGACAAGATTTAATTAAAGCGGTGAGAAGTCAGATCGGGAAAGGCGCGGATGTTATCAAGATTTATGCAGATTACCGCTGGGGTTTGAATGGAGAAACCAGACCGACATTTTCCACCGATGAAATCAAACTTATTGTAGAAACTGCCAAAAGTAGTGGACGGCCAGTTGTTGCTCATGCAAGCAGCGCAGAAGGAATGAAACGGGCCATTTTAGGAGGCGTAGAAACCTTAGAACATGGCGATGGCGGAACGCCTGAAATTTTCAAATTGATGCGTGAACATGGTGTGGCTTTATGCCCTACACTGGCGGCTGGAGATGCCACAAGTCAATACAGAGGCTGGAAAAAAGGAACGGACGCCGAACCGGAAAGAATCAAAAATAAACGAATCACTTTTAAAAATGCACTTGATGCCGGCGTAACCATTTTGGCCGGCGGCGATGTGGGTGTTTTCTCACATGGCGACAATGCGAGGGAATTGGAAATGCTGGCTGAATACGGAATGAGACCCATTGATGTACTTCGCTCCGCAACATCTGTTAACGCAAAAGTCTTTCATCAGGATAATCTTGGGCAGATCAAATCTGGTTTTCTGGCTGATATCGTGGCTGTGGAAGGAAAACCTGAAATTGATATCAGCGCCATCCGAAAAGTAAAGCTGGTGATGAAAAACGGTATGCTTTACAAGGATTGAACCGATAATGTCTTCTCGAATATTTAATTACAGGTTCAACTAAACCAGAAATTTCCACTTATGGAGAAAAGAGTTGTTTTTGATTTTGAAATTGATTTTACAAATGGCGGTGGAATCCAGGGACAGGATTTTCGTCTGGATATTTCAAATGATACTATTTCGGATAAAGAACTGGCAGATTTCATCGTTGAGGATCTGCGCCTTTTGATGGTTGGGAAAGTAAAAATTCTGAACAAACATTACATTGAAGAAAAGCACAAACGAACTGTTATACCCTCATTTACTGATTCGAAATTCATAGATCTTAGCCATGTAATTTTTGACGGATTAATAACTTACAAAGGACTTCCCGCGCCCATTATTTGTGATTACCTCAGCCGCGAAAAATCAAAAGCCATTTATGAAGAAGGAACAGAATTCCAGATTGGAAAAATAGAAATGGTAACCAACACCGGTACCTATATAGATTGTCCGTTCCACCGTTTTGAACATGGAAAGGATCTTTCAGAAGTAGAACTCGAAGCGTTCGCAAATCTGGAAGCGATTACTGTTTCTGTACCCGATGTACTGTCAATTGGTGCTGAATATTTCAAGAATCTGGAATTAAGAAACAAGGCGGTAATGGTAAGAACGGATTGGTCAAAACATTGGAATACTGATCAATATTTTGAAAATCATCCTTTCCTCACACAGGATGCGGCCGAATATCTGCGCGATTGCAATGTAAAACTGGTTGGTATCGACAGCCACAATATTGATGATACAAGAGGAAAATGTCGTCCGGTACACACTACCCTATTAGGTTCAGAAATACTGATTGTTGAACATTTATGTAATCTGGAAAAGCTTCCAGCTGAAAATTATCATTTTAGTGCGGTTCCTCCAAAATTCAAAGGCGCAGGGACTTTCCCGGTCCGGGCATTTGCTACATTGCTTATCTGACCTCATAATTCGCAAACCATAATTTCTTACATATATCCCGAAATGGGATATATGTAAAACAGGTTTTAAGATAATTCATTGATTCTTTTTAACAATTCCATCTGCATTCAGGCAAATCTGGTCAAAAATCGTCTAACCGGTGCAAGTATCATGCCAAAGGGCTATGGCATGATACTTGCATCACCCTATTTAATACTATACGTAAAAATTTCATAGTTAGCATTTTATGAATTGAAATTATATATCAAAAACATGGTCAGCATTCGGTGCAAAATGACTGTGCAGCAAAAATTAAACCAACTTGGATTACACAACTTTACAGTTGATTTAGGTGAGGTAGATATTCAGGAGGGCCTTACGCCCCAACAACGCGATAGATTAAACGTTTTGCTTTTAAAATCAGGATTGGAACTAATCTATGATAAAAGGGCCGTACTAATAGAAAGGATCAAAAATGTAGTTGTAGAATTGGTACATTATTCCGAAGAAACTCTTAAAATAAAAAACTCGGAGTACATCAGTAAAAAGCTCAATCATGATTACACATACCTGGCCAATGTCTTTTCTGAATCAGAAGGTACAACCATAGAGCACTATATTATTGCGCACAAAGTAGAGCGCGTAAAAGAGTTGTTACTTTATGCTGAACTGAATCTGACCGAAATTTCTTACAAGCTGAATTACAGCAGTGTAGCCCACTTATCCAGCCAGTTCAAAAAAGTAACCGGGTTATCTCCGACAGTCTACAAACAGCTTCAGATCAATCAACGAAAGACTCTGGAAAATGTGTGAATAATGTAATTAAAAGCAAAAATTGTGTAGTACGATACTTTCATTTTAGTTGGTACTTTGAATAAGTAAAACTAATTCATCTACTTACATAAAACTAATATGACAAAAACTACTACAATTATTCGATGCGCAGTATTAATATTATGCACGGCCGGAAAAATTTTTGCGCAGGCTCCGGCAATTCCTATTGCATCTGAATTTGGAGTATTTACCGGAAGCGGCGCTATAACAAATAGTGGTACAACCACGGTAAAAGGAAGTGTGGGGACACACACGGGAAGTATAACAGGTTCCTCTATATCCTATTCCGGACAGTCCCATATTAACGATCAGACTTCTATAAATGCGGAATCGGAAATAACTAATGTTTTGGCATCATTTAGTGCCAGTGGCGGCACCTGCCAAACGCTCGCCACTACCTTTGGAAACGGAGCTACTTTAACCCCAGGTAATTACTGTCTGGGAACTGCTGGAGTATTAACCGGCAATCTTACGCTTAATGGCGGAGGTGATCCAAGTTCCATCTTTGTCTTTAACATTGGCGGCGAACTTACAGCGACTGATGCCAATATTATACTTACTGGCTCAGCATCCTGGAATAATGTATATTTTATTGTTAATGGTGCATTTAATCTTAACCAAATCACATCTCCCACAACTTCGATTTTCAGAGGTACCGCAATTACAAGCGGCGTAATCAGTTTGTCATCAGGATCAGTCGTTCAGGGTAGGCTTTTGTCTGGCGCCGGAGCAATTAATCTGCAAGGAAATACGATTTATGCATCAGAAACGCCGCTACCCGTAACACTGACCAGCTTTACAGCCAAAAAAGGTGAATTGCAAACTACATTACTTAAATGGACAACAACTGCCGAGACAAACAGTGATCGTTTTGAAATACAACGAAGCAATAATGGTAAAGTCTGGAATCCAATTGCTACAATATTTGCCAAGGGAGAGAGTACAACCCTGTCTTCATATCAATATTCAGATACAAAACCAGAGAACGGGACAAATTTGTATCGCCTGAAAATGATTGATAAGGATGAAACTTTTGCATACAGCCGCATACAGAGCACAGAATTTAAAATGCTTGCAAAAACGGTGTTATACCCTAATCCGGCAATTGATTATCTGACACTTCATGTGGATGATATCAGTATGATCCAACGAATCCAGATCAGCAATATTCTGGGTGTAAATGTTTATGATATCAGCAAAGCTGCCTCTAACTTGTCAGACAAGGTAGATGTTAAAAATTTTCCTTCCGGAATGTATATTGTCAGAATTACCAACAATACCGGAAATATCGCTGCGACAAAAATTATAAAACAATAATTAGTCAATCAGGCGGGAATAGTTGACATCCTTCACAATTCACATCATTTCCTGACGGAAATACTTAGCGAAAGGATATGATCAGCAAGTATTTGTTGATCATATCCTTTTCTCATTTTAAGCTCACTTTTTCTTATAATCGATTCTAAAAATCGTTCCGTTTAAATCATCGGTAACATACAAAGCACCATCCGGCCCCTGAGCGAGTCCGCATGGTCTGTGTTGGATCGGCCCCTCAGGCGCGGCAAGATTTACACCAGCAAAATTGTCAGCAAAAATCTCCCATTTTCCAGCTTTTCCATTTACGAAAGGAACGAATGCAACCATATATCCCTTGTGAAGCGGCACCGATTGATTATGAAAAGCGATAAAAGCACCATTTTTATATTTTGCCGGAAACATATTTCCAGTATAAAACATCAGAGCATTAGGACCTAAATGAGCCGGAAAAGCAGCAACCGGAGTTAACGCTTTTTCTCCGCCGGTTTTCTTACCGTCTCCGCCATATTCAGGCGAAAGAATTTTCTTATTTTGAATATGATCAAAATAAACATACGGCCAGCCGGCATCAGCGCCTTCACTTAACTGAAACAAAGTTTCAGCAGGCAATTCAGCACTTTGTTTTGCCGTGTAATACTGCGGATAGAAATCATCAAATTTTCCTCTCCCGTGCTGGGTAGCAAACAAAGTATTGGTTTTAGAATCCCAGTCGATACCAACCGCGTTTTTCAAACCCGTGGTGTAACGTTTACCATCAGCAAAGGTCTGATTCAGCTGATCTGCTTTGAATTTCCATATTCCACCTGCCGAATCCAGCACAGTGCAGGGCGACATTCCCTGCCCGGTTCCCTTAACCCGGCAATCGTCGCTGTAAGAACCAACCGTCACATAAATATTTCCGTTCTTGTCCAGCGCTATAGGTTTTGCATTATCCCGGCCTTTATCAACCAATCCGTCAAGTAATTTTTCAGGATTTTCTGTGTCAATGATCTCTTCTTTTTCATTCAATTTATAGCGGTAAACACCCGTATTGGAAGAAGAATACAAATAGCCGCCCTGTATCCGGATTCCGGTTCCCGGATAATTTCCAAACAATTTCTTTTCGTCAATAACACCGTCCTTATTGGTATCACGCAGAATATAAATTCCCTTTCCTTCTTTCAGTTTGGACAATTTCACATAAATATCACCACTTTTTGAAATGGCAATATGACGGGCAGATCCAAGGTCGGAGGCTAAAACCGTGGCAGTAAAGCCGACTGGAAGTTTAATATCCTTTGCTATTTCATTGATTTTCTTTTCTTCATTTTTTTTAAGGGGTTCAGAAATGCCCTTGTAAGCCAGTAGTGCTCCAATTCCTGCAATACCAGCAAACATTACGGCAGTTTTTAAAAATCTTCTTTGCATGCGATTCACCAATAGGTCGATAATAGTTTAACTTTATAAAAATGTTTCAGCCAATCAGGCTGACTTAAAATAATAAAGCAGTAAAATAGCGTTTTAATACTCGGACATTCAGCAGCAAATTTAAAATTTAGAGAAATTTTGATTTTTTTTGGAATGATTTTTTAAAAAATCAGTTTACACTATGGCAGTATTATTTTTGACCAAAAGACTTATTAAAACTTCAGCTAACCTTAAAAACAATTGATATGATAATTGACGACGATTTTCCACTTGATGACGAGGATGATGATTTGCCAGGATACCCTCTTTATCCTGCGTCTGATGATGTTTATAGCCGTGGTCTGATTGAAGATGATATCGATCCGGAGGACATAAGCAAAATTAAGGAAGAATTGGGACTGGATTCTGACGAGTGGAATGAAAAAGGCTTTGACGAAGATCTGGTTGGCGACGATCTGGATGTTCCGGGCTCTGACCTTGATGACGAAGATGAAATAGACGGCAACGAGGACGAAGAAAACAATTATTATAGTCTTGGTGGAGATAACCACAATGACCTTGAAGAGAATCAGGGGGACTAAAACATCGTTACTCTCGCTCGTATAGATATTATTATCCCGGCCCAACGCCGGGATATTTTTTTAAATATGCAATTGGGCAATCCGGCAACAAAAACGGTTACGTACCCATATTCCATATTTTGTAAATTAATTTAATAATAAGATGATTCTTGTTCAATATTTTAATTAAACTAATAATATTTCTTTTTTATGTATTTTCATTGGAATATATTTGTTGTAATAGTTATTTTTATAATATAATATTCTAATGAAATTCCTTTTTACCTCTTTATTCATTTCCCTGCAACTTCTGTGTATAAATGCTTATGCACAACATAAATATGAATTAAATTCTGGTTGGAAATGCAGCCCTATGGCCAAGGTTAAAGAAGACGGCTCCGCAGTTTCAAATCCTTCTTATTCTTTAAGTAGCTGGATCCCCGCAGTTGTACCGGGCACAGTGCTTACCACAATGCTTGAAAACAAACAGATTCCGGATCCTTTTTTCGGAATGAACAATGAAAAAATACCTGATATTTTCAAAACCGGCCCTGAGTATTACACGTATTGGTTTGTAAAAGATTTTAATGAAACCGTAAAAGCCGGCGAACAGGTATGGCTTCATTTCCGTGGTGTTAATTATAGTTTTGACATATACCTGAACGGTAAAAAATTAAACAGCAAAAGACACAGCGGCATGTTTCTGCGCCAGTCTTACAACATCACTTCCTTACTTTTGAAAACCGGATCAAACAGACTGGCCGTTATTGTTTTTCCTCCTGATGCCGTTGGAAATGCAAACGGCGGACAAGGGGGAGACGGAACAATAGCAAAGAACGTAGCCCACCAGTACGTTGCCGGATGGGACTGGATTCAGCCCGTTCGTGACCGCAATACAGGAATTTGGGATAAGGTTTTGATTGAAAAAACAGGAAAAATCAATATCAAAAATCCGCATATCATCACGCTTGTTCCAGGACAAAGAAAACCGGAAGGCGCTCAGAAACCCGCCACAATAAAAGCTACTGCTGAACTGGAAAACCCGACAGATGCACCACTGAAAGGTGTTTTACAATATGTTCTGGACGGAAAGAAAATTTCGAAAGAAGTTACAATCAAACCAAGAAGTACTACCGAAATAACATTACCAGATCTTCAACTTGAAAATCCTAAACTTTGGTGGCCTTTCGGTTACGGTGCACAGCATTTGTATGCTTTAAAAATGCAGTTTCTGTTGAATGGAGCGGTTTCTGACGAAGAAAATATAAATGTTGGTGTCCGGGAAATTCAGGCTGACTGGAATTCAACTACCCGAAGCAAACAAATATCTGTCAACGGCCAGCGGGTTTTTATAAAGGGCGGGAACTGGATTATTTCTGATGCGATGCTTCGTTTTACAGATGCCCGTTATGACGCAGAAGTTCGATTTCACAGAGATATGAATTTGAATTTGTTACGAATCTGGGGCGGAGCCTTGACGGAGCGTCCTGAATTTTATCAGGCTTGTGATAAATATGGAATTCTTGTTATGCAGGATTTCTGGGGATCGGGTGATTGCAATGGCCGCTGGGTTGATCCAATGAAAAAAGATGACCAATGGGTACGTCGTAAATATCCGGATGATCATGGCCTGTTTCTTGAATCGGCTGCTGACCAAATTAAAATGATCCGTAATTATCCTTCTCTGGCAATCTGGTGCGGAGGAAATGAAATTACTTTACCGGAAGATATTATGGTCCCGCTTCGTGATACCATTCTTCCAAAACTGGATGGAACCCGCTGGTTTATCGATTATTCGAATTCGGATGATATGTCTTTCAACTCACTTGGCGGAAATGGCGACGGACCTTACGGCATTCAGCCTTTAAAACGTTTTTTTGAATACAAAACATGGCCGTTCAACTCTGAAATAGGTTCGGTAGGTGTCGGAGATTATGAATCTTTGGAAAGATTTTTACCAAAGGAAAATATGATCGCCCCAATTTATTCTGAAAAAACAGGAAAAGAAACGGTGGATTCTGTTTGGAATTATCACAAATATATTGGTTACGAGAAGTATGTCGCGCCTTACGGAAAAGTAAAAGATCTGCGCGATTTTGGAAAAAAGGCGCAGTTGATTAATTACGATCAATACCGCTCTTTAATGGAAGGTTTTAGCGCGCATATGTGGGATTGGTATACAGGTGTGATCATCTGGAAAACACAAAATCCATGGACGGCATTGCGCGGTCAGATGTACGATTATTACCTGGATCCAAACGCCTGTTTGTACGGATTACACAACGGAAGCGCCCCTTTGCATGTTATGTTCAACCAGGCCGACAGCACCGTTATGATAACCAATAATACCTTCAAACATCAATACGACATGATGCTCAACATCACTGCGGTTGATATAAGCGGAAAGGAAAAAAGCCTTGGGCAGGTTTTCGTAGAAATCGGACCGTCAACAACACGCATGATTATGTCAATCAAAAATGAAATACGTGAGCTTGCAAAAAAAGAAGGAATGTTCCTTTCGCTGCGTCTTTCAAATACTAAAAAAGAAATATTGAGCGACAACTTGTACTGGCTGCCAGACAGCGAAGGAGCATACAGCGGACTGAATAAAATGTCAGCAGCGGATATCGACGTACAGGTTCGTCAGTCTGAAAAAGGAAAAGTTGAGGTTACCTTGTCTAATCCTGCCAAAAATCCGGTTGCCTTTTTTAACCGTCTGGCGCTGGTTGATCCAAAAACAAAAAAACGAGTACTTCCGGTTTTTTATGATGACAATTATGTATCGGTATTACCCGGAGAAAAGAAAACTGTGGTAATGGATTATTCACAGACCTCAGGTGAATTGCCCTTGGTATCCATTGACGGCTGGAATGTGAAAGAGCAGTTTATACCATTGAAATAGAAAAATATAAATTGAAAAAATTGCGCTTCCCTTGTGGAAGCGCAACTAAATAAGGGGAGTAAGTAAGTTTACAAATCTTGATTCTTTTGCAAGGAAACAACATTTATCATGGCTGACTTCACACCGGAAACTTTTAAAAAAGAATTAATAAATATCCTGGATTACTGGGAAAAATATGCCGTAGACCGTAAAAATGGTGGTTTTTACGGCAGAGTAAATTATGACAACGAAGGTATTGCTGATGCGCCAAAGGCAGTTGTGATCACAAGCCGGATCTTATGGACCTATTCGATGGCTAAAAGGCTTTTGAATAACCCAAAATATCTGACACTTGCGGATCGCGCATTTCAGGATCTTTCGATTCATTTTATAGATGCCAAGGATGGAGGCGTTTTTTGGTCGACAGAGGCAAGTGGGAAACCACTTGAAATGAAAAAGCAGGTTTATGGAAATGCTTTTGCCATGTACGGATTGAGTGAATACTACCGGGCAACAAATTTCCCACCAGCTCTGGAACGTGCAAAAGACATTTTCCATGTTTTGGAAAAACATGCTTTTGATCCCGTAAATGGCGGCTACCGCGAAGCATTTGCAAGAGACTGGTCAGAAACGGACGATTATATTTTGAGTAAAAGTCCGTATAACAAAAGCATGAATACGCATTTGCACCTTGTTGAGGCCTATACTAACCTTTACAGAGTTTGGCCCGATAAAACATTAAAAAAGCAAACAGCAGCAATGCTGGAAGCAATTCTGGATCATATCGTCAACAATGAAACGAACCGGATGGAGCTTTTCTTTACCGAAAAGTGGGAATCAAAAGACAAGGTGATTTCCTATGGCCACGATGTTGAAGCATCCTGGTTGCTTTACGAAACAGCGGAAGTGTTAAAAGATGAAAAGTTATTAAAAAAAACCAGGGAGCGCTGCATCAAAATGGCCACCGCAGTGAGTACTGGTTTAAGCGCGGACGGTGCGCTTAACTATGAGTATGATCCTGAAACCAAACATACAAAAACGGAAAGAAGCTGGTGGGTTGCCGCAGAACAACTGGTAGGATTTTACAACGCATATCAACTCACAAAAAATAAGGATTTCAAAGTTAAAGCAGAAAGAAGCTGGGCATATATCGACAGCAAATTTATTGACAAGGAAAGAGGTGAATGGTTTGGTGCAGTGAAAGAAGACGGTAGTCCGGTGCGTGGAGATAAGGTAAATTTTTGGAAATGTCCATATCACAACGCCCGCGCATGTGCCGAAATGTGGAAGCGTTTGGGAGAAAGTCAGAAGTAACTGTAATTAATTTTAATTCTTATGTAACATTTAAAAGAATCTTTAAATCATTTTACAATCCTGTTTAATAATATTCTGTTAATAAAGTAAATTTAGATTAGAGTAGAATTTCGGATTCTAATATCTGACAAACAAAGCTGACAGAGGATTTCAGCCGCTGAATTTAGTACCGAAAAAATATTTCATATTTTCTAGTCAGTTTAGACATTTCTTGCGTATCCCAGTAATAAAACCTAACTAAATAATATAAATATCTCCGCTACTATGGCAAAAGTTAATCTTGACGTACCCGACAAAGTTCACCTGAAAGCAAAACAGCTTCAACTTGAACTAGAAGAAAATGATCAAAGAATTACCCTTCAGGAGCTTTACAAAGAACTGGTTATTATCGGTTTGGAAGCGATGAAGAAAAAAATGAGTAATGGACATGTGTTGTCCGATTCAAAAGGTTATACCGCTATTGCCAGTTAACTCGTCATTGAGTCTTTTTTCAGAAATTTCTTTTCTGACTTGCCAAGCCATGTTATAAATTTATTGTCATTTTGAAAGGAGTGCCGGTAAGCTTTCCCTGGAAATCTATGACTGAATTTTTACATTGAGCAATCAAATTCACTCCCTCATTACTATCCTTAAAATACACAAAGCGTCAAAGTTTACAGAAACTGTAAGACTTTGACGCTTTTTTTATTCGTTTAGCTTATCGCTCTATTTTTGCTCCTTCCCTCCTGCTTTAATCCAGACATTAATTTTATCTTCCAGAATATTCAGTGGAACGCAGCCTGATTCGAGCACTTTGTTATGAAATTTTTTGATATCAAAATTAATTCCTGCCTTTTCAGCTTTTGTACGCAGTTCACGAATTTTCAGCTGCCCTATTTTATAGGATAAAGCCTGTCCGGCCGCAGTCATATATCTTTCAATTTCTGCTACAATACTTTCTTCTGTTTCGGCCTCATGATCCAGTGAGTACTGAATAGCCTGCTCTCGGGTCCAGCCTTTGGAATGAATTCCGGTGTCTACAACCAGTCGGATGGCCCGGTGCATCTCGGCACTTAACATTCCAAAATATTGATATGGGTCAGTATATAAGCCCAGTTCTTTACCAAGCGATTCGCTATACAATGCCCAGCCTTCTCCATATGCGCTGTACCACAAATTCTTACGGAACGATGGAAGCGCCTTATTTTCTTGCTGCAAAGAACCCTGGTAATGATGACCTGGAATCGCCTCGTGCAAAAACAAACTTTCATCTGAGACGGTATTATAGGCTTTTACATCAGGAATTGGCACATAAAAAATCCCGGGCCGCGAGCCATCTGGCGAAGCCGGATTATATTCTGCTGATGCCGATGCCTCCCTGAATGCTTCTGTCCTGCGAACTTCAAAAGCTGCTTTGGGTGTAAGATCAAACAACTTTTTTAAATTCGGTTTCATCGTCTCATGAATAGCGTTGAAATGAGCGATAACTTCTTCCGGTTTTGTATAAGGCATTAGTTTTTTGTTTGACCTTAGATCATTGAAAAACGCTTTCAAACTTCCTTTAAATCCTACCTGGTCTTTAACTTTCAACATTTCCTTGGAAATGCGCTCTACTTCGCTTAAACCAAGTTTATGAATTTCGTCAGATGTTTTTGAGGTTGTTGTATAGTACTTAATATAGGTATCATACAGTGCTTTTCCATTGGGAAGATCAGCATATCCACTTGTTTTGCGACCAGCAGGCAAATATTCCTTTTCCATAAAAACATGAAGACGGTTAAAGGCGGGTATCACTT
This sequence comes from Dyadobacter subterraneus, assembly GCF_015221875.1. Classification (NCBI taxonomy): domain Bacteria; kingdom Pseudomonadati; phylum Bacteroidota; class Cytophagia; order Cytophagales; family Spirosomataceae; genus Dyadobacter; species Dyadobacter subterraneus. The sequence continues at coordinate 4,635,625 of NZ_JACYGY010000001.1, forward strand.
TTTCTTCAACCATTTCCTTGTAACTTTTGGTCAACCGGGCTTTGTCATCGGCAGAGAAGGATTCCGGAAATTTGGTAACCGGTGTGTAAAATAAGTGCTGTTCAGCAGTACCATGATCTAGACTAGCCAATTGGGGAATAACCTTTTTAATCAATGGGATTGGTAAAACGTAACCTTTTTTTATCCCTTCTTTCATGTTGACGATCGCCGTATCGCTCCATGCAACAAAACCATCCACTCTTTTCAACCAGTTGTCATAATCATCCGTTGTTTTGAAAGGTTGAACGCCACTTCCGCCTGCCATGGTTGCAATCATTAAATGGGTTGATGCAAACTGGTTGATTGGCATTAAATGCGTTGGAAATGCCAGTAATTCCAGATTTATATTACACTCCCAATTCAACAGATCCCAGCTCGTTTTCTCTTCTTCGGTAAGTTCCGCACGATTGTATTTGACAAGTTCCGTTTTATATTTTTGATAGAAATCAACCTGCTGCTGTCTTACTTCCTTTGTTAAATCATTTGGAAAAAGGTCGTTATACCGTTTATCTCCAATTTGCGTTGCTTCAAAAGGGTAAAGCGGCAATCTTTCTTCATAATAATTTTCAAACAACTCACCAACTGGTGGCAACAAATCCTCAGAAGCTTTTTGCTGGCAGGCAGACAAAATAATACCAAGAACCAATGTCAGAAATAGGCTTTTATTCATATGCAAAATTTTAAGATTATGGGTTATGCAAAGATTCGGGTCTCACCCGGAAATTTCCTGCCCAAGATTGGCAAAAGAGTCGGAAAAATCTAATTTTATTTCTTCGAAAAGGCCTTATTCAGAAGAATTAATAAGATTCTAATTTCAGATTAAAACAAAAAAAGAGCTCTAAAAGAGCTCTCTAATTAATAGATTCGGCAACACATATTCAATCATTCTCTCAATCTATTATTCAATCATCAATCAGAATATCTCGTCAAAAAATACCAGCATTGCTTTCCATGAGCGCTTTGCGGCTTTTTCGTTATAGGCAGCACCTTTTGAATTGTCTGTACCCGCATCAGGGTCGGTGAAACTATGTACGGAATTCGCATAATAATTCATTTCCCAGTCAGCATTCGCTTTTCTCATTTCATTCTGGAAAGCTGCCACTTCTTTGGCAGGTACATAATTATCATCAGCACCGTGAAGAATCAATAATTTTGGTTTGATGGCAGAAACCGCACGGGTAGAATCTTTCGCCAACCCGCCATGAAACGATACAATTCCCTTAACCGGAAAATTTTCTCTGGCAGCTTCAACAGCTCCCGTCCCTCCGAAACAGTAGCCGATCACCGCAATATTCGCAGGATCAGCTCCGGCCTTTATTAGTTGCTCCAATCCCAGCTGGATACGTTTCTGGTACTCAGCTATATTTTTTTTGTAATAACCCGAAAGTTCAGCCGCGCTTTTCATATCCTTCGGCCTTTTATCTACTCCGTAAATATCGGCCACAAAAGCATAATATCCCATTGCTGCCAATTCTTCTGCACTCGTTTTGGCATGAGCATCAATTCCCATCCAGGCAGGTAAAACAAGAACGCCCGCTTTCTTTTTTGAAGCCGTTTTTGGTTTGGCTGCAAAGCCACTTAACTTCTGTGCTCCGTCCGTATAATTAACAGATTGAAGCTGGGCAAAAGACATCGTTGTCGTAAGAAAAAAAGCTGCTGTAAGGTAAATTTTCGAAATTTTCATAGGTTATGTTTAGTCGTTAGGTTAATAAAAAAATCAGAGAAGAACGGAAACTTCACCTTCCACATCTCTTTTACGTGCAGAATTGTTTACGGTTGCGTTGCCGACGAATAAAATAACGAGGCTCACCAAAGAACATGCCGCCATCATACCTACCATTGGAATAGCCGTATTGTTATGTAAAACACTGACAATAATGGAGATAATAGCACCGGCGCCCATCCGCCAGCTGCCCATCAGAGCCGAAGCACTTCCGGTATGTTTTTTAAACGGAGCCAAGGAAAGTGCCGAAGTATTCGGTCCGGTTAGTCCCTGGCCAGTCAGGAAAATAAACATCATCCCGATCAGCGTGTACAAATTATACCAGTTATTATAAACACCTAAAACAAGCAGCGTACCAACAACACTTTGATAAAGTAATGTGGTTTTGATGATCTGCTCACTGTTGAATTTTTTCAAAAGGAAATGGTTCAACTGGGTAGAGCCAATCATGGCAACTGCCAGAAATGCAAAAATCCATCCGTATTGCTGTTCTGAAACTTTATAAATATTCATAAAAACATCAGATGAACCAGCGATATAGGCAAAAGGCGCAGCAGTAGCGAGTCCGCCGGCCATAGTATAAATCAAAAACTGAGGCTGTCTGATTACCGTAAAAAAGCTGTTCATTACAGCTTGTGGTTTTAATGAAACCGTATTATCAGGCATTTTTCCGGTTGGCAGAAAGAAATAAATTGCTCCGATAATAAGCAGTGCGATAAAGGCCAATATAATAAAAACCCAGTGCCAGCCGAAAGCTGCTGTCACATAACCACCGATCGTTGGAGCCACCATTGGAGAAACAGCAATCACGAGCGTGATCATTGAAAAAACTTCTGCTCTTTTATCTTTTGTAAATAAATCGCTGACAAGAGCCTGAGAAGAAACCAAACCCACACAGCCACCAATGGCCTGAAAAAACCGCATAGCCACCAATGCCTCAACCGAAGATGTCAAAGCGCAGCCGATGCAAGCCATAATATAAATGGCCAAACCAGCATACAATGGCATTTTTCTGCCAAATCTGTCAAGCAAAGGCCCGTAAATTATCTGTCCGATACAAATTCCGATCAGGTAACCGGTAAGAGATAACTGGACTTTATCAATTGTTGTATTCAAATCCGTGGCAATTCTCGGAAAGCCAGGCAAATACATGTCTATTGAAAATGGACTGATGGTTGCTAATGACCCCAGAATCAGGATCATGAAAGAATATTGTTTACGACTCATGCACTTTTAACGGAACTTACATTTGATAAACCATATGAAAGTGGTGTAAGTTCCGAAAATCTTAGAATAATCTTATTTTACAACAATACCACGAAATGATATAAATCGGTTTTAGAATTGATTGTTGTCAAAACAACTCACCTGGTAATTACTTTAAGGAAAGGCCCGATAAAATACCTGGCTTTAAGGCTGGCCATAACTTTCAAATCATCCGAAATTGTACTTTCTCCGTCAAGAAAAGCAAAAACTGTTTTCGCCTTTACACGATTAAAAAGATCCGTAAAAATTTCATTGCCTTTGTAAATGTCATTGTCCAGTACACTCAAAATGGTAGCATCCAGTATCTTATGTTTACTACTTATATTTTCCTCTTCAAAAAAAGGATGATTTTTTTCTTTCAGGGAAGTCAGGATTTTGGAAATTGTTTTTTGCGTGTTTAAAAAAGTATATCCGGTAGATGCCCGGGTATCGCCGCCTGCGCTTCCAATATTAATGATATTGCCGGATCTTCTTTCAAACGAAAAATCTGTCATCGGAATCGCACCGAATTCTTCTTCGATAATTTCAAAATCATCAATTTGTAATATTTCGGATATATATATTTTGATTTTGGCGTTGTATTCTTCCGGTTTCAGCAGCGATTTTGAGAATAAAGTATATTCGATAAATATTTCATTCTGACTAAAAGGCAGCGTGTAGAAAAAAGTAGTACCATTTTCCTGCGTCGTTCTGAAATCCATGAAAAACATTTCAGAAGGATCTGTTTTGAACTGATTCGTACGAATGGTTATTCCCTTGAAATGCTGAAGAAAATATTGGTTTTCCGGCCCTAGTTCCGGTTTTTTATAAACAGAGTTGAAAATATATTTTGATTCAAATATAGATTCTGACGTTTTTACAACAGCTTTATTTCCAAGATTCCCGATCGAAATGATATCCTGATAAACAAATTCAACCTGATCAAACTGGCGGATATAACCCAGAACATGTTTATAAAAATCAATACTTCTGATCATTTTATAAACATAGGGACCGGTATCAAGGTTTATTTTTTCCTTCTTATTGGAGAAAAATAATAGATCTTTCCAGCGTTTATAAACAATATGCTCAAACTCGTTTTGAATCCCTTCTTTTTGCCAGAAACACCAGGTCCGGTCGTTTTTGTCCTTGGTGTCTTTATCAATAATCAATATTTTTTCTGTAATCCAGACCTTCTCCCTTAAAGCACGGTACACCAGACTTAGCCCTGCCATTCCCGCTCCGCAAATAATGATATCGTAATGTTTTATCTGCATTAAAAAGCTTTGATTAAAGCCTAAATGTAGACACTTTGTTTTGAAAAATTATATGCCGAAAACCATATAGTATTTTGCTATTGCATAGTTGTCTACGGCAGCAATACCGATAAACCTTCAAATTTGCGTTGAACCGGAATATTTTCCCTGCAAAAACAAAGAGCCAGAATAACAGGAAGGCAGTAAAAGAAAGTCTATTTGCTGTTGGACCGGAAGGAATGTAACAAACTGGATAAAAGAAAATAAAATATATTAAATGGTATAAATAGCGCTATGCAGGTCTGTGCATAGCGCTATCAAAAAACTAACAATATTTTTTTAAACCTTATCGTAATGCGGATGTTTGTAAGGATCACGGTAAGGACGTGTCAGCAAAGCATTTGCCTCCCTGTCCCCTACAATTTCCCTTTTCTTGGGATCGTAAACAATGGGCCTGCCGGTTTTCATAGATAGATTAGCCATGATACAACTGGCTGTTGAAATATGTCCTTCCTGAATATCCGCAACAGGTTTGCTGCTGTTATCAATGGCACTGATAAAATCAAGCATATGAAGACGGGTGGCAGGAGCAGCATTTAGCTCAATTTTGTCTTCTTTAAGATCTTCCGGGTATTTTTCCTTTTCAAATACACAATCTCCGTGAATTTTCTCGCCCTTGCCTTCCGGGGTAAAATCATAGGACATCGTACTGGCTCTTAATGTTCCTTTTTCCCCGAAAAGTGTGAACGACCATGGATAATCCGGATCCGCCGGCGTTCCCCATGATCTGTGCTGCCAAACGCAGTTCAGCTCATCATATTCAAAAATAGCAGATTGAGTATCTGCAATATTGGATTTCCCTTCTTTTTGAACATAAATTCCGCCTGTCGAACTGATTTTATTGGGCCAGCCAAGTTTCAGCATCCAGCGCACGGTGTCAAACATATGGATACACATATCACCCATAATTCCGTTTCCATATTCCATAAAAGTACGCCACCAGCGCACGTGCGGCAGCCCGTCATAGGGCCGTAAGGGAGCAGGACCGGTCCACATTTCATAATCCAGAAAATCCGGAACGGCCTGTACTGGAGGATTTCCATTGGCTTTCATGTGATAATAACAGCACATTTCAACATGCGAGATTTTTCCAAGCAGGCCCGCATCCACAATCTTTTTCTTTGCTTCAATCAAATGCGGTGTACTTTTCCGTTGGGTTCCTACCTGTACCACTTTATTATATTTTCTAGCGGCAGCAACCATCGCTTCTCCTTCCATCACATCCACACTGATCGGCTTTTGAACATAAACGTGTGCACCTGCTTTTACAGCATCAATCATTTGCAGCGAATGCCAATGATCCGGTGTGCCCACCAGCACTATATCAAGCTGATTTTCGGATAACATTTTTTGATAATTACCATACAATCGCGGCGTTTTACCAGATTTTTGACGTTGGGTTACAAGCTTTGCGGCTTCTGCCAACTGATTTTTATCAACGTCGCAAAGTGCAATCACTTCCACAGGCGCTACCTGCATCAATCGAAACAAATCACTTTTGCCATACCATCCCGTTCCGATCAAACCCACACGAAAAGGTTTTGCCGGATTAATTAAATCCATCCCGCGTGCACCAAAAGTACTCAGTGCAAGTGAGGCCGTAGCTCCGTAGAGGAATTGCCGGCGATTGATATTAAAATGGTTCATTTAAGATAAGTTTTCAGGCTGGTCCCGCCGGTTTAGAAAATTACATTCTATCAATAAAGCCGGATGACTTTGTAAAATACTTTGACAGCCTGAATGATTTTTTCAAAATACAGCAGATTTACTATCCGGAGGTTATCACTAATTATCTAAAAAAATGTACATTTAAGCGACAATAACTCGACTCCAAATACATCATTTAAAGTATATGAATTCCAAAAAAATCCTTTACGCTATCATCGCAACCGCGGTGCTTTCCGGCTTTGTACTGATTAAAAAAATTGGCGAATTTGACATGACTACCGATATTGGAAATCCCAAATTGGTGGGTACTTCCAGTTACGATAAAAACACAAAAACCTATACGTTAAAAGGTTCAGGATATAATATCTGGTTTGAAAGAGATGAATTTCAATTTCTTTATAAGGAGCTTGATGGCGATTTTACCATGACGGCGGATTTTGAGTTTGTTGGATCGGGTAAGGATCCACATAGAAAAGTTGGCTGGATGATAAGAGAATCACTTTATGATAATGCTTCTCATGTTAGCGCAGTTTTGCACGGCGACGGATTGACTGTGCTGCAATGGCGCGTTGCAAAAGGCGATAAAATGCGTGATCCGGAGGATGAGATTTTCAGCAAAGAAAAAGATGTGCAAACTGTACAGCTTCAACGAAAAGGAAAAGAGTATACAATGTGGGCCGCAAAAAAAGGAGAAGAACTGAAAGTGGTGGGGTCACATCAAATGGATAATCTTCCGGATAAAATCATTGCCGGCATTTTTATTTGCTCTCATAATCCGGAAGTTCTGGAAGAGGCCAAGGTTAAAAACCTGCGCATTGTCAAGAATTAGTGATTGGTTTACCGGTTTTGACAAAAGTATATACCATTAAATAAGTTTCCGGATTCATTACATAAAGCATCCAGAAAAGGAATGGTCTTTTACCAGTCAAAATTGATTCTCACTTTATTCTAAATTCATGGATAACGCACAAACTATAAAAAAGACGTTCACAAAAAATTACATTCCGGTTTATAAACCAGCCAAACTTATAAGACCTGCCAACCTTCCTGATGTTAGCTCTTCATGGAAAGGCCTTGAATTGATTATTGAAGATATTCTTGACGGATTTGACCTGGAACGCACTTCCTGCATTGAATTTGGTGTTGGGTCCGGATTTTCAACCGCAGCTTTTTCAAACTATTTTGAGCAAGTAACCGGTATTTACATATTTGTCAATAAATCTTTTCCTGATAAAGAGCAGGAATATTTCGATGAAACCAAATCCACTCTGGCAGCTTATAAGAATATAAAACTATTCAGATCGGATTATAGAGAATGGATAAAAACTGATCAATCCCGGTATAATTTTGCCCATATTGACGGGTTAAAACATTACGATGAAACATATGAATGTGGCTTATGGACAGCGAGGCATTCTGATTGCACCGTTTTTCACAACACAGAAAGTTTAACCGAAGTAAGGCAAGCGGCTATCGATATTGCGCTTGAAACCGGGCAAAGTTTATTCAGTTATCCGCTTTTGAATGGATTAGGAATTCTGGTAGATAAAGCAGGAATTGCAGAAAGAAATTCTTTGAAATAAGAAAACCCGTTAGCCAGAAATTTCCGGCTAACGGGTTTTACTGTTATTTTTTCACCAATTCTACTCTTCTGTTACTTGCCCTTCCTTCGGGCGTTTCATTACTTGCAATTGGTTTTGTTTCTCCAAAACCTTTGGTCGTAATTCTGGATTCGTCAACGCCCAATTCAACCAGTTTTGCCTTTACGGTATCCGATCGTTGCTGGGATAATTTAAGGTTATAAGCGTCATCACCTTCACTATCAGTATGGCCGCCAATTTCGAATTTCAAATCAGGATGATCTTTTAATATCCCGATTATTTTATTGATCTCACCCATACTTTCAGGTTTGAGTGTTGCCTTGTTATAATCAAAATTAATTCCGCGGGCCACATAAGTTGCCTTCGCTGTTGATGTAAGTTGTTTATAAGGGTCTTTTCCTCCGCCTGCGATTCTTACATTACGGATAAAAAGCTGCCTTCCATCAGGTTCCGCGGTATTTCCCTCGCTATAAATTTTAATGGAAGCGGCTTTTCCTGAGCCAATCGGCGCGTTCACGATTCGTTGATTATTGAGGTAAACTTTCAAACCTCGCTCGGTTCCGGCGACCGACACATGGACCCATCTATCATAAATCTCAGCATCTCCAAAGTCATCAACTCCCTTATATTTCCCCCTGAAATCTTTGAATGTAACTGCTCCTGAACTTTCAAGGTGTATGGCATGCTCGTAATCACCTAATTGTCTGGCATCCATATCCTGATCATCCAAGTGAAAAACAATATCCAGTCCTCCTTCACTTCCTTCACCCCGGTAGAGTCCCCATTTTTTTCCCTTATTAGAGCGGAACAAATAATCAAATTCGACAGAAAAACGTTGCGGCAGATAATTGTACTTTTTCATTCTGGGATACATTCCGGTGTAAAATCCATCCAGAAATCCTGTTACGGTTTCTCCGTTGATTTTTGTTATTTCCACAACACCGCCCGTCGGGACCCAAAGTGATGGAATTTCCTCAGCGGTTTCCCCGACAAAATTATCTTCAAAAATTACAGAATCGCCCGGTACAAAATCGAAGTTTAGGTACGCTTTGATGGGCAACTCTGTGCCAGGCGCGCCAGCGGCAGTTTCACTGGAAGCTGAACCGGATTCGGTTGCTGATGAAGTGTTTTGTTTATCCTGATTTGTCTCTGTTTTAGTACTGGTTTTCTTTCCGGTCACCGCATCCTCGGCCTTATCCAGACTCTTATTTATCGCTTCATCCGTCTTTTGATTCGCTCTCTGATTGACTTTATTTCTTACTCTGTTCAAAAGATCCTGCGCATGAGATGGCAAGCCAAAAAGTGTTAATGTTATGCAAAGAAGTAGTAATTTTTTCACGTTGAAATTGTTTAATTTTAGATCAAAAGTAAAAGAATCGCCCTACTGAGTAAATAGCACTTTTGTGCCATATCCTAACTTATTCTCAGCCGTTTATGAAACCTTTATCTCTACGCAATGAAATTATCGGTGCTTACAAAAAACTTAAAAATTTTTACGACCAGCTGCCCCGTGATCCTGATCTGGATTTGTATCTGAACCAGTTTTCCTTTGGAGAAGTAATTGAGAAAATTTATGCTGTCGGTCCTTACTGCTGGTTTATTTCGGATATGAGAAAAGCAGTTTTTGTGAAAACAGGAGGTGCTTTAAAGCAAATGACCGGTTACAGCGAAGATGAAATGCTTGGTAAATCTTTTATCAATGCAGCCCGCTTTACAAGTCCCGAGTTTTTATATACAATTGTTCAGGCAGCTGAATATTTCTGGGGTTATTTTTACATGCAGCCGCCAGAAAACCGGCTGCATGTAAAATCTTCCTATACCTATAAATTCATCAGAAAAGACGGCAGCACTTTTCATGCCTTACAGCAGAGTTCTACCATTTTTCTCGACAAACAAGGGAATGGTGTTTACCAGTTTGATTTGATCACCGATATCACACATCTTGATCCAATACCTCAGCTAAGGTTTTTTATACTTGATACGGCAGATTCAAATCATATGAAAAATATCCCAATCCAGCCCGGCATCAATCGAAACCCTGCTCTCCTACCCATCACAGCGGCCGAAAAGCGGGTTTTAGAATTAATTGCGCAAGGCAAAAGCATAAAAATGATCGCTGATCTACTTAAAATCAGTGAGAATACCGTGAAGCATCACAGAACAAATATGTTTGCCAAATGTGATGTGAAAAATATGGCAGAATTGACGGCAAAGGCTGTTGGAGAAGGATGGTTTTTGAAGTGATTATGGCGATAAGACTTCGAATCTCGTTGGGTGCAGGACATTATTAATTTGTTTTAAAATTCAGTTTTGACGTGGTAAGATGTAAGCTTGACCATGTATTTCAAATATCATTTTACCAATACCTATCCCATTCCCGCTGGTACACTTTTTTACAATTAAATATCACAACTAAATAACCAGCTTAATAATTAAAAAATGAATCTTGAATCTTACGTAACGAATCCTGAAAACTTAATGATGGCAAAGACAGATCTTGCTGTACTAAGAGATCTGTTCCACACGCTTAATGATGCCGGCATCAGCTTTTCCTCTTTGAATAGCTCTATTGCCTTACTTGAAGAATATATTGAAAAGACAGATATTGAATCAATAGTTACAGAAACATTTGTACAAACGAAGCCTAAAAATACACAGGCACGAAGTTATCCAATGTGGAATAATAGTAACATTATATTCGCGCACCGCGCAGTTTGAGTAAAGGGATTAAAAAAAGCCAGGTCAAGCAAAACTTGACCTGGCTTTTTCATGATTAAATAATTGTTACTTCTTTGTTACCCGAATTGATATACGGCGGTTTTCTGCTCTTCCTTTATCTGTTTCATTGGAAGCTACGGGATGTTCTTCTCCATAACCTTCTGCTTCCAGGCGCGATTTATCAATACCCAGATCTTCCAAAGATTTTCTTACCGATTCTGCTCTTTCATTTGAAAGTTTCAGATTGGCGGCAGCATCACCAGTGTTATCAGTGTAACCGCCCAATTTAATATTCACATCCGGATATGCTTTCAATATTTCAGCCACATTTTCAAGCTGTTCCTTGGATCTCGGTTCAAGTTTATCACTTCCGGTTTTAAATAATAAACGGTCAAAATCAAACCAGGTTTCTTTGTCTACTTTTTTATCTGATTTGATAAAGTCCAGCAAAGAAGCTTCAACAGGATTTCCGGACGCAGCAATATTAAGTTTTGTTCCGTTCAAATCAAGAACTGTTGTTTCCACCTCTGCCATCGGCACTTCAATAATTTCTTCTTCAACCACTTCAACACCGGCAGGAATTACAGCGATATGCGGGGCAATTACCAATGAAACGATAGACATTAATTTAATCAGAATATTCATTGATGGCCCGGAAGTATCTTTAAACGGATCACCAACTGTATCACCCGTTACCGCAGCTTTATGTGGATCTGAGCCTTTAAAATAAGTTTTTCCATTAATTACAGCACCTTTTTCAAAAGATTTTTTCGCATTATCCCAGGCACCACCGGCATTGTTCTGAAAAATCCCCATCAACACGCCTGATACAGTAACACCGGCAAGTGTGCCGCCCAACACTTCCGGACCAAATAAAAATCCGACAATAACCGGAACAAGCAATGCAATTAATCCCGGTGCAACCATTTCCCTGATGGAAGCTTCCGTGGAAATCGCTACACATTTATCATATTCAGGTTTCGCAGTTCCTTCCATAATTCCGGGAATCTCACGGAACTGACGGCGTACTTCTTCCACCATTTTCATAGCGGCGCGCCCAACGGCGGCAATAGCAAGAGATGAAAATATAAACGGAATCATCGCTCCGACGAAAAGTCCCGCCAGTACATTGGCTTTGTAAATATCAATCGAGCTAATCCCGGCAACACCGCAAAACGCAGCGAAAAGTGCAAGGGAAGTAAGCGCAGCAGAGGCAATGGCAAAACCCTTTCCGGAAGCGGCAGTGGTATTTCCCACAGCGTCCAGAACATCCGTACGTCCACGAACTTCTTCCGGCAAATGTGCCATCTCTGCGATACCGCCAGCATTATCCGCGATTGGACCGAAAGCATCAATGGCCAATTGCATAGCGGTAGTTGCCATCATACCGGCAGCCGCAATGGCCACGCCGTATAAACCTGCAAATTCATAACTGATAAAAATCCCGGCAGCTAAAACAAGTGTTGGAATAACGGTTGATTCCATCCCGACAGAAAGTCCCCCGATAATATTGGTAGCATGTCCTGTGGAAGACTGGTTTACGATAGACTGAACCGGACGTTTTCCCATTGCTGTATAATATTCTGTCACCGTTGACATAATAGCACCAACGATAGAGCCTAATAAAATCGCGTAAAAAACATGCATGGAAGTAAATTCAACACCACGAATGGTAAGAATACCTTCGGGCAACATCCAGATTGTCAATGGATAACAGGCTATTAAGGTCAGAACAATTGAGCCCCAGTTTCCCCGGTTTAAAGCACCTTGTACATCCCCATGATCACCACTGATACGGACAAAAAGCATACTGATAATTGATGCGATCAAACCAACGCCGGCAATAACCATAGGTAATAAAATTGGCGCAATTCCTCCAAAATTATCTGTTCCTTCGGCGATAATTTCTCTTCCCAAAACCATGGTTGCCAGAATTGTGGCTACATAAGAACCAAATAAATCCGCTCCCATACCGGCCACATCACCCACGTTATCTCCCACGTTATCAGCAATTGTAGCTGGATTTCTTGGATCGTCTTCCGGAATTCCCGCTTCTACTTTTCCAACCAGATCCGCTCCTACATCCGCTGCTTTTGTGTAAATCCCCCCGCCTACACGTGCAAAAAGTGCGATAGATTCTGCGCCCAAAGAGAAACCGGCAAGTACTTCCAGCACTTTCTCCATACCAAGTCCGTTGACTTCACTGCTATCTCCAACAAAAACACTGTAAAGAATTATAAACAAACCACCTAGTCCGATCACAGCCAAACTCGCCACCCCGATTCCCATTACAGAACCTCCGGTGAATGAAACCTCAAGCGCTTTGGTCAGACTTGTGCGTGCAGCCTGCGTGGTCCGCACGTTGGATTTGGTTGCAATATTCATCCCGATATATCCGGCAAATGCCGAGATGAAGGCACCTACAAGAAAGGAGGCACCAATAAAAACACTGGAATTTTCGACCAGTGTGCCAGAATAACCTAATAAAATACTAACGATAATACCAAAGACGATCAGAACCCGCCATTCGGCTTTGAGAAATGCAAGTGCACCATCTGCGATGGCATCTGCAATTTCTTTCATGTTGCCGTCGCCGGCATCCTGCCTGATCACCCAACCTCTTTTGAAAAACATAACCAGCAAGCCAATCAGGCCTAAAACTGGCACTAAATAGGTAATATTACTCATGCGCGATATGAATTAGTTAAAAGGTTTTAAATTCTCGTAAATATAGAGAAAGCGACCTCATAACAAAATCAAAAACGCCTTATTTTTGTTTAATTCGTATTTTTTTTGTAAAAATACTCAGAAATTTAATAGAAGTAAATTGATATAAAACTTAACTGATCAAAGTTAACTATCATGATAGTATATTTATATCATTGTAAGTCAGGATATTACTTCGGAAGCAGGTTCAATGTGATAGAACTTTGATAAAATCTCATACAATTCAGGGTGTTTATGCTGAAATTCTTCCGGATTATTGAAGAAATATTCACTCACAACGGCAAGAAATTCTGCATTATTTGTAATCGCATAAGGATTGATATCCGACTCACCGCTTCGGATATACTGCATTTCTTTTTTGATTAAATGAAGCCACGGCAGAGCATAAGCGTGATCAGCCAGACGTTCCGGAACGCCGTCCGTATCGCCATCTTCGCGGTCCAGAAGATGAACAAATTCATGGATGCCGACATTATTTTCTCCTTTTCTGCCATTAAATCCGCTCAACAAAGCCGGCTTGGATAAAAGCAGGGAATGATTCATATACCGGTTACCGACCATTCCCTCAATATTTTCATCGTGCTTGTGAGCGCCAATCTCAAATTTTTCGCTGAAAGATGCCGGATAGACCAAAACTTCATTCAGATCAGGATAATCAAAGGCAGGAAAAGCAAAAGTGGGAATGATGGAACTTGCGGCTACCAACACACGAATTTCATCATCAATTTCAGTATCAATACCTTCCACTCTTTTTGCAAGTAAAAATAACTGCACTCTTTTTTCAAATAAAGCCTTTTTCGGATCATCCAGACTTTTAAAGAAAACCGAATGTTTTTCAAGAATCTGACGCCAGGCTGTGGGAAATGGCGTTTTAAAAACAGCCAGTCTCTTGTATGATTTGTTGTGATAACGACGATGAAAAATAGCAATGATTCCTACCACCAAAAATCCGGCAAGATATAATACCGTTTTATGGCTGAAATACGCCAGCAAACCAAATAAAATCATTACACCCAGTTCCCAGCCAATCGCCCTTACCCGCGCCGATCTGAAAAGATTCTGGTAATGATTTTTCAGGTCTTCCGTGGTAGTGATCGGTGCATTCATAAATCGTTATGGTTCGAATGAAGGGAGAAAATATTTAATCAGTACGATGAAGTTTCTTTTCTTAAAGCATTGAATAGGATAAAAGAAACGCCAAAAGCGAGGAAACCTGCCGAAAGCGCAAGTAAACTTCCACCCAAAAAATACTGAACAAAGTTTTTATGGATTGAACCCAGTGAAAGATCTTTAATTGAATCAAGCTGAACGCCATTTCTGTAAAACAATCCGCCGAATTTGTAACTAAAAAAGATAATAATTGGAATCAGCGGTGGGAGGCTGATGTTGGCCGCCGTCAGAAAAAGCACTTTGTTCATTTTGAAATAAACAGAAAGCGGAATACCAACCAAAAGTTGAAAACCCCAGATTGGCACAATCCCCATAAAAATGCCAAAAGCAATTGAACGTGCTTTGCTGAAATTACTTTCATCGGGTTTGACCGCTTCCTCCTTTATGATCTTCCAAAGTCCTTTTTTTTTAACAAAAAGAAAGAGTCGTTTCGGTAAATAAAATAACAAAGTAAGAATGACGAAGTAGGTATTTAAAATGCTTATTCGTGTAAAATCCTTGAACGGGCGAAAATGCGTCACACGCTCATTTTTATCATAAATCACCTGAATATCAATGGGTAATATCTTCACATTACGCCAGGCAAGTTTCACTATGACTTCAATTTCTGTTTCAAATTTAGTGGTAAGAAGTCTGATTTTACTAACTTCTTCGAGCGGGTAAAGCCGAAACCCTGTTTGCGTATCCGGCAACACCAGACCCGTTTCAACCTTAAACCAAAAGTTGGAAAATTTATGTCCAAAAGAACTTTTTCCCGGCACTCCTTCCTGCTCCATATTACGGGAGCCCATGATCAACGCGCCCGGATTTTGATAAGCTTTTTCAATAAAAAGAGGAATATCGGAAGGCAAATGTTGACCGTCCGAATCAATTGAAATTGCATTTTTATAACCGAGATTCAGTGCTTCTTTAAATCCACGTCTTAAAGAAAAACCTTTTCCCCTATTTCTGTCATTATGGATAACCTGAATTCTGCTTCCGTATTCGGACAAAATGCTGACCGTATCATCTGTTGAACCATCATTAATGACAATAACATCCTCACCACTGCTGCACACCAAAACACCATCAATAACCCGCCTTAGCGTTTTTTGGTTGTTATAAGTTGGAATAAGAATGCAGCAGTGTATATCTTTTAAAGTCATTTTTTTTGAATGATGAAACGGAACTATTTAAATATAAGAAACTTGCGCTTTAAAAAAAGTTACACCTTCCCAGCTTCCGGAAGCTACTACTTCTAAAAATTCGGCATTCTTAAATTTAATATCAATATATACGTCAGGCGTTTCTTTTGGATTTATTACCTGAATAAATTTGGAAGTCCGCATCGATTTCATTTTCACATTTCTTCCCAGATGTTTTTCCAATAATTCCTTAACGATTTGCAGCTGAACGACTCCCGGCAATACTGGTGAATTTGGAAAATGTCCCTCAAATATAGTATGATCCGGATCAAGAGAAATTGCTGCCAGAATCGTTTCCGGGGTAACGTCGAAATTTTTTATTTTATAAAGATTGTCGAGAAACATTTGTGAGGTCAATTTGGAAAATCCGGGTTGGAATATGCGTTATAAATTTGTAAAAACAGTCTCAGGAATTGACTGGTTAAACTTTTCATTCTGGAATTTCATAACACTTTTATCGCCGCCTTTTTCAAAAAATGTCAGTTCTTTTAAACGCAAAGTGCTTCTGGGAAATAGCAGATTAATCTTTGCATATACATTTCTCATCCGCTTGTTCGTCGGCGTTAATGTGATTTGATAGTAATCGGCATTTTCCATGCAAACCTGCGTGAAAGCCTTACTTTGCTGAAAATCTCCGTTAACAAGCCCAAGCATAACCTGTTTTATTTGTCCGGCCATTTTTCCGGCCGAGCCTACATTTTTCTCTTTTCCGGCATCCAGCACGCGCAGTTTTTCTCCGTTGATCAGGATTACATATTTGAAAGGAGTCTGCTGTTCCCAGCGCATCTGATCTTCTTTTTTGTAATAAAAAACGCCGGATGATTTCTCTGGTTCTTTCAGAAAAGACAAATGTTTTTCTTCTTTAAAATCAGCCTGAATGGAAGAAGTTGCCAGTGACGATTTTCTTAGATCAGCCAGGATTTTGTCAGGATTAGCGGCGGGTTTGAAATCCTGAGCGAATAATGTTGTTGCTAATAAACTGAAAATCAGGAAAAAATATATCTTAAACAGTTTCATATGGTTCTTTGTTGATGATTGTGGAAAGAGGCTGAATTTCGATATTTTTATTAAAACAATGTTCAATAAGATCTTCCAGCGCATCAGCAGTTACAGCACGGTTATCATGCAGCAAAACAATATCTCTTTTCTTTAAATTGGAAATTACTTTTTCAATCAGCTGATATTTATTCTTCGCACGGGTATCAAAACTCCTTAGCGACCAGCCAATTGACTGCATTTTCAAGTCTTTTAAAACTTTGGCATATCTTGGATTGGTAACACCAAAAGGCGGACGGAAAAATATGGGAGATTTCCCAAGTGCAATTGTGATGGCTTTATTACAATGAGCCAAATCCGCACTCAACCGTTTCTTAGAAAAAAATCCGATCAAATGATTATGGCTATAAGAATGATTAGCGACGATATGTCCTTCTTCATCAATCTGTCTCACTAAATCAGGATACAGTTCTGCCTTTTTTCCAATGACAAAAAAGGTCGCTTTCACTCCTTTTTCCTTTAAAATAGCCAAAATTTTTGGTGTTACATCGGGATCAGGACCGTCGTCAAATGTCAGCGCTATCGACTTTTTATTTCCTTTGTGAATGGATTTTACAAAATAATTGGCTTTGATTTGAAACGAACCATAAATCGTACTTACCAGATAAATGAAAACAATCAAACCTAAGATTATTTCCACATAACCTGTCTCCCAAAAAGCAAAACCACACAAAACCAGTGCGATCGCGGAAATTGCCGTAACGATGTTATGCTTCAAGAGATTCGATTAAGGTTAATCCTAAATTTATTTTATTCAAACCATTGATAATCAACACTTTTTTTATTGAATTCTCAGTTTGAATTCTATCCAATGCATAATGTAAAGCAAAAGAGGAATTTGATGGATAAATCCCTATCAACTCCGTATAATTGACTAACTCTGAGTCGGCGTCAAAATCTTTAAGAACATCTGAATCCTGCTCTGATCCCTTTAAATCCCCAGATTTTGAATAAAGAACAAGATCAATAGCTGATTTTTTCAAATCATTATTAACAAGAAAATTCGAAACTGCTTCGTCAATATTTTGAACCAGACCAATGGTTTCAATATCCTTAATTTTAGCGATTGACTTGCCGGATTGTTCTTTGGATACTATAAAAAACGATGCCCCCGAAGTAAGATTAATCTGGGGTTTCAATTTCAGATGCTCCCCTATTGTACTTAGTATCTCAATATATTCGTCCGCAGCTCCTACGATAATATTGTCGTTTCCTTCACCCAAAAGCAAGCCGGTATCAATCAAAGCATGTTCGAAAGAGAGCGTGTTTTGTGTGTGCGTCATGTTATAACCATGATTTCCGATGCTTAGGGAAATCTGTCCGGCTATGGTATTATGCGTAGATTGAATAAATGAAGTTGGAGGTAAAAGTCCTTCGATGGTCAGGAAGTTATGAAGAAATTTTTCCGTGTCCTGTAAACAACCAAGCCCTGTCCCGACAATGATTGCGCCTGGCTGATCAATTTCTGCCTGCTGTAAACAATCTTTCGCAGCCGTCACGGAGATACGCAAAATCTTGCTCATGCGGCGAAGCAAACCGGCATCAATATAATCTTTAAAATTCGGGCTGATCAGTTCGGAATCCTGTTTCAATGGCTCAATCAATTTCGAAAAACCCGCATTTTTAAATGTAGGCTGATGAGAAATTGTCGAAGCGGCAGTTATATACATTTGACTTTAATAGAAATCGGTAGCAAAAAAGATGCTTTATGAATTATTAACAGAAAAAACCAATGACGAATTATTCCCTCCAAACCCGAAAGAATTGGACAAAACAGAAGTTACCGGCTGATCTGACTGAAATTCTGTAATGGGCACCAAGCCCGTTTCCGCAATTGCATGATTGTAATTCAGGTTTGGGAAAATAATGCCATTTTGAATGGCGAGTACTGAAAAAACCGCCTCAATCGCGCCAGCAGCCGCCAGAGTATGTCCGGTAAATGGTTTTGTCGAGCTAAAATCAGGACAATTATCTCCAAAAATATTTAATAAGGCAACCGACTCAGACAGATCATTATTCTTGGTTCCTGTTCCATGCGCATTAACGTAGGAAATGTCCAAGGCGCTTAATCCTGAAACTTCAATAGCATTTTGAATGGCCAGTGTCGCTCCTTTTCCGTCAGGAGAAGATGCAGTCTGGTGATAAGCGTCGGCCGCATTTGCCCAGCCACTTAAACAGCAAAGGATTTCATTTCCTGAGAATTCCACACTTTTTTCATTTTCCAACAACAAAAAAGCAGCGCCTTCACCCAGATTCAGTCCGCTTCTTGATTCATCAAAAGGCCTGCACCACTGATCGTCATAGATCATCAAAGAGCGAAACCCATTCAATGTAAACTGCGTCAAAGCGTCTGTGCCTCCAACCAGCACACGGTCAAGTTTGCCTTGTTCGATCAGACGCGCACCCAGCATAATCGCGTTTGCTCCTGAGGAACAGGCGGTAGAAAGTGTATTGATATAACCGGAAATCCCTAATTCAGCTGCAATGCGCTCGGTGGTATTTCCGCTATCATGACATTTTAAAACCTGGAAATCAGGATTATTCTGATCCAGATAATCACGGTAAAAATGTTCCGTCTGATCCATTCCACCCACCGAAGTCGCAGAAATGATACCAGTTCGCAATTTAGATGAGTGTTTATTTTCTCCCCATGCTTCTTTCGCCGCAGCCAATCCTAATAACGATGTCCTCGAAATCGGCAGGGATGTTACGCCCAATCTATTTACCAGTTCGTCATTTGAGCACTTCACTTCGCCAACCAGATAATCCCCTTTTTGAGCCAGATACTGTATCGGGCTAATACCGGATTTGCCATTTTCAAGTGAAAACAGATTTTCAGCCACATTTAATCCAATGGCTGAAACAATTCCAATACCTGTGATGCGAACGGACATTTTTTAGTTGAAAGTGGAAAATTGAAAGTAAATTACCTTTTGAGTTCCTTTGGGAAATTAACTCGCTCTTCTTTTTTCTATGTAATCGGCCATGGTGTTTATTGACAGGAAAGCAACTTTTCCTTCATCCGGATTTGTAACCTGTATGCCGTAATATTTTTCCATCAAAACAATTAATTCCAGCGCATCAATCGAGTCCAACCCGATTCCTTCCGAACTGAAAAGCAACGCATCGTCATCAATATCCGAAACCTGCAAATCTTCAAGATTCAATTGCTCTATAATTTGTTTTTTTAAATCTTCCTTTAACGTTTCCATTTATAATAAATCGTTTATTCAGCTTGCTGTGAATGAATTTTTATCAGCCGGCATTAAAAACCGGCGTATTTTATAACATTTTCTTTATCAAACGGTTTGCCGTTACTGTTTCCATTTTGAATTAAAAACATAAAAACTTCCACCTGTCCTTCCAGTATTCCAAGCCATCCGGCAAGTACAGCTTTAGAACCTGTGTTCAATAGAATCGTACCATATTGAACGTAAAAATCTGGTGTGAATTTAGGTAAAACAGCAAACATATTTTCACCAAACCACTTATTTCTAATCGCAATTTCACCCAGAACGATATTGGGCAATGTGTAAACAAATAGCGATGGACTTGGCGTTTTTTTATCTTGATATGATTCTTTGAAACGAATGTCTGTGTCCGCACTGGATTCGCTGTTGGCGAAAAGAAGCGCTATTTCGTCATCTTTATAATTTGAGATCAAATCCGGATTAGCTTTTTTTATTAGCTCCGATCCTAAAAATCCGGCCTGGGAAAGCATATCCATTTTATAAAATTTAGGATATTCCAGCGCGAGCTCTTTGTATAATTGCTTGAACCAGCTGTCTGCCGATTCCTCATTTTTCAGTAAAATGACCTCACCGTTTACAGAACAGGAATTTTCATTGATATGACAATAAGCAGTAATAAAACTCATAATTTCCGAATGACAAGGGATGCGTTACAACCTCCGAAACCTGAGGCGGTTTTCAAGATTGTTTTTAATTCGGAAGATTTATTTTCGGTAGCAATATTCAAGGTTTTTGAAGTGCCTGATTCCTTATACCCTAGACTTTTCACCAGCAAATTATTTCGCATCATCTGCATGGAAATTGCTGTTTCAATAATACCTGCTGCTCCCAAGGTATGACCAAAATAGCCTTTCAGACTATTCAGTGGTTTTTCACTGATTTGAAGTCTGTCAAATGCGATGGCTTCCATTTCATCATTAAAAACAGTGGCCGTGCCATGTGCCGAAATAAAATCAATTTCGTTACCTGAAATATGATTTTGTTCAAGCGTTTTATTTACACTTCTAAACAAACCTTCGCCGGTCCGGGAAGGTCCGGAAATGTGATTTGCATCATTTGCAGATGTGCCTGTAAATAATTGAAAAGCTGATTTCTGAAATATTTCTCTTGTGTTAGATAACACAACTGCCGCACATCCTTCACCCAGCGTAATGCCGTTTCTGTTTGCATCAAACGGCGCACAGGGCGTAGAACTTACCGCGAAAAGTGACTGAAATCCGTATAAAACAAAATCAGAAATGACGTCACAGCCTAAAACAATAGCGTGATCATATAGTCCTGATTTAATAAAATTGCCAGCAGCATTGATTGCCAAAACACCGGAAATACAGGCGTTTGAAACAACAACAGGCTCATTTTCAAACTGATAATGTTTTTTAAAGGCAGCAATTGATTCTGCAAAAGGACTCGAAATATTTCTATCCAAATCTCCTTTTGTCGAGCTGATAACTACAATGGTTTTTCCGGATGACAAAATTTCCGGGTCAATCCGTTTCAACACTTTTTCTGTTATGGCGATCAGTAAATATTCAAATTTATGCTCAGTGGAAATACTGGTAATTTTAGATAAATGAACAGATTCATTATTAAAACCGGCACTTGGAATTAAAGAAATCCCCGAACGGTTTTCACAAACCGCCTGAAAGTTTTCTTCCATATTTTGTCCTAACGGACTTATTATTTCCTCAGCACCGATATAAATCATTCCGCAATTAAAATTCTGTCGGCCACGACAATTAACATTGTTATTTCTCTGACATTCAGACCTGATAATTTTCTTTCCAGACCCTGTAAAACTCTGGTGTTAATAATTCCAGCAGTCTTGTTTCACGGTCCAGAAACACCTGCATGGTTTTCCCAACAGCGCAAATTTCATTTGTAGACAGGTTAATCACCTGATATTCAAACATGATCTTTGCCGCTTTGGAAGAAACAAATTTGGTAATCACTTTAATTTTCTGTCCATAAAAAACCGATGCCTTATGGTCAATTTCTGATTTTACAATGGGTGTAAAATATCCCTTATCGAAAATTGTTAAATATTCCAGTCCGAATTCTCTGCCAAAAGCCTCTCTTCCATCTTCAAAAAATTTGAGATAGTTGCCATGCCAGACGACGCCCATGGCATCTGTTTCACTAAATCTTATATCAATTTCAATTTCAGAAGAAAGCATATTTTTTATAATCAGCTACGACAATCACAGTCTAAAACGATTTACGTAACCACAATTTTAATTTCACATTCAAGCAATTTACGCCCATTACAGTAATTTTCCCCCTTTACCAGAAAAATATTACCTAATTGATGTGTAGGCGTAGCAACCGTATCGATTTTGGAATGTACAGGCGGAAGCTCAAAAACTTCAAGTTTTGACACAGCTCCTATGAAACCGATCTTCGGTGTTTCATCTTTTCCATGATCAAGAAAACCAAAACCAGCCGCACAGGTTTGTGCAATATTTTCTATCAAACCAGATTCTTCAAAATGACCGGAATGAACCAGCACGTTATCGTCTTCAATAAAAAAATCCGATTCAAAACGCTCAGCGTTTGCCAGAATCAGATTATCAATCATTAAAAACGGTGCTCTGTGCGGAATGAAATTCGTTATATCTTCTTTTTTAATGATCATTCCTGAAAAAATTTGAAATAGTTAAACCATTGCTCCGGATATTCCCGGACTTTCCGCTCTAACTCTGCTACATATAGTTTTGCAATTTCTTCCGGTTTTACTTTGCCGCTGATTGGTTTGGTTGCACTTAAATGGTAACTGTATTTTCCATCTTTCGCCGCAAAAACAAAGGTTACCGGCGCATCAAATTTCGATGCAATTATAAATGGGCCGTGTGGAAATTTTGCTTTTTTATCAAAAAAATCAAGTTCAATATATTTTGCTCCTTCCAGATAACGATCCGCGTGAATTGCCACAAACTCATTATTTAACAGCGCGTTACGTATTGAAATAACATGCGATAAATCATTTTTGATGGGTATGATCTTAAATCTGGAACCTCCTGTGGAAAGATCCATGAATTTTTTGATGCTTTCAACCTCAGCGTCCAGCATCACGATATTTATTGTGGGAGTAATTCGTCCTTTTAAAAGATTACCGGCGGTTTCCCAGTTTCCCAGGTGCGCACTCAGCAAAATTCCGCCTTTTCCGCCATCTCTCATATCGAGCAGATACTGCTCGTTTTCAAAAATATGGGTAAAATTTTTGTCTTTTCCAAGAAGAAAAGCGGCCCGGTCAAGCAAGGTTTGTCCGAGAATGAAAAAATTCCGTCTCACCAGATCAAGTGCCTGGCCCCCGGAAATATTAAGCGTTTTACTATAAAAATCCAGAAGTGCTTCCTTGGGTTTTGCAGCAAACAGATAGTAATAATACGATACTATCCGCAAAAGCCCGTAAGCAAAATTCAGCCCCAGGGCGTTAATCAAGAAAAGGAAAATTTTATAGCCAAATAAAGATCCCTTGGTTTTACCATCCCAACGGTTCATTCGTTACAGCGATAACTTCTTTTGAATCAGCGCGTAAAAATCACCAAAAGTTTCAATTTCCTTAAAATCTTCACCGGTAACTTTGATGTTCAGATTCTCCTCAATGAGCACAACCAGGTCAACATAATCCAGGCTATCCAGATCCAATGTATCTTTCAAACTATTCTCAGGAAGTATAAGATCTCTATTTACCTCAAACTCCTCTGACAAAAAATCTCTGGTATCCTCGATAATATCTCCCAATCCCATCGTAACAAATTTATCATTCATGGCTACAAAATTAATTTATTCTTTGGTTATAGTTTTCAAATTCGCGTTAATTTTTAACATATAATCTGTTAAATTCTTATAAATTTCACACAGCCTATAATTTTTCGTGCTTTAAAACGTTAGGCAACAGCTTTATAAGCACAAAAATGTCAAAATTTGGTTTGAAAATGTTAACCGGTCAGTAACAATTGCAAATGATCTTATTCTTTGACAATCGCACACTTTACCCACAATCCGGAAATCTTACCGGAATTAAACAGCCAAATTAAAGCTCTTGGTTAAATTTTTTTAATAATCAATGTAGAATTTGTACCACCAAAACCAAAAGAGTTAGATAGAAAACAATCTATATTCTGTTCTTTGGTTTGTGCGATAATATTAATTTTAGCAGATTCCTCGTCCGGGTTTTCAAAATTGATATTCGGTGCCACAAAGCCATCCTTCATCATCAAAAGTGAATAAACGATCTCGCTCGCGCCAGCCATCCAGCATTCATGTCCAGTCATGGATTTGGTTGAACTCACAGGAACATTACCACCAAAAACTTCATAAATCGCGTTTGCCTCACTACTGTCACCAACCGGCGTTGAAGTCGCATGGGCATTGATATAATCGATTTCGCTAACCGAAAGACCGGCATTAGTTAAAGCCATTTCCAGCGATCTGACCTGCCCCTTCATGCTTGGATTTGAAATATGATCACCATTTGAAGAAAAACCGTAACCGACAACTTCACCAAGAATCGGTGCTCCGCGTTTTACAGCAGCTTCATAGGATTCCAGAATAACCGTTGCAGCGCCGCCGCTGGGAACAAGTCCGTCTCTATCTTTGTCGAATGGACGGGATGCTTTGGCAGGATCAGATTCGTGGACAGAAAAAGTACCCAAACCATCAAAGCTGCACATGGCAGCCATATTGATTTCCTGTGCGCCACCACAAATAATTCTATCCTGCAAACCCTGTTTAATCATAATATATCCCATTCCAATAGAATGAGAACCGGAAGCACAAGCTGCACTTAAAGTAAAATTAATTCCTTTCAGCTTGAAAATAGTTGAAAGATTCATATTCACCGTGCTATTCATATTCTGAAAAATAGCACCGCTTCCGATCAACGTAGTATCAAATTTTTCTCTTGCTTTGTCGAAAGCTTCTACAACCGATGCAGCCGTACTGTCATTTCCAAAAATAATTCCGGTTTCTGTTGTGTCAAGAAAAT
This sequence comes from Dyadobacter subterraneus, assembly GCF_015221875.1. Lineage (NCBI taxonomy): Bacteria > Pseudomonadati > Bacteroidota > Cytophagia > Cytophagales > Spirosomataceae > Dyadobacter > Dyadobacter subterraneus. The sequence continues at coordinate 4,660,310 of NZ_JACYGY010000001.1, forward strand.
CTATGTCCAGACCAGACATTTCCATTGCTTCCTTCGTCGACATATAGGCGTACATAGCAGGCTGATGCATGCCCAAACGCTGTCTTCTCGACAAAAATGGTTTCAAATCAGGCTCCTTAACCATACCGGTAAGGGCAGATCGAAAACCGAAATCTTTACGTTCCTGGTCAAAAATAATACCACTTTTTCCGGCATATAGTGATTTGGTAACCTCTCCAAGATTTTCTCCCAGACAGGAATAAATGCCAATTCCGGTGATAACGACTCTGTGGTTCATTATGAATAAATTCCTCCGTTGATGTTAATTACTTCTCCCGTGATGTAAGAAGCTTTTTCCGAAGCGAGAAAACTTACGAGGTGCGCAACTTCTTCCGCTTTCCCAAAACGATTCATCGGGATCATTTGTTTCAATTCGTCTTCATTTAGGTCTTTTGTCATGTCGCTGGTGATGAAACCCGGCGCCACTGCATTGACCGTAATTTTTCTTTTGGCAACTTCCTGGGCCAGCGCTTTTGTTGAAGCAATCATAGCACCTTTCGCCGCCGAATAATTGGTTTGTCCTGCTACTCCTTTTAATCCCGAAACCGAAGCGATATTGATAATCCGGCCCGTTCTTTTACGAAGCATCTGCTGGATTACATTCTGCGTTACATTGAAAAGTCCTTTGGTTGAGGTATTTAGCACATCGTCCCAATCTTTTTCAGGCATCCACATAAATAATCCGTCACGCGTAATTCCTGCATTATTAACCAAAACGCTGATAAAATTATCAGGATTTGCTTCTTTCCAGCCGTTTAAAGCTTCGTCCACTTCGGTTTTGGTCTGTACGTTGAACTGTAAAAGTTCGCCGTTTCCTCCATGCGCCTTGATTTCCGTTAACGTTTCTTCTGCTGCTTCCTGGTTTGTTGAGTAATTTACCAGAATAAAAAGTTCGTGATCCTTAGCCAATTGCACCGCTATCGCTCTTCCCAATCCTCTGGATGCTCCTGTTACAAGTGCGCAATTCATATCGTAAACGGGGTTTCCTTAATTAATTGATACACATCAGCGATGCTTTCTGCCGGCGGAACATCTTCCTTAATGAATGACGCTTTCGTTCGTATCTGTGCGTAAATTGATTTTGTTTTTGATGACAATCTTTCTTTTTCTTCCGGTTCAAGCAAATCAATCGCCTGGCAAATCGCCATAATATGGATTGACATCACCTGATAAGAATTTTCAAGAACCTGCTTGGCAAGCACAGCACTATTTGTACCCATGCTCACAATGTCCTGATTATCATTATTATTTGGAATACTATGGATGTAAACCGAAGTAGACAGCGCCTGACTTTCAGCCGTTGTTGACGTCGCAGTAAACTGAATTCCCTGAAAACCGAAATTCAATCCCCAGGTTCCTGCATTCAGGAAAGGCGGGAATTTACCGTTCAACTTGCTGTTCATCAAAAAGTTAAGCTGGCGTTCCATCAGCATGGAAAGTTTGGTCAGCACAATTTTGACCTTATCCATTTCCAGCGAAATGTAATCTCCATGGAAATTTCCTCCATGGAAAACATTATTTTCATCCGGTCTTACAATCGGATTATCATTTGTAGAATTTAATTCATTTTCAACTACTTCCTGTGCGTAATTGATCGTATCAACAATCGGTCCGATAATTTGCGGCACACAACGGATTGAATAATACTCCTGAATTTTCCGTTCAAATTCCCTGGTTGTCAGCGCAGTATCATCTTTAAACAATTCCTCACGGCTGCGGATCATTTCGCTGCCGGCAAGGAAATCACGCATTTGAGACGCAACATATTGCTGTCCCTTATGATGTTTTACAGCATTTAATTCCTTTGAAAACGAATCATCAAATGCTTCCATAATTTCATTGATCATGGATGAAGCGGCGATTGCCCATTGAACAAGACGCTGGGCATAAATCAAATTAACAGCGGCGATTCCTGTCATGCAGGAAGTTCCGTTAATTAATCCCAAACCATCACGAAGTTCCATTTTCAGTGGAGCAATGCCATGTTTTGCCAAAACATCCGCCGTTTTCTGACGAACGCCATTTTCATAAACATAACCTTCACCGATCAGATTTAACCCTAAATGAGAAAGCTGAACAAGGTCACCGCTGGCGCCGACGCTGCCGTGTTCAAAAATTTCAGGAACAATTCCTTTATTTAAAAACAGTACCAATTGCTGTATAACGCCGCTGCTAATCCCCGAATTTCCCTGTAAAAACGAATTCAGACGGGCAACCATCACGCTTCGCGCATACGTTTCATCCAGCGGTTTGCCGATTCCACTGGAATGGCTGCGGATGAGATTATACTGCAAATGATTTAATTTATCCGTGTCAATCCGGTACTGCGCCATTGGCCCAAAACCGGTATTGATACCGTATATGATTTTATCTTTTGAAAATTCAGTTAAGAAATCGAATGACTTTGAAACGTTGTTGAGTGCGTCTTCAGCTAGTAAAAATTCTTTCTTATCAATGGCATATTGCTCGATCTGAGCTAATGAAATACTATTCATTTATAGTTACTGTAATTAAAACCCATGTAAAATAAATCTTTTTTTGTGGTTTTGACAAGAAACGCAATTTACCGGCAAGGACATCAATATTTAGTCAGGACATGTACATTTGTATAAATTTACCCCAAACTCACGTTCAAATCCATGATTGGAGATTTATTACTTAGACTAAATACCCTCCTTTCCCGCAATAAAACCGCTTTCTTTCTCTCGCTGCTCGCCATTATTGCTGTACTTGGTTTTGGAATATCACGGTTAAAGATTACCGAAAGCATTTTTTCTACCTTACCCAAAGGCAAAACATTTGAGGAATTCAACAGACTTGTTGAAAATAAAAGCATTATTAATCAGATTGTTTTTTCTATCAATATTAAGGAAGAAACCGATACCGAAGATGCCAAAACGCTTGCAGAGAATTTCGCCAGCGACCTTGAAAAAAATACAAAAGAATATATCAAAAACATTCAGGCTGTGCGGCCGAACATTCAGCAGGATGTTTATGATTATACCTTTGCGCGTTTCCCTGAACTCATCGATTCTTCTTATTATCAGCATATTGCAAATAAAACAAAGGTAGATTCTATCAAGATCTCCGTATCAAATTCTTACAAACAACTCCTGGCGCCGGGTGGAACATTTCTTCGTCAGTTTATATTAAATGATCCGCTGGGAGTTTCCGGCAAATATTTTCGTGACCTAAATGCTATCAACAATTCAAACGGCATGACAGTTGACGATGGTTTGATGTTTTCAAAAGACAGAAAACAGATCATAGTCATGGCCGGAACAAATTACGATTCGGGAAATTCTGCCAAAAATATTGAATTGTACAATCGCGTTGAGACTTTCAAAGCCAGTTGGGGCAAACAACATCCTGACAATCAGTTCTCTTATTTCGGTACTTTTGAAATTGCCGCGCAGAATGCCATTCAAGTAAAACATGATTCCTATACGACGATGATCATCGCATTATCAGCGATTTTACTGATCATGATTTTGTATTACCGGAAAATTCTGATTCCATTTTATATCGTCCTTCCGGCTATTTTCGGAGGCGTTTTTGCGCTGGGAATCATTGGTTTTTTCAGACCGGAAATTTCAGGAATTTCGCTGGCAACCGGCGCAGTTTTGTTTGGGATTTTGCTGGATTATTCCTTCCATTTTTTCACCCATCTCCGGCATACCGGATCAGTAAAAATTGCTGTTAAAGAAGTTAGTGTGCCACTTTTGACCGGAAGTTTAACAACCATTCTTGCTTTTAGTGCGCTTCATTTTGCTAACTCTGTCGTTTTGCAGGACTTTGGATTATTCGCTTCTTTGAGTTTGTCCGGCGCGGCTTTTTTTACTTTAATCGGCCTACCGGTTATTTTACAGGCCTTTAATTTTGATTATAAAAATATTCCGGGCGAAATCAAATTTTTCAATTTCCCGAAGATTCCCGCAAAATTCCGGTCTGGTATTCTGTTTTTGGTCGCGATTTTAACTGTTGTTTTTCTGTACTATTCGCAATTCACAGAATTCGACAGCAGCTTTGAAAATCTTAGTATTCATAGTGCCGATCTGAAAGAAAAAGAGCAACTACTTACCGGAATAAATCCTGAAAATGAGAAGAGGATTTATGTTTTTTCAATGGATAAAAACAAAGAAAAGGCGGAGGAATTAAATTATCAGGTTTTTCAAAAACTGACGGCGCTTAAAGCAAATAAAAAAATTAACGGATTCGTGTCTTCCGGCTCATTTCTTATTCCTGAAAAATTAAAAAAGGAGCGGCAAACGCGTTGGACCAACTTTTGGAATGGTGAGAAAAAGGCGAAGACTTTTTCAGCAATCGATCAGTCCGCTTCACAAAACGGATTCAACGGCGCTGCTTTTGATAATTTTAAAACCTGGGTTTCCAGAGAAAACGAAAACCCCGTTGATGAAAAAGAATTGTTTTCAGAGCTAGGTTTGAATAATCTGATCGAAAGCAATCCCGGAAAAACGACGCTCATTACAACGATTGTCGCCAATCAGAATCAATTATCAACTGTAAAAACAGAATTAAGAAGAATCCAAGGTGTTGAAATTTTCGACCGTGGCGAACTGGCCGCGGAACTGCTGACGATGGTAAAAGATGACTTCAATTATATCCTGATCATTTCTGCCTCCATTGTTTTCCTGACTTTACTGATTGTATATGGCCGGTTTGAATTGACGATTTTGTCATTTATGCCTATGGTAATCAGCTGGATATGGATTTTGGGAATTGCAGCTTTACTGGGAATAAAATTCAATTTCGTCAATGTTGTCATCACTACTTTCATCTTTGGTCTGGGTGATGATTTCAGCATTTTTGTAACAGAAGGACTTTTAAGCAAATATAAATACGGAAAAGATACTCTTCGCTCCTACCAATCCGCGATTGTACTTTCTGCGTTCACAACCATTGTCGGAACAGGTGTTTTAATTTTTGCACAACATCCGGCCATTCATTCTATTGCACTGATCAGTGTTTTGGGTATTGTCTGCATACTTTTTGTGTCCTTCATTGTTCAGCCTGTCGTATTTAATTTCTTTGTTGAAAACCGAATTAAACGAAAAAAAGCCCCGGTAACTATGCTCCCTTTTATTCTGAGTATTACCAGTTTTACTTACTTTCTTTCGGGCTGTCTGTTTCTTCATTCCAAACTTGTACTCATCATTCTGCTTCCGATTTCCAAACTCAGAAAAAAACGGATGATCAATAATTCACTGGCGTTTTTTGCTAAAACTGTTATTTATTCCGGTCCGCATGTAAAGAAAAATTTCTCCGGCACAGAGCATATGGATATCTCAAAACCAGTCATTTACATAGCCAATCACACTTCTTTTCTGGACATTTTACTGGCCATTATGATCAACCCTAAGATCGTCATGATGGTAAAAGGCTGGGTTTATAACTCGCCATTTTTCGGACCGATCATTCGTTTTGCAGGTTATATCTACACAGAAGCAGGTCCGGAAGAAAACATTGCCCGGATGAGAAAACTGATTGAAGAAGGTTATTCCATTCTTGTTTTTCCGGAAGGCACGCGTTCGGAAGACGGGAAAATTGGCCGGTTTCATAAAGGCGCATTTCACCTGGCTCAGGAATTAAATCTTGATATCCAGCCGATACTAATTCATGGTGCTTCTGATGTTTTGCCAAAAGGTGATTTTCTGATTCGTCCCGGTGCTTTGAATGTGCGGGTTTTGCCGCGATTAACTTATAGTGACCCGAAATGGGGAGAAAGTCTTCGTGATAAGACCAAAAATATCTCGGCTCATTTCAAATCAGAATTTGAGTTGTATAAGGATGAAATGGAAGATACCAGCTATCTCAAACATAAAATTTTCACAAACTACGTTTTCAAAGGCCCGGTTCTGGAATGGTATTTCAAAACAAAATGGAATCTGGAAGCGAAAAATTATACGTACTACAACGAATTAATTGGAGACCGGAAAAACATTCTGGATGTCGGCTGCGGTTACGGTTATCTTTCGTTTTATCTTCATTATAAAAACGAACACCGGTTAATAACAGGTGTTGATTATGATGAAGACAAAATTTTAATTGCCCGGAATAGTTATAATAAAACCGAAAATCTGCAATTCAGATTTGAGAATATTATGGCTACTGATATGGCAAAACAGGATATAATATTTTTAAATGATATACTTCATTATCTTTCAGAAGAAAATCAGCAGATAATCCTAAACCGTTGTGCAACCGCGCTGAATCCCGGTGGAATTTTATTTATCCGCGACGGCATTACAGATCTGAAAGAAAAACATAAAAACACAGAAAGAACCGAAGCATTATCAACTGGCCTGTTTTCTTTTAATAAAAAAGATAGCGAATTTCACTTTTTCTCCTCCTCTGATATAAGAATATTTGCAGAAAAAAATTACCTGAATTTTGAAATGCAGGAACATTCAAAAAACACCTCCAACGTATTGATTATCCTGAGAAAGCAACCACAAACATCTGAGACAGAATAATTTTCATCAATTATGATTTGTCGGATCTAGCCGTTCAATCAAAAAAAGAAGAAATAACAAAATATTTATAAATCTTGCCGGCTTTTCCGGCTGGATAATATATTTGAAACCATCATTTACATGCAGCAAGCGTCTGAAAAGGAGTATGATTTTGTAATCGTTGGCAGTGGATTAGGAGGGTTGGTGTGTGCATACATTCTGGCTTCGGAAGGCCATAGCGTGATTGTTCTTGAAAAAAACCATCAAATCGGCGGCCTTCTTCAGGTATACAGCCGGGACAAAACCATCTTTGATACGGGCGTTCATTATGTGGGAAGTCTGGATAAAGGAGAAAATCTTTATCAGTTTTTCAAATATTTCGGTATTCTGGATAAAATGAAGCTCAAACGAATGGATGAAGAAAAGTTTGATGTCATTCGTTTTGATGATGGATCCGAATATTTTTATGGACAAGGATATGATCAGTTCAAGAAAAACATGTTTGGATATTTTCCGGACGAAAAAGATGTAATTGAAACCTATTGTGCCAAAATAAAAGAAACCTGCGCCAAATTTCCATTGTATAATTTGACCGCCACGGGGCCAAATTACCAGATGGACAGTGACATGATGGAGCTCAATGCCTATGATTATATTTCCTCACTTACTACGAATGAGAGATTGAGAAATGTGTTGGCAGGTACAAATCTGCTGTATGCAGGTGTAAAGGAAATGACTCCTTTTTATGTTCACGCACTTATACTAAATAGTTACTTATCAGGATCTTACAAATTTATAAACGGTGGCTCTCAAATAGCGATCCAGCTGAGCCGTGGAATCAGAAGCTTTGGAGGAGAGATCTTAAAAAGAAAAAAAGTTGTTGGTGCGCAGTATAATGATGCGGGACAAATTACCGGAGTAGTTACTGAAAACGGAGAAATTTTTAGAGGGAAAGAATTTATTTCTAACATACATCCGGCTGTTACCATTGATATTTTTGGAGAAAACCGGTTTCTTCCGGTTTATAGAAACCGGATTCGTTCGCTGAGAAACAGCATTTCAACCTTTATTGTACACCTTACTTTCCAGGAAAATTCTTTTGAATATCTGAATTACAATATTTACCAGCATCATAATGAGGATGTCTGGAGTGGTATCGAATATGATCAGGAAACATGGCCGCAGACTTATTTTGTTTGCACACCATTCATTTCAAAAAACGAAAAATATGCAGAATCCATGTCGATCATGACTTACATGAAAAGTGAGGAGATTGAGGAATGGAGCCATAGTTTGCGAACAGTATCGGAACCGAGTGAACGTGACGAGTCGTATCTGCGCTTTAAAAAACATAAGGAAGAACAAATAATGGTGAGGGTAAGGCAGCTTTTCCCTGGTATTGATGAGAAAATACGGTCGGTCCATAGCACTTCTCCGCTTACTTTTCGTGATTATATCGGGAATAAAGATGGCTCACTATATGGTGTTTTACAAAATTCCGCCTCTCCTACCCGAACTCAGATCAATACAAAAACAAGAATCCCGAATTTGCATTTAACGGGCCAAAATATTGCCATGCACGGCATTTTGGGCGTGACTGCCAGTGCATTTGTTACCTGCTTTTCATTTGTAGATAAAGATAAACTTATTCAAAAAGTCAAAGATGCGTGATCATGCAAAGGTTGATGTAGTGGTTATCGGAGCCGGGCCTGCCGGTACTGTTGCTGCATCATATTTAAAAAAACAGGGATATGATGTTACTATTTTAGAAAAAGAAAAATTCCCCCGTTTTCAAATTGGCGAAAGCCTGCTTCCATGCTGCATGGAACATCTGGACCAGTCGGGATTATTGGAGGCCGTTGTTCCAAAAAATTTCCAGAAAAAGACCGGAGCTGCATTTATGCGTGGGGAAAATCGTTGTGAATTTTTCTTTTCGGAGCAATTTACAAAAGGCTGGACATGGACCTGGCAGGTAAAACGGGCAGATTTTGACATGACACTGGCCGAAGCAACAAGGGCAAAAGGTGTTGATGTAAATTTTGAGTGTGAAGTTTTAAATGTCACATGTAGTAAAGACAAACAAATTGTTGATTATAAGGATATTGATGGAAATAAGTTTACGATTGAAGCCAAATTTATCATTGATTCAAGTGGATACGGCCGTGTTTTACCCAAACTTTTTGATTTGAGTAAACCGTCAGCTTTTTCTCCGCGCGGCGCCATTTTCTCTCATTTGGAAGATAAAAACCGTACGGAAAAAGCTAGTAATAATATCTTCGTCCACTCTTTTGACGATAACAAATCGTGGATTTGGGCTATACCATTTTCCGATGGTTCAACTTCGGTTGGTGTAGTTGGAAACAGAGAAAAAATTGAAGAAATGGCTGAAAATGACGGAGAAAAATATAAAAATTTCATCCGCGAATTTGAAGATCTGAACGGCCGTTTTAAAAATGCAGAGCTAAAATGGGAGCCAAAACATATTCTTGGATACTCGGTCGGCGTGAAACAAATGCATGGCGAAGGATTTGTGTTGTCAGGAAATAGCACAGAATTCCTTGATCCTATATTTTCATCCGGTGTTACTTTTGCCACTGCTTCAGGTCTTCTTTCTGCAAAAATGACGCACAAACATTTACAAGGTGAAACTGTTGATTGGAAAACGGAATATGAAGATGTTGTGCAGGGAGGAATTAACGTTTTCAGAAGTTACGTTACTGGTTGGTACAGCGGCGATTTCCAAACGATTGTTTTTGCACAAAGCGTTAATGAAGATATTAAAAAGCAAATATGCTCTGTATTAGCAGGTTACGTCTGGGATCAATCAAACCCTTTTGTCAAAAAGCATGATACCATTTTACCAACGCTGGCCAAAGTAATTAAAATGAAGGAAAATCCCAAAATCAATTTGTGATAATTTATTTCAAAAGATAAAATATAAAAATGCTTCCTGGCACAGATATCTCTGTTTTAGAAAGCATTTTTCTTTTATCCATTATAGACCTGACATCAAGATAAATCCATTCTGTACGCCTTTATGGTGATTATAAAGCAGAATTTTCTTCGATTTCTGATCTGAATTTTTTGTCAACAAAGTCTCATTGGGCATATTCTTGCCTGCTAAAATATGAGCGCCCATCCATACCCCAAAGGCAACAGCAGTTGGAAAATCGCCGATCAGGTTTTTGTAATTATAGACTGTGCTTTCAGGAAAAAATGTCTCACGCAGCCAATTATACCAATGATCACTTCGGCTATCTCCGTTATATCCCAAAATCAACGTGTCAATTTCTGACAAATCAATCTTATTTCTTTTTAAAAAATAGATAAGCTTCTCTGAAATCCTTTTTTCGTCTGCAAAATTAATCTGCTCAACGTCAACAATTTCCGCAATAGAATTATCCGATTTTTCAGCTTCTGCAACAAACATGACAGCAGCTTCTCCGCAAACCGTTCCAGCTGTAGCTGAGTTTAAAAGCGTTTCAGATGTTGTTTCTTCTTTTTTCCAGGATCCGGCAAGCTGGTCTATATTATAGTTGTAATCAGAAATTTCCTCGATACTTCCAAGCAGCAAAGACTGCGCTTTTCCTTCCCCGAAAAGTAGAAAAGCATCCATCAAAACGCCTTCAAAAGCCAGACCTTTATTGACGTGCGTGGCATTATAACCCGTATTTTTACTCATCAACGCCAGGTTTCCAGCCACGGCATTGGGAGTACTCTGGACAAAATTGGTAGGTGTTAAAGTTCCTTCGTTATAGTCAACAATCTGATTCAGAAATTTAAGACAATCATCCAGGCCACCATTCGCAGTTCCCAGAATAATACCATCCAGATCAGGATTTTTTTGAATTAACGGAAGTCCCGCGCCAACACCAATGCGCACCGCTTTTCCCATTCTTCTCAGCAAACCTGCGGGAATTAAATTTCCATAGGCTGGCTCCAAAGCCACATATCTGTTTCCCCTATTTACTTTGAGCTCTCCTTCAAAGAAAGTCTCCTCATAAGTTGGTTGCGCTGAAATGCAGGATAAATCTTTTATAAACATGTTATGAATTTCACTAAATCAGCCTGTTATACAACCACCGTCCCTGCGGCATTGGCCATGAATTGTTTTATTTCCTGGCTGTATTCCTGAATATATTTTTCTTTAAGAATCCGACTCCAACTCAGCTCCTCACCCATCAGGTCCGCTACCACCGGCAAACACCTTAATGTTGCCTGCCAATCCGTAATTTCCATACGGATTCTTCTAGCTAAAATATCCCGTGGCGTAATGGCCATTTCATTTCTTACACTGTAAATTATCTCTGCTGTGATGTAAGGATAATTCGAGTCCAGTTTTTCTTTTAGCGCAGGGTTGGCGGTAACAAGTTTTCCAATTTCATTCGCTCTCGAACCGTACTTACTTACCAGATGCTTGCTTACATCTTCTGCCAAACCAAAATCCTTAACAAGAAATTTCCAAGAATTGTAATCAAAATTCGCGCCACCGGTCAGTAAATGATTTGCAGTTTTGCAATCATTGTTTTGTTCAAAAATAATGTCTGCCTGATCGATGGTATCCTTTGCCATCAAACGGTATGTCGTCCACTTTCCTCCTAACAAACTGACAAGGCCTGAAACAGAATCTATTTCAATTTCGTGGTCCCTTAATAATGTTTTAGTCGACTTATTTGGATCGGCTGAAAGAAGCGGACGTAAACCTCCGTAACCGGCTTTTATTTTCGAGATATCAATTGCTTTATCCAGATAAGGATTTAAAGTACTGACCAGATAATCAACTTCCTTTTTATTTAAAGTTGACTCATTTATAACATCATCCGAATCCGTGTCCGTTGTTCCTAGCAACATAGAGCCTTCAAAAGGAATAGCGAAAACCACGCGCCCATCCGGCGTTTTCGGAATCAACATGGCATGTTCGCTATTCAAAACTTCGTAAGGAAGTACCACGTGAACCCCTTTACTTGGTCTTATCCGACTTGGTAAAGAGCTATTTGCAAAATGCCTGATTTTATCAGAAAATGGCCCGGTACAGTTGATTATAATTTTTGTATTGATTGTAAACTCTTCCTCAGTTTGGGTATCCCGAACCTTCACGCCGGTTAATTTCCCATCCGCAGTTTTTTCAAACCCGTTAACTTGTATATAATTGGCGACCGCAGCTCCTGCTTCCGAGGCAGAAGTTGAAAGAGCCAGACAATAACGTGCATCATCAAGCTGGCCATCATAATACATGACAGCACTGTGTAATTTACTTCTGTTGAGTGTTGGAATTTTCGTCAGGACCTCCTCTTTTTTCAGCCATTTACTTTTTGGCAGCGAATCATTTGTAGCGAACCAATCGTACATTCTCAATCCAATACTAAAATAAAGCCCTTCAATCCAGGAACTTACCGGCGTCATTAAAGCCAGTGGTCTTGCCAGGTGAGGTGCGTTATTAAGTACAATATGTCTTTCTTCAAGTCCATGACGAACCTGTTTCAACTGGGCAAAATCAAGGTTTTTGAAAGCTTGTTCCAGATAGCGGACGCCGCCATGAATCAGTTTCGTAGAGCGCGAAGATGTTTCGGAAGCAAAATCCTTCCTGTCAATTAAAGCAACTTTATAACCTCTCAAAACAGCATCCAGTGCACAACCTGCTCCACTTGCGCCGGCTCCAATAATACAAATATCAAAATGCTCATTTTTTAATCTAAGGAGTGACTCGTTACGATTCATGCAAAGCGGGTATAATATTTGTACCTATTAGTAAGATACAAAAGTACAAAGTTGAACATTGTTATCGCATTAAATAATTTATAAAATAAATTCTATCGATGAGGTGACGTCTTTGCTATTTTTCCGTCTGAGAGTTGTTGTATTTCAAAAATACAGTAGCTTTGAACTCAATAGTTAAACTTTTTTTACACACAAAAAACAAATATTACCATGGGACTAATGTCTTTTTTTCAGGGAGTAGGAGAAAAAATTTTCCACAAGGAAGCAGCAGCAGCTCCAACACCGGAGACAGAACCACTTCGTGCCAGTGCTCTTTTGGCTCACGTAAAGCAACTTGGATTGGCATATAATTCCCTGTCGGTAAAAACTTCAACCGATACTGTAACCATCGAAGGTGAAGTTGCCAAACAGGAAGACGCAGAAAAAATCGCTCTTGCAGTTGGTAATGTGGAAGGAGTTAAGATCGTAGATAACCGCCTGAAGGTTGCTACACCAGCCCCGGAAGCTACTTATCATACAGTTGTAAAAGGAGATACGCTTTCTCTGATCGCGAAAGCGGTTTATGGAGATATGATGAAATATCCGATTATTTTTGAGGCGAATAAGCCAATGTTGACACATCCGGATAAAATTTATCCAGGTCAGGTATTAAGAATTCCGGCATTGTAATAGCCATCAGCTTTCGGCAGTCGGCTTTCAGATTTTGAAAACAGACAAATAAAAAAATGACAACTCTTTCGGGTTGTCATTTTTTTTTTTCGAAGAAGACTGATAATTAATCTTCTGCTGCGATTACGTTCAAAGTTACTTTGTGTTTCACTTCTTTGTGTAGATCGATAAGTGCTGAGTAAGTACCAACAGATTTTACGTCATCAACAGTAATTTTCTTACGGTCGATATCAAAACCTTTTGATTTAAGTACGTCTGCAACCTGAGTGTTGGTAACACGTCCGAAAATACGGCCGCTTTCTCCAACAACAGTGCGAATGTCAATTGTCAAATCGCCGATTGCAGCTGCGATGTCTTCTGCATCTTTCTTAAGCTTTTCAGCTTTGTGAGACGCCTGACGTACGTTTTCTGCAACGATTTTACGATTAGAGTCATTAGCCAATAAGGCAAAACCCTGCGGAATAAGGTAGTTACGACCGAAACCCGCTTTTACATTCACGATGTCGTTCTTATAACCTACTCCGGCAATATCAGTTATTAGTATGATTTCCATTGTTAGTATCTCTTTCTATTTTATTTCAATTGATCAGCAACAAATGGCAATAAAGCCAAGTGACGTGCTCTTTTAATTGCCTGAGATACTTTACGCTGGTATTTCAAGCTAGTACCTGTAAGACGACGTGGCAAGATCTTTCCCTGCTCATTTACAAGTTTCAACAAAAAGTCAGGATTCTTGTAATCAATGTACTTGATGCCTGCTTTCTTAAAGCGGCAATATTTTTTGCGGTTGATGTTTTTTTCAACCGGTTCGTTTACGAGTGACATAGCTTATGCTTCGGTTTTAGATTCAGTTGTTTCTTCCTTCTTTCTGCCAATCAGACCTTTACGTTTTTTCTCGTTGTAAGCAAGAGAATCTTTGTCAAGGGCAATTGTTAAAAAACGCATAACGCGTTCATCACGACGGAATTCTGTTTCCAAAACATCAACAACAGCTCCACTTTCAGATGCATACTCAAACACATTGTAATAACCTGTGTTTTTCTTTTGGATAGGGTAGGCTAGCTTACGCAATCCCCAGTTTTCTTCGTGTACAAGCGTACCACCATTCTCAGTGATAAGCGTACGGAATTTTTCAACGGCGTCCCTCATCTGAGCCTCAGACAAGATGGGAGTTAGAATGAACACCGTTTCATACTGCTTAGACATACGGCAAATATTTAAATATAAATTGATTTTAATTCTCATTCGGGATTACAGGAATCCATAATGAGGGTGCAAAAATAGGGCTTGGAATTGAGAATTCCAAGCCCTATTTGTATTTATCAGAAAGTTAAGCTGTTATATATTATTTAACAGTAAAATCTCCCTGTCCTATTTTGAATCCTTCACTATATACTTCGATTGCATATTTCCCAGCTTTCATCGGAATTCCACCGCGACCATAGAAAATATCAACCTGCTGACGGCTATTTGTAAAGTTTACAGTTTGTTTCGAGCTGTAAATCATTTCTTTGCCATTAAAGCTGAATGCGCCTGAGCCTGTTGCCATATCCGAAAGCACTGCTCCATCCGGATCAAGAATTCGAAGATAAATATCTTTTTCATTTTGTTTGGCCACTGCGTTTTCACCAAGCTTGAAGCTAACTCTCAATTTATCAATACGTTTCGCTCTGAATTTATCACCATCACGTTCTTTCCCTTTTGCAGAAACAGCGTGAATAGAAAGCTCCTCAGTACGAAGTGCAGAAGCCAAAGTGACTTTTTCTGCCAACTCACGATTTTGAGCTGAATAATTGTTAACCGAATCATTCAACTGTTGTTTTTCAGATTCGAGACCAGTTACCTGCTGGCTTAGTTCCTGATTTTTACTTGTTACAATTCCGAGCTCCTCACGCAGATTAGCGATTTCCGTATCTTTTTGAGATAATACATTTTCATAAGATTTTATCTTCTTATCAAAATTCGCCGCAGAGAAATTATTTACGTTTTTAAGTTCTTCTTTATCTTTTTCAAGTTGTTTCTTCAATTCAATCAAAGAATCAACACTTCCACCTAATTGCTGTATCTCGGCAATTTTTGTATCCAGTTCAGCAGAAATAGAATCCAGTTTTGTTTTCGTAAACAAAACCTCTTCGGTTTTTGCAGTAATAATATCGTCTTTAACCCTGTTTTCCTGTTTTTCGTGATAGATAAAATAAACAAGTACCAAATTAAGCAATGCTAAAACGGCCAGAGCAGCCCATAGAAGAGTTTTCCGATCTTGCTTTTGTTCTTGATTATAGTCCATATAGAGAGTTAATTTTTTAATTAGTTGGTAAAAGAACTATGTTTTTTTCAATTTTGAAATAAGTTAAGACCGATTTGTGAAAACTAACTTTCAAATATTCGGTATAAATCATTCATTATCAAAAATTTCATATCCATATAATGCCTGACATTGCCCAAAACATCAAGCAAATTGAAGATCAGTTACAACAAAAGGCACGGTTAATTGCTGTGACCAAAACCAAACCGGTTGAGGTTCTGGAAGAAACTTACCAGGCAGGTTTCCGTCGTTTTGGTGAGAACAAAGTTCAGGAAATGACGGCAAAGTACGAAGTTTTACCCAAAGATATCGAATGGCACATGATTGGGCACCTTCAATCCAACAAGGTGAAATACATGGCGCCCTATGTTGCGATGATCCACTCTGTTGATAATTTCAAACTTTTAAAAGAGATCAACAAAGAGGCTGCAAAAAACAACCGGGTTATTGACTGCCTTCTTCAAATATTTATAGCCGAGGAAGAAACCAAATTCGGTCTTTCAGATGAAGAAGCGAAAGAAATTCTCGAATCCGGTGACTTGGTTTCCCTTACAAATATCCGGATTGTCGGACTGATGGGTATGGCCTCAAATTCTGATGACGAAGAAAAAGTTCGACTGGAATTCCGTCATTTAAAAACGCTTTTTGATTCTTTCAAAGTTTATGAAAAAGCCAACATAGAAATGCGTGAGATTTCCATGGGAATGAGCGGAGATTTTTTGCTGGCCGTCGAAGAAGGAAGTACGCTGGTCAGAGTTGGAAGTGCAATTTTCGGCGCCAGATAATTTAATTCTGCTTTAACGAGAGGATTATTCTCCTTTCGTTAAAGCAGAAGTTTCAAGTGCATTAGCAACCTTCTCCTTCACGAATTCGCAGGAAAGCTCAGAACACATTTTCCCTTCCTGACGAACAAAAAAAGCATTTTCCTGCCGCCCGTAACTTCCTGAATAGGGATTATAGGAAGGAAACGCGCCTAAAGAACCCATCAAAATAATACCTGTTGTTCCACCGGCATTAGCCAAATGTGACGGCCCACTATCAAGACCAATAAAAAAATCAGCTCTTCTGATAACTTCTGCGGTTTCCAGAATAGAAAGCTGCCCGCATAAATTTCTGTAAGACGATTCCTTCGTTGTCAAATTACTTTTAAGTCCTATTTCAACAATATGATAAGAATAATTTTCAGAAAGCCACTGTACAAGCTGATCCCAACGCGCTGCCGGCCAGTCTTTTGGAGCATAGTTGGATTGACAATGGATAACGATAAAATTTTCAGGCAAATGAAGAGAATCTGCCTTTTGCCTGTGTTGATCCTGTAAATATAATCTTGGCTGATCGTCGGCCGGAAATGGAGTTCGGCTATTAATCAAATCAGCAGTCTGAGCAAAAACTTCCAGCAAATTGCCGAAGTTGAAATAGGTATGTACATTAATTCCCTTCCGATCAGCAATAGGATTGTCAAGAAAAACCTGACATTTCGCACAGTGATTATTATTACTGAATTGAAGTGGATAGACTTTATCAAAAACGTTTTTTTCAAACAAAATCCTGCGTTGTGTAACACAAAACTCACCGAAAGTTTCATCAATCGATGGATTAAAATCAATCAATTCATGATAGGAAGGCTTAACAAACCAGACAATAAACGCATTGGGATGCAACGAGCGGACATATCTGCTTATAGGCTCAGCGGCCACAATATCTCCAAAATGTTCAGTTCTTACAATCGCAATCAACTCCTGACCCGGTGCAAATTTGGCTTTTTTCTTTTTGAAATAAATCCAGGCCTGGTAAGCCAAAAGGTGGGCTTTAAGAATATGTGAATACTTAAAATAGCGGTGTGTCCAAAGCTGTCTAAAACGTTCTATTGTCATTTTGTAATCTTTTCCCGGCATTATTTTTCCGGATTTTCTATTCTGCCTGCAAGTTAAAATAAATTTTCATCAAAGAGTTGGTTGCCCTTTTTCCCGAACCTAACTTTGCTCTAAGTCATCATGACGAAAAAGAAAACTTTCAAACGATCAGTATATATGAAATTTATAATTCAGGCGGGCGGTATTTTAGGTGCATTAGCCGTAGCACTTGGCGCATTTGGCGCGCATGCATTAAAAGGAATGCTGGAAGCCTCCGGCAGAATGGACACATTTGAAACGGCTGTAAAATACCAGTTTTACCATGCGTTAGCCATGATTTTAATCGGTCTCTTATTACAGCGCGCAGGAGAAGATGCAGTAAAATTACTAGGCTGGTCTGGTCACGCTTTCATTTTTGGAGTAATTATATTTTCAGGATCGTTATACGCAATCTGTTTTACTGGCATAACAAAATTTGGAGCAACCGCGCCTATTGGGGGTTTATTGCTGATTGTTGGATGGATATTGCTGGTAATGGCGGCCGGAAAGTTGGCTTAATTTTTTTTATTAAGCAGGAATATCATCATTAATCAACTCACAATATACAGGTTGACTGTTGATCATAAGTTTATTATATTTGTTTAAAAGGATAACAAATGATAATTGAACAGCAAAATCAGGATTTGGTTATTAGAGTTACAGCACCGGCAGATATCAGAGCGACTCAAAAAGTTGTGGACTATCTTAATTTGATGGAATCTATTTCTAAAAATCAGGGAACAGAAGAACAAGCTACCGAAGTAGCACGTGATGTTCATAACGAATGGTGGATAAAAAACCGCAGCCTGTTCATTAAATGATCGTAATCATTGACATGAATATTATGTTTAGTGCAGTGATTGCACCAGACAGCCGGATAGGACAAATAATTGCTCACCCCTCTTCTCCATTTGAGAAAATAAGCTGTTATTATGCTTTTATTGAGTTGTTTAAACATCAACCCCAAATTATAAAGTATTCAAAAAGATCTCAAAATGAGGTTTTGGATATTTTATATTCAGCATTGAGACATATTGAGTTTTTTAACGAGACACTGATCGAACAACAGCATTGGAAAGAGGCTGAACGTTTAACTATTGATGTTGATGCCTTTGACATTAATTATGTAGCCTTGACTTTACAAACAAATGGTTGGCTATGGACGGGAGATAAAAAACTAGTCAACCATCTAAATACGCTAGGTTTTGACCGTACGATTACCACTGCCGAATTATTCGAAAAATTGGTTTAAACTTCTGATCTTCAATAAAATTAACCCCTAGAAAGCGTAAATGGCCTCTGCGCATCTATCTTCAAAAAGATAAATAACAAAACAGAAAACGACCAAAGGGACGATCCTCCGTAACTGAAAAACGGCAATGGAATTCCGATAACCGGCATTAATCCAATTGTCATTCCGATATTCACCAGGAAGTGAAAAAAGAAAATTCCTGCTACGCAATAGCCGTATACACGAGCGAATCTGCTTCGCTGTCGTTCTGCCAGGACAACGAGTCGGGAAATCAATAATATAAATAGCGTGACAACTACGGCAGTTCCGACGAAGCCGTGCTCCTCGCCTACTGTACAGAAAATAAAATCAGTACTTTGTTCAGGTACAAAGTCAAATTTTGTTTGCGTTCCCTGCAAAAATCCTTTTCCTGTAAAGCCACCTGAACCAATTGCAATTTTGGATTGAATAACATTCCAGCCAATTCCGCGAGGATCAGAATCCGGATCCAAAAGCACCATAATCCGTCCGCGCTGGTGTTTTTGCAAGACATTATTCATAAAAAAATCTACACCAAAAACGATGGAAATCATGACAAATGCAATCAGGACGGTTGCCATAAGTCCACCTCGCCGACGCGTCATAACGGGCATGGCCCAAATCACAATTCCCGCAATTATAATGATAGCGCCGGAGATATACCAGGAATTATAAAGCAAAGAAATAATCAGCAGTGCTGCGGAAGTAATACCAATGGCCGGAATAAATCCAGGCATTCCCTCACGATAAAGAATAATTGCAAACGACGCAAAAACGAGCATCGAGCCTGTTTCATTTGACAAAAGAATCAGAACCGATGGCAGAGCGATAATTCCCAAAATAGGATAATAATCTTTTAATTTTCTGGATAAACTAATGGCGGGATCACTTAAATATTTCGCTATCGCCAGACTCACAGCAAGGTTAGCAAACTGCGCCGGTTGAAGGGACATTGGTCCAAATTTTATCCAGGACCTAGAACCGTTAATATTGGACCCTGCAAATAAAACGACGACCAGTAGAAATATTACGATTGCATAAATGATAAATGAGAACGTCTCATAAAATTTATAATCAATGACTAAAATGCAGATAATCAATATAAAAGTAGTACCGATCCACATGAGCTGCTTACCGGCATTATTCGATAAATCGAAAATACTGCTATGTGTTTCCGGATTGTAAACAGCGGCATAAATATTGACCCATCCTATCCCAAGACATGCGATATAGATCAGCACGACCATCCAATCGACGTTTTTGGTTATGGGTTTTCCCTCTTCCATTACTTAACTTTTATACTATTGATGAATTAATATTATTGAACTGACCCGAATTAGAATTTCTTAAACCAATTGATCTCTGATGGGATTGGTTTTTCAATCGGTGCCATCGGAATTCCTTGTCTTCTTTTAACTGTATCTTTTACAACTGGCTTAGGCGGAGCAGGCAGAATTACATTTTTCATAAAATCCGCTTTCATAATTCTTTCTTCCAAACCCTTATTTGTAACTTTCCTTGTCAGGTATTTTTCAATGATAAGGTTGGCAATTGGTGCCGCTGCCGAACCTCCCGCTCCTGCATTTTCAACAAAAACTGCAATCGCAATTTTCGGGTCGTTCACAGGCGCGAAGGCAATAAAAATGGAATGGTCCATCCCCCTTTTGTTTTGGGAAGTTCCCGTTTTACCGGCAATCTCAATCCCTTCCACTTTTGATCTTCTGGCCGTTCCGCCTTCTACCGCGCCCACCATTCCTTCAATCACGGGTTCAAAATTATGAGGAGCAACGCCTGTTTCATGTCTCACCATAAAATCAGGATTTACCGTTTTGCTTTCTCCAACGCCGTGGATCACGTGAGGCGTGTAATAATAACCTCTGTTTGCAATAATGGCAGCTACGTTTGCCATTTTTAAAGGCGTGATCAGGATTTCTCCTTCACCAATACTCAACGAATAAATATTTGAAAACTTCCAGCGATTTTCTCCGTAGATCTTATCGTAATATTTTTTGTCCGGTAAATTCCCTTTTCGTTCACTTGGTAAATCAATTCCCAACTGCTGGCCTATACCAAATTTACTGATTTTATCATGCCAGTCGTCCAGCCCGGCGGCAGAAGCTTTGAAGGTATTTGAAATCTTGTTATTGTAAATAATCCTGCGAAAAACATTGTAGAAATACGGGTTGCAGGAATGTGTTACACCTAGCGCAACCGTCGGCGTGCCGGGGTGATTGTGACAGCCAATCGGACAATTTGCATGCGTAAAACCACTATTCGGCGTAATAACGCCTTCTTGTAAACCAATTAAAGCCTGAATTAATTTAAAAGTAGAACCTGGCCGATAACTCGCCATAACCGGACGATTAAATAACGGTTTGTATGGATTTCTATAAAGCGCAGTGTAATTTTTGGAAAAATGCCTTGTTGCCAAAAAGTTTGGGTCATACGTAGGAGCCGAAACCATGGAAATAATCTGACCCGTTTTAGGTTCGATTGCCACAATACTTCCCACTTTATTAACCATCAAACTATCTGCGTATTGCTGAATGTCAATGTCAATACCTGAATAAAGATTTTCCCCGGCAACAGCCATCGTATCCAGTTCGCCATTTTTCCAGGCACCTTTGTAAACGCCGCTTACATTTTGCATGACAAACTTGGTACCACGTTTCCCGCGTAATACGTTTTCGTAAATTTTTTCGATTCCCGTTTGACCGATGTAATCACTTTGACGGTAGTAAGGCTCTTCCTGCTTCTCAAGCTGTGTTTTACTAATCTCGCTTACATAACCTAACGTATTAGCTAACGTTGCGCCTTTGTATGTCCGCATCGAACTTTTTGCAAATTCAAAACCGGAATAATCCACCATAATGTCCTGGATAGATGCGAAATCTTCTTTGGATAATTGCCGTAGAAACAAGGAAGGCTTATTTCTCGAATAAGCACCGGCTGCGATAATCAGACTATCAAATTCGCGTTTTTCAATACCCAACACTCTGCAAAAACGCAAAGTATCATCCACCTTTACTTTGTTAGGCGTAACCAGCAAATCATAAACTGGGGTATTATATACAATCAGTTTTCCGTTTCGGTCATAAATTTGACCACGGAAAGGAACTTCAATTACACGTTTGATGGAGTTACTGGACGATTCTATGGAATAACTTTCATCCAGTACTTGAAGATAAAATAAACGAAACAGGTAAATAAAACCTATTAAAGCAAAAAAGCCAATAATTACAAAGCGACGATTTTCAAGCATTCTGCACTAAATATTCCTGTTCTCACAATTTTGACACGAAGTTCGTGATATCGAAAGACTTATCAAAGCCCTTTGATACCTAAAATATCAAATGCTATTCCCCTATCGGAACGACCATAATTACGTCCTCTTTATCAATCACTACCGCCCCTTCCGGAAGTCCCTTAGGCTTACGGACGTATTTTTTTGGTGTTACAATAACAGGACATAAACTATCCGTCCGCCGTTTGGAATGCCAGGCAGCCAGTTGAGCTGCTCTTTCAATTACAGGGGCAGGGAATTTCTTGCCAGACTGATGTTTTATTACAACGTGAGATCCTGTAACGTCTCTTGCATGGAGCCACAAATCTTCTTTATGGGCATACTGTTTGGTCAATAAATCATTGTTTTTAGCATTTTTTCCGATCAAAATAGAATAACCAAGAAAATCTATTTTTTTGAATAAATCAGCCTGTTCAACCGAAGCTGTATTCCCGCCATTCAATCCGTTGGCTTTGATAAATGTCCTGAGCTCTCGTAATAATTCGATGGTTTCAATCGATTTAACATAACCTATCATTTTCTCTTTTTCTTTTTCTCTTGCATCCAGACTGTCGTGCAAACGGGCAATTTCAATCTTTTCGTTTTTTGATTTCCGGTAATAACCTTCCGCTGTTTTTTGTGGCGTAAGATCCTTTTTCAGACGTATTTTTATGGGTTGGTCACGGTAAAAATCATATAATTCCACTGAGTCTACGCGTTCAGGAATCAGATGAAGATTGGCCATAATGATATTGGCGATCTCATCATTCTTGGTCCCTTCTTCCAGCTCGACTAATTTCTTAAACGTGTTGTCAAGATAATTTTCAGTTTGAGCAATACGCTTTTTCAGGATTCTTAAAATCTCAGCCTTTTCCCTTTCAATACCCGTAAGACGAATAAACGCATAATAATATGCGTTTAAAGCTTCAATTGGATCGCTGTAAGTTTCTACGATTTCTCCAACCGGCAGCAATGAAAGTACGGGAACAAGCTCAACTTTTGTGATGTAGAAAACAGGGTTTTTAAGTTGTTTTAATACAGAATGAACAATGTCCCAACGCTTTTCAGCCTGGGTTATTTCCTGCAATAAACCATTCAGATATTTATTCACAAGCTTTCCAAAAGTCGGGAAAAGAGGTTCGAAGCTCAGATCATTAATTACAAAAGCTTGAAAAGACTGGTCAATAGGTCGATCCAGTGTTTCCAGCGAAAGCGTTAAATCGGTTGCTAGTTTATTATTAAATAACTGATTAACAGATCCGTCTTTATCAAAAGCAATAAGATTGGAACGGTTTCCAAATAGCTTTAAAACAAGGACCTCACCATTTTTAAAAATAATTTCAATAGCCCTTTCATTAGTAAAAACCCGCACATGAACAACTTGCCGGTCGTATAAATGAGTGAATAAATTAACACTGTTTCTTCGCGCGCGGTCAAACTTGTCGGGAAAACTCAGACAAGCGAAGTCAGAGCGTAATGTAGCTTTGATAAAAAAAGGTTTTTGTAAAACTTCTTCAATTTCAGATTCGGCAAATACCAAAACAATCTCATCCTTTTCCTGGCTGAATGCTTCAATGAATTTTTTTCCGGCCAATTCCTGGTTAAGGCGCGGAGCAAGTTTTTTTAAGAAGTAATAATTTTGGTGCACTTTGTTTGTTTTAACTATTGTTACTTTCCGATTATGGTTACACAGAGGACCACGGAGAAAATAAGAGGGACACAGAGCGTAAGTTCTAAATCGAATGGATTATTTGCTGATGCCTTGAAACTTCTTTTGAATACCCATTTATTTCAAGCCATTCCTCGTTATAATAGGTGTTCATATAACGCTCTCCTGAGTCACAAATTAAAGTCACAATTGAACCGGCTTCTCCTTTTAATTTCATTTCTTTTGCCAATTCCAATACGCCCCAGAAATTTGTTCCTGATGAACCCCCGACTCTTTTGTTTAGCAAAGTAGTCAGTGTTAACATGGCAGCAAAACTTCCAGCGTCAGGCACCTGAATCATATGATCCACAACGGTTCTTAAAAACGAGGGTTCTACGCGAGGACGACCTATACCTTCTACTCTTGATCCAATTTCACTGCAAATTTCCGGATCGTTATTTTTCCAGAAATCAAAAAAAACCGAGTTCTCCGGATCAACAACGCAGATTTTGGTAGCATGTTGTTCATATCGCACATATCGGCCTAGCGTCGCAGAAGTTCCTCCTGTACCTGCACCGGTTACAATCCATTTTGGAACCGGATGATTTTCGTATTTCATCTGGCGGAAAATAGACTCGGCAATATTATTATTTCCACGCCAGTCTGTTGCCCGTTCTGCGAAAGTAAACTGGTCCATAAAATGACCGTTTGTTTCCTGGGCTATTTGCCTTGAAACCTCATAAACTTCGGCAGGATGATTTATAAAATGACACCTTCCGCCATAAAATTCAATCGCCTGAATCTTATCGGGACTTGTTGATTTTGGCATAACAGCCACAAAAGGCAACCCCAAAAGTTTAGCAAAATAAGCTTCTGAAACTGCCGTGGATCCACTTGAAGCTTCAACAATGGTGGTCCCTTCATGCACCCAGCCATTACAAATTGCATATAAGAATAACGATCTGGCCAACCTGTGTTTCAAACTTCCTGAAGGATGCGTTGATTCGTCTTTGAAATAAAAATCGATATCAGGAAAAGAAGGAAGTTTCAAAAAAATCAAATGTGTATCCGCCGAACGCTGGTAATCCGATTCAATTTTTGAAATGGCATTTCCGATCCAGGACGTTTTGTCAATATGTAATGGGTGGCTCATTATAGGCTGATCGTAGACTTTGCGATAATTTACACAAAGATTACCGCTTAATTATGGAAAGCAAGTAGAGGAAGATTTATAATGTGTTGATGAATACCGATTGCGTCATCTCACATTTTGGAATAAGTAAGTATGAATTTTTTATCTTAATTTAATTAACTTTAATTGAATTTAAAGAATATTGTAAAATGTCAGAGATTCAACTAATAGAAAAACTAAAAAAATTACCGGCTGCCTATCAAAAGGAAGTTGAGGATTTTGTTGACTCCATTTTGGAAAAAAAAATCAATCTTCCTAAGATAGAGAAAAAGCGTACTTTGGGCTTATTGAAAGGAAAAATGAAAATGAGAGAGGACTTCGACGCTCCGCTGGATGATTTTAAGGATTATATGTAAATGCAACAATATCTTTTAGATACGCACACACTACTTTGGATGCAAGATGATAATAAAAATCTTTCTCCATTGGTGAAGAAAATATTAAGTGATGAACATTCGGAGCTGTATGTAAGCATTGCGTCTTTCTGGGAAATTACAATCAAATTACAATTGGGAAAACTAGAACTGGGATACACTATTGATGATCTGGTTAATGCATGTAACATCGCCAACATCATTATTATTCCTATTGAAATAGCCTCTTTGAAAGAATTACAATTATTACCTCCCATTCATAAAGATCCTTTTGACAGAATCATAATGGCATCTGCTATAAGCTTGAATTTAATTGTAATCACACTAGACGAATATATAAAGCAGTATGATTTGAAGACAGTTTGGTAAATTTAAACAAATCTATCTTCTACCTTCTTATCCTCACAAATCCAAAACCAACCCATCATAAGCCAGCCTCACATTCGGTGGCAATTCCTTCTCAACCTCAGCATGCAATCCAAGTCTGTGACTGATGTGTGTCAGATAAGCCATAGGCACATTGAGCTTATCAATTAATTCCAGTGCCTGTGAAAGTGTAAAATGAGAAAGATGCGGTTCTTTTTGAAGTGTGTCCAGAACTAAAACACGGGTTCCGGCAATTTTTTCCTGTTCTATTTCGGAAATATAATTCGCGTCGGTTATGTACGTAAAATCCCCAACACGGTAGCCATAAACGGCGAGCTTATAGTGCATCACTTCAATGGGTATGAACGTAACACCCTGAACTTCAAATGGTTCATTTTCGATTGGATGCAGCTCAAAATGAGGTACGCCGGGATATCGTTTTTCCTGAAATGCATATGCAAATTCCACCTGAATCTGGTTCAGTACTTCCTGCCGACTATAAAGTGGAATATCTTTTCCCTGACGATGATTGAAGGCGCGTGCATCGTCGAGTCCGGCAGTATGATCTTTGTGCTGATGTGTGTAAATAATGGCATCCAGATCTCTGACATTTGCTCTAAGCATTTGCTGCCGAAAATCCGGACCTGTGTCAATTACAAATGATTTTCCATGAACCTGAATCCAGACGGAGGTTCTGAGGCGTTTGTCGTGGAAATCAGTTGAACGGCAAACGACACAATCACAAGCAATAACAGGTACTCCTTGTGATGTGCCGGTTCCTAAAAATGTAATCTTCATGCAACAAATTATTCTGTCAAATGCGCAACCACTTCTACCAAACGGTCAAAGTTTAATGGTTTCATTAGCGCATCGTCAAATCCGGCTTCTTTAAAGTCTTCTTCCGAATAATTTTTGGCGTTGCCAGTTATCGCTACAATTGGTGTTTTGGCTTTGTCAGCATCCGCCAATTTTCTAATATTCCGTGCACACTCCATTCCATCCATCACAGGCATATTGATATCCAGCAAAATGATGTCAAAATCTTCCTTTTCAAGAAGCTGTAACACTTGTTCTCCATTCTTTACGGAAGTAATCTCATAGTGTTGAAATTCCAGAATCTTCCTTGCCAGATTTTGAATTACTGAGCTGTCTTCGGCAATGAGTACTCGTTTTGTGTAGGACATATAATGGATCAGGTATTGTTTTTTAATTATTTGGCAGGTGAATTTAGGTATATTTCATTCAACAACGCAAATTCCGCAGCCGGGAAGTTCCAAAATTATCATAAAAAAATAAATAATCCGGTTCTGATTTTTACAAACGCATATTTCAGGTGTAAGTTTGTAATTCTTTTTACTTTTTGATTTGCAAGATTATGTTCAAAAACAAAGTAATACGCTGGAGCACCCTGGCTATGCTTGTGGCTATACTGGCTTATTTTTTTATGGAAAATTTTAGCTCAGGCAATGCTGAGGCAGATAAAGATGATTTAATTGCCGCAAATCCGCAGCAATATATCGAGAAAATCACCCAGGAAAGAGTTTCAAAAGACGACCAGTTTCGTACCACAAAAGACTCCCCGATTCAGGATAAAGACAACTTTCACGGGCTTCATTATTTTGAAATTGATCCGGCATATCGGGTAAAAGCATTCATCACCCCTTATGAAAAATCGGACAAAGATCTCAAAGTTCCGTATACAGACGGAAGCACAACAACCTATGAAAAAATGGGTTATGCTAATTTTAGCGTAAATGGCGTAGCACAAAAACTTTTGCTGTTAAAAAATGAAGCTGTTATATCTGTTCTTTTCAAAGATGCAACCAGCGGAAAAGAAACGTATGGCGGCGGAAGATATCTTGACTACCCCGTTTCTAAAATAAAAGGAGATTCTCTGGTGCTGGATTTCAATACCGCCTACAACCCTTATTGCGTGTATGCTCCAACCTACGCATGTCCGGTTCCTCCCAAAGAAAATACTTTATCAGTAGCAATTCGCGCGGGAGAACAAGGAAATCATTAATTTTGTTAAAACATTAATCAGGAAATAAAGATAAGAGGTTTTAAACCACTTCTCACCTCGTACCTATATAAAATACCCGCATGAAGATCTCGTATAAGTGGCTTAAAGAAATAATTGAAATAACTGAATCTCCCGAAGAAATTGGTGTATTACTCACCGGAACTGGCCTGGAAGTAGAAGGAATTGAAGAAGTTGAATCCATAAAAGGAGGCTTGAAAGGTGTTGTAATCGGTGAAGTGTTGACTTGTGAAAAACATCCGGAAGCTGATCGTTTAAAAATTACAACGGTTGATGTTGGTTTGGAACAACCATTAAATATTGTTTGCGGCGCACCAAATGTAGCTTCTGGACAAAAAGTGATCGTGGCCACGGTTGGTGCAACTTTATATCCAACAGGAAGTGATGAACCCTTGGTTTTGAAAAAATCAAAAATCAGAGGAGCGGTATCAGAAGGTATGATCTGCGCAGAAGATGAATTAGGTCTTGGCGAATCTCACGCCGGAATTCTTGTTTTGGATACTGATTTGCCAAACGGAACACCGGCATCAGAATATTTCGGAATTTCTTCTGATTTCATGATTGAAATCGGGTTGACACCCAACCGTGCAGATGCAGCCTCTCATTATGGCGTAGCGCGTGATTTGAAAGCGGTTTTGAATCGTGAAATAAAGTTGCCTTCGGTTGAATCTTTTGCGGTTGAAAACCACAATTTGCCAATTACAGTAACGGTTGAAAATGAAGAAGCGGCGCCACGTTATGCCGGTGTTACAATTACCGGAATAAAAGTTTCAGATTCTCCGGAATGGTTGAAACAACGTTTGGCTACCATTGGAATTCGTTCAATCAATTCAATCGTTGATATTACCAATTTCATTTGCCACGATCTTGGACAGCCGATGCATGCTTTTGACGCTGATAAAATCACAGGTAATAAAGTAATCGTAAAAACGGTAGCGGCAGGAACTCCATTTGTTACATTGGACGGACAGGAAAGAAAACTTTCTGATCTTGATCTGATGATCTGCAATGAAACAGAGCCGATGTGTATCGCCGGTGTTTTTGGTGGACTTACTTCTGGTGTAACTTCAGAAACTACTTCAATATTTTTAGAATCTGCATATTTTTCACCAGCCTGGGTTCGCCGTACCGCGCAACGTTTTAGTTTGAAAACTGATTCTTCTTTCCGTTTTGAAAGAGGAACTGATCC
Source organism: Dyadobacter subterraneus (assembly GCF_015221875.1). Taxonomy (NCBI): domain Bacteria; kingdom Pseudomonadati; phylum Bacteroidota; class Cytophagia; order Cytophagales; family Spirosomataceae; genus Dyadobacter; species Dyadobacter subterraneus. Next base: position 4,688,769 of record NZ_JACYGY010000001.1, read on the forward strand.
AAACATGCCGCTTTACGCATTAAAACGCGCTGCACTTTTGGTTAAGGAAATCGCTGGCGGAACTATTTCTTCTGAAATCACAGATATTTATCCAAATCCTGTTGAAGATTTTGAAGTTAAAGTGAAGTATCGTCATATCGACCGTTTGCTTGGAAAGCCACTGGATAAGTCGTTAATCAAAACGATTTTGACAGGACTTGATATCAAAATTCAGAACGAAGACGAAATCGGTTTTACTGCGGTCGTTCCGCCTTACCGCGTGGATGTTCAGCGCGAAGCTGACGTGATTGAAGAAATTCTTCGTATTTACGGTTTTGGGCAGATTGAATTATCAGCCGGTTTAAGTTCTGATTTTCTTTCTGATTTCCCGGTTAACGATCCGGAGAAATTGAAAATGCGTCTTTCGGAATTGCTGGCGGCCAACGGATATAATGAAATCATTACAAATTCTTTAACCAAACCTGAACCGCAGGCTTCGTTGGGAGAAAGTGTTTTTGGCAATCCGGTTAAGATTTTGAATTACCTGAGTGAAGACTTGTCGGTAATGCGCCAGACTTTGATTTTCTCAGGCCTGGAAGTTGTTGCTTACAATGCAAACCGCCGTCAAAAAGATCTTAAACTTTTCGAATTTGGGAAAACCTATCATGAACTGAATGGAAAATATTCTGAAAAAGAACGTATTGCCCTTTTCATTTCAGGGAATTTCCAGGAAGAAACATGGCTGGAAAAATCAAGAGATGTAACTTTCCATGATCTGGCAGCTTCGGTTAACCAGATTTTGTCTGCTATGAAAGTGAAGAATGTTGAAAAAGAAGAAGCAGATGCTAACATCTTCCAGCAAGGAATTACTTTGACTTTAAATAAAAAGCCGCTGGTAACTTTTGGGTTGTTGAAATCTTCAATTACCAAAAAAAATGATATCAAATCTCCGGTATACTTTGCTGATTTTGACTGGGATTATTTGCTTCGTCAATATAATTATGCAGTTCAGTTTAAAGAAGTTTCCCGTTTCCCGGAAGTGAGAAGAGATTTATCACTAGTAGTTGAAAAGAAAATCACTTTTGAAGAACTTCGTCAGATCGCTTATAAAACAGAACGTCAATTATTACGTTCAGTAAATGTTTTTGATGTTTATGAAGGCGCAAATCTGGAAGGAAAAAAGTCTTATTCGATCAGTTTCATATTACAGGATGATCAGCAAACGCTGACGGATAAAGTAATTGAAAAGTCGATGCAGCGATTAATTTCGACCTACGAACGTGAATTGGGTGCAGTCATTAGAAAATAATGAAAAACGCTCCGTCGACCAACACGGAATTTAAGTGATATAATGGCTTTGTAAAACGTACAAACGATCTTAAAACCGGGCGGCAATCCGTCCGGTTTTAAATTTTAACTGCGGCTAGCTCCGCTTTCGTCAAAAAAATGGAAGAGCTCACTCCCCGAATGATTGAAAGAAAATTATCCGACTTGGAGAAGAAGTTGGACATCTTAATCATGACGAAAGAGAAACTAAGTTGGTCAGTTTCAGAATTACTACGTGAAAACTCGGAGCTGCGCAACAACAACAATGAGTTAAAAGAAGAAGTAAAAGAAATAAAGAAAAAATACACTACTTTGCAAAAAGACTTTAATAAGTCTAAAACTTTCGTTAAAATTGTCACTAGTAAACTGACACCAACAGGCGGTTTGTCCGAACTGAAAGAATCCGTTGAACGCTATATTGAAGAGATCGATAAGTGCATTGAATTGCTTGAAGATACCTTATGAAAAATAATCATATACCCAATCCCGATGTTTCAGTCTTCATTAAGATACTTGACAGAGGTTTTAAGTTGAGTGTTCCGGCTGACCAGGAAATATTTTACAGGGAAGGTTATGATACATTCATGGAACGAGTACGAATAATTAAGAATAAAGGAAAAGGGAAAGGTTACGACGATATCGAGGCCATAGCGCTTGCTTCTATTGAGTGCCTGGTGGCATTGCAAAGAAACCAGGTCGAGACAGAACGTCTTATGTCCATGTTCGATAACAGGGTGAATATTCTGGATGAGAAAGTTTCAGAAGGTATCCCTAACTAGTCAGTAAATTTCTGCCTTGCAGACAACCAGCAAGCTTGTTTGCAGTCATTTAAACTTTTTATTAATCGTAAAAGATCTCCTTATAACCGTAAAACACAGAAGTTCGGCATTTTAAAACGCATGTAGTCGGTAGAACCCAACTATTGTAAACACATTACTAAAATGTCAAATTCTTTAATTTTTATTGTCCTTCTATCTGATATCATCGCACTGGGTGTGGGGGTATTTGCAGGTAAATACATTTTCAAAAAGTCATTCGATCAAAAAGAAAAAGAAGCCCAGGACAGGGCTGCAGAGATCGTACGCAATGCCGAGCAATCAGCTGAAAATATCAAAAGAGACCGTATTCTCGAAGCAAAAGAAAAGTATCTGCGACTGAAAACTGAATTTGAAGAGGAATCGAACAAGAAAAGAGTAATTCTTCAAACCAACGAACAAAAGCTAAAACAGCGCGAACAAAGTCTTCAGCAAACGGTTGAGCAAAGCAAACGCAAAGAAGCTGAGCTGGAAACGCTTAAAAATAACTTAAACCATCAGCTGGAAACCGCTACTAAAAAGCGGGAAGAAGCAGAAAAAATGCTAAGTCAGCAAGTTTCCCAACTTGAAAAACTGGCTAATTTGACGGCTGATCAGGCAAGAGAACAACTGGTGGATGCCTTGAAAGCAGAAGCTGATACAAGAGCAGGTTCTTACGTGAAAAGTGCGATGGAAGAAGCCCGTCTTACTGCCACGAAAGAAGCTAAGAAAATCGTTATCGAAACAATCCAGCGTACAGCCGCGGAACATGCGATTGAAAACTGCGTATCTGTTTTCAATATTGAAAATGACGATATCAAAGGTAAAATCATTGGACGTGAAGGACGAAATATTCGTGCTTTGGAAGCTGCAACAGGGGTTGAAATTATTGTAGATGATACCCCGGAAGCGATTGTAATTTCCGGATTTGATCCGGTTCGCCGTGAAATTGCCCGTCTTTCTTTACACCGTTTGGTTCAGGATGGGCGTATTCACCCTGCACGTATTGAAGAAGTTGTTGCGAAAACGCGTAAAAATATTGACGACGAAATCGTTGAAATTGGTGAGCGTACCGTCATCGATATGGGTATTCATGGTCTTCACCCTGAGCTTGTAAAAATGATCGGACGTATGCGCTTCCGTTCATCTTACGGACAAAATCTTTTACAGCATTCGAGAGAAGTTGCAAAGCTTTGTGCAACTATGGCGTCGGAATTAGGGTTAAATACTAAACTGGCAAAACGTGCCGGTCTTTTACACGATATTGGAAAAGTTTGGCCGGAAGAATCAGATTTGCCGCACGCAATTCTGGGTATGGAACTTGCCAAAAAATTCAAGGAAAATCCGGAAGTATGTAATGCAATCGGAGCTCACCATGATGAAATTGAAATGACAAGTATCTTGTCTCCAATCATTCAGGTGTGTGATGCGATTTCAGGATCACGTCCGGGTGCCCGTCGCGAGATGATGGAATCTTACATTCAGCGTCTGCGTGACCTTGAAAATATGGCCATGTCGTTTGATGGTGTTGAGAAATGTTACGCCATTCAGGCTGGTCGCGAACTTCGTGTGATCATCGATGCCGATAACGTTTCTGATGAAAAAGCGGGTATGCTTTCTTTTGATATCTCGCAAAAAATTGAAAAAGAAATGCAGTATCCGGGACAAATAAAAATTACTGTAATCCGCGAAATGCGCTCAGTGGCTTATGCGCGGTAAACTAGCCTAATGATACATGAAATATTCAGAGCTGACAAGTACACAAACATTAGGCATTCATACGCTTGGTGAATTAAAAAAAGCTGGTTATGAATCCCGTTCTATCAAGCAGGAACTTCGGGATAACCTTATTGAGAAAATAAAAAGCAAAACAGAAGTTTTCCCTGGAATCTGGGGTTATGAAGAAACGGTAATTCCTGATGTTGAGCGTGCTATTTTATCGATGCACAACATCAATTTATTAGGGTTACGTGGACAAGCGAAAACGCGTATTGCGCGTATGATGGTAAATTTGCTGGATGAATACATTCCATATGTGAAAGACTCTGAACTTCACGATGATCCGTTGGCACCGTTATCCCGTTTTGCAAAAGATGTCATTGAAGAAAAAGGTGATAATACACCGATCGAATGGCTTCACAGAAATGAGCGCTACACAGAAAAACTGGCTACACCGGACGTTTCTGTGGCTGATTTAATTGGTGATGTGGATCCGATCAAAGCGGCAACTTTAAGATTGCCATATTCTGACGAGCGCGTTATTCATTACGGATTGATTCCACGTTCGCACAGAGGAATTTTTGTAATTAATGAATTACCCGATTTACAGGCTCGTATCCAGGTCGCTCTTTTCAATATTTTGCAGGAAGGCGATATCCAGATCCGTGGTTTTAAATTGAGATTACCGCTGGATATTCAGTTCGTATTTACGGCTAACCCGGAAGATTATACAAATCGTGGAAGTATTGTAACACCGTTGAAAGACCGTATTGAAAGCCAGATTGTAACACATTATCCGAAAACGCTTGAAGTAGGTAAGAAAATTACTGAGCAGGAAGCCAGTGTTAAGAAAGAGCAAAAAGAGATCGTTAAGGTTAACGAATTGATCAAAACTCTGATTGAACAAATTGCCTTTGAAGCGAGGGAAAGTGAATATGTGGATAGCAAAAGTGGTGTTTCAGCGCGTTTGACAATTTCTGCATACGAAAGTCTTTTAAGTGCTGCGGAAAGAAGAGCGCTAATCAATGGTGAAGATTCTACCTATGTGAGGATTTCTGATCTTTATGGCGTAATTCCAGCAATTTGCGGTAAGGTTGAATTGGTTTATGAAGGTGAAGTTGAAGGACCGGTCATCGTTGCGCAAAACCTGATTGGAAAAGCAATACGTACTCAATTCCTGAATTATTTCCCGGATCCGGAAAAATCCAAGAAAAGCAAGATCAATCCGTTTGCGAAAGTGATCGAATGGTTTGGCTCAGGAAACGAGATGGAAATGATCGGCGATATGCCTGATCGCGAATACATCGCCCGTCTCAAAACCATAGACGGACTGGATGATTTCGTGGATATGCTTAGTGCCTATGGCGATTCTAATGAAAAACTTTTCATGATGGAATTTGCTCTTCACGGTATGGCTGAATATTCACTAATCGGAAAACAATCACTTGACCAGGGAATCAAATTCCAGGATCTTGTGAGCAGTATGTTCTCGGGACCTGATGATGAAGATTTCGATTTTGACGATGATGATGACGAAAAAGGAAGATTTTAAATCAAACTTTTCCATATAAAAGTAAAGCCCTCCGGAATTTCCGGAGGGCTTTACTTTTATATGGAAAAGAATAATTTCCCTAAAAATTACTCAGGAGATCCTTCGTCAACAATATTTGGCTCCAAAGTATCAACCAAAACATCTGGCTCGTGGTTTACTTTCGCACGAACTTTTGCTTCCAGCTCATCCATCAACTCAGGATTATCTTTGATAAGCGCCTTTACCGCATCACGGCCTTGTCCAAGACGATTTCCCTCATAGCTAAACCATGAACCTGACTTTTTAACAATTTCAAGTTCCACAGCAAGGTCAATGATCTCCCCTACTTTCGAGATACCTTCGCCATACATGATGTCGAATTCAACTACCTTAAATGGAGGTGCAACTTTATTTTTTACAACCTTAACACGTGTACGGTTACCAAGAATCTGGTCAGCACTTTCTTTAATCTGACCAACACGGCGAATATCCAAACGTACGGAAGCATAATATTTCAATGCATTACCACCCGTTGTCGTTTCAGGATTACCAAACATCACACCGATCTTCTCACGCAGCTGGTTGATGAAAATACAGCAGCATCCTGTTTTGTTAATTACACCGGTAAGCTTACGTAACGCCTGAGACATCAAACGAGCCTGTAGACCCATTTTACTATCTCCCATTTCACCTTCAAGCTCCGCACGTGGTACCAAAGCTGCAACTGAGTCAATTACGATTATATCAACCGCACCACTGCTGATCAAATGCTCAGCAATTTCCAAAGCCTGCTCACCATTGTCAGGCTGCGATATCAAAAGATTTTTTGTATCAATACCAAGCTTTTCAGCATAAGCACGGTCGAAAGCATGTTCTGCATCAATGAATGCTGCCAGTCCGCCTCTTTTCTGTGCTTCTGCTATACAATGCATTGACAATGTAGTTTTACCAGAAGATTCCGGACCGTAAATCTCAACCACACGACCACGAGGTACTCCTCCTACTCCCAAGGCAAGATCAAGCCCAAGAGAACCCGTTGAAATAACAGGAATATCCAACACCTTGGTATCGCTCAAACGCATTACAGTTCCCTTACCGTAAGTTTTGTCAAGTTTTTCAAGCGTTGTCTGAAGTGCTTTTAATTTGTTTTCTTTATCCGTTGTTGTTGGTTGTGCCATAAAGCAGGACAAGTTGATTTAGTTTGTACATAAAAGCGGCCTTTTGTTCGAAAACCGCATGAAATCACTTATTTGACAAGTGTAAATTTACCCCTTTTTAATGAAACTTAAAAGATAAATCCGCTCGCATAACGTATTATATATTTAAGTTTAAGAAAGCCGAAAACTGCTAACAGATAAACTCAGTAACAAAGATATGATATTTTCCGTATCAATTAAAATATTATGCAAAAAATTTATAACATAATATCAAAGAGACGTTTAGTCTCCAAAATCTGGTTGATTTGGCACAATTTATTCATCTTAATATCAAAAATAAATTTGGGCCTAACATAAATATTTGATACTCTAAATCAATCAGAAAAACGTATCCTGAAATCGGGTATTCATTTCCAGATGAAAATCCTTTATAAAAATGATTTTCATCATCTTTCTTCGATTACAGACCAAATAACTTTGTCGCATTGAAACAAATTGTTATCTCGGATCTTCTTAAATGTTCATATTAATCTTTTTTATTGCGCATTGGTACCTTTCGTTGTTGATGCAAACTTTTTTCCTGCATCGTTACGCGGCTCACAAAATGTTTACGATGAGCCCGGCCTGGGAAAAATTTTTCTATACCGCAACATGGATTTTTCAGGGTTCTTCTTTTCTTAGTCCATATGCTTATGGGGTAATGCACAGACTACACCACGCCTACGCGGATACAGAGCTGGATCCGCATTCACCAAGTTTCTCAGATAGCATCGTCGATATGATGTGGAAGACGAAAAATTACTATAATAAAATTGTCCATAAAACGGACTCGATAGAACCCAAATTCAAAAAAGGAGTACCGCACTGGGAATTCATGGAAAAACTTGGTGACTCGTGGATTTCCAGAATTGGCTGGGGGCTTTTTTATGTGGCTTTTTATATTCAGTTCGCAACAGCCTGGTGGATGTTTTTATTACTTCCAATTCATTTTTTAATGGGACCAGTGCATGGTGTGATTATCAACTGGTATGCGCACCGCTACGGATATGTCAATTTTAAAGTTGATGATACGGCGAAAAACCTGCTTCCTTTTGATTTTCTTATGATGGGAGAATCTTATCATAACAATCACCATAAATTCGGCGGCAGAGCCAATTTCGGATTTAAATGGCACGAATTTGACCCTACTTATCCCTTTATTCTAGTGCTTAATAAATTAAAAATAATCCGTCTCAAATCGAATAATGATTTGAATTATATGTGATCAATTATCCTCCTCAATATTTAAAGTTTGTGCGTCGTGGTAACTTTTGCCACGAATGCACAAATTTTTCAGGAATTGGATAAAAGGACCTTTTTACTTTCAAAGTCTGATACAGTTATTAAGAAATTGTAATACCGTAAATAAACTAACAGCTTTTCTCTATTTTTGTTTTATCGAAAAAGGCCGGTTATATTAACTGGCCTTTTTCATATCAACAAAAGAGAAAATCTGTGATCAAAAAAATATTTCTGGGTCTTTTAATATTCCTGATCCTGCTTGGTTTCTATTATCACGACCTGGTGAGTTACGGCTGGATGCAGGCAAAAGGCCAGGTTACCATTCTAATGAATGTTCAGGATGTTGAAGAGGTTCTGAATGACCCTGCATTTCCCGATTCTTTAAAATCAAGAATCCGTTTAATTGAAGAAATCAAGCAATTTGGTGTTGATTCGCTCGGTTTGAGTCCATCCAAAAACTATACAACTTTTTATAATCAGCACGGGAAACCGCTGATTTGGGTCATTAACGCTTCCGACAGATATCGTATCAATGCTTACAAATGGTCATTTCCAATTATTGGTACATTTCCATACAAGGGCTATTTCGACTCAACACGAGCAGTACGGGAGGAAAAAGTTTTAAAACAGGAAGGTTTTGATACGGATATTGGTGAAGTTTCAGCCTGGTCGACACTTGGATATCTTAAAGACCCGATTCTTTCAAGTATGCTAAGGCGACGGGAAGGAAGTCTTGCCAATTTAATTCTTCATGAGCTTACCCATGGTACGCTTTTTGTCAAAAACGATCTTGAATTAAATGAAAACCTGGCCAGCTTTGTCGGTGATTTGGGAGCAATCCGCTTTTTGAAACAAAAATATGGTCCGGAGTCGAAAGAACTTCGTACATATGAATTTTCCAAAAAGTATAATGATGCCTATTCGCAGCATGTGCTTCGGGGAATTTCAAAACTGGACAGTTTGTACGGCACTTTTGAGAAAATTAAACTGGATACCTCAGCAAAAGATATTTTGAAAAATCAGGTTATTTTAAAAATACTTAATGATGCCGATACACTGTTTGCAGACAAAAAAGCGTTGAAAACCAAAAGCAGATGGGATGATAAAAATTTGCCTAATAACGCTTACTTTATCAGTTACCAAACTTATAAATCAAAGCAGAATTTATTTCGAAATGAATTTGAGACAAAATTCGGAGGGGATTTCAAAAAATATTTATCCTATCTGAAAGAAAAATATCCTTCTTTATAGTACTACAACGATATTTATGAAGAGATTGAAAATTACGATTATTGCAGTCTTATCACTTTTAACAGTGCTGGCTTTCAGGCAATTTGAACAGAATAGAGTTATCGTAAATAAAAGTTTCAGTTTTGGTGAAAGAGTAGAGTACCGGGTTCATTACGGATTTATCAATGCGGCTGAGGCCAAAGTTGAAATTGCAAGAAACCTGTCAATCGTTAACAATCATCCCTGCTACAAGATCAATGTTACGGGAAGGACTGTTGGCGCCTTTGATCTGATCTCCCGTGTTCGTGACAATTGGAGGTCCTATGTGGATACGTTGTCGATTGTTCCGCATATGTTTTACCGCAGCATACAGGAAAATAAATACCGGAAAGAGGAAACTGTGGTTTTCAATCACGATAAGGATCAGGCGATTTCGACAATCAAGGAAGAAACCAAAGCTTATAATACGCCCAAAAATATCAACGATATTATCAGCGGCTATTTTTACCTGCGCACGATAAATTTCGAAAAAATAACTTTGGGAGAAGTAATAGAAATCCCGACCTTTTTTGATGGTGAGGTTTATAAACTACGTATCAAATATGCAGGAAAGGATGTGATCAAAACGAAATTTGGCAAGATTAAAGTTTTGAAATTAAATCCATTAATCCCTGACAATAAGCTATTTAAGGGAGAAGGCGCAGTGAAATTATGGGTTTCGGATGATATCAACAGAATTCCGCTTAAAGCAGAAGTTGAACTGGCAATCGGCTCTTTGGAAATGGATATTAAATCTGTGAAGAATCTTCAGACGGAGCTTCAATGGTATTAATTAATTTTCGTACCCGCCAGTTTTGAATTTGTTTGAGAGGAAATGGCAGATCATTTTTCCTGACAGAGAAATAGGGAATTGGATCCGCTCCAAAGCTTTTATAAAAAGAAGCAATTGATTTTAACTGCGGACTTTCAAAGTCAAATGTGATTGGTCTTTCCGAGTTGGATTGAAAATAATGATCAAGCAAAATCGTTCTTGCGTTTCCCCGCCTACCAATTTCATCGGCCGCATTGAATAAGAAAATAACCTTATTGCCAGTTCTTACAAAAAGTACTCCTGCATGAACTGTGCCTCCTATTTGCGCATAAAGAACTTCTATGGCATCACGCAGTTTTAAACTTGCCACCATATCAGATAACATGGTATAGGCTTTATCCGAAACTCCGCCATTGATACCGGAGGCATGATGTTCCTTAAATAAATGGATAAGCAGCTCGATATCTTCACCCGGACTAATAACCCATTCAAATCTTACACCCCGTTTTAAATTCGCTTTTCTGTCAGAAGAATATTTCGCCCAAATTTCAGAAGATGAACCAGATAAGGAAAGCCAGAAAGTATGGTTTTGTCTTACTTCAAATTTGGAAAACTGATGTAAAACGTTTTGAAGAAGGGATGAATTATCAGGATTGAAATGGTAAGCAGAGATGTAGGAAAAGCTAGAAGACAAACCTTTCAAAAACAGATCAAGCTGTTGATCTGTAAGATTTTCAATTGAGAAAAGGCCAAGATATTGGCAAAATAAAGGTTGCTGGACAACCTCAATATTCCATTTGCGCTTAATTGGCAATGGCATTACTATCTGATAATTGTCTGTGGAAGGCCAAACTAATGCTTTCCAGTTGTCGCAAACAATATCCAGATACCAACTGAAACCATAAATTACGCTTTGTCCGGATTTTGCAATCAGCTCATTCCAACGTGCATCGTTTATTTCAGAGCGTGAAAGCAGGATTGGCAAAGTCATGGACTTAATGACCTCCTACTTAAAATAACTGCGTAATTTTTGCAAAGTCTCCTCCACATCCGGCGTTTCTCCCATCAGCAAATTAACACTCTGGATCGAGTGGATTACCGTACTGTGATCTCTTCCTCCAAAATGATAACCGATTGATTTCAAAGGCAAATCTGTATACTCTTTGGCCAAAAACATAGCAAGCTGGCGCGGATAAACCACTTCTTTTTTCCGGCTTTTACTTTTCAGATCAGCGATTGTTACTTTGAAATAATCCGCTACAATTTCCTGTATCGTATCAATCGTAACTTCTTTATCCTCGTTCATTACGATGTTTTTCAGCGTATTTTTCGCCAGTTCAACATCAATTTCACGACGGGTCAATGAAGCCTGAGCCATCAACGAAACAATCACACCTTCCAGCTCACGAACGTTTGAATTCACACTATGGGCAATGTATTCAATTACGTCGTAATTTATATCGATTCCCTCAGCCTGGATTTTCTTTTGAATGATGGCAATACGCGTTTCAAAATCGGGCGTTTGCAAATCTGCTGTCAAACCCCATTTAAAACGTGAAAGCAAACGATCCTGCAATCCCTCCAATTCTCTTGGCGGACGGTCGCTGGTCATAATAATCTGCTTGCCTAACTGATGTAAATGGTTGAAAATATGGAAGAATGTATCCTGAGTCTTTTCCTTACCTGATAAAAACTGAACGTCATCAATCGCCAGCACATCCACTTTCATGTAAAAATCAGTGAAGTTCTGAAGTGTATTATTTTTGATCGAGTTAATAAACTGGTTGGTGAATTTTTCAGAAGATACATAAAGTACCAGTTTATTGTCAAAGTGGTTCATGATGTAGTTACCGATCGCTTGAACAAGGTGTGTTTTACCCAGCCCTACGCCGCCGTACATCATCAAAGGGTTGAAGGATGTCAGACCAGGACGCTGAGCCACGGCAAAGCCCGCAGAACGCGCCAGACGATTACAATCTCCTTCTATAAAATTGTCAAAAGAATAATTCGGATTCAGATAGGTATCAAGATTCATAGAATCCTGATCTTTCACATTGTTATTATTCGAACCCATTCTTGGGTCCGTAGCAAAATTATCAGGCTTGGAATATTTTGGCGACTTCACAGTCGACACGTTCATGGTCAGGGGCTGGTGTTTTTCATTCCCGGTATCAACAATGATCGAGTACTCCAAAAGCCCGTCGCGGCCAATCGCGTAATCCAATGCTTTTCTTAGAAGATTTACGTAATTATCTTCCAGCCATTCATAAAAAAACTGACTAGGTACCTGAATCGTAAGGACTTTACCATAGATTTTCAGTGGTCGGATTGGCTCGAACCACGTTTTAAAACTCTGCTCAGGAATATGCTGCTGAATCACCCGAAGGCAACTATCCCATATTTGGTCTACTTCTCTATGTGCGGTTACTCTTTCCAATGTCAAACTTGCGTAATCAGATATCATAAATCAAAAGGACGGCAAAGATAAGAAAATAGATGGTCTCTGCAGATAAACCAGTGTTGAATTTAAAACCATTCCGAAGGAATATCAAGCCCGAAAATAAATCCATTGGAATAATCCAACGTATTGACGCCCAATTTCCTGTCTGGTAACATACGAATTGAAAAAATGTAATACCAAATTTGTAGCTTTGCCAGCCTGCCTTACCAGTTAAAAAAATTGTTCTGTCAAATTGAAAATTATGTCAAAATTGCATTTTTCAGAATTCAATTCTTCTCAAAAAGAAGCATGGAAAAAGCAGGCTGAAAAAGAATTGGGAGAAAATAAAACGAAAATTGGCAGCTGGGAAATTGCTTCTGATTTATTTGTAGATCCCTATTATACAGCGGAAGATGTTGACAATGAGCAGATCTCTAACCTGCAAAAAGCTCAGAAAAAAATACCGGGCTGGCTCAACATACCTTTCATTTCTTTTGACAATGCCTGGGCAACCAATACCAAAATAAAATCTTCTTTGGAATCCGGAGCCGATGCGGCAATTCTTGATCTGAAAGAAACTGATCTGGTAAAATCAGAGCTCTCCAAAACACTGCACGGTATAAGACTTAGTGAGACAGCCATTTTTTTTCGTACCACAAATAATTCTGAAAAATTATTTAAAGAAATTCCTCGCGGAGCCGGATATTACCTGAAAGGCGGGATTTATAACGACCCTTTGGCAAACTGGATGCATACCGGAAATGATTTTCAGGAGGCTCAGAAAAATATTTGTAATGTCCTTGAAAAGACAAAAATGATGCGCGAATTCCGGCCATTGATGATTGAAAGTCACGTGTTCCATAATGCAGGCGCTAACGTCGTTCAGGAATTGGCTTTTTTACTCGCTTCAACCGTTCACTATCTCGATAAATTAACGGATGCCGGGATTTCTCCGCTTCATGCTTTAAACCGTTTTTTTTACTCTGTTTCTGTTGGAACCGAATATCTTATTGAAATAGCCAAACTCAGAGCTTTAAGGTTTTTATATCGAAAGATCAGCCGTGCTTATCAGATTCCGGACGAGCTTTGTCATGTATTTATTCACACGCAAACTTCTTCATTTTATGATTCAGCATATTCGTCTGAAAATAACCTCATACGCAATACATCCGAGGCTATGAGTGCAGTCACTGGCGGATGTGATGGATTGACTGTTATTCCATTGGATAATGCTTCGAATTTATCTACTGAATTCAGCGAAAGAATTGCAAGAAATATTTCTTCTTTGCTTGGAAATGAAAGTTATCTGAGCGCCGTTGCCGATCCCGCCGCAGGTTCTTACCAACTGGATATGATGTCGCTAAAAATCGCTGATGCAGCCTGGAAATTATTTTTACTAACCGAAGAAAAAGGTGGATTGATTCCCTGTTTCCAGAATGGTTTTATCCAATCTGAAATTGAAGATTCATGGGAGAAAAAAATCACAGATTTCAATAACGAAAAAGTTATGATCGGTGTAAATAAATATAAAACCAATGAAAAAATTGATGAATCCCAGTCTTTTGATACATTGGAAAATAATAAGGCAGATTCTAAGCTCTTGCCAAATAGAAATTTACCAACAGCGATTTTGAGGAAATAAATCGTCCAACCTGCTTTTAATAAAAACGAAACTATGAAGCCTGATTTTAAAAATATTGCGCTTCAAACAAATGAAACAACGGGTTCAATACCTGAAAAGTCAGCGAAGCCGATTTCAACACAGGAAGGAATAAAATTAAAGACTTCTTATAAAAACGAAGATTTATCAGCATCAGAACATCTTCATTTTGGAGCAGGCACTGCTCCATATCTTCGAGGACCCTATGCCAGTATGTATCTTGATCGTCCCTGGACGATACGCCAGTATGCTGGTTTTTCTACCGCTGAGGAGTCTAATGCATTTTACAGGCGCAATCTTGCCGGCGGACAAAAAGGCTTGTCTGTGGCGTTCGATCTGGCGACGCACCGCGGTTATGATTCAGATCACCCGCGTGTAACGGGTGACGTCGGAAAAGCAGGCGTTGCGATAGATTCAGTTGAGGATATGAAAATTCTTTTTGATCAGATTCCACTGGACGAAATGTCTGTATCGATGACGATGAATGGTGCTGTTATTCCGATTATGGCGTTTTATATTGCGGCAGCTGAGGAACAGGGCGTATCCGCAGAAAAACTTTCGGGGACCATTCAGAATGATATTCTGAAAGAGTTTATGGTGCGCAATACCTACATATATCCGCCGGCGCCTTCGATGCGGATTGTAAGTGACATCTTTGCTTACACGGCGCAGTTCATGCCGAAATTCAATTCCATCAGTATCAGCGGTTATCATATGCACGAGGCTGGCGCACCTGCTCATATCGAACTCGCTTATACGCTTGCAGATGGTTTGGAATACATCAAAACCGGTTTAAAAGCTGGAATGGAAATTGATGATTTCGCACCAAGATTATCCTTTTTCTGGGGAATTGGCATGAATCATTTTATGGAAATCGCCAAGCTGCGCGCAGGTAGAATGTTGTGGGCAAAAATTGTAAAACAATTCAATCCAAAATCAGAAAAATCACTGGCTTTAAGGACGCACTGTCAAACCAGCGGGTATAGTCTGACCGAACAGGACCCTTACAATAACGTAGCGAGAACTTGCATCGAAGCGATGGCCGCAGTTTTGGGACATACACAATCGCTCCACACGAATTCTCTGGATGAAGCGATTGCTTTACCAACCGATTCCTCGGCGAGAATTGCCCGGAACACACAGTTATTTTTGCAGCATGAAACTGACATTTGTAAAGCCGTTGATCCTTGGGGCGGTTCTTATTATGTTGAATACTTAACAAATGAATTGGCGGAAAAGGCTTGGGCATTGATTGAAGAAGTTGAAGCAATTGGCGGTATGACAAAAGCCATCGAAACCGGTTTACCCAAAATGCGGATTGAAGAAGCTGCCGCCAGAAAACAGGCAAGAATTGATTCCGGAAAAGATATTATCGTTGGAGTAAATAAATTTAAAACAGACTCAAAAGATGAACTGGAAATTCGTGCTATTGATAACAACAGCGTGAGGGAAGCCCAGATAGCGCGACTGACAAAAATCAAATTCGAGCGAGATCAAAAACAGGTAAAAGAAGCTTTGATTGCCATTACTGACGCTTGCAAAAAATCCGGGGGTAAAGATTTCAGCAGCAATTTGTTGGCATTGGCTGTGGACGCCGCTCGTAAAAGAGCTACATTAGGTGAAATTTCAGATGCGATGGAAGAAGAATTCGGAAGGTATAAAGCCGTGATCCGGTCAGTTTCCGGAATTTATAAATCGGAGGTTTCAGATGATGAAAATTTCCGTCTGGCAAAAGAAATGGCAGATCAGTTTTCCGAACTTGAAGGCCGGAGACCACGGATTTTAGTTGCCAAAATGGGCCAGGACGGACATGACCGTGGCGCTAAAATAATTGCCACCAGTTTTGCTGACCTTGGTTTTGATGTGGACATCGGGCCTTTATTTCAAACACCGGAAGAAGTGGCAAAAAACGCTGCTGAAAATGACGTGCATGTTGTAGGAACATCCAGTCTGGCTGCTGGCCACAAAACATTGATTCCTCAGCTTATCGAAGAACTAAAAAAAATTGGTCGTCCGGATATTATGGTCATTGCAGGAGGTGTCATTCCATCTCAGGATTATCAGTTTTTGTATGATGCCGGTGTGAAAGGTATTTTCGGACCTGGAACGATCATTTCTGTGGCTGCGCAAAAGATTTTGAAGGAATTGATGGATGACTAATTCACCCTTCCAATTACCAGCGAAGTACAATTCCCGCCAAAACCAAAAGAATTCGAAAGCACATAATTTACCGAAACATCCGATTGAAATTCAGTAATTGGCGCAGCATCAAAACCTTCCATATTTGTTTCAATATGCAGGCTCGGATATATTTCAGAATACTGAATACTCAAAATACTGAATATCGCTTCCACAGCTCCCGAAGCGCCCAAGGTATGTCCGGTGTATGATTTTGTAGAGCTGAATGGTGGTACTTTTTCGAAAATTTGAGAAATTCCAAATAATTCAACACGATCATTATTTGGCGTTCCAGTTCCGTGCGTGTTGATATAATCAATTTTAGTGGCATCAATACCTGCCGATTCAATAGCGGTTTTCATTGAAATAATAGCGCCAACCGCGTCATCAGACATAGCAGATGGATGATGCGCGTCATTGGAATTTCCAAAGCCAGCGATCTCCGCATATTTTCTTTTTCCAACTGAAACTTCCTCCGATTCTAAAACCAGATATGCTCCTGCCTCGCCTAGATTTAAGCCATCCCGATTTTCATCAAAAGGTTTACAAGGAAATTCAGAAAGGATTTTTAATGCATTAAATCCATTGACAGTATATTTTGCCAGCGCATCCACACCACCCACAATCACACGTTTGGCACGACCAGCTTTTATAAGCCTTGCTCCCATCATAATAGCATTTGCAGATGAGGAACAAGCCGTATTAATGGTATCTGTAAATCCGTTGATTTTATATTTTTCGATCAATCGCATAGTATGCGCCGCACACCCGTAAGCTTCCAGATATTCGGAACCTTCGAATTTCATATTGGCATCATCATAAAGCTGGTCAGTCAGACACATCCCTCCAACCGTACTCGCAGAAATCAACGCGGTGTCAAAAGAAGATAATTCTTCCGCACTTAAACCTGAATCATTTACCGCCTCCTCGAAAGCTTTGACAGCCAATAAACAAGTACGGGTGTAACCGAATTCGTTTTCAAGATGCAGCAATGCTTTCAGCTCATCATTGCTTAATTTTACTTCTCCAAAAGGCAGTGTTTCTGTATAAAGTGATTCAAAATGAACCGCCTTTGTTATGCCATCTTTCCCCGCAGCCAAACTGGAATGGTTTTCCGCCACATTGTTTCCAAGCGCAGAAATCAGACCAATTCCTGTAACAAAGACCCTGTTTCCTACCTCACGCTGTTTTTGCATTACTGACAATATACTGTGCCATATGATTTACATCAATCAAAATTTTTCTACCCTCAGCCGGGTTCGTAATCTTGATGCCATATTCTCTTTCCAATAAAACCACCAGTTCCAGTGAATCAATAGAATCCAATCCCAGGTCGCCTCCAAACAAAGGCTCGTCGTCTTTGATATCTTCCGGGTTAACATCCAGCAAATTCAAATATTGTACAATCTGGGTTTTTATAACTGGCTTTAAGCTTTCAATTTCCATTAGTATCAGATAATTTTTTCTATTCTAAGTTTAATATAAGTGCAAAGTTGGCAAATCAAAATGAATACTCCCAAAAACAGTATCACCCACCTGAGTTCATGCCAGCTGCCGCCTTTGAGAAAGAGTATATAAAATCCTTCCAGGCACCAGTGCAAAGGTGAAAAATTACTGGCAAACTGCATGTATTCGGGCATTACAAATGCAGGGACTAAAATTCCGCCTATTGCACCAAAAATAATGATCGATATCGCTCCAAATCCATTGGCCTGTTCCTGTGTTTTTGCCCAGGATCCTATTAATAATGCGTAACTTACAGCGGCCATACTGCTGATAAAAACGACTGCTGCAAAGGCTGGGAAGTTTGTCGGGATTGTCAGTTCTGGTAAACCGATTTTAGGCAATATCCATACCCCGACTGAAAAAGTCAGTGCAACCTGCAAAATTGCTACAACTACATAAACAGCCATTTTGCTAAACATAACCAGCATAAAACTGGTCGGCATTGTTTTCAATCTCAGAAAACTGCCATTCACACGTTCCTTCACAATATTACTTCCCAGAGAAACCACCATGAAAAACATGGCAAAGATCGTCCAGGCCGGAACGTTATGTTGTGTTGAATTTGGGACAACAACCGAATTACTATTGGTCGCGACAATCTGATTTATCTTAACCCGGTTAATTTCCATCTTTTTATTCAGCTTTTCTGACTTAGGACCCATGTCCATATCGGCATAAATTCGCTCAATCATCATCGATTTCTCAATCATACCAAGATAAGAATCTACAACACCCATAACCGATGCGCTGTAATTCTCTTGTAAAACAGGATCATGATAAAAAGATAATGCCGGCATTTTTTCAGTATTTCCGCTGGCAGAATCTGTTTCCAGACCCAGATCACGCATCATCATATGGCTAATTTCACCTGTATTACTATTCAGTCCGCTCGTAAAATTTGGCGGAATAAAAAGAGCGATCAGTTTTCCCCTTGCCAATAATTCCTTTTTCAAAGATTTTTCGGGCAGACTGTTTAAAGTATCAATTTTGAAAAGTCTGGATGTGATCAGCAAGTCCAGCAATTTCGCACCCTGACTTCCTTCATCATGATTGACAACCAGCATCGGGATCTCGTTTTCATTCACGATTTTATAAGCGCTGTCCTGGATTATTGTGATAATAAAAACCAATATCAGCGGCATCACAAACATAAGCGCCAGGCCAACTTTGTCACTGACAAGCAGAAGAAACTCCTTACGAATGGATGAAAAAATCTTGAACATAGGGTTAATCTCGGTACTCCTCTCCTGTCAGTTTTATAAATAAATCCTGTAAACTTGAAGCATCATTTCCTGCTAATAAATCGCTCATTCCACCTTCTGCGACCACCTTTCCATGATCGATCAAAGCAATGCGATTACAGAATTCTTCCGCTTCCGACATATGATGAGAAGTATACACAATCGTTGTGCCAGCCTTGTTAATTTCTTCAAGATATTTTATGATCGCGTTTTTGCTTTGCACATCCACGCCTACGGTCGGCTCGTCAAGAAATAAAATGGCAGGTTTGTGAATAAGGCCAATGGCAAGATTCACACGCCTTTTCATCCCGCCCGAAAACTTGAAAACTTCTTTGTCTGCAACTTTTGTCAAACCAAGTTCTTCCAGCAATTCATCAATCCGCACAGACAATTCAGCTTTTGACAAATTGTACATGGCTCCGAAATAATCAAGATTCTGTTTTGGGGTAAGCTCCTGATAAAAAGCATATTCCTGCGGCACAAATCCCAACCGGCTTCTACGCTCCTGACTTGAAATTTCAGTCCCGTTAATGTAATAAGCTATATTTCCCTGAGATGGCGGAATGATTCCGCACAGAATAGAAATAAGTGTCGTTTTTCCTGCGCCATTTGGCCCAAGCAAACCATACACATCCGACTCATTTATTTGCAGATTTACCCGGCTCAGACTGTCTTCCTGTGCAGATTTATATCTTTTGGTAACATTTTCAATCTGAATTGACGGGCCGTTGTACATCGTGAAGCAAATGTTGAATGAGGAAATAAATTATTTCCCCAGATTCAATTTAGAAAGTTTTAAAAATGCTTCTTTTTCAACAGAACGGATTTCAAGAAGCCGGTCTGCAATTTCGTCAAAACTTTGCTGCTCGGTTAATCTTCCCTTATAAACACCCGCCATCTGGATAGCACTGGCGCGCCACATATCACCCGATTTTGTAAATTCCTCAGAAAGTCCGATCAAACGATCGTCTTGTAAATAAGCAGCTGCTTCTTCCAGAAACGCACCATAAAGAAAACGGAAACCACCTCCGCCTGTACCAATTTCTTCCTGCATCCGTACGATCTGACCGAGGTATAAACCAGCTTTTTTCAGCCCAAGTTTATCTCTCCATTTTCGGATATTATTGGATGTATAACGAATTCCATTCACCCCAGCAAAATTGCCGGGAATACTGATCATATCGCGGACATTGCGTTTAATGCCTTTTACAATTCCTTTACGGATCAGATCGTCTGTAATCACCCCAACTTTTTCAGGGAAATAAATATGACCTTTTGGAGCAAGAGGCCCTTGTGCAAAACGCACACGGGACAATTCTTCCGAAGATAACGTCGTCACTTCTTCCATGATCGGATCACTGATCAGATAGCGGTTATCCTCTTGTCCGTAGACAATTAAATTATGTGCATTGAAGTGAAACCGGTATTCCTTTGGAAAATAGGTAAGATGAAAAACGCCGACCTGACAACCAACCGGGTCACCTTCTTTTATTTTTTTATCCAAAAACAGCTGTGCTTTTGCCGGATCGCTGAATTTATTCCGGGTAACTTCAACACCAAGTGCTTTGCAAGTCCGTTTGAAAATAGCTCCCGGCATGGTCCTGAATGAAATGGCAGGCCCATTATTGATAGTCAAAAATGGTATTTGTATATAAAAAAGACCAGAACCCATACCAAAAGCAAGCGGTTCGGTCATAAAATCGAGACCATGATGACGTAATAAAGCCGTCGTTACGCCATTTTCGCAATGGGCGGCATGTACGTGATGAAATTCTTCTGTTTTGGTGTCGATATTCACTTCATTAACCTTTAAAATTTTTCAATTCGCTGACCGATATATCAAAAACCTGAGCATATTTTTCAAGTTTTTTATCACTCAATGTCTTAAACACCGAAGGCTTGAAATGCCGTTTGATAAAAAAACTAAAAAAGCCCGTATAACCTGAAAGTACCACAAGATCCATCAGATTAAGCTCCATAAAATAATATACCGGACTTTTCTCTCCATTCGCCACAGCCTTCCTCGCCTCCTCTACCCGATCATTCACCTCAACCCAGGCACTGTCTAGCGCTTCTTTTTTAATATCCCAGCCCTTGCTCAGCGCTGTTTCATATTTACCATCCTCATTTTTCACATAACACAATTCCCTCGTTAATCTGGAAAGTGCGCCTGGTTCCTGTGGCAGATCTTCTTTTTTCATCGGGTATGAGTATTAAAATCTGAATGATAAAATTTGATGTATTAACAAACAGTCAGCAAACAAAACATGTAAGAAAATCTTGAACTTTCCGGAACGGCAAGTAGGATTTTTTCTCCTTTTTTCAATTTACCACTATTAAAAATTTCTTCAACCATCATATAAATTGAAGCAGCTCCCACATTTCCCATCGTTGAAAGGTTCGTAAACCATTTTTCTTTTGGAACCGGGATACCATTTTCAATCAGGACGTCTTCAATTTTACTTTCAAAAAAGTAGCTTGAAATGTGCGGAAGGAAATAATCCACTTCGTTCATGTCAAATCCTTTTTTGTCTAATATCTGTTTCAGGTTATTAAAACCAAGTTTAACGATTTTCTCGCTTAACAGTTTCACATCCTGCTTGATACTAAAAATCGATTTATTGAAAATCTCTTCGTTTGAAAAATCCTTGAAACTTTTCAATGTACCATCTTCCTGTTTGTAGGCACCCATGTACATACATGCTTCCTCCTCATTTGCAAAAGAGCATCCATCGATCCATTCAATTTTCAAAGAATCTCCGGTTTCATTAGGTTTACCTTCAACTAAAAATGCGCCGGCACCGTCAGAAAGCATCCAGCGAAGAAAATCTTTGTCAAAAGAGACGTAAGGATTTTGTTCCAGACGGATCAGTTCCTGAACTTCTTCCTCAAATGTATCGGCACGCAAAGAAGGTGAAAAACGCTCCGAAGCAACAGCAACGGCCTTTTCCTTATCTTCCAGTTTCACAGACATATACGCATATTTCAACGCATGCATCCCAGCGCAGCAAACCCCTGATGGCGAAACCACTTCAATTGTACCCGTTTCAGGAAGCCAGCCGTGTATCATCACACCATGCGAAGGCATAATCTGATCCGGACTGGAAGTACCCGCGCTCAACAAATCTATTTCTTTTAACTCCTCCGGATTTTCTGTAAAAAGCTGTCTAACCGCCTCAGAGGCCATTTCAGCATTCGTGTGTGTTGGAACACCTTCTTTTGTATATGCGTAATAGCGACTTTTTATTTTGTTATTTCTTAAAACAATCGCCTTTGATTTGGATGACTTTCCATTGATAAACCCCAGATACTCTTCCATTTCCTCATTGGCAACCGGCTCATTGGGAACAAACTTTGAAACCCTGGTAATAAATGCTTCTGACATTGCAATAATAGTATTGATAATTAATAAGTTGATGCAGCTCTTGGTTTGACCAAACTATTTAACTGACACCGTAATAGTATTCCTTCGATCTCTTGATTGATTTTTGTAAAAAGGGCGCAAAGAAAACGAAGTAAACAGATAGTATGATCGGTGATGCTACGAAAAGAGCGATCAACAGATAATAACTAAAAAGGTTTACATAAAACTTTCTTTTTTCAGGCGTCGTCCCCTTTTTCTTGATTAAGCTGGCCCAAACCCTGAAAATTTTCTTACCTCTCATTTCAATAAACCAGATATCGGTAGGAATATCAATAAGTCCAAGAGATAAAAGTTTTTTCTGCAAACCGGTATAATCGTCGCTTTGCAATGCGGTTTGAACAATACTTCCGAATTTATCTGCGCTCAAAATATCTTCCTGACTCACACCCGGAACTGGTAACAAATTCCATTTACGCTCTTTTTTACCAGTAAGCATCCAGTGAAAAATTGTTAATACACTGATCAAATTTGGTTCACGGTCCATCAGCGGCACATTACCAACTAAAATTCCACCCGCTTTTTTGATATATGCCTTAATACTTTCCTGCGAATTAAGCCACATATTCCGTCCGCCAATGACCGTTACAATCGGTGTATCCTTCATTTTTTTCTGAAAAACCGGATCCTGCAAAAGTGACGTAGTAGGTAACGAAGGTGATAAAAACCAGGGCTGATAACCCAGAATGATCAAATCATATTTTTCAGAAGCGTAATTTATCGGCTTTAAAGCAACTGCTTCTTCATTAACGCATTCAGGCATTGTATTATAAAACACGTCGCTTGTCCACGGAAATGCGATCGGTTTCACGGTTTCAATTTGTTTTCTCTCTATTTCAGCAGAATCAAACGGCAACAGGAAATTGTCGATTATCTCGTTCAATTGTCCTGATTGCGAATAATTAATGACAAGCACCTTTTTCATTCAACTATTTTATTCAGATTTTCAGTACTCAGATGCAGTTATTGTAAGTCATCCATTTTCAAAACAGCCGAACTGGCTGCATAACCTTTTACTATTTTCTTCAATTCGGGATCAAAACTTTTAAAACCTTCCCCCACTGCTTTTTTATCCTCGTTCAGATTTTTATTATACTTTAAAATCTTCGGGGCGTGTTCCTGAACGGCTAGTCTTAAAAACCTGTATTCAGCATTTGAAGGCTTTTTGGCAATTTCATCTTCAAGTATACGTGCTCCCTTTTTAAAGGTTTTGATCTTATTATTAACACCCTTTACAAAATCAGCTTTTTTCATGTAAAGCGCACCCTGATATGCTAACGTCAGAGAAGATGATTTTTCTTTTTCCAGAATAGAAATCATCCCGTCAATTTCTTCCTCAGTTTTACCGGAAAAAGCTTTGTAAAACTCAGCTTTCTCAACTTCCTTACTCGCGAACGCCGAAAAAAGAATAATAAAGATAAAGCCAAAAAACGTGACTGGTTTCATATCAATACATTTTTCTTATCAATAGTGACAAAAACCGGATCTAAATCTTCTTTTTGCATTCCAGAATTGTGTGATAACTATCGCCGATAAGCGGATACGTTTCAACCACCTCAAAACCTGCTTCCCGTACCAGGCTTTTCATTACCTCAATCCGGTACATTTTGCTGTTACCGTTGGCCATAATTGTGAAGTACAACGAGGTAGCAACCAGACTAAAATGTGCCGCGGGGTAGTCCTGATTATCGAAAAACGGTTCAAGAATAAATAACCGCGTTTCCTCAGAAGCCGCCTGATAAGCATTTTTCAAGATACTAAGAATTTCCTCTTTTGAAAAACAATCCAGGAACTGGCTCATCCAGATCACATCCGCGCCCTGGGGAATTTTCTGTTCCGTATCCAGCAAATTGATCGGATAAAACTCAATCCTGTCGAGCAATCCTTTTTCAGTTGCATTTTGTTTGGCAACTCTGAGCTGAACGGGCAGATCCAGAATTTTGATTTTTACATCAGGATCATGTGCACAGCACGCAAAAGACCATTTTCCGGTATTTCCACCTACATCAAAAATTGTACCTGTCTTTTTAGTGAAAACAATTTTCAAAGCCGACGGAAAGGCTCCGTCAGAATAATAATGGTCAAAATCAAACCAGGATTTTTTCGCAGGTTCAGGCAAAATTGAAAGACCTTCGTAGATTGTCGGCCAGTCTCCCAGCACTTTAAGTCCTTCCGGTTTGCCATTTCTGATACTGTCCGTCATGGCTTTTGCCCCCAGATAACATACGTCATTCATGAAATTGACGTTCACTTTTGTCATTTCATCTTTTAAAAGAAAAAAACCGACTTTGGTAATTTTAACTTTTCCCTCGTCAAAACATTCCACAACGCCTAATATTTCGGCAGCTTCAATCAGCAGATCTACCCCGTATTCCGAGACATCCAGTTTTTCAATAATCGTCGAAATACTTACGCCTTTTCGGTGATTATTGATAAATTCAAGTATCCCTAAGTCTCTCAATGCAATGACAGACTGAAAATACATAGGTCCAAATGCTATTTTCTGTGCTTCATACTTGGCTTCAATAGCCGATAGTTCTTTTTTCATTGTACTAATTAAGGTTCCTTACTCGAACCGGGTGCAGGTATCATCCGGTCTTTAAATCGTCTTCTGTATTTTTTCTTTTTTAAATCCTCTTCGTGCCAGATAATATATTTGCCCATCGTGCCCTTGAATCGCTGGAAAAAATTTTCCCTTGCTGATAATTTGACGAAGTCCTTTAACATCGCCGGACTGGCATCTATTTTCGGCTCGTACAGATCGAGAATTTTCAATGTATCGATTACCGTAGGCAAAAGTGCAACAGGTATTTCAAATTTCCTCATAAACTTTCCCATGTAGCTGCTTTGGAAAGGATCCGTAGCGAGGGCAATCTTCTTAAATCCAAGATCTTTTGCCAGCCGATAGGAATAGTAAACGTTTTCTGTACTGTGCTGCGCTTTTTCTTCTGTAAAAATATTTTTTGCGGGAATGCCCAGTGATTCAGCATAATAAGCCATCACTCTGCTTTCAATATAAGGAGTCGCGACCGCAGATCCTGAGAAAATTACATTTTTGGCGATCCCTTTTTTGTATAAATAATATGCCCAATGAATTCTCATTTTATGGACCATATCCCATTCTTTGCCCTGATAAGGAAAGCCAGGTACAATGATCACGTCATATGGCTGAACCTTCAATCCTTTTTGATATGCCTTCTCTGCCGAACGATAAAATATCTTCGTACATCCTTGTAAAAAATAGGCAGTTAGCAGCAGCAAGATAAAAATTCTTTTCAAAGTCCCGGACGATCAGTTAATTAAGAAGCTGTACATCTCCCCGTTTGAAAGAGCCATGTACAGCTTCTGATAGCAATATTATTTTTTTATGTTAAAAATCAATACGTTATCAATTTAAAAACGAACTGATTTATTACAATCTAACATTATTTTAATGTTTTACTCCACTGTTTGTAATATTTGGAATCAATAGCTTTGTTGATTTTATAAACACCACCGGCCCAGTAATTACGGAAGCCAAAACCGCCTGCTGCTCCATCAACTCTTTCGGTATAAAGTACTTTTTTAGATTTTAGATCAATAAATGTAACCCAGGCAAATAGCTTTTCAGCTTTTTTATTAAGACTTTCCACAACGTAAACAATACCAATTCCGTCTTTTACGCTTAGTGAATATTTGGAAACTGATTTCTTAACCTGATCTTCCGTGATCTTATAATCGTCTTCTGTGATGTTATCTTTCACCTCAGCCGATTCATTCAATTTAAGCATATCGGCAACCTTGGTTTCGTACATTTCAGGTTTTAATTTAAAAGCTTCCTGCAGAGAGAATTTTTTCGGTTCATATTCGATCAGGTTGTTCCAGCTTGCAAGATGCTGATTTTTAATAGCCACCGGATCAACGAAACCGGCGCGTCCGATGTATTTGGCCTGCGTAAAGTCTAAACCAAGAAAAGTCAATTTGGCATTTCCGGCAAATAAATCAGATAAAGTTTGAGCAGAAGTCTGTCCGGCAAAAAATAATGCGACAACAAATAATAGTGATTTTCTCATGACATTGAAATTTTTATAATGCTATTTAACCCTTTCAAAAGTAAGAATTATAACCTTTATTTTAATTTTTTATCAATAAACGCAGCCAGGACTTTTCCCGCTTTCGCATAGGATTCGGCGATACGTGTACCTGAATCAAAATCAAAGCCACCGAACTGTCCGCCAGGAACATTTGTCAAAACCATTTCTGCCACAGCTTTCTTTCCGGAGGTTTCAACCAGATCAATTTTGTAGTTCAAATAAGCATTTTTACGCATCACACCAACATTATAACCTGGTTCCAGATATGTAGTGTGAACAATGAAAGTATATTTGGCATCATTTCCCTGATTAACTTTCAATCCTTTATCTTCCAAACCTTTATTGAAAAGTTCTTCAAATTTCGGCTCGTATTTATTCTGACGATCCGACACCCATGCTTTTTTCCATTCATCGCCCTTACCTGCTTCCTTGGCATTATATTCAGCAGATTTTTTATCAAGATATTCTTTTTCCGTAGCAAATTTGCCTACACCAAATTCAGAATAATCATATTGAACATTCACGATTTTTTGTCCGGCCAAAACATCAACATCGCCAGATCTCAAATCAACTCTTTGAGCGAAACCTGTTTGAAAAGCAAAAAACAGAACTACTAAAAATGCGGTAAAAGTATTCTTTTTCATACTCAGGGGTGATTTTAATGATAAAAAATCAAATATATATCAACTTTTCGGGTTTCCTTTTTTCCTGTTTGAATATCCGGTGATTTAATTCTTGAGCGGTTATAAATTTAAGTAAAGGTGTAACACGAAGCCTGGATTTGAACAAAGAATGAAGTTTTTCCTTGAATAAAGGGGTTTCGAGATTCATGGTTAGCAGGATAGAAATCTCATCATTCCCGAACTCGTTTTTAGAAACAACCACCTGATACAAATCCACTTCCGGCACCATATCCAGCACATCAAAAAGCGCCGGTGGAAAAATCGTTGTACCTTTAAATTTGATCATTTGCTGTTTTCTTCCAACGACAGGGCCAAGTCTTGTAGACGATCGCCCGCATGCACAAGGTTCGTAATAAACATTACAAAGATCACCCGTTTTATAACGAAGCAAAGGCATTCCTTCAACGC
This sequence comes from Dyadobacter subterraneus, assembly GCF_015221875.1. Taxonomy (NCBI): domain Bacteria; kingdom Pseudomonadati; phylum Bacteroidota; class Cytophagia; order Cytophagales; family Spirosomataceae; genus Dyadobacter; species Dyadobacter subterraneus. Next base: position 4,716,207 of record NZ_JACYGY010000001.1, read on the forward strand.
CAAGCGTCGTCACGACAACTTCGCCCAATTCTCCTTCACCCACCCGTTTCCCCTCTTCGTCAACCACTTCCAGAATCAGCAGATCCGGGTTTAAATGTCCACCTTTTCCTTCCTGACATTCCGTAAATGCCGCACCCATTTCTGTGGATGCATAGGTCGAATATAATTTCACATCCCACTGAGATGTGATTCGTTTTCCCAGTTCATTGTAAGTAAAATCAGGATTACGGATCGGCTCTCCGATGCACAAAATTGATCGGACTGAGGAGGATTTGAAGTCGATATTATTTTCCAAAGCGTAATCGATCAGCCTTGGAATAAAGGAAGGAATCGCGATAAGTACTGTTGGAGAAAAGCGCTGGATGGATTCCCATTGCAAAAAAGGTGCACCCGGACCAACCCGGATCATGCCGGCACCCATTTTTCGCGCCCCCATCCAGTAAGCCAGACCAGCCATAAAACGCCGGTCGATTGTTGTCATTAACTGGTAAACATCATCCTCAGAACCATTGGCACATTTGAAAGCTTCTGCCTCATTATTGGCCAACCTTTCAACATCCTGATCAGTAAGGTAAAATGCAACCGGATCACTTAACGTACCAGAAGTTGTTACAAAATCGGCAATTCTACTTTTTGGAACACAAAGAAAATCATCGTTATAAAGTGCCAGATCATCTTTCGTTGTGAAAGGTATTTTTGTTAAATCTTCAAATGTTTTTATCGTTTCAATATCAACTCCCGACTGTCCGAAAATGCGCTGGTAATATTTGGAATTTTTATTGAGATATCGAAGAATATCGGTCAACTTGCTGCTTTGTAACGGACTGATTTCGGTTGTCATAAATTGGGATAAGTCGTTTGGGCTGGAATATTTTTGGAAATATCCGGATTCAAAATTACCGTCTATTCAATGCAAAAGTTTTTAAAAAATCTGTCTTGCCAAAATCTGTCAAGATTTTTCTTTTTTACATTCTTCAATTTTCGCTTTGATCGCCAGCATTTCATTCTTTGAAGAAACCTCATGTTGTAAAGATTCCTCGTAATATCGGATGGCCTTTTCGTAGTTTTTTTTCTTCTGAAAATATTCACCCAACGTCAGATACGTGACATAACTTTCGGGATTATTACTCACCATCGCATATTCATCTTTGGCACTTAACTTATAAGGAATGCCCAGCATCACATATTTATGGATCTTTTGCTTCGTAACCTTGAAAGCTTCAAACCTCCGGTAAGCATCGGTTGTCAAAAATGGATCAGCGGCAATAGCAAGTGAATCAATGGCATGACAAGTTTCCGGGTGACTGAAAACGTCTTTCAAATCATAACAAATGAATGCACCAAGCTGATAAGGTGGCGTAGAAATCCAGACTTTTCTTTCCGACGGCTTGAAAATAATTCCATGATGCGCAATCAATTGATTTAAGGATCTTGAATTGCCATAACCGATAAAAGTATCATTCACCCCCTCTTTATTCCGCAAAATATCAGCCGCTTCCTGCACATCCACCGGGTACGAACGCACCATAAGCTGATTCATTCTGTCAAAACGCGCTTTGGAATCTGTGTCGGCTATATTTTTTATATTGACCGAGTCTTTGATAAAAGCAGTTCCCTGATAATGATTTGCACAGACCAGATAGTCGGAACTTGAAGAATACAGGTCCATCTTCGTCGGTGATTTTTCAATAATGGCAGCTTTATTATCGTTTGCGGATCCGATCAAAAGTGATTCAGAAACAAAAGTATCACGTTTTTTTGCGATTGAATCTGCCTGCTCAATTGTGGCTGCATACTGCAAAATTTCTCTTGCCAGTAAAGAAATAGGTTCTTTTGCTCCGTAGGGAATATCTGATTTAGATGCGTTTAGAGTTACTGTAATTCCCTTTTCATTGATGCCGGAAACAACACCGGTAAGTCCGGCCCAGGAATAGGAAGCAAATTTATATCCTTTGTCAGGATTGATAAAAACGATCAGCTTGTCCTCTGCAAAGGCATCACCCATGTAAAAATCAAAATTTCGGCCAATCAACAAACTGGAATCAGCAGAAAGAGAATTTTTAACTGCAAAAGAAGTGCAGCCGACCATATTCAGATCCGTTAACGCGTGACCTATATCATGGGCTGCATGATAATTCAAAATCCGGTAATATTTAGGGCCGATGTAATTGAATTTGTCTGAAAAAGATTGGGAAACACCATAAATTTCCTGCAAGTTTTCATCCTGAATATACTTGTAGATATCCTTGTTAAACCAGGCTACAAAACCTTTTAGTATTTGAAGAAAAAACGCATTGGGAATAATTTCCTTGATCTGGTCGACAAAATGGACTTCCTGTTTTTCCATTAGCTCCTTTGCCAGTACACCATAAATCAGACCTCGTTCATAAGGACTTCCTTCAAGATACATTTCCCAAATGCCATATTTGTTTTTTTTCAGCCAGCAATTATCAACTTTGTAAGAATCCGGACCAAGCTGAACCCGTGTATAACTTTGAGGGGTTTTATTACTTGTTATCTTTGGCGCAGGCAGTTTGACGGCCCAGATAAAAAGGCCAAATACTAATCCTGCAACGAGAAGAATTACGATGAGTGATTTTAGTAACGTGCGTATTGATTTATTTTTGGGCCACATATAGCTGAAACGACAATTCGGGGCAAAATTTCTTGAATAACATTCAAACCGTGAAATATCTCTGCAACGCATTCACCCCTTTTTCATTAACGTAAAATTACAAATTAAATGGGCTTGGTCTACAAAAAGATATTGAACGGAAGATCAATTTTGGGATTATGGGAAATTTCAGAATCACTGGAAGAACTCATGTTACAACTAAAACCATCCGATTTCGAACTGGAAAAATTAGATAAAAAAATAAATAATAAAAGAAAAAGCGAGTCGCTTGCCGTTCGTCTTTTGTTAGATCAACTGCTTGAAGGAAAACCTGAAATCAGTTATGATGAGAATGGCAAACCATTTCTGAATTCAACGGATTATGAAATTTCCATTTCTCATTCAGAAAAATATGCCGCCGTTTATCTTGTCAAAGGAAAATCTGCCGGTGTTGATATTCAGAAAATAAAAGCGGATATAGGCAAAGGAATTGACTTTTTCCTGAACGACGACGAGCAATTATGGGTTGATAAGACAGATTTCATCCTGATTAATATTCTATGGTCCGCGAAAGAATCAGTTTATAAATTTGCCGGAATAAAAGACCTGGATCCAAGGAATCATATGTCAGTAAATCCTTTTCTGGCGAAACCTGATGGTGAAATAACTGTCAGTTTTGGACAAGAAAAACGCGAAACGATTTCGATTCAGTATGAAGTCTTTGAAGATTACGTCCTTACCCGTACATTGTAGTACCAAAACCGGATGTCATCGTCTTCCGTTTTAGATATTGCTAAGCCCAAATCCCTTATGAAAAAAATTACGATTGTAGTTCTCCTTTTTATTTCTTTCCAAATCCGGGCGCAAGTCCCTACCCTGTCTTCAAGTGAAATTTATCAGGGAATCAAAAAATTAAATGTTCTTGGTTCCGTGCTCCATATCGCGGCGCATCCGGATGATGAAAACACGCTGATGCTGTCGTACATGTCAAAAGATCAGCTGGTTCGGACTGGTTATCTTTCTTTGACACGAGGCGACGGCGGACAAAATCTAATCGGCGCTGAACAGGGTGCCAATATTGGCGTAATCCGGACGCAGGAATTGTTAGGTGCCCGAAAAATAGATGGAGCAACACAGTTTTTTTCAAGAGCTTATGATTTTGGTTTTTCTAAAACGAGAAAAGAAACGCTAAACTTTTGGGATCAAAATAAAGTGCTGGGCGATGTGGTTTGGATGATCCGGAAATTTCAACCAGATGTTATTATCACACGTTTTCCACCTGATCCTCGTGCGGGTCATGGTCATCATCAAACATCAGCTTATCTTGCAGAAGAAGCTTTTAAACTGGCCGCTGATCCAAATGCTTATCCCGATCAGTTGAAATTTGTAAAAGGCTGGCAGGCAAAACGTTTAGTCTGGAATACCTTCACACCAGGTTTCACCAACAAGCAGCCAGAGGGAGAAAAAAATCCGTTTATCTCTTTGGAAATTGGCGGCTACAATCCGGTTTTAGGAAAATCATATACCGAAATAGCTGCGGAAAGTCGCAGTCAACACAGAAGCCAGGGGTTTGGAAGTGCGCCGGTGAGGGGAGAAAGAATTGATTATTTTCTTCATAAGGAAGGAATACCTGCGAAGAGTAATCTTTTTGACGATGTTGATATTACCTGGAAACGGGTAGATGGAAGCCAGAAAGTACAATCACTGGTTTCTGATGCGATCAAAACTTATGACATCAGCAATCCGTCTGCTTCGGTTCCTGCATTATTGAAAATCAATCAGGAATTGACCAAACTCGATACTACAAATATTTACGTAAAAGCCAAAAAACAGGAAATATCTGATTTGCTGGTGCAATGTCTGGGCTTATTTTTTGAAACAAATCCAAATGAGTTTTCCTCTGTGGCAGGTGATGCTGCTGATATTAAGGTGACCGTGGTTAAGCGCTCAAAATATCCTGTAAAATTAATTTCTCTGAACTGGACAGGTATTAAATCAGACAGCGTTTTGAATCTGACTTTGGGAGAAAATGAAATGACTGCTTTTAATAAAAAAGCGGTTTTACCATCCGATTTAAAAACAACGCAACCATACTGGTTACTAAAACCAATTGACAAGGGAATCTTCCAGATTGACAATCAGCAGGATATAGGATATCCTGAAAACAGACCAGAAACAAAAACTGATTTTATGTTTGAAATTGATGGTCAAAGATTTACTTATTCAAGACCATGGATTTATAAATTCACCGATCCTGCTTCGGGAGAAATTTATCGTCCTTTCGAAATTCGCCCAGCCGTTACAGCTAATATCAATGAGCCTGTTTTCATCTTTCCAAACACAACTTCCAAAACACTCAGTGTTATGGTTGAAGCACAGAAAAGCAATGTAAAAGGAAGCTTGAAACTGGATTTGCCAAAAGGATGGAAATCGGATCCGGCCAGTGTAAATTTTGATATGACGGAAAAATATCAGGAACAGACTTATATTTTTAACATCACGCCGCCGACAAAAAATGAAGAAGCAGTTGTTAAAGCTGTCGCTACTGTTGACGGAAAAAACTATGAAAGATCAATCAAAACAATCGATTACCGCCACATTCCAAGTCAGACATTATTTCCTCCTGCCGAAGCAAAACTTGCCAAACTGGATGTGAAAACGACTGTCAAAAATATTGGATATATCGCCGGCGCTGGTGATGATGTGCCAACCGCATTGAGACAAATGGGTTGTACCGTAACCATGCTGAATGAAGCGGCACTTTCCAAAGATCTAAGCGGATATGACGCCATTGTTGTTGGAATCAGAGCTTACAATACGGAAAACCGTTTGGCTTATTACCAGGACAAATTGATGGAATACGTCAAAAATGGAGGAACGATGGTTGTTCAATATACGATTCCTCAAAGAGTGAAAGTAAAACAAATCGGTCCATATCCTATTCAATTGAGTCAGGATCGGGTGGCGGAGGAAGATGCGGAAATGCGGTTTCTGAAGCCTGAGCACACTTTGTTAAATTACCCAAATAAAATCACGCAGAAAGATTTCAACGGCTGGATTCAGGAACGTGGATTATACTATGCCAGCGACTGGGATAAAACGCATTACGAAGCGATTTTTTCCAGCAATGATACAGATGAAAGTTTAAAAGAGGGAAGTGTGCTTTATGCCCAATATGGCAAAGGACATTACATCTACACAGGACTTTCTTTTTTCCGGGAACTTCCGGCAGGCGTAACAGGCGCCTATCGCCTTTTTGCCAATATGATTTCGGTAGGTAAGAAATAAAAAAATAACCGGTGAGAGCCGGTTATTTCATATTTTTTCTGCGGTTCCGCTGGAAATCTTCCAGTACAAATCCACCTAAACCTTGAAGATTACTATAATAAGCCCGTCCGTTGTTTACCTTCGTAAAATTCTGAACAAACTGTTTTAGATAAGGATCGGTAGCAATCATAAAAGTCGTAACCGGAATTTCCAAACGTCGGCATTGCGCTGCAAGCGTAAGGGTTTTACTAATAATTTTACGATCCAGACCGAAGCTATTTTTATAATATTTGATTCCTTCTTTCAGACAAGTCGGTTTACCGTCCGTGATCATAAAAATCTGCTTGTTTCTGGTTTTCTTGCGACGAAGAATGTCCATCGCCAGTTCCAGACCTGCGACTGTATTGGTGTGATAAGGACCAACTTCGAGATATGGCAAATCTTTTAATTGGATTTGCCAGGCGTCATTTCCAAAAACAATAATATCCAGCGAATCCTTCGGGTATTTTGTACGGATCAATTCGGCCAAAGCTAACGCCACTTTCTTTGCAGGCGTAATTCTGTCTTCTCCATACAAAATCATAGAGTGACTGATGTCAATCATTACAACCGTAGCCGTAGTGGTTTTTTGCTCGCGCTCAACTACTTCCAGATCATTTTCCATCAGCATAAAATCACCGATTCCGTGATTCACCTGCGCATTTTTGATCGATTCAGTCATGGCAATCTGATCCAGCGTATCACCAAACTGGAATTGGCGGATATCACTGCTCAACTCATCACCCGTCCCCATGTAAGGCGTATGATGATTTCCACCTGACTTCGACCTTTTCAATTTACCAAAAATTTCATCCAAAGCACTTTTACGAATGCTTTTTTCGGATTTTGGGGTCATGATGAGCTTGCCCTCGCCGTTTCCTTTTTCTTCCGTGATGTATCCTTTTTTCTTCAAATCATCGAAAAAGTCGCCGATACCATAAGAATCATTGGTAAGATTATATTGTCTGTCCAACTCACTCAGCCACGACATAGCCTCGCTTACATCACCCGATGTCATCAGCAATAGTTGCTGAAAAATATCAAAAAGCTGATCAAACTTGCTATTTCCGGTTTGCTCCGCCGGTACAAATTTGGTGAAACGATGTCCTTGCATAAAACTCAGATTTGAAAAATAAATCTACAAAAAACAGACGGCTACTTTCGAATAATTTTGAAAGTAGCCGTTTAAAATATCAGAAAGAACTAATTATGCTTCTTCTGCACAAAATTCTTCGTATGCCATTTGCAAATGCTGAGCAATCATTTCAGCAGAACGGCCTTCAATGTGATGACGTTCTACAAAATGGATCAACTCACCATCTTTAAAAAGAGCAACCGCAGGAGATGATGGAGGATACGGTAAAGTATACTCACGCATTTTTGAAACAGCCTCAGTATCAAAACCAGCAAAAACAGTAGCCAATTGATCCGGCTTGATTTCACTGCGCTCCAAAGAAGCTCTAACACCCGGGCGGGCAGCACCAGCAGCACAACCGCAAACTGAATTTATCACTACCAAAGCAGTGCCTTTCATATTTTGCATGAAGTTGTCTACTTCTTCCGCACTTGTCAAATCCTGAAAACCGACATTAGTCAACTCCGCCTTCATAGGCGCTACTAACTGTGGAGGATACATATTTTATAAAAGTTTAAAGTTAAAATTTGATTAACTGTCAGTCATTAGCAATTTAGCCTTCGACCTATATAAATTATTTGTTATCCGTAATTTGATTGCCGATAGCTAAAAGCCGACGGCCATATCACATAAATCCGAGTTCCAGCTTCGCTTCTTCTGACATCATTTCAGTTGTGTACGGAGGATCAAAAGTAAGCTCAATACTTACATCATTCACGCCTTCCACCTCTCTGATTTTTTGTTCAACTTCACCCGGCAAAGTACCCGCAGAAGGGCAAGAAGGTGAAGTAAGTGTCATCGAAACGAAAACATTATTTACTGGAAATATTTTCAGGTCGTAAATCAAACCAAGCTCATAAACATCAACCGGGATTTCCGGATCGTAAACCGTTTTGATCGCCTTAACAACTTCTTCCCTTAGTTCTGATTCGCTCATTTCTTTTTTACTTATGATAACAGCAAGTGAAGCGTCTTAGTTTTCACTTTTGATATTTTTTTAATTGGCAGCCTGGTAAGCGATCCCGTAAGCCCGCATTTGTTTCAGCATTGACGCCAGTCCATTAGATCTTGTTTGAGCCAAATGCTGGTGAAGACCAACTCTTTCCATGAAATAAAGGTCTGCACTCGCTATTTCTTCCGGTGTATGTCCCGACAATACTTTTACAAGCATTCCAATCAATCCTCGCGTTATAACTGCGTCACTATCAGCCTCAAATTTTAAAAGATCACCATCCATATAGGCATTTAACCACACTCTGGACTGGCATCCTCTGATTATATTTTCTTCGGTTTTGTATTGTTCCTGCAAAGCTGGAAACTGCTTTCCGAGATCTATAATGTACTCGTACTTACTGTCCCAATCATCAAACAATTCAAAATCGTCGATTAGTTCGTCTTGTGCTTCGTTAATTGTCATAATTTAACAATTCTCTATTTTAAGCATTTGCCATTCGGTTTTCCAACCAATGAATAATTACTTCCGCCTCGTCAAAGCCGGCTTTTGCAACTAAAGCACTTGGATTTCCATCATAGCTCATTGATAAATGTAAAGTATCATAAACTGCAAGAAATCTCCCTAGTAACTTTTTATCAAGAACTGATAATTGTTGCTTATACCAATCAACGTCCTTTCTTCCTTTTCCCTTTTTTCCTAAAAATGAATCCAATGCTACTAGGACACCAACATAAGCAGTGTGTCCAGCCATTTTCACATATTTTTGGTCCTGATAAATTCCATCTTCCTTTTTTGCCTTGTCGGTCAAAATTTCTCTGGCATTATCAAGATATCGCCTTGCTTCAATAATATGAGTATTCATTTTTTAAAAATTTTAGTGTGTAAATATAAAAAATTGTAATGTCAATCAACCCAACATCTTCTTCGCCTTATGAAGGCCTTTGATCAAACCATCAATTTCTTCAACTGTGTTGTAAACAGCAAAAGAGGCTCTGGTGGTTCCTAGAATTCCCAAACGTGACATTAAAGGTTGGGTGCAATGATGACCTGTACGAACTGCAATTCCCTGATTGTCCAGAATCACAGCAATATCCTGATGGTGAAGACCGTCAACAACAAAGGAAAGTACGCTTACTTTTTCTTTCGCCTGACCGATAATTCTCAAACCCGGAATTTCTTTCACCGCTTCTGTTGCGTACAAAAGCAGATCATTTTCATGTTTTGCTATGTTTGGTTTTCCTAGTGTATCAACATAATCGATCGCATATTTTGCAGCTACGACATCCGCGATATTAGGCGTTCCTGCTTCGAATTTATAAGGCAATTCGTTATAAGTCGTTTTTTCAAATGTTACGTGCTTGATCATTTCACCGCCGCCACGGTAAGGAGGCATCGCTTCAAGCAATTCCTTTTTTCCATACAAAATACCCATTCCGGTTGGTCCGTATATTTTGTGAAGTGACAAAGCGTAAAAATCAACATCCAGTGCCCGCACGTCAATGGTCAAATGTGAACTTGCCTGTGCCCCATCCAGCAAAACCTTAGCTCCTACTTTATGCGCTTTTTCAATGATTTCAGCAACCGGATTAATTGTTCCTAAGGCATTTGAAACATGTACAACGGAGACAAATTTTGTTTTTTCCGAAAGCATCTTTTCATACTCATCCATCAAAAGCTCTCCTTCATCATTAATCGGGACTACTCTTAAAACACAGCCTTTTTCCTCACAAAGCATTTGCCACGGAACAATGTTCGAATGATGTTCCATTGTGGAAATGATAATTTCATCTCCTTCTTTCAGAAATTTCCGTCCGTAAGTTTGCGCTACCAGATTAATACTGTCAGTTGTGCCGTAAGTAAAAATAACTTCCTCGGACAATTCAGCATTAATAAATTTCTGTAATCTGCGGCGTGAGTCTTCAAAAGCTCCCGTCGCTTTTTCCGCTAAATGATGAATTCCGCGGTGAATGTTGGCATTATAATGTTCGTAATATCCCGACAGCGCGTCCAGTACAATACGAGGTTTTTGCGTTGTAGCGGCATTGTCAAAATACACGAGTTGTTTTCCGTTAACTATCTCATTAAGAATTGGGAAATCATTACGGATGGACGCTATATCTGGGAAATCAGTCATTTTAATGAAGTATTAAGAAAAATGCCCAACCCAATTGAAGAGAAGGTTGGGCATTATAATAAGTATTTGTAAAGACAGAACGAGAATTAGCTCCTCGAAAGTTTCTCTGCGATTACATTTTCAAGATATTCACGAATTGAATCGATTTTTATCTGAGAAACTACGTCGGCACAGAATGCAAACATCAAAAGAGACATCGCTTCCTGCTTCGAAATTCCGCGTGAACGCATGTAAAATAATGCTTCCTCATCGATTTGTCCGGTTGTAGTTCCGTGTGAACATTTCACGTCGTCAGCAAAGATTTCAAGCTGAGGTTTTGTATACATCGTCGCATCCGTTGACAAAACAATGTTTTTACAAGACTGAAATGCGTTGGTTTTCTGAGCGTCAGGACGTACAAATATTTTACCATTGAAAACACCTTTCGACCTATCGCGCAAAATTCCCTTGTATAACTCGTTACTTTCAGAATTTGGTTTGCAGTGATCAGCAACCGTATGGTTATCAACATGCTGCGATCCATCCGGGAAGTAAAGTCCATACATGTGCGCCTCGCAATGTTCGCCGTCAATAACGATATTCAGATTGTTTCTTGTAAACTTTCCGTTCAAAGTTACCGTTGCCGCGTAAAAATGCGATTTCTCCAGCATACGAACCTGCGTGGTTCCGATATGGTAAGCATTTTCACTTTCATTCTGCACTTTATAATATTCTACGCCTGCTTCTTCACCAACATTGATTTCGGTAACAACATTCGTAAATGAGCGCTCTTCACCGATAGTTCTGAAAGCTTCTGCAATTTTTACATGTGCATTTTTCCCAACCGCAATGATATTACGCGGCTGACTTCCCACATTTTCAACTCGTGCATCACTAACAAAACGAAGAATTACCGGATGCTCAACAGTCTGATTGTTTGGTACATAAATAAAAACTCCGTCGTGAGCAAAAGCAGTATTCAGTGAAGTAAATGCATCCGTATCTTTCTTCACCAATTCATCAAAATAAGAATTGACAAGATCCGGATTGTTTTTGTAGGCATTCTGCAAAGAATCTATGATGATCTGATCCGTAGAAGAAACCACCGTAGAAAGTGCGGCGTTGTAATGACCGTTTACAAAATACAATATATTAGCAGCCTGCTCAGGCATTTTAAGATCAATAAGATCTTCAGCCGAAAGTGTGTCGCTTGTATTAAAGTTATAGGAAGCACTGATCAGGTCACGAACATTGCTGTATTTCCATTCCTCGTTTTGAGGCGTTGGGAAACCCAATTCCTCAAACTGAACGATGGCAGCACGTTTTTTCTGGTGAAAAGCAGATTTTGCTTCGCCATTCATCACGGATTCCCGTGCGTGAAAGTCAGTGATTAATTTTGTTCTTAAATCTATTGTTTCGGTACTCATTCCGTTTTGGTATTGAAAGTGATGTTATTTGATCAACCCGCTGGTCAATCCAACAATAACCTGAAAATTAAAACTGACAGATTATTAGTTTACTTCCTGAGCCTCAACTTCGGCTTTAATCCAGTCATATCCTTTTTCTTCCAATTCAAAAGCAAGCTCTTTTCCTCCGGATTTAACAATTCTTCCTTTATAAAGTACGTGTACAAAATCGGGAACGATATAATCCAGAAGACGCTGATAGTGAGTAACAACGATCGCAGAACGTTCAGGAGAACGAAGTGAATTCACACCTTCCGCAACAATACGCAAGGCATCAATATCAAGTCCTGAATCCGTTTCATCCAAAATCGCCAGTTTCGGTTCAAGAACCGCCATCTGGAATATTTCGTTACGTTTTTTCTCTCCACCTGAGAACCCTTCGTTCAAAGCACGTTTCAAAAGGGAATCATTCATGCTAACCAGTTTCGCTTTTTCACGTACCATTTTAAGGAAACGTGCCGCGTCCAAAGGTTCTTCGCCGTTATATTTACGAATTTCGTTAACCGCAGTTTTCAGGAAATTTATAGTAGTAACACCCGGAATTTCAACAGGATACTGGAAAGCAAGGAAAATTCCTTCTGCTGCTCTTTCTTCTGCTGCAAGGTCCAATAAATCTTTTCCGCCAAAAGTAACGCTTCCGCCAGTCACCTCATACTCTTCTCTTCCTGCCAATACGGATGCCAAAGTACTTTTCCCTGATCCGTTTGGCCCCATGATGGCATGAACCTCACCTGGTTTGATTTCCAGATTAATGCCTTTTAATATTTCTTTGCCGTCTATTGAGGCACGCAATCCATTAATTGAGAGCATAACTAATTTTATACTTGTATATGTAGTTCTTGGTATTTTACCGCAAAAGTAGTAAGCTTTGGTCGTATATGAAAATAACCACCCCGGTTCCAAACAAACATTATGGTAATACATCTTTATTAACCTTTTTCAAGGCATCAATGTTCCATAAATGAGGATATTTTGGACAGACTTTATTATAAAAGTAGGCAAAGCAATTAACAAATATCCCAATTGTAAATTATCCGCATTACTTTGCGGCCCGGGTTTAAGTTTGATATTATGATAAAAACAGATAAATCGCTCTCACAAGAAATACAGGTTTCAACGGAAGTAGGCAGGTTAAGAAGACTATTAATTCACAGTCCTGACCGTGGACTTGGCAAAGTTGTTCCTTCAAAGGCTCAGGACTGGCTTTTTGAAGATATTGTTCATCTGGACACGATGCGGAAAAAGGAATATGATTATTACGTAAAACTGCTTCTCTATTTCCTCGATCCCGGAAAAATCAAAGGAAAATTAAAAGAAATAAATGACGATAAATCCCGCTCTTTTTTTATTCCAGGGTCGGAAAAATATTTCAATTCTGACAAAGTCGTTGATATTCAGAAACTTTTAGCCGAGATTTTGCTCGATGCAAATATCAGGGTCAAGTTAACAGCCGCCATTTGTGGTATTGAACGTTGTTCGTATCAAACACAAAAGGAACTGAATACTTTTGATGCGAATGAACTTGCCAAAATATTCATTTCCGGTTCTTTGTCGGATAAGCGGATGTTGTTTGCGCCTTTGCCCAATCTGATTTTCATGCGTGATATTGGCATTGTAATCAATGATCATATTTTGCTGAACAAGCCGGCAAAATCTGCCCGGACGAGAGAATCTATTTTAGCACAATTTATTTTCTTTCACCATCCAATGTTTGCTTCGTTTAAAGATAACATCATTGAAATCCCGGAAAACGAGCGCCATTTTTTGCTTCCTGATGATGAAAAAGCAAGTGATTACCACCGCTGTACTTTGGAAGGTGGTGATGTAATGATGGTTGCTCCGAACCATTTACTTATCGGTTGCAGCGAGCGCACTTCGATTTATGCAGCACAGCAAGTGATGAAAATATTGTTTGAGAAAAATGTGGTAGAGAAAATTTCGATCATAAAAATTCCAAAAAAACGGGATTACATGCACATCGATACCATTTTCACTCAGGTCAAAAAAAATGTCTGGGTTTTGCTCAGCAGTATTGGAAGACTTGGCGATGAAGCAAAAAAGAAAGATGTTTTGCATTTTTTTGCTCCGAAAGTCCATAATCCTGATTTTCAGATTTTACAGTTTATCAAAGGGCAAGAACAAAATCCTGTTGAAATCGAAAATCTGGAAGATCTGCTTACTGAAATCAGTAAACAAGATTTGAAAAGTGAGGAAAAAGTACAATTTATTTATTCCGGCAATAATGAATTCCCCTATGGAGAACGCGAACAATGGACAGATTCCTGTAATTTATTGGCGATAAAAGATGGCGTTGTGATCGGTTATGACCGGAATGATAAAACGCTGGACGCCTTCCGGGAAAAAGGTTTCAGGATCATTAAGGCGAAAGATCTGATTCAAAAATTTGAAAATGACGAGCTTTCCCCGGATAATTTAACAAATACTTTTATAACACTTCCGTCGGCGGAATTGTCAAGAGCCAGGGGCGGATCGCATTGCATGAGTATGCCAATATTAAGAGATTAAGAAGGATTGCAAACCGACTACTTAAATCGTAAATTGCATATACTTCCCAACCACTGAAACCAATAACTCCTATGCGCCCGATAGCCACTTCCATTCATACACAACCACAATCAACTGCCAGAATCATGATGATCCGGCCGGTTCAGTTTGGTTTTAATACTGAAACTGCTGCAAGCAATGAATTTCAGCAAAAGGATTTTGATCATAGCAGCAGCGAAGAAACTCAGACAAAAGCACGTGAAGAATTTGACCTGATGATTTCTCAATTGTCGCTAACAGGTTTGGATCTGCATATTTTTGATGATACGGATGATGTGTACCGACCGGATGCTGTTTTTTCAAACAACTGGATTTCTTTTCATCAAAGCGGGAAAGTGGTTTTATATCCCATGATGGCAGAAAATCGCAGAGCGGAACGCCGGCTGGATATTATTGAAGCATTAAAAAAAGATTTCCTGGTCGAAGAAGTGATCGATCTTACTCATTTTGAAAATGAAGGAAAATATCTGGAAGGTACCGGAAGTATGGTTTTGGACCGACGATATAAAATTGCTTATGCCTGTCTTTCACCAAGAACACATCCCGAAGTTCTGGACGCTTTTGCGGATGCATTAGGTTATGAAATTGTTACTTTTTCAGCTTCTGACGAAAATGACAAAGCAATTTATCACACGAATGTGCTGATGTGTGTCGGCGATATTTTCGCCGTGGTTTGCCTTGAATCAATTAAAGATCCTGATGAACGCCAGAATGTGAGAAACATGCTGGAAGAAACGAACAAGTACATTATTGAAATTTCCCTTGAACAGGTAAGGCATTTCGCAGGAAATATGCTGATGGTAAGAAACTTGAAAGGAGATAAGTTTTTGATGATGTCGACGCAGGCCTATGAAACATTAACGGAAACACAACATAAAATTCTTCTCGATTATGCCCGAATCATTCATACCGACCTTTCCATAATCGAAACAAACGGGGGTGGTTCGGCGCGGTGTATGATGACAGAAATTCATTTACCGCTTAAATAAAAAATATTTGTCAGTAACAAAAAATGGCCGACCCTTTATAGATCGACCTTTTTTCGTTTAAAATAAGATTTGATTAATCTTTCAAATCTGCTTTAACTTTATCCATTTTAGCACGCGTTTCAGATTTGAAATTATCCCATTTCTCATCTGTTTCGGCCTGTAATTTATTTAGAGATTCTTTCAAATCTTCTTTTTCTTTTTGCAGCTCTTTTTTGCGTTCTTTCCACTTGTCTTTTTCCTTCGCCGTCGCTTTATCCATTTTAGCATCAGCCTCTTCTATTTTATTATCTATTTTGCTGATAGCGCCATCAATATCTGTTTTCAAAGATTCTTTTTCATCCTTGAATTTTGATTTGAAATCATCACCTGCATCTTTCAAATCTTCTTTGGCGTCATCAATATTTTCCTTTGCGTCATTTTTGGCTGCTTCCGCAGTTTCATCAGCAGAATTTTTAGTCTTTTCAGAGCAACTGCTAAAAGTTAACATTCCAATTGTTAACATTGAAGCTACGATCCAGGTTATTTTTTTCATTTTTTTTGTGTTTAAATTAAAACTTTGAATCAACTTAATCATTCAGGAATGAGGTTAAAAATATCCTACCAGCCCTTTATTAGTTACCAAAAAACTTTTGCTGTGGAAAAACGTACTCATAAGCATCGATTTTAGCTGAAAAAATCAACTTTATTAATGCAGAACCTGTTTTAGACCAAAAGTATAATTTTAGTCACAAATGCCTTTCGTTATCACATCACTTTTGTTACTATGTATTTAATGGAGAGCTTTGCTTTACATTCCTAACCAAAACCTATGTCACGATATTTATTAATTTCCATTTTTTCCTGTTTGCCGATTTTACAAAGCTTTGCCCAAACAGCTTTACCAAGTGATACTTTGACGGCAAAACAACTTGATGAAATTACTGTCAACGCTTTTGAATCAAGAACCAACCGACTTTCGACCACCGCAACCGTAGGTTTACTCACGGCAAAATCAATAGAAAGATTTTCTTCAACGACTTGGACCAATGCCGTAAACGCAATTCCCGGAGTCAGAATGGAAGAACGTTCACCCGGGAGTTACCGGTTTTCCGTTCGTGGAAGTTTAATACGCTCGCCATTTGGTATTCGTAATGTTAAATTTTACTGGAATGGAATACCTTTCACTGATGCGGGGGGAAATACACCTTTAAATTCCCTGGATTTTGGAGCCGTCCAAAGTATGGAAGTGATTAAAGGACCAGGAAGCAGTTTGTACGGAGCAGGAACAGGCGGCGTAGTTTTAATGCAAAGCCGTACTGATAATCCATCCATGAACAGGGTTGAGCAAAGCGTTGGTTATGGAAAATACGGTTTCCAAAGCAGAAGCACGACTTTGCAAGTTGGCGATATTTCTGTTCAATACGGTCACCAGGAACAGGATGGCTACCGCAAACAAAGTGGAATGGTGCGTGATGCAATCCGATTTACCTCGAATAGTAAAGTTGGAAAAGGTACACTTTCTTTATTAGGAATGTATTCCGATCTGATGTACCAAACCCCTGGCGGAATTACTTTGGCTCAATATAGAACAGATCCGAAACTAGCCCGTCAGTCTTCTCCAACAGTTCCGGGAAGTGAAGCACAACATGCGGCCATTTATAGCAAATTTGCTCTTTTAGGAGGTAATTATTCTATAAATCTTAATGACAACTGGACACAAAGCACCGCACTTTACCTTACCACAAATGATTTTGCCAATCCGTTTATTTCCAATTATGAAAAAAGAGATGAACAAGGAATGGGCGGAAGAAATATCTGGCAGAATACTTCTCAAATCGGAAATGTAAAGACAAACTGGACAACCGGTTTTGAATGGCAATACAGCAAATCAGCACAAAGAAATTATGACAATAATGGAGGCGTTCCTGGAAAACAACAAACTGTTGAAGATGTCCGCACAAGTGCGCTAACGGCATTTACCCAACTGGAAGCAGTTCTTTTTTCTGATTTAACTGTCACAGCAGGCGTAAGTTATAACACATCAAAATATAAATACGAACGTTTCTTTGTGCTTCCATACAGCAAAGAGCAAAGAACCTTTGACGGAATTTTTGTTCCAAGATTTGCGCTGAACAAAATCATTGCAAAAACCTGGGCAGTTACCGCATCTTACAGCAGCGGATTCTCCCCTCCTACCTTACAGGAAGTGCGTCCTTCGGCTGGTGGATTTCACAGAGATCTTGAAGCGGAACGTGGTATGAATACGGAAATTGGAATTCGTAAAATCAGTAACCGAATTACGGCAGAGATTAATGCATATCATTTTGGTCTGAAACAAACCATTGTGAGAAGGACAAACGAAGCCGGCTCTGAATATTTTATCAATGCAGGAAAAACAAAACAGATTGGCTTGGAATGGAATCTCGGATATGACCTTGTAGCAAACCCGAAATCTGCTATTTTGTTAAGAATCTGGGATTCGGGAACTTATACAAAATATACCTATGACAACTACCAGTCCGGTGACGTTAATTTGAGCGGAAAATTAATCCCAGGAATTCCAAGATTGATACAAACAACAGGCCTTGATGCAAAATTCAGATATGGTCTGTCTCTTTATGCAACCTATCAGCACGGTAGCACCCTTTATCTGGACGACGCAAATACAATCAAAAATACGCCATACAACCAGTTTACAGCACGTGCTGCCTGGAAAAAAAGCTGGGGAAATCATTTTTACAGCGAAGTTTCTGCCTCAGCCGAAAAAGTTAACGCTGCCATTTATAGTCTGGGTTATGACTTAAACGCCTTCGGAGGCCGCTATTACAACGCCGCACCAAAAAACAATCTTTGGGCAGGGGTGAAAGTTGGCTGGGAATGGAAAAAATAATTGTTAATGGTAAATTGTTAATTGTTAATGATGGCGATTTGGGATTTTTCGACTTATCTATCTATTTGCTTTTTGGGTAGTTTCTTGAGCTAGTTTTTTCGGCTTGATTATCAAAAATGAAACTCCAAATCTATTTCCCCTGTTCCTTTCAAATCCATTAAGACTAATTGGGCCAAAAATTGTCAATGAGCAATTATTAACCCTTAACAATTAACCATTAAAAATTGCACCTCTACGTCCATATTCCCTTTTGCAGACAAGCCTGTCATTATTGTGATTTTCATTTTAGCACGAATACAACAAATAAACGCGCTATTGTGGAAGCCATTGCGAGAGAGATTGTTATAAGAAAGAATTATTTATCCTCGAAAGAACTGGAAACCATTTATTTTGGTGGTGGTACACCCTCCTTGCTTGATGAATCTGAATTGTCTTTTTTAATGGAAACAATTCGTACTCATTTTGAGGTTGATGAAAATGCGGAAATTACGCTTGAAGCAAATCCTGATGATCTTGACAGAGAAAAACTGACTCAGTTATTTAATGCCGGAATTAACAGGTTAAGTATAGGAATCCAGTCTTTTCACGAACCGCACCTCAGGCATCTTAACCGGATACACGATTCCTACGAGGCTGGAAATTGCGTAAAACTTGCGCAGGAAGTTGGTATTAATAATATTTCCATCGATTTGATCTATGCCATTCCAGCTCCCGATCATACGATTTTAGAATCTGATATTCAAAAAGCTTTTGAATTAGACATCGCTCATATTTCTGCCTATTGCCTGACTATTGAACCGCAAACTGCTTTTGGCAGCTGGTTGAAGAAGAAAAAAATAAAGCCGATTGATGAAGAATTTGCAGCCCAGCAATTTGAGATTTTAACAGCCGGGCTCGCTTCAAATGGATATGAGCAATACGAAATTTCAAATTTTGCCAGAAATAAAAAATACAGCCGGCACAACAGTTCTTACTGGAAACAGCATCATTATCTGGGTGTAGGACCAAGTGCTCATTCGTATAATGGCGTGAGCCGGGAGTATAATGTATCGAACAACGCACAGTATCTCGCCGCAATTCAGCAGGATAAAATTCCTTCAACAATAGAGAATCTTACTCAGGCCGATCAGGTAAATGAATATTTGCTTACCGGACTTCGGACTAAATGGGGATGTGAAATTTCAACACTCAACAGCTTATCTGACAATCAGTTTGAACTACAAAACCGCGCTGAAATTTCCATGATGGCCCAAAAAGGCTTGTTATTTATTGACAACGGAACAATTCTTCTAACTCAGGCGGGAAAACTATTCGCAGACCGCGTTGCGAGCGATTTGTTCCTGGACTAGGATTTCCAGCTATTATCACTAAAAGCCAATCACTATTACCCTGACAGCTAAAAATGTCAAAAGGGGCGTATAGAATCAAAGATTCCACACACCCCATTTCGATTAAAATTCAAAGTTCAACTTAGGTTAGGTACTGTCTTTACTGCTTCACAATTTTGGTGCTGCTCACTGCGCCATTCAATTGTTTTAGCTGAATAATATATATGCCCGAGCTAAAATTTGACAAATCAAGTTTGCCGGAAGCTGCGGACATTGAAAATCTTTTTCCTGCTGTATTGATCACCGATACTTCTTTTACTTTCGTCCAATCCTGCGTTTCAATGGTGGCCTGGCTTACAACCGGATTTGGATAAACAGAAACTGCCGAAGGCAAATCAAGAGAAATCTCAACGACGCGGCTATATGCAAACGTAGCATCCCTGTCAATCATTTTAAGTCTGTAATAATTTTCTCCATTTGCAGGATTACTGTGCGTAAACTGATAATTCGATAATACAGTGCTTTCACCTTTTGCGATAACGGTCCCTATCAAATTCCAGTTTTTAGCATCGACACTATGCTGTATTTCAAAACGATCACTATTCGTTTCAGCAGTTGTAGCCCAGTTCAGGCTTGTCTGAATCCCTTCTTTTTGCACTGAAAAAGAAGTTAAAGTAACCGGAAGCGGTGTTGTCGTTGGTGTAATGAATGAAGAACACAAATTGTGAAATTCAAAACCATTGGTTTGTTCAACATTGCCGCCGATTATTGCCTGCCCGTTGATACTGCCACCATTTCCTGACAAATCCGCTGATGGCGCCAGCACCGCAGCCTGTAAAGCATAACTGGCTAAGGATATATTTGTGGCCAAAGGAAAATTAAATAACATTCTGGTTCTTAAATCATCTGGCATCGAGCCACCATTTATATCAACAATTTTATTGGTTACGTTAACCAGTATCTGAGAATTGGGCGGGATACTATTGAAAGTCAAACCAAAAGTTTTTCCCGTTGGAAGCGTCAGGCTGAATACATTAGTTGATGCCGTTGTACCATTTAGCTGGATGTCTACATAATTGCCGTAGTCATTGTAAACGACTGTTCCCGTTGTTGTAATGGCGGCTAAAGTAGTGGATAAGTTAACATAATTTGTTTTAAGCGTTCCAAATGCAAGGCGATTTGTAATCGGCCCGATATTGGTTCCCTGTCCGCTGGCATGGGTGGGATATTGTGATCCCGCTGTTACTGTGTTATAAATAAAATTACCTACAATCGAATAGTTGTTAGCATTGTTAAAATTTCCATTGACAATAAAGTTATCAGTATTGTCCGGCGCAGGAGCTCCAATAGATCCGTGGCCAACTGAATAACTTGAAGGTGCGGTAAAATCACCAGCCACGGCCAGTCTTCCCTCCGTATCACCACCCGTAGCATGCAGATTTCCAAAGACAATCGCATTAAAATTTCCATTACCATTAAATCCTGAACCGAAATAATTTCCAGGTACTGTAAGCGCTACGGTTGAATTACATTGGGCATAAATCTGGTTTTGTAAACCAAGAGAAAAACTGGCAAGAATCAGGCTCGCAAGTCTGACATAATTTAATCTAAAAAACGTTTTCATAGAGTCCAGGTTAAGATTAATAATTGCACTATTTTAATTTTATGTAAAAATTCTCTGTATTTACGTGAAACGATTAATTTTGGATTACGTAGTATCAAATATTTTACAACAAAATCACAAAGCACTTATATATAGCATATTAACTGGAACAAATATAGTAATCGTATTAAGCTAGTTTCGCAAAAATGATTATAAAAAGCTTAGATTTGAATTTTTGTAGAATTAATTATATTGTATTTTACCAATATGTAGACAATTATCGAGAAACCATAAAACTAGAATTACAAGTCTTTCGAAGTAATTGTACAGTGCGGAGCGATTTGAACAATCTGACATTGAGAATTATTAGTAAAGTTATTTTTTTGCTTTATTATCCAGTTCTAATTCTATTTCAAAAAGAAGCGTAAAGAAATGATGGAAACCTTATTTTGGTATAGGCAAAAAAATATTGGCATCTGAATGATTTTTACAAACCATTCAGATGCCAATAGTCAGTTCCGGAAAACTGGTTAGAAATTACGCAAGCAACTCAACTTCCAAAGTTTTTTCTGCATTTAAAACTTTTGACACAGGACATTTTTCTTTTGCCGCATGAGCAATTTCATCAAATTTTTCAGCTGTAATACCAGGTACTTTCCCTTTCAAAACCAATGCGCTTTTTGTGATCGCACCTTGTGAGGGATCAAGTGTAATAACCGCAGAAACGCTAAGTTCATCAGCAGTAAAACCAGCTTCGTTCAAAAGAAAACTCAATTGCATGGCAAAACATCCTGCGTGTGCTGCTGCAATAAGTTCTTCCGGATTTGTTCCCACACCGTCAGCGAAACGGGTATTAAAAGAATATTGTGTATTTTCAAGGACAGTGCTTTGAGTACTCAATGTACCAGTTCCTTCTTTTCCGGTACCTTTCCAAACGGCATTTGCTCTACGATTGATCATATTTTTATTTATTTTTTGAATAATTAGTTGTGTTAACTTACCAATGGGAAAAATACTACCTTACAATTACCAATGCAAATTATTTAATTATTAATACTACACCTGTTTTGATACCTCTGGCATTATTTTGTCAATAAAAAGTTAACGTCCCTACTTTATTAGGGGTTTTAAAAAACTTAGCGCACATTTGTGCAAGTACAACTCATAAAATTTAAATAGTCATGACAAAAAAGCTAATTCCATTATTATTCGTTATTGCAATTCTTTTCCAGGGATGTAAAGGTGATGACGGTGCTCCGGGTGTAGATGGAGGAACTGTATTAGGGACAACTTTTGATCTTACAAAGGTCAATTTCACCTCTGCAAACAAGTACTTAACCAGTTATACTTTTGCAGCGACTTCACCGAATGTAAAAGTTCTGGAATCCGACCTGGTACTCATTTATATTTACTGGGGGGAAGATGTTCTTGGCAATAAACTAGACGCGTGGCGTTTGTTACCACAAACTACTTTCAATACAGGATTGGGAACTTTGATTTATAACTTTGATCGGACAGCAACAGATTTTTCTATTTTCCTTGACGGAAATGTTGATTACTCGAAGTTATCAACTGACTGGACTTCTAACCAGACTTTCCGTGTTGTTATCATTCCATCTGATTTCAGTTCAAGAAAAAGCGGTACAGTTGATTACAGCGATTACGAAGCGGTTAAAAAATTCTATAATATCGACGAAAGTAAAATAGCAAAGTATCCTGCTAAATAATATTTGAAGCCGGTTCATAACTGTATTGCAAAAAGGATACGGTTGGAAAAAATCACAAAATCCGGTAACTTTTTACCGGATTTATTTTTTTACTCACTATGAAAAATATTCTTAACCTAGCTTTATTATTAATTATTTGTATTTCCGGAAAAGCCCAGACCTTCGAAAAAGAAACCGAACTTTTCAGAAAGCATTATAAAGAAGATTTTTTAAAATCTAAAAATTCGCCTTTAAAAAAGGACGATCTCGCTTATCTCCGTTTTTTCGAGCCTGATTCCACCTATCGCGTCAAAGCAATTTTTAAAAGAATCGAAAAAAGCAGGCCTTTTGAAATGCCCACTTACAGCGATACCAATAAAACTTATGTAAAATACGGTCAGCTTAAATTCCGTCTGCACGGCCGCAGACAATCACTCATTGTTTACAGAAGTTTGAGTTTACAATCTCTTCCTCAATATCGTGATTATTTGTTTTTACCTTTTAAGGATAAAACCAATGGATTGCAATCCTATGGCGGGGGCCGCTATATTGATTTAAGAACGGGTGATATCAAGGATAATGTGGTGGAACTGGATTTCAACAAAGCATATAATCCATACTGCGCATATAGCGACGGGTATCATTGCCCGATTCCACCAGCGGCTAACCATTTGACGGCCAAAATTGAGGCCGGTGAGAAAAATTTTGCCAAGGAACATAAATAAAAATTGCTATGTTTCTTAATCCATGTCTGATTCACCGCCATCGCACCGTAAAATAATCCACATTGATATGGATGCATTTTATGCGTCCGTGGAGCAGCGCGACTTTCCCGAATACAGAGGAAAACCTTTGGCCGTGGGAGGTTCCCCAACAGGACGTGGCGTGGTAGCAACGGCTAGCTATGAAGCCAGAAAATTTGGCGTACGTTCAGCGATGTCTTCCCGAAAAGCAATTCAGCTTTGCCCGGATATTATTTTTGTTTTCCCAAGATTTGATGCCTACAAAGCAGTTTCCCGAAGTATCAGGGAAATATTTCAGCGTTATACCGATATTATCGAACCGCTGTCGCTGGATGAAGCTTTTCTGGATGTTACACAAGATAAACTGCAAATCGGTTCTGCTCTTGAAATTGCAAAGCAGATCAAAAAAGCAATAAAAGATGAACTTAACCTGACTGCGTCGGCGGGCGTTTCCACTAATAAATTTGTTGCCAAAATTGCCTCCGATATCAATAAACCTGATGGTCTTACTTTTATTGGACCTTCCAAAATTGAGACATTCGTAAACAATCTTCCGGTTGAGAAATTTTTTGGCGTGGGAAGAGTTACGGCTCAAAAAATGAATAATATGCAGTTATTCACAGGAGCTGATTTAAAGAAACTAACAGAAAATGAACTGGTTAAGCATTTTGGAAAAGCAGGACATTTTTATTTCAAAATTGTAAGGGGTATAGATGAACGGGAAGTGCAGACCCACAGAGAAACCAAATCTCTTGGAGCGGAAGATACGTTTACTTATGATTTAAGTACCGTCGATGAAATGCATAAGGAGCTTGATATTATTGCGGAAACCGTTTTCAGAAGATTGCAAAAAAGTCAATTAAAAGGACGCACGATTACGCTGAAAATTAAATATAACGACTTCACACAAATCACCAGAAACTTTTCCTATTCCCATCCCGTGGGAGATTTTGAAACCATTTTCAATACAGCCAAACAACTTTTGGAAAAGGTTGATATGGAAGAAAAGACAGTACGCTTACTGGGAATTTCGCTGTCAAATTTTGGCGAACCAGAAATTAAACCCAGAAAACCGCGCGACCCGGAGCAGCTGGAATTATTTTGATTCCCGTTTTTAACGATGATGCTAAATAAAAAAAACGCTTTACCGACCGAAATCTAAGTAAAGCGTTACGTAACAATTGAGCGTAGGTTAAACTTTTTATATACTATCGGCTGACGGTTTCGGAATGACTATTTCAACAAGTTGATAGTCCTTTGCCGACTGCCGAAAGCCCTTTAATATTTCATTATTTTCTTGGTAAGCGTTTTTGTATCAAATACAGCTTTTACAATGTACAATCCTGCTGCTGAATTTTGCAGGTTAAAATCAAAAACATTGGTACTCACCTCTCCACTTGGCAAAGTCAGTTTTGCGACTTCATTTCCCGTGACCGAATAAATTGTAATAGACTGTAAACCTGTCGGATGCGGATAGAACTGCACCGATATTTCTCCGCTTGTGGGATTTGGCGTGACAAGAAAACCAGCTTCTTTGAGGTTTGGATTGACCGTCACGGTTCGAATATTAATATCATCCAGATAAATATCATTCTCGTTACCATTGATATTTACGAAGGCAATAAGCACATTTCCTTTGCTAATATAATCGGTAATATTAAGCTCTTCCTGACGCCATTCTGATGCTGTCGGGGCAAATGCGGTTCTGGTAGCAGCTGTTCTTGTTATTAGATTTGGTCCCCATTTTTTGTATAAACTCGTATAGGTCAATCCGCAGTCTGTACTGATCATTACCTGAAGTGTATCCCATACATTTCCCGTAGTGGTTGACGAAGTGTAGGTTGCAGCAGCCACTTGAAACGATACAAATGCAGAATCTACACCCGCTATATTCACAGTAGGACTACGTAAATAATCCTTCTGGCCAATAGCTAAGTAATCGAAATTTCTGACCCTTGCTGAAGCATTTCCGGTTTTTGCAGCATCCGTTGTTTTTTCCCAGGTTTGTCCGCCGTCCGGATTGACAACATCCCAGGCCGTTGGCGGAAATGTTCCTTCAAAACCTTCAACAATCGGCGGTGCGGAAGGTAAATAATAAATAAAATCGAAACTGAGCATATCATTGGAAGTATCCTCATCCTGAGCGCCGTTTGGATTGACAGAAGTAACAGTCAGAACATGATTTCCTTCAACTGTCGTAATACTGGCCAGGGTAACAGTCGTTTCCGAGTAGCTGGCCAGCGAACCTGTCCATTTGTAGCTCACCACCGGACCATTATCCACGCTTGTGTTAATCGTTACCGATGTGATGGTTTCGGATCCGCGGTTTCTGAGTATAACCTGAGGCGTAAACGTATTCGCACATAAACGCTGATCCGGCTGGGTAATTTGCTTAATCGATGCATCCTTGCCTTTCAAATCCAATGCCTGACAACCTTTTGATGAGCTTAAAATCGACCGGTAGTTTGCAAAAGCAGTTTCCATCCTGGCAACCTGCTCGACTGTAAACATCAAAAGGCATGCATCCGCTGTATAATCCATATAATTCTGATACATGATACCTGGCGAAGTTGTTGTACAATTGTCAGTCACAACCCCCGTTCTGCAAGTACTTGAACTGTTTCCCTGATTAGGCGTGTCTGATACGCCGTCACTTCCTGCGCAGCTTCCGTTATCATCACCCCAGATATGAATCAGGTTAAAGTAGTGTCCTATTTCGTGTGTAAGTGTTTTACCTTCATTAAATCCGGTTGCATT
This sequence comes from Dyadobacter subterraneus, assembly GCF_015221875.1. Classification (NCBI taxonomy): domain Bacteria; kingdom Pseudomonadati; phylum Bacteroidota; class Cytophagia; order Cytophagales; family Spirosomataceae; genus Dyadobacter; species Dyadobacter subterraneus. The sequence goes on from NZ_JACYGY010000001.1 coordinate 4,742,356, forward strand.
TCCACCGGGCAAGCTATTATAGGCAATTACAACTCCTTGCTCCTCAGGACTTCCATCATTTGGGAAAGTAGCATAACCTAAGGTATTGTTAGACAAAACACAAATCCAGATATTCAAATAACTATCCGGATCCCAGGCCGTTGCACCTCCTGTTGCGGAGTGTTTTACATAATTACTGGTATAGTCAAAAGATGTTTGGGTAGTACTATATCTGACAATTCCTGTTGTTGGTTCATCGTTTGGTGTGCGCTGAGCAAGACAAAACTGAATTCCCGACGAGCCGAACAAGCTTTTGAAATATGACGGGATTTTAGAAGCACCTGCGTTTAATCCTGCATAATCTTTATTGATGGTATCGAGCTGAGCCCGAATTTGTGCGTCCGTTACCTGTGCCTGGTTTCTCATCACAACGTGAAAAACCACCGGTACAGTTACCAGCTCTCCTGTTTTCATAGATTTTCTGCTTGCAATACGCTCAGCAACGAGCTTGCGAAGCTGCTCCTCTCTTTCACTGAATTTTTGCCTTAAACCTGGATTTGCAGAAAATCTTTGTTCCAAAAGCGGCATGGTAGCACATCTTTCCTGAGCTTTTACAAAAAAAGGAAATGCCAGAAGAGAAATTATAAGAACCAGTTTGGATAAATTTATTGCATCAATATTTAATTTGGACATTTTTTCAAGATGGTAATGTTGACGATTTAGAGCTTGTCAGGGGCCTCCGATTCATACGTCGTGCCGATATTTACTACGTACGAAAAAAAGACCGTGAATGATGCAACCCGATTCTTATTTAATTTCAATTTAATTTTTTCGAGGACTATACTATACGTTTGGGCATGAAGTAACCGGAAAGTGAATTGAAATTCAAAAATATCCGAAAGAAATGATCAAACCGTTTCAATATATTTTAACATCATCTTCAAACCGGCCTCGTCAGGAAGTTTTCCAAAACCCGCTCCCATGTTGTCAACTAGATGTTTTTTATCAGAAGTGCCCGGAATCACACAGTTGACAGCCGGATTTGCAAGAATGTATTTTAAGAAAAATTGCGCCCAGCTTTTGATATCATAATCCCCTGCCCACGGCGGCAACGCTTTACCTTTTACCATTTTAAAAAGCGACCCGCTATCAAAAGGCTCATTAATGATAACGGCCACACCGTTATCCTGAGCCGTTTTAAGCAGACTTTTCTCTGCATTTCTTACCTTGATGGAATAATTGAACTGCACAAAATCAACCACCTTTGACCTAACAATCTGTTCCAGCTGCTGATGTGCAGAAACGGAATAATGTGTTATCCCGGCGTACCTGACTTTCCCTTCTTCCTTCCATCCCTTGATCGTTTTTAGATGCATCTGCCAATCCTGCAAATTATGAACTTGCATGAGATCCATCGTTTTTCTTCTCATTTTCAGAAAAGATTCATTCATCTGGTCAATTCCTGCCTGTTTTCCTGTTGTCCAGACTTTCGTAGCGTAAAAGAAATTATCTTTAAAATCCAGACCCGCAGTAAGATCGCCTATTACTTGCTCTGCCCTTCCATACATCGGGGAAGAATCAATTACTTTTCCACCCAACTTATTCATGCTGGTTAAAACTTCGGTTAATCCTTCCTTTTCAGAAGGAGAATCTCCCACGTCAAATTGGATCCACGATCCTAACCCCACAACTGGCAATTTTTCCTTTGTACCCGGAATATTTCTTTGCAACATAGTCTGTTGGTTTTCAGCCATGATATTTTCATAATTCAATAACGCAGCTGCGCCTATGCAACCAATCTGCATCATCGCCTCCCGCCTTGATATCTCATTTTTCATAAGCCTGGTTTTTCAGGTCAGGTATTAAAAAGTTATTCCAATGGTGAAATTTATTCTTCCATTTCCAACCATTTCTTTTTGGATGGGTCTCCTATCAAAACGCATTTCCCGAAAAAACACAATTCCGAGTGCTATTTAAAATTAAAACCGTTACTTTTTTGTTACTAAATATCTTGTCTCAATATAAATCTTGAAAGGGTTCTGTCCCTTATGGCATAAAAACTTATCTTTGTGCCTTTATATAAAAAATGAAAACATACTTCCGATTATTATCTTTTGCCAGGCCTATTGAACGATTCGCCATTCCATACCTTATCTGCACGGTTCTTGGTGTAATTTTCACTACATTAAATTTAGCCTTGCTTGCTCCATTACTGATGACTTTGTTCAAAAGTGGAACAGCAGGAACAGAATTGATTAAAGAGCCAAAAAGCTGGTTTGATGTAGCCGATTACTTGAATTATTTTGCACAGCAGGCCAATCTTACCTATGGCCCTTATGGTGCTTTACAACTTGTTTGTGCAGTGATTGTAGGATCGGTTCTTCTTGGAAACATCTTCCGTTATTTTTCCCAGAGAATTATGGAAAACCTTCGGATACATACATTGTTGAATCTGCGTAAAACGGTTTTTAACAATGTAATGAACCTTCAGGTCGGTTATTTCAGCAATCAGCGTAAGGGAGATATCATTGCGAAAATTGCCTCAGACGTAGGCGTTGTCCAGTTTTCTGTGACAGGAACTTTGCAGGTTCTTTTTAAAGAGCCTTTGCAGCTGCTGGCTTATGTGTTTATGCTGTTTTCCATTTCGTTCAAATTGACGATTTTCGCCGTTCTTGTAATCCCGATTTCAGCATTTATTATATCCAAAATTGTAAAACGGTTAAAAGAACAGGCTAAACAAGCCCAGGAAATGTTTGGGTTGATGATCAGTTATCTGGACGAAGCTTTAACAGGTATCAAAATCATTAAGTCTTTTAACGCAACTCAGGCAATCAAAACAAAATTTGATTCCGAAAACGTGCGCTATTCAGATCTTGGAAGAAAAATGGCTCGCCGTCAGCAACTTGGAGGTCCTGTTTCCGAATTTTTAGGTGTAAGTATGGTTACTTCCATTGTTTTATATGGTGGTTCTCTGATTCTTGATAATCAGTCTGATCTGAGCGTTGCAGCATTTATTTCCTACATCGGTATTTTCTCGCAGGTTATGCGTCCTGCAAAAGCAATCACAGATTCGTTTAGTACAATTCACGCTGGTATTGCTGCCGGAGAGCGTGTTCTGGATCTGATTGACGAAAAACCAACCATTGTTGATTCTCCTGATGCCGTAGCCATAACTTCATTTAATGAAGCCATTCGTCTGGAAAATCTTTCCTTTACATACTCGGAAAGAACGGTTCTTAAATCTATTAATCTTACTATTCCAAAAGGAAAAACCATTGCATTGGTTGGACCCTCTGGCGGAGGAAAATCTACTTTAATGGATTTGATTCCAAGATTTATTGAAGCCGAAAAAGGGAAAGTCACGATTGACAATGTTGATGTAAAAGACATTACCATGGAATCGCTTTGGTCACTGATTGGCGTTGTAAATCAGGAATCGATGCTTTTCAATGATACTATTTTCAACAACATTGCTTTTGGTATGCCAAATGCCACGCAGGAACAGGTTGAAAATGCAGCAAAAATTGCAAATGCTCACGAGTTTATTCTTCAAACTGACCATGGTTATGAAAGCAATATCGGTGATCGTGGAATGAAACTTTCAGGTGGACAAAAACAGCGTATTTGTATCGCCAGGGCCGTTTTGAAAAATCCACCGATCATGCTTTTGGATGAAGCCACTTCGGCGCTTGATACCGAATCAGAAAAACTGGTGCAGGAAGCTTTGAATAATCTGATGAAAAACAGAACTTCTCTGGTGATTGCCCACAGATTAAGTACAATTCAAAATGCCGATTTAATTGTGGTGCTTGAAGACGGACAAATTATTGAGACAGGAAATCATATGCAGCTCATGGCAAGTCACGGTTTGTACAAAAAACTGATTGACATGCAGCAGTTTACAGAAGTATAAATGGAAGAATTACCATTAATTTCTATTGCTTTATGCACTTTCAACGGTGAAGAATTCATTAAGGAACAGATGAATTCTTTGCTGTCGCAAACTTATTCCAATCTCGAAATTATCGTTGTTGATGATTGTTCAACAGACAATACCGCCTTCATTCTGAATCAGTTTGTTCTGAACCATATCAAAATAAAACTGTACAGAAACGACAAAAATCTTGGCTACAACAGGAATTTTGAGAAGGCTATCAAATTGTGCAGCGGCGAATTCATAGCCATGTGCGACCAGGACGATATCTGGGATAAAGACAAAATAAAAATTCAGTTTGAAGCCATCGGCGACAGTGAATTAATTTATCATGATTCTGAATTTATTGATTCACTAGGCAATCCGATCAACTTTAAAATGTCGGATAAATTCAATTTTTACAAAGGAAAGAGTCCGCTTCCTTTTTTGTATATGAATTGCGTTTCAGGCCACAGTGTGCTAATCAGAAAATCACTTCTGGCGCATATTTTCCCGTTTCCTGATGGTTTTCATTATGACCAGTGGCTGGCTTATATTGCTGCGGATAAAGGGAAGATTGATTATGTTGAAAAATGTCTGGTTCAGTACCGCCAGCATGATAAAAATACCACCGATATACTTGCCGTTCGAAGCAAGCACCAGAAGACAAGCAAGGAAGTTAAAATTGAAAAACTGAAACAGGAAAGTCTCTGGCTGAAAGTTTGCGCTGAGCATAGTAGCGGTTTCAATTTTGATTTGGTTATGAAGCTTTATCAACTTTGTCTTAAAAGAAATTCTTCCTTTGTTAATTTTTCCTATGGCTTGAAAATCTGGAAAAATGAAGAATCGCTTTTATTTTTATTGAAAAAAAACAAGACCAGTAAGTTCTTCTTTACGTTAAGAAAAATATGGGGACCCGGCACTAAACGTATTGTTTGAGTGCCTGTAAATAATCCCTTCCTAAACCTAAAAGTGCAGCCATCAGACTGCCAGTCCGGAATGAACGATCAACAAAATACACCGCTTGTCTCTATTGCACTTTGCATTTATAATGGAGAAAAGTTCATGAGAGAACAGCTGGAAACGCTTGTTAACCAGACATATCCTAATCTGGAAATTATCGCCGTCGATGACCGCAGCAAGGATTCTTCTCTGGCGATTTTAAAGGAATATGCTGATAAATATCCTTTTTTTACATTCTACGAAAATGAAGAAAATCTAGGTTACGTCAAGAATTTCGAAAAGGCAATTTCTTTATGCAACGGCGAATTGATCGCACTATCCGATCAGGACGATATTTGGGATCTAGATAAAATCCGGCTGCAAGTAGAAGCCATTGGTGACAGCCAGCTTGTATATCATGATTCTACGCTGATTGATGAGAAGGGAAAACCGACGGGTAAGAAAATGTCGGATATCATTAACCTTTACAGTGGCGACAATCCGAAAACCTTTCTTTTTTTCAATTGTATTTCCGGCCATAGCTGTATGATCCGGAAAGATTTGTTGCCTTGGGCGCTTCCCTTTCACAAGGATTTCTTTCATGACCAGTGGCTGGCTTACGTGGCTGCTAATGTTGGTAAAATTGAAGTGATCCACGATTCTCTGGTTCAATATCGTCAGCATAGCACCAGCTCGACAGATATTATGAACAAAAGAAAAAAGATCAATAAAAAATATCATGAGAACCGGGATATTCTCAAAATGCAGAAAGAGCTGAAATGGCTGAAACATTGCCAGAGTTACAAATTCAACAAGTATCAGGATTTTGTAAATCGCCTTGTGACGCTTTTTGAAGAAAGGTTGAGTACGTTTTTATCATTCCGCTACTCCCGTTTACTGAATGAGGAATATCAATCGTTATATTATATTCCAAAATACAAAAAAGCCAGTCAGTCAGCATATGTTTTCCGGCATATCTGGGGAATGAAATCAAAAATTTTGTGGGCAAGAATTTTTGGATAATTATTACTCACCAAATCCAAAATGCTGTTCAACCAAATGGATATATCCTTTGAAGAAAAGTCTTAAAGGCATTCTTTTGGATTTTGCACCGGAAAGCAGCATTTTTTGAATTTCACCGAAAGAATAACCCCATTCCAACATTTGCTCAACAACATTTTTAATCGCTCTTTTTTCAGTGAGGTAAATAACCTTTTCGTCAACAATTTTAGTTGTTGTCAGCGGAAGATGCGCATTCCATTTTCTGTGAAGCTTCAAAATGGTTTCAAACCATTCCCGGTCGAAATTTCCTTCAGACGAATGTTTCATCAGGATGTCATAGGTCACCACAATTTTATGTTTGCCAAAAATGCTCAGGCAAAAATCAACATCATATCCGTGAAAACCTCGGAGCAATTCTTCATCGAAAGGCTTATCCTTTAAAACATTTTTTCTGGCGCAAAACCACATCCCGTCAACACATACTACCTCACTTAGTTTTTGCAGATAAGGATTGTGGTAAGCGTGAATTTCTTCCTTGTTTTTAAGTTTAAAACCCTGAACTACATTTTGGAAGGACCTGTCAGGCGAGTTATATTCAACACAATACCATCCCGAAGGCGCCAGCGCCTTGTAACCTCCACCAGCCACGCCTACAACACCGATTTCCTTATTTTCTGAAAAAATGTTCAGAAGAATATTTCCCCAATTTTCCGTTTTTATTTCAATATCCTCATGCATGAAACACAGAATATCAAACTTCGCCTTTCTTTTTCCTTCATTATAAACCGCACAAATCCCCCGCTTTCCTTCACTATTATCGATTCCAATAATTTCAAAAGGAACACCTATGGTCTGATCAATATTCTTTGAAACTTGTTTTAGTTCTTCGGCGTCAGCAGAGCAGATTATTATCGATATCATTAATTTTCGGGTATTTTCAGAAAAAGGCAATCATTATTGAAACGGAAATTTTCCCGTTTTCTTGTTATTTAATGACAACAGAAATGCCGCCAAGGTTGGAATCTTCTTTCTTATTGACATTAAAACAGACACGGTTTATAAATGAAAAAGTTGGAAACATCTTTAAACCCAAGATGTTTCCAACTTTAACCATATCATCATTTTAATTTTGTTTATCTAATCTTTTAGCGGCAATCAGATTCACGATAATGATACCTGTAATTGCGCAGGTAACACCCGCGATCACATCAAGTACATAATGGTGACTGGTGTAAACGGCTGCAAACCAGATTCCCGGCATCGTAATTCCAATGACCGTGGCCAATCCGGCGTTTATTTTACTTTTTACCGCATAATATAAAGCGATAAGCGGATAAGAGGAATGCAGCGAAGGCATTGCCGCAAACACATTCGAGCTCTTCTCATAAATCGATTTAAAAACTCCCACATTGAAAAAAGCATCAAAACGGGAAAGTCCTGCCGTATTACCTCTTGTGTTTGCCATAAATTCAAAACCGTACTGCTGACTGTACCAGGGCGGCGCGGCCGGATAAAGGTAATAAATCACAAAACCAATCAAATTGACCAGTAAAAAGGTAAAGGCGAAATTGAAAAACTGAGTTCTATTTTTATAAAAAAGATATCCCGCCAAAGATAAAGGAAGCGGAATCCAGGTCAGATAAAACAAGCCCGACATGACATCCAGAAACGAATGCTGGTGCAAAATCCAGTACTCATTCGGAGTGATAATTGATGCTCCGCTCGTTATACCAAAGATTGATTTTTCAAGATCGTAAAGACTTTTTATATGTACCGTGTTGTAATTATAATTCGGGAATGCCTTCATATAATCAAACAAAACCCAGTACACGATAAAGATAGAAAATGCGGTTATGAATTTGCGTGTTGCTTCCGAGAAAAAGTAAAAACCATTTGTAAGGACCAAAAGAACAATCTGATCACTCCGGAATCCAACCAGATAAGCAGACAAAACCAGATACACCACCGATATCAGCAACATGGTGATGATCGGTTTTATGCCGTAAAAATCGGTTTTAGGGATGCTTACCGCACTTTCTAAATTGTCAATCATTTTTATTTTTTAAAAAATCGGAGCTGAAAACTTTGTCCCACAGCGGCGAACTTACTCCATATCCTTTGGATGCATCGTCGTAATGGTGCAGCATATGATGTTTTTTCAGTCTTTTCCAGAATTTATTTTTAAAGTTAGCATGATGTAGTGCATAATGCGTCATATCATAAATTAAATATCCGGTCATAAAAGCTGAAAAGAATGCTGCCAAAGGACCTGTTCTCAAAAAAAGCGAAAACAGATAATAAAAAGCCGTAGCCAATGGAATACTTACCGAAGGCGGCATTACCAAACGATGCGCGTCACTCGGATAATCATGGTGAACGCCGTGGAAAATGAAATGGATTCGTTCCAGCGTTTTGTTACCTTTTTTTGGTTCAAGATGAAAAATGAACCTGTGCAAAACGTATTCTGTAAGCGACCAGATAAATAATCCTAAAAGATAATAACCGGAAAATTCAAGCGGAGAAAGTTCTTCCTGCCAGATCGCCTTCCAGCCAAAATAAAGAATTACAGGAATGAAAATGAAAAGAGGCACAGAAAAGTGCACTTTTGAAACCGATTCGAGGATATCGCTTTTGAACATCCGAACCGATTCTCTAGAGTTGGATACATAGTTCTTGGCCATGACGAAACATCAGGAAAATTTACTAATTCTTTCTACTACTGTCTTACCAGTTGCGGGATCCGTTCCCGTAACTTCGATATACTTGACATTTGGGACCCAGAAAGTTCCGCCATCGATCCTTACAAAAATCTTTGTCAAAACGCACTGCTTCTGGTTTATTGCCATGAATACCTGGTACTTATTATTGGTACCTTTTTTAAGATATAGTGGTGTTTTCGAATATGCTACTGATTTTAACTGAAAATAATCCTTGCCTGCTTTTTTTACAACAATTCCATAAGCGAATTTTTTCTGTAAATAATTGAGTTCTTTACGTCCTCCGCCTTCGGGATATCTGATCCAAAACGGGTGAACCGGGTTTTCTTCATCCAGCTGGCCCTGATCATTTACATTAAGTTCGTAGCAAATCGTGTTTGTATTCGGGTCTCTTTGAATATAAAAAAGGAGGTTGGGTAATTTTGGTACAGGAAAAGTATCGACTGCCGCTACTGCCGGATTTTCCTTCATTTTTTTGTCTGCGAACGCGTTGCTGCCTGTTGCAAGAAATGCAATCAGACTAGCGATTAATAGAAATCTCATCGGAATCTTTTTTATCCAATATTTTTTTTACACTTAACAAACGGTTTACCGCGGTAATATTGGTCAAAACAGCCATGACGGTGATCGGAATTGTAAAAATTGACATCGTTTCAAAAACATGAAAAGGTATGCCGGGAATAAACAATTTATAATCACCACCAATGTAATTTGACGCTACACCACAGGAAATTGCTGCAATACCGACCAAAACCACACGCTCCGGCCGCTGCATTAATCCTTCTTTACATTCAACACGAAGACCTTCCGCTCTGGCGCGCGTATAACTTACCATGACCGAACCGATCAGCGCAATAAATGCAAAGAGTGAACTGAAAAAATAATGATGTCCAACCAGATAATAACAAATCCCAAGAAACATCACCATTTCACTGTATCTGTCCAAAACAGAATCGTAGAAAGCTCCAAAAGTTGAACTCATATTGCCAAGCCTTGCAACCTGCCCGTCGAGCATATCAAATATTCCGGCAAAAAGTACCAGAAATCCCGCCCAGCCAACATATGTCAAATCCCCTCGGTTACCTTCTTCAACACCTATAATAAAAATGACGGCTACTCCAATATTTAATACCAAACCAATGGTAGTCACCATGTTAGGTGTTAATCCGGCTTTGATAAGAAACCTAACAAACGGATTGATTACCTTATAAATGCCTTGCTGTAAAGCAACGCGCAACTCGTCTTTGTTCATTTTAAACTCTTTTAAACTAGAAATCCAACTTTACTCTCGCTCTGACACCCCACTCTGCAACATTAGGATTGTCAAGATAGTTGAACCGTTTAACCAAATCAACTCGTAATAACTTAAAAATGTTCGCGATCCCGACACTTCCTTCCATGTAAGGCTCTTTATTAAGCGAGTAAGTTGCCGAGCTGCCATCCGGATTTGTCAAAAACTTATACAAATTCGGATTATAAGCCGGGTTATTCTCATTTCTCAAACCACCATACAATCCTCTGAACGCAACCACTTCTCTAAGTTTTAATCTTTTCAGCAACGGAATTTTGTTAAAAAGAAATCCATTCAAATAGTATTCCACGTTCATACTCGCATAATGGTCACTGACAAATTCCAGGAAGTTCATCAAGTTATAAGAACTCAGCTGATATGCGTAACTCTGGTTGGCGCGGTGGATTGTCAATAAAGGAAAAGGAATATTTTTTCCGATAATATATCCGCCTTCTGCCGTCACGTCAGCATAACCAAACTGGGAAAGGAAAAATCTTTTCGCAATATTCCCTGTGAAGTTCTGATAGTTCGTTTCTCCCTGTAATAGTCCTTTAATCCCTTTGCTGTATCGCATCGTGAAAATCGGATATTTGTTCGGAATTGGCGTCCGGTATAATTTCCCTTGATAATATTGTTCGTGCGGAGCATATCTCAATTCCAGACTCACTTCTGCATTGGAAAGGGAATTAATATTGATCAGACCATCACTTCCTGCATCATAACGCTGGTAAACCAAAGCACCGGCAGGCGCCTGTTTCCATTGTGTAAATCCAAATTTATAAGACAATCTGCTTGGAAATTCCCGAACGTATTCGAATTTATAGATATCATTGTAAAGCCATTTATCATTTTTTCCTCTCTTGAACGACAAAAGGAAATTGTCTTCCTGCACAAACTGCAATTCCTGTCCGGGAATTTTGGTATCGTGCTGATAGCTGAATCTGAAATAATGCAGAGGGAAATGGTAGATAGATTTATTATTCAGCGAATAAGTACCGCTGGCAAAATATTTCCACTTCTGATCCTTAAAACCGTAAGCGGCATAAGTTTCAAAATACACCCGTTTGCTGAAAATCGGAGTTGTTCTTCCACCAAAACGTAGTCTTAAACCCTCTACCGGATTAAAACTGTAAAACGTATTTACAGGACCAATTTCTACCGGACCAAGTGCTTTATAACCCGCCAGTAAAAGCGTTCCGATATCCATGGTACGCCGGAAAGACTTGATTGTCTGCAACGTATCAACATTTTTGTAAATCTCAACTTCTCGGTGTTCCAAAGGAATGTGACGTGAGTTAACCCAAAAATCCGGACTTTTCTTTTCGTCTTCCTTGTACATTATTTCCTCTGCCGGGCCTCTGTAAATGCTGTCATTCTGCGGTTTATTGATTTCGTAATCTTTAAACGTCACCGTTCTTTGACCATAAATCCCGCCTCCCTTATCTCCAAAAGCGAATTCCATTCCCAGCGTACTTTTGCTAAGGTGGTATCTTCCGTCAGAACTTTTATCGAATTCCAGCTTCGCTTCAAGGTCACGCATGAAGTTCAGGTTGATATCTTTATTAACAGTCAGATAAGCATGCTGAACGCCATAATGCCCATCCAGCGTAATGTACAGTTTTCCCTGGAACAGAAGATCCGTTTTATTTCTTGGGATAAAACTCAATTCGACAAGCCATGGCTGCTGCGTTTTTACAGTATCTGTAATAAAAAACTTGTAAAACGTCGGCGCAGAACCTGCAATCGGACTAAGCAGAAGATTGGTTACAACGGAAATGTTATTATTGTAGATATTTATATCTTCATAAAGTCTGTTGAAATAAGTGCTTAATCCATCATTATCAATGAAGCGTGAATCATATTCTGCACGCTGGTCTGCCAGCACGCGCTGCTTCTTTTTGTAAGGATCTTTCCGGAAATAAATCTGTGAAAGTCTTTCTCTCAGATAGGCCGGAAGCATGTTTTTACCACCAATCGTGCTTGAATCCTGCTCTGTGAAAAGAAACTGGTAATTTCTGAAAATCCGCTTTTCCCGGAATTTGTCGGACAAATTACTTAGTGCCAGAGATATTTTCTCGTACTGCTCGTACTGGACAAAATCGTTGGCGTCCATCTGATTTTCCTTTTTATGGTCAATCACTTTCTGGATCAATTCCACCGCCGGATTATTCCGATTTCTGTACCTGGCTTTTCCTTTGATAACTACCTCCGTGAGCATGGAAGCATTTACGCTAAGTTTCACGTTGATCACCTGATCAATACCTGGTGTGATCGTTTTCACCTGCGTATTATAACCAATATAACCAAACTGGATTTTAGTGTAATTCCCCTCCACCTTAATTGAATAACGGCCCTCATCATCAGCGAGCGTCCCAAGCGTGGTTCCGGGTATCTGCACATTGGCATAAGGTAAAGTTTCCTTCGAAGCAGAGTCCGTAAGCACTCCTCTGATGATTGTAGTTTGCGCCCGGACATGGTCTGAGCCAAACAGAATCAGAAAGAATAATATACCTGCTATTTTAAATTTTACTGACATTTTAATTTTTTTTTAGCTTCTCCTGCGCTTTTATTTTAATCAGGCAGGGAATACTCATTTATGTTCTGTGACGATCATCTGAAAACCACTTTTTTCTGAAACATGTAATTGTAACCAAAGCCAACAATAAGTGCCACAATGGCTTTGGAGATAACATAATTCAAATTTGTCTTTTCGAGCAACAAATACATTCCTCCTGCATTTAAAACCAGATTTCCGACCCAAACAACAAAATATTTCAGCGCTTGTCCACCAATTTTATCTTCCGCTGCCTCGAACACCCAGTACCTGTTAATCGTAAAATTAGCAACCCCTCCAAAAAACGTTCCTGCTATACTTGAAGTAAACGGTTCCACACCAAAAAAGTTCACCAGAACGATTGCAGTCGAAAAGTCGAGAAATGTAGCAATCAAAGAAGAGGCTTGCGCCTTGATAAACGTTAACATTATTTTACAAAAGATTAAATCTGAAGGCTATTTGTAGAAGGATGTTTGCACAAATACCGGCAAGCACATCATCAAGCATCACGCCATACCCACCGGGCAGTTTTTCCGCTTTTCTGATGTAGAGAGGTTTTACAATATCGAAAAACCTGAACAGTATAAGTCCTGTTATAATATAAGCACCTGTTGAAGGCAAAAATAATAAGCTGATGCACATTCCAGCGACCTCATCGATCACTACTTTTTTATCATCTTTTCCCCAAAAAGGCTCAACTGCATCCGAAGAAATCGTCCCAATTATCGTAATAAAGAGTGTTATTCCAAAACCAAACCAGATTGATGGTGTAAAATGAACCTGCCAAAAATACCAGCAAATACAAGTAAATACAGCTGCGACTGTTCCGCCACCTTTCCCGACATATCCTATCCCCAGGGATGTTGCAATTATTTTATGCAACTGACTCATTATTCTCAGGTTATTTCAATTCTACAAGGTCCTGCTTCCAAAAACACGGACAAGCGAACCAACTATTTTGTCCCTGACATTTCAAATTATTTTACTATCATCAGACTTCGGTCAGCTAAGCCGGATGTCCGGTTAATAATCCCGGTGGCCTGATATGTTGATCTTGATACATCATGTTCTTCAATTTAGAGGTGATTTAAAGCCACTTTCCTTTTGTATACCACTGCATAGATTCTGCCAAACCTGTTTTCAGATTATAAGCCGGACGATAATGCAGATCCTTTTTTGCTGCTTCGATGCTGCAAGCCCAATTTGGTGCTGTAAGCTCGTTCAACTTTTCTTTATTCAGAACCGGCGATTTTTCAGAATTCATATAAGCCAGTTCCAATACATTTGCCGCTATTTTTACAATACCTTCGGGAATATGTACACGTATTGTTTTCTTGCTCAGTAAATCCTTAAAGGTATCAGCAAGCTCATAACGCCCATAAACGTTTCCGTCAGATATATTGTAAGTCCGTTCTGCCTTATTTTCAGCTTGCATTGAAAGCATAATCGCATTCACCAGATCCTGAACATAAACAAAACTGAAACGTTGAGGTTTTTTACCAATGTACAGATCCAGTCCATCCTGCAACATTTTGAAAACGATATATAAATCCTTTTCGCCAGGACCATAAACAGCCGTCGGCCTTAAAACAGCAAGCGGCAAAGTGCTGTCTGATAAATATTCCTCTGCCAAAAGCTTACTTTTTCCGTATGCCGTTACCGGATTTGGCTTTCTGTTTTCTGTAAAAAGTTTAACGTCATGATAATCAGAAGGACCAATAGCGGCCAGGCTGCTGACGAATACAAACTTTTCAAGTGGAATATCTGCCTTCTCTGTTGCCTGAGCCAGATTTCTGGTATATTCAGCGTTTACTAAATTATATTCTTCTAAATTTTTAGCTTTGGTAGCCCCGGCAGCATGAATAATATATGCATATTGCCCTTCTTCCAAACTCCTCTTCAATGATTCCTCTGAACCAAAATCCAGTGTCACAAAATTAGGTGCCAGAGCATTCAAATGTGATAACCTGCTTGATGAACGTACTGCGGCATCTACCTCAAATCCGGCTTTTTGTGCAGCTTTTATGAGGTGATAACCTATAAATCCACTTGCTCCGGTTATCAATATCCTTTTACTCATATTTCTTTTTCAAGCAATCTGTAACGCTTGTAAAGTTCTCCGTTCATCTGATCCAGTGCCCGGTTCATCATGTGATTATCTTCCAGCATCCACGAGCACTCCCCACCTTTTATTTTTGTTCCCTTTGAATTTTTGATGATTCCTCCATACAAACAGGCTTCAATACCCAGTTTTCGGTATCCATCGATAACACCCAGCGTTAAAATACGCAGCATGTCAATATTCTTTTTGAGGAAAAGAAGCTTAAATATCCCTGTCGGTAGTAATCTTCCTTTTTTGATCTTTATCAGAATCTGATTGATATCCGGAATCGCAAGCACAAAACCGACAATCTTGTTATCCTTTTCTGCAAGCAAGCAGTAATCAGGATTCAGAATCATTTTTAAATCCTTGGCCAGATACTCAAATTCATGTTCAGTCATCGGCACAAAGCCAAGATTTTCTTCCCACGCTGAGTTATATATCTCTCTTATTTTAACAACCTCATTCTTAAAATCCTTGATATTTACCTTTCTGATCACGATACCGTTTCTTTCCAGTAATCTTTTCTGAAGTAAATCAAGCATTCTTATCGATTTGTCATTTACAGTTGCGTGCATCACTTTGTAAGCCAGCAAATCTGTTTTTTTTGTAAATCCGATATTTTCCAGAAGCGTCAGATAATAAGGCGCATTATAAGGCATCATTGCAACCGGAGGCAAATCAAAACCATCAACCAAAAGTCCGCAGACATCATTGGTCGTCGGACTTGCAGGTCCCTGGATTTTGTTAAGTCCCTTCTCTTTAAGCCATTCCGTTGCTTTTTCAAAAAGCAGGTTCGCAGTTTCCTGATCATTTATGCAATCAAAAAAACCGAAAAAACCGTCTTTTGCTCCTACAAACTCGTTATGATTCACATTATGTATTGCAGCAATTCTACCCGTTATTTTACCACTTTCGTCAAACGCCAAAAAACATTGCGCGGAAGAATGTTCATAAAAAGGATGTTTACCGGGGGAAAGCAAATCTTTTTGCCCAATAAATATTTCCGGAACGTAGTTTACATCATCCTTATACAAGTCATGCGGAAAATCAACAAAACGGTCCAGCTCCTTATTAGAGGTAACGGGTAAAACTCGGGTCATACACTTTCAGAAATAATAGGGTCGGAATATATTTGTTTGTAGGCTTTGGTCATTTTATCAACCGCTTCTTCAATCTGATCGAAAGTATGTGTTGCCATCAAAGAAAAACGAATCAGTGATTCAGTAGTATGTACCGCTGGCGATACAACCGGATTCACAAATACACCGTCTTCCTGCAAAATTTTTGTGATATGGAAAGTTTTTTCGTTGTCTCTGATATAAATCGGAAGAATCGGACTTTCCGTTTTCCCTAAATCAAAGCCACTTTCAAGCAGCAATTTTTTAGCATAATGAGTATTTGCCCAAAGTCTTTCGATGTGCTCAGGCTCATTTTCAATGATTTCGAGAGCAGCCAAAACGCTTGCAACAGAAGATGGTGTCATACTGGCACTGAACATCAAAGCACGTGCACGGTGCTTCAGATATTCGATCGTTTCTTCATCCGCAGCGATAAACCCACCAAGTGAAGCAAAAGATTTACTAAAAGTACCCATGATAAGATCCACCTTATCCGTAAGACCAAAATGTGAAGCAGTTCCAGAGCCATTAACGCCGATAACACCCAGACTATGAGCATCATCCACCATGATATTCGCACCAAACTCTTCTGCAATAGCCGCCATTTCAGGAAGCTTCACGATATCACCTTCCATACTGAAAATACCATCAGTGGCAATAAGCTTGATAGCGTCTTCAGGAAGATTTTTAAGTTTGTTTCTCAAATCATCCATATTATTATGGCTGTATTTAACCACTTTCGAAAACGATAAGCGGCTTCCATCAATAATAGAAGCATGATTTGCATCATCCAGGATCAGGTAATCATTTCTTCCGGTAATGCTTGAAAGTGCACCCAAATTAGCCTGAAAACCGGTACTGAAAAGTACAGAAGCTTCTTTTCCGGTGTAGATTGCAAGTTTTTTCTCTAACTCTTCATGGATATCTAATGTACCATTCAGGAAACGTGAGCCTGCGCACCCGGTTCCGTATTTGGTAGTTGCCTCACGTGCCGCTTCCACTACCTTAGGATGATTTGTCAAGCCGAGATATGAATTTGAACCAAACATCAGCACTTTTTTGCCATGAATGATTACCTCAGTATCCTGACCTGATTCAATTGGCCTAAAATAAGGGTAAAGACCCCTTTCCTTAATTACCTTCGAATCTCTGAATTCAGAAACCCGGGCATGTAGTTTATTCCCCATAAATATTTAGTGTCAGAAACATGCACCTACTTCCTGATTTCCAGTTAGTTCCAGTGGGTTATGCATTTTTTTCGTCATTAAAAAAGTAATTTAAGCATATTACGGCAATGTTAAAGCATTGTTTCGCCTGCATTACCTAACATGTTAACTTCAATAAAGGTTTTTACTTGAATTAATTTATTTAAAATAATTTATAACAAAAACAGTTTTTTTCAGTTGGTGCAGGAATTAAAACCTGTTCTTATGAAAACTTTTCTCAAAAACCTGTTTTGGCACCAAGTGTACCATTATTCCTTTTAAAGTTACCAGACAAGTGATATTTCAATGTTTTCGATGTATATCTCTCGTTTTTTGAAAATTTAAAAACCGATTTTATTATATTTTTACAAAGATATAAAAATTGTATTTTTAATACTTTCTTTCCGAAAAAACAGACCCATTTTTGTGTTAAATAGAATTATTATTTTCACAACCGGATAGACCTTGGCAAAGAAAATATTTTTCTGGTACTTCTCCACTCCTTCTTTTTCAATATCTGTTTATTTTAATCTTTATTTAATTTTTTGTTATTTTTTTGTGAAGACACAATTAAATAAAGCAACAGATAAATCTACTTATTCTAAAACAATGTCAGACGTCCCGGCTTTCTTCAAACACTTAATTTTCTGACAGTTATTTGACTGGTTACGGTCAAAGAATTCTCACTTTTGAAACTAAGGACTAATAACGTATCCTGGTCGATGCATAAACCCAATATTATTTTTTTAGTCCATTCATTACTAATTGCATAAGCAGGTTCAAATAGTCGTGCATCTCATCCAGTTTGTCATACATGATAAGATCAAACTCAATGCTTCGCTGCGCACTTGTCAGCACGAAGGCAAGTCTGTTGAGTTCTGTATCAGACAAAATTCTGAATTCACCACTGATCATTCCGTATTCCAGGATACTTTTCAGGATTACAATCTCCTTTTCGTCATATTTTTTACGCCAGTGACAATCTCCACCCGTTGCAAACATTGCTTCTCTGGTTTCTGATACCAGCACGGTGTAGAGATTTGCCATTTTCTTCATCATTTCAAAACGTTTCAGATAAAATGTCTTGAATTTCTCCCAGGCTGTTGGTGATTTGGCAATCTCGCCTTGAAGTATCAGAAAAAAGTCATCCTTTTCTCTGCTGATAATGGCTTGAAAAATTTCTTCTTTACTTTTAAAATAATAATAAAGCGTGCTTTTCCCTTTCCCCGCATCCTTGGCAATATCTTCCATGGTTGTTTTATTCAACCCATACCTGAGAAAAAGTTTGTTAGCCCCTTCCAGAATTTTTGCCTTAATTATTTCATCTTTATTTAACATTGTCTATCAATTATTTTTCGACTAAAATCGAATAATGGTCCAAAATTAATCCTTGCTCTTTGTACAACAACATTTTATTTCAAATAATTTTAATAATCAGAATAAAATACTATACCATCTTAATTAATTTAAATACAGATGCGTAGATTGTTGATGTCACTGACTTATTTAGTAAATCTTTCCGCACGCTATCTGCAAAACGACTTCTGACGGCCTGGTTAAACTGAAGTAACTGATCAAAAGGCCTAACTGAAAAAATATTAAGGATAATACATGTTTTTTCTATGTAAAAAGAATGAACTTTCACATGTATTTATTTAACGGTTAGGGCTTTAAATTTAATTGAAATAAAATTGGCCCGTTATTTCAATTCCTCAGTATGCTGTATATACTTAGAATTCAATAATTATTTTCACACATATTTAACCTAGCATCATGCAAACCGATTCAGAATCATTAACGGAAATCAGCCGGCTACTCGACATGTACATCAACGAGATTCAGTCGTCCGAATTGAAGCCATTAGCGGCAAACATTTATCTTACACATGCCAAAAACTTCGTCCGCTGGATCGAAGGAGAATTTGTTCCAGGAGGCAGACTGGAAAAAAACAAAGTCAGATAACAGACAATCTTTTGCAATGTCTGATTGTAGAAGGCTAATCGGGTTCAATTCCGCACTACATCACACACTATCCCTTCTTCCTTAAGCTTCCAGTACACTACTCCTTTCCGGACAATCTCACCACGGGAGAAAGCAACTTTCTAAGATGGTAATCCTACTTCGATTTACATCTAATCACATTTAATACACATAATTATTAAAGATGAACTGTTCCCTACGGTTTAGGTTCTGTTTGCATAACTGACCAGCAATGTTTAAAAACTACTGGCGATAATATGTATAGCATAAAATAAAAATAATAGGATTACGGATCTGCACTTTTTGAAAATCAAAAGGCATCAGCAGTAATATTCACAAGAATAAACGATGCATGCTAATAGGCTTTTTGCACCAAGGAAAACTGGCCAAAGCTAATTTGAAGAAAAAGTATAAGAATTTTGCAATAATCGGGCCAAATTATTTACTATGTATTTTTTGGCACGATAATTGCATAACTTGCTATTCTAAACTTTGCTCAATGACTTCATTTTTGATAATAGATAATTATCCGACCCTACGTACTGGAATTGCCAATTTGTTAAAAAATCACTTCAGGGACCTTGAAATTAGTGAGTTATCATCTGCGGATGATATTCTGCAAAGAGAGAATAATAATAAAACCGACCTGATAATTTTAGGAATTAATGATAATGCTAAAAAGAAAGATCTGAGCCTTTATAATAAGGTCAAACTGCTTTATCCTGCCACACCAATAATTATATACGACGAAATAATTTATGATTTCAAAACCCTGCCCTATCTCGAATTTGGAATCGAAGGTTACTTATTAAAACAAAATGACCCATCCGAACTCATACGGGCAGTTGAACTTGTGCTAAGTGGAAAACGGTATGTTTGTAATGCAGTGTTACAAAACTTGTTTAATCAGTTTTTACTGAGAAGCTCATTTGGTGAGAGAAAATAAGTGCCGTACAATTAATATATCCTGCACAACATACTGCATATAGCAAGAACCAGATTGGTTGCCAGATTAGACTCCGCTATTTTTACTTTCTTACCGCAATCATTAAACTATACGGAGCCTATAATGAGCGCAAAAACTATTTCAATACCCATAAATTCAACTTTCAGTTTCGGAGAATGTTTATGGTTCCTTCATCGCAATTATGATGATTGCATGCATTCAATAGCTGATACTAAAATAATGAAGGCGGTCCTTATTAACGAAAAGCCGTTTTTATTACAAATATATCAGAAGGCGGATTCACTGGAAGTCGAAATTTTATCGGGAGTTTGTAATACTGAAGACAGTTTGGCTATCAAAAATTATGTAATTGACTGGCTTGATATCAACCGGGATTTAAGGCCATTTTATATACTTCTCAACCAGCATCGTCAACTATCTTATATGGTTGAGGAATTTAAGGGTTTAAGAATGATTGGAATTCCGGATCTTTTCGAAGCCTTATGCTGGAGTATCACAGGTCAGCAAATCAATCTGACTTTTGCCTATAAACTAAAAAGGAGGCTTGTTGAAAAATACGGCAGCAAAATTGAGTTTGAGAATCAAATATTTCACCTTTTCCCTTCATTCAAAATACTAGCACACGCCGATCCGGCGGATTTGAAAGCAATGCAGTTTTCAGGCAAAAAATCAGAATACATCATCGGTATCGCCAAACTTTTTGATGAAGGAAAACTCAGCAAGGAAATGTTAATGTCTCTCCCAGACATGGAGGCCAGGCAAAAAATGTTGATGTCGGTTAAAGGAATTGGTATTTGGACGGCTAATTATGCGCTTATGAAAAGTTTAAAAGAGCAGTCAAGTATTCCGTACGGGGACGCGGGTTTAGTGCAGGCTTTATTCCTGCACAATATCATCACGGACAAGAAAGACCATTTACAGATTCTCGATTTTTTTAAGGGAATGAGCGGGTGGGAAAGTTATATTGTTTTCTATTTATGGAGAAGTCTCGCAAAAAAATTACCTTAGAAGAATTAATAGTCTTCCCTCTCCTGACTTGATTTCCAAAGTTTATATTTTTCAGGCAAACAATGGGCGCATGGCCGGTAACCTTCTGAAATAGCCTCCTTCTCATCTTTAAAGAAAACTCTGTTTTCTATTTTCATTCTTTTCCCCGAACGGCAATTTAATGTGCCGTAGATTCCGGCCTTTTTATATCCGCCAAGTGTAATACCTCCATTTTTGATTAATCTTCCAAGATTTCTGCGAATTTCCATCTCACTGGTTCCCAGGCTCGCATGCAGTATCATAATGTTAAAGTTTGTTCATCTCTTGTCTTGTCAAAACTATACTTTTGCTGTTGTAGCCAAAACCTGATTCTTGCGTTTTTTTTGGAGAATTCATTTATCCCTTGTCATCAAAATATTTTTTTATTGATTAAAAACTTGTTGACATAGGGCTGTCACTGGCTGATATTTTCTTTGTGATGGAAATATTAACAACATAACCTTTCAGCAAAATGGAAAATAACACAAGTGAATTAAAAGAACTTCTTCCATCAGAAGTTTTCATTACACAGGACGCCTTGTTGGAACACTGGCAGGGACATCGCCGGATTACCCGCCGAGTAATTGAAGCTTTTCCCGACGATCAGTTTTATACGTTCTCTATTGGAGGCATGCGCACTTTTGCCGAGTTGGTAATGGAAATCATGGTTCTTTCCGGACCGGGAATTAATGGGATTTTTTCAGGCGAATGGACCTACGGAGATCCTCCGCTTAATTTTGCATCACAACCACCGGCTACCAAACAGGAAGTTCTTATGCTTTGGGATAAAATTACAGAAGAAATTAACACACTTTGGCCAAAAATTCCTGTTTCTCGTTTCCATGAACTGGATGCCGCTTTTGGCCAGTATGACGGTCCGGTTTACTTTACTACTTTATATATCATCGACAACGAAATTCATCACCGTGCACAAGGATACGTTTATCTGAGAGCACTTGGCATTGAACCGCCTGCTTTTTGGGATCGGAGCTAGAAAAAATTTGATAAGTTACAATAAGCCGGGTTACAGTGTTTATTGTAACTTATTAAAAAAAACCAAAGCTTAGATTGAATAGAACGCCTTGGAAAATTACACTTATTCACAGTTTTTCACAAAGACCATGTTTAATTCCCCCAACCTGATCAAATCGATTTTCAATAATAGAAAAGAATTGGGTGTCTCCGTGCTCGTATTTTCTAAAAATGGAATAAGCAACTAAATCTGCTAATTGAATTAATCTTGAAGCTTTTGAATCAAGAAACAATGGAACTTCTGATAAGTTTCTTAAAACTCCCCATGAGTGCCCGATTGTACGAAAATTGGTGGCCAACCCTTGAATAGTTGTTTCATAAGTCGATTTATCAAAAATTATAATTCCTCTCTGAGTATTATTTTGATTATAAAGCCTTGCAAGATAATGATCGAATCGGCTGGCAATTTGTTCAAAGGCAAGTTCAACAGGATCCCGGGGAGAAACTTTTTCTTTATTAATTATACAAGCAAATATCCGGTTTGAAACATGTGAATTCGCCAGGACCCTTAAAGAATCCTTTATTATCTCATATCGATATTAACGTTCATAATGTCTCCAGAATTTCTTACCACCGTATATGGGACTACCGTGCAGTTCGGTTGAAGCAGTATCATCAGGATTTACCCTTGATACAATTTTGTCTAATTCATTAGCAATTGCAAAACCTTGTCTTTCAAAAAGAGAAATACCTGCTAATACAAAATGTTTTTGATTAGGGTCAGGTGCACTACCGGATTCATCGCAGTATAGTAAGTGCATAAAAAAAGCAGTCAAGGAGAAGCAATGTTCTACACGGTCTAATACGTCAGACCTCCCAACTGCGTCACAAATTTAATAGATTTTATACATTAATGATATTGTGCCTGAAAATTTAGATTAATTTTTAATCAGGATAGTTCTTCAAATATGCTGGGTCTTATTTGCGATATCCCTGATAATCCCGTCAAGCTCATTGGCCGAAATAAGAATGTGATCAAGCAATTCGTTTTGCTCGTTTTCAGAATGCTGATAATTTTTGATCAAATCAACAATTCCCATTAACCTTGCCACTGGCGCCCTTACCACGTGTGATTGAAGCCATGCTATTTCCTGCAATTTTTGATTTTGGCTTTCAATGGCTTCAATGTAACGCAGTCTTTCAGTGATGTCATTTATCAAAACTACCCTGGCTCTCCTTCCATCAATATAAATGCCGTTACTTTGAATTTCAGCCTGGATTATTTCTCCATTTTTCTTTCTGTGCCTCGATATTCCATTGTAATGAAACGTTGACGACTGGCGTCTGGTCAGATACAGCGCTTCTTCTAGTTTAGGAAGCTCTTCAACCGGCCTTATGTCACGTATTGTCATACCCCGAAATTCTTCAAGACTATAACCATAGTGCCTGATCGCGGCATCGTTAACGTTCAAAAATTTCAAAGTTTCAAGATCGTAAACCCACATGGGCTGCGGACTCAGCTGGAAAAGATCACTGTATCTTTTTTCGGATTCTTCCAGTTCAGCCGATTTTTTCTTGCGTTCAATACTATAAAGTATGCTTTTATATAGATTGGAAGCAGATAATTCGTCTTTGAGTAAATAATCAGAAACGCCAAGTGACAGCGATTTTACACTAAAAGAAATATCCGGGTAACCTGTTAATACAATGATTGGAATTCCGGCGCTCAGGGCGACAATTTCCATAATCAGGTTTTCACCGCTTTTATCTGGCAGTGATAGATCCAGCAAAATGACATTTACAGCTAATCCTTTTTCTACAAGTAGGGCCTGGCCTTCCTTAAATGTTTTAGCCTGAAAAATCTCAGGAGAAACCATCTGCTCGTCAAGAAAATCTTCAATCAAAGCAAAATCTCCGGGGTTGTCTTCAATGACCAGGATTTTGTATAGATTTTTATCCTTTTCCATCAATTTTTGTTTACAGATGGAAGGGTTACAATACTGATCCAGAAATTTTCGATCTGCGTTACCACATTTAAAAAGCTATCCAGTTCAACGGGTTTTGTGATATAGCAATTTGCATGGTTTTTGTAAGAAAGGTTGATATCTTTTTCGGACGATGACGTTGTAAGCATAATGACAGGGATATGCTTTATATCATCACTTTTCTTAATATACTGAAGTACCTCATGACCATTCTTTTTTGGAAGGTTTACATCCAGCAGTACCAGATCCGGCTGTTCCGCCAGTGCGTGTCTGCCTTTCTGGTTCAAAAAATCAATTGCCTCTTCTCCGTCTCTGACAACACTGATCGTGTTTGAAATCCTGCCTTCCTGTAAAGCTTCTGTCGTGAGCAAAATATCTCCCTCATTATCTTCAACTAATAGTATATGTATACTTTTCATAACGTTGTTGGTTGCTGTTTTGCAATGCTAAAATAAAAAGTGCTTTCTTTTCCTTCCACTGATTTTAACCAGATTTTCCCACCCAGGTTTTCCACAATTTTTTTCGTAATCGCCAGCCCCATGCCAGTCCCCGAATATTCGTCTTTATTATGCAGTCTTTGAAAGATAATAAAAATCTTATCGAAATACTGCTCATCGATCCCGATTCCATTATCTTGGACGGCAAATTCCCAGTGTGACCCGGTCTCTTTTGAAGAAATATCTATCTCCGGAATTCTATTATCAGGTTGATATTTCAATCCGTTGCTGATCAGATTCTGGAAAATCTGTCTTAACGGTGTTTTAAATGTAACAAGGGCAGGCAAATCCGAAAATCTGATTACGGCTTGTTTTTCTTCGATATTTTTCCTGTACAGTAGAATTATTTCTTCTAACAATTCATTCAAATCAACTTCTTCAAGTTTCTCTTCCGACTTTCCAACTCTCGAAAAATCAAGCAGATCCAAAATAATCTGTCGCATTCTTTTTGCACCGTCGACAGCGAAAAAAATGTATCTTTTTGCCTTTTCATCCAATGCGTTACTATATTTTTTTTCAAGAAGTGTAAGAAAGCTGGTTACCATCCGTAAGGGTTCCTGCAAATCGTGCGAGGCAACATAGGCGAATTGTTCAAGTTCGGCATTGGAAATCGCCAGGACTTTTAGATTACTTTCCAGTTCCTGATGAAGCTCTTTCAACTTTTCTTCCGCAAATTTTCGTTCCGTAATATTTTTGAAGTAAACGGTTAAACCAGCCTTGGCCGGAAAAGCGCTCACTTCAAACCATCGGTCCAAAGGCGTAAAATGTTCTTCAAAGCGAACTGGTGTATTTTCTTTTAATGCTTTGTTGTACTGATAATAAAATCTCGATGAAATGGATTTGTTATAAATATCCCAGAAGTTATGATTTACGATTTCTTCACGTTTGATGTTTAGCAAGTTCTCGGCTTCTTTATTCCAGTACGTTACAATCCAGTCTTCATTCACGGCAAAAAAACCATCCTGAATACTTTCAAGCGTTTTATTTTTTTCTTCAAAAGCATCAAACAGCGCCTTATCTGCCTCCTGCCCTTCAATTACTTTGGCCAGGTTCACTGCTATGGTTTTCAGGAAAGAAATTTCATCCTCATCCCATAATCTTTCCAGCCGGCAATCATCAAAACCCACATATCCATGGAATTTGTTTTTCACAAAAACCGGTACAATCATTAAGGACTTAACATCCTGTTCAATGAGATCAATTTTCAAATCTGACTCCGGCAACTGGCTTACGATAGCGGTAAATGGCTTGTTGTCATTGAGCAAATTTATAAAACTTGCCAATTTTTCGTGCGGCACATTTTGTAGCAGGGGATTATCAACCTGTGAATCAAATGTGCCGGCATTCCATTCAAATTTCTGACTAGCAAATTTCTGTCCGGAAATACCATCCGTGTAATTCTCAAAATAATAAACTCTGTCGACAATAATGGCCAATCCGACAATCCCGAATGATTTATCCAATGCTTCCGACCAGTCACTATATTGTAAAAGACTGTTGTTGACCTCAGCAATGGCAGCCAAAAATTTCGATTTACGTAGAAGTTTTATCTGAGTTTGTTTTCGTTCGGTTATATCTTGCAGTACGCCGATCATCCTTACAGGTTCAGCATTAGAGTTTCTGACAATGAAACCTCTTTCCTGCGCAAAGGCATAGGTTCCGGCAAGTGTCCGGTAGCGATATTCGGATGCCCAGTTTTGCTGCGTTTTATCAGCAAGCGCTTTGTTAAGATTATGAGTTACCGCTTCAATATCATCAGGATGAACATTTGATGACCATTTTTCAACGGGATACCTTTCATCAGTCACCTCATAACCGAACAAACGGCGATATCCGTCTCCCCAGGCAATGTGATCTGTTGTCAAATCCCAGTCGTAAATTGCGTCATTTGTGGCCCGGTTTACCAATTCATAACGCTCATTACTGTTTTTCAGCGCATCTTCCATTTTTTTCCGGTCGGTTACATCCAGCCCCGTACATTGTATTTCGGATGGTCTGCCGTTGGAATCAATTAAACATACAAAATCCCACAACGTCGAAATAATGCCATTGCCATTTGGAATTTTATCTATTTCGATCTGATAAACTTTTCCCGGTTTTTCTTTACATAACTCGCAAACTTCCAAAAGCCGGGCGTGATGTTCTGGTATAGTGATTTCGAGACAATCATGTCCAATGAGATTTTGATCCGGAAAAAACCATCCAAAATCCTGCTTGTATTTTTTGTTATAATAAGTGTAACGACCAGCCAGATCAAGCCTTACTACATAATTTGTCTGAGCGTCCACCAGGCTTCTCAACCTGGATTCACTGGCAAGTAATTCTTCCTGCACTTTCCTGCTCTCGGTAATGTCGAGGCAGGCACCAATCATTTTTAAAGGTTTCCCTTTTTCGTCCGTTTTTAATCTTCCCCATGATTTGAGGTGCCGGATTTCACCGGAAGGACGAATAATTCTTTCTTCAAAAACAATATCCTTTTTGGTTTGTAATACACTCTGGATTAAATGATAAACCCTCGTTTTGTCATCCGGATGCAACAATTCCTGATATGCTTCAAAAGTAGCCCTAAATCCGGCTCGATTTAAACCGTAAATGTCATAAAGCGTATCCGACCAGCTTACGATATTATTTACAATATCCCACTGCCAGTTGCCAAAATGAGCCAGTTCCTGCCCTTGATTCATTAAAAAGAAAGTCTCTTCCAGCATTTCCGAACTTTGCCGGTTTTCCAGAATAACTTTTAAAATGGCATTTGATTTTTCGATAACTTTCAATTCTTCCTCTACCGGCTCTTTCACCTCGTGATAATAAATTCCCAGGGTGGCGATTACTTTTCCTTCGGCATTTAAAATCGGATGAGACCAACATGCACGCAGACCATACTTTAAAGCCAGATCTTTGTAATCTGCCCAACGCAGATCTTTTGTTACATCACTCACAATAACCGGTTTTTTCAAAAAAGCTGCCGAGCCGCATGAGCCAAAATTATTACCGATTACAAAACCTTGAATCGCTTCAACATATTCAGGAGGTAAGGATGGCGACGCCCAATTATAAAGACGGCCATTTTTTGCCTGAAGGATAGAGCATTTCATATGCGGAAAAATTGCCTCTATTCCTTTGAGATATTCTGTCAGAATATCCTTGATCGCTATTTCCTTATGTGAATTTAGTTCCAGTATCTTTTTTTCGAGCGATTCCAGCTCAGTAAAACGCTTTCCATCTGAAATATCCATCATGATTCCGCGCAGCAATGTTGGTTTACCATCTTCGCGGATTACAGAAACTACATCTTTTATCCAGACCATACTCCCGTCTGCCCGGATCATTCTGTAATCAAATGTATGATTCCGGCCGTCTTTTACCCATCTCCGACAATAGGCAACAGCTTGTACCCGGTCAAATGGATGGATATGATTTGCCCAAAAATCAGGTTCTGCAAGCCATTCCCGGGGAGTATAGCCAAGAATATTGATTACCTGATCTGAAATAAATGAAAATTCAAAAGTTTGCGCATCAGCCTCCCATACAATTCCGTCAACGGTATGTATCAGTGATTCCAGCCGGTTTCTTGAATCAAGAAGTTCTTGCTCGTTAATTTTCCTGTCGTTGATATCCTGGATAGAACCGTAGATCCGGGTACAAATTCCATCATTAAAATCCGCATCCCCGGTTAATCTGATCCAGCGCTCGTTTCCCTTTGCGGTAATAATTTGTAATTCAAGGTCAAATCCCAAACCATTTTCAAGCGCTTTATTAACGGCAGCCTGAAATAAATTTCTGTTTTCCCCCTCTTTGAAAAAATATACCGGTGCGTCTTCATAAGGGATATAATCTTTTGCTACTTCATGTATCTCCCTTACAACATCCGACCAGTTGATCTTCCGGTTTACCAGATCAGCCTCCCAACTTCCAATCCTTGCCAAACGCTGTGTCTCTTCAAGAAATTTTTCATTCCTTGCCAGATTATCAATCACCGCCTTTTCATTTTCTTTTACAGCAAGCATTTCCGTGACATCCGTGACGGATCTGATAATAAATTCTATTTCATTATCATCGCCTAAAACTGGTGTTATAGAAGTTACCAGTTGTTTGATTACAAAATCAGAAGTGCCTTTTACAGGTATCTCATAATCAAAAACCGGCGTTTGCATGGGCAGTTTTTCCCGAATTGATCTTTCCAAAAGATCTTTCCAAAGATGTGCTTTGAAATAAGAATTTCTACTAAGTGCTCCAAAAAAGCCCTTTCCTATAAAATCCTCGCGTGCAATGTTGGTGATATCGAGATAGGCTTGATTTACCTCAATAACCGTAAATTTGGGAGAATCCGGAAGTAACACTACGCCGGGCGCAGGAAAAGCATTAAAAACTTTATTTAAATATTTAGGGTCTACCATGTTGAGCATGCCAGTCTTTTTTAATGGCAGTCCTAAATATAGCATAATGTACGGTTAGTGCGCTATTGTCATATAGAATCCAGTAAAATTATTGTTCGATATATTACTTTTATTTTATCAAACTTCATTTTTATAAAATTTCCTTTGCAGCCATAATATTAAATTGACAAGCCCGATAAGGGCCGGAACTTCGACCAACGGACCAATAACACCTACAAAAGCCTGACCAGAGTTGATCCCAAAAACACCTATGGCAACAGCTATCGCGAGTTCAAAATTATTTCCGGCAGCTGTAAATGTAATGGAGGCATTTTGCGCGTAATCTGCCCCCATAAACTTTGACAAAAAGAAACTTGCAAAAAACATCAGGACGAAATAAATCACCAATGGTACTGTAATGAGTAATACGTCGCCGGGAAGGCTCAGTAATAATTTTCCCTTCAAACTAAACATCAGGACAATTGTCAGCAATAAGGCAGTAAGCGTTACAGGCGAAATGAAAGGAATAAATTTCTTTTCATACCAAACTTTTCCTTTCAAACGTGACAATCCAAAACGGCTTGAAATGCCGGCGATAAATGGAATTCCCATGTATATTGCCACGCTTGTTGAAATTTCTTTTATCGAAATATTGATTGCCATGCCTTTTAAACCAATTAAACCGGGTAGAAAAGTAATGAACAAATAAGTGTAAAAACTGTACAGGAAAATCTGAAAAAGGCTGTTAATCGCAACCAGACCTGCTGCATACTCACTGCTTCCACCTGCCAGTTCGTTCCAGACAAGGACCATAGCAATGCAACGGGCCAATCCGATCAGGATTAATCCGGTCATATATTCGGGATGATTGTGTAAAAAAATAATGGCCAGTACAAACATCAATACAGGACCGACAATCCAGTTTAATACAAGTGAAACGGCCATTACACGGGTATTTTTGAAAACCTCACTGATCTTTTCATACTTTACTTTTGCCAGCGGCGGATACATCATCAGTATCAGTCCAATAGCCAAAGGAATGTTGGTTGTTCCACGGGTAAACGAATTGACAAAATCAGGAAAAGAAGGTACGAAATTACCCAGACCAATTCCTAAAAGCATAGCCAGGAAAATCCATAAAGAAAGATAACGATCCAAAAATCCGAGTTTTTTTCGCCCGGTAACCGGTGTGCATTTATTGACTGACATGAATGAAGTTTAGAGATTTTCCCGGACAAAATTTTCCGAATAGTTTTTAATCATCTCCCTGACTCTACGGAATTCGCTGGTAATTTCTTCCTCTGTTCCGGTTGCTTTTGCAGGGTCCGGAAAATTGTAATGAAACTTTTCAGCACGGGCAGGGAAATAAGGGCACCGTTCTTTTGCGTTGTCACAAACAGTTATTACAATGTCAAAATTGATGTCTTTGTATTCATCCATATGATTGGAAGTGTGGCTGGAAATGTCTATTCCATCTTCCTTCATAATGTTAACCGCTCTTGGATTAACGCCGTGCGTCTCTACCCCTGCGCTATATACGGATGCCTTATTTCCGGCAAATTTTTGCAAATATCCCTCGGCAATCTGGCTTCGACAGCTATTGCCTGTGCACAATACAAGTATCTTTTTCATATGTTTTATTTTATGCCAACTGTTTTACTTCTTCTTTCGAGCAGATTCACATTCCGCCAGGTTCCATTCATTTTCCCTAATTTCTCACGATATCCTATGATACGAAAACCATGTTTTTGATGCAGACCAATACTTGCAGCATTTTCTTCAAATATCCCGGCTTGTAATGTCCAATAACCGCTTTCTTCACTTTTTCTTATTAAATAAGACAACAGAAAATCGCCTGTTTTCTGTCCACGGAACTCAGCGCCTATATAAACACTGACTTCCGCCACGCCTGCATAAACGCAGCGTCCCGATACGGGTGTGAGTGCTGCCCAGCCCATAATTTTGCCTTCGTCATTTATCGCCACAAACCTTAACCCGGAAACATGAGATTGGTCCCAGCTTTCCCATTCGGGAGCTTTCGTTTCAAATGTAGCGTTGCCAGTCGAAATTCCTTCCATGTATATTTGACGCACCGCTTCCCAGTCACTTGGCTGCAAAATCCTGATAGTAACCATATTTTGATCTTTAAATTAACAGCAATTTGATCCCGGCTGGCACGACAAATTCTCCGCCAATTCTACATCAACCATATTATTTTCCGGTTCGCTCTGTGTTTCATTTTTTGAATTTATACCACATGTCTGATTTCTGGTCATTGCCTTACATTGCGTAAAGTCGGGAACGAGCTGTACCGTAATAGAATCTTCATCAACAAAAAAATCTCCCGGATACATCTGTCTGGTATCAAATTTCGAGTTTCCAAATTCAATTTTTACAGTGCCCAACGGATTCAACGGAAGCAGCTTTTCAACCAGATTGATGATTGACATTGCCTTTTCAACTTTCATTGCCCGCTCAGTCTCTTTTACAGCCGGTTCCCAAAGTTGAACGATCACTTCTGTCCAGCTATTCATTAAACCACCACAATCAACAGAAACAATCGGTGCCTGTTTGATTTCAGTAATGTGATAGGAAGCATCTACAGTTTGACCATCCGAATATTCAAATTGAAGAACTTTTCCGGTATTTTCCAGAAGCACTTTTTTAAAATGCTGCCAGGTTAAAGGAGATAAACTATTCATTGCGATATTACGATTAATAATTAATATAAAACTCAGCAACATTTATTAATGGAAACTTCTGCTTCAAACAACGCACCGAAAATAAATTTGGCCTCTGCCCAGACTTCCTCATTAATGCAATAGCAAACCCTTGGAGGATCAATTTCGCCTTTCAACAATCCGATTTGTTTCAACTCTTTCAGATGTTGCGAAACAGTTGCCTGTGCAAGTGGTAAGATTTCAACCAAATCCCCACAGACACACGACTTTTCTTTCAACAAATGCTGAATAATTGCAATCCTTGCAGGATGTGCCAATGCTTTTGCCAACTCTGCAATTCGATTTTGTTGTTCTGAAAAAACTTGTGTTTTTGTGACGCCCATGATTCAAAGGTACAAGAAAATTTATCTATCGCAATAATACGATGAGTATTTTTATCCATGAGATACTAGCTGCTACCTTCTGGCTTGGCCAATATATTGATAAAAATGCCTGATTGTATCTGCCTTTTCTGTATAATCTTTCATTAACTCACTGGTTTCCAATAATGAATAATCCTTCATGTAAAATTTTATATAGCCATCCGGATTAAATTTCATAAGATAAATAAGATTTTTCTTGTCAGCACTTGCCCCTTCTCTGCTTCTTACCAATGTCGATTTCAGACTGTCGCTCTGATAGAAAGTAACCAAATCACTTCGTCCGTCATTGAAAAAATTAATCGTTCTGTTGATCCCTGCTGCCTCGGCTGTAATAGTCTTTGTTGGTGTAGTAGTTTTGACCCATTTCCATTGTCCCTGCAAATTGGTTTCAAAAGGTGGTGCTATACAGTCACATTTATTGTCATTGCAGGATGCAAGAAAAACGGAGCAGAATAAAAAGAGAAGAGCCGTATTGATTTTCATAAAATTGATGGATGAGTTTTTATTAGGACACCTTTTCCCCACAAACCGTTGCAACGATGTTAAAAATAAACAACCTGTTTTTTTAAATAATTTTCAATGATTATAACAATTTAATAACGTTCGGTTGAATCTAATATGTGGTGACAATATGAACACCCGTTACCGCTATTCGTAGTTTAAACTACGAATTTTAAATAGTTTACCGTTCGTAACGGTAGGCTATGACAACTCCTCCTCGCTCTGTTATTCGTAGTTTAAACTACGAATTGTCATAATTTACCGTTTGTAACGGTAGACTATGACAATTCCTCCTCGCATTTATTTCTAATGAAAACCGTTACAAACGGTTATTTATTGCTAGTACGCAGTGTTCGAAGAACACTACGCACAACGGATAACAAAGTAGTTTGAATTTCAAATTTAACGCTATAACTTATTGTTTCACTGAAACTAACAGAAATTCATATGAAACTGAAATATCTGATTCTCATAACATTGCTGATTACATTTTATCAAAAAAAAACGAATCTGCAAGGAAAAACAATCAGTCCGGACATTTTAGACTAAATGCTTGGACTGATCAAACCATTTTATAAATTATGGCAATTTAAAAGCCATGATAAATCCAGAAGGATTCTCCTTATTTCCTCCCACGGAAAGTGCAACATACTGCTTTCCGCCCGCCATGTAAGTACACGCTGTTGCGTTGGCCACGCCGGGAAGGATAGTTTGCCAAAGCAATTTCCCTGTTGATTTGTCAAAAGCACGAAGTTTTTTATCATTTGTTCCGCTGATAAAAATCAACCCGCCAGCAGTAACAATCGGTCCGGCAGAACCTTCCTGACCAGTTTCCGGGCCACCCTTTTCTTGTAGTTTTTCATTATTTCCCAACGGTACCTGCCATTCATAATCGCCAGTGCTTAAATTAATTGCGCTCAGTGTTCCCCAAGGTGGTGTTAATGCAGGATTTCCATCAATATCCCTGAAATGGCCATAAGCAGTCAGATTTAAATATTTGTCTGCACCGGCTTTGGTCTGCATTGTTTCCAGTTTCGTAGCTTTTAAAGAATTTTGTTCCTTTTCGTATAAGAAGGCTATAATACCCTTTTCTTCCCCTTTGATAATACTTGCGAAAGCAGGCATTTTTCCTCCTCCTTTTTTAATTTTATCCAAAGCCGCTTCTTTGGTCATTCTGGATTTTAAAGAAACCAGTGAAGGATAATTCGGCTCGTCTCCATTTTTATCTTTTCCGTGACAAGTCGCACAATAAGTCATGTAAACAGACTTTCCCTGCTCGAAAACCGTCTGGTTTTGGGCCTCTTTTTCCTCATCCATTTTTTGCATGGATTCAATTTCCGGGGAATCGTTTGATTTAACGAAAAGTACGCTGGTTGCAGGATCGTAAGCCGCCCCGCCCCACTCCGCACCACCGCGGGAACCGGGTAACATCAATGTTCCTTTCAAATCCGGAGGTGTGAAAAGTCCTTCATAACGCATCGAACGATATTTTTTCACGAGAGAATCATGTCCAACTTGTGAATAATGAGTTAGATCCTGTTCTCTGAAAAGCTGACGGGCAAAAGGTTTTGGTTTTAAAGGAAAGGGCTGTGTCGGCCAGAATTGTTCGCCCGGAATGTGCGAAACTGGTACTTTTCTTTCTTCAATTGGAAATAAAGGCTCACCGGTTTCACGGTTAAAAACGAATACAAATCCATGTTTGGTAATTTGTGCAACGGCATCCAGATCTCTGCCATCTCGTTTTACGGTAACCAGATTTGGCGGGGCAGGCAAATCATAATCCCACAGATCATGGTGAATGGTCTGGTAATGCCAGATGTATTTCCCCGTTGCCGCATCCAGGGCAACAACGCTGTTTCCATATAGATTTTTCCCGGTTCTGTCGGCTCCGTAATAATCATAAGACGGAGATCCCAAAGCGAGAAAAACGATACCGCGTTTTAGATCCAGACTCATCCCCGACCAGTCATTTACCCCACCTGCATATTTGTAGGCATCTTTCGGCCAGGTTTCATAACCAGGCTCACCAGGAAGCGGAATTGTGTGAAATGTCCATTCAAGCTTTCCGGTGATGCAGTTGTAAGCGCGAATATAACCGGGCTGCGCACCATACAATTCTGAAACTTCTGCGCCCATGATCAGCAGATTTTTAAATACAATTCCCGGAGAAGTAGGAATCACAGATATAGTTTCAGGATTATCTCTTAATCCAACATTCAAATTAACAAATCCACTTTTTCCAAAACTTGAAATCGGCTTTCCGGTTTTGGTATCAAGTGCAAAAAGTTTATCACCACCCGTTACCAGAATTCTCTTGACATTTCCTTCTTCATAATAGGTTACGCCGCGACTTACACCGCCTCCCTCGGCTCCATCAAACGGATCGAAAGACCATATTTTTTCACCCGTTTCTGCATTTACAGCATAAACCCAATGTTTGGCAGAAGTCGCATACATCACACCATCCACAATAATCGGATTACATTCGCTGCTTCCTGAACGCGCACCTTCTTTCATATCTTTTAAAGCGAACGTCCAGGCGGGTTGCAGCTGGGTCACGTTTTCTGTATTGATCTGGCTGAGTTTTGAATAACTGGTACTTTCGTTATCAGCTTTGTAAATGCTCCATGTCCGGTCATCTTCGGTTCTGGTTTGATAGGCTACTAAACCTGCGAACGCAAAACTGAATAGTAACGGGACGAAATTTTTCTTTAAAATTTTACTCCAAAAATAGTCCGTTCGAATCATGGGAAGTTAAAAGTAAACTTTACGAAAAAATATTCAGGCTGATTTTGTTTTTCTTTTAAGATTAAGGTCATATAAGATATGAATTGCAAGATTTTACTATTGTTTCAAAATGATTCATATTTATCTGTTTGACAAAAAAAAGAGGTCAGCTCTGATGAGCTAACCTCTTTCTCTCCTTTACAAAAATACAGCTTATTTTCCCATTACAAGGCGCGTTTGAGCACCGCCATTCTGCGCATCCTGCAACTGGATATTTAAAGAATTGTCTTTGAATAAGCTTCTGTCAACAGCAAGTGTTATGGAATGTACACCTTGTGAAAAATCCGTTACCGCTCCACTTTCAGCAAGTTTCAAAGGTTTTCCATCCGACCAGGCTGTAATTCCAGCTGTTGAACTAAATGCCAGATCAACATTTCCTTTTGTCAGCACTTCAATTTCAAATCTTGCAAAACTGTATTTTTTACCAGCAGCACCGTCAATAACTGGTAAATCATCCAATGGTAGATCACCCGCAACCTTACTGTAAACAGGTTGGAAAGAAATTTTTGATTTATCTTTTACCACATATCCAGGCCCTTCTGCAAGAATTCTTTTCGCTGTTTCCTTATTTGCTTCCACCGTATTCCATCTGCGAACAAACCTCGTAGTCGGTACGCGGAATTTACCGGATTCACCCATTTTGGAAAGGAAACCGATCAGGTCAACGAACTCCTGTTTGTCAAGACTGGCTGTCAATCCCGGAGGCATTAACGATCCCGGTACTTTTTCCATCAATTGAACCTGACTTTTGGCAATGGAAACTTCCTTCCCCGTCACATCACGTATCACAATTTCAGAAGCTCCATCACTCGCCAGATAACCCAGCAATTCGCTGCCATCCTTTTTCACAACACGCTTTAAATCATATCCTTCCTTAATCGACAAACTCGGATAAAGCACGGAGCGAATTATTGTTTCAACCGGAGAACTGGTACCCAGGCTGCTCAAATCCGGACCGATACGCCCACCAGCACCACCAATGGCGTGACAAGTGGTACAACTTGTACTGGTTCTTCTGAAAATAAGCTCTCCTTTTGCTGGGTCAGCCTGGTCGGTTACCACTTTTGCCAGACTCGCAATTTCCTTATCATTCAAATCCTGTTTCATATTTTGAACAGGTAAAGTTCCGCCCGAAGCTTCTAAGGCTTTGTTCAATGCTGTAATCTGATCAATTCGCTGACGATTCCACCCTGCACGGGCCTGCACCAGAATTCTTCCTTTTTTCGCTGTCGCTTCCTGAATTTTTTTGGCTGCAATTGCGTCCGCAAGTGCCGCTGCTCCGTTGTTATTTGGAATAAATGCCATGAAAAGATCTGTCACATCCGTATCAGCTGGCAGCGTCCGCATGAGCTCCGAAGCAATTTTTGCACCTTCAACAGGATTTAAAGCAGCAAGCTCCCCGGCAGAGATAATACGAACTTCCGGTGTATTTTTCGGACCCGTCATTTCGACCATCAGCTTCATCGCTTTTTCCTTATCAATGGACGCCAAAGCTCCAAGTGCAGCTTTTTTAGTATTTGGGGTGCCTGTTTGAATTAGCTTGGTAAGACGGTCATTTAACTGATCGAGTTTCCATAGTCCGGCAAGTCGGATCGCACTCAGACTTACTGCCTCATCTTCATTTCCAATAAAATCAGCAACACGTTCAGGACTTTTATCCGGTTTTACTTTCCGCTGACGGGCCGCATCTTCCAGAGTTGCCAGCTGCGGAGTTATATTTTTATCTTTATTTTGAACCGTTAAATCAAGCAGCATATTCAGATCCGCAGTTTGTCCGGATTTTGCAATTGCATTCAGCACGTCTTTCTGATATTCCTGCGGCACCTGGCCTTTTCCATATAAGCTGATCAATTGGGCAACCGCTTCCTGTGAACTCAAAGATTTCAAAGCATAAACCGTTTTCTTGGCATCACCAAAATAATTCGGGTCTGTTTTCAGTTTCGCCATCCAAACCGGTTCCAGTTCACGGATTGTTTGCCAAAGTGCATAATCGATAAACTCATCCATTTGCAATTCGAGAACAGAAAGTGCAGCACGGGCAGCTTCCGGTGTTTTTGTTTTGCGAAGCGCAATCACGGCTTCCATACGAACCTGCGCATGTTTATCCGTAACCGCTTTGGCCAGAATTCCCGGTACATTATTAATTTTGGTATACCAGAATGTCAGCGCCCGCAATCCTGCGGCACGCGCATTGTGACTTTCAGCATTAATCAGACTTAGCAAAAGCGGTTCATTCACCGTATCCAACGCCTGAAAAACCCATAATGCCTCCAATAAATTATGTTCGTAATCTTTGTCCTTTTTGTCTAATGCAGTTACCCAGGCGCGTAAGGCAGGAATTACTTCTTTTGCTCCGCGTTCTTTTAAAACTTGTTTTGCATTTGTGCGGGTAAGTTCTTCCGGTACTTTCAGCGCTTCCAAAAGTTCGGCAACGGGCGCTTTATTTAACTTTGGTACTTTTACCAACGGACGATTTTTAGCAGTAATTTTCCAGATACGTCCATGTTCCTGGTCACGGCGAGGATCGAAAAAGTCTACTTCTCCGTGTTGAATAATCGGATTGTACCAGTCTGCAACGTAAATCGCTCCATCCGGACCAACGTTAATATCAACAGGACGGAAAGCAATATCATCCGTCCACATCAAATCTTCCATTTGTTTGGAAGCATAACCGCTCCCCTGTTCTTCCAGTTTGAAACTGTTGATCCGATTTGCGCGGAAATCGTTCGCAATCATTCTTCCCTGCCATGCATCAGGCAAATGTCTTCCTGAGATTACATCAAGTCCGCTATGTTTTGGCTGACCAGGATTTAAGCCACGAATAATTCTTTCAGCCCCCTGCGCAGCAGCAAATGCGGCACCCGGAAAAGCGTAATTAATACCTTCTCCACCAGCACCATCCGTCAGGAATGATTGTCCCCAGCGATCAAACTGCAATCCCCAGAAATTGATACCTCCACGCGCATACACATCGATTTCCAAAGTTTTTGGATTCAATTGCCATACTCCGCCGGCTTCTAGACGTTTTGTACCAAAAGGTGTTTCAACATGGCTAAAAATGTAGATGGACTGGTTGAAATATAATTTACCTTCCGGTCCCCAGCGAAAAGTGTGAATCAAGTGATGCGCATCTCCTGTTCCAAAACCGTTCAGGATTCTGCGTTTTTTATCCGCTTTTCCATCACCATCCGTATCCGAAAAATGTAGAATTTCAGTCGAGTTGGCTACGTAAACCCCACCATCGCCAGGCAAAATTCCTGTTGGTGTTGTTAAACCTTCTGCGAAAATTGTCGTTTTATCGGCCTTTCCATCACCATCCGTATCTTCAATGACGAAGATTTTGTCGTTAGCGACTTCACCCGTTTTTAAATGCGGATAAGCAGTACTGCTCACAACCCATAAACGTCCATCAGCATCCCAGTTCATTTGAATAGGTTTTGCGACCAAAGGTTCTGCCGCCCAAAGTGTTACTTCGAAGCCATCAGCAACCTTGAACGACGCCAGTTCCTTTTTCGGATCCGGATCTTCGTATACATTTTTTTGATTTACGGACGAAGTCATAAGCAGGATCAGCGGTAATACCAGAATCCCGATAAGTAGTTTTATTGCTTTCATATTTATTTAGCTGTTGGCTATTAGCCCCGCGGCGGACCGCAGTTAGCTTTTAGCTCTGTTGCGCCTGAAACTCTGTTCTTAATTTGACTTTATTTTGATGCTGCTAGTTGCTAAGAGCTGACAGCTTATAAACTACCTCTTTCGGCATTCTTTCTAAACCAATTTGTCCTTCCAGAAATTTGATCAGAATATCCTGGTCTTCCAGATCTTTTACATGTTTTCCTTGCTCGTAAGCACGGAAACCGATAATGTACGTTTCGTTGATCGGTCTGTATTGAAAAAAGTGCAGTTCATTTTTTTTCAAAATCATATCCCTGATTTCTGCCGATTGAAAATAAGATGGACCCTGTTTGATTTCTACACCCTTTTCCCAATCCTTGGCGGAAGCTGTTACAATCTGATCGTCATTTGCAGAAAGTGTGTAAAAGCCTTTTTTCAATCCCGTCACTTTAAGTATGGGTGCAACATCCACCAGCTTTTCAGTTTCGGGAGTTGCCGGTATAGGCAGGAATTTTTCAGGGATTACAAATTGAAGGTTAGCTAAATCCTTACCTGATTCCAAAATTTTAGCATTGGCAGACGCTTCTGCGCCTGTCTTGGAAATAGAAATAGTAGTTGTCTGTTTTTCGTTTTTTAAACCCAAACCATTTTCCAGAACATTCGCCAGATAATAGTATCCGGTTTCGTTCAGGTGAACTCCATTTTCAATAATGGTTGTCTTTTTGCTGGCTTCCAGAATTGGCTTGTAAATATCAATGAACTGCTTCCCGCGATCCGCTGCTATTTTGGCGATTGCAGAAGAATATAATTCAAGATCCGCATTACGTTTGGAAAGGTTGATCGAAGTATCACTCGATACAACAGGAATTGTCGAAAGCAAAATAGATTTCGCACCTAAGGAATCAATTTTATTGAGCAGATTATTCAATCCGTCTTTAAAATGCGCCAAACCTGCTTCGCCTTCCTGCGCTTCAACACCGCCATAACCAAGAAAAACTACGGTTGGCTGCGTTTTGGTTATATTTTGAATTAAATGCTGATAGGCAGTTGGCGGATTGGTAAAAGTGCTGCGCCCATCTCCCCACACATTATCGCCCGACCATCCCAGATTACGAAAGGTAACGTTTTTGTCAGGAAAACGGGTTGTGAGCGCCAGTTCCAGATATCCGTATTGGAAATCATTTTCAAAAAGGGAATTCCCAAGAAAAACGACACGGTCTCCATCTTTTAAATCAAAACCGGAAGCTTTTGACTGGGCCCGGATTTCTACCGGCTTGTAGAAAATAGTAAGTAACAATAATAGAATATGGCCAAGTGTGACCGATACCTTTCTCATGCATTTGGGGTTTAGTAATGATGTCAAAATTGCAACACTGATGTTTTCTGTTCAATGTTGTCGATGAAAAACTTAGTAAATATTAAACTTAATTGTTGCCTTGATTAAAAAAGACAAATAGCCCATCTTTTCCCGCAACAATAATGTCCTTTCGGCCACTGCCGTGCAAATCCGCTGTTGAAAAATAAACTCCGATTCCCTTTCCAATACCATATGGACCATGCGAAATTACCTGTTTAACAAAGGTTTCGCCATTCCACTGATAATAATAAATGCCTACAAGATCTTTTTCTCCCGGATCGTTCCCATTATGTGCCCTGTATCTTTTCCCGGTCAGCAATTCAAACTTGCCGTCATTATCCAGATCGATCCATTCCATCGAGTGAAACTGCGAATTAAAAGGATCGATCACATGCTTGATCCAATCGATTTTCCCTGATTTTGTCGTCTGCTCGTACCAGTCAAGCCCGTAGCTATGCGCCTGCCCGACAATGATATCATTTTTCTTGTCACCATTCACATCAACCACTAAAATAGGGACGCTCGCAGTACCGAATTTAAAATCATTGTGCGCAATCCATTTGTCTTTCAAGACACTTTTTGGCGCTTCCAGCCAACCCGTACTGATAATAAAATCGCCTCTTCCGTCACCATTCACATCACCGAATCCAACACCATGATCCTGGTTATCGGCAACTTGTATTTTGGTAAAAGTTCCGGTTCCTTTTCCTGCTTTGTCTCTTTCCAATTTGTAAAATTTGAACGGCGAGTTTGGATTGTTAGGGACTATTTCAGGAAAACCATCATTGTCTACATCCCAGGCCCTTGCGGTTTCAACATTGCCTGTTTCATCAATCAGATGATCTTTCCACGGACCGTTATTTCCAGGATTTTCACGCCAGATCAGACTTTTGTTAAACCATCCACCCGTGATAAAATCCATATTTCCATCGCCGTTAACATCCATTGGAATGGTAAGAAAATCGTCCCAGTATTCTCCAACACGCTTAACCTCGCCAATATAAAACCGGTCAAAAAACTCAGGGCCTTTATACCAGAATTCACCTGAAACAAGATCCGGTTTCCCGTCATTATTTACATCAAAAACCGCAACAGACTCAACACTTTCCGATGCAATCTGCTTTTTTTCAAACCGGACAGGCGTTGCTCTTTTTTCATTCTGCTGGGCATATGCTGATGTGAAAAAGCCGATCCCCAAAAGGATTCCAGATAAAGCGACTTTCATTTCTCCGGTTTTAATTTTCATGGTTCAGGATTGGTTTCTTATACTTTCGGCTAATAAAATTATTTCAAAAACTCAGCAAGGTTTTCTTTGGTAACAAGCTGAAACGGAATCAAAACTTCCTTTTCAAACTTTTCACCTTTGGCTGCTTTTACTGCATTTTCGATCGCCGTGCTGCCTTGTTGTTTTGCATTTTGATAAACTGTCGCGTCAAGCGTTCCTTTTTTTACCGCTTGCAACGCGTCAGGAATTGCATCAATACTTACCACGATTATTTTATTTTTCAATCCGGCTGCTTCCAAAGCTTTTACAACACCCAATCCCATTTCATCATTTTGAGCGAAAATGGCATTGATTTTAGTACCATAAGATTGAATCCAGTTTTCGGTTAACGACATCGCTTTGGCTCGGTCCCACTCACCCGACTGTTCTGCAAGAAGTTTTAGACCGGGATTTGTTTTCAGTATTTCTTTGGCTCCCTTATCTCTTTTAATTTGAGCGGCTTGTCCCATATACCCGTGCATCATAATCACGTTTCCTTTACCACCCAGCTTTTTAACGATATAATTCATTGCAATTCTGGCAGATTCAACATCATCAGAGCCAACAAAAGAAGTTGGTTTTGCGGTGGTTTCTGAATTAACATTGATGATTGGAATTTTAGCATCAAGAGCAAGTTTTACAGCTGGTGAGCTCGCTTCCACCTCACACGGATTCATCACAATTGCATCAACTCCCTGCGCTATAAAACTTTCTACCTGCTCAACCTGCTTTAAAGCCGAACGTTCGGCGTCAACAGTAATTAGCTCAACGTCAAGCTCTTTCGCTTTCGCCTCCATTTCATCACTCACATTGACGACAAACTCGTTTTGCATACTTAACATTGTACTTCCGATAACAAGCTTTTTGTCGCCATCCTTTTTCCCGGATTCGGAATTACCTGAATTATTACAACCTACAAAAAAGGAAGCGATGAGTGCAAATGCGTAAATGGAATTCAGTTTCATATATTTTTCATTCAATTATTTAGAATTAAAAAGGCATTTCCAAAAATGATTTTTTAAACTGAGGTCTAGTTTTTGTCTTTTCCCATACTATCTAAAACCACTGCACCGATGATGATAGCGCCCATGACAACCTGCTGGTAATAAGAAGTAACATTCAGTAAATCAAGACTATTGCTGATGACACCAATTAATAAGGCGCCGATTAAAGTTCCTGTCATGGTACCCGTTCCACCAGAAGTGCTCGTACCACCGATAATCGCTGCGGCAATTGCATCAAGCTCAAAACCAGCACCTGCGTTGGGTTGACCTGTTGTAATTCTGGATGTTAATAAAATCCCACCCACCGCTGAAAGCATTCCGCAGATAGTATAAACCCACATTTTGACCTGATTAACCCGGATTCCTGAGGCTCTTGCAGCGGGCTCGTTCCCACCCACAGCGTACATGTAGCGACCTAAAATGGTTTTGTTTAAAATGGCAGAACAAATAATAAAAGCCACAACGAGAATGACGATTGGCAAGGGTATACCAAATAAATTTCCCCCACCAATGAAATTGAAGGAATCTGATAGGTTAGAAATTGGTCTTCCTTTACTAAGAATCAAGGCTAAACCTCGGCCAATGGTCATTGTTCCTAATGTCACAATGAAAGGCGGAACTTTACTTTTCGTAATAACCAATCCATTGAAAGCACCGATGGCAAGGCCACCTGTAAGTCCGATAAAAACCGGGACAATTACAGGATAGGTATGCGGATGCGCGAAAGTTGCTGCTAAAACACCGGTAACCGCGACCATCGATCCAAGCGAAAGGTCAATGCCACCAGTTATGATGACAAAAGTTACTCCAAAAGCAAGTAAAGCATTGATCGAAACCTGCGTTCCAATATTCATTAAATTGGATACTGTGAAAAATTTGGGCGTACTTAAAGCAAGAACCAGGCAGATTATTACAAATGCCAGGAAAATACCGTATTGGCCAATATCACGAAATCTTGAAGTAATTTTATTTTCCAATTTATAATATTTAAATACTTTCTTATTTGGAAATTGAAAAGTTGACAGTTACAATTCAGTTGTTAGACTTCGTCATTTCACTGCACTGCGTATTTCATTATTAATTCCTGAGTCGCTTCTTTTCTTGACAAAGTTGCCGTTTGAACTCCTTTTGACAAAACCATAATCCGGTCACTCATTCCTAATATTTCCGGTAATTCGGAAGAGATCATTATGACTGCCATTCCTTGCGCTGCCAGATTATTTATGAGTTTATATATTTCAAATTTTGCTCCGACATCTACTCCGCGTGTTGGTTCATCCAGAATGATAACCTTAGGAGAAGCGGCTAGTACTTTACCAATAACTACTTTCTGTTGATTCCCTCCACTCAAATGTGTGACTTTCTGATTCCGACCGGAAGCTTTTATTTTCAGATCAACTATCATCTGATCTGCCGAAACATTTTCTTTTTGATTATTGATAAAAATACCCTGTCGATGTTCGGATAAGCTAGCTAGCGTCAGGTTTTGCTTTACTGATAATTGAGGGATAAAACCCAGACCTTTCCTATCTTCGCTGACATAACCAATCCCATTGGCCACTGCGTCCTGCGGGGATTTTATTTTAACTTCTTGTCCGTTGACGGATATTGTACCGCCATCTGCCGGCGATAATCCGAAAATGGCTAGTGCAATTTCAGTTCTTCCTGCGCCCATCAGCCCGGAAATTCCAAATATCTCTCCCGCTTGCACGTCAAAATTAATTTCGTCAAACTTTCCCTTTTTTATAAGATTTCTTACAGAAAGGGCGATTTTACCTTTTTCAAAAACTGGTTCAGGAAACATGTTATTGATTTCCCTCCCTACCATCATGCCAATCAGACTGTTAATATCAAGTTCCGAAGTACTTTTTGTTACGATATATTTACCGTCACGCAAAACAGTAATGGTATCACAAATTTCAAATATCTCATCCATTTTGTGCGAGATATAGATAATGGCAACGCCTTTATTTTTAAGATCTCTAATTATTTTAAAAAGTGTCGCAACCTCTTTGTCTGATATGGCCGACGTAGGTTCATCCATGATGATAACGCTGGCATTATTTGAAACCGCTTTCGCAATTTCTACCATTTGCATCTGCGCGACGCTGAGATATTTCATCTTGACATTCGCATCAATATCAACTCCCAGAACATTCAAAAGTTCGGTTGCTTTTGTGCTAATGTTCTTGTCATTAAGCCATCCACTTTTATTTCCGGAAATCTCTTTTTCCCGGCCAAGGAAAATATTTTGCGCTACGGTAAGTTCAGGAATTATCAAAATCTCCTGATGAATCATCGAAATGCCTTTTTTTGAAATTTCGCTTACTGTGTTGTTTTTAATTAAATTTCCTTCAAAAATTATTTCTCCTGAATCCGGATTTAACAGTCCGATAAGGATTTTCATGAAGGTTGATTTCCCCGCTCCGTTTTCTCCCATCAACGCATGAACCTCTCCTTTTTTTATTGTAAGATGCACATCATCCAACGCCTTAATCCCGGCGAAGGATTTGGAGAGGTTTTTGATTTGCAGGATGGTTTCGGCCATGGATTATTTTAATAATTTCTGTTCCCGGGTTCCCGGTATCCCAATATCCCAGGGCGATGCCCCGGTCTAAGGTATGACGCCCTTTCAGGGCTAAATAATTTCGTAGCCCTGAAAGGGCGTTATATTTTAGGATGGGGCATCGCCCTATCGACGGTTCAACCGGCCCCGATCGAT
Source organism: Dyadobacter subterraneus (assembly GCF_015221875.1). Taxonomy (NCBI): domain Bacteria; kingdom Pseudomonadati; phylum Bacteroidota; class Cytophagia; order Cytophagales; family Spirosomataceae; genus Dyadobacter; species Dyadobacter subterraneus. Next base: position 4,787,337 of record NZ_JACYGY010000001.1, read on the forward strand.
TTCATTTCAAATGCCCATATCAATCCCAAACATACCGTTCATCATATTCAACATTATATTTTCTCAAAAAGCCCCGGTACTCATCCTGGAAATTCTTGTTTTCGTGATATAGTTTTTGATTGGAAATGTATTTTACCACGATCTCTAAGTCAGAAGGATTAACCGAAAATATTCCATATCCATCCTGCCAATAAAAACCTTCGTACTCCTTTCCTTTGGTCTTAATCCATCTGGAAGAATTCTTTTTTATTTCTTCCAAAAGTTTCATGATGGATATCTTTCTTGACATGACACATAAAATATGAATGTGGTCTACATAACCTCCGACTTTGATCGGTATACATTCAAATTTGTTACAAAGACCTCCCAGATATCTGTGAAGCTCATTTTCAATTTTCTCATCAATTAATGGCTGACGATATTTTGTACTGAACACAATATGTGTACAGACTTTTGCTAACGATTGTGACATTTGTGTGTATGTGTATTTTGGTGTGTGTATTGCTCAAAAGATAGGGCGTTGCCCCATCCTAAGACATATTGCCCTTTCAGAGCGTCGCAAATCGCGAAAACCCTGAAAGGGTTATTAATTTCGCATAGGGCACCGCCCTATGACTTTATGGCCATGGCTCCATGGCAATGCCCAAAATTCATTACCCCTCCCATTCAACCCCGGTATCCTTCCAGCTCTTCGAAGCCGCAGAATCCAGAACCGCCTCACAAACCTTTTGAGTTTCCAAAGCATCCTTAAACGTAGGACTGCAATCTTTTCCAGTTTGCAAGCTTTCAAAGAAATCAGCTGCCTGGTGAATGAACGAATGCTCATAACCAATGCTAGTCCCAGGAATCCACCATCTTTTCATGTATGGCTGATCGCTGTCAGTCACCAGAATTGATCTCCAACCGCGAACAATAGAATCATCCGAATGATCAAAATATTCAAGACGGTTCAAGTCATGCAGATCCCAGCGGATCGAAGCATGTTCACCATTAATTTCAAAAGTATAAAGCGCCTTATGACCACGTGCATAACGCGTTGATTCAAAAAGACCTAGTGATCCATTATCAAAATGACAGTGAAAAATACAGGCATCATCGATTCCAACTTTCTGAACCTGTCCACTTTCGGAATGCACACGTTCTTTGATAAAAGTCTCAGTGACAGCAGAAACATCCTTAATTCCACCATTGATCCACATCGCTGTATCAATGCAATGCGCCAGCAAATCACCGGTTACACCGCTACCAGCAGCCTCAGCATCCAGACGCCATGTAGCTGTTCCACCTTGTGGAACATCCGGATTGATCGTCCAGTCCTGAAGGAAATTGGCACGGTAATGAAAAATACGTCCCAACTTTCCGGAATCAACAATTTGCTTGGCCAAAGTCACAGCAGGCACGCGGCGGTAGTTATACCAAACCGTATTTTTTACACCTGCTTTTTCAATAGCATCCACCATTGTTTGTGCCTCTGCCAAAGTTCTTGCCAAAGGTTTTTCGCACAAAATCATTTTGCCTGCCGCAGCAGCAGCAATGGCAATTTCTGCATGCGTATCATTGGCTGTACAAATATCAACCGCGTCAACGTCATCTCTTGCAATCACTTTTTTCCAGTCGGTTTCAAATGATTCGTAACCCCACTGTTCTGCAAAAGCTTTCGCTTTTTCAGCATTACGCGAACAAGCCACTTTCAAAACCGGCGTATATTCCAGCTCAGAAAAAAAGTTATCAATTCTGTTATATCCATTGGAATGCGTACGGCCCATTAAACCGGTACCGATCAATCCAATTCTGAGTTCTTTCTTATTTGACATAATGTAAAATGCGTTATTTTTTCAATGTTATCATTAAGCCTCATACCAGCCATGTGCCGTGCGAACATTAATCATAGCCGCAAGGATATCATTCCATGTTTTCTGATTGGTCATCACCTCATTCGGGAACATACAGCCATCCCAGCAAATGTGACGGAAAGCTTTTGTAATTTCGCCGTTTTCATCACGAAGCCAATATCCTGAATCACGTGTGATATCAAGTTTTCCGTTAGGATCGGTAGCCAGACAGTGACGTCCTGTTTTATCATGAGAACCAGTTCCATGAACCGTTCCGTCATTTTGTGCTACGTGGAAATCCAGTGTCCAGGGACGCAAAGCAGCAGTCATTTTTTTCAAACCTTCTTCCAGTGCAGCACGGTCGCTCCACTCAAAATCAACAGGAAGAATACGATCTTCAGGACGGTTATATCCTAAAAGATAAAGGAATGTGTGCGACATATCTGCCTGGAAACCGATATTCGGACGATCAACCTGTTCCATTGTATCAATCATCGTTTTCCAGCTTTGCATGCCACCCCAGCAGATTTCACCTTCTGCGGCAAGTTTTTCGTCATATTCAGCAGCGACGTCACAAGCTCTTCTGAAAGTTTCTGCGATTAGTTTTGTATTATTAACAGGATCCAGCGCCCAGTCTTCCGGTTTGCTTGACGAGTCAATACGAACAATACCATTTGGACGAATTCCCAGTTTTCTCAGTTTTTGACCAAAAATGGAAGCTTTTTTCACCTGATTTACAAATTCATCACGTGCCTCCTTGCTGCCCATTGCAGAACCGCTCCAGATCGGAGCTACCAGACTGCCAATTTCAAGGTTTAGTCCGCCTACTTTGTCAACCAGTTTTTTGATACCGTCGTCACTCATATCCAGATCAATATGAGGATCAAAAAGACCGATATCGATACCGTCAAATTTCACACCGTTCACCTCAGCGGCGGCAGTTTTTTCAAGCATCGTATCAAAAGAAATAACAGGCTCCGAATCGGATCCTTTTCCTACAATACCAGGCCATGTGGCATTGTGTAGCTTGGGATAATTATTTTCTGGCATGGTTTAAGAATTATAAGTTTAGAAAACAAAGCTGGTTCAGGGTTAGCAATCGCCCAATCTAAAAACCGATTGCTGATCGCAGAAAGCCGATAGCTTATTCAATAATTAAATCAGGATTTGAAGGACCAAAATGTTTCAGTATAACAATTGGATCATTAGCCGAAGGGTTGCTGATCACGACACCTTCCTTCGCAGCTTTTTCAGTTACAAAAAACTCATCATTTGTAAGCTGACCATAGCGAATTAGTGCCGGCGTTTCAATATCCCAAACACCAAACTTACCATGTCCCTGCATGACGATTAATCCGTAAGCAGCGGCATCGGTAATGGTAACTGTCTGTCCTGGAAAAACTGTAAGTTCCTTGGCACTGTAAGCCTCGCTTTTATAACAAATCCAGTTTTCACTATATCCTTCTGCTGCCATCTCCTCTACATCTTTTACCGGTTTGGGGCGCATGAAGTGCTTTTCCATCAAATTAGGATTTACGTTCAAATCCCAGTCGATCACTTCCATTAACAGGTCGTAATCTCCGATTCTGTCTTTCGGCGTTCCTTTCCAAAGCAGTTCTTCCGGGATAATCGCCTCATTCACAAGCGATTGGTACATGGCAAAAATATCGGATGCTTTTTGAGGTTCATATGTACATAAGCTTCCAGGAGCATGTAACATGCCAGGAGGAACATCCCATCCTGTTCCAGGTTCCAGACGGAACGCCTGCGAGTAATTGGTTATCTTATTATCACCCTTGGTGAAGTTCATCAGACACTCCTTAATCTGTTCTTTTGTCGTGCCCGGTGCTATACCAATGAATGTATATGGAAAATCGCCGCCATGGTTATTTAGTTGCGGAGGGAAATAATATGCCTCGGGCTTTCCGTTCTGACCAACCATCGCAGCGTGCTCATCTCTGTGGTGAATATGGTGAGGTAATGGACCCATGTTATCAAAAAACTTGGAATACATCGGCCAGCTTTGATATTCGTCCCAAAGACGATCACCTATAATTGCGCCTTTCAGCTCATCTACCGCGTCCTTCAATGTTACTTTTTGAACACCTGACTCATCTTCAAAAACGATCTGGCTCAAACCCTCGTTTTCGCCGGTAAGCGGACCATTCTCAGCAGGTGTTGTGGATGAAAACCAGCGTTCATCAATACCGCCGCGTTCTCCGCCCAATATGTAATAATCGTCCGGATGCAATTTTATTCTCCTGCCAGGCACACAAAACGATCTCGGCACCCATGTCGGAGCCAAACGCAATATTCCTTTTCCCTGTTCTAATGCCTTTTCAGCTATACTTGAAAGTCCCATTGTTAGATTTTGAAAATTTGGTTTAGTTATAATCTTTTAAATATTCCTGTATCTTTTGTTCGTTATTTAATACTTTAAGTTCCAGGTCGTAGTACCTGCTTTCACCCGGTTTAATAAAAATCAGAGAACCATTTTCTCTTGCTTTCGCCTGTCCAATTAATTGATTGGTAGCAGGTTCCAGACCCGTTACATATTCACCTTTGCCCCAATGCTGCCAGTTTGCAAACCATGGTAATTGTTCTTTTTGAAATTTCAATACAGCTGCAATTCCAATTTTTGGATTTGACAATCCGCAAACGCTTTGCCCCTGGTCATCTGCTTCAATATCTACCAAAACGACTTCTTCTCCGCCGCCTAAATGATCATCAAGCGGAGCCTGGCATCTTTTAAAATCATTTCCTTCTTTAAAAATTTTAGCATTTTCTCCGCTGTTGGGATACCATTTCCCTTTCCAGAGAATATCGGTTCCTTCATCTGCGAGAGGCCAGCCGAAATTGAAATGATAAAGAAGCATGTGCGGAGCAGGCATATTTGCTTTGTTAATTACCTCATCATGAATACGTATTACCGATTTTCCAAGTGTCGCCGAAATCGTTCTTTTCAATTCTAGGCTGGGGCCAAATGGTTTTGTTTCCCTGATAATTCCGGAAATACTCATTTCCAGATTTCCTGTTCTTGGGTCTGGTTGTACTATTGAAATGATTTCTGCCGGCGTATTGCTGATTTGTCCGTGCAAACCTCTTTCTCCAAATTCATCTGATTCCGGACCGCCAAAATGGGTTAATCCGCAGGTTGTCATCAGGCCACCACCAAAAGTTTTCAACCAATTGATACCATGATCGGAAAAAGGCTGCGGAGAAGTGATACCTCCGTGACTTAGCCAGGCAAGACTATGTTGATTGTAAAAAGCATCAGCAATATCCATGGCACGGTCAATTACCACTTTAAAACGCAAACCCGTTCCTGTGTTGATCCAGGCGATTCTTGTTCCACGCCCGGCGCCATTATCAATTACAGAAGTTTCAATCCCGCCTATCTGTGCATGATTGGATATCTTATCTTTCCAGTCCTGATTTACTTCAAAGGTATCCTTCATTTACTTTTATAAATTAAAAATATTATCCTAATCGAAAAAGACCGTAAAATGCCTTATTTAACCTGATTTTTTGCTATTTAAATAAACTTAGTTATCCAAAAGCCAGTTTCTGACCCTTGGATTAAAGTCCGAAGTATTTTCAAAATGAAACGCGTGACCAAGATTTTCGTATAGAAAAAGTTCCGATTCAGGAATTCCGTTTGCAACTTCCCGCGCCATCCAGACAGGTGTAAAAATATCCTGTCGCCCTCCTATCACTAATGTTGGTTTATCAATTTTTCCCAGGTCAGCCAAAGCGTTATGATTGATACAAGCTGCTGCTTGTCCTTCCAAACCGTGAAGTGGCTGCGGAAATGGATTGGCACTATCCTGTTTTCGCCCTATTCCCAGTTCTTCATGTTTTTCAGTATTGTCCCATGTTGATTTTGAAAAAATAAGCAACTGGATATACAAACTGAATTCCTCTGGCCGGAAACGTGCCTTGCAATTCATAATATGCTGAAACAATGATTTCGCATAATTGTCACAACGCGCCCAGGGACACATCAACACCAGCGACTGCACTTTATCAGGATGACGAATAGCCAACTGCTGTGCAATTGTACTTCCCATCGAACAGCCAACAACTCTTACTTTTTCAACCTGAATCGCATCCAGCAAACCGGCATAATCATCTGCCATCTGCTCGGATGAATAAGGCCCCAAAGGTTTATCAGAAAGTCCTACGCCACGATTATCACCAATAATACATCTAAAATGATGCTGCCAATCCGCCAAATGCACATTCCAGACTGAACCGGGCGCCGTAATACCCATGATCAGCAACAAAGGCGTTTCCTCGGAAGAAATTCCCGAACCGCGCTCTTCATAGTGAAGCTGTATTCCGTTGGTTTTTATTAAAGGCATCTTTTTTTAGTTGAAAGCGGCCGCCGCGCGGTTGAAAGTGGAGAGTTAAAAGTTACAATTAGGGCAGAGGACTTGACCTCTATCTGTTATTCCCGCTTTTAACTTTTAATCAAGGAAGGAATTAAATCTTCCTGAATCCATTTCCCGTCATGCAAAGTCACAAAATCAGGATCTTCAAGTGCTTCTGAACCTTCGTCTTCACAGATAATCCAGCCTTTATAATTTATATCTTTCAGCCATTGTGTTACGCTCAACAGATCGACTTTTCCTTTTCCCATCAACGCAAATTCAGGATTTCCGTCCCAGTCTTTGAAATGAACGTGGTTGATCAATGACTGATATTCTTTCATTTTTTCCAAGGGATCCATTCCACCGTTGATGATATGACCAACATCCGGCGTCCAGCCTGTTACCGATGAATCCAAAGATTCCAGAACAATTTTGTAATCTTCTGCCGTACGGATAATGGATGAATGCGGTGAATTGGGATGATAGCTACACGGAACGCCTTTTTCCGCTGCTCTGGCAGAAACCCGGTTTACAATGTTGACCAGACTTTTCTGGCGTTCGGCCAAATTATGGCGTCCGGTTGGTATTTGAACTGTATTTAAAACAGCACCTGGAAATTTCTGTAAAACGCTGATCGCATGATCAGCTACTTCTCTTTCGCGTTCCGTTTCTTCGGCTTCATTCCAGTCGAGAGCCAGCGCGAGTGCTGCTAATTCTATTCCCTGCTCTTTTAATTTTGCCTCTAAAAGTGACGGATCGATCAGATCCCCCATCCAGGTAAAAATCGGCTGAATGCCAGTAAAACCTGCTTTTGCTATTACCTCAATCATATGCCCCAGGCGGCCCTGATGCGTTTGGCCGTTATTGCTCATAAACCAGGTATAAACTTCGGAACCGAAACGAAATGGAAGTTTTTGTGACATTTATTTTTAGCTGTTGGATTCTGGATAATTCACGAAATCCCGGAGCGATACCCCGGGCCAAAATAAGTCCTATGGACTTTGTTTCTGGATTATAAGTTATGTTTGAGGCTCATTTCTCTGATGAAACTGTATCCTTTTTCGGCTATGTCCCATGGATCTGAAAATTCCCGCCATACTCCAATAGCGTTGGCAAAATCAGGGTCATTTCTGGAAAAAGCTTCGATTGTAAGCCAGCCCTGGTATTTAATTTTGGCTAGTGAAGAAAATGCGTTATCCCATAAAACCTGTCCTTCGCCCGGCGTCCCCCGGTCGTTTTCGCTGATGTGGACATGAGCTAAAACCGGCGCTATGGTATCAAGTGCTGCATCGTAACTTTTCTCTTCAATATTGGAATGATGCGTATCAAACATCGCTCTGACATTCGGATGATCGGCCGCTTTTACCAGTTTTAGCAATTGCTCCATGGTATTGCACAGATAACATTCAAAGCGATTTAAGGCTTCAAGTGCAAAAACAATATTCGCCTGAGCGGCGTATTCAGCAGCAGCATTCAATACTTCTCCTGCCAATGCATATTCCTGATCCAACGGCGGACGGTTGACAAAAACAGTATGCGCAGAATGAAAAGGACCGCAAATAATTTTTGCATTTAATTCATGTGCCCGGTCGACACCCCACTTAATTTTATCCAACGCTTTTTGACGAATTTCAACAGAATCACTGATCGGATTATCGTCCTTGCCCATGGTCATTACCGTGGTTGTTTCCAGACCAAGATCGCGGGTATAATCTCCCATTCTTTTGTATGCGGCAGTATCCTGTGAGCCAAGATAAAATTCCACACCGTCATAACCGATATTTTTTAATCTGTCAATTATTGGGAATAAATCATCCGACACAGCTGCCGTCCAGGCAAGCACATTAAATCCTATTTTATTCATAATCAAAAAGCTATTGGCAATTAGCGGTTAGCAATTAAGCTGCCACGCCATTTTTAGATCAAAACCGTTACTGTTTAATACGGATATCCTTGTATTCAACTTTCATCGGCGGTCCAACATGAACCTGTACACCTAAAAGGCCTTTTGATTTCCCGTTTACTGTGTCTTTATCCGTAACATCGCTCATTAAAACGCCATTGATGTAATGCTGCAAGCGATTTCCTTTCACAACCAGATGAAATTCGTTCCACTCTTCGCTATTTATTTTGGTTTTTAAGTCATCTGATGTTCCTAATGACCCGGTCACAGTTCTGCCAAGCCATGCGTTATTTTTAAGATTTGCTTTAAAAGCCTCCTCAGATTTATCAGTTGGCTCGTTTACAGTAACAATTTCTCCTCTGTAAGCCAATGTAGTACGTTTTCTTTCCTCGTAATTTTGTCCTGTATAACGGTTTGCTCCGTCAATATCAGCCTGATAACCTCTTAGTGCATTAGGCACATCGGCAACCTTATCGCTACGGTAGTTTATTCCAGAATTACCTTTTTCAGTAATTTTGAAAGACCCTTTTAATTCAAAATCGCCCGGCTCTCCACCTTTCCAGATAATAAAAGAGTTTGTTTTCAAAAGTGTTTCAGGTGTGATTTCACCAACAAGATTTCCATTTTCAACGCGCCAGTATTTTGTATCACCTTCCCAGCCTTTTAAACTTTTGCCATCAAAAATCTGAACGAATCCTTTTTCCTTTTTTTGCGCGATTGCCTGGTTTTGAATGGTAAGGAATTGGGCGACCACAAGTGTCGCCCCAACGGCGGCGAATCTTAATTTAGATCTCATTTTGAAAAGCATTTTGTACGTTTTTAGACTTTTGAATAATTAATTACTCTTATAATTCTTTTAACAAGACATATTTTATTGATCATACTCTTAAAAAAGAGGAAATTAATATCCAAAAATTCCTAAAATAATTGGTCGTACTATCCTGTACTAACCTGCTCAAACTGATCGGTATGTTAGTAAAATGGATTTTTTTAAGTAAGTGCTGCTAATAGCCAGACGATGAATTTCTTTGAGTAGAAGAATAAAGCGGGATTATAAATCAACAGATCAGAGGTTTGCTGAAAATTTCCTTTTGACGTTAGAAAATACAGCCTCGATGAAGTATTATATTATTCCTGCATCATTCAAATCAAAATTTGAACATAAACAGCAATAATACTATCAAGGCTAATAATGATTTTACAATATTGTCAGATATCCGACTTTATTTCAAAGCCCTGGGAAGCCAAATATTCCTTAAATGATGCAGTGACAATTTCAGGATACTGCAACGGTACTTAGTTCCGAATTCCCATTCTCCTCTCCAATTCCTAAAATCCACACACCAAAAACTATTATTATTCAGCAATCATCTCATGATTTAAAAACGCACCAGCCGCAGTACCCGCCGCTACTGCGGACGACACGGATCTCATCCGGGAAGTATTGTCTCCCGCAGCATAGATTCCGGAAATACTGGTTTTACCAAATTCATCCACTTTTATATGACCCATTCCAGTTAATTCACACCCCATTTTCACCGGAACATCAGTATGTTGAATAAAAGGAACACGTGCATACAAAGCATCAATTTCCTGAACTGATCCGTCTTTAAAAACGATTACTTTCAAATGACCACTTTCATGAATCAGTTCGGCCACTTCTTTTTCAACAATCTGAAATCCCGGAATTGAAATTTTATCAAATATTTTTTTGTCAAAAATCGCTTTTCCATTTGTAAATAATGTCAGCTTTTGAGTCCAGTTACCGATCAGTTTTACAAAATCAATAGCCATATCATCATTAGCCAAAATGCCGGTATTTTGTCCTTTATATTCATAACCATGACAATACGGACAATGAATTACTGAAATCCCCCAACTCTCAGCAAACCCTGCAATTTCCGGCAGGATATCTTTAACACCTGTTGAGAAGAGAATTTTACGCGTCGTATAGATTTTTCCCTCGGCAGTTTTAACAATGAAATCATTGTTCATTCCTGTTACATCAATAACAGTATCGCTTTCAAACTGGACGGTTGGATAAGCTAGAACCTGGCTTTTTGCAAGTGCAGAAATTTCATCCGGTGTGGATCCGTCTTGGGTCAGGAAATTATGAGAATGCGGCGTTTGTCTGTTACACGGTTTGCCAGCATCAATAATTAAAACATCTCTGATAGCACGGCCCAAAGCCATGGCCGCAGACAATCCGGCGAAACTTCCACCAACTATGACCACATCAAAATCTTTATTTTTCATAACTCCGTTTCCTTTATTTTGTCTGTTAAAAGAACAATATGTCCCATATTTGAGACATGTAAAATCAAATTTTTTAAACCAAAATTCCTTTGCTCAAAGAAAGCCAGGCGAATTTCTTGATGTTAACTTTCGCCACATTTCCGGATTTTTCTGAATTAACCGCCGCTGTAACTATGCCTGCACTAAGCATTTCAATCCATTCAACCGATAAATCCTTTGTGATTAGGTTTTTTCTTTGAAGTTCTTCCAATGTACTTTTAAACTTATTGAAGGTTATATCATACTGAGTGCAATTTTCATCCTTAGCGGTATGTGTATGATGATCATTATTATGCATTCTGTGTAAAAAAGAGAATTTTACACCGCAATCAATTGCTGCATAAAACATATTTTCAAATCGCTCCAAAGGATCTGAAAAGTGGCCATAAACTGCCCCAATTGCTTTCTTACAGCTTTCCTGCATTTCGCTCTGGCAAGCCAAAAGTAAATCTTGTCTGTCTGTAAAATAGCGATGCAGGGTTCTTCTGGTTACTTCTGCCTTTTCCGCAACCGCTTCCAGTGGAGCTGATAAATCTTCATTGAAAATCTCAATAGCAGCGTCCGTAATTTTTTGGCGTGTATTTTTCATATCAGTATAATTATTACAAAACTATGACTTATTTCTCAAAAGTGAGACATTTTACGAAATGAATTTTTTATGGTCAGTAAAATCAGAAAATTCAAAAAACGCCTCATTCTCCCTTTCTGACAATCTGTCCAGGAAATTATGAACTTCATCAGAATTGCAGAAATTGAAATTTTAACCCCCATTACTTTTATATCAAAAAAAAACAAAATCAGATCAATCAGTATAAAACGACAAAACTCATAGAAAAATGGAAACTTCACGTAACGAATTCCTTTGGAGGAAAGCCAGAAAAAGAGCCAGTTTCAAAAGACATCTGCAAAATTATCTGATTGTAAATGCAGGATTTTGGGCGATATATGCAATTAGCTTCTTTCAGCCAATGGGTCACCATTTACATCATTTAACTTTCCCTTGGCCGATTTGGCCCATGTTTGGCTGGGGAATAGGTCTGGTTTCTCATTATTTTGCAGCATATGGAAATACAAATCAATTGAGATCAACAGAAATCGAATACGAAAAACTGATTCGTGAACAGAGATAGATTTCAGTACTGGCTTATAAATTTAAACTGATTTTTAATTTCAGGCACTTGAAACTTAGGTAAGTTGCATCTAAGATTTGCTTTCTACTAAACAATCAGATTTTTATAAACCAATGAAAAAAATCCTCTTTTTCCTTTTTCTTTTTTCAGGAACCAGCAGTTTTGCACAAATAAAATTAGCACGTCTTTTTTCTGACCACGTCGTACTTCAACGGCAAAAACCAATTCCGGTTTGGGGTTGGGCAAAACCAAAAGAAAGCGTAACAGTAACATTGGCTGGACAAACAGTCACTGCAAAAGCAGATACTTCCGGAAAATGGATGGTGAGGTTTAAGCCTTTGGAAGCAGGCGGACCGTTTCAAATGACGGCATCCGCAAAATCTGGAAAAATTACTGTTCAGGATATTTTGATTGGCGAAGTATGGTTATGCTCCGGACAGTCGAATATGGAATTCAGGGTCCAGCAAGCGGATAATTATGCCGAAGAAAAAAAGAATGCCGACTTCCCAAAAATCCGACATTTTTTTGTAGATCATGAAGTTACCATGGTTCCACAGAAAGATTTAAAAAATGGGTCCTGGGAGATCGCCTCTGCTGAAACAGTCGGGAATTTCACAGCTGTTGGCTTTTTCTTTGCCAGGGAATTATATCAAAAACTTAACATTCCGATTGGACTTTTACATTCTTCCTGGGGCGGTTCACAGGTGGAAGGCTGGATCAGCAAAGAAGGAATGCTGGGCAGTGATGTGCTGAAAGATTATGCGCAACATATGCCGACAACCTGGGAAGAAGCTGATAAACAAATTGATGCAAAACTAAGAACACAATTATTCAAAGATCCGCAAATTAATCCTTCCGCTGCCGACGAAGCGAAATATACACAAGCCGGTTACGATTTTTCCAAATGGCATAAAACAGACAATCCAATTGGTCAGTGGGACTGGAAAGGTATCTGGGCTTTCCGGGGTAATGGATATATGGCTAGAATTATTACTATTCCGGCAGACTTGGCTTCACAAAAAACAATTCTTGCTTTGGCTGAAAATGATAGTCAAAATTCTATTTATATCAATGGAAAGCAGGTTAGCAGCGGAATTGTAAAAGGTGTAAGAAAAATTGAAATTCCGGAAAATACCTGGAAAGCCGGAGATAATAGTCTGGTGATAAAATTCGGTAATTTGATATCTTCGCCATGGTATGGACTAGGCTTGCAGGGTTCGGCGGATGATCTTTATGTCGGAACAGACAAACAAAAAATCAGCATCGCAAAAGACTGGTTTTTAATGGCTTCCTTCGCCGATGCGCACAGCTACGTGCATTCAAGCAACAATGTTGGGACGACCATTTATAATGGCATGATCGCTCCGCTGATTCCTTTTGCAACACGGGGAACTTTGTGGTATCAGGGAGAATCAAATGCCGGAAGAGCTTATCAGTATCGTAAGAGTTTTCCTTTACTGATTAATGACTGGCGGAAAAAATGGTCGGTTAATGGCAAACCTGGCGACGAGTCTTTTTACTTTGTAGAACTTTCCAGTTTCGGAAGCGACCAAAGCAGCAATAAAGGAAGTAACTGGGCGGAGCTTCGTGAAGCACAAACCATGACTTTGAAACTGCCCAAAACCGGTATGGCCGTTACGATTGATGTCGGAAACGCAAAAGACATTCACCCTACAAACAAACAGGATGTTGGCCACCGATTGGCAACAAATGCTTTAAAACTTGACTATGGCCAGAATATTGAATACAGTTCCCCAATGTATGATACCGTAACTTTCAGCGAAGGAAAAGCTACTGTGAGTTTTAAATTTGCGGGAAGCGGACTGATGATAAAAGATAAATATGGCTATTTAAGAGGATTTGAAATTGCGGGTGAAGACAAAGTTTTCTACTATGCCAAGGCCGAAATTTTAGGAAATTCCGTCATCGTTTACCACCCAAAGGGAGTAAAACCGGTTTCAGTGCGCTATGCCTGGTCGGATGCTCCGGTGGAAGCGAATTTATACAATTCGGAAGGTTTTCCTGCAAATCCATTCCGCACAGATACCTGGCCGGGAACTACCGAAGGGAAAAAATTTGAGTAAAGTTTAACAACCAAAAAGCGTATCAAAACAGAATTTGTTTGATACGCTTTTTAATATTTCTAATCGTAATAATTCTGCCGAAGTTTCACTCAATTTGTCTCTTAAAAAACTTCCAGGATTCTTCCAAAACATCCATATCAGTAAGCCATTGATGTTTTCCATTAATAACTTTTAATAACGTAACTTCCGGCTGCCCTTTCTTTTTGTAAGTGTATTTTTCAATGGTGATATCATTGCTCGTATCCGCATCCGGAACAATTGATTTTACAGGATTTCCTTTGTACCCGTCAAGATTTGCCCAGTATTGAAATGATTGCTCCGTTGCTCTGACGGTGCCCAAAGAAACTCCAGGAATCTTTACTTCCCCGCCATTGTAAGGATTTGTCTGATCGGCGGTACCGTTTGTGATCATAACTGCCAGCGGCATTTTAGATTCAACACAATCCATATTTTCAGGTGTAGGAAGATTGGCAACAATGGCAGAAATCGCTTTTATTTTACTCGTCATCGTTAATCCCAGAGAATAAGACATATGCCCTCCGCCAGAAAAACCGGTTGCGAAAACATGTTTTTCATTGATCTGGAATTTGTCTTTGAAGTACTTGATCATTCCTGTGAAGAAAGCAACTTCACTGATATTTTCAACATTTGCGGCCGCCGTAGAAGCTTTCCGGCATTCGTTCCAGTAGTGTTTATAACCAGCAGGATAAGCTATGATAAAATTGTCGGCAACCGATTTTGTTTCCAGTTTTTCACCTTTCTCCACCATATCCTGGGGTTTTCCGCCAGAGCCGTGCATGGCAAAAACTAGGCTTGCACCTGTTTGTGTGGACTTTGGTTTGTTATACAAAAAAACGCGGTAGTGATTGTCGATCAGCAGGGAATCCGAAATAAGCTGGGCTTTTACGACAAAGCATTGTAAAACAATGGTAATAATCAGAAGTTTTTTGAGCATTGTGAAGCTATACTTTAAGTAGTTTTTTACAGTGAAAAGAGATTTTCCTGTAAAAAACTACTTAGGAATTCAATTTTGCTTCAACCTTTTTAACATAACTTTTCGATACTCCGGCGAAATTAGCAATTTCAGAAGTTGAAAATCTTTTAGCCAGCAAAAGATTAGTAACAAATTCCAGGCTTTTTCTCTTCTCACCTTCTTCCAATGCTTCCTCACGTGTAAGCATGGTAATAGTTTCAATAATTCCCATAGCAGTATCTTGGCCTGTTAATGATGCAATTTCCTTTTCAAAGTTAAAATTTATTGAGGAATTTTCAATGTGCACAAACGTCTTTAAAAAGAATAAAAAGCGTTTGATTTTTAAGTTGTCATATTTTTCCATTTGAATCATTGCCTTGGCAATTGCGAGCCGCTGAAAACCAAGTTCAACCTCGGGTATTTTATTTATTGCCAAAGTTTTTTGCGCCGCAAGTACAATCAGTGCAAATGGGTTAATCATGGCCAATAACTCATGTTCAGAATGATCGAGAATATGATATACGTTATATTCATAAGTAATTCTCGTGCCAAGAAATTCTTTGTGAAAACGATTGGAACGTTTTTGATTATGATTTCCAGTAAAAACGGCAAGTGCTACAATATCAACTTCGTAGCGATCATATATCCTGTACCAATACTGATGCATGCGTTTTGGAAAATCTTTGCTACCCTCTCCCTGAATCTCAATATGTACAAGTATCCACTCCTCCTCTCCATTTTGCAAATGTGCTTTAACAAGCATATCAACAAAACGACTCCCTCCCTTCTTTTTGAGAACCGGAAAAAGTTCGGATAATTCTTTGTCCAAAAATTCAAATCCTAAATCGAAATTAAAAATGTCATTCGCATTTCTAAAAAAGAAATGCAACAGATCTGGAAAAAACTCTTCAAAAGCACTTTTTAATAAAATATCATTCTTCTTTCGCATAAAGCAAAATTATGAATGATAATAATCCATTTTGAATTTTTCTTATTCAAATATTGAATATTTCAAATATCAAATCAACCCATTTTTCCTGACAAAATTCAGTAGCCCAACGGAAGTATAAATATTAAGTTTCCGGCAAATATTCCTTCGGTGCGCATTGATCGTAAATTCGCTGATAAAAAGTTTTTCTCCTATACTTAGTTCTAACTAGTTTTTCAATCAGGATAAAAAACCACAACTTCTGCGGAAGAAATTGTGGTTTGTATTTCAAACTTTGACTCGTTAGGGATAAATGGCATTTACTCATCTTCCTTAATAACGGATAAAATATTTCCTGCCGGGTCTTTGAACCATGCGATTTCCGGACCGCCTCCACGGAAGACATTATCGGCATCCGTTTTGAAATCAGGCATATCGTAACTTTCAAATACGATTCCCAATGCTTTTAATTCTCTCACAGCTTTGGCCACATCCTGAACCGGAAAATTCAAAATCGTAAATGTCGCCGGTTCATGATTTGGCTTTTCATACACGATAATATCATGTCCCCCTGAAATATGAAGTTGCAAAATCGCCATTTCGCTGGCCTCTGTCATTTCCAGCTTCAAAGCGTTTCCGTAAAATTCTTTGGCTTTTTCGAGGTTATCCACCGAAAAACCGCTAAATGCTTTTGTGTCTCTAAACATGGTATTTATGTTTTATTGATGATAAATTAAATGTACTTTCAAAACAGTTTAAGGCAGGATTATCAATTTTAATTATCAATATCAGACCTTTACCGAATGACTGATACAAAGATATTTAACTGAATTTCAGAAGTAGTGGCAAAAAAGGACAATCTCAGGGGCTGACTGCGACATTTTATAAATAATGAATATCAGCTTTATTTCCGAACTTGTTGATTGTGATATCACCTCCGACAGTTGCACTTTTGATAGTACCGCCAGAAGATGTTCGTAAGCGACCTTTTGTTATAAGAAAGAATCTTAACCCTTCTATTTATTGCGTAACAATGATCAAGATAATTTAAAACCTGGTCCATATAGGTTGTATTGGTAACGTAGCCTTTGCCTAAAAATGGACCTTCAACTTTTTAAATGAAATTTCTACCGGGTTGTGCGACCACTCGCTGTATTCAATTAACCCCTTTAAGGTATCATTTTGAGCATTAACGACGTAACCAGGCTCGAATTTATTTTGTGCCCAAACGGTAACATTTTTTACTAAAAAACAGAAAAACAGTATAAAGGAGAAATTCCTCATAGGATTGTGGTCCTATACTTTTTTTTTAAATTTTGAAAGGTGATAATATCGTAAGATATATTTTCTTGCAAAGTCGTCAAAACATTTAGTGAATCGATGTAAATTGTATTAATTCAGTATAGCGTAGTCACACTTTGTTTTAGTTTGCAACTATTTCATTACCAATCGATAATTAAATATTCATTCTTCTTTTTTTCCTGTTTACTTTGCAGGTGATAACCCAATATTTTTAGGACGACGGATGTATGGCCAGGGCATTTAAAATATTTTTAATCTTCGGCTGCCTGGCCTGTATCTTTACGGTTGCTTCTTTTCGGGAGAAAAATGATACCTGCATTCCTCAAACCTTAAAGCAATTTCGCGAAGATTCAAAAATATTTGCTGCCAGTATTTCAACACTGGATTCTGCTTTACAGAGAATAAATTCGGCTCAGCCTCAAACGATTACTGATGCAAAAAAAGCGTTGGTAAGCAGTCGCCTTTCCTACAAACGGATAGAATATTTTCTTGAATATTTTTTCTACACGTCATCGCGGATTTATAATCGTGCGCCTAAAAATGAAATAGAGGAACCTTACTTGGAGTATCAGGAACTGGCAGGACTTCAATATATTGAAACGATGCTTTTTGATAGCATTCCTGAGACGCACAAAGCTGTTTTTAGGGAACAAACCAAACTTTTAGGCTTGTCTGCCAATGATTTAAGTTCATTGCTATACAAATTCGGAGGAACTGATAAGCATATTCTCGAAGCTGTAAGAATTGAATTTGTCAGGATTATAGCTCTTGGTATTACCGGCTTTGACGCTCCGCTGTTAAAATCCGGAATAGAAGAATCTTTAACTGCTTTGGAAACCTTAAAAGTAGTTTTAAACCCTTATCTGCAAAAAAATAAAGGAAATGCTGCCGATGTAGATTTCTTCCTGAACCAATCCATTTCGTATCTCAAAGAAAATCCTGATTTTGAAACATTTAACCGTCTGGAATTTCTCACAACCTGCATTTTCCCTTTACAGAATCATTTTGAAAAGTGGGTAAAAACTTCCGGACTCGGAGATAACAAAAGCGTCGTTTTGAATTACAACGCTAAAAATATTTTCAGTAAAAATGCCCTGAATGATAGAGCTTTTTCTGGTGCAAAAGGGAAAAATTCCCGGGAAGAAATCATCCTTGGGAAAAAGCTGTTTTCAGAACCATTGCTTTCAGGTAATGGCCAGAAAAGCTGTATGTCTTGCCACAATTCGGATAATTATTTCATGGATGGTTTGGCCAAAGCTGTTGGATTTGATCAAAAAACTTTTGTTAAAAGAAACACACCGACGCTGCTTTATTCAAAATACCAGCATAGCCAGTTTTGGGATGGAAGAGCAAAAACGCTGGAAGACCAAATTGAAAATGTAATTCAGGATCCTTTGGAAATGAATGGAAAAATCAGTGACATTTTAACAAAGCTGAATGCTGAAAAATACTACCAAAAATCGTTTCAAAAAGCATTTTCAAAAAAATCGACAGATAAAATAACCGACAAGGAAATCTATCGCGCCATCGCTTCCTACGTTGAAACACTGAATCCTTACAATTCTCCTTTTGACCAGTACATGGCAGGAAAAAAAAACGCTTTGACAGAAAACCAGATTGCGGGATTTAATCTTTTTATGGGAAAAGCACAGTGCGCAACTTGCCATTTTGCACCTCTGTTTAATGGATTGATTCCTCCGCTTTACAAACTTACCGAGTTTGAAGTATTGGGTACAACAAAAACCGATAATCTGGAAAAACCTGAAAATGATCCGGATGACGGACGTTTTACCTTTCGACCTATAAAATTCTATAAAGGCGCGTTCAAAACACCAACGGTTCGAAATTCGGCGAAAACAGCCCCCTATATGCACAACGGCGCTTTTCAGTCACTGGAAACTTTAATGGAATTCTACAATCAGGGCGGAGGTGCTGGCATGGGATTATCAGTTCCTTCACAGACACTTTCAACAGTAAAATTGAATCTGACAGATCAGGAGAAAAAGGACATCATCGCTTTTTTAAATGCACTGACGGATGATTTAACCAATCTGTAACGATAAAAAACAAATTAATAAAATAGATAATTCCCTGACATTAAACAATATATGAAGAAAAATATACTTTTTACACTTCTTTTATTTCTCGCTTTCACAGTGCATGCTCAGGTGATACGCGGCCCCTATCTGCAAGCGATGACGTCGACAAGTGTGGTCATAAGGTGGCGGACGGAAGTTGCGACCAATTCGCGTGTGCAATTTGGCAATTCGTCTGCTGCACTAGGCCAGAAAATTGAGGATGAGAAACTGGTTACCGATCATGAAATCAAAATCATGGGACTGAATCCCGAGAGCAAATATTTTTACTCCATCGGATCCACTTCAACGACCTATCTGGGTGATGAAAGTACATTTTTTGAAACCGCACCTGCTCCTGGCACTATAAAAAAATATCGCTTCGGCGTTCTGGGCGACTGTGGAACCAACTCTGCTTTTCAAGGCAATGTGCGTGATCAACTGGCTGCATATCTTGGAAATAATTACATGAATGCGCTGATCCTGCTGGGCGATAATGCGTATTCTCTGGGAACAGATCCGGAATACCAGTCCAATTTTTTCAATCATTATAAAGATGCATTTCTGAAAAAAATTCCGGTTTTTCCAACGCCTGGAAATCATGATTATAACAACGATAATCCGGACAGACAAAAAGATCACAAAGTACCCTACTATGATATTTTTTCTCCTCCAACCAACGGAGAGGCAGGAGGTTTTCCATCGGGTACGAAAGCTTTTTACTCTTACGACTACGGGAATGTGCACTTTCTTTCACTCGATTCCTATGGCCGTGAAGACCAGGAAACGAGATTGTACGACACACTTGGCAAACAAGTACAATGGATAAAGGCGGATTTGGCTGCCAATAAAAATAAAGGCTGGGTTGTTGCTTACTGGCACCATCCGCCATTTTCCCAGGGTTCAAGAAATTCGGAAACGGAATTGGATATGATCAAAATCCGGGAAAATTTTATCCGGATTCTGGAAAGAAACGGTGTTGACTTAATACTTTGCGGGCACAGTCATGTTTATGAGAGAACGAGACTTATCAATGGGTTTTACGATTATTCCGACAAATTTAATGGAGCGGTTCACAATGTGAGCCAGTCATCCGGGAAGTATGATCTTTCTGATAATTCATGCCCTTACATCAAAAAATCTTCCGAGAATAAAGGAACTGTTTATGTTGTTGCTGGCTCAGGCGGGCAGCTGGGATCGCCCGCTGCCGGTTTTCCGCACAAAGCCATGTATTATTCCAATGCCGACCACGGCGGTTCTATGGTGCTCGAAGTAGAGGGAAATCGTTTGGATGCAAAATGGATTGGTATTGACGGGTTGATTCGTGACCAGTTTACAATGGAAAAAGATGTAAATCAGGTTAAAACGGTTAATCTCGATCCTGGTAAAAGTGTGAAACTGGATGCTTCGTTTATAGGAAAATATATCTGGAATACCGGAGAAACTTCCAGATCAATCACAGTTTCGCCCACTGTTGATACTGAATATAGTGTCAAGGACGCAGAAAATTGCATCAATGATGTTTTCAAAATCAAGATAACTCCGCCATCTGTAAAACTTTTCTCCTTGTCTGCATCCGCGAATCCGGTTAATATTGTTCAATTAAAATGGTCAACAGAATTTGAAAATCAATTCAATTATTTTCAGGTTGAAAGATCCGCAAACGGGACAGATTATACAGACATAGCACATGTGAAGGGCAGTGAAAATTCCACCCAAACCAAATCCTACGAATATGCGGATTCAACGGCCAGGACGATTTCCAGCGATGGTACGTTTTATTACAGACTTAAAATGATTGATCTTGCCGGGAAATTTGAATATTCCAGAATCGTCTCCGTAAAATTGAAAGAAATCATTTTAGGAACCGAGCCGGATGTTCCAGTAGATATAGAAATTGTTCCTAATCCTTCCGTTCAGGAGGATATCCAGATCAGATTGACAGGGCTGGAAAAGGCTTCTGCTATGATTTCTGTTATTGATATTTCAGGAAAAGTTATGATGAGCCGGACTATATCACTCACCAAAGACCTCAGTCATTTCTTACCAAAAGGGATTTCCAAAGGTGTTTATTTTCTAAAAGCCGTGATTGGCAATCGAACGGTCACGAAAAAATTCATGATTTTATAAAACCAAAAAAAGTGAGCTAAAAGCTCACTTTTTAATTCCAAAACCACTTTACATCACTACAAAATATAAAACCTTTCCGGTGCGTAGGCCAATGGAACCTGCTTGTCGTGCATCATTTGTTTCAGGTCGCGCTCGATATTTCTTGAAATAGATAATACAGGTGTATCGGTCGGCTTGTTTTCAAACGGATCCTGTAAATGAATGGCCATTTTCTCAATCAGGAAAAAACAGGCGGTGAGTACGATCAGTACCGGTACCATCAAAAATCCAAATAAATCGACCAGTCCAAAAGGAAGAAGAATAATGAAAAAATGCAGCGCTATGTGTATGTACAAGCTGTATGTAGCCGGGAACACGGTATTTTTTATTCTTTCACATTTCCCCATTGCATCGCATAAACGCGTAATAGTACTATCAATTTGAATTTGCTGATATGGATTTACCCAGCCCTGCTTCAACGCATTATTAAGATCCCTGGCATGTAATTGCATCAATCCGACATGTTTGTTATCGTAACCATCAAGATCGTCGGACTCATCTTTTGAAATAAAATTCTGAACCGCTGGCATCGGATCGTCTTTGCGAAGACCGTGGCCGAGCGCATAACACCATGCTATTTGCCTGTTGATAAAACGATGCTTAAAAGCTTCAATATTTTCTGGCTGATAAGGATCATCCATCAGAAAGAGCACCTGCCGGGCCAGCGTCCGGGAATCGTTCACAATAGCTCCCCAGATGATTCGCGCCTCCCACCATCTATCATAAGCCTGATTGGAACGAAATGCGAGCAGCAGCGAAATAATTGTACCCAAAACCGTAGGAACGGTCATTGGAATACTGATGTTGGTAATATGAAAATTTTGATAGATGACCTCTATTGTAAGTCCGTAAATCGTCACGAACAGGATTTCATATTTTATTTTCCCGAAAACATATCGAATTGGAATATTCTTTTTAAGTAGCATAATTTTCAGAATTAATAATATTTACAATAATGCTAATCAACTGACTATCTGACATTTTCAACATCAGTAAATACTGGCGAAAGGATTTCATCCGTATTGATGAGTGGAATGCCGGCTTTTCGGATAACAGGCAGGGCATCAATACTGCTTTTTCCCAATTTCGGTGTGCCGTAGCTTTCAGAATAGGCAATGTAATCTGCCTGATTGTAATCCAGGAAATTTTTGAAAAGGGCAAGCCTGCTACCGTAAAAAAATTCTACCTTAACACTTTTAAGGATATCGGGAAAATCAGATTTCAGCAACTCACAATCCCGCTGAAACGCTTCCGAAACAAACTCATGTTCCTTTTTACGATAATTTGAAAAAAGCAGATCCTGAATATCATCTGCTATATGGAAAAGATGGGTAAAAAGAATGCTGACAGGTTCTGAGGAATTGTTTACAATTTTTTCAGCAACCTGAAAAGATTCCAAACTGAAATCACTCACAATAATTATCGTTTTCATAATCCTATCGTTTTGTAACACAAGGTATTTGATCATTCATTGGATGATACAATGTTACAACCGGCGGATTAGCACGGGTTAAAAACGAGATTATAATCCGGTGTGAGAATTATTAAAATTTGGTAAGAATATTAAAACGGGATGAGGAAATCTATACTTCCGTGGGTAGATAAATGATAAATCGTGTTCCGACTCCCACTTTACTATCAACTACAATATTACCCTGATGCAGTTTTATAATGTTATTGGCCAGAGGAAGCCCAATGCCATATCCCTTGTACTTTCCTGTGTTAGAAGCTCTAAAAAAAGGAACAAAAATCTGACTCATTTCCCTGTCAGGAATACCGATTCCCTGATCCGTAATTTCAACAATTACATGGTTTTCATCTGCTTTAATTTTAATAAGCACAGGCTTATTATCAGAATATTTGCAGCTATTCAATACAATATTGGAAAATGCGGCTTTTAGCAAAGTTTCATTTCCGTTAATTACCAGTTTTTGCTCGTTTTCAGGCAACTCGTCAAAATTAATTTCAACAGCATTTCCGGGCATAATCTTGTCAGAAGTTTCTTTAACTGAAAACATGAGCTCATCAATACGAAGCGCTTCCCATTTCTCTTTTTTTCCATCAAAACCAGTCTGGGCCAGACTTAACATACTGTTGGTCAGATGCTCCATTTTTTCAGCTTCACGAAAAATAGTCCGGAAAGATTCTCTGACTTGTTCTGAAAGGCCGGAATCGGAAAGATTTATTTGAGACTCTCCACTGATAATGGTCAGAGGCGTTTTAAACTCATGGGAAGCGTTGCTGACAAAATTATTCTGGATATCAAAAGTGATTTCCAGCCTATCGAGCATATCGTTGAATGTAGTCGCCAGATCCGAAATTTCATCCTTATTGGAATCCACAGAAAGCCGTTGATTAAGATTGTGCGCGCTGATTCCCTTCACATTCCGGATAATCCGACGGATCGGGCTAAAAATCTGGATTGAAAATAATTTACCAAAAGTGATGACAAACAATAATGAAATCAGAAAACCGGTGACCAGAAGACTTTTCAGATTTTCCATTTCTTCCAGTCCATAAAGGTCCACAGCGGAAGAAAGAACAATAATATTTTCACCCGACTCAATAATATTCATTCCAACATAGGAAGTATCATTTTTGGAAAACCGGGCGGGTTGTTTCCTGATTATTTCGTCGTAAAAAGTCTGGGGTAACGGGAGTTTCTTTTTTAAACTATCAGCCTTTTTTGTGTCGTTTTTCCAGATTATCCAATGCTGTTCATCAGGCAAATCACCCAAATGTTTTTCCTTGATATCGTAATAAATTGAAGTCTGGGATTTATCCTTTTGAAGCGCTGCGTGTCCCACAATTTTTGCCCGGACTTCCAGCCGATGATAAAAACTTGCTGCTATACTTCCTGACGTGAAAATGTACAGAAAAATGCTCAGCGACAAAATGATTCCTGCCGTCAGCACTGTGAAAATAAGTACAATTCTATTTTGGATCTTCATAAGTCTGGCGCATCACATATCCCATTCCAAAAACGGTATGAATCAGTTTTACAGAGCTGTTTTTATCAATTTTTTTACGCAGATAATTGATGTAAACGTCAACGACATTCGTACCGAGATTAAAATTTATATCCCAAACATTTTCCAGAATTTCCATGCGGTTCAGAACCCTGTTCTGGTTGGATAGAAGAAATTCGAGCAGACGGAATTCCGTTGCAGTGACTGTGATGGGTTGATTATTTCGGGTAATTGTTTTTGTGATTTTATCCAAAACCAGATCGCCCATTTTAAGGAGATCGGTACTTTTTTCTTTTTCGGGCTCCTTTCCCCGTCTTGTCAAAGTTCGGATACGGGCTTCCAGTTCTGCCAGTTTGAAGGGTTTGGTCATGTAATCATCTGCTCCGGCGTCCAATCCGGAAACGATATTTTCTGTTGTTCCTAAGGCGGTCAGCATCAAAACCGGTGTAGCGGAACCTGAATTTCTCAGGTTTCTGCAAACTTCCATTCCGTTCATTACCGGAAGCATCAGGTCAAGGATAATCAGATCGAACTGGTGTTGAAGTGCCATTTCCAAACCAGATTTCCCATCCATGGCTATGGTTATTTCATGGCCCGCGGTGGACAAACTTCTTTGGATCAGTGATATTACGCTGGGTTCATCTTCAATGAGCAAAAGCTTCATGTATGTTTTGCTTTTTGTTAGTTGATTCTGGCAAAAATAACCTGTTTTTGGGATAAACAATATTTTTGAAATTTTAGGAAGCTTGTAAAATTGTTAAAAAGCAGAGCCGGCCAACTTTCATTTCCCTAACAATGGAAAAGGCCCGACCGCTAAATGAGGTCCGGGCCTTCTGACTAAAAGTGCGTTTTCTTAATTTATCTGATCCGTCATTTTTCCGGATTTTTTCAAATACCGAACATAACCATATACGATTCCTAACGCAACGAGAATGGATAAAAACACACCAATCCGAATGTCAGGATCAGGAACGAGATGTTCATATTCAAATAATATAATCGCGGCAATACCGACAAGCCAGATAAACAGCGTATTATATTCTTTCAAAAGCCAACGTTTGTAATTGAATTTCATTTCAGAAAATGTGGATTCAATACCTTTAAAATTGATAACCCAACGGTTTACGCGCTGGCAATAATTTGCAAAATCAAAACCGAATTTATTTTGCAGGAAATTTTCCTCAGCCATCACAATGGATTGATAAATGAAGAGAAATATTGGAAATACAATACCCAGATAAATCCAGGAATTGGAAAGAATACCAACGCCAAGAAGCATTAAAATATTTCCAACGTATAGCGGATTACGGCAATGTTTGAAAATACCCTCGGTAACCAAATTTTCCGCATGGACTTTTTTATCTTTTCCCCCACGAATAATATAGGCCAGACCGATTGTCGCGCCACGGATCGCTTCTCCTAAAACAGTAATTAATAGCCCGATAACGATGGGCCAAATGTAATAATTTTCTCCAAAACGGGCTTTTGTAAAAATATCCGGCGATGGCAAAAACAGCAGCAGATAAAGAAAAATAAACAAAACGTTTCTGAACCTGAAAAAGAAGTTTCCTATTGTGATCATTTTTTATGAGCTATGATTCCGGCAAAATTGTACCATTTGAAAAATGTTTCGCAATGCGCAAAACCCACATCTTCCAGCAAAAAAGTGTTTTCTGAAAGCTTGTAAGGAATTAAAACATTTTCCAGCGCTTCCCTTTTCTGTGAAATTTCAAGATCACTATAATTGTTGCGACGTTTGTAATCGTAATAGTATTTGATAAAATCACGATTGAACAAACTGTCTTCTGCCAGGATTTTTTCGACCAGAATCAACGTTCCGCCGGGGTTTAAACCTTTATAAATGTTTTCCAGACAACGTTTTCTGTGAATTGGACGCAGAAATTGCAGCGTAAGGCAAAGAATTACTACCGAGGCATTTTCAATAAATAGTTCACCATGCAGATCTGCGGCGCGTAATTCGTATGAACGCGTAAAATCGGATTCACGGAGTTTGGCATCACATTTTACAAGCATCTCGTCGGACTCATCAATTCCCACAAAAGAAATATCTTCGGGAACAAGTGTATTCAGCCCGATCATTGTGGTGCCGGTAGAGCAGCCCAGATCATAAACCAATGTTCCTTTTTGAGCATGATCTGCGGCAAGTTCGGCGATCATTCTTTGAATTTCCCCATAATGCGGCACCGAGCGGTTCACCATATCATCGAAAACTTTCACCACTTTACTCCCAAACTTAAAGTCGGAAACTTCGGAAATCTGTTCCCGAAAGACGTCGTCTTTTTCTATATTTTCCATAACGTTATTAAAGATGCAACCAGTAATCCTGCAAGATCTTCGTAAAAAAGCCGATGATTAATGTCAGGCACTACATTTAAATATACAATTCACACAAAAATAAAAAACTGCGATACAGAATTAAACTTTTAAAATTTGGACAAACTATACATTTACCAAATAAAGAAAGTTTTAGAACGGCAATTGTATCAAATAAGTATTATTTGAATTTATTATTCAAAATTTAGTATGATAAAAGAATTATTCCCGATTCAGAAGAAATCAAATAATTGCATGGTAACAACCCTCAGAAATCAATACGTTTTCTTTGTTTTGTTTGTGGCAATAGGAAGGTAAAATTGAAGAAAGAAATTATTAGGGTAAAAGTAAGGACCTAAATTCCTGATAAAATTATTTCGCAGTCCAGCCGCCATCCACAGTTAATATGGAACCCACCATATAACTGGAAGCCTCACTGGCAAGGAAAATTGCAGCACCTTGTATTTCACGCAGTTCTGCCCAGCGGCCTAATGCCGTGGCACCCAGAACAATATTCCGGGCATCTTCACTGTCTCTGATGGGAATGTTCATCGCAGTGAGAAACGGGCCGGGACAAATGGCATTAACCATAATATTAAAAGGTGCAAGTTCAATGGCCAGGGCTCTGGTCATGTTTACAACAGCACCTTTGCTGGCGGTATATGGCGTTCTGTTTGCTAAACCTATTAATCCTAAGGTGCTGGCCAGATTGATGATCCGTCCACTTTTATTTTTTTTCATAAACGGCGTCACCGCGCGGGAACTTAGCCAGGTTCCGTTTACATTGACGTTCATCACTTTGGTAAAATCTTCATAAGATAATTCATCAATGGCGCCGCGAATATTTATCCCGGCGCTATTGATCAGAATATCAATTTTTCCAAAAGTATTAAATGCCGCTTCGGCCATCTCTTGCGCTTCTGCCTCAACGGTAATATCGGCGGTGAAAGAAATTACTTTTGTTCCAAAGTCTGCTTCCAATTGTTTTGCGGCGTTTTTTCCTTCTTCCGTATTTCTGTTGACAAGCATCAGGTCAGCTCCGGCAGAGGCAAGTCCGGCCGCCATAGCAAAACCAAGTCCACGTGAACCGCCGGTGATAATAGCACTTTTACCAGTCAGGTCAAATTGTTTGATGCCCGGCAGAATATCTTGACTCATGAAATAAGTAATTTCAGGGTGATGTTTAATATTGATGAAAACCCTGGGAGACAAATTCCAGTACGCTTGGGAGTGAGTCGCGCCAGTAGGTCCAGTTGTGCGCTCCATCGCGGATACGAAATTCATGAGGAATTTCCTTTTTTCTTAAAGCGATATGTGCAAGACTGTTACCTTCAAACAAGAAATCATCGTCACCGCAATCAATATACCAGCGTACGGCTTTCTTTTGAGCATCCGGGATTTTGTCTATTAAAGCCAGCGCGTTATGACGGTTGTAATAATTTTGAATGGTAGAATCCTGAATATTCGGGTTAGTTTTCTGGATGTTTTTCCTGGCATCTTCCAGCGTAAGCGGACCAGTATAAGCACTTAGCGGGCACGCAGATGAAAATAATTCCGGATGATGAAGTGCGTACATAAAACTGCCTCCGCCGCCCATTGACAAACCTGCAACAGCACGGAAACGCTTTTCAGTTTTTATCCTATATTTCTTTTCAACGAAAGGCATCAGTTCCTGAAAGAAAAAATCCTCATAAGCCCAGTCGCCTTTTATGTCGTTGAAATATCCCCGTCTTCCGGTATCCGCATCCGGCATAACAATGATCATGGGCGTTGCCAGACCATCACGAATTGCTTTGTCGGTAATATTCAAAACCTCACCAAACTGCACCCAGCCGGTATGATTGTCACCGGCGCCATGAAGCAGATATAGTACCGGATAACTTCTTTCGGAAGTGGCGTAGTCCGGAGGCAGGTAAATGGCAAATTTTCTTTCTGATTTCAGGAGTTTGCTGGGCACCGATAAATTGTCCAGCACCTTTCCTGATTGAGCAAAAGTGAACGTGGAAAGCAACAGAAGCAGAAAAGTATAATTTACGATTTTCATATTTGAGGCCGACGGTTTTGGTTGATACATTTTTTTAAAACCGGAAATCCGGATTCTATTAATGTAAGATCAGGGAGTAAAATTTATACCCGGCCGATGACATCAAATATTTTCTTCCAAGCGAAGATAATTTTCGATATCATCAAGTTTTGCATAGACCGCCCAGTCAAGCGGAGTACCTTGATAAATTTTATCCTTCAAATCCAGCCTTGCTCCTGCGCCTACCAGTAATTTTACAATTTCCAGATTTCCGGTTAATACCGCCTGATGCAAGGGGGTGGAATGGCTGTGAACACCTGCCGGATTAAAACGATCAGGCCTTTCACCTTTTTCAAGTAAAATCTCTAAAATTTCAAATCTTCCGTGCTGTGCGGCCAGCGCAACAGCCTGATGTCGTTCCAACGGATTGGATTCCGGTAACAACTTTTCAAAGTCACCCATCTTGTTGGTCGCCGCTGCAACGGCCAGATTTACTTTCGCTCCGTTTTTAAGCAAAGCTTCCACTGCATCAAATTCAGCATGGGCCAATGCCGATAGCATTGCCTGATCAGGATTTGCTCCATATTCACACAGCAAATCAATAAGCGGAACCTGAACGCCGCACTCACGGGCCACATTTCCGGAACTCACCAGACCAAGCGTATAACTGATCTGCGCTGGATTTTCTTTTGCTCCGGCTTCCAGAATTACTTTCACGATCTCAATAATGTTTCCCGGCAATTTTCCATGACGAATCGGATTTTCCGCTGTAAATTCCAGAAGTCCTGGATTACTGAAATAGCCTGTCTCTTCAAAATCAATACGCTGATTTATAATGGCTGGATTTTGCAGTAAAAACTTTTCCAATTTTTCCACTTCTCCTGCATCAACCATTGCCAGAGCCACGCGAAACTTCTCGTCTTTTATGCGATCATGGTAAGAAATCATAACTTTGAAGGTTTATTCTTTCCAAAATTTACACAAAAAAAGTCCGGATTTCTCCGGACCGTTTCAATATTTAAATCATTAAATGTTATGCAAGCACTTAATTAATTGCTGGATGACAATTTGGCTTCATCGTCAGCAATCTTACTTCTTAAAGATTCAATATCTTTTTTCAGACTTTCAAGATTATCAGCTGCCTTCCGGGCACGCTTAGCATCTTTTTCAGCTGAATTAGCGCTCTGACGTGCTCTTTTTGCCAGCTTTCTATCTTGTGCATTATTGGCAAGGTTCGCAGCCTGCTTGCCGTTTTCATCCGCGGATTTCTGAGCTTGTTCAGCTGTTTTCGCTACTTCGTTGGTTTTATCAGCCAATTGATTTTCAAGTTTGGCTAATTCAATTTTCCTATCATTCAATTTTTTACTTATTTCAAGCGATTCCTTTTGTTGTTGTAACGTATTAAGGGAATCTTTTGAAACCACCTGTGCGGACAACGATAAGGATATAAGCATTATACCCAGTGTGTTAACAATCCATTGCATTTTCATATTCTTATTTTTTACTTAAAGAGAATTACAACATTGACAAACGCAATTATCGTGCCAGTAAATTTAAATGAGAAAATCAGGAAATTATTTTCGCAAGTTTTCGTTTCAATATATAATTAAATTATATATTTACAAAAAGAATTGTTATTCCAACTCTCTACCAGCAATGAAACTTGTAATAAGTGTTTTCCTCATTTTGCTTTCCATTACTGATTCTTTGGCCTGCGTTTGTATGCCGCAGAAATTTACTGAAAAGTATACACAGTCCGACTTTGTAGCCAAAGCTAGAATTGTAAAAGTTTACAAGAATAAAAGTGAAGAGGAACTCTACAAAGCTGATATTCTGATTTACGATCTTTATAAGGGGATGAAAGTAAAATCACTATATGTGCAGGGCCGGAGTGATGGTAAAAGAGGAAGTTCCTGTGCTATTCTCATTTCTGAAAATACGGATCTGATCATTTACGCAAAAGATACATATCAAGGAACATATACAATCGGTTACTGCCCAGGATTAGTTTATTTAAATCAGGATAAAAGGAGGTTAGCAGCAGAAATCAGAGAATTAGCGATGCTGAATATTTTGAAAACAAGAAAAGTAAAATATTCAGGAGATATTGCTTACCAAACAGAAATCAAAAATTTTTCTAACGAATTAGAAAAATTCAGAGGCGCAAGTCTGAATAAAAATTTTGCACTCTATGAGCTTATTTATACAAGTGATATAAAAATAAAATCTGTAAACGTAATCAGTGGATTCAATGAAAAAGTAGATTTGAACCTAAAAGAAATAATCGAAAAATCAGTCTGGAAGGCAAATAACAGAAATATTGCTTTGAATACAATCCAGGAAAACAGCCGATTCCTGATTGGTTTTTACTATTACCCAGCCGAAGATGCATATCAGAGTTTTATAAGCGTCCATGATTTATAAAGGGCACAAAATGGCTTTTCAAAAATAGGATTTCCAGGTTTCCATATCTTTGAAAAGCCAAAATATTATTAAATTTCATTGAATTCAACCGCAGCTTTATCTGTATTTGCGGCCGCAGCTCCGTTGGATAATTCAGATTCACTTTCAAATCCTTTTTTCTCCTGACGATTATTTCCTTTGGGCAGAAAATGATTGGCAACCTGAGACAATGCATTGATACTGCCCGGCAAAATCCCTTGAAGTGCAACAGCCACTTTTCCCATTTGGGTCAAAATCAGCTCATTTTCGCCTTGCTCCAAAGCTTTTACAATTTCCTTTGCAGCACTTTCTGCCTTCTGGGAAAGCAGTGAAGATGAATCGGCAAGTTTGAACCAGGCATACTCAGATTCATGATCACCTTTGACAGTTACATTTCTAGGACTTCCTGTTTGCATCAAATTAGGAATGACCGTGGTTACATGAATATTGTCCTTTTTCAATTCTGCATTAAGTCCCTCAGAAAGGCCAACCAATGCAAATTTGCTGACACTATATGGCAATAAATGCGGCACCGCTACTTTTCCGCCAATGGACGCAATGTTAACAATCCGGCCTTCTCCTTTTTGTAAAAAAATCGGTAGTGACGCCTTGATTGTGTACAATGCCGACCACAAATTGGTATCCATCACTTTTTTATAATCCTGAATTTCCATCACATTTTCAGGGCCAACCATGATAATGCCAGCATTATTGATCAAAACATCCAGCTGTCCGTAATGTTCATATACTGCCTTGATCATTCTCTGCACCTCGGTCTGATTACTCACATCCATGCGAATGGTGATTACTTCGGCTCCTAATTCTTCGAGTTCAAGTCGTGCATTTTCAAGCTGACTGGCTGTACGTGCACAAAGTGCCAGCTTGGCTCCTTTTGAAGCAAGTTCCCTTGCGATTGCGAGTCCTAAACCACGGGATCCGCCGGTAATGATCACGACCTTATCTTTAAGATCAAACTTATTTATTTCTTTATAAATCGTTTTTGCCAATGCAAATAATCCTGCACCAAGTGTTACCAACAAAGCAGTTTTTGCAGAGATTATGGATTCTTTTCCATCATTATTTTTCATAACAAAAGGCATAATAAAATTGAAAATCAATTAATCAAGCCTTGTATGACAAAAACCATTCCATTTCTATATGGTCACTTCCTTATCATTAGTCAGGTTTTTAAAAATTTTGCAGTACGGTATATTTCAACAAAAAAAATGACAGTTGGCAATCAAAAATATTTTAATTCTTTTCATTTCTGTATATGGCCGGCAGAAGAATCCTGAACAAAGTTCCTTCGCCCTCGTGACTTTCAATGGAGAATTTAGCACCTAATAATTCACACAAACGTTTTACGATGAACAGCCCGATTCCTTCACCAGTCGTTGAAGCGGAACTTTGACCCATCACCTGTTTTATCTCTTCCGAAGTTTCTGTCAGCTTGTTTAAAAGTGAAGTGGGCATACCTGAGCCGGTGTCTTCAACATCTATAAACCACTTAATTTCAGAAAAAACACCTAAATTTTCAATGTGCTCCAATTTTCCCCATTTGACAGTAACACCACCATTTTTGGTATATTTTATTGCATTTAAAACCAGGTTTTGGACAATTCTTCTGATTTTAACCAAATCTCCGTCTATAACCAACTGATCATTGCCATTAATTTTTAACCACAAGTTTTTGTCCTTTGCCATCGGAATCATGCTCTCACAAAGCTCGTTCAGTACATCCGAAACATCAAAAGTAGAAATTTCAAGTCTTTCCTGCCCCGCTTCCAGACGGGAATAATCAAGAAGCTGATTCATCATATAGGTAACCTGCCGGAGATTTCGCTGTATCATTTCAAGCGACCGGGCACGCTGCTCTTCGGTATCCATCAAATTTAAAAGCGCTGTTGCACCCATGATAATACCAAAGCTGGCACGTAAATCATGGGAAGTGGCGCGTAAAAATTCACCCCGGTGGCTAACATACTGCCGCATTTTCTCAAGAGACTGGATCATTTCATTTGACTCGTCCAGCTCCTGCACCCATTTGATTTGCTGCTGTTCTGCTTCTTTTAATGAGGTAATATTCAGCCCGGCAATAACGACACCGCGGTCGTGCCGGATGATGGATATACCTGACCATTTTTTCTCCTCGGGGAAATAAATTTCTTCATACAAATGCTCACCGGTGGCAAGCACCTGTTTCATCTTTTCAATAGCATCTGTGGGATACAATTCTGTCGCACGGGTATCCACCAGATCGCTAAGCGGTTTGTGAATTTCAATCGCGAATTTCTGATTGCTTACAACAAGTATAAAATCCTCAACCTCGTTATTTTTGTCATAAACAGGTTTCAAATAGCTAATAGATCCCGGGGAACAGTCTAGTACTGCCTGTAAACTTTCCAGGCTTTTCATTAATTTCTTGTCCGCATTTTTGCGTTCAGAGATATCTAGAATTGTTACAACAACACCATTTTTATCAATTT
Organism: Dyadobacter subterraneus; assembly: GCF_015221875.1. Lineage (NCBI taxonomy): Bacteria > Pseudomonadati > Bacteroidota > Cytophagia > Cytophagales > Spirosomataceae > Dyadobacter > Dyadobacter subterraneus. Next base: position 4,820,655 of record NZ_JACYGY010000001.1, read on the forward strand.
GACGGGTTATAAAAAATGCGTGGCAGCTGTTATCGCCGGGGAATAAATCCGGAATTTCTTTATATATCGCTTCACCTGTTTTTAATACCTTAAAATATAAATCCAGAAGCTCCGGGCCCTTTAATTTTGGTTTTTTCTCAATTAACGAGTTTTCATGAATATTGCCTTCGTTGTAACCGGTAAGTTCCAATACATGATGATTGTATACAGAAATGGTAAAATCGACCGCCTCTCCCGTTTTTTCGTCCTTAATCACTTCCATTAAAGTAATAGCGGCCGGTACACCGTTCAAAACACTTAGCAGCCTGTCAGCCGTCTTTTTGAGTTCTGTATTGGAGGTTTCAAGTTCAGCATTGGCTTCTCTTAATTCCTGTGTGCGCTGCTGCACATGAAGATTTAATTGTTCTGAAAGTGTTTTCTGAAGGTGAATCTCTGTTCCGTTCCCAATATAGCCAGTGAACTTTCCATCCGGGGCAAACATAGGTTTCGCGGTTTCAATAACCCACCGGTATTCTCCGTCATTGCGCCTCAGACGATATTCAATACTAAATATTTGTTTGTCAAGAAAATTTTTGGTACACGCCGACAAATATTGCTCACGATCGTCTTCATGAATATAACTTGTAAAATCATAATCTGAATTACCGGCGTCATGACCTGTAAATTCCAGTAAAGCTTTATTTAAAAAATTGATACGGCTATCCTGCCCGGTTACCCAAACCAAAGCCGGTGCATGATCAATCATATTGTGAAACCATGCCTGGCGTTCTTCAAGCATGCGCTGCACACGGCGGTGCTCAGTAATATCTTCAATGACAAGTAAAATCGCTTCTTTCCTTTCATGCTGAACCACTTTTCGCGCATGAAGCAACATCGTTTTTTCGCCGATTCCCTGGAAATGAAGGCAAACTTCGTATGATTTTATATGGGCATTATTTGTGATAACTTCTTCCAAAAGCTGGCGTAATTGGGCAATATCCCACTGGCGCTTATCAAGTTCATAAAACATGCGCCCTTCAATATGTTCTTCCTGAACATGGAAAATTTTGTAAAAAGCTTTGTTCGCGCTCCTGACTCTAAGCTCTTTGTCCAATACCAAAGTTGCTTCTCCAATCGTGCTGAATATAGCCTCTGCATATCCATAAGCTTCGGTTAGCTGGTCGTTGCGCGTTAACAGTTCCTGATTTATGGTCAGTAATTCTTCGTTGGTCGACTCGATTTCTTCCTTGCTGGTTTCCAGTTCTTCATTGATACTTTGCAATTCTTCATTGCTGCTGACGATCTCTTCATTTGCAGATTGCAGTTCTTCATTGCTTTTTTCCTGCTCTTCGATAATCGAATGCATATCCTTACGCAGTGACGATAATTCCATTTCCAGCTGTTTGATACGATCATCCCTGAAATTAGCGACCCTGTCTTCTAACAATACACCAGGCATTACTTCTTCAAATAACACAAGAAACAGCGACTGATCAGAGGTATTTCTGATGGGAACAACTTCAATTTCGACATAATAAATCCTGTCGTTTACAGTCATTTCCAATCCGGTTTTCCGGGATATCTCTCCTGATTTCTTACTCTTATGAATTGTATTCCTTAATTCAAAAACTAATGACGGACGTGCCATTTTTAGCAAATTGAAGCTGGCCTTACCCGGGGAATGTTCAAGAAAAAGTCCGGTAGATCCTCGGAATTGCAGGATTTCCAAGTCCTGATCTACCACTATGCTGGCAGGAACATATTTTTTCAGCAACAAGGCATCCACCTCCTTATCCAAATCACGGACTGGTGCAGGTATTTCATTTATTTTTGACTGAATATTTGTACTTCCCGTATGTCCCAGGCGCGCTGCAACACGCCACCGCAAATTCATATCGAAAGTGGCCTTACTGGCATCTCTGCTTTTACGAATAAATACTTTCTGCTTTTTATCAATTTGTGAAAAAAGGGAAACTGCGCTTCCTACCGCTTCCGAATTTCCTAAAAGTAAAAAACCTTCGGGATTCAGGGCGTAATGAAAGGTTCCCATCACTTTTTGCTGAAAAACGGTGTCCAGATAAATCAGCAGATTCCGGCAGCTGATCAAATCCAGACGGGAAAATGGCGGATCTCTTAAAACATTATGAGGAGCAAAAACACATAAATCCCGGATGGATTTTTTTACCAGATACTGATCATCTTTTTTGATAAAAAACCGTGAGAGCCTCGTTGCAGAAACATCGATGACTTCACTTGTGGAATATAATCCATGCCTTGCCCGCGTGATGGCAGGCTCACTCAAATCACTCGCAAATATTTGTATGGATATGCCGGTGCTTTCTCCCAGCAATTCCAGCAATATCATCGCAAGCGAATACGCTTCCTGACCTGTTGAACAGGCGGGAATCCAGATTCGTATCGTATCGCCGGTCGATTTATTTTTAATGATCTGCGGAAATAATTTCTTTTTGAGATAATCCATTGTCTCGGTATCCCTGAAAAAATTGGTTACGTTAATCAGCAAGTCGTTGTAAAGCGTGCTGGCTTCATTAGGATGTTGTTTCAAATAAACAGCATAATCATTCAGCGTTTCAAGTTTGTAAAGAAGCATCCTTCTCACAATCCTTCTCCGGATTGTCGACATTTTATAATGATCAAAGTCGACACCAACCGCACGTTTTACGTATTGAAGTATCTTTTTTAAATCTTCATCATTAGATTCTTCTTCAAGATCCTCTTCCTGAGTCGCTGTTAGCTTAAAAACAGTAGTCTGTCCGCTCAGCCTTTCTAATTCCCTGGCTATTTCCAGGGGCGAAAGTACCAGATCCACAACACCTTCTTCGATAGCAGATTTTGGCATACTCTGATATTTGGCACTTTCATCCTGAGCCAGTGTGATCCCACCAGCAACTTTTATAGCTTTCAGACCTAGTGTTCCATCATTTGCCATCCCGGACAAAATAATACCGATTGCCCCGTCTCTTTGTTTTTCAGCCAGGGAAATAAAAAATTTGTCAACAGGAAGATGCACAAAAGGCCGGGGTTTTCGCTGAATTAAAGTCAATGCACCATCCATAATTTCCATATCATTATCCGGAGGAATTATATAGACATGGTTGGCCTGGATTTTCATCTGATGACTTGCCTCGTGCACCGACATTTTTGTCAGCCTGGAAAGAATATCTTTTAAATGGCTTTCATAGGCCGGCGACAAATGTTGTATATAAACGTAAGCCATTCCTGTCGTTGGTGACAGATTTTCAAGGATTTGTGAAATAGCGTCTAATCCACCTGCCGAGGCGCCAATCGCTACGATAGGTACAGGTCTTTCTTCGTTTTTGGTCTTTTTTTGGGATGGTAACTTTTCTGACATATGCTTCTCAATATACCGGGCAATAGTAAAATCAGCGTTCCGGTTGCTGATTCCGCTAACAGGACTTAATGCAGAACGCAGCAACCAGCACAATATTAAAAATATACGAGGCGAAAACCTATGTAAAGAGAAGAGCGGTACAATCTATTTCAAATATATTACTTTCAAGTGGTGATTTTAGTTAATCATAATAAACATATAATGCATCAGAAATACCCAGCATTGCTTTGTTCATTAATTACATAGAAAGAATAACTAACCCTGTGGTTACAATTAACAATTAAAATCGCTCATTAAAAAAACAGGTTTCTGATGAAGATAAAATTATCACCATCAGAAACCTGTTCTATTAAATTATAATTATCAATCGGGATTGGCTGACTAGCTCAGTCCTTTCAATGTTACTTTTTTGCCCGATTCAGCGGCTTCATAAATTGCTGTCAGGATTTTCACGTCTCTTAAACCCATTTCACCGGGAACCCGGCTTTTTCTGTTTTTCAAAACACAATTTGCAAAATCGTCCATTTGAAATGCCTGCTGATTCAGGTTGACAATATCAAGCGGTCCCCTCACCGTTTTTCCTTTCAATCCGTCATATCCGAAGGCAGGCGACAATTCAAACCATCCCTTTTGGGCATCTGCCCGCAGCAGATTTTGTTTGTCGGCATAACTTGCGTTGCATTCGGCAATTGCACCGGAAGGAAAATGCAGTGTAAAAGAAATCGATTGTTCAACGGATTTAAATTTTTCAGGATCGTCCTTTTTACCAAATTTGGCAGTTACAGCATTTGGAAGTTCTCCAAGCGTATACAAACAACCCTGAACGCAATAAATCCCAAGATCCATCAGCGGTCCGCCGCCAGCCAGTTTTTTGTCAAGACGCCAAACCCCGGCTTCCATTTCCTGACTATCCAGCGCAGTTACTTTCTTAACGTTTCCATAAACTTTTTTTGTCCCGAATTCAGCCATGGTCATATTGTGTGGTTCGAAATGCAGTCGATAACCGATTGACAAAAGCTTGTTTGCATCTTTGCAGGCTTTAATCATTTGTTCACATTCTTTCACGGAAATAGCCATTGGTTTTTCACAAATCACATGTTTCCCTGCTTTGGCGGCACGCACTACGTATTCAGCATGCAAAGCATTTGGTAAAACAACGTAAACAATGTCTACATCCGGATTATCTTTGATAGAATCAAAATTTTTATAATTGTAGATATTCTTATCGGGAATTGAATACTTCTTTTTCCACTTTTCTGCTTTTTCGGGAGTTCCGGTTACAATGGCGGTTAACTTGCAGCGTTTGGTTTCCTGCAAAGCCGGTGCAAGCTGGCCTTCACTATAGTTTCCAAGTCCTACCAGCGCAATGCCCAGTTTTTTTTCCTTGTCTGCCTGAGTGTTTTCAGATTCTTCTAACGACGAAAAATAATTGCCGGCGGCCGCATCCAGAGACATCAAACTGAAACCTGGCAAAGCGATGGCAACACGGCTGACATGGTAAAGAAACTGACGTCTTTTATATGAATTTTCCATATCGTTTTATTTATTGGGAATAATAGAAACCTTACCGCGCCTGGTTTCAAAATCATACCAGAAGTATCCTGAAATCTGTTTCATTTTTAACAAATGATATGCTGTGGAACAGACTGCACATTTGCGAAAACATTTCCGCAAAGTCTCTCCCAATAAGTTACAAACTGATTTACTGTTTGTTATGGAATCATACTGTCAACACGGTACCACTTGTAACCATATCCATCCAGGGAAACTGAAAACTTGCCACTTTCCGCTTTTTTGTCCAGATTTTCAGCCATCAGATCGTAAAGAACTTTCATCTTTTCTGATTTTATAGAAGCTTGTCTGGATTGCGGATTGAAGTTGTGTAAAATGATCAGGGATTTCCTGTTGTAATCGTAGCGAATAGCAAGAATATCAGGAGATCCGGAATCGATTAAAGTGTAATCTCCAAGACCAATTTCCGGGCAGGATTTCCTAAGTTTTATGATCCGCGAAGTCCAGCTCAAAAGTGAATTCGGATCACGGAATTGTTTTGCAACATTCAGCTGCTGATATCCATAATCACCTTTATTGATCACGGGACGAAAAGCGGTATCTGCGGATGTAAAACCCCCATTTTTTTCATTGGTCCATTGCATTGGTGTACGCACTGACAGACGTTCTTTTAAACTCAGATCATCACCCATTCCAAGTTCTTCTCCATAACGAATTACCGGCGCACCTGGCAGTGAAAAAAGCAGACTATAAGCAAGTTCAATATGTTTTCTGTTGTTACCTAGCATCGGTGCAAGCCTTCTTCGAATTCCACGCTGATAAAGCTGCATGGTAGTATCCGGACCGAATTTGGCATAAACTTCCTGGCGCTGCTTATCTGTTAGCCTGCCAAGATCGATTTCATCGTGGTTTCTTAGAAAATGTGCCCATTGAGAAGCCTCAGGAATCTTTTTGGTTTGCTCTATGGCCTGGCTGAAAGGTTTCAGATCGCCCGTTGCCAGCGCATAAAATAAATGCTGATTGGCAAAGAAATTAAACATCATTTGTATTCCTTCGCCATTTTTACCAAAATAATTCTGGTTTTCCTCCGGTACTACATTCGCTTCGCCAAGAATCGCTGCATCCGATTTTCTGGACTGGGCGAACTGGCGCATATTAGTTAAAAAATCAAAATCCAGCTTGGGTTTTTCACTTCCCGTTTTTGGCACTTCAATGATGAAAGGAACCGCGTCTAGCCTGAAACCTGCGATGCCCTGATTTAGCCAGTAACCAATGATCCGCTGACTTTCCTGCATAACCTCCGGGTTGGAATAATTCAGATCCGGCTGAAATTTGTAAAACCGGTGATAATAGTATTCCCCGGTTTTTTCATCCAGACTCCACACTTCTTTCTGCACACCGGGAAATACCATGCCTTTGTCCCAGTCTTTCGGCCTTTCTTTTGACCATACATACCAGTCGCGGTATTTGGAATCTTTACTTTGACGCGATTTCTGAAACCAGGGATGCTGGTCAGATGTATGGTTTATAACCAGATCCATGATCACACGGATTCCTTTTTTTTGAGCCTGATAAAGAAATTCTGTAAAATCGCCGATGGTTCCCAGTTTTTCATCAACACCATAAAAATCAGCTACATCATATCCGTCATCCTGTCCGGGTGACGGTTGAAACGGAGCCAGCCAAATGGCATCAATTCCAATCGCTTTGAGATAATCCAGTTTTTGGATAAGTCCGTTAAAATCTCCCCTGCCATCACCATCGCTATCTTTAAATGCACCAACTTCCAGATTGTAAATCACGCTGTTTTTATACCAGAAATTTTCCTTTACCTTGACCGGCGCCACTTTCGTTTGCGCATTTGAAAAAAAGGGAATCAGAAGGATAAACAGGATAAGGGAGAAGTTGAAGTTTTTCATTTTATAGTAAGTTGATGAGTGATGTTTGAAGACGATTATTTTTGGTGATCGGATTTTTTCATTTCGATATCAGAAAGACATGGATCGTTTGACGTTTTTATTACCCGTCCGACGGCGGAAAAAGCCGTCGGACGGGTGGCTCGTCCATAATTTTTTGTTTGAAAACAGTTTTATTTTAGGTTACTGTTAAATCGTATACGACAATGCTTAAACCCTTTACAACGAGCAAGTCACCGCTGTTTAAAAATTGCGGGTAAGAATAGGCTTCTTCACTTTCAGTTTCAAGCCAGATCTTTTCAGTCGAGTCTATAATCTTATTCCAGTTGCCATCCCGCTCGGGTATGTTGAACGAGCTCTCTTTTTCTGATAAATTAAAAATACACAGAAGTTCCTGCTTTTGGTCGCTGCTTTTGCGATGCAGCGCAAATCCTATTGGCCCGAACAAGGTCACGCGGACATCATTTTTGTTGAAATTTTTAAGTGCCGGATGTGTTTTTCTCAGTTTGATCAACTCCTTGTTCCAGTTGAGCATAACCAGATATCTACCGGTTTTTCTTTTTTCCCAATCCAGTTTTGAATTATTAAACGTTTGTTCTTCCTGTGGATTTGGCGGATCAGTTTCCCATTTATAATTCTCAAATTCCTTGCGCCTTCCTTCCACTACCATTTTAATCAGATCTTCCTCTGAATGACTGACGAAATAGAAAAACGGCGTATCGGCTCCATACTCCTCTCCCATAAAAAACATTGGCAGATAAGGCGCAAGAAGCATCGCTGCGGCTGCAAGTTTTTGCCTGTCAAAATTAACAAGCATACTCAGCCGCTCACCTCCTACTCGGTTTCCAATCTGATCATGATTTTGATTAAAAACCAAAAATGTTTCACCTGGTAATCCGGCTGATGATGCCCCATGTTTTCGGTTTCTGAATTTCACATACTCGCCGCTGTGTACAAATCCATCCGTATAAGCTTTTGCAAGCTGTTCCATTTTTCCAAAATCCTCATAGCGGCTTTGGCCCTCTTTATCGAGCAGAACGTAAAGTGCATGGTGAAAATCATCAAGCCATTGCACATTAAAACCAAGGCCACCGTTTTCTGGTAATTTTACCGTTTTCGGACTGTTCAGGTCACTTTCTGCAATCAGGTAAAAACTCCGTCCAAGTTTTTCACGAAGCTGGTCCAGCTCAACTGAGACCATTTCCCAAAAATTAACGGCCCCATTATCAAACATCATATGAACTGCATCTACCCGAAGGCCATCCAGATGATAATGTTCATAAAAGTGAGAAATTACCCCTGCAAAATATTCTCTTACACCATCAGACCAGGCACCATCAAAGTTGATAGCGTTGCCCCAGGGTGTGCAATAAGTATCTGTAAAATAAGGCCCGAATTCGCCTGCATAGTTTCCTTCCGGTCCCAAATGGTTAAAAACGACATCCAGAAAAACCGCAATTCCTCTTTCGTGCGCCGCATCAACCAGTAGTTTCAACTTTTCTGGTCCACCATAACTATTTTGTACTGCATAGGGGAAAACGCCATCATATCCCCAATTGCGGTTTCCCGGAAACTGTGAAACCGGCATTAACTCAATGGCATTGATTCCTGTTTCGGCCAGGTCGTCAAGAAGTGGTATAATCGCTTCGAAAGTACCCTCTTTTGTAAATGTGCCTACATGCAACTCGTAAAATATAAGATCTTTAAGTGGTAAACCGCTCCAGTTGGTTTTCCATTGATAGGCATGCTGATCAACAACTGCGGAAGGTCCGTGAACACCATCCGGCTGAAATTGGGATGCAGGATCCGGAATCCCTTTTTCTGTTCCTTCCGGTTTAAAAAAATATTGAGCGCCAGGTAAAACATTATCCACTGTTAAATGGAAATAACCCTCATCGTTTTTTTGCATTTCCAGCAATTCAGTTTCTGAAGAAATTAGCTGAAGCTGCATAGTCTCCTTTTTCGGAGCCCAAACGGTAAAAACGCATTGGTCTCCTGAATAATTAGCACCAAGTTTTCTCATATTGAAATCACAGGATTTTATATTGCCCTACCGGGAAACCCGAAGAAACTCTTTATGAAGCAGCTTTAAAAATTATGCCATAACCACCGCTGTGGCCGATCGCCTTTCAGCTTTCGGTTTTCGAAGCTCAAACATGGACGGACAGATCTTTCGAATTATTTCAAAATACAGTTTTGAGGCTGGCCTAATTTTTTCGTGTCCAAAATAAAACAACGAGATGAGATATGAACGATCTAAAAACAGCCAATCAGACTTCTAAACAATATTTGTGGTGGGAACAAGGGGTCATTTACCAGATTTATCCACGCTCTTTTCAGGATACAGACAACGATGGTGTTGGTGATTTGAAAGGAATTATTGAAAGACTTGATTATCTGCAATGGCTTGGGATTGACTGTCTATGGTTATCGCCAATATTCTCCTCGCCCATGGCAGATTTCGGTTACGATATTTCAGACTACCGCGGAATCCATCCCTTGTTTGGGACGATGCAGGATTTTGATCAGCTGCTAGCCGAAGTGCACGGGCGAGGCATGAAATTAATTCTTGACCTGGTCCCTAATCACACTTCGGACCAACATCCCTGGTTTTTAGAATCCAAGTCATCCAGGGATAATCCAAAACGAGACTGGTATATCTGGCAGGATGCAAAAGAAAATAATGATCTGCCAAATAACTGGCTTAGTGTTTTCGGAGGCCATGCATGGGAATGGGATGAAAATACAAAACAATATTACTACCACGCATTTTTAAAAGAACAGCCTGATCTTAACTGGAGAAATCCGGAAGTGCAGGATGCCATGATGGACGTTATGCGATTTTGGCTTGACAAAGGCATTGACGGTTTCAGGGTTGATGTGATGTGGCATATGATCAAAGATTCGCAGCTAAGGAATAATCCTGTTGCCCATGATTCTGTTTATAATGCCAACGATTTGATTTACAATCACTACAATCCGGTTTATTCCACCGACCAGCCGGAGGTTCATGACATCGTACGAATGATGCGCGCGGTAACGGATGAATACAAGGAGCGCGTACTGATCGGTGAAATTTATCTGCCGATTCATAAACTGGTAACTTATTATGGCCATGATAATAAAGGAGCGCATTTGCCATTTAATTTTCAATTATTGACACTGCCCTGGAATTCATCCCAGATTTCTGGTGCCATTGATGAATATGAAGGTGCATTGCCTTCCGAAGGCTGGCCGAACTGGGTTTTGGGAAATCATGACCAGCCCCGGATTTCGAGCCGGGTCGGCCGTTCGCAGGCAAGGGTTGCTGCCATGCTGCTTTTAACTTTAAGAGGAACGCCTACAATTTATTATGGAGACGAAATCGGGATGCGGGATGTCCCGATTCCCATGGATGAGGTAATTGATCCACAGGGGTTAAATATGCCCGAATTGAATGTGAGCCGCGACCCTTCCCGTACGCCCATGCAGTGGACGGACGAAATTTTTGCAGGCTTTTCAAATCATAAACCCTGGCTCAGGTTACCGGACAATTTTCGCAGACATAACGTCGAATCCCAAAAAGACAATCCTTACACCATGCTGAGCTTCTATCACAGACTGCTGCAAATCCGGAAACAGGAACCTGCGTTACAAGTTGGTGACTACAATCCTGTATATTCTGATAATCAGATCATTGCTTATACCCGAAAAAAAGATGACAGCACTTTTTTGATTCTTTTAAATTTCAGCCACCGTCCGTGTTACTTCAAACCTAAACAAACTGTGTACAAAGGCGAGGTAATAATCAGTACTGAAACGGAACGTCAGGGTAATCATGTGGAGGGAATTATTACACTTAGCGGTGATGAAGGAATTTTGATCAAACTCGAATAGTCAAAATTCGACTAAAAATCTGGTTTCAAAGTGATGTTTATGGCATGGGATTTGTAGAATTCTGCTTACAATAGTAGCATCAACGAATTTAGTGAAATCATGGAAAATTTATCTTTATCCTCCAACATTGCCAAACTCTGGAACACGCATCAGCAGCGCGAAAATTTGTACAAACAAACAATGACTTTGGATGATCTGGGACCGCTAAGAAAACTTTGCAGCCAGGGTTATATGGTTTCTCTTTTGTTTAAAAAAGAAATTAACTGGATTTACGATCAGATCAAGTGTACTTTGAGCGAGGGAGATATCAGTAAAGGAATTGCCAATTATAATTTGCCAAACCTGGTTATCTCATCAGATAATCAAATGTTGGTTACCAAAATGTTATTGGAGCAGGAAGACAAAACAATTAAATTGTACAAATCCCTGCTTTCGGAAAGAGATATTACTTACGATGCTAAATTGATTTTAATAGAACATCTTGAAAAGCTAAACGACATTTATTTATTTCTTAAAAGGGAAGTTTCTAAAAGTCAGGTGAAATTGCCGGTCATGATACAGGCAGTTGCATAATCAAAAAGATCCCCGGTTTTAATCTCCCGGGGATTTTTTAATTCTAGTCCTTCGAAATAGATTCCACTGCCTTCACCCAATCTGTAAATCCACAACGGTCACAGGCTTCTTCTTTTAAAAATTCTTTTGGAATATTGCCGCAATGATTACAAACCATATCATTGGTTTCCTTGCTTACCCGCTTTTTAAACTCTGTATCCCACGACGGTAGAATTGATAGACCACAAACTGGTTTAGTACTTTCTATAAAGGTAAAAGTGCCGTTTGCTTCCAGATAAAGCCTCTTTACTTCACCAAGCTGGCTGATTTCCTTATATCGAAGTTGACCGAAAACACGCTCCCGGGTAATTCTGGTTTTCTTCATAACATCCAGATTTAACTTTCCGTCCTCAACCAGCACGCCAACATTATCCTGTGTAATAGCTTCAAACTTTTCATTTTGGGTAGCTTTTTTTGCAATAAACTGCTGCGTAAAAACTACAACACAAGCGATGATCACAGCCGGCAATAAACCACGATCCGGCGATTGAAGCGGGATACCAATGGCGGCTGCCAGTGATATCATGGAAATCATCTCATTTCTTCCGAGTGATGCCTCCATGCGTTTTCCCATCAAACGCATGGAAATCATGAGTATAGCATAAATAATTGCAGTCCGGAAGATTACTTCTACAAAAAAACTGCCTGGAACGTCTCCAAACAAAATGCGGTGCCAATCTCCAAAATGGATATCTTCGGGTTTCATATTTATCGACTTAGAATTTGATTAATTGGATGCAGAAGACACTCTGGCGTCAAGCCATTTATTTGAATTACAAACCGGACAAAGTTTTTCTTTAATGTCCTCTTTATCCAAATGCCCGCAGCTGGTACAAACGAGCTGATGATCGTTGTCAGCACCTGAAAATGTTTTAATTTCCTCATCATCAGGAGGGAAAATATCAAGCCCTGCTTTGGGTTCTTTGGCTTTATAGATACTGAACATACCAAAAGATTCAAGATAAACACGATCAACTTCGCCCAGATTGTGGATTCCTTCGCTGCGCAAAACTGCAAATAATTGTTGCCGGGAAAGTTTTGCATGCATCATCTCTTTAAGCATCATCGTGCCGTCTTTTACAATCATAACCATTTCTCCATGACTTAGTTTTTCCAGTTTCTGGCTCTTGAATTCGAAAAAATTAAGCCCGCGCTGGAAAGAAAATGCCAGAAATAAAATCATTGCTCCTTGTAAAAGTCCAACACCGGGCGACTGCATTGCAGGAGAAACAATGGCTCCCAGAGTAAGCATAACGGCTACCTCCGAGATCGTCAGCTGCCCGCTCATACGCTTGCCCATCAACCTGACCGCAAGTAACAATAAAGCATAAATTAAAACTGTCCGGATAAATACCTCTGCTAAAAAAATTTCAGGTGCTTCCCCAAAAAGTATCCTCTTTACATCCCAAAGATGTATGTCCTCTTTTTTCATTGGTGCTGGAAAAATTAAATGAATTCTGATTTTCGCTTCTTGACTTCACTGCATCATCAATCAGAAATACTCAACCATAATGTATATACGTAGATGATAACCTTCGCCAGAAATATCAGGCGAAACGTCTTCTACATGCTACAAATGGTTACTTTATTAATCTTGATTTTTTTGCAAATACCAAATAATTGATAATAGCAGTTCTTGCATAATAGTTGCTGTATGTCAACATCTTATTAAAATTCCATACCATTTGTCGCCGTTTTCAGATTAAATTTTTTTAATCTCAGAATACTAAAATTTATCATCTATTTGAAAAAAACAGACTCTCTTTTCAGATAAAAATTCTCACAAATTTCCATCTTCCGCCATGAGTTTTTCTCTTTCAGTTTAATAAATGTTTCCCATGGTTACTCGTGGAGAGATTTCTACAACGACTTAAATACGATCAAATACGAACCAAATACTTCTATATAATAATTTTAAGATATAAAAGTATTTGGCAAAGTTTTTGAACGCAGGTTTTGTTTTCACTAAATATCAAAAATATGCCTTCACAACATGTTATTAATTGCAGCCACGTAATGGCTGAGCGTAATTTGACAATTGCATTTGTTGAAAGTGCAACCGGCGGAAGAATGGCTTCGGAGTTTTCCCTGGTTCCCAATGCGGGGAAAACTTTGATCGGAGGCCTTGTTTGCTATGACGCTTGTATGAAAGAGGATATTCTCGGCGTTCCGGCGGATGTCATTGAAAAATATACCCCGGAATCTGAGCAGGTAACAAAAGAACTTGCTGCACGCCTGAGAAAATTTATGAAGGCCGATATTCACGTGGCTGTCACGGGATTGACAACGGAAGGTGGCAGCGAAACACCTGAAAAACCAGTAGGAACCATGTTTGTGCATGCCTATTTAAAAGAAAAATCAATTGCATTTCATGATACTTTTGAAGGTTCGCCGGAAGAAATCATTTTACAAACAATTGATCGCACGGCTAAGTTAGTCATGGGAGAACTGGCGACAACCTGAATTATATCCCTAAATGTCAATGTTTTGTCTGGTATGTTTTTTTAATAAAACTAGCGCGTTCCAATGAAGCCGGGAGACAAATTATTAAAAGAAATAAATAAGAAGTATACGCCTTCAACTACGATTCCTTTGAAATTCGGTCGTTATGATATGGTTGTAAAAACAAATGACGAAGGTTATGCAATCTTACTCTTTATTGGCAAAGCGGATGAAGACGGCATAATTAAAGGAAACAGATTTACGAGAGTATTGATCAAAGATTCAAATGGAAACACGATAAAGGACCATTGGGATCATAAAGGAAAAATTTAATCTAACTTAATTTAGTTGACATGAAAAATTTAAAATCAATTGCAGTACTAACATTTTCCACCATGTTGTTTTTGTCTGCTTGTAACAACGGAACGGAGCAATCTCAGGGAGGTACTTCCGGAAGTGAAACACAGACCACGAAAAACGATAGCAGCGGTGCTGACAGCCGCTCTGCGATAGGAACGAACGAAGACAATCAAAAAAAGGAAGCCGGATATCCCAGCAACCAGTCCAATCTTAACAGCGATTCTACCAGCAGGAAGCACGATCTTGATACGCTCAAAAAATAAATTCAATAGTGCCGGTTAATTCACAGTAAATTTAAAAGACATGAAAAATAAAATCTTGATTTTTATTCTATTTTCCAGCCTTTTTTCCTGTGATTTTATTTGTCCGCCTGAGAAGGAAAAATCGGAAAATACAATTTCCGATTCAACCAGGATTAAAGAAATCCAAGTACTGGACCTTGGCATTGAAAAATAATACAAACAGAAAGGCCGGAAGAAATAATTTCTCCCGGCCTTTCTGTTTTATCAACTCAACGATTGGACAAAAGCATTTCTTGCAGATTTTCCATTTCCTGTTTTACAATTCCGAAATTTTCTTCTTTTGTCCAGTCGATTGTCCGGTGCAAATGCCGGTTTAATGGTGCCCAGCGTTCCGGTTCTCCATCCATGCTGATTACAATACTGGGCGTTTCCATGGCAGAAGCAATATGTGAAACTCCTGTACAATTGCTGATCAGCATATAAGCGTCTCTGATCAATACCGCAACCTCACCCAAACCCGTTTTTCCGGTGAGATCGATGGCTTTTGTTTGCATATGAGCGATAACTTCCCTGGTGATTTCTGCTTCATCTTTTGTACCGGTAACCACAATTTGATAGCCTTTTCTGCTACATTCATCAGCAAGAGCTGCAAAAAAAGCAGGTGGCCACTGCCTCCAGGCACCACGGGAACCCGGATGAACACAGATGTATTTATGAGGTTCAATATCCATTTTTAAGCGAGCCAGATTTTGTTCTTCTGTTGATGAAACGGGGAATTCAAGGTATTTACCCTGCGAAGGAATTTCCAGGTGGTGCATTAATGCCAGGTGCCTGTCAATTTCTGATATTCCGACAGGGTATTGCAGGAAATATTCTGCTCCTAAAAAATTACCCGGACTATGGAAACCTGCCAATGTACTCCTGGTAACTTGTTCAAGCATTTCATTCACAATGGAGCCATTTCCCTGCATTTGAAGAATTAAATCAAAGTTTTCTTCTTCAATTTTTTGCACAAAAATATCCCAATCATCCAGATCAAAGGTTTGTTCAGGCAATCCGGGGTAACCGGGAAACCAAATAAAAGAATCAAAATATTTTGAAAACCTGGACACAAAAGAGGAGGCCCAGGGTAACCCAAGCAAGGTAATTTGAGCCGTGGGATAAGCTTGTCTCAAAGCCCGGAATGCAGGTACAGCGCAAAGCATATCACCCAATTGCAACGCTCTGAAAACAGCAATCTTCTTTACATTTTCGGGTTTAAATTTCATAGAAAAAACACTTTATAACGAATTGCTCCCCGTAAAGTCCAGTAAACAGACAGATATGGAATCAGCAGAGAAGTAAGTATCATTTCCATTCTGTGTGAAACAGACAGATTTGTATGTTTTAATCTTTTATGGATAAAATTCACAACAAAATAAAACCAGATAATGAATGTAATCAACGCCGGCAAAGGCTGTTTTGCAATCAAAAAGATGACTGAAATCAAACTTAATAATATGATTGCATAGTAACTCCAGACCGGCTCCGCTGAAATTTTACTTTTATATAAATCAGGAAATTTTTTAAATAATAAGGCATTGAACATACTTTTCTTCTGCTCCTTCAAACTTATTCCCCAAGGCGCTTCTCGGACCGGATGAACTACTTCCGCGGTATCAATTCTTAGAATCGGAATTCCATGTTCCATGAGTGCAAATTCCAGGGCAGAATCTTCTCTCCAGGCTATGGGAAATTCTTCATCAAAACCTTTAATCTCTTCTAATGATGCTCTGCTGCATGCACAATTTGCGGTAATAAAATCTGCGGTTTCAAGGTTTGCAACATTCTTTTCATAATCTGTTGGAAGATCAGGAACCGGCACTACTACATTTCCTGTAAACGCTACAAGTTGTTCATTGAGTTGACTGGAATAGGCTTCCAGATAGCCAGCAAGCCAGTCGGCAGAGGGCATGCAATCATCGTCAGTAAAAGCAATCAGTTCTCCTTTTGCTTTTTTCCAGCCGAAATTCCTGGCAGCAGCCGGACCTTTCTTTTCAGGTGTAAAGAAAAAGTGAAGATCCAGACCTTCCACTAATTCTTTAAACTGATTTATCATATTCATCGTTGGTTCATCCGGTCCATCCGAAACAACAAGAATTTCAAACTGACTGAATGGAAAGTTCTGCTTAGCCAGCGCAATGAGGCATTTTTTTAAAAGATGCGGACGCCGGTAAGTAGGTATAACCACAGAAATACAAACAGACATAATTTATTTCTCTAATATGAATGAGTTGATAATCAAGGCATCGAAAGGCGATGTCCAAAAACATTCAATCGCATCTCTTGGCGAACAAACAATAGGTTCTCCCCTGGTATTGAAAGAAGTATTTACTAAGACCGGTACACCTGTAAGTTTTTTAAATTCCCTGATCAGGTCATAATATTCCGGATGCTGATCGCGATTAATCGTTTGTACCCGTGCAGTTCCATCCGTGTGGCGTACGGCCGGTATTTTGTCGGCCTTATCCGCCTGAACCGGATAAACAAAAAGCATAAAAGGTGAAAAACTTCCGCCCACAAACCATTCCGCTACATCCTCCTCCAACACCACTGGCGCTACGGGACGAAAGTCTTCACGATCTTTGATGTCATTTAATCTGGCCTGCATTTCTTGTGGAATTGGTGATGCCAGAATAGAACGGCTGCCGAGCGACCTTGGTCCAAATTCCATTCTTCCCTGATACCAGGCAATTATTTTGTTATCGGCCAAAATAGCCGCCGTTTCCTTAGCTACATCTGTTAGTTTTCTATAAGGCGTTTTCGCCCAGATCATGAATTTTTCAATTTCTTCATCAGAGTAAGATGGTCCCCAATAGACATGATCCATTATTGCCGCATACCTACCTGTGCTTCTCTTGGTATTCAGATTTACATCAACCCAAAGTGCCGCGCCGAGCGCAGTACCAGCATCGCCGGCAGCAGGCTGTACCCAAATATTTTTAAACGGACTTTTATCCCTGATTACCGCATTCATCACACAATTCAGTGCAACGCCGCCAGCCATGCACAAATTTTCACTATCCGTTTTCGAATAAAGCCAGTTCACAAGCTGTAAAACAGTTTCTTCCAGAACTTTTTGAAGAGAATGTGCTATATCAAAATGAATTTCGTCAAATGAATCATCTTTCATCCGGCCAATACCCCACCATTTTTCAGGCTCAAATTCATCAATTGTATAATTCCCATTGTCTCCCACATGAATAACCGAGCGAAATTCATCAACATATTTCGGCTTGCCATAAGAGGCCAAAGCCATAACTTTATATTCATCGGAAGAATGCAGAAAACCAAGATAGGTAGTAATTTTCTCATATAACATACCCAGCGAATGCGGCATATCAACCGTTGCCAGCTGCGTCATAACATTTCCTTCTCCAAGAAAATAACCTGTCGTTGCCTTTTCGCCTCTGCCGTCCAATGTTATAACCGCCGCTTTTTCGTAAGGCGACGGATAAAAAGCACTGGCCGCATGGGCAATATGATGATTGACAAAATGCCATTTCTCCCGTAACGAACCAGCTCCTGCAAAACGTTTTTGTAAATGATGTGGATAGCCGTCTCTCAGCTGTTCCGGGGCATTTTTGATATAATTAAGAAAAAGTTCATCCCAATCTTTATAAACATTTATTTCTGGTTCCGTTAACACATCATCCAGATTATTGTTGGTATAAGGTCTTAAATTCTCATTATCCAAAAGGTTTTCTTCCATTCCCTGCGGATCGAAAGAATAAGCAAAACGATCAACATCTTTCAGGTGTATGCCAGCCGTTTTCAGGCAGTAATCGATAGCATGAAAAGGAAGTTCATAGGTAGAAAAAGGAAGTGGACGTTTCCCGTGCTTGATGTGTGTGAAACGTTCTTCTTCCGCTGCCGCTATAATTTTTCCGTCTTTGACAAGGGCAGCTGCCGAGTCATGAAAGGCTGCGTTGATACCGAGTACATACATAACTTTATCAGTTTTATTATTCGTGCCTGACCTGATAAAGTTTCGTGCCAAAGTTTATTAATCCTTCGTTTTGACCTCACGCAATTTTGATGCCGCAGCGAAGGTTCTTTTCCTTATATGCATCCTTAAAAAATTTTAAATCCAAAACATAAAAAATTGTGTACTTAATTAATTCCCACAAATATACTTGTGGATATAACGCCATGTTACACAGACACATATGAAGCGCTTTAACCACAACTTTTCCCATTCCTAACTTGCTTATTACCAGAGAAGCGGTTCCTGCTACAATCAGTGCTGTTCCCGGTTTGGGCATCTGTTTCGTGGCATTCTTTTTTATAAGCCTCGGTTTGATTTTAAAAACTGCCTTCACCTCAAACCGAAAAAAATGAAGATCATCCAGCATCAAACAAGACTGAAAATTTTCACATGGCACATTCACGGAAGCTATCTATTTTATCTTTCACAGGGGCCATATGATATTTACATTCCTACCAAACCCGAGAAAACAGAAGGTTATTATGGCCGAGGTGAAACATTTCCTTTCGGAGCCAATGTCATTGAAGTGCCGGTTGAGGAATTGAAGAATCTGGAATTTGACTGCATTTTATTTCAGTCTGAGAAAAACTTTTTGATTGATCAGCATGAAGTACTGTCTGATTATCAGAAACAATTGCCAAAGGTTTATGTCGAACACAATACGCCTGAAAAGCATCCAACCAACACCCGGCATGTCTTGAATGATCCTTCTGTGCTAATGGTGCACGTAACCCATTTTAATAAACTGATGTGGGATAACGGAAACATACCGAACATCAAAGTAATTGAACACGGAGTCTGCGTACCCGAAGTAAAATATCAGGGCAGCATTCCGAAAGGTATTGTTGTCATCAACCACATCGAACAGCGGGGAAGAATAACCGGCTGGGACATTTTTGATGAAGTCAGAAAACACGTTCCGCTGGATCTGGTTGGTATGGGAACAAAAGAGTCAGGAGGATTAGGTGAAGTTCTGAATCCTGTACTTCCCGAATTCATTAGTCAGTACCGGTTTTTCTTTAATCCGATTCGTTATACCAGTTTTGGACTGGCCGTATGCGAAGCCATGATGACGGGAATGCCCGTTGTTGCGCTGGCCACTACCGAATACGTTAACGTTTTGAAAAATGGCAAAACCGGATTTATTGATACTAACATCGAAAACCTGATCGCCGGTATGAAATCGCTTATTGATAATCCTGCGCTGGCTCACCAGATGGGATCAGAAGCCAAAGAAATTGCCCAAGCCAAATTTGATATAAACCGCTTCACAAATGATTGGAATGAAACATTCCATCAGGCACTTCAACAAAACAAACATAGTTATGAAGAAAAAACTAGCCTTTATTAGCGAACACGCGTCTCCGCTTGCTGTATTGGGTGGCGTTGACAGTGGCGGACAAAATGTATACGTGGCCGAGATTTGTAAACAACTGGCAAGACTTGGTTATACCATCGACATCTTTACCAGAAAAGATTCTGCGGATCTTTTGGAAACGGTTTTATGGCTTCCGGGTATCAGGGTTGTTCATATTGTAGCAGGCCCGGAAGAGGAAGTTGCCAAGGAAAAATTACTTGGATTTATGGGTGAATTTACGACGAATATGATTCATTTTATTCAAAGTAATGATCTGCAATATGATCTTGTTCACGCCAATTTTTTCATGTCCGGCCTTGTGGCATTTAATATTAAAGGAGAACTTAAAATACCATATGTAATTACTTTCCATGCGCTGGGAAAAATCAGAATGCTGCATCAAAAAGAGAAAGATGCTTTTCCCGTTGAAAGAATTGATATTGAACAAATGATCGTTCATGATGCGGATCAGGTCATTGCGGAATGTCCGCAGGATCAACAGGATCTGGTTGAACATTACGGTGCGGATCCATCAAGAATTACCATTATTCCCTGCGGATTCAGTGCAAGAGAATTCCAGTTTCTGGACAAACAGAAAGCCCGGAAAATCCTTAATCTTGATCAGGACGATATTATCCTTTTACAGCTTGGACGGATCGTACCCAGAAAAGGCGTCGATAATGTCATCCGTGCACTTGGAAAACTGAAACATATTCCTAAAATCAGATTACTGGTTGTGGGCGGTGCTGATGAAATTCCTGATTTTGATAACGATGCCGAATTCAAAAGATTGAAGAAAATTGCCCGGGAAGAACTAGTTCTGGATTCGGTTACTTTTACAGGAAGAAAAAATCGCGACGAACTAAAATATTACTACTGTGCTGCCGATTTCTTTATTTCAACGCCGTGGTACGAACCCTTTGGCATTACACCATTGGAAGCTATGGCTTGTGGAACACCTGTAATCGGAGCAAATGTTGGTGGTATCAAATATAGCGTGAAACATAATCATACCGGTTTTCTGGTTCCTCCTCATGATCCTACCGCTCTTGCAGAAGCAATCGAAAAAGGATTATCTGATCCGGTTTTGTACCAAAATCTTTGTAAAAAGGCATTGAAGCGAGTTAACGACATGTTCACCTGGGAATGTGTTGCTAAAAAAGCTGACGAACTGTATCAGGCACTCACTTATAAACCGGCGGCAAAAAGAAAATCTGCATACCTGATGAAGAGTTATTTCCAAAGAAATACTCAGATAAAAGGATTAAGACATTTTGTTTAGAAGGAATAAGAAACTTATACCATGGCGAATAAAGCAGTTTTTTTGGATAAGGACGGAACGCTCATTGAAGATTCGCCTTATAACGTAGATCCGCAGCTAGTGAAACTTGAAAGTGGTGTGGTTGAAGGTTTGCTAAAATTACAGGCGCAAGGTTATCAGCTCATTGTCATTTCAAACCAGCCGGGGTTGGCAATGGGTTTATTTTCAGTAGAAGAGTTGGAAAATCTGGTTGTTTATTTTATGGATCTGCTAAATCAAGAAGGTATTGAACTGGCAGGTTTCTATTTTTGTCCTCATATGCCTGAAGGTGATTCTTCGCAAACTGCTTGTAGATGCAGAAAACCAAAACCGGGATTAATATTAAAAGCCGCCTCTGACTACGATATAGATCTTTCCTCTTCCTGGATGATTGGTGATATTTTGAACGATGTTGAAGCAGGCTCACAGGCAGGTTGTAAAACAGTTTTGATCAATAACGGCAACGAAACGGAATGGATTGTCGGGCGGGCACGTACGCCTGATTATATGGCTTCCAATTTTCTGGATGCCTCTGCCTTTATACTTGATTCGCCAAATTAGTAGGTATGCAAAATCCGGGAAATTTCAAAAATATTTTGTGCGTCAGGGCCGATAACATGGGTGACGTTATTATGAGTTATCCCGCTATTCGTGCTTTAAAAGAAACTTTTGATTGTAAGATTACCCTGCTTACATCAAAAAGCGGAAATATTATTGGTGATCATCTTCCGGCTATTGATGAGGTGTTAACTTTTGATTTGCCATGGGTAAAAAGCACTTCAAAAAACTCCGGAAAAGACTTATCGGATCTCGCAGAAAAACTCAAAACTTATCATTTTGATGCGGCAATAATTTTTACGGTTTACAGCCAAAGCGCACTGCCAGCTGCCATGCTTATGATGATGGCTGATATTCCTGAAAGACTGGCATACAGCCGCGAAAATCCATATGGTCTTTTAACCGACTGGATACCGGATTTAGAACCTTATGATTACATTTTACATCAGGTTGAACGTGATTTAAATCTGGTAAAAAGTTTAGGTGCAAGTTTATCGGAGGATTCACTTTCTTTGAAATTAAACGATAACATCATTCCGGAATTAAGAGTAAAACTCAGTTCGCTTGGAATCGATCCGCAGAAACCATTTCTGATTTTACACCCGGGTGTATCTGAAGAGAAAAGAAAATATCCAACTCATTTATGGATAGAAACCGGGAAATTGTTACGTGAAAAATATCCCTTTAATTTGCTGATTACCGGTTCCGAATCAGAAGCAGCGCTGGCAGAATCAATACAAAACGAAATCGGGTTAAAAGCATTTTCACTCGCAGGAAAATTAACTATTGGAGAATTTATCGGTTTGATTTCAATTTCAAAAGCCGTAATTTCTGTAAACACAAGCACCATACATATTGCTGCTGCTATGAAAAAACCGCAGGTTGTGCTGTACGCCTGTACAAATCCACAGCATACACCCTGGAAATCTCCTCACAAAGTATTACCCTTTTCGGTTGACAAAAATCTTAAAAGCAGCAATACCATTATAAAATTTGTGAGTGAAAAATTATACAACGATTTCATCCCCTACCCTGCACCGCTGGAAATAACTTCTTCATTAAAAGAATTGCTTGATCATGTATAAAATCATTTAATTCTGCTGCTATGAGGCTTGATTTGATAACGTTTATATTTAATTAGTAATAAAAAACTTTGGCATAGAAGTTGTGCTGTTAGCTGTATTATCAGAAATAAAAATCGATATTATGGACTCTAATACAGCAATAAACAGTAAAATAACAGGGATTTTCCTAACAATGGCTGACGCTGATGGTGCTTATGAAGCACTATTAAACAAAGGTTATACGCGAGAAAACATCTCGGTGGTTATGTCTGAAACGACACATAAAGGACATTTTCTCAAAATTGACGATGAAAGTGTAGAAACTTCGCATACTTTGGAAGATGCCGGTCGCGGAGCTTTGCTAGGCGGTACGGCAGGAGCTGTGGTAAGTGTCATTGCAGCGATAGGTTCCAATCTGGCCCTACCTGGATTTGGCCTCGTATTAATGGGACCGTTATTAGCAGGACTTACCGGCGCAGCGGCAGGAAGTATTGCAGGTGGAACAATCGGAGCGATCATTGGAGCGGGTTATCCTGACGAACACAAGGAATATTATGAAACATCAATTTAGGAAGGTGGCGTGATGATCAGCGTAAGTCCCAAAAATGCCTTGGACAAAATTGAAATTATCGAAGCTTTTGAAAAAAATAACGGCCAGCGGATATTCTCCGGTGACCATAGTGCAGTTGTATAAATTCAAAACGGGAGGTTTTACCACTTCCCGTTATTTTCAAAATTCCGTATAACCGTCATCTCCCAAAATATCCTGACCGTTATTTTCCCTGAAATTTTTAACAATCGCTTTTTTCTCCTGCGAATTTCTTGGATCCACACTAATGATTATTCCGCCTTCTTTCATACTGTCTCCATACGAATCTGTATGCTCTTCCGGAACGCTCGAACTCAAAATACCTCCAATTGTTTTTTCAGAGGAATCTTCGGCAGTCAGATTATAGATTTTTTTTAGTAGCGTATTGGATATTGCAATGCCCAAACCGGGAATTGAGATCATGGAGGTAATCGAAATTATCGCATTAATGATAGTCCCTTTGGGTTTTTCTATTGACGCTTCTTTTTCGATTTCTTCTTCAGAAGTCACAAATTCTTCTGCATCCTCCGGATGAGGCCTTTCATATTTATTCAGAGTTTCATCCGACATCAAAACAGAAATGTCGTCGTGCGTATGGCCAAGTTTCAAAAGGGCATGATAGGCCATATCTGCATCCTTTTTTGTAAAAAAAACACCGGAAACGGTACCGGGCAAATTGTAAGAAATACCAGAATTAGTCATGAAATAAAAATATATATATCGGAAATTCTGATTTCTCTATCAAGACTCAGTCTCGGTACAGCTTCCGGTTTAGTATTAAATTTACATTTTAGTTGAATCCGATTTTGTCGAATCCATCATCATTGTTGAATCAGCAGGAGCTTCGCCCATGTTGCCGTCTGGCGTTGTACCCATTGAAGCAGTGTCGCTGCTCGTCGTTTCACTTTTCTTGCTGTTGCAGGCCGTCATGCTTAAAAGCAGACATAAACCGCCAATCGAGATTGATTTAAGGATCGTTTTCATTGTTTGTGATTTTATTTGTGAATTAATTACATCAACACACTTTAAAAAATCATACCCAAAAAGAACAACTCTCAAATTTTCAAACAGTTACACCAGCACAACTAATTCAACGAAGGCGACCTGTTAAAGTCCAGCCAGTATTGACAGGTTGTAAAAAGGACATCCCGTAACTCTTCAAATATTAATGGTTTTGTCAGATAGGAGTTGGCTCCCGCCTGATAACACTGTATGATTTCCTGAGGAGCATATTCGCTGCTCATCATTACAACGGGCAAACTTCTCCATTGGGTTTTCTCATTATCAGGCGTCTTACGCAACAATTTCAGTAATTCATAGCCATTAATGGACGGCATTTTGAGATCCAGAATGATCAGGCCCGGCAAAATTCCTTTATAATCAGGAGCCGATTGCAAAATTAAGAAATGATATAAATCCTGGGCACCTTCAAAAAAACGGACTGGATACTGGGGTAAAAACTTGGTGAAAATATTTTCCAAAACGAACCGATGGTCTGCGGAATCATCAACGATATACAATTCTTTTCTATCAGTCATGTGAATTTTTGATTACGACAAAAATGAATTAGAACCAAACGTATTTCGTAACGCTTGTCAGGATCACCTGAAACAAAAGAAACCAAATTTACATTTAAAAAGCACAAAAAGCGTTCCTGCAATTAAACCATTATTTTGTTTCTGCACCATGCAGGATAATACGCTCAGTATTTTTCAGTTAACTGAAAGCGTCAGTTTTCAATTTTATTACAATTTAAAGTGGTACCAGATCTGTTTCGGCAAATTCGCTCTCAACATCATGGCCTTCTTCATCGGCATATTTGCATATTACCTTACCTGAAAATTCAGAATCACCGTCGCCTGTTACATTTCTGACAACCGTCATACCTTTGGTGCCGTCTTTTTTCTTAACCCATGCACCTTCATTAAATTTTGGACTGCTCATAATTATACGGTTTTAGGTTTTACTTCTTTTTATCTTTTTCCTTTTTTATCATCTTCTTGCTTTTTCTTTTCTTTTTTCTCCTTTTCTTTCTTTTTATCCGTGTTCTCTTTGTCTTTATTTCCTTTTTTGTCGTCGTCTTTTGAGAAAATCTTCTGCAAGAATGTTTTCTTGTCATCCGATTTCAGCTTCACAGAACCTATACTGATATCATTATCAATGGCAGGTTGAAGAGCGTGGATAAAAGCATTCTGCAAAATATTTGCCAGGGCATACCATACATTTGTCTTTGGATCATCCAGATTTCCCTGGAAAGGAATTTTTGTGGCAATCTGGTCTTTTCGCTGGTTTTTCAAAATTACTCCGGCAGTTCCTACAACACCTTCCCAAAGTTTTTGAAGAATATTATCGTGACGGTCTTCTTTACCTAAAACGTCAAGATCTTTAAGGAAAGGTTTTACGTAACCTGCAAATTTTTTATCCTTTGCGGCTACCTCTGTGTATAATCCAAAAGTCCCTTTATTCACGTCAATTTTAGCATATGCCTGAAAAAAGTCGTTAAGCTTTACCAGATTGGTGTTTTTAAGCTCAGCGCTCATGTCAAACGTAAGCGCATTGGCTAAGGGATTTGCTTTGGCATTAAATGTAAGCGTTCCGTCATAAATGTTGGCCTGTGCATCAACGCTGGCTGGCAACACAACAGTTGAATCATAACTATTACGCAGGTTTTCAGCCAGAATATGCACATTCGTCATTTGCAGATCAACAGGCGGTTTTGATTCCTGATCAATGTAAAGAATCCTTCCCTGGTTCACCTCGCATCGGTTAATTTGTAAGGGCATAAAGTCATCAAGCAATTTTTTCAGCGCTGACGAATCACGGGCTACGTCTTTTGGTTCTACCTTATCTTTTGTAAAACGCAGCATTGGTCTGTTCATTACGACCTCGCCAACAATTGAACCGTGAAAAAGTGACTTCCATTCTACCGAAAGATCAATGGCGGATGCAGCGAAAAACGGAGTTTGTTTTGACGTTACCGTGTCTTTTTTATTAAGATAAAGGCTGTCAACTTTATATGCTCCCCTGATAATTGCCAGATCTATGTCCTTTACATGACCATAGTAGCCTTTCATCGTTGCCAGGTTTTTATTAACCAGATGAAGAACGACATAAGGAAGAATCAGTCTGGCGACGATAATCAAAATAATAAAACCGGCAAAAAACCAGGCTGCTTTTTTCTTTCTGTGGTGGGATCGTTTAACTTCCATCTATTATGTCGTAACGGTTTGTAAAGGATAGGTTAAAACTTTTTTGTTCCTAGCCAATTCAAAAAACCGTACCATAGAGTTATTCCTGAATCAATCTCCTCTCAATTATTAAAAAAATTGACCGTTCCGGGTGTATGGTAATGTTTAAGCATAACTGCTTCATTTACAAATAGCACATGCTCATCGATGAAGTCAGGATGTTCACATTTAGTGATTCGCCCAATCTGGTCATAAGGAATTTTGATTGTAAAACGATCATCAACATCGTCGCTTTGGAATGCAAATTTACATTTCAGCCCGTCGTCTGTCAGCGAAATTTCGTCGATAGATTCATTATTAAAATATACCGGGGCAAAATTGGTAAGCTCATCGTAGTAAAAGGAGTAATTCGCAACGACCATATAGTGCTGGGATGGATCAGAAAAATCCGAAATAATACGATTTATTATGGCCAGCAGATTCAAGTCAACCTTTTCCATAAATTTTACTATTCAAAAGTGGTGAGAAATATTTAGTAATCTTAGATCCTATACCGGATACAGAAAGGCCGGTATTGAATCATTTTTCAACACCGGCCTTACAAAAAAAGTGTTCCCCTTACTATCGATTCCCCATGTGGGAACCAACTTTAATTTCGATTATACAGATTTGTCCAGTGTTTTAATTTTTTTTCTGCTTGTCTGGTTAGTTGTCCGGGCACCAAACGCCATTCCCAGTTGTTGTCACCAGATCCGGGACTATTCATTTTAGAATTTTCATTCAGATTCAAAACATCCTGAATAGGTAAAATGGCAGTTTTCGCAACCGATCCGAATGCCAGTCTGGCCAGTGCTTCGGAAATATTTTCTTCATTCAAAACATGTCCGACATAATCTTCCAACCGTGCACGTGTTCCTTCATCAATATCTTTTCGGAACCAGCCGCGTGTCGTATTATTGTCGTGCGTTCCTGTATATACAATGAAATTCTGCATGTAGTTATGAGGAATGAAATCCGAACCGGCCATGCTTTCATCAAAAGCAAAATGCAAAACTTTCATTCCGGGAAGTTTAAATTCATCACGTAACCGGTAAACTGCCGGACTGCTTTTTCCAAGATCTTCCGCCACGAAAGGCAAACTTCCCAAAGCAGCTTCAATGGTTTTGAAAAATTCTGCATCAGGACCGAGTTTCCAGGTACCATTTACGGCAGTTTTTTCGCCGCCCGGAACTTCCCAATAATCTGCAAAAGCGCGGAAGTGATCCAGACGAACCAAGTCAAAAAGCTCCGTATTTTTCCGAAGACGATCAACCCACCATTGATACTTTTGTTCTTTTAAAGCTTCCCAGTTAAAAATTGGCATTCCCCAAAGTTGCCCATCGTTCGAAAATGAATCCGGCGGAACGCCGGCGATTCCTGTTATCTTACCCTTTTCATCCAAAAGAAAAAGATCACGATGTGCCCAGACATCTGAGGAATTATAGCTTACATAAAAGGGCAAATCACCTAAAAAACTAATGTCACGTTCATTACAATACAAACGAAGTGATTTCCATTGTTTGTCAAAAACATACTGAACCCATTTTACAAACCTGATCTGGTCTGCTTCCGTGTCCTGAATTTTTTTGAGCGATTCAGGATCACGCAATTTGAAAGGCTCTTCCCACTCAACCCAGGGTTTTCCCTCGTGCTGTTTCCGGAGCACCATGTATAATGCGAAATCATTCAGCCATTCTGAATTTTCATCGCAAAACTTATCGAAATCCTCAGCCGGAAATGTTTCTTTTTTAGCATCAAAACCAGCGTAGGCTTTTTCCAGAATTTCCTGTTTTATCTGCTCTGCTTTTTCATAATCCGTTTTTCCATCCTGCGGAAGTTCATAATCAGAAAGATTAATTTCTTCCAGAAGACCTTCGGCTTTTAAGATTTCAGGACTGATTAAGGTTGGATTTCCGGCCCGGCTGGAAAGTGCGCTATAAGGCGAATTTCCCTGAGCAGCTTCCGTGGGATTTAATGGAAGCAACTGCCAGTATTTTTGATTACTGCGATTTAAAAAATCTGCGAAAGCAAAAGCTTCCTTGCCTAAATCCCCAATTCCAAACGGCGAAGCAAGTGAGCTGATATGCATCAAAACGCCTGCCGCTCGTTCATTTTTGACTTTTTGTCCTTTTAAAACAGCAGCAGGGAAACTTTTAAATAAATCCGAAACGGGCACACTATCCTGATATTCTGATTGTTTTTCAGCAAATAAAGATTCCCATTCAGCATTCATACCGGATGGAAGTGTGATGGTGGTATCCTTCCAATGCAGGTCAAATAATTCTTTTTTCTGCTCCTCACACATAATCGCAGTATGAAGCGGGACAGCCGTTATCAAAACAGTTTGTTTGTAAACCCTTGCAAAAGCCAGCACATTATTTTTGTAAGTACCTTCTACTTCCAGATTGACATAATCTCCTTCTGCAAAAAGTGCCGGATTTTCTTTTCTTAAATTATATAATTGATGCGTCAGCCAGAGTTTGATCTGCGCGTTATTTCTGTTTTCCCACAACTTTTCCAGCAAACGTTCCTGATCATCATAGTTTTCAAAATCAGCCAGGAATTCTTGTCTTTTTTGGAAATCAATCGGTCTTCTGTTGTCAGGATCTACCAAACTAAAATCCCACAATTCACAACCCTGATAAACATCCGGAATTCCCGGACAGGTAAATTTCAGCAGCACCTGCGCCAAAGAATTTACGATTCCGGCGCTGGCAGTTTTGCTATGAAACAATTCAAATTTTTCCCAGAAAGGCCCATCTTTCTTCAACAATTCAAGGGCGAAATTTTTGGCACCTTCTTCATAGGCTTCATTGGGTTCTGCATATGTTGTGTGCGTTTTTGCTTCTCGCAATGCTTTTTGAAGATATTCTCCCAGACGTTCCGAAAAATCATCCTCATCTTCGCCCGGCATAGGAAATGCGCCAAGCAATGTCTGGTAAATTAAATATTCATCATTGATATCCGGAGCAGAAAACTTTTCACGAAGCGGTGCATTTAATTCCTGCCATTCTTTAACGTGTTCAAACCAGGGACCGGGAAGATCGGTCAAAACATTTAATCTGGCCCGCACATCTTCTCCCCTTTTAGTATCGTGTGTGGAAGTTGTATTTAATGAAAGCGGCCAATCCTGGCGGCGCTGCTTCATTTTTTTATGAAAATCTTCAATAGGCAATCCGAAGTTTTCAGGAGAATCGCCCACATCATTATGGCCTATAAACCGGTTGAAAGTATACATTAAAGTATCCTCACCACCTTTTGCCATAAGTGGTCCTGTAAATTGCATGCAGCGCTGATAAAATTCCAACGCCCGGATTTTATAATCTTCATCTGCATTTTTCGGTTTTTCCAGTAAAATTTCTTCTAATAAAGAAGTGGCTGATGCCAACTGCGGATGAACGGATTTCACCTCATCGAAAATACTTTTAACTGCCGTTAATTCCTTTTCTTCAAGCGGAAAAACATTTCCATAAAAACGGTAAACCGGACAATGAATCAAGAATTCACCGATTGCATTTTTTATATTGTCCTTGCCGGTTTCGCTAATTTTTTCAGGTTCCGTCAAGTTTAACTCGATAAAAAGCTGGTAAAGATTTTCCAGCTCCCCGGCCATGGAATCGTAAAGAATATGTGATTTCTTTTGACGCAACTGATTTAAAGGCGGAACTGTGCTTTGGGCAAGATCCTGATAAAAATCTGTGAAATCCTTTTCGCTCGATTTGTTAGTCAGCAGGTTGTTGACAAATGATAAAAATTCATAACCCGTGGTACCTTCAATAGGCCAGGATTTTGGCATATTTTCACCTTCTTCCAAAATCTTTTCAACAACGACATAAGTATCATCTCCGGCCAGTCCCCTAAGCTGATCCAAATAGCCGGCCGGATTATATAGCCCATCAATATGATCAACCCTGATTCCCTGAAAAACGCCTTCTTCGAGAAGAGATTTTATTAGTTTGTGATATTCGTTAAATACATTTTCGTCCTGGATATTCAGACAGATCAAACCATTAACCGTAAAAAACCTGCGGAAATTAATCTGTTCATCTGTTTTCTGCCAGTTGCATAAAGCATATGTCTGTCTGTCGATGATTTCTTTCAGTTTTTCCTTATTTTCATTGATCGATTTCAATGATTTTTCGATAAAACTTTTCACCTGTTCATTTTCTGCCAGTGAGGTCAATTGCAGTACCAGTTCGTTCCATCTTTCTGAAAAAATCCGGGAATCTTCCAGGTCTGTTATTTCTTTGATCTGCGATAAAATTTGCTGCACCGATTGATTAAGCGCGTCTTCAGCTCCACTTAAAATTGTTAAGTAGGAATCAGGATTAAGCGGGTAAATATTGTCCGAATATTGAAGAACAAAACGACCGGAAACAAATTCTATCGTGACTTTTCCATCTTCCAAAACTTCATCAAGATCAGATTCCAGAAAAGGCACCATCAGTTTTCCATGAAAAAGACGGCTGTTCCAGGCAATATCAAAAAACGTTGCATACACCGATTGTTTGCCTTTTTCCAGAACATCCATCAGCCATGGATTCTCCGAATGAAAAGCCATATGATTTGGAACAATGTCCTGCAACCAGGTAATATCCGTTTCTTTTAATTTTGTAGTAAGCATTTTCAAATCCGCTTCACTGCCAATTTCCGGATCAATTTCATTGGGATTTACCCCGTCATAACCATGCGTACTTCCAGGCGTTGATTTGAAAATTGGTGAAGCATAAATGGTACTTACACCCATTTTTTGAAGATATGGAATAATCTCTTCAAAATCTTTAAAATTGAATTCTTTCTGGAATTGCAGACGGTAAGTAGCGATCGGATTATTCATACTGATTGGTGTAAAGTGTAAAAGATTGTGGCGGCAAAACCAGCGTAATTTCTCCGGAAATTTTTTCAGGCAAATCCTGAGATCCGTCCCACAAAGTATCGGAAGAAGCAATTAATTTTTGCCATACCGGTGCATAAACCGCCACATGAATTTCCTGTGGCTTATCCGAAAAGTTCATCAGACAAATAACATCCTGAATCTTATGCTGACGCTGTAAAATGATAACCTCCTTGTCTTCAAGACATTCAACATGCACATCTTTGCGGTTCAGCACATTTAAAGCAGATTGTTGTTTACGGATCCCGATCAGCTTTTTGTAATAGGCAAGCATGGTTTTATGCGGAGCTTTTTCAATCAGATCCCAGTGCAATTTAGATCCTTCAAAAGCCTCAACACTCATCGGATCCGGTGCTTCCCCGGACATGTGAAATGCCTGAAATTCCTTTTTTCTGCCTTTTCGAACCGCTTCTGCAAGTTCAGGATCCGTATGGCTTACGAAATACTGAAACCTTCCGGATTCACTATACTCTTCCCCCATAAACAACATGGGAAGATATGGACTCGCAAGTACTGCTCCGGCCATCAGTTTCTGCATATCAAAACTGACAAGCTCACTGGTGCGCTCGCCAAGCATACGATTGCCGACATGATCATGATTTTGAGAAAAAACCACGAATTGCTGTCCGGGATTTTCAGTCGCCTTTATACCAAATTTTTTCTTTCGGTGATCAGAATACGTTCCGTCATATACGTATGCATCCTGATATGCCTTTGCCAAAGACTTAATTCCATTAAAATCAGAATAATAACCTGACTTTTCCTGTCCTGAACTCACGCGCAGGGAATGATGAAATTCATCAATCCATTGTGCACTCATTCCGTAGCCACCCTTGTCAACACGGTTGATAAAACGTGTATCATTCAAATCCAGCTCGACAATAAGATAATGACAGCCACCGGTTTGCTGTTCCAGAAAATCCAGCTGCTCTTTAATTTCCTGCAAAATATGGACAGGACTGAAATCTTTTATTGCATGAACAGCATCCATTCTTAGTCCGTCTATATGAAAATCACGGAACCACATGAGTGCGTTTTCAATAAAGAAAAGTCTGACTCCATCACACCAGGCGTCATCGAAATTGATCGCATTTCCCCAGGGTGTGTGATATTTGTCTGTAAAATATGGTGCAAAATCTTCCAGATGATTTCCTTCCGGACCGATATGATTATAGACAACGTCTAGAATCACAGCTAATCCTTTTTGGTGGCAAACGTCAACCAAATGCTGCAAATCCTTCGCTCCGCCATAAGAATTTTGGACGCAATAAGGAAAAACACCATCATAACCCCAATTTCGCTCACCAGAAAACTGTGCTACCGGCATAATCTCAATGGCCGTTACTCCAAGATCAACCAGATAATCCAGTTTTTCTTCCAAAGAAGCAAACGTACCATCAGGTGTGAATGTGCCTGTATGTAATTCGTAAGTGATATAATCTTTTAGCGGTATGTTTTTCCAGTTCGTGTCAGTCCATGAAAAATTCCGGATATCAATAGCTTGCGACGGTCCGTGAACTCCTTTGGGCTGTGATAAGGAAGCCGGATCCGGAAGCTGCTTATCATTGTCCAATATAAATTCGTATAGCTCACCTGGCGCTATTAGATCAGTTTCAAGCGTCCAATATCCATATTCTTCACTGATCAAAGGAATTTTTATATTTCTTGAAAGTAGAAGAATTTCCACACGATTTGCCTCTGGTGCCCACAGGACAACATTTGCCAATCCTTTATCGCTGAAATTCACACCTAATGTTCGTATTCTAGTATTTACTGTATTCATATGCTTCAAACCGGAATTTGAGTGATTTACCAGCTAATTACCGAGTTGATAAATACTGTGCCAGTTGGCATACCTACTTTGTGTATAGACTATATAAAATTTGCTAACTGATAAGTTGGAAAATTTGCTATACTGATGTTTATTTTCAGCTAAAAATCTTTACAATACATCTCTGGCACAAATATTTATTCCGCACAACATCGTCTTTTCTGTCGGTATTAAAATATACTAATCATGGATCAACATTTGGAAAATGAACTTTTAAAGTCTCCTGAGGAGTCAGAAATCAAGGTTTGTCCGGGAAGTCCATTTCCATTAGGTGCCACTTTCGATGGTAAGGGAATTAATTTTTCAATTTTCTCTGAAAATGCTACCGGCGTAGAACTTTGTCTTTTTGACTCCGTTGAAGACGAAATTGAAAATGTAAAAATAAAGATTGAAGAAGTAACACATAACGTATGGCATGTGCATATTCCTGGTCTGAAACCAGGCCAGTTGTATGGATACAGAATTTATGGTCCTTATGAACCGCATAACGGTCACCGGTTTAATCCTGCCAAACTATTATCCGATCCTTACGCCAAAGCCATTGCTGGAGATATCAAGTGGGATGATGCTTTGTTTGGCTATGAAATCGGAAATCCGGAAGAAGATATCAGTTTAAGTGATACCAATAGCGCTGCCTTTTTACCAAAATCTATTGTAATAGATGGCCAATTTGATTGGGAAGGCGACAAACAGCCCAAAATCCCTTATCATGATACCATTATTTACGAAGCGCATGTTAAAGGTTTTACCCAGTTAAATCCGGAAATTCCGGAGGAAATAAGAGGTACTTATGCAGCAATGGCACATCCGGTTACCATAAACTATTTGAAAGAGCTTGGCATTACCGCGCTAGAATTAATGCCGGTTCATCATTTCGTTTCAGACAGGCACTTAATTGAACGGGGACTTTCCAACTACTGGGGATATAATACCTTGGGCTATTTCGCACCAGATTCCCGCTATTGCAGTTCCGGCATTTTGGGAGAACAGGTGAATGAATTTAAAAATATGGTTAAGGAACTTCATAAAGCCGGTATTGAAGTTATTCTTGATGTCGTTTATAACCATACGGCAGAAGGAAATCATCTGGGACCAACATTTTCTTTTAAAGGAATTGACAACTGTTCTTATTATCGCCTGACACCGGAAGATCAGCGTTTTTATAAAGATTATACAGGAACAGGAAATACCTTAAATGTTCCGCTGCCTTTTGTTTTGGGGCTGATTATGGATAGTCTTCGTTATTGGGTAACGGAAATGCACGTGGATGGATTCCGCTTTGATCTGGCGTCAACACTTGCAAGGACTTTGCATGATACCGATAATTTGAGTTCATTCTTTTCGATCATCCACCAGGATCCGGTTATTTCGCAAGTCAAGCTAATTGCAGAACCTTGGGATATTGGTGAGGAAGGTTATCTGGTTGGAAAATTTCCTCCAGGATGGGCAGAGTGGAATGATAAATACAGGGATTGCATCCGCGATTACTGGCGTGGAGCAGAAAGTAAAATAGCTGAATTTGCACTGCGTTTTACAGGTAGTCCGGATCTTTACAAAGGCGGTTATCGCCGCCCGACTGCCAGTATTAATTTCATTACGGCGCACGATGGTTTTACGCTTCACGATCTGGTTTCTTACAACGAAAAACATAATGAAGGCAACGGCGACAACAATTCTGATGGCGAAAATGACAATAATTCCTGGAATTGCGGTGAAGAAGGTCCCACGGAAAATGCAGAGATAAATGCGCTCAGATTGCGTCAAAAGCGGAATTTTATAACAACTTTATTTTTATCACAAGGCGTTCCCATGCTTGTTGCCGGTGATGAATTTGGCAGAACGCAGTCCGGAAATAATAATGCTTATTGTCAGGATAACGAAGTTTCCTGGCTTCATTGGGAAAATGCAGATCATGAGCTCAGGGAATTTACCAGAAAAGTAATCCACGTTTGTAAAGATCACCCAACGTTTAGAAGAAGACGCTGGTTTCAGGGATTACCTATTAAAGGTTCTGGTATGGACGATGTGATGTGGTATTTACCAGAAGGCATAGAAATGCCTGAGGAAAGCTGGAATCACGATTTTGCCAAATCGCTCGGTGTTTATTTCAACGGAAATGGTATTCGCTGTGTGGATTATGATGGAAACAGAATTAAAGATGACAGCTTTTACATTATTTTCAATGCCCATTCCGAAGCATTGGATTACATTCTTCCCACTGAAAAAAATGGAGATGGATGGAAAAAAATAATTGATACAAGCAACGGTTTTATAGGTGAGGAAGAAGAAACTTTTGGCGACGGAAGTTCAATTAAGGTCCAGGCCAGATCAGTGATGGTATTAAAGTGTCCTGTAACCTGATCCTATTGTTATTACAAAAAATGCCGCCTGGATTCCCGGACGGCATTTTTTTGTAATAACTTTTTCAAATCTGATACAAATCCTTAACCTTATCACTTTGCCAGAATTCTTTGGTATCAATATCCATGACAGATATCTTCCCATCTTTTGCGGCTCCCGTATCCACATCCCAAAGATTTCCACCGTTCATCGGTACATCAATATTGTACTTTATAGTCGGAGTATGACCGATAAAAATTTCAGAAAAAAGTGCCAGCCGCTTTGGATAGAAAACAGAGTCGGTTGTCAGATTTTTGTCCATAGCCATTGCCGTTTCTAAAAGTGTCCGGTCGTTGTTGAAATTATATGAAAACGTTTCTTCAAGTAACCCTTTGACCGAAGTGAAACCTGCATGGATAAACAGTCGGTTTTTTTCATCTAAATAATAGTCTTTCAGATTTGAAAAAAAATCAAGATGCCGCGATCTGCTCTTTTGATCAAAATCCCGATAACTTAGAATTGTAGAATTTCCCCGGTTTTCCAGCCATGCTTTGTCGGGCTCATCACCTGCCAACCATGATTGACACCAAACGTCATGATTTCCTTTTATAAAAATACAAAAATGTTTTTCAGACAGCTTTATCAGATGCTCAATTACCAAAGCAGTTTCGGGCCAGCCATCAACATAATCCCCAACGAAAATTAGTTTATCCGAACTTGTCAGTTCCGTTCTTTCAAGTACCTGTATCAACGCTTGGTACGCCCCATGAATATCCCCAATTACCAGTGTTCTACCCTGCATAGTTTTCTAATTTTCCCCAACAAATTAAAATTTGCTTCAATATTTTAATCTAAATGAACGGTAGTATACTCTAAGCCTACAATGGACACAACTCACTGCTAATCAGTAATTTTTGGTACGATTATTTATAAGATGGCGCGAAAGTTCACCTAATATATTCATCAAAACTAAAAGAAAATGAAAAAGTTTAATCTAATGTTTATTTTGGCTGTAACCATGTTTGCAGCAGTGTCTTGTAAAGATGATGACGACGACAATGATTCTGTAACCGATCAATTGACAGATTCGGACAGGACTTTTGTGTTGAACGCGGCCGATGGCGGTATGTTTGAAGTAATGGCTGGCCAACTTGCACTAAAAATGGATTCCATGATGGTGGACTCTATGGGAACAGATTCTATGGCGATGGATTCAATGGGAATGGGAACTGGCACCACATCAGGACTTGATTCTGCCGGCATCCGCTCTTTCGCCAGTATGATGGTAACTGACCATACAAAAGCCAACAACGAATTAAAAACGCTGGCTGCAAAAAAATCTGTAACTCTGCCAACGACACTTACCACGGCAAAACAGCAAAAACTGGATAGCCTGAATGCGATGAGCGGTAGCGCATTCAACCGCGCATACATTAAAATGATGGTAAGCTCACATCAGGAGACTGTGGACATGTTTCAAAAAGAATCGGACAGTGGGAGCGACACTGATGTTAAATCTTTTTCTTCAACCTGGTTACCTACTTTTAAAACCCACTTGCAGCACGCTCAAATGTTGCAGGATTCTCTTTAAGTATTAATAAAAAACAGGGTAAATACTTACCCTGTTTTTTATTGTTAATTGTATCAAAATAGGAAAATACTATACGATCTTAACTTACATAAACAAGGTAATAAATATTTGAATTGCATAAAAAATGAAAATATTTACATTTTGATAAGTCAGTAAAATAATATTTCATACCGTATTAGAAATGACCAATTATTAAATAAATTTAAAAATACAAATAATAGTCAATTTAATCATAAACAGTATTTTAATTAATTTATTATTTCAAATGATTTAATAAAAGATCACTTTCCGATCTCTCTTCAAATATGAAAAACGAATCAGGGAGGAATTATAAATAGATTTTGAGAAGAAAATTTTATTTGAATTTTATAATTTATTATTTGAATACCATAGACATTGGTAGCTGAGCTATGAGTAATTTTGTATAACTCAAACGAAGAAAATTCCAAACCAACTTAACCATGTCTAAGGCAAGTATTTTAATCACGCTTACATCAACATTTGTTCTCTTAACTGCGGCTTCCGGCTTAAAAGCTCAAACATTAACAGATCCGGGACTTTCCCAGCACAATTATAAAATGCCAAACAAAATGGCGAAGGCAAAAATCAGAGAACGCGGTCAACATTTTACTATTTCAATGAATGCTGTTTCTGAAATAGAATTAACGAAGACTGCGAAATATTCTGTCAGGCCTTCTTCTATCATTGTCGCTATCAATGAGAAAAAAGAACCGATGAGCATTAACCCGCTTTCGGCGATATCTAATTATAAAACCCAGCCTGTTCCAAAGATGCAGTCGGCTCAGGAGGAATACTCTGCATCACTGAATTAAATTTCTTTTAATTCGCATTTACTGATTAGTAAAAATGGCTGGCAACGAAAGTTTGCCAGCCATTTTTATTGATTCACTATTAAGTTTTCCCTTTCTATTTCTTTGAAACGAATTTATTGAAGCGACTCTCCTTTCCGCCAGCAGTTTCGTTTTGGTATAAAAATTCAAGATTACTTTCATCGAATTTTTTAAAGAAATCATCCCAGCTTATTGCTTCGAGTGTGTCTTTTCCAGAGTAACCCGGGAAATCAATTCTTAAAATTCCACTATTATCATTTTTATTTCCCGTGCCTTTAACGGTTGACGGTGTTCCTTTTCGTTTTTCAACCCAGGCACGAATCTCATCGTGATTTGTTGTACTCAGCGACTTTGTGGTTGCGGCCTTTTTCGCCGGACGAGCAGCGGCTGCCCTTGATTTTGCAGGTTTTGCAGCTGGTGCCTTTGTTTCAGATTTAACTTTTGTAGTAGCCATAGTTTTGATGATTAGGTTTGCAAAATTTTATAAATAACTATGCCTTTCTACATATAAATCACTCATCATCAGCCGTAAATTAATAATTCAAAAGAAATGGCCAGTGTTTTATTTTTTCAATATTTCATATTTCAAAAAAATCGTAGAACATAATTAACATTCCGGTCAGTAATTCCACATAAAAAACAAGGCATGTATTTTTTGCGCAGCTAAGGAAAACTTCATCAACAAACTTATCATTTCTATGAACAATTCAGAAAAATATGCGCTGATAACCGGTGCTACCAGTGGTATAGGCCGGGAACTTGCCAAACTCTTTGCAGCAGATCAATACAACCTGATTATCGTAGCGCGAAATCATGATGAACTCGAATCTACTGCTACGGAATTAAGGCAACATGGTGGCGAAGTGATTACAATTGCCAAAGATCTTTTTAACCGTGATGAAGCGTTTTCTTTATATGAAGAAGTGAAGCAAAAAGGAATTCAGATTGATGTGCTTGTGAACGATGCCGGTCAGGGAATTTATGGACTTTTCAAGGACACAGATATTGAAAAAGAGCTTGACATTATTAACCTGAATATTTCGTCACTGGTAATTCTTACCAAATGTTTTGTAAAAGATATGGCGGCAAACGGATCAGGAAAAATACTTAATCTGGCATCCGTAGCAAGTAAATTACCTGGTCCATGGCAGGCTGTTTATCATGGAACAAAAGCTTTCGTACTTTCTTTCAGTGAGGCAATCCGCGAAGAACTTAAAGATTCCGGCGTGACGATAACAGCTTTGATGCCGGGGCCTACAGACACAGATTTCTTCAACAAAGCAGATATGCTGGACAGCAAAGCGGTTGAAGATAAAGACAAACTTTCCGATCCGGCGGATGTAGCCAAAGATGGTTACGATGCAC
Organism: Dyadobacter subterraneus; assembly: GCF_015221875.1. Lineage (NCBI taxonomy): Bacteria > Pseudomonadati > Bacteroidota > Cytophagia > Cytophagales > Spirosomataceae > Dyadobacter > Dyadobacter subterraneus. The sequence continues at coordinate 4,859,961 of NZ_JACYGY010000001.1, forward strand.
TAATGGCCGGTACGGACAAAATAATCTCTGGATTTAAAAACAAGGTACAGGTAGTAGTAAGCGCTCTGGCGCCAGATAGTATGACTGCGCACCAGGTTTATGAGCAACAAAAACCGGTTGATCACGAATAGAATTTATTTAATATAAAAAGAGAAGCATTGTTTGGCAAACCAAACAATGCTTCTCTTTTTTAATATCATCCAACCTCAGGAAGATACTCCCATTCCCGGATATCCTCAATGTTGTGTGTTGACGGTTCCAGCGAATATATTTCAATAAATAAATGGTTTTCCCCATCAAATTCACCTTCTCTCCACTCCTCTTCATCCGTTCTGAGAAATCTCACCAAAGCTCCGTTTTCCGGTATATCTGATTGCGTCATTTTATTCATTTTTTAAATTAAATATAAAAAAATGCGCCTGGATTTCCGTGTAGAAATCCAGGCGCCTCATATCAAATTAATTAATCATTCTTCTTACCTAAGCTCGCATGTTGCTTTTGGTTATTAGTCAGGTGATTTCCCTTAACTGTTTCCTCTTCTTTATGTCTGCTATCAAGGTTATCTTTATTTTCCGTATGCGTCTTGCTTTGGCTTTGATGCATACCATTGGAACTTTGTGATTGTTTCATGATATTCATTAATTGATTCTGCTATATAATATATAAATATTGTACCAGGCCTTTTCAACAGAAATTGCCTGTTTTCTGGCTAATTTCTGTACAATCTGGTTAACTAAATAACCAGTGCTTTCATAGGCATGATTTTATACATTCTACATTAGAGCTTATAGGAGTAAAATTCCTATTTCACTGACTACAAGACGATAAACTCACCTATCCATAATTATATTCTATGTCAGGTTTTAATAATAAATTAAGACAAGTCTTTTTTTTCGTGCTTATTCTTGCACTTGGAGCATTGCTTTTTTCTCAGCTTTATACCTTTTTTCCAGGTTTCCTGGGAGCTCTGACCTTATACATTCTCAGCCGGAAATGGTATTTCAAATTAACATTCAGCAAAAAATGGAATAAGAGTGCTACCGCGCTTCTTTTTATGTTCGCCTTTGTCACTTGTATAGTAGTTCCAATCTACTTTTCTGTACAGTTAGTTTATTCCAAAATTGAGCATTTTCTAAAAAATCCGGATCAAATTTATTCTGCACTAAACGCTGTTTCAAACCAGATAAAGGACTGGACCGGACAGGATATTTCACAAAGCGATTTTGTCAAAGAACTTCCAAAACGGGTGGCAGGATTTGTACCTATGTTATTGAACAGTTCCGCTACACTTATCGGCAATTTGCTAATGATTCTTTTCCTGTCATTTTTCATGTTTACCAACGGACCGCAACTCGAAAGAGCAGTTTCCAAATTTCTGCCTTTAAGAAATGAAAACATTGATATGCTGGCCCAGGAAACCAAAATGATGGTAAAAGCAAACGCTTTGGGAATTCCAATTATTTCTATCGTTCAAGGACTTGTCGCCATGATCGGCTACTGGATTTTTGGTATGAAGGATTTCGTATTGTTAGGATTTTTAACTGGAATCTTCGCCTTTTTCCCCGTAATCGGCACGGCTGCAATTTGGATACCTTCTGCCATTTTTCTCTTTTCTTCTGGTGAAAATGGAAAAGCGATCGGACTTGCCATTTACAGTGCTGTGGTAACTGGGAATATAGATTATCTGGCCAGAATTTCTTTTCTGAAAAAAGTTGGCGACGTACATCCTGTGATTACTATCCTGGGACTGATCGTGGGATTGAAACTTTTTGGTTTCCTGGGTTTTATATTCGGTCCGTTGCTGATCAGTTATTTTTTATTACTGCTAAAAATATACACCACTGAATTTGGCAAAGAATCTTCCGCTGCTGAATATGACAAAGTACTGGAACCATGATCATTGAATTATACTCTTCACAATAAATTGAATAAATGATGGGCGAGAAAAATTATTCAGGCACTATACCTGATCAGGAAGATGGGAGTAAAATCAACGTTGAAAGTAATATTGATTTGAAAGATGTGGAATTGGCTAAATCAATTTTTGATATAGCTAAAAGCCGTTTGATTGATGTAAATAACTGGCAAAATCTGGCCGGAAAATTTCTGGCGGCTTTTCAATTAACAGATTCGTCTGGAAATCCAACAGACTCTCCAGTTCAGGAAGGAATGTATTTCAGAATTGATATTCCCGGTCCCGGCTCAAAAGCTGGTGACGGTTATGACTGGGTAAAAGTTGAAAAAATTGATTTTTACCGTTCGGAGAATATTGAGAGTATAGGCATAAGAGTGAGACCAGCTGCGAACCCATCATCATCGAACGAAAACGTTGCTCATTTTTATTCCCAGGAGGCTACGAGCACTTTCACTGTGACAAGAGAATTGACAAAAATAACAGCCGCAGTTTACGACCGGAATACCAAAACAAACCAGGATACCAATCAACTTTCTGACCAGCTTAGAAATGCAATTGTAGGTATGAGTGGCATTATCAGTTTTTCAAGAATACAGTGGAAAAGCCTGACTGACGCTATAATAAAACAGGCTGATTAACAGCCTGTTTTATTATAGTATTATGGTGACTTTGCTACACACAGTAAATTATTTTTCAAGTAAAAAAAATAACTTACTGGTTTTTCTGATAAAGTTTAAGTGCATTCTCAATTCGTATTCTAGTATCGGCATCATTACATTCTACCCTGAAACGAACGTCGGATTTTGTATCTCCAAAAAAATGCAGCGTAACTGGTTTCTGGTAAAAGTTGTAAGTAGAAGCCAGTTTTTCCATCTGTTTGATGGTTTCCTTGATCTCATTATCCCGCATTTTTATGGCGGAATTATTGACTTCTTCGTGTGATTTAAAACGGAAAATATTGACCACCTTTAACTCTTCCATGATTTAATTTATTTAGCATTTTAAGTGATTGTAACCGTCTAAACACACGCTAATAAATTTCTATACCATTTGAAAATCAATACAATGCAAATCGCATACCAGAGCGCAAAATATCTGTAAATCAGATATTTATTCCTTGAAAGTTTTTGTAAAGTTGAGGTTCTAAAACAAAAAAAGTGAGATACGAGGTATCTCACTTTCATATGAAAAATATATATTTTAAAATCCTAGGTTGCCAAAGGTGGTCCGGAAGGAATGAATATTTTTTCTCGTTTTGCTTTGAACTTATGACGTTTTGCCGTGAAAGTGGCCGTCATGTATTCTCCCATGTAAATTGAGCCAGTCATCGTATCATCTTTTGCTGTACCGGAAAATGAAAAAGTAATGTTATCTGCAATCTGACGATCTGAACTTCTCATTTTTACTTCATTTCCTTCTACCGTTCCCTGCAATTCCCTAACCGAGAATTCGCCTTTATGCGAACCTTCAAGCCAGTTTCCGTCCTGTTCAATGATTAGTGACTGTTTGCTGACCGAAGAGAAAAACTGAACATCCAGATCCCAGTGACCTTTAAGAGTTACTGTCGCCGGTTTCAAATCCGTTTTCTGCGGCGTACGTTTTTCAGACAAAACTGAAACAAAACGGTCTGCAACCACTTTGTCGTCGCCAGGCTGCATTTGTCCTGTTGTGATTGAAATAAAAGTTGAACCTTCTCTGCTTCCGCCGCCTAGTGCTATCCGTGGTTTTGTTCTGCCAAAAAGTTCAGCGATTTCCTCACCTGTTATATTAAATTTAGCGGGATCCCACGAAATCCTTAACTGCGGAGTTCTGTTGGAAAGCTGGTCTTTTGGCTCAATTACTGTGGTTTTTACACCGTCAATTGATGTTACAGTCTTGGAAATATTGTCAAGCCATGAAAGCCATCTTTTCCACTCACCCGCATGATCACGTTTTGTCCAGGCTTCCACCGCGGCAATCATACCCATGGTTTCCTCGCGACCTACTTTATTATCACGTCCAGGACCATGGTGCGGCGCACTCGCCTGCCATGCCGACATCAATAAATCTTTTTGACCTAAAACAAGTCCCGCGCATTGTGGTCCACAAAGTGCTTTTCCTCCACTATAAATCACAACCGTTGCACCCATTTTCAAATGCACGTTAGGGATAGTAAGATCCTCAGCAGCAGCATCCACCATAACCGGTATATTTTTCGGTTTTGCAATTTTAGAAATTGCTTCCAAAGACATCGGCCCTTTCATGGATTCATCGCCAGCCATCAGGTAGATCATCGCAGTACGAGAGCTGATGGCGTTAGTCAATTCCTCGATAGAATCAACAGTTATTAAAGTAACGCCGACATTTCTTAGTGCGTGATCGTATACGTTACGGGAATATCTTGGAATGATCACTTCTGTTTTATCAAATCCTGCTAGATTTGGAACACGAATCAATTTCTCAGGATTACCTCCTGTAACACAGGCCACTGTGACATGTTTCATACCCGCCGCACAACCGGCCGATACCATACCCCACTCCGCACCAGTCAGTTCTGCAAGACGTTTTCCGGCTCCGAAAGCCAGTTCATCATACTGTACAAAAACCTGCGCTGCTGCGTCCATTGCAGTTCTTACTTCGGGTCTTTCGATGGAACCACCGATAATGGTGAAAGTTCCGCGGCAATTGATAATCGGCTCAACACCGATTGCCTGATAGATTTCTTTGCTGGCTGCCACCTGCGCCTGACTTACCGCCTTTTCAGGAGCAGAAGTTTTGGGAAGCATTATACTTCCGGCCAGCGGAATCATGGATAGATCTTTAATTGCGTCTCTGCGATTCATTTGAAATAAATAAGTTTTTTAGGAATTTTGGCGAATTACTAAATTAATTTATAGGTGTTTTGAGCTTAAATTCGGACAGTTGGCAATGATTTGTAAATCTATAACGAAAATAAAGTATAATATTTCGTATTTAAATTTTTCACAGGTCATTGTTTTTGCCTTTATCACAAATGGCGGGACGAGTTTAACACATAATGCCTTCTTAACCAAATGAAGTTTTAAATAACGGTTACGTTCCCGGCTGTCATTATATAGAATCTTCTATTTATAACAAATTCCCTAAATCCTATCTTCTTCAACATGCAGGCCTTTTTAAAACAAAAAACAGCCAGCATCACTGCTGGCTGTCAGAATTAAACTCAGTATAGTACTCGTTATCAGTTAAAGCAAAGAATCAAAGTGAATGGGAAACTGGTTGATTCTTTTTCCGGTTGCATGAAAAATAGCATTGGCAATGGCGGGAGGCATGGCTACCAGACCAATTTCACCGATTCCTTTACTACCAAGCTCGTTAACAATCTCATCTTTTTCATCAACAAAAATCACATCCAGCTCATGAATATCGGCGTGAACAGGAATGTGATATTCACCGAGATTGGTATTCATATATTTTCCAAAATGATGATCTGTGATGGTTTCTTCGCGAAGCGCCTTGCTGATCCCCCAAATCATTCCGCCTAAAATCTGACTTCTTGCCGTTTTAGGATTAATGATGTTTCCGGCAGCCACGGCGGTTACAGCTCTTGTTACGTTTACAATTCCTAATTCTTCATCAACCTCAACTTCCACAAAAGCAGCGCTATGCGCAGCTCGGGAATATTTTTTCAGTTTGAGAACATTAGGAACGGAGAAATTAATGGTCCGGATTTGCTTCCCTTTATTGGCTGCAACTATCTCCTGAAAAGAAAGAGAAACAGACGGATTTTGTTTTAGAATAATATTTCCATTATCAAAATCCACATCCTCTATTGCAACATTTTTGAAGGGAGAATTATCAATATCAGCTGCTTTTTTAAACAACTTTTTCCTTAACGCTTTCCCGGCTGCTTTGATCGCGGAACCAATGGTTGATACCGTAAAAGATCCTCCCTGAATTGGTGCAAAGGGCATTTTACTATCTCCATAGGAAAATGTTACATCATCCATTTTCAGTCCAAGTTCATCCGCAGCAATTTGCGTCATGACCGTCAAGGTACCGGTTCCAATATCCGTAACCGCACTGCTCACTAGCAACTTGCCTTCTTTTGTAATAATCGCTTCCGCACGCGCGGGAACGGTCATCGCTTCCCAGATTCCTGTGGCCATACCATATCCCACAAGTTTATTCCCTTTGCGCATACTCCGGGGTTCAGGATTACGGTTTGACCAACCGAACTTTTCCGCACCCTGCAAATAACATTGCCTCAATTCCTTACTGGAATACGGGCGATCCATACTGACATCGTCAACAGAATAATTTATCAGACGAAGTTGCAGCGGATCAATTTTAAGTTTGTAGGACAAATCATCCATTGTACTTTCAATGGCATGCACACCCGTACTTCCACCCGGCGCACGCATATCCAACGGACTGAAAACATCCAGCGGAACCATGTTATATTTGAAAAGTGTGTTCTGAGCCGGATAAAGCATATTTGCCCAGTTCACGACAACTTCCGTATAATCTTCAAAATGCGAAGTTTGCCCAAATGCCTCATGGTTAAGCGCTGTTACGGTTCCATCAGTATTTGCTCCAAATTGCGTTGTTTGTATTGTTGGCGGTCGATATCCAAACGTGAACATCTGGCTTCTGTCCAGCGTTACCCGCACATTTCTTTTCAATTCCAAAGCGGCCATTACAGACATAAATAGCTGATACTGCGGCCGCAAACCAGCTCCAAACGCACCACCCACATAAGGCGAAATCACTCTGACATCCTTAAAATGAAGTCCGAAAACGTTTCCTACATATAACTGGCAATTCACCGTCCCCTGCGTTTTATCGTAAATCGTCAGTTTCCCTTCACCTTCATAAATTGTGGTTGTTGTAAACAATTCCAAAGGATTATGATGTTCTGTCCCGTGGAAAAATTCTCCGGAAGCCTGTACCGGGGAATTGGCATAAGCCTCTTCAAAATCACCTTTTGGCTTTGGTGGTGGCGGTTTTAATGCTGTTGCTAAACCTGCTTTTGGAGCCCGCGCCTTACCAAGATTGACATGAATATCAGTAGAAAATGTCTCTTCTTCATATTCCACGGTGACTAGGGAAGCCGCAAAACGGGCAAGTTCAAAAGTCTCGGCAACCACTAAGGCGATGGGCTGACCATAATATTTGATCTCATTATCATGCAACGGGCGAAAAGGTGAACCAGGAGGCGCATCCATATCGGCGTACTGCATATTAAACCAGGCCAGTGAAGGACGGTTGTCGTGTGTAAATATTTCAATTACGCCAGGTAAAGCCCTGGCGTCTACTGTATTGATACTAACTATTTCTCCTCTGACAATGGTACTGTTGACAACATATCCGTAAAGCAATCCGGGCGTATTATATTCCCCTGAATATTTTGCCGAACCTGTTACTTTCATTTGGCCTTCCAACCGGCTGATTGGTTGTCCTATCGATGGTCTGTTTGACATAAATTTCCTGGTTAGTTAGGCTGATGGCTGAGCTCCCGGCAATTGCGTTTCGGGATTGAGAGCCATCATACAATTACGAATAATCGCTCTTTTTGTCAATTCAATTTTAAAACTGTTGTACTCGTAAGCCACTGCATCTTTTACAATAATGTCCGCAGCGGCCACAAAATTTTCCCGGGATGCAGTATTATTTTGGAGAAATTCTTCTGCCTGTTTTACACGCCATGGCTTATGTGCCACACCACCTAATGCAATCCGCGCGTCTTTTATTTTATCGCCTTCCAACTCAAAAGCAGTTGCTACTGAAACCAGTGCAAAAGCGTAGGAATTTCTGTCGCGCAGTTTTAGATAAGAGTAATTCTTTGAAAAACCTTTTTCGGGAAGATCAATGCTGGTGATTATTTCATCCGGATTCAGATTGTTGTCCAAATGTGGTGTATCGCCAGGCAGACGGTGAAAATCGGCAAATGGTAAGCTGCGCTCGCCTCCCGGGCCGCTCACATTTACAACCGCATCCAGCGCTGCCAAAGCAATACACATGTCTGACGGAAAAACGGCGATACAGTTTTCACTTGTACCGAAAATGGCCATAATACGATTATAACCCTTAATTGCAGAACACCCGCTGCCAGGCTCACGTTTATTGCAGGGAACAGCCGGATCGTAAAAATAATAACACCGCGTTCTTTGCAAAAGATTGCCACCGTTGGTTGCCATATTCCGGATTTGTCCTGAAGCCCCGGCCAGGATTGCTCTTGATAGTAATGGATACCGCTCTTCTATAATAGGATGGTATGCAGTCTGTGCATTTTTGGCAAAAGCGCCAAGCCGAACGCCCCCATCCGCTTTTTCTTCAATATTGTGATGGTCTTGTATAGAATTTATATCAACCAGCGCATTAAAATTCGTCAGGTTGTATTTCCATAAATCAATCAGATTGGTACCGCCCGCCACAAATTTTGTATCCGCGTCAGCGCTTACTTTCTGAATGGCTTCACTGATATTGCTGGCTCTTGTATAACTGAAATTATTCATGATTTCCTCCTTCCTTAACTTCCATGATCGCGTCAATAATATTGGTATTTGCTCCGCAGCGGCAAAGATTTCCGCTCATAAGCTCTTTTACCTCATCTCTTGATTTTGCTTTATTTTCATTCAACATACCAATTGCGCTGCAAATCTGTCCCGGTGTGCAATAACCGCATTGAAATGCATCATGCTCAATAAATGCCTTTTGTAGCGGATGTAACTCTCCATCCTTCGCGATACCTTCAATGGTTGTGATTTCAGAACCATCCTTCATTACTGCGAGGGTCAGACAACTTAAAATCCGGTCGCCGTCACATAAAACGGTACAGGCACCACATTGTCCGTGATCGCAACCTTTTTTGGTTCCGGTCAAATCTGCATTTTCTCTTAAGGCATCCAGAAGAGTTACCCAGGGCTGCAATTTCAATTGATGCGACTGGCCGTTTATTTGTAAACTGACTTCTGTAACACCAGGCATCCACGAAGCGATTTCGCCGTTTTGCTCCAATACTGCTGTTTCATTTTTCATAGGTTAATTAATATCGTTTTTGTTGACAAAATGAAAAACCACCATAATGAACGATGGATATGATCTGATGAATTTCAGATTGAAGGCTAAAAGCAGCCTGGCTACGTTGACGCTCAATTAGTAAAAAACTGTTCCCAGGCTTTATTATGTTTTGGAAGATAAGCTGTTGCGCATTTATGCGAATATATTACACAGCAAATCCCATGTAAATGCCTGTCAACCGACCGTTTTTAATGGGAAAAGGCAGTTTAGCTTATTACTTATCTCTTAAATCGCTACTTTTATAATTGTAAGATAAAATACAATTATGGATTTGCTTTCGTCATTTATTAGCCCTTTTGAGGTACAACTTTCTTTTTACCACATTTTTGAGAATCTGGAAAAAGTTGCTGCCGATCCTGAGAATGAAAATGCAGCACGGGCTACTACCTTACTTCACGATGCCCGTCCTTTTCCCGAACTGAGAAATGGCATCACAGATATTTCCCAGATTGAAAAAAATAAGGAATTGCTAAAACGTTTGCTCGCAGATTATTTCCCGGAAAATCTTACTCTGAATGAAATAAAAGCAGTTACATTCCCCTATTCCAGCGTCTTTTTTAATCACTCCGAGAGGTTTAAAAACATAATCAAGGCAGCCGGAATTAGTCTGAATTTGAATATCCGCGATTTTAACCAACAGCAATTTTACATTTTCAGCTGCTGTTTAATATTGAATGAATTTTATGGAACGGCGCTGGATTTCAGTCAGCCGTTATTTTATGAAATCCCGACCGCCAGCGGTATCAAAAAGTACTACCGCATATTGTACAATGCAGATTTCATGGAAATTCTTCGAACTGAAAAATCACCGGATCTGACACAGGAGGAAGTCGACAATCTCGTCAACAATTATGAAAATCTGGATTTATGGAAACAGAAAATTCCACCGGGAACATTTCTGCTAAAAGGTTTTGCCATCATTTCCTTGTACGATGCAACGGTTGAAAATGTAGTATCCATACTCAAAGAAAAACTACTCAGTTATCATTCTTTTGGATTCCGGGATAGTATCGAATCCATTTTTCGATCCATTTTCCGGGTTGCAGATCTTGGTGTTGGTTTTACTTCATTTGATCAAGAGGATGACACGTTTAGTCTGGACAGATATGGACAGCAACTGCCCAGCTATATATTGCCAGAGGGTAAAAGTGAAGCTGCAAGAAATCTGCTTTGTGCTAAATCCTACTTTAACCTGATCGAAGTAAACACGAGTTTTTCCATAAATAATACGGCAGAATATCTGGTTTCAAATCCGGAAAGTTATCTGGCCAATCATTTTACAAATAAAAATATCGGTAGTTTTATTCTGGCACCGCTTATTAAAAACAAGCGTATATATGGTATTCTGGAAATTGTTTCACCAAGAACCAGAGTACTTAACAGTATCAATGCCAATCTGCTGGATATTGTTATGCCATTTTTGATCGATACGATTGAAAGAATTGAAGGCGAATTTGAAAACCAGATACAGGCTGTAATTCAAAATCAATTCACTACGATTCACAAAAGTGTATATTGGAAATTTTATGCAGAGGCTCAGAAACTGATTCTGGCGCACCAGATTGGAGAAGAATATAATTTGCAGGAAATTGTATTTCCAACGGTTCATCCGCTGTATGGACAAATTGATATCAAAGGATCATCCGACGCAAGAAATGAAAGTGTACAGAAAGATCTGAAAAAACAGCTAAAATGGCTTTTGCCCATTTTGGAAGATGTTAACAAGGAAACCCAGAATTCTCTCGAAAAAGAAGAGCAGCAGATCAGCCAGTATCTGATTGATATTTACAAGCCGTTAAAAGCCGGGACGGAACATTATATCAGCCAATATCTCGACAATACAATTCATGTGCAGTTAAGAAAAATTAAAGATCCGGATCTGGTTAAGGAGATTCAGGATTATTTTTTACAAACTGATAAAAACACGGGAGAATTTCATAAGTATCGTAAGAAATATGAGACTACGATTCAGATGATCAATGAGAAAATTGCGAGCGTACTGGATGAAAGCCAGATCAAGGCGCAAGCAATTTTTCCGCATTATTATGAAAGATTTAAAACGGACGGCATCGAACATAATTTATATGTCGGCTCTTCTATTGTACCAAAACTGGAATTTGATCTGTTGAAATTGTATCAGCTCCGACTTTGGCAGCTCAGGACTTTGTGTAAAATGGAAGCGGCGCATTATTATTTAAAGCCGGAATTGCCTTACCAATTGGAAGTTACAACTTTGGTTTTGGTATATCACGCAACAATTGATATTCGTTTCCGGATGGATGAAAAGCGGTTTGATATTGACGGAAGTTATAACGCCCGTTATGAAATCGTGAAAAAACGGATTGATAAAGCATATATTCAGGGAACAACGGAACGGATCACGAAAACCGGATTTATTACCATCGTTTACCTGAACGAAACGGAAGAAAAAGAGTACGTCGGGTACTTACAAATTCTGCAACAGGAAAATATTCTGGACAAAACCATTGAAAAAATGGAGGTTGAAGATTTGCAGGGAATTTCAGGGTTGAAGGCTTTGAGGGTTGGGATTGTTCATTGATTCTTGATCTTTAAGATTTTAGATCGTTCAAAGTTTTAATACCGTCTGATTTAGCCGGTTTTCAATATTTGAATAATTCAAAGTTTTAATACCCGTCGGATGGCAGAAAAAGCCATCCGACGGGTAGCATCCCGGAGAGTAAAAGGTTTTTCTCCGCCACCCGTCCGACGGCTTTTTCTGCCGTCGGACGGGTAATAAAAACTATCCCTAAGCCAAATCCCAAAAAACAAAAATCCCCTTTCGGCAAAATTCATATTCAACCCAAAGCAGGCGACAAATTTGTAGCAATTCCGATTCTGTTCCAGGCATTTATCGTAATCGCAGCCATAATAACCTGAGCCACATATTGATCACCCAAAAGTGTAATTGCGTTATTATAAGTCTTATCAGAAACGTGATTCTGAATTAAAGTAACTTCCTCCGCAATGGCCAAAACAGCACGTTCTTCATCTGTAAAAAACGGAGTTTCTCTCCATGCATTTAGCGCATAAATTCTCTGTTCCGTCTCCCCGATTGCACGTGCTTCTTTGGTATGCATATCAATACAAAATGCACATCCATTGATTTGGGAAGCCCGGATTTTGATCAGATTTTTATGAACTGGCGTTAGGCTGGTACTTTCAATATATTTTTCAAGACCCAAAATTGCTTTGTATCCTGCTGGTTCTGTGACGGGGATTGTGATTCTCTTTTCCATGATTACTTTTTTTTAGATTTATGATGTCACAAATTTCTGACTTCATCATCTTTAAAAACTTAACCGTGATCAAGAAAATCAGGAATCTGCAATTTTTGCTCTGATTTTACTTAAAAATTCCGGTGTAAATCCAAGGTAGGACGCCAGCATATATTGCGGAACGCGCTGGATAAAAGAAGGGAAATTGTTATTGAAATGATGAAAGCGTTCTTCCGGTGAAAGATTGAACATGTACTGTAAACGCATCAGCGAAGCAGCAAATGACTTTTGGAGAATCAACCTGAAATAACGTTCCAGCTGTGGAATCTTTGCAAATACTTCATCCTGAATCCGGTCATCGATACTTATAAGTTCGCAATCCTCGACAGTTTGGATAAAAAGATTTGACGCCTTTTTTTGTTCAAAACTAAAATAATCGGTAAGCCACCAATTCTCAATCGCAAACTGGACCATCTGCTTATTCCCGTTTTCTTTAAGTGTGTAAGATCTCAGACAACCCTTTACAATAAACCAGTTGGCATGACAAACCTGTCCTTCTTCCAAAAGAAATTGTTTCTTTTTTACCGTTTCAAATTTGAGATAAGATTTAAGAATGATCTGTTCTTCTTCATTTAAAGAAACAAATCTTTGTATATGCCGGATAAGATTTTCGTACATAATTGCTTTTATTACTTTACAAAAATACAAATTCACCCTTTTTGAAACTACAACAAACTGCGCCACTTTAACCAGGGTTTAAATGATTTAGATTCCCCTAAAATTATAGAAGGAAGTCCTGAGCCTCTCATAATTCCAAACAGTTTTATTCTATATATTACTGTAATTTTATCAACTATCAATTCTTTCCAAATATGGCAGATAAACCCAGATACTGGATCACGGTCGCGTCCAGAGACCATATCTTGCGTGGTGTAAAAGGCGGTTTCATGCAGGCTGGACATGGAAAACTTGCTCCGTTAAAACGCATAAAACCAGACGACTGGGTAATATTTTATTCCCCAAAAGAAACCATGGATGGCGATCAGAAATGTCAGTCCTTTACGGCGATCGGACAGGCACTGGATGAAGAAATTTATCAGTTTAAAATGTCTGAGGATTTTGCTCCTTACCGGCGCAATGTGAATTTTCTAAAATCTCATCAAGTTTCGATCTTACCGCTTATTGAAAGTCTGGATTTTATTAAAAATAAAAAATCCTGGGGTTTCCCCTTTCGTACTGGATTTTTTGAAATTGAAGAAGATGATTTCAAAAAAATCAGCAAAGAAATGTTGAAAAAATAACGGATTGTCTTTACAAAAACTGTCGCGGATTACCCCTGAGATTGTCACATTTTACATGTCTAAAAATCCCGCTGATGTTGTAATTTAGCTATTGTAAAATTGCCCAAATCAATCTTACTTCTCAAACCAAAATACCATGACAACTGAACCAAAAATCGAATTTTTTGAAGCTGAACCTTATGTGGCGATCAGGCAAAAAGTAGGTATGGTCGAAATCCCGACAGTACTTCCTCCGCTTATTTCAGAGGTTTTTATTTGGATGGGACAGAATAAAGTTGAAGGAAACGGTGCCCCATTTTTCAGATATCTATCCATGGATGAGCAGGGAAATATGACCGTAGATGTGGGTATACCGACAAAAATCAAGGCGGAAGGCAGCGGAAAAATTATTTCCAGAATATTCCCAGAAGGAGATTACGCCGCCCTGACTTATACCGGCGATTATAAAAACCTGCGTCAGGCTCATACTACACTGGATGAATGGAAAAAAGATAATGGTTATAAGGACCGGGGCATCGTAGATAGTGGAGAATTGGTTGGCTGCCGGGTTGAGTTTTATGTTTCGGATCCGGAAGCAGAGCCCGATCCGGAAAAATGGGTTACAGAGATTTGTATTCTCGTTGAAAAAGCTTAGAACATTATCTTTTCAATTTAAAAATTCTGGCTCTGTTGTATTGCTGCAAAATAACAGGACCAACATTATAAAGAATATTACTCGCCAGGATCAAAATGAAATAAAAAAATGACTGCTGAAACACCGCAAAAATCCCGGAAAGAGAGAAAAATATGAAACAGATGAAATGATACTTTTCATACATTGAAATTGTTTTCAGGTACTTCGCTACATCATTTTTATCAGTGATAGATCTTGTAGATACTTCCTGGTTTTTAGTTAAAAGATTAACCAGATCGCCATTTTGAACAAATTTCCTGATCCACCGGGCTCCCAGTTTTTCATAAAATTGAGGATTATTACTTAGCCTGAAAAATCGGGATGGCACTAAGCCAGATAAAAAACTTACACCAAGAAACGCGTAAAACCACAGACTCAAACCCGCAAAAAACCAAAAGGAAAATACTGATGCGAAGCAAAGTATGGTCCAGAAGAAATTGATAAGCTGGTTTAAAAATTCCTTTTTCAATATCTTGTCGGTAAACAGATCTGATGGCAGACTTCGCAAACCTAAATGAAAATTATCCTTGTTCTCGGTTCGCCCAACGAGCCTGATGGTACGCTTAGTGAAATGGCAAAAAGCAGGTTAAAATTTTGCCAAAACTTGTATAGATCAGGAACGTATAAAATTGTTTTAACGGGCGGTTATGGTCCACATTTCAATACGACGGACAAGCCACATGCTTACTATTTACAACAAGCTCTAATTTCCCAAAATGTAAAAGAGGAAGATATTCTTGCACTAGTAGAATCCCGTCATTCGGTGGAGGACGCTACACTTTCCAAATGGATTATTACAAAATACCAGCCTGAGGAAATTATCATTATTACGTCGGATTACCATTTTGAAAGAGCAAAAATGGTATTTGACGCCGTTTACGCACCTTTTATGGATTTTTCATTTTCACTGGCTTCCTCTGAAAATGTTGATCCTGAAACTTTAAATTTACTTATTCAACATGAAAAAATCGCTTTACAGGATCTGATCGATCATGGTGTACGCTTTTAGTTATAGGTTTTCAAGGCAGCGGAGTCGCCCAGCTCTTTCAGGATTTTCTTTAAGCCATCAATATTCATGGTTAATCCAACCTCCGCATCCGGCGCAGTTTCTTCATTAATAATCCCGATTGGACCGCTGTATTTACTGTTTTTTACCAAACGAATCATTTCTTTTTCCGCATCACCCTGTCCTATCGGTACCACCTTAACCGGATTTCCTTTTTTCAATCCTGATAAATTAACAGCTAGTAAATATGGAAGTATTTTTGGAAAAAACTTTGGAAAACTGTCAAGCTGCTCTTCGGCGTGATGAAAATTGTAAACAATACCGATGTTTGGTTTCTTAAAATAATTAATAATTTCAAGCTGATTTTCCGGTTCACCATACCAGCCGCCGTGATTATAGAGCCCGACGGTACAACCAATTTCGGCAGCTTTTTTGGCAATGTAAGCAATAGGTTTTGCGTAAGCTTTTATCTTTTCTTCCTGCGTCATAGTATCCAGGTCTTTGATTCCGGTAACCATCAGCCAAAGCTGTGTCCTCACATTATTTCGTTTTAGCACTTCCAGAATCGTCGCCAGATTTTTATCTTTTTCAGGCTCAGGTCCGGAATGGAGCCAAAATGCCTGTAATGTAATATGATGTGTTTTTAATGCCTCAATTTCGGCATCAAAAGTGGGAATATGTTTTTCCCGCCAATCATATGCGAGTTTGTTAATTCCCAATTTGTTCAGCATTTCCGAACGTTCAACCGGGCCACGGTTTTTTGAATCAAAAGGTACAATACACCAGGCAATCAAATTATCCCGACTGTAAATATTTGCTGTTCCTTTTGCTTTTTGCGCGTTTGTTTTGATTGAAATAACAGATAATATAACTAGAAAAGATATTTTCAACACGGTCTTAAATGATACATTTTTCAGAACACAGCTAAAATTAACAGTGCTTCTTTGTGGCACTAAATCAGTATATTTTCTTTTCATAATTTCAGCCGCTCTTTAAAGTAGCACCGGTTTTCTAACTGTTTTCCTGATGATTATAAAAGCGCTGCAAACTTAATTAATACTCTAATGTGAATCTAAACAGAAAAACCGCCTCATTTCGAGAGCGGTTTTTCTGTTTAGCATATTGATCATATATCTTATCAATCAAAGATTACATCCCAAAAGCCTTCTTTAATTCCGATGCGGCATAATCCTGCGCATCTTTAGCATCCGGAACCAATATTGCCGTTCCGAAAAATTCGTGCGTTGTGCCCACATACAATTTACGCGTCACTGCAACGCCTGCATCCGAAAGTTTGGTTTGCAAAATCCCGCCCTCAGATTCCAAAGGATCAATTTCAGCTGAAATAATCGTCGTTGAAGGAAGTCCGGCCAGATTTGCGTGTACCAGATCAATTCGTGTATCCTTAGATTCCGTAGGAACGTCATTAAGGAAATGATCCAAAAACCAGACAACTGAAGGTTTGTCAAGCGGTTTGGCGTCGGCAAATTTAACGTAGGAAGGCGTCGTCATATCCGAACCTGCAACCGGATAAACCAAAAGCTGATGCACAGGCATTTGTTTCCCGTTGTCACGAGCCATAATACTTACGTTTGCTGCCAGATTTCCACCGGCACTTTCTCCTGCAACTGCGATTTTTTTCGAATCTCCGTTCATAGATGCTGCATTATCAATCGCCCACAAATAGGAAGCATAAGCATCATTATGGGCCGTTGGGAATCTGAATTCCGGTCCTTTTCGGTATTCAACAGAAATCACGATGGCTCCCGATTTTTCCGCAAGTCCCTGTGCCGAAGCATCATAAACATCGATGGTAGCAATTACCCAGCCACCGCCATGAAAATAAACAATAACTGGAAATGGTTTTGTGCCTGTTTTCGGAGTATATACCCGGGCATGAATAGTACCTCCCGCAACCGGGATTTCTTTGCCCATTGTATCAACCATTGGCGCCGGTACTGTCACGTTATTTTCTTTCAAAAGATCCATTACAGCATCTTTTACCGTATGGTTTTTACGAGCCTCCTCTGGCGTTTCAGTGGGAATAGGTTTGTCGCCGTAGCTTAGTAATTTTTCTATTACCGCCCACATTTCATCCTTAATTTCCGGAGCCCATGCCGGTTTTGCCGTTTTTGGTTTTACACTCACAATCGGTTCGGTATTGTGGTCGGTGCAGGCAATCAGACTGAAAAAGACACTCGCCGAAATAAAGTAAGTCAGTTTTTTAGTCAGGCTAATCAGGTTGCTGGATTTGTGTTTCATAAAAATTAAATGTTGATGAAGTATAACTTAACAGTTTGGTTTGGCGATAGGCTACATAATAACCATACCAACCCAAAACTAAATATCTGATAATCAAACACTTTTGAGGAATACTTTAAAACTTGGAAGCGTAAAGCAATAAATTGTGCAGTTAATCCTTTATTATAGATAGCACTTGCATCAAACGCGTTCTCAACGTCTTGGAACAATTATTTGGGTTTGATTTAAGTCTACTTTTACCTTTTGCTGAAACCTGTTCCAACTATTCCGGGGAAGTAAGAGTCATGATTTTAGAGCAAATATTAAGTCAAAACGCCATAAAAATTCTGATCATATAGTAAAACCTCACATATGCCTACTGCTAATTTACCCTGGATCGAATCGCCTTTTTTTGAAGAGATTTTAAAAACTAAGAAACTAACTGACCAGCAGCTCAAATATGTGCTGGATTATCAAAAAAATGGTTTCGTTGTAATTCCCGGACTTTTGCCGCATTCACTGATCGACAAAACGAAGGAGGATGCTGAAAACAAAGGATTTAATCCTGATTTTCCCATTAAAACCCAACGCGATGAACGAAGAATCCAGGACTTATGGATGGTTTCCGAAGCTTCAAAAGAACTGGCCTGCTATCCTGCCCTGCTCGAAATTCTCGAAATTTTTTACGGCCGAGAACCGATTCCGTTTCAAACACTCAATTTCAAATTCGGTTCGCAGCAGAGAGCACATTCGGATACAATCCATTTCAGTTCGCTGCCTTCCAAATTTATGTGCGGCGTATGGGTGGCACTGGAAGATATTACCGAAGAAAACGGACCCGTTTTTTACTATCCAGGCTCACAAAAACTTTTGGAATACGACTTTTCATACATCCGGACCGACGCACAAACACCGTCATACAAAGACTACATTCAGTATGAAGATTTTATAGAAAAAATTGTAGACGCGCACCAGTTTGAAAAGAAGAAATTCCTTGCAAAAAAAGGTGATTTGCTGATTTGGTCTTCCAATATTATTCATGGCGGTTCACCAGTTACCAAACAAGGTTCAACACGCTGGTCGCAAGTGACGCATTACTTCTTCAAAGACTGTTATTACTACACTCCGATGCTTTCCAATATGGTTACTAAACAACTGTATCTGAGGGATGAACTCGTAAATATGAGGACAGGAGAAAAAGTAAAACAAAGTTATAATGGCGAAAATATCAATGCATTGAAAGTTGGTAAAAATATGTTTTCGTTATTAAGTCAAAAAATAAGATTAGGCTCTCTGGCGATGCGAATATTGAAAAATAAAGCATATTTGGGCGACAAGGATTAATCACAAAAAATGCCTCCGGTAAACTTATACCGGAGGCATTTTAATGTTACTAAGTAAAAAAATTCTAGTTATTTTTTCTTCTTGTTCCGGTGGTATCAAGCTCTCCGGATCCGCCTTTTCTTCTACCCTTTTTCATCCCATCCATTTTTTTACCATTCCATTTAGTGGTATCCATATTCATGTTTGATGTTCTCTGATCCCTGATCAATGTATCATCCGAAGGTGCTCCTGTCCGCGGCATCGGTGTCGGAGTTGAGTTCAGTTTTTTGCCCTGATCCATTCTGGACGAATCTTGCAAAGGTACAGGCTGTGAAGATGGATTTTGAGCGTAACTTACAGCAGATGCCATTGTAAGTATTGCTACGATTGCGAGTTTTATCGTTTTCATTTTATTGACTTTAAGTTTGTATGAATTATTTCATATTCAATTATAAAACAGTCATACAAAACGTATTCCCAAAGTCAAACTTTTTAAATTCAAGCAAAGAACTTTTCTGATTGGTAATAACCTGCAAGGGAAAATGATACCAGAAAAGTCCGGTGAGCCCATTCTATTACATTTACCTGATTAGTTTCTTGAATTATTAGAAATAATTAGATTTACAAAATCTAATATATATACTGATTCATAATAAGTTATCTCAATTTGTCCCAAAAAATCTACAAAAATATCTCCCCGAAAATCCCAGGAGACCAATAAGTTGACCCTAATTATTTTGAAAAAATTTTAATGGAAAAGTACGGATGATGTTCCACTTCTTACCGTCATGTTGTAACAAGTGAAAATCATTGACTTCGAATATTTTGAGAAATTCCCTGGCCTGAAACTCCCGCCACGCTTCCTGAAATAAATTTACTTTCAAATCCCGGTATGCAATCGTTAAGTGCGGGTGAAAATCTAATTCGAGATCCATTATCGCCACCCCGGGAAATGCATTTTCAAATTCAGATAAAATCTGTTTTTGCAATGTCGCTAGCGAAGCATTTTTCTCGGGTTTTATAAAAATTACAGGTTTGTTTTTATTGTGAAAAGCTCCGTAATCTTTCAATTCCAAATTGAATGCGGATTGATTAATTTGGAGATTTTCAAACCATTCCAAAACAATAATATGCGCCGCCATGGGAAATTTGAACGGAGCTTTTAAAGTGATATGCGGCATCACTTTAAGCGAAGCCCTGCTATCAAAACGAGCCGCAATATCTTCTTGTATTTCGATAATCTCTTTGCTGATTTCTTCCGGCGGCGTAATTGCCAGAAAATACAAATTTTCCATATTTTAAATGCGCTACTTACTTATCATAAAATCTGCACCAGGTTTTAAATAAATTAATCCTGACTTGCTTAGTGAATTCAAATATTATTTACCTCTTAAATAATTGTAATTAACGTTGATTTTTTGTTAATTAATGAAAATTTCTTTCCTGAGAAACCGGTAATGAAAAGCTGTTTACTAACAATACTTTTCCTGCATTGTGCTGCATTTACTTTTGCGCAGAACACGCCAAAGGTATATAGGGCAAAAAACGGTTCCAATATCTCAAAAAACATTCCTTATCAGGAACAATACCAGTTCGACCAATTTAAACCTGGGAAGGTTTATTTCCGAAATGGCCGTATTGCAAATGCCTTGCTTAATTACAATCTGTTTTACGGAGAAATAGAATTTATTGGTCCACAAAAAGATACGCTATTACTGACTGACCAAAATTTTATGGATAGCATAGCCGTTGGCTCAGAAATCTTTTATTTTTTACCAAAACAAGGACATGTTCAGGAAATAAAAAATTATGGCAAAATAAGGCTTGGAGAAAAACTGGTATTGACCGTTCTGGATAACGAAAGAGAATCCGCTTTCAATCACTATTCTGCTACTTCTGCGATTTCCAATTACAAGACATTTAGTAATCAAAACGGATATCAGTGGATGAAACCTACTGATAAAGTCGTTTTCAAAAGAAAATCTGATTATTTTTTTATCGATAAAAACCAACGATTTTATATTCCTACCAAGGCAATTCTGCTGAAATTATATCGGGATAATAACAAAGAAATTATCACCTATATAAAAGAAGAAAACATCGACTTTTCCAAACAACCGGACTTAATGAAGATACTTGATTTTTGCAGTTCCCTTTAACTTTTTAGCTTAACAAAAATATGAATTTGTTAAAAAATTTAATAAAAACTTGCGGAGTCGCTGCTTTTATTTTTTTCCCTCTTTCCAAAATTTTTGCTCAGCCAACCAAAGTACTCAGGGTGAAAAACGGACAGGATGCCACTAAATTTATTCCGGCAAAAGACAGGTTTGAATATCCCGATTTCCAGTTTGGCCGCTTAAATTATACCAATGGAAATTATGCGGTAAGCAAGCTGAATTACTGCTATCTTTTGGGTGAAGTAATGTTTATAAATGCCAAGGGAGATACGCTGGCCATTGCCGACAACAACCAAGTCGGCTATGCTGATATTGGCAATAGCCGTTTTTATCCTTTTCCTGAAAATGGTTTTGTGGAAGTTATTGAAGATTGCGGCTTGATGCTTCTAACAAAAAAGGTTCAGTATCAAAGAGATGGGATTGAGAAAAAAGGAGCTTATCAAAATAGCAGCGAAATAGGATCTGTTTACAATGCATCGACTTTTACAGATATAAATGGAAGAACGACAATTCTGCCGGCCAGCAATACAATTTTATTAAAACCAGCGACTACCTATCTTTTGATGGATATCAATCACCGGTTTAGCAAGGCTAACAAAACCAGTCTGTTGAAGATATTTTCAAAAAATAAAAACGTCATTGAAAAATATCTTGACAAACAAAATATTGATTACAACAATGAGGAAGATTTAAAAAAAGCGGTGCGGTTTTGCAGCGAATTATAGTATAATCCTGATATGAAGAAAAAACTCCTTTTGCTGTTCATTTATCTTCTGACACCATTTTTGCTTTCCGCCCAGCATGAACATCATCAAACTTCATCCGGCATAAATCAAACTGTTGAACCGCAACCTTTGCTTGCTCAGGCTCTTCGGCTAAGTGAGGCACTCAATTTTTCAGGAAATGCATTGTCTGCTCCGGACCTTAAACGTTTGAAAGCTTTAAATAACAATTCTACCGGCCCGGAATCTGTCAGAGCGATTCAGGAAATTCTGGATCCGTATTGTCTGAATATCATCGGTATCAATCCGGAAGGCCGCGTTAAGGTTGACCGCGGATTAGCAAAAGCAGTGTTAATACAAGGCGGCTGGACAAGCTTTTTAGTCAAAATAAATAATGACGCCGGCATAACTGCCAAACTGGAAGCCGAGAGCCCGAACGCAGCTAAACCTTACCATTCACCATCTTTTGAACCAAATGTTAAAAAGGAAAATGTGGTGACTCCAGGCCAGGTTGCAAATCGTTTTGCTGAAATTCAGATGTATACCAATCGTCCTTTACAACCAAATCTGAGTGGTTTAAAACTGGAATATGCGGTTGTTCAGATTTATTCGAAAGATGCAGGTTCGCGGGAAATTGAAATAGGATATAGTATCGGGCACGGTTCACAAGATATTGGTTATAGAAATACTACACCCATTTTGTTTAAGGTTAAACCTTCGGTCAAAGTGAAATTTCATGTCAGGGATGATGACGGATCACCTGTAATGGCCTCGTTTTTAATCACGGATTCGCAGGAGCATGCAGGTGGAAAATTCACCGGAATATATCCGCTCCCATCCAGACGTGTAGCTTCCACAGACAAATATCCTGATTTTTTCTTTCAGCCTCAGATATACCGAAGCGATGGAGAAGACGTGCAGCTGCCGCCGGGAAAATATTCGATAACTTTTACCAGAGGCCCCGAATATATAAAGGAAACCAGACAGGTGATCATTCCCGAAAATGTGAAAGAGTTGGATCTGTCTTTTCAGCTCAAACGATGGATAAAAATGTCGAAACTTGGCTGGTTCAGCGCCGACCATCATATTCATGCCGCCGGATGCAGTCATTATGATAGTCCCACCGAAGGTGTAGATCCAAAAGATATGTGGCGGCAGGTACTTGGTGAAGATCTTAATATGGCCGCCAACCTTGCCTGGGGACCAAGCTGGTATCATCAAAAAACATTTTTTACAGGTAAGGATGAGCCCTATTCCAACAAGAAAAATATTATGCGAAATGATGTGGAGGTTTCAGGTTTTCCATCTTCACATGCCGGTCATATTGTCCTTTTAAGAATTAAGGAAGATGATTATCCGGGAACAACACTGATTGAGCAATGGCCAAGCTGGACCGCCCCGGTACTTTCCTGGGCCAAAAATCAGGGTGGCGTGGTCGGTTACGCGCATTCGGGCTGGGGACTGGAACCTCAGGAAATGGTAACGAAATTGCCAAATTATGTAATCCCAAAAATGGATGGTATCGGAGCTAATGAATACGTTGTTACCGTTACGAATAACCTGGTTGATTTTTACAGTTTGGGTGATACGCCAGCGCCCTGGGAGCTGAACATGTATTACCACACGCTAAATTGTGGGTTTAAAATAAGACTAAGCGGCGAAACAGATTTTCCATGTATCACGGATGCACGTGTTGGTCAGGCAAGAAGTTATTTCAAAACTGACGGTGTGCTTAGTTACGATCAATATGCAGAAGCGCTGAAAAAAGGGAAAAGTTACGTTTCCGACGGAAAATCACACATTATGGATTTTGCCGTTAATGGGCAGCAAGCGGGTAGTAATGAAAGTGAATTGTCATTTTCCGGAAAACAAACCGTAAAAATTACAGCCAAAGTCGCTGCTTATGTTCCTTTGGAACAGGATGAAACGGGAAAGAAAACCGCCGCTACACCGATATACAAAATGCCTTACTGGGATATTGAAAGGGCTCGAATCGGACAGTCAAGAAAAGTGAAGGTGGAATTGATTGTGAATGGGGAAGCCGTGGATGCCAAGGAAATTCCTGCGAATGGCGATATTAATGATGTTGAGTTTTCATTACCTATACAAAAGTCCAGCTGGGTAGCTACGCGTATTTATCCAAGTTCACATTCAAATCCGGTTTTCATTTATATTGACAAAAAGCCGGTTTTAGAAAAGAAAAGTGCAGAATGGTGTTTAGCTGCTTTAAAGCAATGCTGGAAAATGAAGGAACCGAATATTCGTAAGGAAGAAAAAAAAGATGCGGAAGCAGCCTATGATGCCGCCGCAAAAGTTTATCAAGATATGATTAATGAAAAATAAAAGCATAAAAAAGCCTGCTTTTCGGCAGGCTCTCTTTGCTTATCGTTTGAACTACTTATCGTCTTTAATTTTCTTTTCAGCTTTTTTTACGCCTTTTTTAGTAGCATCATAGCCTTTTTCAGCGGTTTCTCCTACTGCGTCAGCACCTTTTTTAACACCTTTTTTCGTAGCATCGTAACCTTTTTCAGCGGTTTCACCTACTGCATTAGCCCCTTTTTTAACACCGTTCCCTACTGCTTTCGCATCCTTTTTTACTTCTGTTTTTGTTTTATCTGCTGCTCTTCCAACCTTCGTTTTAGTTGAATCCTGAGCATATGCCATAGTTGAAGCGGCAACCATGGCCATAAAAATCAATATCTTTTTCATAATAAGTTTGTTAATAAAATGATTACTCTTGATAAATCTAATTCTGCCAAATCAGATAAATAATCATACCACATTCAATAATTGCTCAGAATGAATTTTTTGATCTCAAAACGGGAAATTGACCACAACAGAATGTCACCGGTTTCCACAGAAAGACACACAAACAATTATGAAGAAAAAAGCGCAAACCATCAGATCAGGAAGCCAGCGTAGCTTGTGATTGAGCTGCCCATTTTTCAAGCATCAGCATTAGCTCGTCCAGGTTTACCGGTTTGCTGATGTAATCATCCATTCCGGATCTCATACACATTTCTCTGTCTTCCGGCAAAGCATTGGCTGTCATTGCAATGATGAATGGCTGAACAGGATATCGTTTTTTTATGAGCTGTGTTGCTTCCAGGCCATCCATCAGCGGCATTTGAATATCCATCAGAATGACATCAAATTTTTTCTGGGTAGCCATTTTCAGGGCTTCAAATCCATCGGTGGCTAAATCCGCAGTATATCCGAGTTTTTTGAGGATATTCATAATGACGATCTGGTTGATCTTGTTATCCTCGGCAACAAGAATATTCAAAGGATATTTGATTGAAAAATCAGATCTTAATTTTTTCTTTGGAATATCCGGCTCCTGAACTTGGTTGATTGCAGCTTTTTTAAACTTGCTTAATTCTGTAAAAATATGTCTTGACAGCACGTGCTGTTTCACTGGTTTTGTCAAAATCGAACAAAAAAGTCCCGGGTTGTGCTTTTGTATTTCATTCCCTTTTGAACTTAAAAGCATGACCGGTAAAATCGGATAACGTTCTTTGATCAACGAAGCGAGTTGTATACCATCCATCAACGGCATTTCCATATCTGTAATTACCAGACTGAAATTTATCTTTTGTTCCAATATCTCCAATGCCTGCTTGCCCGAACTGGCGACATATGGGATCAATTTCCAATCTTCCAGCTGGCCTTTCAAAATTTCCCAGTTTGTTTCGTTGTCGTCCACAATCAGGATTTTACTATTTTCCAGGCCATCCATGTTATAGGTAACATAGGTCTGAAGGGATTGTCTGCTTCTTTTGGTTTTTATTGAAAAATGAAAAGTACTTCCTTCTCCAACCACGCTTTTCACAGAAATGGATCCACCCATCAGCGCAACCAGTTTTTCACAGATCACAAGTCCAAGACCTGTTCCTCCATACCGGCGCGTGGTTGATGAGTCAACCTGTGAAAAAGATTTAAACAGACGATCCATTTTGTCTTCTGCTATACCAATTCCGGTGTCTTTGACATCAAAACCCAATTCCACAGAATCGTCATCGAAGATATTAATCACACTGACTCTTAAAAAAATTTCTCCCTCCCTGGTAAATTTTATCGCGTTGTTTACCAGATTGATCAGGATCTGCCGCAGTCTCAGGCTGTCTCCTATAATTTGGGAAGGCACATCAGGATCGATCTGGTATATCAGGTCGAGATGCATCTCGGCGGCTTTTGGCGAAAACAAATCCATGACCTCTTCAATGCAGGTTCGAAGGCTGAAATCTCCTTCTTCCAGCTCCATATTCCCCGACTCGATTTTTGAAAAATCAAGAATATCGTTGATAACCGTAAGCAGGTTTTCTCCGCAGGCCTGTATCGATTTTGTGAAATTTCGTTGCTCTTCATTTAAAGGAGTTTCCGCAAGCAGAGAAGCCAGGCCAAGTACGCCATTCATAGGAGTTCTAATTTCATGGCTCATCGTTGCCAGAAAAGAACTTTTTGCCCGACTGGCCATTTCCGCTTTTTGTACCGCTTTTCTTTCTTCTTCAATCGAATGTTCGAGCTGGATTGTACGCTCTTTAATCTGGCGTTCCAGTGTTTTTTGTCTTTTTAAAATGCGGTAAGTCCTGACCCGGTAAAAGGCAATTGCCAGTCCGATAAATAGCAGAATACTTGCGGCTTTAAACCACCATGTAAGCCAGAAAGGCGGTTCAATAATAATTTTCAGAGACGTACCTTTGTTATTCCAGACACCGTCGTTATTTGATGCACGTACCCGAAAAACATAAGTACCCGGATCCAGATTGGTGTAAGTGGCCGTCCGTTTTGTACCCACATAATTCCAATCCGTATCAAAACCTTCAAGTTTATAGGCATATTGATTTTTCCTGGCCAAAGTATAATTGAGCGCTGCAAATTCCAGTGTAAAGACTGAATGTTTATGCGACAGCGTGATAACTTTGGTTTCGCTAATGTGTTTTGGAAGGATGTCGTTGCTATCTCCGGGAATTATTTCCTTGTTAAAAATCAACAGATCCGTAATATATACGGGCGGAACAAACTTGTTGTCTCTCAACTGTTCCGGATAAAAACTGCTAAAGCCATTTACCCCACCGAAAAACATTTGCCCGTCGGAAGTTTGAAAACGTGAGTTATATCTGAATTCATTTCCCTGCAGACCGTCAGAAATATCATAATTCCTGAATTTTTCTTTTTGCAGATTGAAACAGGAAATTCCTTTATTCGTGCTTAACCACAGATTATTTTTTCTGTCTTTCAAAATAGCAAATACCACATTACTTGCCAATCCATCCTTTTCTGTATAAGATTTAAAAGTTTGCTTTTTTCTATCAAAATAATTCAGGCCACCACCCCTTGTACCGATCCATAAATCACCATTTGCAACTTCAAAAATTGTCTGGACCTTATTGTTTGATAAGCTGAACTTGTCATTTGCCTTGTGCTGATATCTTTTGAAATGTTTCCGATCCGCATCCAGATAATTCAAACCCGTTTGCGTTCCTACCCAGATTCCTCCTTTTCTATCCTGAAAAACGGTGGTAACAATGTCACCGCTCAAACTTTTGTCATCCGCAGGATCATTCCGGTAATGTGTGAATTTCTTGTTGGCAATATCGTAGAAATCCAGTCCGCCTTTCCATGTGCCTATCCATAGATTTCCGCTCGCATCCCGAAGCAAATTGTTCACATCCAAAATTGACAAACTATTTGGATTACCCGGAATCGGCACGTGGTGTATGAAGATACCGGTTTTGGTATTATACAGGTCGAAACCTCCGTTGTGATAACCTAATCCCAGCACATCTTTGGAAACCTGAATAACGGATATCACATAATCTGTACTAATAGAATTTTTACTATTTGTGTGCCGGAAGTGTTTAAAGGAATTGGTGTTTCGATCCAGCAAATCCAGACCGCCGCCATCTGTACCAAGCCAGATTTTATTTCCGCTGCTATCCACACAAATGGATAAGACATTATTATTGCTCAGACTGTTTTTATTCGTTACGATCTGCCTGTAACTGAAAAATTTGTCTTCATATTTTGATATAAAATTGACACCGCCGGCATAAGTACCGATCCAGATATTTTCTGCATCGTCGCGATAAATGCAGTAGACGGAATTGTTGCTTAGTGTTGTATAATCAGCAGCATCATATTGGTAGGTGACAAATTTATTCCTGAAAATATCATACACGCTGATTCCACCATTTTCAGTACCAATCCACATTTTTCCATCGTTCGCTTCCATGAGGGAAAGAATATCATTGTGGGCAATACTGTTTTTTGTTTTGTCGTGCAGGAATGTTCTGAAAGTATCGTTGTTCTCGTTATACAGCGACAAACCGCCACCACGCGTACCCACCCAGATATCACCTTTCAGGTCTTTACACAAAGCCATGATCCAGTCAGAAACCAGTCCGTTTTTTGGATCAGAGTTCTTAAAATATCCCCTGGAAATTCCTGATTCCGGATTAAACCTGAAAAGACCGTGCTCTGTTCCCAGCCAAAGGCTTCCGTCATTATCTTCAATGACCTGCGTTACAAACGCGCTCCCGCCGCTTTTTAATTTTTGCTCGCCCAGATGCCAGGTTTTAAAAACGCCGGTAGCAGCGTTGAATAAAAATAATCCCTGGCTGGTCCCAAGCCAGATTCTGCCCTTGCTATCCTGAAAAATATCGTTGATGTCATAACTGGCATCTCCGTTTCTGTAATGAACAAAAATGTTTTTCTCACGGTCATATCTGTCAAGACCACCTGATGTTGCGACCCATAAATTGCCTGCTTTATCTTCCAGAAGATCCTGAATATAACTGTCCGTTATACTGTTTTTATTATTAGCATCATGTTTGAAATGGGTAAATTTGAAGCCGTCAAATTTGTTGAGGCCATCTTCGCTGCCAAGCCACATAAACCCTTTTTTGTCTTTCAGTATTGTGCTGATATGGCTTTGTGAAAGTCCCTGATTTGTTGTTAAACGCCGGAACCTGGGCATTGGGGCTTGGGAAAAACAAGGTTTATTGATGACAAAAAACCCAATAATTGCTAGGAGGAGAAGTTGTTTCATGAATAATCAAATAGTCACTATTTATAACGTTGAGTCGTGATCAGTAAATTGAAAATTTAATAATTCTCAATTTAAAAAGTTTTATCAATCCAGGTTATACTACAAGAATTTTTGAAAGAAAATACGGCAATTAAATAACTCCTGGACTAATTTTTCTATTTGATGTCAGGTTGGCAAGATTTAACTTTTCAGCTGAAATACCTAATTGTGAATAGAATTAATTTTACAAATTAAGCATTTTATTTGCACAATTTATCCTACGATATAAATATGTTGGATCAAATATTATCATTAATAATAATTTGTATTTCTGGTTGTTATTTAAAATTCATCATCACCAGGTAGTCAGAAATAGATTAATCGAAAGACATTAAATTCTACAAGCAGTTTTTTTCTGATTACATCGGCACGAATATACGTTCAAGCTAAATGGGCATTTTATAACATAGCTTCACAGATACCTAAAATTGAAACATCATCGATAAAAACCTTATTTCCCCGCAATAACGAATGTTAAATTATTGCTTCATCATAATAAATGGCATAAAAATGGTAGAAAAATAAGGAATTAGATGAGAGCCAATTTTTGAAATATTGTTGAAAAAATTGGCTGCAACAGGAAAATGGTAAATCATCATTATCAACATTATCGGCCTCAGCCATTTAAAGCAAAAAATTATGATTACGGAAATTGATAAAAATACCGCTCTGGTTTTGATAGACCTTCAGAAAGGAATTGCAAAAGATACTGTGCATCCCGTAAAAGATGTTTTGGCAAAAGCTGCCATTCTTGCAAATGCATTCCGGCTCGCGGGATTGCCCGTGGTAATTGTGCATGTTAATCCTGTTGGTGCGGACTGGGCAAAGGCAAGGGTTGAAAAGCCTTCGGCTCCACAAAACACAGTGCTGCAAACCATAGCAAAAGTGGCGATGCCAATTACCGGATTCACCGATATTGTCCCGGAAATTATAATTAAACCAAGTGATATTCTGATTGAGAAAAAGACATGGAATGCCTTCTTTAATACGTCCTTGCATGAGCAGCTTCAAAAACTGAAAGTTACCGGAATCGTTCTTGGCGGCATTTCCACCAGTGTCGGTGTGGAAGGAACGGCCAGAGCCGCCAGTGAACTTGGATATAATATCAGTTTTGCAAGTGACGCAACTTCCGATAAAATCCTTGAAGCTTACAACCACAGTATGACCAACATTTTCCCACGAATTGGTGAAATCGGAACTACGCAGGATATTATCAGTCACCTCCCGGTCGGAAAATAAGTTCTTTTTATCCGTTCGATGGCAGAAAAGCCATCGAACGGGTTGTCTTGTCCAGATTTTCAAGTAATTTGATGGTTAATACTAGTACTTCGCTCTTGCTTTTAAAGTACTCATGTATAATCAACTAAACCCACTTTTAACGATTTGAAAAATGGACAAGCGCAAATTTTTAAAACTTACAGGATTAGGAAGTTTCGGTTTTGTTGGCGCAGCTTTGAAGCCGGACTATGCTTTGGACAAAAAAGGATCTGTTGATTCAAAAATCCATGAATCGTCATCCCAACCGCACAAGCAGAAATTTAACATGAGTGGGTACGCTGCTCCAAAAATCAATACTGTCCGAATTGGATACATCGGACTTGGTAACAGAGGCGGCGGTGCTATCCAGCGTATTGTCTTTTTGGAAAATGTGGAAGTTAAGGCCCTTTGTGATATTCGTCCTGAAAAAGTCAATGATGCAAAAAAGAAATTTGAAGGAACCGGGCATAATCCAACCGTTTATTCAGGAAGTGAAGATGCCTGGAAAAAAGTTTGTGAGCGTGATGATATTGACCTGATATACATTTGCACGCCCTGGAACCTTCATGCCAGTATGGCGATTTATGCAATGGAACATGGAAAACATGTAGCCTGCGAAATCCCGATTGCGATTTCGGTGGATGAATGCTGGAAACTGGTTGAAACTTCCGAGCGAACAAAAAAGCACTGTATGATGCTTGAAAACTGCTGTTACGATTTTTTTGAATTACTCACTTTGAATATGGCCCGTCAGGGATTTTTTGGCGAAATTGTCCATGTGGAAGGTGCCTATATTCATGATATTTACAATTCCTTTTTTGACAAATCTGCACGTTACAATTTATGGCGTTTACGGGAAAATGAGCGAAATGGCAATCTTTATCCTACACACGGACTTGGACCTGTCGCTCAGGTTCTGGATATAAACCGCGGTGATAAAATGAATTATCTGGTTTCCATGGCCAGCAACGATTTTATGATTGCAGACCGTGCGCACAAACTGGCAAAAGAAGATCCTGATTTTAAGGAATTTGCAGGAAAATCTTTTCGCGGCAACATGAATACGACAACCATTCGAACACAAAAAGGAAAGACGATCATGATCCAGCATGATGTAAGTTCTCCCAGACCTTATTCCCGTATTCATCTGATCAGCGGAACCAAAGGTGCGGCCCAAAAATATCCGCTTCCCGGACGCATTTCACAAGGACATGAATGGTTTTCGGAAGAAGAATATAAAGCGCTTGAAAAAAAATATGAGCCCGAAATTGTCAAAAGAATCGGTGAACTTGCTCAGAAAGTTGGCGGACATGGAGGCATGGATTTTCTAATGGACTGGCGCCTGATCGACTGCCTGAGAAATGGCCTTGCGCTGGATCAGGATGTATATGATGCTGCTTCATGGAGTGTCATTTCGCCGCTTACGGAATGGTCTGTGGCCAACCGCTCCGCTCCGATTGACATACCGGATTTCACTTCGGGATCATGGAAAACAAACAAACCGGTTGATATTTCTCTGACCACCGGCGGCAATACAAAAGTAAAATCCTGAAAAAATAATATGCATCTTTGATATTTAAAACGCTTTAAATAATTTATGAAAATCGTCGTTTCTGAAACAAATACCGAACTTGGATATAAAGCCGGAAAACATGCTGCGGAACTGATCCGTGAAGCAATTGCTGAAAAAGGATTTTCCAACGTCATTTTAGCAACCGGCACAAGTCAGTTTGAGACGCTGAATCAATTGATCAGAGAAGAAGAAATTGACTGGTCGAAAGTTACGATGTTTCATCTGGATGAATATATTGGAATGCAAATTTCACATCCGGCAAGTTTCAGAAAATATCTCAAAGAACGCTTTCTTGCCAATGTACCGGCGTTAAAAGATTATTTTCTTATCAATGGAGAAGATGATGCAGAAGCAGAAACCATAAGACTTGATGAGCTCATTCTTGCTCACCCGATCGATGTAGCGCTTGTTGGCGTCGGAGAAAACGGCCATCTTGCCTTCAATGATCCTCCGGCCGATTTTGACACAGAAAAACCTTATCTGATTGTAAATCTTGATGAGCCTTGCCGCAAACAGCAAATGAATGAGGGCTGGTTTGCCACATTGGAAGATGTTCCCCAGCAGGCAATCAGCATGTCTGTCCAACAAATCATGAAATCGAAACATATTATTTGCTCGGTTCCTGATCAAAGAAAGGCAGTTGCAGTGAAAAACAGTCTTGAAAATGAGATTAGTAATTTGTTCCCGGCCAGCATTTTACAGACTCATCCGGATTGTGTTTTTTATCTTGATAAGGCATCGGCAAGTTTGCTTTCCACAGCAGAAATTTAATGTTGCTTTCCTGATAAAAATTCCGGTTCTTAGTATTATTGTAACTTTTATAATATTACGGGAATGAAAAATATTACTTCCAAAATCTGTTTAGCAGTCACAATACTGGCCGCTGTTTTTATATCAAATGGATGTAAAAAGGATGTTTCTCCGCAAGAGCCCGCCGGAACCACTATCGCTGAGCTCGGAAAATTATTTAATGAAAGAGGATATGAAACCGTGCTCATCCAGCCAATGGCAGATACATTATCCATAATATGGACCCCATCGTGGGACAAGCCTGTAACGGAAACTAAAAATGATACCGTAGAAAATGTCCGGATTCCAATGATTCCGCAGTTGAAAAATATAAAGACCGGAAAAATTGTGTCTGACGCCCATTTCCTTGGATTTGCCAGATACATCAAAGCAAAAATAGCAAAAACAACAACCTTCTATCTTGCAGTATATACCACAAACAGCGAGGTGACGGTGGTCAATCCGGATACTTTTTCGGGTATGATGACATTAAAAAATCTCGAAACCGGTAGCAGTACCGTTTATAAATATTTAAACGGCAAACAGATTTAAATATTAATTTACCGCGAAGCGTATAGTGAGTAAAGTTATAAAAATTATATTTCTGTATTTTATTAAAATGTAGTTTTTCATTCCAAAAATTCCATCAGTGCCTCCTCAAATTTTTGGTATTGACAAATTTAAAATCGGAGCATAAAAACTTTTGGACGTAAATAAAACAAAACATAAGAATCTGATTATCAATAACTACAAAAAATATCAATAAATTTACATTAGTATTTTAGACCGTTTAAGCCAAAAAACATTAGGTGATTTAAAATAAAAATATCAACTTAAGGATAAATCAACTATCTCTTTGCTCGTCATCATGAAGAAAGTTCTCCTGCTCCTTGGTATTGCTATTTTATTATTTGTTGCCTTCATCCTTTTCAACACATTCACATTCAAAAGCAAGCAGCTTTCTGCCCCAGAAAAACCAGCTTTTGCTGCTTCCGACTCTTCGGTTTCCAGGTTGCAGCAAGCCATCACTTATCAGACCGTTTCGTTCGAAGATTCAAGCAAACTGGACAGCAATGCATTTCTTGGTTTTCATGCGTTTTTGATGAAATCTTTCCCTAGGATTTTTAAAACGGTGACGGTTGAAAAAGTCCATAAATACAGTCTTTTGTTACATTGGAAAGGAAAATCATCTGCCGGGAGCCCGTTGGTTATGATGGCGCATCAGGATGTGGTGCCGATTGAAGAAGCGACGATTCAAAAATGGGATGCAGCACCATTTGCAGGGGCATTAAAAAATGGTTTTGTTTATGGAAGAGGCACCATTGATGATAAGGGAAGTCTGATGGCACTTCTGGAAGGTGTGGAAGCACTGATGCGGGAAGGATTTGTACCTGAAAATGACATTTACATCTCGATGGGCCACGATGAAGAAGTTGGCGGAAAAGGTGCCAAGGCCATTGCCGAACTTTTTAAAGCAAGAAATATTAAGCCCGGGGTTGTTGTGGATGAAGGCGGGATTATTACTAAAAATAAAATACCGGGATTAAGCAAACCTGTTGCCATTGTCGGTATTGCAGAAAAAGGTTATGTAACACTTGATTTACAAATAAATATTCCGGGCGGACACTCTTCCATGCCCGAAAAAGAAACTGCTATTGATGAGATGGCAAAAGCTGTTGTAAAATTAAAAGAAAATCCATTCCCCGAGGAAATGGGATATGTTCTCAATTCTTTTCTTGATTACGTTGGTCCGGAAATGTCCTTTATAAGCAAAATGGCTATGGCCAACAGAACTATTTTTAAGCCGCTGATTTTCAATGCTTATAAAGGTACCGCCGCTGGAAATGCTATGATCAGAACGACTACCGCAACAACTATTTTCAAAGCCGGAATAAAGGATAATGTGGTTCCGGGTCAGGCGAATGCAACGGTTAATTTCCGTACACAGCCAGGTACAACGCGTGAAGATGTGATTGCATACGTGAAAAAAGTAATCGGAAATGACAAAGTGGAGATCACCGCCAGGCCTGTTGGCACAAATCCGAAACAGGTTGCTGACGTAAACGATAAAAGTTTTACCCACATGCAGAATACAATAAATGGTTGGGATAGCAAACTGATCGTAACACCATATCTGGTTTTAGGCGCTACTGACAGTAAATCTTTCAGCGAGCTGACCCAGCAGATTTTCAGGTTCATCCCATTCACCGATCCCGAAGGTTTTCATGGTGTAAATGAGCGGATTAATGCCGAGGATTATAAAAAAGGGATAGGCTTTTATTATCAGTATCTGAAATATTACAAGTTTTAATCCCGGCAAATTCCCAGGAATTGTAAAAATTTGTTCTTCAAAACGAATATAGAAAGCCGATGTTTAATCCCTGCGCCAACTGAATGTTGGCGCTTTGGTCTTCATTATAAACCAGAATTGCGCTTAAATTAACATTCATATATTTATTGAGTTTTGCTGTCACCGAAGCATCAAGGCGACTGTCTATTTGGGATGGATCAATAAGGCTGGAATATAGCTGATAGCGAAATTTCAAATTCATCTGTTTCGTAATATCCTTGTTGAAATTGGCCACGATCTGCATAAGAGCCAGTTCGTAATGAATACGTTTGCCGATGGCAACACCATAATTATTCTGGTCTGGCGTGTTCACATACAAATTTTTATCCCAAACAATGGTTTGCCGGAATGCTCCAGGCGCAAGATCCAGGAAAAAATAATCCGCCGGCTTATATTCCATTCCTATCGATTGCGTGAAATATGCCGGTGCTGCAAATCTGGAAACTTTCCTTTTGATCATGACAGAATCCGCATTCAAGGAATAATCAAATCCGCCCGCAAACTGTGACTGGAAATTGATATTGGCAAACAAGGCACATTTTGAACTTACATCCCTGTTATATTTTGTATCGAAAAAAATCCGGTCCATATTTTTCCGGCTTCCCTGTCCCTCATTTTTGGCAAAACCATACTGGGTTTGAAGATCGTTCCGCCATGAATTTTTCCCTTTTTTCTTTTCAAAAAGCGCGTTAAACAAGACACCAATCCCGATCGAACTTACCCCTCCGCCCGTCCATTGCGGACTGAAACTTCCCTGATTAAAATTGGCTCCCACCTCCATTTTATGCCAGCTTGTATCTTTTTCAACTTTTAACCTTGCGGCATTCAAGCTGTTAGACAAATCAATCAGTTTGTTAAAATCATAAGGCGCCTGCCCCAGAGCTGTATGACAACCTATGGAGAAAAGGCCAAAAATGGTTAAAAAGGAAATATTCTTTTTATTAAAATTTAAAAATAACGTTGACAAAAAATTCATTTCGAAAGGGTAACCGGAAAAACTAAAATGATGATGATTTAATCCAAAAACGCACCTGGACACACCCTATGGCTTCTTTTTCCACAAAAGTACTTTGGTTAATAACTCATCCAAATCATTTTTATTCTTGGCCAAAAGAAATTTTTGTTGAACAATTAAATTTTTTAACAAAAAATAACGCCACGCTTATTGCTTTTACAAAATCAAGCCATTACCTTCGCTAGTGTATTACTTATCTATAACACTAAAATACTAAACCATGATTCAACTTGACCACGTAACTTTTGGATACAGTAAGCAAAAAAACATATTTACTGACCTGTCATTAAAACTCCACCCAGGACATATTTACGGTTTACTCGGGAAAAACGGGGCGGGAAAATCCAGTTTGTTGCGTAATATGGCGGGGCTGCTTTTTCCATGTGAAGGCACCATCGAAGTTTTGGGACGAGAACCCAGAAGACGGGAACCGGCATTTTTGCAGGACATTTTTTTCCTCCCTGAAGAAATTTATCTCCCATCGGTAACAATTGAAAAATACGTTGACACGCTTTCTCCATTTTATCCAAAATTTGACAAAAACCAGTTTCTGGGTTATATCGCGGAATTTGATATTCCGGAAGGGAATAAACTGACCGGAATGTCTTATGGACAGAAGAAAAAAGTGCTGATCGCTTTTGCACTTGCCACAAATACAAAAGTTTTGATCATGGATGAACCCACTAACGGACTTGATATACCTTCAAAAAGTCAGTTTAGAAAAGTGGTTACAAGTGTTCTGGATTCCGAAAGACTTATTCTGATATCCACACATCAGGTAAGGGATCTGGATAATCTGATTGACTCCATTATCATAATCGAGGATAGTAAGATTTTGATACAACACAGTCTGGATGTGGTTGCCGAACGGCTTTGTTTTGGAACACTTCCCAATGTAGAATATGATCAAAGAGTCATTTACTCGGTACCTTCACTAAGAGGTTATAATGCTGTTTTTGAAAATTCAGAGCAAAGAGAAAGCCGTGTGGACCTTGAACAATTGTTCAATGCAGTCATAGAAAATCCGGCCAGGATCCAATCTATTTTTAACTGAGATTATGAAAATATTATTCGTTTTTCTGATAACCGTACTGCTTATACTAATCAGGTATACATTTCCAATTCCTCTTCCAGAACAATTAATCTCAAACTTTACCCTATGAACCAGACATTTGACTTTCACCGTTTTGGCTTAATGCTTAAACTGGATTTGGCTGAAAAAGGAAGGAACAACTTGGCCATGGCCAGCCTGCTTGTTGTGGTGCTTTTGTTTTTTATGCTTCCTATCACAACTTCCAATACCTTTAAAGGTTTTTATGAAGCCCTTCATCACATTGCACTTTTCATGATTTTACTTTTAGGGAGCAGCCTTTATACAAGCAGCGTATTTACGCCCTATGCCTCGCAGTCAACCGGAATGGCTTCGCTTATGATACCCGCTTCAACACTAGAAAAATTTCTAAGTACATTGCTCCTGAATTTACTTTTCATTGTTCCTTTTTTATTCCTTTTTTTTGAATTGCATCTTTCAACCGTAAATTATGCAAATAGCAAAATATCTGCCGACGGCTATAAATATCATCCTTTATCTTCTGATGTAATTCAATATACATGCTACTCGTATGCATTGATACAGGGTTCGATTTTTTTGGGTTCCATTTATTTCTCAAAAGCATCTTATATCAAATCGGCAGCCTGTGCCATTGCAATTTTTGTAATTATTGCCGCTGTTCAAATAAACATGGCAAACACCATGACAGGCAGTTTCGAGAAAGTAAACACCTTTCCTTTCACTGGATGGAAAATGTGGAATTTTGGTAAAAACTTCAAATTTTACGAGGTCAACTATCCTGAAAACTTTCAAATATTAGTCAATATTTTTCCGGTATTGATATTACTAAGCCTTTGGTTTATTACTTATCTGCGTCTGAAAGAGAAAGAAATTTAACAATTCAACACATGGAATTTAAAGATAAACAATCCATTTACCTCCAGATTGCGGACTATATCTGTGAACAGATACTGCTCGGGAAATGGCCGGCCGGACAGCGTATTCCGTCCGTGAGAGATCTCGCCGGTATCATGGAGGTGAATCCGAATACTGTAATGCGTGCCTATGAATTTCTGCAAAATAAAGAAATCATATTTACGAAAAGAGGCATTGGATATTCAGCAGAGGAAATGGCAAATGAGCGGATACTTGCTTACCGGAAAGAGAGATTTCTGGAAACTGAACTGCCTGATTTTTTCAGGACACTCTATATGCTAAACATCAATATGGATGAAGTTGCGGAACGTTATACCAAATTTATTTCGGAGACCTATCCTGTCACCAACTAACTTTTACTAATCATGAAAAAAAGTAATATTTTAATTATTGGGCTGCTGGCAATCACGCTTCTTTTTGTTGTCGGTTCCAATCTGGTACTCAAAGCTGAATTTGAGAAAATCGATCAGAGTGATCCGTTTTACGGATACAAAAGAGAAACGCTTAAACCTTTCAGCTTTGTAAAAATTGCAGGTAAACAAATTGGCGTAACACAAATTCAGTCAGGGGCGGATTTTAAAATCTTTTATAATGCTGAAAGAAAAATGCTGGATTGGAAAATAAACGGAGACACATTGGAATTGAGGCATATAGCAGAATCAGATGAGTATGCCAACAGTTATTACGACTTCGATTCAAAACCAATCATTTACGTAACCACGCCACAATTGTCGGGAATTGATGTGGCTAAAACTGTGAATATTGTAAAAGGTTTCCAAATCAAAAGTCTGGATATAAATCAGAATGGCAATTCCACCTTGCTTACCGACAATACTATCGACAATCTATCGGCCAAACTTATAGCCGGCGGATATCTCGTGATCAATGCAAAAAATAAAATCGGGACTTCGCATATTCAGGTAAAAGACAGTAGTCAACTGAGTACTGAAAAAGATGTTTTTAAGTCATTTCAGGTTGGCGTGGATAGTCTGGCGAAAATTAAATTGCCTGGGAGTTTGTATAGAAAGGTTAATTTATAACCTTATATCTGATTTACTTATGTTATCAGAGCAGCTAACAAAAGTGGTTTAACTTCTATTAGCTGCTTTGATAATTTCCTGCCAGCCGTCCTAGAAATCATGAACTTTCTACTGGTTTTTTGTGTACCAGTATAGTACATAAATGTGGCTTGATATGCTTGTAATTAGTTCGAGAGAATTCAGAGATAACCAAAAGAAATACATGGATCTCGTTGATAAAAACGAACAGGTTATCATTCAAAGAGGTAAGGAAAAAGCTTATATCCTGACTCCTGTCGGTGAAAAGGATAAATATTTCATGGATCCGGAAACCGCTGCTGATATTCAGGAAGGAATAAACCAGTATCGCGCAGGCAAGACAACAAAAATTGACAAAGCCGACTTCGACAAATTACTCGGCTTATGAGTTTTTCTATTGAGTTTACCCCCAGGGCCCTGGAAGGGATTGAAAAACTCAAAAAGTCTGGTAATAAGCCGCTACTCAATAAATTGCGGAAACTTCTTGATGAACTTTTAGAACATCCGTACACTGGTACCGGACAGCCGGAACAGCTCAAACATCAATTTGCAGGATTCTGGTCACGAAGAATAAATCAGGAACACAGAATAGTTTATGCGGTTGACGAGAAAAATGTAATTGTTACGGTAGTTTCAGCCAAAGGCCACTATAAATAATAAGCATTACTTACCAGTAAATGCTTTCCGATAAGCATTTACTAGTTTCAGATAGTTTTTTCAAACTCAGCATTTCAAAAAATACAAATAAATATCCCCGGCAGACGTCAGGGATATTTAGGACACTACTATCCACAAAATATAATTTGAATACTCAAAAACTATTCAAATTCCAGTTTTACTTTTTCATTTAATTTCATAATTCGCGTTGCCAGCGCAACACATTCCTGAGGTGACATCTGGTCAATCGTATTGGTCACGGCGTTTGCAACAACTTTACCATCCTGATCAAATTTCGGACCTTTTTCCTTGATTTGTTCGGTAATATTTTCCCACTCCGGGCCTAAGGCATCAGAAAAATATTTTGGTGGAATGATGTTGAAATAACCAGCCTGCGACTTTAAGGATTGTTTCAAATGACTAGCATTCGTTGTCAGACCGGCTACGAGCTTCGAAAGCTCGATATGCACGAAGATATTAGACTTATTCATTATTTATAACGTGAGGGTAATTGTATACGTAAAGTTACTTGAAAAACTTCAAATACCTAAATCTGGGTAAAAATAAACTAAAATTCGGTACTTTTATTCAACTAATTGTAAAATTAATTCTAACAACTAATTTTACGCCTCATCTCGCTCAAGAATTTGCTTCACAGTGCCTGCAAAGCAATTATTTCTCAATTATAAATCTTAAACCTTTTAATATAACATATAGTATAAGCCGGGTAAAAGTTGAAATTCAATTCTTGATTTTGGTTTGATGGCGGTATATTGCCTGCCTTAAATCACTCTTTTTTACTGATCTTGAAAAATTTTAATTTACTCACCGAAAAAAACAGGTTTCAATTTTTTAACCATATTAACTTCCAAATAGCGTCCATTCTGGCACTTTCCGGAAGTTTTGCTGTTCAAGGTACTTCTTACGCACAAGCGGCAAATCCACCGAAAACATATGTTTGCTACCAGATCAGTCAAGACATTGTCGTTGATGGGAAAATGGATGAAAAGTCTTGGAAAGATGCTGAATGGACTTCTTCATTCGTAGATATCGAAGGAGAGAAAAAACCCTTGCCCCTTCAAAACACCCGGGCCAAAATGCTTTGGGATGATAAATATCTTTACATAGCCGCCGTAATGGACGAAGAGCATATCTGGGCTTATCAAAACAAAAAGGATCAGATCGTTTATCTGGAAAATGATTTTGAAGTTTTTATTGATCCAGATAACGACACCGACAATTATTACGAACTTGAAATAAACGCGCTGAATAACTCCTTTGATCTTTTTTTGCCAAGACCTTACAGAAAAGGTGGCCAGCCGCAACTTACCTGGGATATTAAAAATTTACGATCTGCGGTATCCATAGAAGGCACAATTAATGACGGAACGGATAGGGATAAACGCTGGACGTTAGAGATTGCAATTCCATTTGAATCACTAAGTACTGAGCGTATTACATTTGTGAAACCTGATCCGGAAAAAATCTGGCGGATTAATTTTTCCCGCGTCAACTGGCAACATCAGATAGATGAAAACGGGAAATACAGCCGGAAGAAAAATCCTGAGACCGGAAAAACACTACCGGAATATAACTGGGTCTGGTCTCCTCAGGGCGTTATCAATATGCATGTACCGGAGCATTGGGGATTTCTTCAGTTCAACACGCAAAAAGTTGGAAAAAGAAAACACAGATAGTCCAAATAAAACGCAAAGCTGTATTTATATGTACATCACAAATTCCTAAATATTAACAATTTGAAGTATTTATTCCCTACCCTGCTGTTAATTGTTTCCACCCATTTTTCAGTATATGCCCAAACCGGAAGCGCGCAGGAACCAGTCCGTTTTGTGGGCGGTCAAACGGTCGACCCAAGCCTTCATGAGGGACGTCTTCGCTATGCCATCGGAACAGAAAACCGGCAAACGATGCGCGCAAATCGTACACATCCCGAATATGCCGACGGACAAGGCTGGACTTATAATCATGCCTCCAATATTTGTTACTGGAACGGTACTTTTTTCCAACATTATTTGAGCAATCCGGTTGATGAACATGTAGCGCCGGGACAAACCCTGGTTTTGACTTCAAAAGACGGGAGAAACTGGAATAAACCGCAGGTTGTATTTCCACCATACCAGGCTCCTCCGGATGTTAAAATTCCTGACGGCTACAAAGGTTATATGATGCATCAGCGCATGGGTTTTTATGTTGCGCCAAACGGCCGTTTGCTTGTTTTAGGATTTTATGGACACACCGAAAACCCGTTTAGAAAAGGCGGTATAGGCAGAGTTGTCAGAGAAGTTTACAAAGACGGCACTTTTGGACCAATATATTTTATCCGCTACACAACCGACGCACCCTGGAATGAAAGCAACACCAGTTATCCGTTTTATAAAAAATCCACGGATACTGATTTTGTAGCATCCTGTGAAGCGCTGTTGAAAGATCAGCTTATGACATTTCAGTGGTACGAAGAAGATGGTGGTACTGATGGATTTCACAACAATAAAAAAGGAGCAAGCGCACTTTCCTATTATCACCG
The DNA here is from genome assembly GCF_015221875.1 of Dyadobacter subterraneus. Taxonomy (NCBI): domain Bacteria; kingdom Pseudomonadati; phylum Bacteroidota; class Cytophagia; order Cytophagales; family Spirosomataceae; genus Dyadobacter; species Dyadobacter subterraneus. Next base: position 4,901,917 of record NZ_JACYGY010000001.1, read on the forward strand.
GAAAGACGGAAAAGTAGTTGCTCTGTGGAAAAAATCCATGACCGCAATTTCTTCCGATGAAGGAAAAACATTTTCTGAACCCGTAAAAGTACCGACATTTTTAATGTCAGGCGGCAAACAATGGGGCCAAAAAACCGAAGACGGCCGCTATGCAATCAGCTATAACCCGATTGAACAAACACAATACCGCTTCCCGTTGGTTGTGGTAACGGGTGAAGATGGAATTATTTATGACAACATGCTTCTCGTCCAGGGCGAATTGCCGCCGCGCCGTTTCAGTGGAAGATGGAAAGATTTCGGCCCCTGCTACATGCGTGGTATTGAAGAAGGAAATGGTAACCCGCCGGGTACGGATATGTGGCTGAGTTATAGTATGAATAAAGAAGATATCTGGATCGGACGCGTCCCTGTTCCTATAAAATATGCTGTAAAGGGAACGGTCAGTGATAATTTTGATCAGTTGGCAATCGGTGGAATTATTCCTGACTGGAATATTTACGCACCGGCGTGGGCAACTCCGTCTGTCATAAAAAGTCCGGAAAAAACAGGAAATGCGATTCAGCTTTTTGATAAAGATCCGTGTGATTACGCAAGAGCCATCCGGGTCTTTGAAGAAGGCAAAAATGTGAGTACTTCATTCAAAATTTATGCAGACCCGGCCAACACCGGAAGACTGGAAATTGACCTTACCGATCAGTTTGGAAATCGTCCTGTACGTATTTCTTTTGATGAAAAAGGAAATATCCTCGCAACCGACGGAAGCAAAGAAAAAATCCTTCAACCTTATCAAAAAGCCAAATGGTATACGCTGGAAATCCGTACGGAAGCCAATTTGACGGGACAATATTCCTTAGCTATCGATGGTAAAAAAGTGCTCGAAAAAGCCCAGCTCGCCGAAGCCGTCAAATCTATTGAAAGGCTGTCATTACGCACGGGCACTTACAGAAATTTACCAAATCGTCTGACACCTAATGAAACAAACGATCCGCCTTTAACCGGTGCGGATGAACCTGTTGATCCTACTATTTTTTACATTGATGATGTGGTGATAAAATCTTTGTAAATCACTCAGATACTATTTTCCATTGGCAGTCAGTTTTCTGTGGTTATTTCCAGGAAATCCGGCTGCCAATTATTTTAACGCATTTCATTGATTTTGACAAATTGATAACCACGCTTTTTCAGATCAGCAATCAGTCTCGGTAAATAATTATAAAATTTATCCTTACGTCTTGGATCTGTGCCGATATGAATGAGCAGCAAAAAACCATTCAGGCCAGTTTCGGACTGCTGCTCAAAATCGAAAATGGATTTGTAAATTGTTTCACTGTCAACATATCGTTTTCCCATTTCGGGAAAAGTATAGTCAGCACTGCTTCTTGTTCCGGGAGAAAAATTGACAAGTTTCAAACCTAAGTTCCGGGTCCAATTTGCGATAGTATCGTTGTACCATTCATAGGGCGGCAAAAAGTATCCGGCCGCTGATTTGGCAATTTTAAACTTATTTAATTCCTTAAAAGAATTCGTGAGATCCGTTTCAAATTCCTTTTTCGTTACCAAAAGGCTATCCCGCCTTTGCCAGTCGCAGTAAAGCAGATGTTTGTCAGAATGCGATCCCAGATAATTGCCATCCCTTTTTAGCTTCGTAATTAGTGTTTGAAATTCCCTATTGCGATAAAAATTGCCCGTCAGGAAAAATGATCCCTTCACGTTATGCTTCTTTAAACTTTGAGAAATAAATTCTCCGCCGTCACCAAATTCATCGCCTGTAAAAACCAAAGCAATTTGCTTTCTGGTCTGGTCTCCCCGAATCACTGCTCCGTGTGATTTCAAAGGTAGTTTCTCGATATTTCCAGACTTTGATTCATGCTGTTTTGCGGCTAGTAAATAAATCAGAGAAGCAGTTCCGTCCATGGTAGGCTCATTGGTACTGTAATCTCCAAAATCATCGTGATATACAACGTAATCAGATTGAAATTCAGCATATTGATCTTCTCGTTCCAGTTTCAGACCTTTCAGATTCCTGAAAATACTTCCATAAACAGGGCCATCAACCAAACCTCCGTCCAACGGATACTGATATAACAAGGTAAGTGAAGAGTGTGGAAATTTGGGCGTATCACCGTGGGCTGGCAGTCCGTAAACCATACTTTTACCCCATGGATTACAACCAAAAAGCCAGTCAAAGCAAGCCTGTTCAAGCTCCTCATATTTTTTATCGCCACTTATTTCACGATACAAATAACACTGAATAGCAAAAGAAGTTGTCAAATTATTGGAACACCAGATAAACGGTATTCCTCTGAAAAAACCATTTTCCGAAGCCTTTTTCCAGACCTTTTCAATACCTTCCTTGTAGTATGCCAGTAATTCCGTTTTGTTTTTTCCAACTGCTTTTTTGGCTAGTTCGTAATGACCAAAATTATGGAATGGATACCACTGGTAATGTCGCGCGGTGTCCGCACCCATCCAGGGAGTAATTTTTTCTTCTGTGCTATAAGTCAGGGATTGATCAAGATATTTTTTCTCACCGGTCAATTGATATAATGCAGCCGAACCCAGTTCCATGTCATCCGTCCAGTTGTCTTCCTCGTAGAAATACGGGCTGCGGTTTGGTGCGGTTTGGGCTACGCCTGGTTTAGCCAAACCGAGCTGATATGCCGATAACGATTTTTCTCTCAGCATATGCGCCAGCGGCGGATCTGTTTTTTGATAAATTGAAGAGCCCAGTGCAAAAGCACTCGCAAATTTGCCGGCAATAGATGCCACGCCGGTTGATTTGTTTTTGTATTTTCCCAAACCCTGCGGCATTCCTGTTGCAAAATAAACCGGTCGTCCTTTTCCCGGACCAACTCCATAATTAGCCGAATCTTTTGTGGGTAATCTGAAACCTACATGATCACGATCATCAGCCAATTGATTGAAAAGCCAGTCTTTACGCGGATGCATTTTTAGAAGCCATTCAATTCCCCAGCGCGCCTCATCCAAAACATCTGATGTTCCGTTTTTTCCTGCCAATCCGTTTGCCAGATGCTGATCAGAAAATGCACCCGGGAAATCACGGTAGGCAGCGAGCAAATGATAAGTTGCATTAGCAGAAGTAGTTGCGTATTGCAAATAATCCGTAGCATCATGCCAGCCGCCGGATACATCGATTTTTGTTGTGTCTGGCATTGGTCCATACATGGTGTAGCCATCCGTGGTATGGCACGAATCTTTCAGGAAAGGATTAAACCCGCTTCTTTGCTGGCGCATTTAACGAAGACCAAAATCAGCGGCACCTGCATATACATCATGACCGATTTTGAAAACCGGCGAAACTGCATTTCCACATTTTAAATAAAAACTTCCAGGTGTTTTTACCGTACTGAAATTGAGGCGTAACAGCTGATTAAAAGGTCCATATTTTCCATAGCTTTTTCCGACCTTACCTGAAAAAACAACTTTTGAAGTTTCTGAATCTCTAAGTTGAAAAACAGTTGGCAGCGTTTCAGCTTTGGTAGCCCAAACGGCCACTTTGCTTCCGGCCGGTAAATAGCCAAGCTGATTGATCCGAATCCAGGATGTAGCCGGATCATCTGTTTTAAAAGAACTTGCCATCAGTGTGATACTGAATAGCAAACAAAGTTTCCACCTCAATTTTATCACTTTATATCTTAGGTTAGTATTCAACAAAAACTTCCGGAAGCCTTACCAAACTTCCGGAAATTGTTATATAATCCAAGATACTTAAAATTTCAACTATTTGTATTCTTACCTGGATTTGAAAAGTACTTCCTAAGCGCTTTTAACAAACCAGTAGGAACCAATATCTATATACGCTCTACTTATTTCAGTTCTATCTTTAATTTCAATATAACTAAACTAAAACAATGTTGCTGGGAATTGCTTCTTCACCTCCGTGATCATTGGAATATTCCAATGCAAGTTTTTTGCCTGATTCATCTGCTTCTTCAAGTAGTTCAAAAACTTTTCTTTCTCCCACCATGAGGAGCGCCTGAAAAAGTACGTTGGCATATTGACAATCTTCACTTCCTACACCATTTTGCTTGGCCAGGTCGTTGTACTTACCGAATAGATCTTTACCTTTTCCCATAACTTTAAAAGATTCGTCGTATCTCGTTTTTTTTACAATTTAATGAAAATCTATAATTAATCAATTATCTGTTATTTTCTTGTCCGGATTTTTTTTCCGAAGGAAGAAATACTGATAATTGAAAATGTCCGAAATTACGTTGTGAAATATAAAAAAACGTGCTGTAACTCTGCAATTCCTTAATTATCAGGATTCTTTTTCGGATATATTAATAAATAATTATGCCAAAATCATAGATAAACCCTTTTAAGGTTATTGACTCGACCTAACATTTTCTGTTAGATTTGTATCATTAGCAAAATAAGGTTTGGCTAACCATTCATTAAACAAAATTTTTAATTATAGATAGAAACCACTTTTACACTTACCTGCCATAAGTTACAACAATTCCATTTTTGAAATTTTGACTAAACCTAGGTAAAACCTAAACGTTTAAATATTTACGTTAGAAATATTTACGGTCATTCTCATTAGCACTGGATCACACAAGAAAGAATTTCCAGACTCTATATTCGATCTATCGGTGCGGAAGATCGGGTTCTACGAATTGTTATGGCAGCAGGACTAGCAGCGGAAATGGTTTAAATTGATAAAAGCATAACCGTACTGCCAAAAAGATTGACTGTACGGTTATGTTTTACAATACCAGTTTCAGGAAAAAGTTACCGTCGAATCGCCATTTCCCATAATGACCACGCTTGCAAGATTTATAAAAAGCCCATGTTCGACAACGCCTGTAATTGTATGAAGTTTGTCAGAAAGTGTGGCAGGATCAGTAATCAGGCCAAAATCCGTATCGATGATATAGTTACCTTCTTCGGTAATCAGCGGTTTGTCGTCGGTCAAACGGACTTTACCAACGCCATTGAGTTTTTCCAGTTGTTTAGTCACATAAGTGGATGCATATGGAATTACTTCAACCGGAACGGTGAATTTCCCCAGCAATTCCACTTTTTTAGACGAATCGGCAATAATAATTTCCCGCTTTGTCAAAGAAGCAACCACCTTTTCTTTTAAAAGAAAACTGCCTCCGCCTTTAATAAGGTTCAGGTCGGTTGTAAATTCATCCGCACCATCGATTGTAATGTCAATGGAATCAACATCCTCAATTTCCAGCAATGGAATATTTAGTGATATGGCAAGTTCTTTTGATTTATCGGAAGTAGGAACACCCTGTATTTTTAAACCATTTTTGACTCTTTCGCCAATTTCAATAATGGCAAAAGTAGCCGATGAGCCCGATCCCAAACCTACAATCTGATGATCAAAAAGAAGTTTTACTGCTTCTTTGGCTGCCAGTTTCTTTTCATTTACAAAATCTCTCATGGTTGTGCTTAAAATCTTAATCCGGAAATACAGGTAAAAAACCGCTCATTTTTCTGGACCACAAGTAAAGACTTTTTTCTTGAAATTTCAGACTAATTCAGTTTGTGCGATTACTTTTTCTGCCAAAGATTTGAATAACTAATTAAAAGCCAAAACTGTCTTCTCTCAGATCTAAGCTTTTGTCAGGATTTATTCAGCTGCATGGTATCAAATTGCTGAATCGGCAAAATAATATGAAACGCAGCTCCGGCATATTCCTTGGCTTCTACATATATTTCGCCATGATGATTTTCAATAATCTTTTTGGTCAGCGCAAGGCCTATACCCGTTCCCTGATATTTCGCCGGCTGATTAAGACGCTGGAAAATCGTGAAAATCTGTTCGTCGTATTTCTGGTCAAAACCGATACCATTATCCTTGAAAATAATTTCACAATACTTAACCCTACTATTCAATCCCGGGTGTTTTTTTGTTTCTTTTTCTGACAGTGAATGAATAGAAATGTGAATAACCGGCGGGACATTATCCAGGGAAAATTTAAGCGCATTACTGATCAGATTATAAAATAACTGATTCATCTGCAAAGGAATGGCTTCAATAATTGGCAGCGTATCACTGGTTATTTTTGCTTTTTTCTGATCGATCAAAAGCTCAAAATCGTTCAGAATGTCTTTTAACGTTTCATCCAGATCTGTTGGAGCGAAAAGAATATCGTGGTTAATGAGATAAGAATAATTCAACAAATCCTGAATCAGCCTGCTCATGCGTGTGGATGCACCTTCGATTTTTTCCAGGTACGAACTTACCTCTTCTGAAAACTCATTTTTATGTTTGGCCTGCAAACGGTTTGAAAAAGTAACAATTTTACGAAGCGGTTCCTGTAAATCGTGGCTGGCAGCGTGGGCAAATTGTTCCAGCTGCATATTGGTTTGTACAAGATCCGCGGTCCGTTCTTTTACTTTTGCCTCTAATTCTTCCGAGAAATTTTTAAGATTAAGTTCGGCGGTTTTTCTTTCAGTAATATCTTCAATAGCCAGCAAAATTAATTTTTCAGCCGTAACTTCATTCAAAACCTGCCTGGCATTAAGCAACATAGTTCTTTCTCCAAGCGAGGGAAAGTTCAGGATTATTTCAAAATCTTCAAGCCGGGTTTTCTGGGGAAGAATTTTTTCAAGCAATGATCGCAGTACATGGTCGTCCCACTGATTATCCTGCAATTCATAGAAAAGCTTGTCCACTGTATCCTTTTCATTAAAATTGAATTTCTTGTAAAAAGATGTATTCGCCGTTTTGATACGAAGACTTTTATCCAGAATAATCAGCGGTTCTCTGATGGTAGTTACAATGGCCTCTGAATATAATCGGGCCGTGTTGACCTGTTCCTGCTTGTCAAGCAATTCCTGATTCAAAATAACCAGTTCCTCATTGCTAGACTGCAATTCTTCTCTTGATGTTTCCAGTTCCTCATTCAGGCTCTGCATTTCCTCACTGCTGCTTTGAAGTTCTTCACTTGCGGTTTGAAGTTCTTCGTTAGCGGCTTCCTGTTCTTCGGTAATGTTCCGCATATCTTCACGGGTCTGGGCAAGTTCATTTTCCAGGTGCTCAATCCGTAGTTGAGAAGCCGAACTTTCTGAACCCGCACCTTGTCCGGCGGGAAATAATTCCGGCTGAGGCGTTTTCTCGAAAACGATCAAAAAATGAGGTTCAACAGTATTGATAAGCGGTATAATGTCAATCGTTACCAGTTGTTGCTGCCCGTTAATTTTTGATGGAATTCCCTCCTTAATAACCTGCGCATTAGTAGATTTGGCTTTGTATAAGGCATTTCTTAATTCAAAACCTAATCCCTCACGGGCCATTTTAAAAATATTGTAAGTAGGTTTTCCCGGTGACGGTTCAAGAAACGGCGTAATAATACCATGGATGTGAACAATGTCCATCTGGTCATTTACAATCACACTGGCCGGGGTGTATCTGGAAAGTAAAATCGCTTCGGCAGTTTTCCGGAATCCTGTGAGCGGCATATCTGCTTTTGCAACCTTCATATCTTTTTTTGCTGCCAGTTCATCTTTTCGTTCCGTCGCCACATGCATAAAGCGGCCAGGAACTGACTTGCGTGTATAGATTTTCAGGTTTCTGATAAATATGCTGAAAGACTCAGAAACAACACTAGGCGTTTCTGACTTGCCTAATATTAAAAATCCGTTTTTCTGAAGGGCATAATGAAAAGTATTCAGTGCCTTTTTCTGTAAAAAACCATTCATATAGATCAGCACATTCCGGCAGCTGATCAGATCAATTTTTGCAAAAGGAGGATCCTTCAAAAAATTCTGAATAGCAAATACACACATATCCCGAATGTCTTTATTGATCAGATAACTTCCGTTCGTTTCAGTAAAATACTTTTCTAACCTGGCCTCTGACAGCATCTGAACTTCTATTTTGCTGTATTTACCTTCTCTGGCTCTGCGGATGGCGATTTCAGAAATATCAGAAGCAAATATCTGGATGCGGTGATCCTTGATTTTATCTCCTAAATATTCACAAAGACAAATCGCCATTGTAAACGCCTCCTGCCCGGTAGAACAACCTGCAACCCATATACGGATTGGCTCCCCTTCTGCCCTGTTTTTGAATAAAATGGGCAGAACCTTTTCTGATAACGCATCAAAGGTGATGGGATCGCGGAAAAATGAGGTCACAGGAATCAGTAGGTCCTGGAATAATGCCTGCTGCTCAGATTTGTCTGCACGCAAAACTTTCAGATACTGTGCTATATTTTCTGTTTTGGCATTAAACATTCTTCTGGCAATGCGCCTTCGGATAGTTGTCTGCTTGTAATACGTAAAATCCACGTTGCTTTGCTGCTGAAGTAAAGCCAATATCTGTCTGTAAACGGTGTCATTTTTCCAGGTTTCTTCGTCGGTATCCACCTCCTCTTTTCTGACAATTGCAATCTGTAAAAGCTTATCCGGCATTTTTTCAGGGGGCATTACAAAATCAACAACACCTGCATTAACGGCACTTTCAGGCATTTCACCATGCGCGGCAGATTCCTGATCCTGCGCAAAGGTCATTCCCCCATGTTCCTTGATAGCTTCTAGCCCCAAACTTCCATCCGAGCCAGTTCCCGACAGCACGATTCCTACGGCTAACTCCTTATGCACAGCCGCCAGCGACGAAAAGAAAACATCGATCGCCTGGTTTTTTTTGATATTCTCACGAGGTTCAAGTTTGAGTACACCATCGTAAGTAGTAAGGATTTTATTGGCTGGAATAACATAGATATGATCCGGTGCCAAATGAATGTCATCCGTGATTTCGTTAACCGGAATATTGGTCACTTTATCCAGAATTTCCGGCAGGATACTTTCGTGCGACGGATTCAGATGCTGCACCAGGACATAAGCCATCCCGGATTTTTCAGAAATCGCTTTCAGGAATTGTTTGAAAGCATCAAGCCCTCCTGCTGACGCCCCAATACCTATTACCGGAAAATTCTGTATTGTGGCAGGTGGCTGAATTTTACTTTTTTTGGTTAATACCATAAATGAAGGAAACATAAAGATAAGAAATCTATATCAGAAAAGCCGTCTTTGTTTTGTCAGCGGCCGGGTTCATGCATTTGATACAACAATTTGTTTTACAGCTGTATTACTTACATGTACCCTGCCATCCCTATTCGATATCATTAAGCCATGAAAACAAAAACTTTCCATTTCCCTATAATTGGGTATAAGTTGCTTAACTTGCCCCAAACCCGATCAAAATGACAAATGCATTAACATTTATGATTGTGGACGACGATGCCGATGACTGCGAATTTTTCCACGAAGCAATCAGCGAAATCAATCCATTATTCAAGTGCCTAACAGCCAGCAACGGCGAGGAAGCATTAATGAAATTGCGAGGTGAAGCACAGCCTTTGCCCGATTTTATATTTCTCGATTTGAATATGCAGCGTATGGATGGAAGAAAATGCCTTGCCGAATTAAAAAAAGATTTAAACCTTAAAGATATTCCGGTGATTATTTTGACCACCTCGGCTTCACAAAAAGATATTGATGAAACAAAAATGCTAGGAGCGTTTCATTTTATGACCAAACCATCCGAATATCAAAAATTACGAAAAGAAATAGCATTTGTTCTGTCGCAGAACAAGTCAGGACATCCGGGAATTACACTATGAAATGTTGAAAATCTCACCTTGAAAGTTTTATTCTTAGAAAAAGTACCGAAGATTTTATCAGAATTAAGGCATTTACTAAGCCGTGCAAATGATTACCAAAATGACAAATGCCAAAACTATTTACCTTGTAGACGACGACGATGACGACCGGATGTTAATCCGTGAAGCTATTGAGGGAATTGTGAAAAATGTAACGATTGTAGAAATAACCGACGGACAAGAGCTCCTTGAACTTATTGAAAAAGTGAACCTGGAAACGGATCCTTCGCTGATATTAATGGACATGAATATGCCCAGGATGAGCGGTATAGAATCTCTTTCAATTCTGAAATCCAATCCTTCCCTTCGTCATATTCCGATTGTGATGATTTCCACAACTTCCAATAATGAACTTATCAGACAGGCTTATGATCAGGGAATTAATGCATATATCACTAAACCTGTATCAATCCAGGAATACAATCATCTGGCAGAAGCTATCAATGTATGCTTTCTAAGTAACTACCCGACGCTCAAATCTATTCCCGCCAGCATAAACCTGACAACGCAACAAATTCTGATTATAGAGGATAATCATGACCACTGGGAGCTGATGAAATTGACGCTGAATACCAGCATGCCAAATATTAAATTAACCAGAACCGAAGATCGGGAAAGTACACTTCTTTTTTTGACGGACCGGTTAAAAAATGCACAGCCCTTGCCGGAATTAATTTTACTTGATTTGTATATGCCTAACCGTAGTGACGGATTACAAATACTGGCAGCTATCCGGAATTTCTTTACAATGCACCGATTGATGATGATTCCCATTATTGTCATCAGTTCTTCGGATCATATTGATGATATTAAAGAATCCTATCGTAACAGTGCAAACGGTTATATGGTAAAATCGCCGGATCTGGAAGATTCTCTGTTCTATTTTCAGGAGCTGGCTCACTTTTGGAAATCCGCAATTACCTTACCGAAAAAAGTTTAAATACGGTATCTCAAAAGGGTTCTATTTTTGATATATCAACAAAAAAGCACTGCCGAAAATCTGTCTTATTTTCACCAAATCCTTATTTGTATCATGGTAAGGATTTTGATCTGCAATCACGATGATTTGCTTTGCATGTCAATACCTTATGCGTACCAATTAGTTACAAAAATTTTACTACAAAATAATCGAAGTATCTCTACTAAACCATATCCATTTTCGCCCTATTTTTGACTCATTATACGCAGTACCTGTTTCCGAAGCTTTAATGCTCTATGCACATATCTAAGATCCCTCTCAATAAAAATATGTAGCCGGTAACGCTATTTCTTAAAAAATACGGACTTCACACACAGCAGATAAAGCGATTGCACTATATGATTTAACATTTATCAGCGTCTGGGGATGATTGTTTAAAAGACCTGTTTACCCTTCTTCTTTCAGATCATACCCTCCTCATTTTGGGAGGGTATTTTAATATGCAAATGGCTGTATGACAAAATAATCTCAGATACAGACGGTTATACTTGCTATTCTTCTTCAGTGAGTGATTCAAATCTGGAAATCACGTCATTATTAAAATTAATCTGCTGGGACAAAAACTAAGTACAGAGCAGAAAATAATACCCGTTATTAAATACGTAATAGTGTATGTGTGAAATTTGCAGAGGTTGGCTTACTTGATAATTAAATAAGTGTGTGTACAGCCCCCTGAAAAATGTAACACGCATTTATAAGATGAGTGCTAATTTTCTTATGCCAAAACTAATAGTCGGCCAGGAAACCGTTTGTAGAGTAATGGATTAGATGACGTAGAAATCTTTCTATTTGATTTTTATTTCAATTTAGATTATAATTGGTTTCCTTAATTCACCTTTGGTTTCTAAAAACTGATTCAAAATCATGCTTATAAAATCCGGATTGCAGGTTAAACATTTTCTTTGGTTAACAAGCCTGCTCCTGATATTTCAGCTTGAAACTACAAACGGACAACCATACAGCTATGTTCCGGAATCAAAGGTTGAGAAGGATTTTAAAGCTTTATTGGCAAGACCAGCTACAACGCCCAGGCCTTATTCCATCACAACCGTTACGGACTCGATTGTAATTGAAAAAGGTTATTTCTATTCTGAGGAAACGGAAAAAGTACCGTTTCTAATTAATAAACCCGTTTCATCAAAATTAAAAAAACTGCCCGTAATTATTGTTCTGCATGGGACAGGAGGAAGTAAAGACGACCGGGATATCAGAGCGTTATTATATCATTTTTCAAAACTGGGTTTTATGTCCATCGCCATTGACGCGCGGTTTCATGGAGAAAGAGCCGGAACAAACAACAAAAATAATCGACGTTACAACGATGCGATTATTGAAGCCTGGGAAAATAGAGATCCGAAGAAACAAGCGCACCCGTTTTTCTTCGATACCGTATATGACCTTTGGAAACTCACGGATTATCTGATCACAAGAAAGGATGTTGAGCCCTCACGGATTGGTATGACAGGCATTTCCATGGGTGGGATTGAAACCTGGATGGCGGCGTCTGTTGATAAGAGAATTAAAGTGTCGGTTCCGGTGATTGCTGCACAAAGCTTTAAATGGTCACTGGAAAATAACCGCTGGCAGGGACGCGCCGGAACGATCCGCGCTGCACACGAGAAAGTAGCGGCAGATCTTGGTGATAAAACTATTAACTCAGAAAATGTAAAAGCCCTTTGGAATAAAATACTCCCTGGAATTCTGGATGAGTTTGATTGTCCTTCCATGATCCGTCTTTTTTCGCCGCGGCCACTGCTTCTGCTTAGTAATGCTGAGGATCAGAATTGCCCGCTTCCGGGTGCTGAAATTGTTTTTAAATCTGCACAGGAGGCATATCAATTAAAAAATGCATCCGCGAAATTGAAAATTAATGTTACCCCCAATGAGCCACACCGATTTCTTCCCGAACATGAAAAACTTGCGTCGGAATGGTTTACCAAATGGCTATAAATAATTGCTGATTTCAATAAGATTACCATCCGGATCACGAAAGTAAACTGATAACATTTTCCCTAATGCGCCTGTTCGCTCCACCGGGCCTTCTATAATTTTGATATTACCGGCTTTCAGTTCCTCCACAACCTTGTCCATTTTTGTTTCTGCAATAAAACAAAGATCTGCCGAACCTGGCCATGGATACTGAGCTTTGGGTTCGAATTCTTTTCCTTTTTGATGTAAATTAATTTTCTGATTTCCGTATTTCAGAGCGAGGCGTCCGTTACCAAATTGCTCTGTTTCCATCCCCAGAATGTTGTTATAAAATTCACAGGTTATAGTAAGATCTGCTACGGTTAGAACCAAATGGTCAAGTCTGTCTATTTTCATTGATTTACAGGTTTTTTGTTTTGTTATTTTTCTTAATTATTTGCTTTAAGTTGTTTTTATTACCCGTCCGACGGCAAAAAAGCCGTCGGACGGGTGCCCCGAACTATTTTGCTGAGTATTTCAATTTTAAAAATAACACCTGGTTATTTTAGTTGCCTTTAATTCAGGCATGAAAATTGATCATGCTGAAAAACTAACTTCATCAACAATGGCAAAGACATCAAAAAAAGGAAGAAATACGAAAAAGAATAAGTTAGGTGTAAAGAACTCCCTTGTAAATAATATTAATGCACGAAAGAAAAAAGGGATTTCAAAACCTAAAAAGAAGAAAACGGTCAGCAAAAAATCTTACTCCAAAATGAAAAAGAATTGGGGTAAAAAAAAGAAAAAAAGAAAAAGTAAATAACGAACGCCAATCACATTTCCAAGCAAACTTTAAAGCAGAAACAATATGGAAAATCAGCAAAATTTAGAAGAATCGGAAAATAAAAATAAAATTGAAAAACCGGATCCGACTGATGGCGGAAGAAACAGCAATGATAATTTCAACGACGACAAAGTCGATGATTATGGCATTGATTACAGCAAACCGGGTGCTGAGGAAGATTTGCAGTATAGAATTACCGTAAAAGGCGGAAGAGGCCCGAAAGGTGGTGCACGTAATCCTAACGATGATTTTGATAATGACCCTGACAATACCAACGAAGACGATTATAAAGCCTGATATAGCTCCATCATTATTGCATATAAAAATGGCCTGAGGTTTTCGAAAACCTCAGGCCATTTTGCTTCTGTATTTAAAATTATGGTTTTGGCTGATCTTTTTTAATCTGCTCGTTTTTGTAATTTCCGGTTTTTCCCGTATTATTTTTAGTATTACGCTCAGCAGAACCGCTTCCACTTTTCACTTCCAGGTCTGCTGGATTTTGAGATTGATTATTTTTTACGATCGGATGCGCACCACCCGTTCCGGTTAACTTAGGTTCTTTTTTAGGTGCGGCGGCAACTGCCGGTGCAGCAGTTTTAGTGGTACTTTTTGAGTCAGATTTCTGATTCCCGGCCTGTGCATTTTTGCTGGCACCTGCGGTTGCATCCGACTTTCCTGCCGTAGTTTGTTTCGCTCCAGCCGGTAGTGCTGCTGCGGATGGCTTAGAGGTAGCATTAGGTGCAGCTGTTGTAGATGCGCCTGCCGGCGATTTTTTATTGGCGTTATTCGCACCATCTGTTGTTTTCCTGGCTCCCTGTCTGCTGCTTTTTCCGGTGCTGTCTGTCGTTGCTCCTTGTTTTGGATTTGTAGAAAGCGTTGTACTCTGGCCATAAGCTGCACCCGACAAAATCAATAGAAATAGTCCGGCGCTGGTGATTAAATTTTTCATATGCTCGTTGATAAAATGCGTTTTTGTAATGATGACAATTTTCAGTTTGCCATCATTACAAAAAAAATATTCCAGAGCTTTTGCTTAATTTATGAAAACGGGGAATTTGCAGTCCCAGGCCTGTCAGGTATACATTCTGTTTTGATTTACCAATCGGATACCTATTCAATTTAATTCCGAAAAACTTGTTTGCCGGTACGATTGGGGAAGCTATTGCCGGCTTAGGGGAACTTCCGGCAACATGGATTTTCTAAAAGTTCATCTACCTATTCATTCGTTTTAGGTCCAGATCCTGAAAGTCGAAGCTAAAATCTGTGAGTGGAGAAATTGCCTCCATTTTTATTGATGACGGTTTTCCATCCTTATCGGTTTGAAAATACAAGTAAGCATCTGCATCAAAATTGCGCCTGTCCCATTTCACAATGAACGTATTATTTTTATAAAATAAAACTTCGCCGCTGAGTTTTGGCGACCGTTTTGCGTCAAACCTGAACTTCCCATTTTTTTCGCTAAGTGTAATATCACCCAGCCAGTCATCGTGATAAATTCCGGCAAAGGCTTTGTAATTTACCTTAACGGTATTTTTCTTTTGTTCCGCAGCAATAGCCGTCCATATACTGTTGGTAATCGAATCCGCCTCCATAAAGCCAGCCTTTGATCTTTCAGAATACATTTTGACTCGGTCAGTTGCGGGGATATCCAGGTAGCTGTCTTTGATGGTGTTACTGATTGCCGAAAATGCTGCTCCTGACTGCTGATTCGTAAAAACGATAATTCCCAGTTGAAGTTCGGGGAGCAATGTAACCTGCGTTACCATTCCGCCCAAACCACCCGTATGCCCTACCTGTTTGTAACCTTTTACATCACTTAAAAACCAGCCCAAACCGTAAGCGCTGAAATGCGTGTTATATGGAGGCGTGGCATTTGCCGGTATGATGGTTTGCGGAGACCACATTTCCCGGTGTACATTCTTACTGAAAAGTTGTTTGCTCAACCCTTCACCATATTTTCCGCCGTTCATCTGCATGATAATCCACTTGCTCATATCGGCCACACTGGAATTAATTCCGCCTGCTGAATTACCGAATTTGAACATGTCCCTTGGAATGACCTGCACTTTCCCGTTAACCGGCGCATGGGCATCGATTGCATTGGATTTATCCTTCACCCGGGTCCAGGTACCGGCGCTGTTGTTCATCCCCAGCGGTTTCATAATCCGTTCCTCCACAAATTCCTCATAACTTTTGCCACTTACGCGCTCAATCACCTCCCCCGCTACCATATACAGGAGATTATCATAATCGTATTTAGTCCGGAAACCGGAAACCGGTTTGAGATAGCGAAGATTATAAATTATGTCTTTTATGGTGAAGTCCGAGGAATCCGGCCAGAACATCAAATCGCCGGCACCCAATCCCAGCCCGCTCCTATGCGTGAGCAAATCGCGGATCGTAAATTCCTCGGTGACGTACGCATTATACATTCTGAATTCAGGAATGTAATCGATCACTTTATCGTCCCATTTCAATTTCCCTTCGTCCATCAAAATACCGAGTGAGGCGGCTGTGAAAGCCTTACTATTTGACGCTATACCAAACAGCGTATTTTCATCAACTTTTTCCTTTGTTTTCAATGAACGCACGCCATAACCTTTGGAGTGAATCACCTTTCCGTCCTTTACAATGGCTACTGCAATACCCGGAACGTCGAATGCAACCAGTGTCTTTTCAACCAGTTCATCAATTTGTTTTGAAGTAAGCGGCTGTGCGGCGACTTTAAGATAATTGCCAAAAATGATACTGATTAACAGGAGTGTAGAGTAAATTTTCATAAAATAAAATTCGATTTTGGGGCTCTTTTTTCAAATGCAATATAAATAATCCCGGTGTCAAACTGAATTTTATATGATCATGCGATTGGGTTATTAAGGCTGCCGATTTGAATTGTAGAACAAATCTCAAAAAACATCAGATTTGTCGTATAGATCATAGAATTAATTTTAGACTCTCATAGTCATAAATAACTTTTGTAACCGTATCTTTGTTATTAGCGAAAACCCTGTAAAAATTCCTCAAACATAAGCTTGTTATGTACAATCTTTTGATTTTTGAAAGCGATTCCATTTTTAAGATTGGAATAGCAAACCGTTTAGAAAAAGAGAATAAACACATTACAATTGAGACTGCTTCAAGCATTAGTAAAGTTTTGCAAAAGTCGCTTTTCATGGCTAGCGAACAAAAGGACGGCTATGATTTATTTATCGTTTCTGTGAACAAACAGGAGGATAATGTGATCTCATTTATTCAATATGTGATCAAGAATAAACCGGAACTCCCCATTCTTATCTTTTCTTATGAAACCAACGACTGGCTGTTAAAACAGGGAATTAATTGCAAACAAAACCTTGGGCGGTATATCAAAAAAGTATCCTGCTGGCAGGATATTCAGCAGGAGGTTAAAAAGCTTCTGGCCGATCCGGTTATTCTTTCTTCGTCTTCAACAAGGGAAATTAATCCGGATTTCAGCCTTCCAAGCCGCAGAGTTAGTGATATTTAGTTTGATATAGAGTATAGGAAATACCCCGTCCTTGTTTTATTCACATGGCCGGGGTCTATATTTTTAAACATTTTTACCTTTCCTTTATAAAGCTCAAACCCAGATTAAGACTTTCATTGAAATCGCCAATAGTAGCGGAATCAAGCGTCGTCTGGATCTTACTTCGAATGATTTTAAATTCGTTGTGCAAGGGACATGGTTTGGTTTCCGAGCAATTTTTAAGACCCAGTCCACATCCTATAAAAATATTGTCACCATCCACCGCCCTGACAATATCTGCCAGCGTTTTCTTCTTAGAATCCTGATCAATATAGAAACCACCGTTAGGACCTTTGCTGGATTGCACAAGTCCGCGTTTGCTTAGATCCTGTAAAATTTTTGCAATAAAATGTACAGGTGAATCTATACCCGCAGCAATTTCCCTGATGCCTATCTTATCACCATTTTCGGATTTCTGGGCAATAAAAATTACTGCTCTTATCGCATATTCACATGTTTTTGAAAAAACCATTTCTTATTCATTTACATGACAAAGATACCTAATATCAATCAAGTAAAAGATATAAAACTCTTTTATTTTGTTCTCATGGAATTCTTGCCGCAATCATCCTAACTTTTAAGTTTTCAAAAATTTTAAATGAATTTTCAAAAACCATCCCCTACCATTTTTGATAAATCAAGACGTAAATAATAAAAGAGTAAAATATCTTTTATTATTTAATTTTAACATTACCTTTGCTGAATCAAATAATAATCAGAAAAAAATCGTCTTACAATAAAAGATAAAAAGGTATTAATATATTTTAAATAAAATCATTTTTATAAATTTCAACTTAATTCATATGATTACGGCAGATCAGAAAAACATCATCAAATCAACCGTTCCCGTTTTAAAGGAAAACGGAGTTTTGCTAACTGACCACTTCTACAAACGCATGTTTGTGCACAATCCGGAGCTCAAAAATATTTTTAACATGAGCAACCAGCAAAACAGCAGACAACAAACTGCTCTTGCCATGGCTATTTTGGCTTATGCAGAAAATATTGAAAATCCTGCGGTTTTAATGCCGGCGGTAAACGGTATAGGGCAGAAACATGTAAGTCTGGATATTCGTCCGGAACATTATATCATTGTAGGAAAACACCTTATCGTTTCCATAGGTGAAGTTTTGGGAGAAGCGGCAACGCCAGAAATCCTGGATGCCTGGGAAGTAGCCTACAACCAGTTGGCGCAGATTATGTCCGGGCATGAACATAAATTATATAGTGAAAAAGTGAACACCAAAGGTGGCTGGATCGGCTGGAAACCTTTTGTTGTGAAAGAAAAAATAGTTGAGTCCTCGGAAATTACATCTTTCCATTTGTATCCGGCAGATCAAGGCCCTTTAGCTGATTTTATACCTGGGCAATATCTGAGCGTCCGGCTTTTTATTCCTGAACTAAATCTGCTTCAACCGAGACAATATAGTATTTCAAATGCTCCAAATGGCTCTTATTACCGGATTTCGGTTAAAAAAGAGACAGCGGCAAATTTGAACCCTGATGGACTGATCAGCAACCGTCTGCATGATTTCGTTCACGTCGGCGATATTCTGGAAGTTACTGCACCGGCAGGAAGTTTCATGCTGGCTAATAATAATGATCATCCGGTAGTTTTCATCAGCGGCGGTGTCGGCCAAACTCCGCTGATCAGTATGCTGGAAGAATTGATTAAAAGCGGAAGCAAAAAGCCTGTTACCTGGATTCATGGTTGCCGGGATAAAAATGTTCACGCTTTTAAGGAAACAATTGAATATTGGTCAGGACAGAAACAAGCTGTAAAAAAACATATTTTCTATGACCAGGTGGATCAGGAATCAGCTGGGGAAACTTTATACCAAGGCTGGGTTGACCTTAATGTTTTGGGCGATGAATTATTAAAACTGGACACGGAATATTATATCTGCGGCCCGGGACCATTTATTACCAAACATTATAAAGAACTTGTTGCAAAGGGAATTCGGGCAGAAGCAATTCATTTTGAAGAATTTGGCCCGCAAACATTGCATTTAAATTAACAGAAACGATATTTTTATCCGCAATCGAAGTTGGGGACAGATTTTTAGTGTGCGGATTTAGTATTAATTTGTTGATTCTGGAAATTTCAGCCCGCTTACGAATAGGCAGCTTCAAAGATTATGGGTTGAAGATGAAAGTATATTTAGGCTAACCTTTGTCTTTATGTTACGTGTAATCGGGCAGGTAGAAAACTTCAGATTCCGGGACATATTAAACCATATTAATTTTATTCACAATGCTAAAAAAATCACTGGTACTTCTGCTTGTCATTGCAAGTGCAGTTTCCGCCCAGGCTCAGCAATTCAAAGTATTGCTATTTACAAAAACAGCAGGATTTCATCACGAGTCTATTCATGAAGGCGTTGATGGCGTAAGGAAACTTGCAGCAAGACATAATTTCACTGTCGACTGGCAAGAAAATGCCTCTGTTTTTAATGAAAAACAACTTAAAGATTACGCTGCTGTCATTTTCCTTAACACAACGGGCGACATTTTGAACGAGGAGCAACAGACTGCTTTTGAAAAATTCATTCAGTCTGGAAAGGGCTGGGTGGGAATACACGCGGCTGCCGACACTGAGTATGAATGGCCGTGGTATACCAAAATGGTTGGGATGATGTTTAAAATTCATCCATCTCAACAGACTGCTTATCTGGATGTTGTGGATAGTAATTTCCCAGGTCTTGAACGATTTCCAAAAAGAATGCTTTGGACTGATGAATGGTACGAATATCAAAAACCATACAAATCCAATGACCTGAAATTCCTGATTGGCCTGGACGAAAAAACTTACGATCCAAAAACGAAATGGGGTGATAATGAAGGAAAAGGTATGGGAGATTTTCACCCGATGTCATGGTATCACAAATATGATGGTGGCCGCGCGTTCTACACCGGTCTTGGCCACATCGGACTTGTGTATTCAGACCAGTCTTTCCTTGATCATTTGTATGGCGGGATTTATTGGGCTGCTACCGGGAAAGGAATTAAGTAAACCATATTTGACCAGAAATAGTAAAATATAATTTTGAACTGCCTTGTTTTGTTAACAGGGCAGTTTTTTTGTTTCCTATTTTTAAAATCAATGTTGAATTTAAATCAGGAATAGGCAGGATCATAACCGTTTCTGACGTAATTTCCCACATTAAAAAAATGGAATAGAACAAATCCGCCTACCAAAACATAAACAAATGAAGATCATCATTACAATCTTGCTCATTACATTTTCTACAAGTCTGACTTTTGCGCAAACAAAAAAGCAAGAACAAAAAGATGAAAGCAAACCCTTTGTACTCGGAGTTATTGACGAAATCCAATCAGCTACCCTATCCGAGAAAAGAATTTTAAATATTTATCTTCCAGAGGGTTATAACAGGAAAGACACAACCAGATATCCGGTTGTTTATCTGCTTGATGGCTCGGCTGATGAAGATTTTATTCATATCAGCGGACTTTTTCAATTTAATAATTTTTCCTGGATCAACCGTGTTCCAAAATCGATTGTTGTAGGCATTGCAAACGTCGATCGTAAAAGAGATTTTACTTTTCCCACAACGCTGGATGCGGATAAAAAAAGATTTCCAACCACAGGCCATTCGGAGAAATTCATTACTTTTTTGGAAAAAGAATTGCAGCCGTTTATTGAAAAAAAATATAAAAGCAATGCTTCCAAAATGCTTATCGGTCAATCCTTTGGCGGACTTTTGGCTACTGAAATTTTACTAAAAAAGCCGACATTATTTTCAAAGTATATCATCATCAGTCCAAGTATGTGGTGGGATAATGGTTCACTTTTCAAACAATCCTCTCCTATTTTGCAACCTGAATTTTCGCAAAAAACTGATGTCTATATTGGCGTAGGAAAAGAAGGATTGACTCCCGGCGATAATCCTCGTGTCATGGAAGTCGATGCCAACTTGTTGGTTGAAAAACTGAGGAAAACAAAAAGTAAAAACGTCAACATTTACTTTGATTATTTACCGGAAGAAGATCACGCAACGATAACGCATCAGGCCGTTTTTAATGCGCTGAGATTACTTTTCCCTGTCAATAATAAAGCCGAATAAGAAGAATGGAAAAAAATTATGGTTGATAAAACTTTTTCATTTTCCAGAATAGTGAAGATTTTTTGCTGACCAGCCTTTTGGCTCTTTAAAGATCAATTGCCAGGTACATTAACAGTTACTATTCTTTTTTTGATAAATACAACGGATTATCAGGCATTTGAACAAAATGTCTGTCTGAAAACCAATCTCAGATTGTGTAAAATGTTAATCTCACATTCAACTAATAGATTTTAACTATTGAATTATAGAATTAATCGATTGTGATTATTTCTTTTCATATTATAACTTTATTGCTCTGCACAAAAAACAGTGCTTGTAATTGTTGACTTAACACATGAACTAATCAAAATGGAAAACGAATCAGGCGACATCAGCAAATGCCCATTTCATAATGGTACGCTGAATCAAAAGGATGATGTACAAAAGGTAGGTGGTGCCGGAACCAGAAACCGTGACTGGTGGCCAAACCAGTTAAAACTGAGTATCCTGCGTCAGCATTCTTCCTTATCTAATCCGTTGCAGGAAGATTTCAATTACGCCGAAGCGTTCAAAAGCCTTGATCTGGAAGCTGTAAAACAAGATCTTCATGCATTAATGACCGATTCACAGGATTGGTGGCCAGCAGATTTTGGACATTATGGTCCTTTGTTCATTCGTATGGCATGGCATAGTGCCGGAACTTACCGTGTAGGTGATGGTCGCGGTGGTGCAGGGTCCGGGCAACAACGGTTTGCGCCGCTGAATAGCTGGCCGGATAATGTGAGTCTGGACAAAGCACGCAGACTTCTTTGGCCAATTAAACAAAAATATGGTCAGAAAATATCCTGGGCGGATTTATTGATCCTTACCGGTAATATAGCACTGGAGTCCATGGGCTTCAAAACTTTCGGTTTTGCCGGCGGTCGTGCTGATGTGTGGGAGCCGGATGAAGATGTCTACTGGGGCTCAGAGACTACATGGCTTGGTAATGATCACCGTTATGGACAAGGTTCGGCAGGTGTTGCTGGCCATGGTGTGGTTTCCTCGGATGAAGATCCGGGACGTCAGATTCACACACGTGACCTGGAAAAACCGCTTGGTGCCGCTCATATGGGACTGATTTATGTGAATCCCGAAGGACCCGATGGAAATCCTGATCCGATTGCTTCTGCGAGAGATATTCGTGAAACATTTGGCCGGATGGCGATGAACGACGAAGAAACCGTTGCGCTGATCGCAGGTGGCCATAGCTTTGGAAAAACCCACGGCGCTGCTCCTTCTGACCACGTTGGAAAAGAGCCCGAAGCAGCTGGTTTGGAATCACAAGGATTGGGTTGGAGCAATAGTTACGGTACCGGAAGTGGTGCTGATACTATTACCAGCGGACTTGAAGTAATCTGGACAAAAACGCCGACGCAGTGGAGTAATAACTTCTTTGAAAACTTATTCGCTTTCGAATGGGAACTGACAAAAAGTCCAGCTGGTGCTCACCAATGGGTGGCTAAAAATGCAGACGCCATTATTCCTGATGCTTATGACAGCAATAAGAAACATGCGCCAACAATGCTTACGAGCGATCTTGCGCTGAGACTTGATCCTGCGTATGAAAAAATATCAAGACGCTTTCTTGAAAATCCAGACGAATTTGCAGACGCCTTTGCCCGCGCATGGTTTAAGTTAACACACCGTGATATGGGTCCGCGCGAAAGATATCTTGGCCCGGATGTGCCTCAGGAAGAACTGATCTGGCAAGATCCAATTCCAGCAGTTGACCATGCCTTGATCGACGAAAGTGACATTTCTGCTTTAAAAGCAAATATTCTGGCTTCCGGATTAAGCGTATCCGAACTGGTTTCTACTGCCTGGGCTTCGGCAAGTACTTATCGTGGTTCTGATAAACGTGGTGGTGCAAATGGTGCCCGTATTCGTTTGGCGCCTCAAAAAGACTGGAAAGTAAATAATCCGGCTCGGCTGAAAAAAGTATTAGGTACGCTGGAAAGCATCCAACAGGAATTTAATAGCACACAGTCGGGTGGGAAAAAGGTTTCATTAGCCGATTTGATTATTTTGGCTGGTAATGCAGGTGTTGAAAAAGCAGCGGGAAATACCGTCACTGTTCCTTTCACTCCTGGCCGAATGGACGCTTCCCAGGAACAGACTGACGTTGAATCGGTTGGTTATCTCGAACCGATTGCTGATGGTTTCCGTAATTATCAAAAAGGAAAATTCACTGTTTCAACAGAAGAATTGCTAATTGATAAAGCGCAATTGTTAACGCTAACCGGACCAGAATTAACAGTATTGGTTGGTGGCTTGCGTGTATTGGATATCAATTATGACGGTTCCAAAAATGGCGTTTTCACGACACGTCCGGGTCAGCTTACAAACGATTTCTTCATAAACCTGCTTGATATGCGTACCGCATGGAAACCGATTTCAGAAGATAAAGATGTGTATTTAGGAACTGACCGCAGCACTGGTCAGCCGAAATGGACAGCTTCCCGTGCCGATCTTGTATTCGGTTCTAATGCAGAACTCAGAGCAATTTCCGAAGTATACGGAAGCTTTGACGCTCAGGACAAATTTGTAAAAGACTTTGTTGCCGCCTGGACCAAAGTGACAAATCTTGGTAGATTTGATTTGTAAATTTTGATAGAACAACAAATAAAATGGCCGTTCCGGGAATACTTCGGGACGGCTATTTTTGTATTAACGGATTACAATTTCTTTTCTCTATTTAAAAGCAAAAGATAACCTCTTGTAATCAGTTTATTTTTCGTTCGAGTACCCTTCCACTCCTATCTGAACTTCTAGTTAAGTGTTTTGGAAGACAATTTCGTCAGCTTCAAGTTCTTTTGTTAGTCTAAGTAAAACTTTCACTGTTATATTAGGCTTCTCTTTATGAAGTTTATATATCATAAATTGTCATTCTTGTAATCAGGTAACTAAGGAACAGATTGCCACAAGTTTAGTATTATATAGTTTAAAAAAATAACCTTAAAAAAATGAAAATCATCATTGTAGGTGCCACAGGCACAATCGGAAAACACGTTGTCAAAGCGCTTGAATCCGCGCATGAAATCGTAAAAGTTGGTTCAAAAAGCGGTGACTTTCAGGTCGATATTTCCAGTCTTGAATCCATAGAGTCCTTATTCAAACAAGTGGGACCATTTGATGCGTTAGTATCCGCAGCAGGCGACGCACATTTTGGTCCACTTCCGCAAATGACGGATTCCGATTTCAGAAAAGGTGTAGATAGCAAATTGATGGGACAGGTTAACCTGGTACTTATCGGCCAGAAATATATTAATCCCAAAGGTTCTTTCACGCTGACATCCGGCAGTCTTGCAGAAGATCCAATTATTTACGGTTCTGCGGTAAGTGCTATTAACGGCGCGTTGAACGGCTTTATCAAAGGAGCATCACTTGAACTTGAAAACGGTGTGCGTATTAACGCTGTGGCTCCCGGCGTTGTCGAAGAATCCCCGGCATATTTCCCTTATTTTCCAGGCGATATTCCTGTAAAAATGCACCGTGTTGCACAGGCTTATTACAAGAGTGTTATGGGTGGACAGACTGGGCAGGTTTATTTTGTCCCTGGGTGAGGGTTTGGTGTATTCTAATTTTTATTAGCCTTGGACTTTTGTCTGGGGCTTTAATTCTCTTGACAAGGTTTTATTTAAAAGTGATTTTATTTATCAAGTTACTTGAGTCTTATCCGTGGTCTGTGTCCTCACAGATCTGAATTGAATAGAATTACTTTTTATCCGTGGTCCGTGTCTTCACAGACCGGAATTGAATAGAATTACTTTTTATCCGTGGTCCGTGTCTTCACAGACCGGAATTGACTAGAATTACTTTTTATCCGTGGTCTGTGTCCTCACAGACCTGAATTGAATAGAATAATTACTTTTTATCCGTGGTCCGTGTCTTCACAGACCGGAATTGACTAGAAATTAATTCTTATCCGTGGTCTGTGTCCTCACAGACCTGAATTGAATAGAATTACTTTTTATCCGTGGTCCGTGTCTTCACAGACCGGAATTGACTAGAAATTGCTATTTAATTTGCAAACTCTACACATTTGTTTTAATCACTTACCATTCATAAATTCCAGCATCATTACGCTTCCAGTCCTGTGTCTTCACGCTGACTTTCACAAGTATCCATTTCCACACATAAGTTGCTTTCAATAATTTTGGTCTTTCATGTATCGATTTCTGATTTTATAAGTCTAAGTAAGACATATAAATCAGCTAAAAATTTATGACACCTAATGAGCACCAGGAAAGTAAATATCGTAACTCCCGTATGGATTTTAATCAGGTTTACTTTTGGACGGATACCATAAAAGATTGGAAACATTTACTCAAATCCGACAAATACAAAGACCTTATAATTTCCAGCTGGCAAGAGCTAATAAGACGGAATCAAATTATTATTTATGCCTTTGTCATTATGCCCAATCACTTACATTTAGTTTGGGAAATAAAAGAGCCGAATGGTAAAGAGATGCCCCACGCAAGTTTTAATAAATTTACGAGCCATATGATATTGAAAGACGTAAAAATTAATCATCCTAATGTGTTACCATATTTCAAAGTGGATGAAAAGGAAAGGCAATATCGAATTTGGCAACGAGATCCACTTGCTGTATTAATGGATTCAAAACAGAAAATTGAACAAAAAATTACTTACATACATTGAAACCCACTTCAAGAACGTTGGAATCTGGTATCTCGCCCGGAGAACTACCGCTGGTCTTCCGCAGAATTTTACGAATCTGGCAATGATGCATTTGGTATTTTGACACATTATGGTGAGCGGTTTTAAGATAATAATGTGGTTAGACAATTATCTGATTAGGACCTGTGGAGATCCCGGCCACCGAATTAGTTATTTCGCCAGCTCAAAAAAGGTCTGTGAAGACACAGACCACGGAGTTGTATTCTGACACATTATAGTGAACGTTTTTAAAATAATAATGTGGTTAGACAATTATCTGATTAGGATCTGTGAAGATGTTGGCCACGGAATTAGTTAGTTCGCCAGCTCCAAAAAGGTCTGTGAAGACACAGACCACGGAGTTGAAAAGTAAAGCCGACAAAGTGCTCAGTTCAGTTTCGGAAACAATTCAGGATGGAATTTCCTTATTTATTTTTTCTTCAGCCAATGCAAGCTCCTCCTCGTCAGCCTGAGGTTCTTCCTGCTCTAAAAAGGCGCTTTGTTCGTATTGCAATGCAATAAGGATCGGAAAATGATCCGATGAAAAGTTATCTAATCGTGAAAGTCTGACCAGCTTAAAATCTGTTGAACAGAAAGCATGATCCAATGGAAAACGCAAAAAAGGTATTTTTGCATGAAACGTATTATAAAATCCCCGGCCGATCCTCGGATCCAGAAGTCCGCTTATTTTGGTAAAAAGATCAGTGGTGTAAGACCACGCAACATCGTTCAAATCGCCCACCACAACTGTTGGTTTATTGTTTTCCTGAACCTCTTTGGCTACCAATAACAGTTCTTTATCCCTTTCTGTTGAATGGCTATTTTCTCCTGGTACGGGCGGTGTGGGATGCACACAATACATATCGAAGATTTTGCCGGAAGATAATTTCACACCAGTTTTAATAGAAGGAATCTCATCGTCGACCAAAAACCTGACTTTCGGATTGATTAGTTCAAGTTTTGAATAAAGCAGCATCCCATAAGTATTTTCCTGCGGAGCCAAAACCTGATATGGATATTTGTCGTTTAGCTCTTTTGTCTGTTCATACCAAAACAGATCTGTTTCCAAAAGCAACACAATATCCGGATCATTCTGATAAAGCATTTTCAAACAACCTTTGGTGTTTTTGTTGTCCTGAAATACATTAGAAGAAATAATTGAAACCTGATTATCAGAATCTATCTGCTCGACTTTGAGGATTACCTTTTTTGCAAAAATCGTAAAGGGATAAATCTGATAAATAAGAAAAACAGAATTCGCGATCAGCAGTGACAGAAAGAATATATCAAATGGTGAAGAGTCGAGAAATAAAGAACAATAGACGATGATGACTACCAGATTAAAAAAAAGCTTTTGAATCCGGGGATATTCAAAAACCCGAAAGGCCCAATAATCGTTTTTAATGAGCGGAATTAAGGAAAATAATATTATAACTGCACCACTGATTTGTAGGGCAATTTGAAATGAATGCATACTAAAACTAATGAGTGGTAAGAATAAACTAAAAAGGGTATTCTGGTTATGTTAATTAACCCGATTACCTGAACCGAATCTCGTCACTTAAAATCTTTTTACCAAGAATATAAAAAACCTTTTTAGTAATTCGGATAATATTATTCACTTCCTATAATGCAGGATCACTTGGAAAAACGACTGTCCTGTGAGTTTTTCTAAGGTTTTCTTTTGATATTCCCGCTTCCAGGTGAGTAAGGCGTTTTTAAAACAAAAAACCTGTAAACTTTTGATTTACAGGTTTTTAATTTTCCATTGTGCAGAGAGAGAGGGATTCGAACCCCCGGTAGGTTGCCCTACAACGGTTTTCAAGACCGCCGCATTCGACCACTCTGCCATCTCTCTGTGTGTTACGGCGTATCCGAAACGTGGTGCAAAGGTAAACAGATTTATTTCACCTGCAATAGTCTGTTAAAAATATTATTTGATTTTATTTTTCAATAATTCAATCGAAATAAATAACTGCTTCTTTATTAGAATATTGACTTATTTAAAATTATGAAAAAAAATTTGTCAGGATGAAGTATATTTTTTCTCCGAATTCTAAAATTGATGTTTTCACAAATCTTCTCTAAATCTTATTTCAATAATTTCTTTTGTTAGTTCTTTGATTTTGTAACGCTCATCCGTCCTTAAACCAATCACCCAAAGAATATCTCCATTTCCATTGCACAAAACTTTCGCTTTCTGCTTTTGATTTACATTTAATTTTAAATCAATGAAAAGGTCACTGACTTTTTTTCTTTTCCCTTTCATTCCGAAAGGGAAAAATGCATCGCCTTTTGTCCAGGTTCTTATAACTAGCGGAAAAACCAATTGGGAAAAATCAAGAAAGATTGAACTGGTTTTCTTATCAATTTTGAATATGTCCGATTTTGAAAATTTTCGTAATTCAAACGTCAACTTACCCGTTTTAAATATTCCTTCTTGATAATCAGTTATTAATTCCTCCTCAGCCTCCGAATCTTCCTTTTTTGAAACAATAAAAGAATCTCTGTCTTTTAAAACCAGATGCGTAGCGGAGTGAAATACTTTTCCGGATATTCCTTTGGCTGCCAAAAACATCTCCTGAGCTTGTATATAACTAAAACCAAAATCCTGTAAAATGAACCAGAGCCCATATGCAGGTTCAGGAGAATTTAAAATTGCTTTGATTGAAACATATAAATCCCCATCGATCTCTTTGGTTACTTCTTTTTGCCAAACTTTCAGAAAACTGTTTAATAATATTTCTGCTGATCCGAGTCGTTGGGACGTAACGCCAAAGGTTTTTTCCAAAGACGGATTCATTCTTTTCAAGACCGGCACAACTTCATGTCTGATTAAATTACGCTTATAGTCGTTGCTAAAATTTGAGCTATCTTCCCGAAACACCAATTGATTATCAGATACATATTGCAAAATCTGTTCTTTTGAAGCAAATAATAACGGACGTATTAAATGTTGATTCAAAACAGAAATCCCATGTAATCCTGCAAGTCCGGTACCTCTGGTCAGATTCAGTAATACAGTTTCAAAGGCATCGTTGGCATGATGTGCAGTTGCAACAAAATCTATATTTTGAGTTTTCCTTACTTCTCCAAACCATTGATAGCGTAAATCTCTGGCAGCCATTTGTGTAGAAATACCTTTTTCGACAGCAATTTTTTTGGTCTCAAACCGAGTCACAAAAAATGGAAAATTGTATTGTTCAGCAAGTTGTCTCACAAATAATTCGTCCCCATCCGATTCTGCATCTCTAAGGCCAAAATTGCAATGCGCAATGCTGGCCGCAAAACCGGCACGGTAAAATAAATCAGCTAAAACTACGGAATCTGCTCCTCCGCTCACTGTTAAAAGAGTCGATTTCTCGGAGAGATCCAGCTTTTGTTGGTTAATAAAAGTTAAAAAAGACTCCAACATGATCTGAAGAGATGTATTTGGTGTAATTTTGGCAAAATATCAACAGATATCTTTTACCGCAATCACAATGAATCAGGTACAATTTCCTATTTCAAAGGTAAAAGAAACCATAGCAACATGAAGAAAAAATTATTTATAAAAGTTTGCAACCCTTTTAAACTTTTACGCGTCATATCTATCAAAGACCAGGTTATACGATTGACGTTCTTTACTTTATTGTTTGCCTCGCCATATGTTGTGGCTCAGCAGGTTATCCCTCCTACCCAGGGCGGACAACAGTCTGATATTGTAGAGCTTTTAAAATCTGATGAACTGGAACTGATCAGTGAAAACGGAGTAGATAGTCGCCGTGTCACCAATGGAGTTTTCAAACATAAAGGTGCGTTAATGTACAGCGATCTTGCAATACAAAATGTCAGCACTAATATTATTGAGGCTTATGGAAACGTCAGAATTGTGCAGGGTGACACGATTACCGTTACAGGTGATACACTTCATTATTTTGGGAATACCAGATATGCGATTGTCAGTGGAAGAAAAGCTATACTAAAAGATAAAAAAAGTACTTTGACCACGCGAAAAATTGAGTATGACATGGCTAATGGCATTGCATACTACAAAGTTCCGGGCCGCACAGTTGATATTGAAAATGTACTGACCAGTAATGAGGGTACTTATAATACGAATACGAAAGAATTCAGATATTATAAAAAAGTAAAGCTGGTCAATAAAAAATATACACTCACTACCGATACTTTACTTTATAATTCCGTCACAAAATGGTCTTATTTTAATGGACCCAGTAAGATTGTAAATAAGGACGGTACATTGTTAAGTAAAAAAGGACAGTATAATTCACTCACAGGTGAGTCTGTTTTCCAGACCAGAACCACCGTGGATAATGAAACATACACACTAACCGCAGATTCTCTTTTTGTTGAAGGCCAAAAAAATAATGGTCAGGGAAAAGGAAATGTCGTTATGGTTGCGAAGAAGGATAATACGATTCTGAACGGCGATCACGGATTTTACCGGAAAGCAGAAGGTTTTTCGAAAATATATGGTCATGCGTATGTCCGGAATGTGGTGCAGAAGGATACGCTTTACATAAGAGCTGATACTTTATATTCTTTTGAAAATACCAGAGACAGTACGAGGCGGCTTGTCGGACAAAAGAATGTATTTATATATAAATCGGATTTTCAGGGAAAATGTGATTCAATAAGTTATAACACAGCCGATTCCACAATTTTGTTTTTTAAAAAACCAATTCTGTGGAGTAGTCAGCATTACCAGATGGAGGGCGACACGATTAGCGCATTCCTGGTAAATAATGCGATACACCGGATGTTGCTGAGAAGTAAAGCGTTTGTTATCACCGAAGACACACTGGTTTCCCAGTTTAACCAGGTAAAAGGACGCACAATTAACGCCTATTTCGCAGCAGAAAGTAAATTGAAGCAGGTGCTAGTGGACGGAAATGGGGAAAGCGCTTACTATGCAATTGACGATAAGGAAAAAATGATCGGTTTAAATCGTGTAGAGTGTGGAAAAATGAACCTTCTTTTTGTAGATAACCGTGTAAATAGAATCGCATTTATCACAAAACCGGATGGAAGATTAATTCCTCCAAGGCAAATTAAACCGGCAGAACGTCAATTAGATGGTTTTAACTGGCGGATAACAGACAAACCAACAAAATCGCAGACAACCTGGCGAGAATAATTAAAAAATGGTCGTTTGGTTAAAATCAGGCATGATTATTTTAAAATAAAAAATAAAAGTGCTCGGTCACACAATATATTTTGAAGTTCCAATTTTTTCTGTATATTTTTGTAACGTACTTTTTAATGAGCGTGAAAGAAGTTATTAAAAGTATTCTGTTTTACAGCTATGAAAAGAACTATACTCTGTCTTACTATATGTATCTTATTTGCCTGGACAGGAATCCAAGCCCAGTCTACCTCCACCGGTAGCCGGCTAAACCTATCCCCGAAAAAAAAATCCTTAACAACCGGACAATTGAAATTTTCTCACGTTCCGGAAGTACTTAATTATAAACCACTTTCTGTTCAGAAGCCAATGGCTTTGAACAATTTTTACAGGACACTTTTATTTTCCAATACTGCATCTGTTGAAAGCACAGCGGTATCTACAACAGAAGTGATTGAAAAAAATGTTGAGAAACGTACGCCCGGAATTGAATCTGCGCCACGTGCAGAAGAGCAGTTATACACGAGTGATAAAATAACAGTATCAAATATATATCCCAATCCGGCTAGTGAATATGCTGAGGTTGATTATACAATTTCTTCTGATTTAAGAGACGCAAAATTAATTGTTTACAACGTGCTTGGCTCACAAATGGCCGAATATCCGTTGGTTAAAAATGACAATAAACTTCGCATAAATACACGGGAAATGTCCACAGGCTTATATTTTTATCAGCTGGCATTGGAAGGAAAAAAGGTAGCAACCAAAAAAATGCTCGTTCGCCATCAGCAATAGAAATTAACAATACTATAATCAGCTACACATTCGTTAAGGATGTTGTAGCTTTTTTATTATCTTTGCAGCTATTATGCTAAAAAACAATTTTGCAAGTTACTTCTTGCTTATTTTTGCCGTACTTTTCATTACTTCCTGTAGCAAATTTTCAAGATTACAGAAGACTGGTACAGACCAACAGAAGTATGACGCCGCCATGACTTATTATAAGAAGGGCGACTTTTACCGTGCGGGGCTTCTGTTTGAAGAGCTTATTCCTTTGCTAAAAGGGAGTAACGAATCTGAATTAGCGCAGTTTTATTATGCCTACACTCAGTATCAGCAAGGCCAGTATAATACCAGTCAGTTCTTATTCAAGAAATTTTACGATACATATGCAAGGAGTGATTTCGCCCAGGAAGCTTTGTATATGCATGCGTTTTCACTTTATAAAGATTCCGCCCCGCATAACCTGGATCAGGCCAGTACATTTACTGCCATTTCAGCGATGCAGGATTTTATAAATGCTTATCCTCAGAGCACGTTCCGCGATGAATGTACACGTTATATTCTTGAACTGCGTCAGAAACTGGAATTGAAAGCGTATGACAAAGCAAAATTGTATTACAAAATCAGCGAATTCAATATGATGTCGCTTAAAGCTGCGGTTATCTCAATTGATAACTTCCGTAAAGATTTTCCGGATTCAAAATATAATGAAGAATTATCATTCCTGAAAGTTGAATCACAATATAACCTGGCTTCTAACAGTCTTTACTTGAAGCAAAAAGACCGTTATGCAGACGTCGTTAAATATTACAAAGAGTTGGTGGATAAATATCCAACTGGTAAATATCTTCGTGATGCTGAGAAAATGTATGACAACAGTATTAAAGAACTGGAAATCATAGCGGCGGCAGAAAAAGAACGCCAGAAATTACTGGAAGTTCAACCGGATTCAGGTTCGAAACCAACGAAAGTTACAGCTTCAACAGCTCCTGAACAAAAACAGAACTAGACAGCCGGTTTTCCGGTTTTATATAAAGATTTTTAAACTATATCATCAAAGTAAGCATGGCAACGAATCCATCCATCATTACCCGCGATACGGACAAAATAGCTGACGTAACAGGGAATTTATATGAGTCGGTATCGGTAATCTCTAAAAGAGCCCGTCAGATATCAAGCAAAATGAAAGAGGAACTCAATAACAAGCTTGCTGAGTTTGCATCCGGCGTTGATAATCTGGAAGAAGTTTTTGAAAACCGTGAGCAAATTGAAATCTCTAAATTCTACGAACGTATGCCAAAAGCTGGCAGCATGGCCATCGATGAATTTATTGAAGGAAAAACGTATCACAGTTACAGAGACACTACCGAAGAATAAGATTATTTTTCTATAATAAAACCAGCCGTAAACATTAATTTTGTTCATACGGCTGGTTTTTGCATTTGTCAATAACCGCTTATTTGTTTAACAGAATTCGGTTTCTTTCAACATCCCCTACTCATTAACGTAAACGTGCTTTTGCATTTAAAAGGTTGGATCTAAAAGGCAAAAAAATATTGCTTGGCGTTTCAGGCAGCATTGCTGCGTATAAATCGGCATTACTTGTAAGGTTACTTATAAAAGAAGGAGCAGAAGTTCAGGTCATTATGACGGGTTCTGCACATCAGTTTATAACCCCGCTCACACTTGGCACACTTTCAAAACGTCCTGTTTTTACCAAATTCGTTCAGTCAGAAAACGGTACCTGGAACAATCACGTTGAGTTAGGATTATGGGCTGATATTATGATCATTGCGCCTGCGACCGCAAGAACGCTTGCAAAATGCGCTACCGGAAATTGTGATGATTTATTAACAGCGGTATACCTTTCTGCGCGCTGTCCGGTATTTTTCGCCCCGGCTATGGACGTTGACATGTACCGTCATCCTTCAACCCAAAAAAACATTGAAACTCTTTTAAGCTACGGAAATAAATTAATTGAGGCAGAATTCGGCGAACTTGCCAGCGGTCTGGTTGGAGAAGGAAGGTTGGCAGAACCCGAAAATATTATTTCCCAAATCGTAAGCCACTTTGCAAAAATCCCGGTTGCAAAAAATAAAAAAGTACTCATCACCGCCGGTCCGACAGCTGAACCAATAGATCCTGTTCGTTTCATCAGCAATAGGTCTTCGGGGAAAATGGGATATGCGATTGCAAAAGCCTTTGCGGATGCCGGGGCAGAGGTCAGATTGATCAGCGGCCCTACCAGTTTACCCGTGCCTAATGGAGTAGTTCTCACAAAAGTGAAAACTGCCAGGCAGATGTATGAAGCAACACAGGAATATTTTTCACAATATGACCTTGTAATCTTTTCCGCGGCCGTAGCCGACTACACACCGCTGCATGTTGCGGATCAAAAAATAAAAAAACAAGGTGACCAGATGAAACTGGAATTAGTCAAAACCACTGATATTGCCGGAACGCTGGGAAAGGAAAAAAGAGACGGACAGCTTCTGGTAGGATTTGCCCTGGAAACAGAGCATGAAATGGATTATGCATTGGACAAATTACAACGCAAAAATTTTGATTACATCATCCTGAATTCCTTAAACGATGCAGGATCCGGATTTGCACACGATACCAACAAAATTACCGTTATTGATAAATCGGAAAACGTTTATCGCTTTCCTTTAAAATCGAAACAGGAAGTAGCACAAGATATCTTAAATATTATTCTGACTAAATGGAGCGAAGTATGAAAAGGTTAATATCTCTTTTTTGTTTTACAATGGGTATTTTTTCAGGAAGCGTTTATGCCCAGGAACTTCAATTTACTGTTAGTCTTAATTATGATCAGCTTGTAGCTCAGCAAAAGACGGACCCTGCGTCCATGACAAAGCTTCAATCTTACATCAGCGATTTTTTGAATAATACCAGCTGGACAAGAGAGACTTTTACAAAAGATGAAAAGATAAAATGTAAGCTAAATATAAATCTGACGCGCTCCGTAACGCAGGGAGCTTATGAAGGTACCGCTCAACTGGTTATTGCCCGTCCGGTTTTTAATTCCAGTTATGAAACGGTTCTTTTCAATTATGTAGACAGAAGTTTTACATTTAACTACCTCCCTACTAATCAATTATATTTTAACGAAAACAGCTATACGGACGAATTGCCATTTATTCTGGCTTTCTACGCTTACACAGCTCTCATCTTTGATTTTGATTCTTTTAGTAAACTGGGTGGTTCTCCATACATGCAAAAGGCGTTCAATCTAGCAAATTTAGCTGCAAACGCGCCTTCTCCCGGAAGAGGCTGGGATACGCGGAAAAGTGCAGATTCCAGAAACAGATATTGGCTGATCGAAAATTTGATGAGCCAGCAGTTTATTCCTTTCCGTGAAGGATTATATGCATATTATCGTCAGGGGCTTGATGTAGCTACGGAAAATCCTGCACAGACAAGAACAAAGACCCTGGACTTGCTCACATCAATTAAAGCTGTTGCCCAGCTTCGCCCGGGAAGTGTTGTGGTAAATTCATTTTTCGATTCCAAATCCGATGAAATTTATAGCATTTTAAAAGAAGCCAATCCGGAAGAACGCAAAACGGCACAAACTATATTGGTAAGTCTGGATCCATCCAAAACTCAGTTATATCAAAAATTGTCGCAATAACCGGCATTTCTCACCGTATCAAATCATAACTAAAATTAAATAGTATGAGCAAACGCCTGATTCGTATCGCTTCAAAAAATATTGCATCGGAATTAACAAGCCTTGCCGGACAGGAACTTAATGCCATATTGCAGTCAGGAAAAACATATTCCGGAAAATTAATTTCTGTCAGTAATGAATATCTGACCATGTACGATACTCGTCAGCATACACATAAACTGGCCATTCAGGATTTGTTCGAGGTCGTTTACGATTATAAAGACAGGAACTAAACATCGCAGTGCAGCAACTTCGCTTATTTAATCAGCAGCTTATTCCAAAAAAAACGTTTCAGAACTAGTTCCGTTTCCTATTTGTTGATAACATAACTATATTCGTGTCAAAGACGAACCTTTCTGATACAATTCTGACTTGTTCTCACCAACTTTGACAATCTGCTTACAAAGGCATGCTCTCAAATTTACTTATTAAAAATTACGCCCTGATCAAGCAACTGGAAATGTCGCCGGATCCGGGATTAAATATAATTACAGGAGAAACGGGCGCAGGTAAATCCATTATGCTTGGCGCGATTGGTCTTTTACTTGGCAACCGTGCAGATGTAAAATCTCTTTACGATCCTGCCGAAAAATGTATCATTGAGGGCAGTTTCGATCTGTCAGGTTATGACCTGGCCCCTAATTTCGAAGAAGAAAATCTTGATTTTGCTCAGGAATGTATTGTACGGAGAGAAATTTCGGTGGCTGGAAAATCACGCGCATTCATTAATGACACACCGGTTAATCTTGATACACTCAAAAGAATAAGCAGCCAGCTTCTTGATATACATTCCCAACACGATTCGATTTTACTGGGAAGCAATGAATTTCAATTGCAGGTTGTCGACACTTATGCTGAAAATTATGGTTTGCTTCACGCTTACCGTAAACATTTTCAGGCATACAGAGAGGCAGCGAAAGCTTATGATTCTTTGCAGAAAGAAGCAATCCAGATGAGAAAAGCATTCGACTATGATCAGTTTCTATATCAGGAACTGGCCAACGCCGACTTGCGAAGCGACGAACAAACGCAGCTCGAACAGGAATTAACGATATTGGAAAATGCTGTGGAGATCAGGGAAAAGCTTCAATTGGCCTACTCCTATCTTGATAATCCTGACAGTTCAATCCTTGATTATCTGAAAAATACAGTTACAGCCATTTCACAGGCAAGCCGCCTGGTTCCGGCTTATGAATCTTTGCGTGAAAGGGCTCAGAGTTGCCTGATAGAACTTCGGGATTTGGCTGATGAAATTGATGGTGTAAGTTCTTCTGTTGAAATTGATGAAGGAAGAAGTCAGCTGGTTCATGAACGCCTGGATTTAATTTATCAACTGCAAAAAAAGCATCACACAACGACCGTTGACGAACTTCTGAAAATTCAGCAAGAGCTGGAAAAAAAGGTTGGAACGGTACTAAATCTGGATGAGGCCCTACTAAAAGCAAAAAAGGAAGCTGCAAAAACAGAAGAAGTCATGCTAAAAAGTGCGGCTAATTTGTCAAAAGAACGTCAGAAAGTTCTTAAAACAATCGAGTCGCTTATTATTGAAAGACTGATTGAATTAGGCATTCCGAATGCGTCTTTGTCTATAAAAATTACAGAAATCCAGCCTACAAATGACGGAATCGATTCCATCGCTTTTCTTTTTAGCGGTAATAAAGGAACGCCTTTACAGGAATTAAGACAAGTAGCTTCCGGTGGTGAATTTTCCCGTTTGATGATGGTTATCAAGTATATTCTGGCCGACAGGCGAAAACTGCCTACCATTATCTTTGATGAAATTGATACAGGCGTTTCAGGAGAAATAGCGAAAAAAATGGGTAAAATGATGATTAAAATGTCCGAAAATCATCAGATTATTGCCATCACGCATTTACACCAGATAGCAAGCAGCGGCAAGGCACACTATTTTGTATATAAGGATCATTCATCAGCAAAAACAGTCAGTAAGATAAAAAAATTATCTGTGGACGAACGTGTAATGGAAATCGCACAGATGATCGGAGGTCATAACCCGACAGAATCGGTGATAAATAATGCCCGTGAAATGATTTCCAAAGACTAATAATAATTCTTGGATAACCCTCATAAAATGAATAAAATGAAACAGTATGTATTAGCACTAGGGATAACTTTTTCTTTTTTATCCTGTAATAAAGATGCAGACAAAGTCCTGGAACTGGAAGGTGAAGTGATGACAATCCATGATGAAGTGATGCCACAGATGGACGATATTATGACGCTTAAATCCAGGCTATCCCAAAAAATCATTCATATGGATAGTTTGCAAAATGAAGGAGTTGCGGGAAATAATATTGCGGAAGAACGTATTAAAGCGACAGAAATTAATCAGAAACTGAACGAATCAGATAAGCTGATGATGGACTGGATGCACGAATATCGTGGAGATTCCGCTAAAAAACTGAAACCCGAAGCGGCGATTCTTTATTTCGAAACGCAGAAGAAAAGAATCATTGAGGTAAAAGAAATTACTTCCAAAAACATTCAGGAAGCAAAAACATTTTTAAATTAAGTATATGAGTAGCATAGGAAATATTGGTTGCAAGAAGTTAATTATCTTTTTTGTGCTGATAGGATTGATATCAGGTTGTGAAAGTGGCAGCAAGAAATTACCAATATTAGGAGAACGCGATTGGGTCACAAAAAAAGTGGATGGCAAGGAAGTCACAGATACCATTTATAATGTTATTCCTCCTTTTACTTTTACGAACCAATATGGAGATACAGTAACGGAGAAAATTGTAGAGAATAAAATTTATGTTACCGATTTTTTCTTTACTACCTGCCCAACTATTTGTCCGGTTATGAAAAGACAAATGGTAAAAGTGTACAAAGAATTCAAGGACAATCCGGATGTAATGATTCTGTCTCATACGATTGATCCGGAACATGACACGCCCCAGGTTCTGAATAAATTCGCAAAAGATTTGGGTGTTGAAGGAAAGCAATGGCAGTTTCTGACCGGGCCAAAAGAAAAGATCTATGAAATTGGACAGAAAAGCTATTTATCCGCTGCACAGGAAGACAAAACCGCCGAAGGAGGATTTCTGCACAGCGGAGCCTTTATTTTGATTGATAAAGAAAAACATATTCGCGGCATGTACGATGGAACTACTGAGGAAGGAACTCAGAAACTGATTCAGGGAATAAAATCATTATTGGAAGAGTATAAAAAATAGAGTGCCCTGCGACACAGTAAATTCATGATAAAGAAAGTAATATTTGCCCTATCCGCTTTCACAGTATTCTCATGTCAAAGTGAACAAGAACTAAAAACAGAACAGTATTTTGCGGAAGGTTATCAAATTTATACAATGAATTGTGCCAACTGCCACCAGGCAGACGGCAAAGGAATGGCTAACTTGTATCCACCTCTGGTTGGATCCAAAATTATTCATGATAAATCTGCCATGGCTTGTATAATGAAATATGGCATGAAGGGGACGATTACAGTCAACGGTAAACCATTTAACCGCCCGATGCCTGCTAATGCAAAATTGCAGGAACTCGAAATTGCAGAGGTCATTACTTATGTAAATATGAAGTGGGCCAAGGACAGCGTTTACACGCCGATTGCTACCGTAACAAAAGCATTAACCGCCTGCAAGGAACATTAAATATCATTGAATTTCATCTTGAATGTGCCTTTCCGGAATTTTATATGTGAAAAATCCTGGTCAGCATCCATTCCGTTTCCGTTGATTACATCCTTTGTAACGATGTTTTTTACGGAAACAAACTTGTCCGTAAATACCTTTCTGGTATCAGGGCTCCATGTCAACTCCGTTGTAGTAAGTAGTTCCTTTGTCTGAGATTTTACTACCCTCACATTTCCCTTGACGATGTAGACGTTTTGTCTCTGGTCAAATCTGCCAGAATCAGCCCTTAATTTTGTTATAACGGTTACGCCCAGCGGATCATAAAAATCCACATTGATTGTGTCCGGAAAAACTTTGTCATTATTCTGGTAATGAAGCTGTAATGGAGTTTTCAGGAATACTTTCATTAAGCCTTGTTCGCTATATTTAATTTCGACATTATTGGTAATGTCAGTTGGGCCTGTGTATGGCTTGCCGGCTTTTTTTTCATTTGGTTCGCAGGCAATAAAAAAAAATCCGGCAAGTGCCAGAATACAAAAAGGAGATATGAATCTATCTCCTTTTTGAAAGTACTTTATTATGAAGCTATTAGCCAACATGTGTACAGGCTGATTTCTAATCAAGTTTTTGTTTTTCAAACCATCTTTCTCTTAATGTCAAACCAAGTACAAGGCGTCCGTATCGTTCCCGAACCATATTTGTTCCCAAAATCCCGCGCTGCCCTCCAACCAAGGAAACTGTAACAAAATTCTGATATCCGCGTCCCATCGGTAAAGTAAAACCAAGACTGACATTGGTATCTTTTATATTTTTTTCATTAATCGAATAAGGCGTATTGCCATGGCTAAATCCTACACGGTACCTGACATTATCAAGATAACTTAAAGAACCGAAACGAGGTGTGTACTCAACGCCCAAATGAACCCGGTCAACATCTTTCAATCCGTCATTACCCAGAGATCTGTCATAATTTCTGTATCCCGTCCATCCCTCATGGCTATAATCCGCAGCCAGTGTAAGTTTGTATGGCCATTCGAAACTAAATCCTACCTGATACGTTGCAGGAAGCTGTATGGTTCCCTTTCTGTTTTTAACGAGAGTGTCAGGCGTAATTACAGGGAAAGAACTTTGCAGCAATTCAAACGCCGTTGTTCTTTCTGCATTCAGTTTCGTGCCAACTCCATAAACTCCCCCAAGATTCAGGTTAAGCTTATTATTCTTTTTAATCGGAATTCTTAATGCCGCACCGCCACGGAAAGCAATATCTTTGTAAACAGTGCGATCACTTACACTCACCAGATAACCGGATCCGTCTGCAATACTGGCTTCTGATGCTGTTCTAACATTACCAAAAAAGTAAGACGCTTCAAGACCAACGCTTAAATAACGTCCAATTTGAACGGCATTTGTAAAAGAAGCTTTGTTTACACCACCTTTTCCGTTAGTTGTATAATCGGCAGTATAAGGTGTACCCACAACATTTCTTACATCCTTATTCTGAAAATCAACAAAGCTGTAAGGTTTTACACTGATACCCAAAGTCCAGCGAGGTGCTACCGGAAAAGCCAGAGCTACATAGGCCAGATTTCCACCTGCGTTACGCTGACTATTTGAACCGGAAACAATCTTCTTATATTGTCCTATTCCACCAAAATCAAGAGTTGTATATTTATTTCTTACCCATAAGGCAGGGTTAAGATTATTAATTTCAAAGCTACTGGCAGAACTCACGTTAGTTTGTCCCATTCCCGAAGATGCTGCAAAACCATCATTATAAAGTTCACCCATACCAAGAGATGAATATGGTGAATTTCCTAATCCCTGTGCATTAACTTTTGATATTAAGGCCGAACAATTGCATCCGAGCGTAATTGCTATCGTGAGTAATCCTATTCTATTGTAGAGCGACATTATATGTTAAAATTCTGTTCAGTCCTATTAATACCAGTTCCGGCACTGCAAATATGGGCGGTTTCAGGCTACTTTCAAAAAATGGTACGTCTCCGCCGCATATTACTACGCACAAAGATGGTATTTCGTTTCGGTACCTGTTAATTATTCCTTCAATCTCGGCCAGGGTACCATTCATAACGCCACTTTGAATAGCATTTTTTGTACTTTTTCCAATGAATTCCGGATCTTTTTCAGGGTCAAACAAAGGAAGTCTTTTTGTAAACGTATGAAGTGCATTAAATCGCATCCGGACGCCGGGAGAAATTAACCCACCTCTAAAAATCCCTTGCTGATCAACCATGTCATAGGTAATACTTGTACCCATGTCAATCACCAGCACATCTTTTCCCGGAAACATCCAGTTTGCACCACAGGCTGCTGCAATTCTGTCGGCTCCCAACGTATGCGGTGTTTCATAATCCTTTTGGACAGGAACAGTCGTAACGCCAGTCAGATTTAAAACCGGCACATCGCGATCCAGCGCTTCCAAAAACTCATTCAATGGCCGGTTTACGGACGAATATATAATACGTTCGGGCAACTCTGCCCTTATCAGATCAATGAGTTCCGTAAAACCCAGCCGTGTTTCATAGCGGATCAGATTATCCCCTGAAAACCATCCAATCTTGGAATAAGTATTGCCCGAATCGACTACTACATTCATATTCCCACAAAAGTCCTCTTTTCTTGGCAGAAATACTAACATTTCTAAAAGACGGCACCGGATCGTTCAAAATTTAACATAGATTAAGGTTTTTTGGCAAATAGAGAAAGAAGCATTTGGATTTAATAAAAACACTTTGTACCTTCGTTTTAAGTAAAAAACACCCCTGTATTATTCCGTTATGTCTGGCGCCCGTTAGCTCTCAAAACTAGCGAGAACAAATACTCTAAGAAATTATTACACACTACTTTTTCTATTAAATTGCAAAATTTCCTGGTTGATCCATCTTAAGTTTATCCTGTTTGGCACGTCTTTATTAAGGCTTGACAAATAAATATATCCACGCATCAATGACCATCACGTGACCCGAGACCTGCGTTCTCCTATCAATTTTCCATCTATATTCACTATCCCATTAATCATCTGGTAAAGTTTATCTTTACTGTATATTTTCTGTATGCTTACAATTGATGAATTGAACCTTAAGCTTTTATCGGAGCTGAAAGAAATAGCGGGAAAAAGCGGCATTCAAGATTATGCCAAACTTCCCAAAAAAGAATTAGTATCAAGAATTATTGCACAGCAAAATAGTGCTCCGGAGCCTGAAAAGGTTGTTGAAGCAGATTTGGCTATTGATTCTGCTGCTGGTGATGAGCCTAAGAAAAAAAGAGCCAGACGTATCGAAACACCTGTTGCCGCCAAAGCAATTAATGTTCGTACCAATAAGCCAAGAAAAGAAATAAACAGCCCGGCTCCCACTCCACTTTTTGACAACACACCAAAAATTACGGAGACGCCGGTAGTACCTGAACCAGCTGCGACAGAATCAGCTCCTGCTGCTGTTTCTGAGCCAGTTAAAAGATATGAAGCGCCTGCAAGGAAATTTGATAATCAAAGAAAATCCGAAGTTATTTCTAAAAACAAGGATTCTGCGCGTGAGCTTGATTCTATTGAAGATACACTTGATGACCTGGGGCGTGAAGAGGCTGCTCCGGTAGCTGAAACTACGTCTCTAAATGAAAGTTCATCGCAGGCCGACAATACTGAAACTGCTCAAAGTGCTCCTGTAAATACAGGTGCAACGGAAGAAAGACCAGTACAGCAGGCAGGAGAAAACCACGAAAGACATCCGCAACAAAATTCTTCTCCAAGAGAAGATCCTTCCAATAAAATCAAACGTAACTATAATAATTATGTCCGCGAATTTGACGGTTTGATTATCAATGAAGGCGTTTTGGAGATTATGCAGGATGGCGGCTATGGCTTCCTTAGATCAGCTGATTACAACTATCTGGCCAGTCCGGATGATATATATGTTTCGCCTTCGCAGATAAAATTATTCGGTCTTAAAACCGGTGATACTGTAAAAGGTCAGATTCGCCCACCAAAAGAAGGGGAAAAATATTTCGCTTTACTTCGAGTTGAAACCGTTAATGGTAAAACAACTGAAGAAATCAGA
Organism: Dyadobacter subterraneus; assembly: GCF_015221875.1. Lineage (NCBI taxonomy): Bacteria > Pseudomonadati > Bacteroidota > Cytophagia > Cytophagales > Spirosomataceae > Dyadobacter > Dyadobacter subterraneus. Next base: position 4,944,932 of record NZ_JACYGY010000001.1, read on the forward strand.
GACCGTATTCCTTTTGAATACCTTACGCCTCTTTTCCCGGAAGAATGTTTAAGATTAAGCAGCCGTCCGGATCAGTATTCTACCCGTATTCTTGATCTTTTTGCACCAATCGGAAAAGGACAGCGCGGCATGATCGTTGCCCAGCCCAAAACGGGTAAAACGGTTCTATTGAAAGAAATTGCCAATGCGATTACGCGTAATCACCCGGAAGTATTTTTACTTATTCTTCTGATTGATGAACGTCCTGAGGAGGTTACAGATATGCAGCGCAGTGTGCGTGCAGAGGTAATTGCATCGACTTTTGATGAACAGGCTGACCGTCACGTGAAAGTAGCCAGCATTGTGCTTGAAAAAGCAAAAAGAATGGTAGAATGCGGTCACGATGTAGTTATTCTTCTGGATTCTATCACCCGTTTGGCCCGTGCATATAATACCGTGGTTCCTTCTTCCGGAAAAATTCTTTCAGGTGGTGTGGATGCCAACGCTTTGCACAAACCAAAACGTTTCTTCGGAGCGGCCAGAAATGTTGAAAATGGCGGATCTCTTACGATTATCGCAACTGCATTGATCGATACAGGTTCAAAAATGGACGAAGTTATCTTTGAGGAATTCAAAGGTACTGGTAACATGGAATTGCAGCTGGATCGTAAACTTTCAAACAAACGTGTATTCCCTGCTATCGACGTTATGGCATCAGGAACACGTCGTGAAGACTTATTACTTGACAAAGAAACACTCAAAAAAGTCTGGATTTTAAGAAAACATATGTCCGATATGAATGCCATGGAATCTATGGACTTCCTGCTCGACCATATGAAGGGAACCAGAAACAATGAAGAGTTCTTGATATCAATGAACCGATAAAAAAATGGCCCGGATACGCTTGTATCCGGGCCATTTTTTTAATTAATCGTTTGTTGCATACTGTTATAGAGGAATTATATTGTGACCGAATTGAATTTTTCAGTCAAAAAGTAAATTAATCCCTACAACACATATGTCAAACAACAAAACAATTTGGTGGTTATTACTTATTGGCTGGATGGCTGGCTCAGCTTACTGGCACGTTTGTAAAATCAAGCTCTTATGCGACGCACCACTTACAACCTCAACTGTTATTTCAAAAACAGCCCCTGTGATTTCACCGTTAACAATCGTCGATGGAACTGAGCTAAATTTGACTTCTTCCGGAAATTTCGGATTTGCAAAATCTGGTGCAGACGCGAATTTCAATGGCGTTCAGGCAGAAATTGATTCTCTGGCTTCATTTGCTATGGCTAATCCTGGCAAGATTATTACAATTACCGGCTCCTACGCTTCCCAGGAAACCAACGCGACTTCTTTTCCTAATCTTGGAATTGCACGGGCAGCGGCTATTAAAAGCTATCTGACAAGTAAAGGTTTACCGGATTCCATTTTTGTTTTGAACGGCCAGCTCAACGATGGTATAGTATTTAGTCCGGATTCTCTTCACGGCGGTATTGACTTTGCATTTACAAAAAAGGTCGCCGTTACGGAAAACGATCTTGCCAATGAACAGAAATATGAAAGTATTTTTAAACCGCTGGATCTTTATTTCCCCGCTGACAGCACAGAATATATCAAAACAGATGAAAACCAGAAATTCCTGGTAGAGGCTAAAAAGTTTTTATCTGAAAATAAAGATAAAAAATTACTTTTGACCGGTTACACAGACAGTGATGACAGTGCCGAATGGAATCTCAAACTTTCAAAAAAGAGAGCGGAAATTGTAAAGGCCAAATTTGTTTCGCTGGGCGTTCCTGCCGACAGGATTTCTACGGATGGCAAAGGTGAAGCGGATCCTAAGGCTTCCAACGATACACCGGAAGGAAAACGTGCCAATCGCCGCGTAACCATTGTTGTTCAATAGCCATTTATTACTCAAAACACATTATAACATGTTTGAATTAAATCCTCTTGCAAATCCCGATGCTTTGTGGCAACATATATTGATGCTCGTTGTAGCGGCAATTCTCGGATATATTATTGGATACGTAACCGGTAATTCTGTTATTACCGAACTGGAAGATCAATTGAACCGTCTGGAAACTGATCTGGAATATTGTAACAACCAAAAAACAGCACTAAAAACTTCATCCAATTCAATTCGGGAAAGTTTTTCAGGCATACCTGTGGCTACGGAAAAAGTACAGCATGACGATCTGAAAATAATTGAAGGAATTGGCCCCAAAATTGAAAGCATTCTGAAAGGGGCCGGTATACATTCTTTTTATCAGTTAAGCCAAAAAACGCCTGACCAGATTTCAGCAATTCTTGCAAACTCCGATTCCCGATTTCAGGTGCACGATCCGTCCACATGGCCACGTCAGGCTGAACTGGCTTCAAAAGGAAACTGGGATGAGCTAAAAGCATGGCAGGACCTGCTTAATGGAGGCCGCGAAGAATAGTTAATTGATCAATCTTTAAGATAACGATATAAGAAATCATGATGATTTTACAACTCAATCCATTCAGTAAGCCTGTTGCTATAACTGAAATATTAATATTGCTGATCATCGCAACTTTTGTTGGCTGGTTGATCGCGCGTCTCATTACTAACGGACGTATACGAGTACTCCGTGAATCAATTTCCGAGAAGAAACTTGAACTTGCAAATTGTCGTGCGCAGCAACGTGAATTTACCTCTGCTCAGCCTACACTTGTTGGCAAAGCTGCCAAAACAGTTTACCCAACTGCTGTACCTGCTGACCCGACTAAGGTTGATGATTTTAAAATTATTGAAGGGATAGGACCTAAAATTGAGGAACTTATCAACAAGGAGGGGATTTACAGTTACGAACAATTGTCTAACACCAATCCGATAAGATTATCCAATATCCTGAAAAATGCAGGACCTCGTTTCCAGATGCATGATCCAAGCAGCTGGCCTCAACAGGCAAAACTTGCCAATGAAAAAAGATGGCAGGAATTACAGATTTTGAAAGACAAACTTATTGCCGGCAGACAATGATTTTTTAGCATTTTGTAATAACAAAAAAAAATCCGCTCTCGTAATGAAAGCGGATTTTTGTCTTTTCTATTTCAATTACAAACCAACAACTGTACGTTGGATAAATTGTGTTAAATCACTTCCAACCAAAAGTCCTTGTGACAAAAGTGCCAGGTCATAAACCTGTTTCGCCAAAGTCTTTTGATCTTCTTCATTTTCAGTATTCAAAATTCTACCGATAATCGGGTGATTCGCATTAACTGAAATTGTATACATCAATGGCATATTTCCGAACATCGAAGGTTGTCCCGAAGAGGCCTGCATATCTGTCATACGACGCATAAATTCAGGGAATGTAATAACAACAGGCAATTCGTCAACCGGCATTGCTTCAATCTGAACATTACCAGTTTTACTGTTTACTACTTCTTCAAAGATTTTTTTGGCTTTATCAGATTCTTCTGTTGAAAGAATGCTTTCCAAAGTCACATCTTTTTCGATAAGCTTGTCAAGTGTATCTGCATCTACACGTTTTACCTGGATTTTTTCAACCTTTTGTTCCAATGCATTGATAAAATGTGAATCAATAACACTGGTTAAAGAAAGAACATCATAACTGCGTTTTTTAGCAGACTGAATGAAAGCATCCTGTTTCTTTTCGTCGGTTGTATACAACCAAACCTGTGTATCATTTTTGTCGGTCTGATTTTCTTTAACGGCTTCTTTATACTCTTCAAAAGTGAAGAATTTACCATTAACGTTTTTCAGCAAACAAAAATCTTTCGCTTTCTCGTAGAATTTCTCATCGCTGATAATTCCGTATTTCACGAACAATCCGATGTCATCAAATTTACCTTCGAAGCCGGCACGATCATTTTTGAAGATTTCGGATAATTTATCAGCTACTTTACGGGTAATGTATCCGTTGATTTTCTTCACATTACCATCCGCCTGAAGATAACTTCTTGACACGTTCAACGGGATATCCGGAGAGTCAATAACACCGTGTAACAACTGAAGGAAATCAGGAACGATATCTTTTACCTCATCCGTAATAAATACCTGACGGCTATAAAGCTGGATTTTTTCACGTTGTCCCTGGAAATCGTTTTTCAATTTCGGAAAGTAAAGAACCCCGGTCAAATTGAAAGGATAATCTACATTTAAATGGATCCAGAACAACGGATCTTCGCTGAAAGGATAAAGTTCTTTGTAGAATGCGATATAATCTTCATCTTTCAAATCCGATGGATTTTTTGTCCAGATCGGACTAGGATTGTTGATGATTTTATCTTCAAATTCAATCTGAATCGGTAAAAACTTACCATATTTTTCAAGAATTCCTCTCAGACGACTTTCATCCAAAAACTCTTCTGAATCCGCAGCAATGTGAAGAATAATATCAGATCCGCGATCCGACTTTTCGGCTGACGTTAATTCATATTCGGTCGATCCGTCACATATCCAGCGAACGGCCTCTGAACCGTCTTTGTAGGATTTTGTGATGATTTCAACATTTTCTGCAACCATATAGGCAGAATAAAATCCAAGACCAAAATGCCCGATTATTCCTTTGTCACCTTTTCCGTCTTCACCTTTGTCTTTGTATTTTTCAACAAATTCGGTAGCACCAGAAAAAGCGATCTGATTGATATATTTTTTAATCTCATCAGCGGTCATACCGATACCGTTATCGCTGATTGTAATGGTTTTAGCTTCTTTATCAAGCTTAACCACCACTTTCAAATCTCCAAGTTCACCGTTAAACTCGCCATAAGATGCAAGTTTTTTGATTTTCTGACTTGCATCAACAGCGTTTGAAACTAATTCGCGTAAAAATATTTCGTGGTCCGAGTAAAGGAATTTTTTAATTATCGGAAATATATTTTCGGTATGAATGCTAAGATTTCCTTTTTCCTGAATCACTGATTCCATAATTTCTCTGTTTATTGAATATTATATTTTAGAATTATTTTCTGCTTTGCAATACCGCATAAAAATTTGCGTTCCAATAGGAATTATGACGAAAGCAGTCTGACAGATTGTCAGCACAAAAACGCTTGTATTCATATCATTTTGAAGTTGGTTACTGCAAGGCTTTTTAGTAATATTGCGTTCTCTACATTTTATAAAAAATAAATATTTTGACAATCAGTTATTACTGAAACACGAATTAAAAACCATGAATCTAATTAAAAAACTATTTGTCGGCCTGGCACTTATCGCAGCAATATCGGGCTGTGCTACTACGAATTCAATTCCATTCACAAACTATACTGTGTTCACCGAAGATCTGCGGAAGGATCTTGAAAATGCAGGGATTCCACTGAGTAAGGTTCAGTTTTTCAATGACAAGGCGATTACTATCCGCAGAGAAGTAAGTGATCCAAATGACATCAAGGTAAATCCCGAAGGAAAAATTAGTATTAATAATGGTAAAAGCATTCAGACGATCAATGTGCGTCTTTTTACGCCGGGTGTAGCACTTGGCTCTACCAGCGGGACCATTTCGGTTTCCTGGGATGACACACAGACAGATAAAAAAGGGATGAAATTCAATTTGAGTGGACAAAATTACTTCCTTGATATTTTGCCGAACAATAAGTTTACTTACAAAGACCGCACATTTGACCTTCAGTCCGGAAACGGAACGCGTCTTTTTGTTAGTAAAGATTTGTTGAAACAGGTAAGCAATCAGCGTGAGACTTTGAAAGGCCGTAAAGTAGGTCAATAAAATCTACAAACAAAAACGAGGGATATTGATGTTAGAGCATCAGTATCCCTCGTTTTTGTTTGTAATACTAATTCAAATGAAAGTTTTGACCTTTTGTTTTTAAAATATCCGGTTTATTGATGATCCGGGAATTTTTGATCAGAACCAAAATAATCAACCCTAAAATCACTGCAAGTGCGATTTGCAAAAACGACAGTATTTCAAAACCGGCAAAATCAATCCTGGATTTCTGCATAAGCGTATTTCCTACCTGCGACTGAATTTTGGCAAGTTCGTTAAGGTGGGCAAGTGAATTTTGAAAAGTTAAAACTCCGACTCCTTCAAACATTTCTTTCGCCTTTGCAGAATCACCAAATCTATGCTCGTCAATTATTTGCTTTTCCAGCAAAATATAAGCCTCTGCCATATCTCGAAAATTGGCAAGGATCCTAGCTTCTTCTTCTATGAGATACGTTTTTTCAAAAGCAGTGGTTAAAGAATCCAGGTTTTTATTATACCGATTTAACTGCAAATCAATGGTAGCATTTTCAATGTGGTCTTCTGAGAAAAGATATTTTTCCAGAGAAAGCCGTTTGTTGTACAAATTTTCAGTGAGATAAATAATCGTCGTAGCCGGAATAAGCCGATCCTGATAGATTGAAGAAAATGATTTGTCAATTCCTTCTATATTATTTCTGGACAAAACAGTGCCTAAAATTATAGTAACCATAATGCCTCCAAGAAGTAAACTTGCTTTAAATTTTTGCTGAATAATAAATGACCATTTCATGGCATACTAATTCAAATGAATACTAATCTATTTCAATATACGAAATCATAACCATCCCGTAAGATTTCAACGGTTATATTAAAGAAAGAAAACTTATAAACAAAAAAAGACTAACCCGAAGGTTAGTCTTAAATAAAATGTTCTTTGAAATATCTTAATTATTCTCTCCTCCTCCTTTTACATCCGAATTGGAAACTGAGCGAGTTTTACGTTTTGGCGCATCAAAACTCATTTTTCCAATAGTATAGTTAAATGTTATTTTGAAATTCCGGTTGTATAATTGCGTTTGGCTGGTTTGTGCAAAAATCGGTGATTGAAGATCGGAAGTGAACCTTACTCCTTTCGTCATAAAGTTTTCAGCACCAAAACCTATGCTTCCCTTTTTGTTATTAAAGTCTCTTTTGAAGCCAAGCGAGTACATATAAAATCCGGTTCTCGAACCTTGTAATTGTACTTCCTTACCACGATAGAAAGCGAATGCCTGTAATCCCCAGCCTTTTTTCAATGAAAGCTGAGACATAATCCTTCCTCCATAATTAAATCCTGAATTACTGACAGCTTCCGAAACCCCTTCTGCATTGGTTGTCTGCCCCTCCATATGTGACTGCAACAAATCAACACTTCCATTCAGTGTCCATTTCGAAGTCAGGTACACGTTGGCAAAAACGTTGGCTCCATAAGCGCGCTGCTTTCCGATATTTTCGTAGGTAGTAACAATTGCACCGGCAAGCGTATCAATGGTAGTACGCACCTGGGTGATAGAATTATTTGTATTACGTGCGAAAACCGAAACATTTAGATAAGTCTTCTTAATATTGGTACTCAAACCTGCTTCAAAATTATTGGTTAGCTCCGGACTCAGTGAAGGATTTCCCATACTGATGCTTTGCGGATTGGCAATGTTCACGTTTGGATTCAGCTGTTGAATTCCGGGACGCTGCAATCTTCTGTTATATGCAACCTTAATTGTGGTTGCGTCAGTTATATTTTTAGAAAGGTTTATGCTCGGAACAAGATTACCATAACTAGGAATTGAAATCTTGCCTTTATCACCCGCATCAGCGCTAATGCCGGTATATTCATAACGCGTACCAGCCTTGATCGTGTATTTATTTTTTGTGGTCAAAGAGTAAGAAACATAACCGGCAGCAACATTCTGGTTATAATTTAATGTTCCCGACGGATTATCCGGATTGATTGTAAAATCCCCGGTTTCACCGGCCATCAGATATTTGTAATCGCTGCTCACCTTACGGAAAATTCCCTTGGCTCCGAATTCAAGCAATTGATTTTTTTTGATTGGGGTCTGATAATCAGTTTGAAGTGTAAATTCATTGTTGTAATTACCATTCACGTTTTTCAGTCTGCTACCAACATTTCCACTCGTATTTAGAATATCAGTATTGAAATTATTGGTCAGATTAGTATGGCTATAAAGTGTTGAGAAGCTCCATTCCTGCTGCGGTTTGAAAGTACGTACATAGTCAACGTTCATATCAATGGTTCCCGATAAGTCTTTGCGATCTACTTTACGCCGTGAATTTGCAGTGGCGACAGAATTCGTAAACTGATCAATGAACAGATTTTGTTTCTGAATGAAGTTACGTGTACCATATCTTACGCCGGCAGAAAGTGCCTGATTTTTCCCAAGATCATAATCAAATCCAAGAGAATACTGTCCGAACAAACCTCTGTCTTTGGCGTTAGAATTTTGTTTGGTTGAAAAAACATCACTACCTGATTTTGTATCCTGATCCAGTACAGACGTAGCTTTGTTATAAAACGCACGGCCAAATCCACCCAGAGTAAACCCCATTTTTCCTTTTCGGTAACTACCATTCAGGCCCAGGTTCGTACCACGATTACCTACTCCTGAATCCACATTCAGGGTTAAACCTTGCAAATTATTCTTCTTGGTAATGATATTGATAATACCGCCTGAACCTTCCGCATCATATTTTGCCGATGGTGAAGTAATAACTTCAACAGATTTGATCATATCGGCAGGAATCTGTTTTAATGCATCCGCAACGTTACTTGCTATGATCGTTGAAGGTTTGTTATTAATCAATACGCGAATATTGGAACTTCCACGTAATGAGACATTTCCGTCCAGATCCACTGATAACATCGGTACCTTCCTCAAAAGATCAGAAGCGTCACCGCCTTTTGAAGTAATATCTTTTTCAGCGTTATAAACCAATCTATCCACTTTTTCCTCAACCATCGACTTTTCACCTGTGATGGTAACTTCATCAAGCGTTTTGGTATTGGCAGACATTTTAATTGTTCCAAGGTCAACGTTCTTACTGTTTTCCACAGTTACATTTACAGATTTATCTTTAAATCCGATAAACGAAAACAACAATTTGTACTTTCCCGCGGCAACACCGCTTATTTCAAATTTTCCTTTTTCATCCCCTACCGCTCCGTCAAGTACCTTGTTATCCGAAAAATTGACCAAAGCCACACTTACAAACTCAACCGGTTTTGCCGCGACTGAATCAGAAACGATTCCTGAAATTTTTGAATTTCCCTTTGGAGTCACCGAAGCCGGTGAATTAGTTGAAGGAGCCAACGGGCCTTGCGCCTTACTTAAATGTGCCGAAAAAAATAAAATAAAGGCAAGAGCTGCTACTTTAAAATTCATTAAAAAAAATCTTCTCATGGTTGAATAATTGATTGTCAGGAGGGTCAGTCTATTTTTGAACACATTTCCTGATACAAAGAAATATTACGTGATTCACTTCCATTCAGGAAATAGACCAGCAACTCGATTTTGTCTACCAGTAGTACTTTTCGCCTGACTAATTATACCAGTCAAAAAATCAAACAGTGAAAAAAAACAGCAAATATGATTTTACCGTTACTGGCATAATATTAATAAAGAGTGGTCTAGACTAACGAATGTTGCAGACAAGACCACATTTGTTCTTACTTTTGACAAAATAATTTTCAGTTCAGGTCCTTTTACTCCTATAAGACTTTCTTTCAATGAATGAGGTTATCATAGATTTCAGCAAAGTTCATCAGATCAAACTGTTTGGTATTACCATTCTTGAACCTTCGACTGTAATTTCCAGCCTGCTGATGGCGATTGTCTGCTTTTATGCATTTGTGCATTTAGGCCGACTTGCCCGTGCGCACCGCATGTACAGCCAGATACGCTATTTCTTTTTATTTATGGGGATTGCAACGGTTATTGGCGGCGTTTTGGGACACGGATTTTTATATTTAACAGGACAGCAAGGAAAAATTCCCGGCTGGTTTTCAAGTATGATTGCGGTTGCCTTATTCGAGAGAGCTGCAATTTGGCATATCAAACCGCTCTTAAAACCCAAATTTGGTTCATGGCTCGGATATCTTAATTATTTCGAATTAACGCTGTTTTTTGTTCTGACATTGGTTACACTGAATTTTGTAGTGGTAGAAATTCATGCATTTTACGGTCTTTTCCTCATGTTATTCATGATCGAAATTTATGTTTACAAACACAAAAAAGACCCGGGAAGCGTCAACATTTTTATAGCAACGGGACTTGGTGCAGTAGCGGCCGGTTTTCATGCATTAAAATTCAGTTTCGGACCATGGTTCAATTATAATGATATCAGTCACATTCCTATGGCAGCTTCAATCTGGTATTACTATCAAGGCGCAAGACATATGACTTTTTATGGCACTCCGGTTATTGAACCTGAGGAAATCGAAAAATCGGAAGTAGAAAACTAGAAATATTACGATAAAAAAAATCCTCAAATTTCTTCCTTTCACAGGAAAAAATTTGAGGATTTTTTATTTATCAACCCAAAAAAATTATTTGTTAGGCTGAGGTGTATAGCGAAGATATGGTTTTACGATGCGCAAACCTTTCGTAAATTTCTTTTCTGCATCTTCCGTACTTACAGCCGGAACGACGATCACATCTTCACCATCTTTCCAATCCGCCGGCGTAGCAACAGAATAGTTAGCAGTCAATTGAAGTGAATCGATAACACGAAGAATCTCATTAAAATTACGTCCCGTTGAAGCCGGGTAAGTTAATGTAAGTTTAATTTTTTTATCTGGGCCAATAATGAATACCGAACGAACTGTTGCTTTTTCACTTGCATTCGGGTGAATCATATCGTACAATTCTGCCACTTTTCTGCCTTCGTCGGCAATGATCGGGAAATTAACAACAGTATCATTTACTTCGTTGATATCAGGAATCCAGCGATTATGAGAATCTATATCGTCAACGCTAACTGCCAAAACTTTAACGTTACGTTTTTCAAACTCACCGTTCAAAAGTGCAGTTTTTCCAAGTTCAGTAGTACAAACCGGCGTAAAGTCAGCTGGGTGAGAAAATAATAAGCCCCAGCTCGTTCCCAACCATTCATGGAATTTTATTGGTCCTTGTGTAGTATTTGCCTCAAAATCCGGGGCAATATCTCCTAATCGAAGTGACATAACTAAATCGGTTTAAAATTGAACAGATAATCTACTAATGTTATAGACTTAACACAAAAATAGATAATTAGTTTCAATTAAACAGATATTCTTACTGCTTGAAAAAGAGAAAATTTTAGAGCCAGCTGTTTTGAAATTGATGAAATTTCACTTTTCAAAGGTTTGGATGAAGCCACTAACAATTTTAATTCTGAGTACTAGATTGTTAATTGTTATAATTATTTAAATAAAATTATATAGAAGATCAACCGAAATCCAATTTTAACCTCATTTTAAGTTGGGTTTAATAGTGTTTTAATTGCAACAGACCTTCTTTGATAAAGAAATGTCAGAGATGGCTACACATTAGAAATTCAATTGATTTCTGATTCGTAATCAGCTCTATTTAAATTAAGAAATCAGTTAGTAACTTAGGTATAATTCTGTAATTGAATTGAGAAAATCCTGATATCAAATCAGTTAACAAATGAACACGATTTTCTTTATTATTTAACCTATGCTAATTTGTCAATATTAAAATGCAACAAGTTGTAATTAAAAACGGCCACTAATTAGAGGCCGTTTTTTTTATTCTAACTAAAAATTTTCAATGAATATTGTACTCTTCCAATTTTCTATAAAGCGTAGCGATACCAATTTCCAGCAATCTGGCCGTCTCTGCTTTATTTCCTTTGGCATAATTTAGTACTTTCTGGATGTGCAGTTTTTCAATGCTTTCCATTGAAAAAGCGGATAACTGACCATTTTTTGCTGCTGGTTCCGATTGCTGGATTTCAAATGGAAGACTTTCAATATCAAGCTGATCATCACTTAAAATCACCGCCCGTTCAATCACATTTTTCAGTTCCCGGATATTTCCAACCCATTTATATGTTTCCAGTTTTTTGAGAAATTCGTCTGAGTAAGTCAGCGTTTTCTTGTTCATTTTTGCCGAAAACTGGTTGACAAAAAATTGTAGCAAAGGCTCAATATCCTTCACTCTTTCCCGAAGCGGCGGGAGTTGAATTTGAAAAACATTTAATCTAAAATACAGATCCGACCGGAAACGTTTTTCTTCGCTTTCAACTTTCAAATCACGATTTGTAGCGGCTATCAACCTGAAATTCGATTTGGTAGTTTTGGTATCCCCAAGTTTTATAAACTCATTTGTTTCCAAAACCCGAAGAAGTTTAGCCTGCAATTCAAGTGGCATTTCACCAATCTCATCCAGAAATAAAGTGCCATTGTTGGCCTCTTCGATTAACCCTTTTTTATCCTTATTCGCACCGGTAAAAGCGCCTTGTTTATATCCGAACAATTCACTTTCCAGAATATCTTTCCCGAAGGCACCACAGTTCAGGGCAACAAAGTTTTTCCCCGAACGCTGACTTGCCTGATGAATTCCCTGTGCAAAAACTTCCTTTCCTGTTCCTGTTTCCCCGGTCAGTAATACATTTGTATCATTGGGTGCTACTCTTTGTGCCAGCTCAATGGCTTGCTGAATTGCCTTTGATTTACCAATAACGGACTGAAAGGAAAATTTATCTTCAACCCTTTTTTCCAGTTCTTTAACACGTTTTTGTAATTGTACTTTTTCAATAGCACGGTGCAGCAGCGGAATGATTTTATCATTATCGTCACCTTTAACAATATAATCGAAAGCGCCATTTTTCATGGCCTGCACACCATCCGTGATGTTTCCATAGGCAGTCAGCAGAATAACCTCAACCTGAGATTTTTTCTGTTTGATTTTGGAAACCATATCCACGCCGCTACCATCCGGCAATTTTACATCACATAAAACAACATCAATATCATTAATTTCAACACTTTTCAAACCAGATTTGCAATCACCGGCTTCAAGCACATCAAAGCCTTCGGATTTCAGGATTCTTGCCAAAAGTGCACGAAGTTTTTCTTCGTCATCAATAATTAATACAGTTTTCAAGGCTTTTTTGCGGGATTGAGTAATGGGTCAAATGTAATAGGAATTCGGGAATGCGCCTATTAAATTTAGGGATTAACAATTTCGGTTTTTCAATTATTTTAAAACGAAAAAAGGGAAAGAAGCTTTGTAAAGCGCCCTTCCCTTTTTATTTCTGTTGCGACAATTATGCTTTCAAATCAGCCGCCGCAGCTTCGTCGATAAACCAGTGAAGTTCACCATTTGTTGGTTTGATAACCTGTGATGGATAAGTATCCGGTTTGAAATCTCCTTCCAGCACGTGCTTCAAAGTTTCCGCTTTGCCATTACCAACAGCCAAAAATACAACCGCAGCCGAATGATTGACAACAGGAGCTGTGAGCGTGATGCGGTACATATCCTGAGCTGGCAAAAAGAAAGAAGTTACCCATGCATCTTTTTCATGAATCACCGAAGTTCCGGGGAATAACGACAACGTATGCCCGTCATCTCCCATGCCTAATAATACAAAATCGAAAGTAGTTTCCTCACCCTCAAAATACTGTTTCAATATTTTTTCATATTCAGCAGCAGATTCTTCTGCACCGATATCAGTGCGCATGACATGGATATTTTCAGCTTTCACACCTACTTTATCCAAAAGTTCGTCATATGCCATTTTAGCATTATTACGAGAATCTTCAAAGGGAACTGCTCTTTCATCACCCCAGAAAAAATGTATCTTTTCCCAAGGAATGCTTTCATTGTAAGGTTTGGCAGACAGCAAAGTATAAAGCAACTTTGGCGTACTGCCTCCGGAAAGGACAAAAGTAAAACGATCCTTTTTTGTCGATACTTCTTTGATGTAATTACTGATCCATTCAGCAAGATCTGTGCTTAGCTGTACGGAATCCTTTGCAATATGAAGTTGTCCCATAGTTTTATGTTTAAGCTGATGGTGTATTAATCCACGCATGTCCTTCACGGGCAATCAACTGATCGGCCGCATCCGGTCCCCATGATTCCGGTGCATAATTTGGAAAATCAGTCGGTTTATTACTTTCCCAGTTTTCCAGAATCGGCATAATTACTTTCCAGGCCGCTTCCACCTGATCGCCACGCATAAATAACGTTGCATCACCTTCCATCACATCCAAAAGCAAAGTTTCGTAAGCTTCCGGCGCATGATCTTTTGAGGCATCATCATAACTGAAAGTCATATTTACCGGATCAAGCGTCATCGTCTGGCCTGGACGTTTTACCTGAAAACTTAGGCTGATATCCATTTCAGGCTGAATGCTGATCGTAAGTTTATTGGAATGCCAAACATCCTCCGCTTCTGACGGGAATGCATTATGCGGTGGCGATTTAAACTGCAACGTAATATGCGTAGCTTTCTGATTCAGATATTTTCCGGTGCGGACATATATCGGAACGCCCTGCCAGCGCCAGTTGTCGATGTAGAATTTCGCCGCGGCAAAAGTATCAATCGCAGATTCAGGATTAACGCCTTTTTCCTCACGGTATCCAACAACGTTTTCACCTTTTTTCGTACCGCTTGAATATTGACCGCGTACCGCATGTTCATGTACTTTATCCGGCGCAATACGGCGGATTGCATGAAGCACATCTACCTTTTTATTTCTGATTTCATTGGCATCAAAAGAAACCGGAGCTTCCATTGCCACCATACAAAGTATTTGCAAAATGTGGTTTTGCACCATATCACGCAAAGCACCAGAATTTTCAAAATAGCCACCACGACCTTCCAAACCAACACTTTCAGCGGCCGTAATTTGAATATGGTCAATATAATTACGGTTCCAAAGCGGTTCAAACAAAGCATTTGCAAAACGCAAAGCCAGGATATTTTGTACCGTTTCTTTTCCCAAATAATGGTCAATTCTGAAAATCTGTTCTTCCTTGAACATACCGGAAAGCAACGCATTCAATTCATGTGCACTTTTCAGATCGTGCCCGAAAGGTTTTTCAACCACGATTCGGGTACAATGAACGTCACTGCACAAATTAAGTGCACCAAGTTTTGTTGCAATAGAAGGTACAAGCTGCGGAGCAACGGCCAGATAAAAAATCACATTCGGGTGCTGGCCCCATTCTGCTTCTTTTTCCTTTACCAGATCCGTAATTTTATGATAGGCAGCTGCGTCATCTCCATCCATTTGAAGATAGGAAACGTGCTGACTAAAATCTCCCCAATGTTCATTTTGCTCATCTTTTCTTCTGGAAAACTTTGTAATTCCATCAAGCAAATGACCGTGATATTCTTCATTACTATAAGCACTTCTCCCGATACCTGCAATTGCAAATTTTTCGGGCATCCATTCGTCAAGGAAAAGATTATAAAGTGCTGGTGTTAATTTTCTATAATTTAAATCACCGCTGCCTCCAAAAATAAATAATATAGAAGCGGGCGGTCTCTTACTTGTTTTCATAAAAGTTACTTTTTAATGATTCCATTCCGTGTGGAACGAGCCTGAAACATCAGTGCGCTGATATGTGTGTGCGCCAAAATAATCACGTTGTGCCTGTATTAGATTTGTCGCCATTCTTTCGGTGCGGTAAGCATCAAAATAAGCAAGCGACGACATAAATGCCGCAGCCGGAATCCCACTCAGTGCTGCCTGCGCAACAATTGCACGTGTGTTACTTTCAGCAGATTTTACAAGAGAGGCAACTCCGGAATCCAGTAAAATATTCGAAAGGTCTGGTGATTGTTTGTACGCCTGTGTAAAAGTTTCCAACAAGGTTGAACGGATGATACAACCACCGCGCCAAACACTTACAACTTCCGGCAAAGGAATATCCATGGCAAGTTCTTTGGATGCCTGATAAAGCATAGCCAAACCTTGCGCATAACTTAATATCGTAGCAAAATATAGTGCGTCATGAACCTGCTTTATCCATTCCTCAGTAGAAACAGTAAGTGACGCACCTGATTCATTATACAATGCAGAAGCTTTTACTCTTTCATCTTTATAACCCGAAATCGTACGCATTGCAACGGCAGTATCAATTACAGGAACGGCAACTGGCAATTCCATAGAATCCTGTGAAGTCCATTTCCCGGTTCCTTTCGAACCTGCTTTATCGGAAATTACATCCAGCAAACGCGCACTTGTTTTATCGTCGTTTTGAAGGAAAATATCAGCTGTAATTTCTACCAGAAATGATTGCAACGCACCTTCATTCCATCTTTTGAATGTTTCGTGAAGTTCATCGTTGCTGAGTCCTGCATGTTTCAGTAATGTATAAGCCTCACTGATTAATTGCATAATGGCGTATTCAATTCCATTATGAACCATTTTCACATAATGTCCGGCACCTTCTTTTCCAAGATATGCAACACAAGGTTCACCATTTACTTTGGCAGAAATCGCTTCAAGCAAAGGTTTTACATGACCATAGGCCTCAACGTCACCGCCTGGCATAATACTTGGTCCCGTACGCGCACCCTGCTCGCCACCAGAAACACCTACACCCATAAAATGAATGCCTTTTTCACGCAGATATTTAACCCGGCGCAAAGTATCTGTATAATGGGAATTTCCACCATCAATGATTACATCACCTTTTTCAACCAAAGGCAACAAAGATTCTATCACATCGTCAACCGGTTTTCCGGCTGGCACAAGCATCATAAGCTTACGCGGACTTTGTAATTGCTGCACCATATGTGCAAGATCTGGAACCCCTTTTACGGTAGTACCATCTGTCGCCGCCGCTTCCAAAGCAGCAGTTTTGGTTTCGTCTTTATCAAAACCAATAACAGAAAAACCGTGATCAGCTGTGTTAAGCAATAGGTTTCTGCCCATTACTCCCAACCCAATCATTCCAAAATCGAAGAGGTTATTTGACATAAATTAAGATCTGTTGTAACAAGAAGCCGTAAAAATAGGCTTTTTTCATACTGGTTTTACGATTTTGAAGCTTCTTTGGTTCATGAATGGGGAAAACGTTTGTTTTTGATATTGTTAACAGGCCAGAATTTTTGCGTTTGATGTTAAGATTGAAATAAAAATAACAGTTTAAAATATTGATATACAAATGTTTGCAATTTCGTAATTGGACTATACTATTTTCATCAAAAACAGGCCAGTCAAAAATTCAGATTAATTCATTTAAGATGATTATCTGATGGGATTATGTCACCCATTCTGGGTTTAGGCCTCGTTTATTTCCATCCTTCTATAATAATATCATCCCTTCGGGATTGTTGCTTAGATTTTATATGACATTAAATTATCATGTCGCAGAAAGATCTAATACATAAATCATAATGAAATAAAATTTTGAATTCATGAAGCCAATCCCAAAGGGATGACATTATTATAGGAACAAAATGTCAAAATAATACATAACTCCAATGGGGTGACATAACTAATTTCGATGTTTCCTTCTAAAAATCAAATCCACAACGAAACAAAAAAAGCGGAAATCAGGTATTACCCAATTTCCGCTTTTCATAATTATTTCAAACAAAATACTATTTCTCTTTCAGAAATTCTTTTTGTTTCAATATTCTTTCAAAAACCTTGATATCATGTTCCGAAGTGAAAATTGAGAACGGAAGCTGTACAAACTGGCCTCTTGAAATGATTAATATGTAAGATTCTTCATCTTTATATACGTCCTGAATTTGTTCCCATTTCATAATGCTGCCTTCTTTTGCATTCATTTTCATCAAAATCTGACGGTTGTCAATTTCATATGAAAACTTCTCAAACATCGGTTTGTATTGGGCAAGCTGCGTAATTCCCGTAAACTGGACAACCCAGAACAAGATGTAAAGAATAACAGCAACAAAGATTACAACATAGATCCAGTAGTTAGGATAAAGGCCTGTAAGACTTACAACCGCATTGATAAGAAGCAAAGCAACAGGTAGTAACACCCATTTAATCTGCGACTTAAAAAAATGCTTCATGGCAATCGTAATGTATTTCTTCGTTGGCAACGCATACCTTTTTGTGCGAACCGCTGCCGGATTCGTTGGCATTTGATAAACAGGCTGGTGTTTGTTCACCGATACTTTGGCCATAATTCCTTTAAAAATTAATCAATTTCTTTATTTACAAAAGATTGCCGAACGCCGTGACGATTTGGCAACCACTAAATGAATTACAAAGTTAGAAAAAAGCAGTCGACTTATCAGAAAGCGGACGAAATAAATAGCTTGAAGAGCTTTTAGGTCTTAGCAATTAGCTTTTGGCTGTGGCAAGAAGTAATAAAAAGCAAAAGTTTCTCATCCGATATTTGAAAAATTTACGTTCTTTAAGATATCGAATTCCTAAGAGCCCAAAATCTGACAGCCGATTGCCGAAAGCCGACTGCTAAATAAACATTCAATCATAAATGAGTTTTCTTTTTCCGTCATTCTTGTGGGGTTTACTGGCCATATCGGTTCCGATAGCCATTCATATATTCAATTTCCGTCGTACCAAACGTGTTTATTTTACCAATGTCGCTTTCTTAAAAGCGGTGGAAACACAAACGCGTTCGATCCGGAAAATAAAACACTGGCTTATTTTGGCAGCGCGTACACTGGCGATTATTTGTTTGGTATTTGCATTCGCACAGCCGTTTTTTCCGGGTAAAAATGACGCTTCGGTTGATAGAAAAGGGATTACCAGTTTGTATCTGGACAATTCATTCAGCATGCAAAATGAATCAAATAATAAACGCTATCTTGATATTGCGACGACAAAACTGAATGATCTGCTGGGATTATTTAAAAATGCATCATCATTACAACTCGTTACAAACGATTTTTCTTCTCAGGAACAGGGACTTTATCCGGCTGATAAAATCCGTGACCGGTTTACAACAATCGGACTTTCTCATACGCCTCGTACTTTGGAACAGGTTTACAAGCGTCAGGAAAATCTTGTAACAAAACATCAAAGTGCAGGAAAAAACCAATTTTTCTGGTTTTCCGATTTCCAGAAAAGTACTTCCGGGGATTTGTCAAAATTAAAAACAGACACCATTAACCGGCTTTTTCTGGTACCTGTTCAGGCCGTTGCCGAGAAAAATGTTTTTGTAGATTCTGTGTGGCTGAACACGCCATTTATCCGTGAATTGCAGAACAATATCCTTTTTGTAAAAGTGAGTAATTCTGGTAGCGAAGCGGCTAAAAAAATTGTTTTGAAATTAAGTCTGGATAATACGCAGTCTTCTACGGCGTCGGTGGATGTTCCCGCAAACGGAAGTGCGATTGCTAAATTTAATTTTAACCTGAAAGGAAAAGGCTACAAAAAAGGAAGAATCACGTTCGACGATTTTCCAGTCACTTTCGACAATGATTATTATTTTGTTTTAAACGCCTCGCCGCTCATTCGCATACTTCATATATACGGACAAAAGCAGGATGGCAATTATATTGACAATGTATATGCCAACGACAGTTTGTTTGCATTACAAAGTTATTCATCCCAAAATGTTGATCCGGGTCTGATTAAAAATTCTGATATGGTCGTATTGGAAGGCGTTGAACAACCAGCTGGTACTTTGGCGCAGGAAATTCAGGATTTTGTTCGAAAAGGTGGAAGTCTGACCGTTATTCCACCTTCCCAACCGAATGCCACAAGTTATACTTCACTGCTGCAAAGTTTTGGTATTAATGGCTTGACTTCTGAAAAAAGTACATCCCGTGATTTAATAGCCATAGCCGCGCCAGATCGTAATAACCCATTTTTCAGTGATGTTTTTGAAGAATCGATCCGGCAGGAAATAAATTTAAATCTGCCCTCTGCATCGCCGACATGGAACTGGACCAACGCCGGACAATCACTTTTATCTTTACGAAGTGGCCAACCTTATCTTAACCAGATTTCGGGTGGAAAAGGAAAAATATATTTGTTTTCAGCACCTTTAAATCCGGAATTCGGATCGATGGCGCAACATGCGATTTTTGTTCCGATCATGTACAAAATGGCAGCGCTAAGTGTAAGAGCACAGCGCACAGCTTTTACATTTGATGAAAATCCGATTGCACTAACCGTTACGAATGAAAGCCAGAATACGGTTTACAAATTGAGAAGAAATAAAACAGAATTGATTCCTTCCCAAAAAATCGTCGGCAACCAGCTATTATTTGAAATTCCGCAGGGTGACCAACTTGGTAATGGATTGGATGCCGGATATTTTGAATTGATAAAGGATAATAAAGTTGAGCAGCTCATTGCTTTAAATCATAGTAATGCTGAATCGAAACTGGATTATTATTCACCAGCCGAGCTGAGGAATATCTTTTCCGGGCAAACAAATATTCAGGTTTTTGACAAAATCGATGATGATGCATTTGCCAAAGAATTTCAGCAGCAGAACTTTGGAACGAGTCTTTGGAAATACTTTTTATACGCCGCGCTTTTCTTTTTGTTAGTCGAAATCGGCTTAATCAGGTTTATGAAATGATTTAATATAAGCTATGTAGCTAATCCAATCGCGATTATTGGTGGAAACAGTTTTAAGTTCGCAGTTTTTCCACCAATTTTGCACAAATACAATCGAACTACTAAATGCTTTCATCCCGAATAGGTATTCTTGGCGGTGGTCAATTAGGACTTATGCTTTTGCAGGCCGCCATAGACTGGAACCTTGATATTCACATTTTAGATCCTGATGCAGAAGCGCCCTGCCGCAAAATTGCTCCAAAATTCACCCAAGGTTCTTTACAGGATTATGATACTGTTTACCAGTTTGGTAAGGGTCTTGACGTGATCACCATTGAAATTGAAAAGGTAAATGTTGAAGCGCTGGAAGCTTTGGAAAAAGAAGGAAAGAAAATCTATCCACAGCCTTCGGTAATCAGAAAGATCCAGGATAAAAGAATCCAGAAACAATTTTACCTTGAAAAAGGTCTTCCAACAGCAGAGTTCGTCTTAACCGAAAACCGTGAGGACGTAAGAAATTTTGTAGATTTTCTTCCTGCTTTTCATAAACTTGGACGCGACGGATATGATGGTCGCGGCGTGCAGCGTGTTACATCCGAAGCTGATATTGAAAAAGCTTTTGACCAACCGGGATTATTGGAAAAGGCAGTTCCTTTTGAAAAGGAACTAGCTGTTATCGTTGCCAGAAATCCATCCGGAGAAATCAAATGTTTCCCAACGGTTGAAATGGTTTTTCATCCAGAATTAAATCTGGTTGAATATCTTTTTGCACCTGCTGAAATCAGTAAAGGAACTGATCAGAAAGCACAGGAAATTGCTACAAAAACGGCTGAATCTTTTGGGATTGTGGGTTTACTGGCGGTTGAATTATTTCTGACTGGCGATGGAGAAGTACTGATTAATGAAGTAGCTCCTCGTCCGCATAATAGCGGTCATCATACCATAAGAGCGAACGCAACGTCACAATACGAGCAGCATTGGCGGGCAATTCTGGATTTGCCCTTGGGAAGTACAGAAATTTATGCGCCTTCTGCGATGGTGAATTTATTAGGTGAAGATGGTTTTGAAGGACCAGCAGTATATGAAGGAATGGAAAAACTTCTGGCTACGGACCAGGTTTTTCCTTTTTTATATTGGAAAGCAATCACAAAACCTTTCCGGAAAATGGGCCATATCACGATAATGGATCACGATCTGGCTTCATTGAAAGCAAAGGTTGATTTTGTGAAAAAGAATATCAGAGTAATAAGCGGTTCAAAATCTGAAAAATAACGATTACCATTTTTGAAATTTGGTATTGATAAAACATAGTATTAAATGGTAGGAATAATCATGGGAAGCCTGTCTGACCGCAAGGTAATGCAGGAAGCAGCGGACGCACTAAACGAGCTTGGAATATCGTTTGAAATGGAAATTGTATCTGCGCACCGCACACCGGAAAGAATGCTGGAATATGCGTCCAGTGCTCGCAAGCGTGGATTACAGGTAATTATTGCAGGGGCAGGCGGAGCAGCACATTTACCGGGAATGGTGGCGTCTTTGACTTCTTTGCCTGTTATCGGAGTACCGGTTTTGTCGAGTAATTCTATTGATGGCTGGGATTCTGTTTTGTCAATTTTACAAATGCCATCGGGGGTTCCGGTTGCTACGGTTGCTTTGAATGGTGCCAGAAATGCAGGAATTCTTGCGGCACAAATTATCGGAGCAAGTGATGTTGAGGTTGCTAACAGACTGGATATCTTCAAAGAAGGATTAAAAGACAAAGTGGCGACGATGAATAAGGAATTAAAAAATGAAATTGCAAAGTAACGTTGGTTTATTATTTTCGTATCAAGTAAAGTCACCAGTAATCGAATCATCACTAAAATATGGAAGACGAAAGCCCCAAAAAACGAAACATACGCCCTGCTGAAAAATCCAACCTACCGATTATTACCTTGTTTGTGTTGGTATTGTTGGTTTTGGCAATGCTTTATGTAGGCTATGAATATGTTTCTGATGATTCTACAAATTCGGAAGAACTGACTTCAACAATCAGGGATACCACTGAGGATAAAATAGTTACCGAAGAACCAGTTGCGGAAGAAGCTGAGTCCGAAGATCCGGTAATCAAAGAAAAACCAAAAACTACGGAAAAGGAAAAAGAGAAAACGCCGGAAAAAGAAAAAGAGAAAAAAGAAGAACCAAAGAAAACGGAGGATGCCAAGGTTGTCGCTTCACGAATTGGCGGACGGGAAATAAGCCGTACTGTGAAAGGTGGTGAGACTTTCTCTTCTATCGCAAGTCGCTATAATCTGACAACGGAAACTTTGAAATCTTTAAATCCGTCTATAACAGAATTAAAGTCCGGGGATAAAATCAAAATTCGTGTAAAAGCGGTTCATACCGTTGGACCTGGGGATATTTTGAAAGTTGTTTCAGGAAAATATGATGTAAGTAAGGAAGCTATTATGAAGGCTAACGGAAAAACGAAAGATATTGCCAGCCGCGGTGAAGAACTTGTGATTCCTTTTCCTACCAAGAGATAAATCGTAAGATGAAGCGTTTGTAAAGCGAAAATAATTTGTTTGATTCGCGTTACAAACGCTAAACCATAGCCGCCCCGATTGCAAATCGGGGCGAGCCGCGTAGGCCGAGCATTTTAGAAACTTCCCGGGCCTCCACCTGGTCTTCCTCCACCAGGAAATCCACCACCCATTCCATCAAAATCACGACGTCTTTCAGAATTATTGTTGGTTGGCATCTTACCAAAATTTCTCAACGTATATGTGAAAGTAAGCATCGCATATTGAGTTAATACTCTGCTTGTAACGTCTTGCACATAAGTTTCTGTAACGTTACGGGTAATGCTGTTGTTTTGTTTCAAAATATCAAATACAGTCAGTTTTAATTCTCCTGCATTATTTTTCAGGAATTTCTTACCAAAACTGGCATTCCATAAAGTAAAGTTCTGGTTATATCCGGCACCCAAACCTCGGTACGACTGATTATTAATATCGCTTTGTAAAAGAAATCCTTTTCCAAAAATCCAGTTAACGCGACCGGTAATACTTGAAGTGAAATAGTTATTGTTAAGCGTTGGCTGAATTGAATTACGAACCACGTTATAGTTACCTGAATACGAAGCTGTGAAATCCAGTTTCTCACTAATGTTACTACTCAAAACTAATCCCTGACTATATGCATAGGTATTTGAGAAATTGGAAATATTGTTGATCATACCCGGAGCACGTACGTAATTGAATCCGGAAGTAAGATTTACATTCAGTTTAATTTTAGAAATCGGTTTTCCGTAAGCGATTAATGTTCTGGCGTTCCAGCTTCCGTCCATGTTAATAGGTGCAGTCAGTTTCGCTCCTTGCTCCAAAACAATCCCACTTGGTAAAGTAGTAGGCTGCTGGGCAATAAAGGTTGAATTTACAATCGCATTATTTGTTTGTGTTACAAAAATCATTGCGTTCAAATTATATGGATGATTTGCTCCCGCAATCGAATAGCGCATATTTAAAGTATTACGATATTCCTGTTTCAAATTCGGATTACCAGCCGTTAAAGAAAGCGGATTGCTATTGTCTACCACATTTTGCAATTGGGAAATGGATGGCTGATTTGTTGAACTACGGAAAAATGTACGGAATTGAGTTCCCGATTTTGACCGGTAAGTAAGCATTAAATTGGGCAGAAAATTGGTAAAAGTGTGATCCACTTTTTCATTAATCGGCGACAATTGTTTGCTATATAATCCGGTATTTTGAAAATCAACACCTACGTTTCCAGACCAGTTATTTTTTCTGTACCGATAGCCAATTCCCGCACGGTTCGTTGTGTAGCGGTTATCAAAACTGTTTGATAACAACGAGTCAAGCTGGGTGTAAGAACTTCCATCAGGCAAAACATTATTATAAGTTTCTTTGTCTGAATTGCTGTTACTTACTGTGAGACCATAATTAAACTGCAATTGACCAGTGCTGCTGATTGGTTCGGTATAAACTAAATTTCCACCCAAACTCAATGCATTTGAAGAGGTATAATTCTTCTGATCAATCGTATCACCAGGCATTTCCAAATTGGTAAAGTACTGGTTTTTAGAATACAATTGTCCGTTTCCGCTTTTATCGTTTATCTGTGTATTCAAATTAAACGAAAGTGTTCTGCCTTTTTTATCAAATGCGTGACGGAACAATAGATCATTTGTGAAATTGTATCCATGATTTTTATTTGATTGGTCCGTTGCCGTACTGTTGACCGCAGTACCATCACCCAGTGTGGTAAATCCATCTTTTACAATTCCCGACTGGTTGTTCTGAAAACTTAACCGGGGCGTAAAAATCAACATGTTCTTTTTATCAATCGTATACTCAACTCTGAAATTCAGACGATGATTGATGTTGGTCGAACCTGACGTGTTTGATTCTTTATAAAGCTGTTTACCGTAATAATCCTGGTTGGTATTCTGGAAGTTGTTATTGCTTGTACGGTTGAAAAAATAACTTCCCGTTACATCTACTTTGTTACCAAACTTGTTGGAATAGTTTAATCCAAATGAATTGGTACCCGTTAATCCGCTCTGATTTCCCACAAGAAAATTGCTCGAAGCACCGCCAGCTCCACCAGCCCCTCCTCTTCCTCCACCACCGCCGCCACCGCCACCGCCGGAAACACCAAGTAAATCCTGGTTTGAGAAGTTTTGAACGTTAATGTTATTGGTAAGACCAATGACTGAAATTCTTTGGTTTTTGTTAAAAAAGCTCATATTTCCACCTGCCTGGTAGCGATCATCTGTGCCATATCCGGCATAAACTTTTCCAAACTGTCCAACTCTGCGATTTGCTTTTGTAACGATATTGATGGTTTTCTGGCCAGTTCCATCATCAAAGCCGGTAAATGCTGACTGATCACTTAATTTGTCAAAAACTTCAATTTTATCAACAATTTCCGCCGGTAGTG
Source organism: Dyadobacter subterraneus (assembly GCF_015221875.1). Classification (NCBI taxonomy): domain Bacteria; kingdom Pseudomonadati; phylum Bacteroidota; class Cytophagia; order Cytophagales; family Spirosomataceae; genus Dyadobacter; species Dyadobacter subterraneus. The sequence continues at coordinate 4,970,096 of NZ_JACYGY010000001.1, forward strand.
ATTTTAAAGTCAGTGCCGCATCATCACCGAAAAATGGTTTCCCATCAACTAAAACCTTATTTACAGTTTCACCATGCGCTGTGACCGTTCCGTTTGTGACCGTTATACCAGGCATTTTCTGAATTAAATCTTCCGTTGTAGCGTCTGGATTTGTTTTATATGCAGCGGCGTTGAATTGGGTGGTATCACCTTTTTGTTCCGCTGCCGCAACCTGGCCCACTACCTTTACTTCTTTCAGGTTTGATACTGCTTCGGAAAGCAAAAATGTTCCTGCATTTTGAATGTCATCCGACATTGTGATTACTCTCTCAGCATCCTTGTAGCTCAGGTAAGAAATTTTTACACGATAGGATTCTTTGTTAAGTCCGGTCACAAGAAATTTCCCATTTACATCCGTAGTAACATATTCCGGCTTTGCATCCGGTACATTGCGACTCACAGCCACATATGCCCCAACAACCGGCGAACGGCTGGTACTGTCGAGCACTGTTCCTGTAATCTGAGCAGTTTGTGCATGAACAAAGCCTGGCAGTGCCATGCAAAGTATCAATAATACGGAAGCAAATATAGTTTTCATGATTTCTAGTAAAGGTTTCGGAAGGTTAGAGCCCGATTCATTTAAAAAGTTTAACCGTCAGAAGGACAAACCCAAATCAATCTGCAAAAAGGTGATTCCAACCGATGATCTGGCTGATTTTATAGACGGAATTGAAAAGCATAACTGCACAATCTTAACAATCGGGTTGCCGAAGAACATTATTTTAGAAAAATCGTTATATTAGATTAAAAAATATCCATCATGCAAGTAACATACACACTTCCTGCCGATTCCTTAAACGAAAACTTCCTTGAACAGGTAAAGGACAGTTTTGCCGGTAAAAAGGTTAACATTATTATTGAAGATGTTAATGAAACCGTATCTTCTGATCAATCCGAACTTTTCAAAAAAATGGAAATCTTGCGCAAAAGGATCGGACAAATCAAGGTTGATCCGGACTTGGATTTATCTTCATTAGCAAATGAAGTTAATTTGTAAGGTATGGTTTATTTTGACACGGATGTTATTATCCATTATCTTGTTGAACAGGATAAGAGTAAACATCATCATGCAATTAAATTGATTGAGGATGCCTCAAAAGCAGGTTTGTTCTTTTGTTCATTATTGTGTTTACAAGAATCTGCTTTTGTTCTGTCAAAATTGAAAGTTCCTGATGATGATATCGAAGGAATGATGATGGAACTTATAAATTTTCAAACTGTCAATTACACCGAAACCCATTATAAACGAGCAATCAAGCTTGCTAGAAAAATAGGGTTTCAAAATATTAACGACTGTCTTCATACCGCATTGGCTGAAAGTTATTGTGATGAGCTTTACACTTATAACTTATCAGATTTTAAAAAAATTAAAAACTTCACGACACTAAAAGTTACAATATTTTAGTCATTCCTAAAATGACATGTATTGATATCTTCACTTACTCACATCTCACATTATCTGTTTTCGAACAAACGAAGTTGCAAAAAAAGACTTTCCGCCTTTAATCATCAATCGGAGTGACAAAAATTGACCGTCCAAAAATGGAAGACTTTCCTTCCTTATATTCCTGTTTTTTCAATCTAATCCTTAAGAATGATTTAAGCGAAGCTTAGAATAAACAAGACATGGTCGCGCTTATCAATTCGATTCCTTTTGAAGCAGAGGAATTTAGATTGCAGTGAAGACTTTAATGCAGCAGGCCGGAATTTAAAGGATATATCCGAAGAACTTATCAGTGTAAGAAACGCAACGATTACCCTTTTCAGACACATGACAAATGAAATGCTGAATTTTAAGTTTCCTAATCAAAAAAGGAATACGCCGCACGAAGTTTAGGCTGGATGACTGTTGGACTTAACATGCAACCTTGTGCGGGAAAAATATCTGTTTTAAAGTGTACATTCCTCACAATTCACTGGAATTGTCTTACAATTTTACCCATTGAAATGTAAGGAATGTACAAATTGATATCTTATTTCAACCAGTCTTTCAATAATTCTTCATAATTATCCAGAAACCTGCGATACGCCTTTTGCAGTTGCGGCAAAGCTTCTGCCAGCGTACTGGTATCATCTGATTTTAATCGCCATTCGGCATCTTTGGCTATTTCAGCAACCTGGGAAACGCCAACAGTTCCGGCACTTCCTTTCAAAGTATGAAGATTACTTTTAACCGTCGGAATATCTCCGGTAGCAAAAGCGGTTACTGCCCCCTCAACCAGTTCGTCAGATTCCATGACAAAATCTTCAAAAACTGAGAAAACAAGATCCGCTCCTCCTATGCCTTTTAGCTGATCTATGATTTCTTTATCCAGAATTGGTAATGAGACTTGCTGAGCAATTTCCTTTTGTTTGGTTACCAGTTTCCGGCCCTCCACGTTACCCAATAATTCTTTTACTTTCCAAATCAGATGCTGGGCACGAATTGGTTTTGCAATGTAATCGTCCATTCCCTGGCTCATGAATCTATCGCGGTCTTCCTTCATCGAATAGGCCGTCATGGCAACAATCGGGGAAGTTAGTTTTGGAAAACGCTTTTTTAATTCCTGCGTTGTTTCAACGCCGTCCATATCAGGCATTTGAATATCCATAAAGATGATGTCATAACTTTCACCGGAAAGTGTCAGTTTGTTTTCAACCTTTTCAATCGCCTGGAAACCGCTTTCCGCCAGATCAACAATACAACCAGATTTTTTCAAAATCTCATTGGCAACTTTCCGGTTTACGGCATTATCATCAACCAACAAAATGACCGGATGGAAATCTGAGAAAACATTTTCAATAGGCACTTCTTCCATCTGCGCCCCAGAACTTACCTGAGCAATGGAAGTGCTTTTTGTTTCAAAAGTAAACCAAAAAGTACTGCCCTCGCCTACCGTAGATTCCACACCGATTTCTCCATTCATCAGCTCACAAAGCTGTTTTGAAATGGCCAAACCAAGGCCTGTTCCACCAAAAGATTTACGGGAAGAATTGTCAAGCTGCGTAAATGAGGTAAAGAGAATCTGTTTATCAATGGCGCTGATACCAATTCCGGAATCCTGAACCTCAACTTTTATTTTATAAATCTTGCCTTCATTTTTTACCAGAGAAAGAAAGATTTTGACAGCTCCTTTTTCTGTGAATTTTATGGCATTTGAGGTAAGATTGGATAAAATCTGCAAAAGTCTTGTCTGGTCCGCAATGATGAATTGAGGAAGATTTTCGGCGATATGATACGTTAATTCGTCTCCTTTATTCTTCGCTGTTTGTCCAAATAATGACACCAGTTTCACCATCAATTCTTCCAAGGCAATCGGTGTTTCATGCAGCACCATTTTACCCGCCTCAATTTTTGACAGATCGAGAATGTCATTCAGAATGTCCAGCAAAGTTTCGGAAGAACGTTTAATTGTCATCACATAGTCTCTCTGCTCCGGATTAAGCTGTGATTCGCCAAGCAAATCAATCATCCCGATTACGCCATTCATCGGTGTCCGGATTTCATGGCTCATGTTGGCCAGGAAGCCTTCTTTTACTTTTAATGAATGCTCTGCATGTTCTTTTGCTTTTAACAATTCAAGCTCGTTACGTTTCAATTCCGTGATATCTCTCGCCAAAACTGCCACCTCAATTGCTTTACCTTTATCGTTGGTAAACATCAGCATATTCACCATAAACTGGCGTTCAGTTCCGTCTTTCCGGTTTATGCTGATTTCAAAATTTCGCAGACTTTTTGTTTTTCGAAGCCGGATCAGTGCTGAATGGATTTTCTTCCGATCCTTAAAGAATTCAGTAATTTCATGTCCGATTACTTCATCAGGCGTATAACCCATTCGTTTGAAAACAGACTGACTGATCATCGAAATTCGTCCCTGACGATCAATACGACAATAAATATCCTGCAAGTTTTCAAAAATCCCACGGAACAATTCTTCGCTATGACGCAGTGATAATTCCGCTTCTTTACGTCTGGTAATATCACGTGCTATACCAGAAACTTCTTCAATGACACCATTGGAATACTGTATCGGGTTCAGATAAAATTCCAGCCACATTTCCCCGCCATTTGTCCGGTCGATTTTAAATTCGAAATATTGTGGTTCCCCGCGTAGTGCCTGACGATATTTTGTTTCCAGCGCTCTTCTGTTTTTCTGACCAACAATCCGCCAGCCAAATTTTTCAGCATTAATATTCAACGAAGGACGCACGCCAACCTGGCCTTCAACCAGATCCGCATAATTCAAATTGAAGGAGGTCAGCTGTAAACTTTTATTAACCGACCAGATTAAATGTGAACTACTATCAAAAATGGCATTTAATCTCGCCGCATATTTACTTAATTCCTCTTCGCTTTGCTTACGTGCAATCGCCAAAGCAACCTGACCGGAAATAAATTCCAGTAATTCCAGATCACGTGCATCGAACATATTTGGATCGTCATAAGATTTGACGCCAATAATTCCCGTAACTCTGTCGCCGATTCGAAGCGGTACGCACAAAAGTAATTTTGGTGTCACGCCATACAGGTGAAGACTATTCGTTTTCGCAAGATTTTCAATATCAGTATCAGAAAGAAAAAGCGGTTTGTTTGATGCAATCGCATATTCAGTTACGCCATTTCCCAGCCTCCGTCTTGTAAAACGAACATTTCCTTTGAAATACTGATCTACATAATATGGGAAATATAGATAGCTTTTACTTTGATCATAAAGCGCTATAAAGAAATTCTGAACGTCGATGATCTTGCCTAATTCCTGGTGAATAGTATGATAAAAATCATCAAGATTCTGCGTATTGACCGTCCAGTTGGCGATACTATAATAAAGACTTTGTGCTTTTTCAGCCCTTATTTTTTCTGTATAATCATTTAAAATACAACGAAATGCAGTCGGTTTTCCATTGTCATAACGACAATTGACACTTCCCCCAACAAAAACTTTTTTCCCTTCCTTACTTAAAAAAACCGTTTCAAAATTAGCGTTGGCTTTCCCTTCACGGATTAAATCCAGCTGAGCAATGGCTGCGTCTTTGTATTGTGGATGCAGAATATCCTGCATACGCATGGACGCAGTTTCATCCAGGCGATAACCCAAAACTTCACGCCATGCTTTATTCACAAAAATGAATTTTCCATCTATCGCGACTAGCTGAATCAAATCACTGGTATTGTCTACCAAATCCTGGAGCTGCGCATTGGATTTTGTGATGGAAGATTCCATCCGGCGTTTTCTGGTAATATCATCACCAACCAAAGTGATGTACAAAATCTTGTCATCTCCGTTTTGGATCAATACGGAATTGATCGAAAAAGTACGAAGCGTTCCCTTTTGTGCGAGAAAAGGAACTTCACGCTGTTCCAATTTTCGTTTTCCCTGAATCCCCTCTTCAAGCATCTGGCTTATCTCGTCCTCTTCGTCTTTCGGTACCAGTTTGTCAAAAATACTTTCCCCGATTAAGTCCGATTCAAGCCAGCCTGTTTTCTGTATAGCATAGGGACTAATCGCCCGGATAATAAAATCCGGCGTAAAAGTTACTCCAATCAAATTCAAATGTTGCAGCGTTGTGTGTATTGACTGCCAGTCAGTCAGTGATGATATCATTTCCATAATTTGTCGGAAACCGTATTTTTAAGATTACTTCCTATTCTTTATTCGATAAATCTACGAATTAAGACGTAATTTTGACTCGTGAAAATAAATTATAAAAATCAGAACGATTCGAAAGTTCGTGCCAAGAAACATTTGGGACAACATTTCCTGAAAGACATGAATATCGCCAACAAAATTGTTGACGGTTTGAGTGGACATGGAGGGTATAGTAAAGTATTGGAAATAGGTCCCGGAATGGGTGTGTTGACGCAGTTTTTACTTCAAAAATCTGCATATTCAACTTATGTTATTGAGATTGATACAGAATCGGTCGCCTATTTGAAAAAACATTATGAGGAATTAACCCCTCGTATCATTGAAGGCGATTTTCTTAAATATGATACTTCGGAAGTATTTCCGGAGCCTTTTGCAATTATTGGAAATTTCCCGTACAATATTTCCTCCCAGATTTTCTTCAAGGTATTACAAAATCCTGATCAGGTGACGGAAGTAGTTTGTATGCTGCAAAAGGAAGTGGCGCAGCGTATTGCCTCTCCTCCGGGAAATAAAGATTATGGAATTCTGAGCGTTTTGTTGCAGGCTTTTTACGATATCACCTATCTGGTATCTGTTCCTCCCGGTGCTTTTGATCCACCTCCGAAAGTACAATCCGGTGTGATTCGTCTGGCCAGAAATGCGACAAAATCACTTGCCTGTGATCAGAAATTATTTTTCAGGGTAGTAAAAACTGCTTTCAATCAAAGAAGAAAAACACTTCGGAATGCCTTGAAACCCATTGGGGAAATGCCCGAACATCTGCTTTTGACAAAACGTGCTGAACAACTTAGCGTTGCCGATTTTGTAGAATTAACCATTCTCGCGGAAACTGTAATAAAAGAAAATCAGCAAAAAAATAACTTGTCGGAAGAATCGTTTTAGATACGCTTTTTTAGTCAGTTTAATTTAACCTCATCACTTTTTCCAGTACCATTTGCCAGTAAAGCTTTATGAATTTTGAGTTAACCAAAGAATACGTTGAACAAGTTCAGGAACTGATCGTCACTGAAAATCCCGAAGCCATTCGTATCAAAATGGCAGAGCTTTTTCCGGCCGACATAACGGGCTTGCTGTATGAATTGGAAACTCCCGAAGCCAGATATCTGATCAATCAGCTGGATACGCCGCTTGGGGCAGAAATTCTGGCGGCACTTGATCCAAATGAAAGACGGGAATTTTTGGAAGCATTTACTTCCGAAGAAATCTCCCGTTACGTCAATCTTTTTGATTCGGATGATGCGGTGGATTTGCTGAATGAACAGCCAATTCGCGTTCGTGAAGAAGTTATTGCTTTACTTGAAGACCGCGAACAGGCCCGTTTTATTCTTGATCTGCTTCATTACGACGAAGATGTGGCGGGTGGTTTGATGCAGAAAGAGTTGGTAAAAGCCAATGTTAACTGGAATGTAAATCAGTGTATTGAGGAATTAAGAAAGCAGGCAGAAGACGTTGAAAAGGTATATGCAGTTTATGTGATTGATGATAACGGAATTCTGCTTGGTATACTTTCCCTGAAAAAAATCGTACTGGCCAATAAGGATACTAAAATCGAAAGGCTTTACGATAAAGATGTCATTTTTGTAGAAACCTATCGTCCCGCTGAGGAAGTTGCAGAACTGATGCAGCGTTATGACCTTGATGCACTGCCTGTTGTTAATGTTCAGGGAAAACTTTTGGGACGAATTACAATTGATGACGTCATTGACGTAATTACCGAACAAGCCAATTCTGATACATTAGCTATGGCCGGTATCACCGGAGATGTTGAGGAAGACGATACGATCTGGCAGCAAACCCGTGCACGTTTACCCTGGCTTTTGGTAGGTATGATGGGAGGCATTCTGGCAGCGAAATTTATCAGTTTTTTTGAAGGAGATCTCAAAATTATTCCGGCCATGGCAGCTTTCATTCCCATTATCGGTTCGACGGGAGGAAATGTTGGAATTCAGACTTCGTCAATTATTCTTCAAAGTATTGCCGATAAAACGGGTCTTGATATCAGCGTGTGGAGCAGATTGATCAGGATGTTTGCCGTGGCTTCCATTAATGGATTAATTATCAGCGGAATTGTATTTGGATTTAATCTTCTGATTGGAAATGAGCTTCAACTTGCATTGGTTGTGTCGTCGGCTTTGTTATCTGTTGTTTTCCTAGCGTCTTTTACCGGAACCGTTACACCGATTGTTTTGGATCGAATTGGCATAAATCCTGCTGTTGCTTCGGGGCCATTCATTACCACCGCCAATGATTTGATTGGTTATGGTGTTTATTTTGGACTGGCACATTTGCTGTTGCATTTGTAAAACAACGGTACTAACATTCACTCAAGCTAATTGGAATATTAATCGCCAAACCGCCCTCCGAAGTTTCTTTGTAGCGGAAATTCATATCCAAAGCCGTTTCCCACATCGTTTTCACTACGTTGTCTAAGGATACTTTTGCATTTTCAGGATTGCTTTGCATGGCTAATTGCGATGCCGTGATGGCCTTTATGGCCCCCATCGTATTTCGTTCAATACACGGAATTTGTACCAATCCACCCACAGGATCACAAGTCATACCCAAATGATGTTCCATCGCAATTTCCGCCGCCATCATACATTGTTCAACCGTTCCGCCCGAAACTTCCGTCAGTCCAGCCGCCGCCATAGCAGAAGAAACACCAATCTCAGCCTGACAGCCGCCCATCGCCGCGGAAATCGTAGCACCCTTTTTGAAAATACATCCGATCTCGCTGGCAGTTAACAAAAACCGGATAATATCATCCTCTGTACCACTGCAAAAAAGAAGATAATATTGTAAAACCGCAGGAATGACTCCAGCCGACCCATTCGTTGGAGCGGTTACCACCCGACTGAATGAGGCATTTTCTTCATTAACCGCCAACGCAAAACAGCTTAACCAGTCCAGTGTATATTTAAATCCATTTCCACTCGAACGGATAGCATTTATCCATTCATCATAACCGGAATATTCTTTACTATTTAAAAGCTTCTTACTTAAAGAAGCTGCCCGTCGTTTGACAAATAATCCACCGGATAAAATTCCTTCATTATGACAACCTTCGTAAATGCTTTCTTTCATCACCCGCCAGATATTCAGCAGCTCTAATCTAATTTCTTCTTCACTTCGCCATACTTTTTCATTCTCATAAATAATTTCTGAAATCGACATTCCGGTTTGTTGATGCCAGTTTAAAAGATCGGAAGCGTGATCCACCGGGTAAGGCAATTTGACGCAAGGTGCAGTTTCTTTCTGGTTTTCTTCTTTAATTACGAAACCGCCACCAACAGAATAATAGGTTTCACTTATTGTTCCGTTAGCTTTTGTCTCCGCCGAAAACGTCAATGCATTGGGATGGAAAGGAAGCGATTCCTGCATTTGAAATATAATATCTGTTTTCGGATCAAAATCTATTTCATAACTTACATTCAGGATAAGTTTTTTATTGTCAGCAATCTGGGATTTTATATCGTCAATTTGTTTGGTATCCATTGTCACAGGATCATAACCGCATAAACCAAGCTGAACTGCCAGGTCTGTTCCGTGGCCTTTTCCAGTTTTTGCAAGAGAGCCATACAGATTTATTTTAACCGAAATAACCTGATCCAGACTTGTGGTACTTTCCAATAACTTCACAAATAATTGTCCCGCCCGCCACGGTCCGAGCGTATGAGAACTCGACGGCCCGACACCGATTTTGAAAATATCAAAAACTGATATCCGCTCTTCCTTCACGATTGATTTTCCGGTATCTGATTTATCTGTTACGATCATCTGACATTAATTGGTTTCTGTTCAGGCAGTTCCTTTTTACAAGATACAACCCTTAATACGGTGTTTCAACATGTTCAGTATTATTTCCTGTTAATTTTGATATTGAAATAAAATTTACTGAAATGTATTCCTGTTTTATTTATTGTTATTTTGCCGGCCTAAGATTTTGTTTGTCAAAAGAAAAACTTCGAATTGACATTTCATTTAATAACTCACTTATGATTGCAGTAATTCAACGTGTAAGCGAAGCATCGGTAACCATTGAAGGAAAAGTTGAAGGCAAAATTGATGCCGGATATTTAATTTTACTTGGCATAACACATGAAGATACAAAAGAAGATATCGAATGGCTCGGCAAGAAAATAATCGGAATGCGAATATTTGGTGATGAAGAAGGAAAGATGAATCTCGATTTAAAATCTGTTAACGGAAATATTCTTTTAATCAGCCAGTTTACTTTACACGCCAGTACAAAAAAAGGAAACAGACCGTCATTTATTGATGCTGCAAGGCCGGAAGTTGCTGTTCCCTTATATGAGCAAATGATTGATTTTCTTAATAAAGAGCTTGAAAAACCAATCCAAACCGGGATTTTCGGCGCGGATATGAAAGTTGCATTACTTAATGACGGGCCCGTTACTATTATAATTGACTCTAAAAACAGAATTTAAATAAAAATAAAATGACCCTTGACGAGGCACAACAAAAAGTTGATCACTGGATAAAAACTTACGGAGTACGGTATTTTTCAGAGCTTACCAACATGACAATTCTGACTGAGGAAGTTGGAGAAGTAGCCCGGATTATGTCCAGAACTTACGGCGATCAGTCTTTCAAAAAATCTGATATGGATAAAGATCTGGGGGATGAAATGGCGGATGTGCTTTGGGTTTTAATCTGTCTGGCTAACCAAACCGGAATTAATTTGACGGAAGCTTTTGAAAAGAATCTGGCTAAGAAAACGGATCGGGATAAAGACCGGCATAAAGAAAACCCGAAATTAAGCTGATCATAACTGACTTTAACCAAAACAAAAAAGACTTCGAAGATTAACTCTCCGAAGTCTTTTTTGTTAAATCTATTCAGGATTACATATCAAGTAATAATCTCATTGGATCTTCAAGTAATTGTTTTACCCGAACCAGGAAGCTTACTGAATCTTTTCCATCAATCGTACGGTGATCGTAAGAAAGTGCAAGGTACATGATAGGACGAATTACAATTTCTCCGTTTACTACCACAGCACGCTCAACGATATTATGCATTCCCATAATCGCCGATTGTGGTGCGTTGATAATCGGTGTTGAAAGCATCGAACCGAAAGTTCCTCCATTTGTAATTGTGAAAGTTCCGCCGGACATTTCATCCAGACCCAACTTTCCGTCACGTGCACGAACAGCAAGACGAACGATTTCTTTTTCAATTGCTGAGAAAGAAAGATCTTCTGCATTTCTGATCACCGGAACAACCAAACCACGAGGTGTGGAAACTGCAATTGAAATATCAGCGTAATCATTGTAAACCAATTCTTCGCCGTCGATATAGGCATTCACAACCGGGAAATCTTTCAAAGCAACGGTTACCGCTTTTACAAAGAATGACATAAAGCCAAGACCAACTTCATGTTTTTCCTTGAACTTATCTTTGAACTTGTTACGAAGATCCATTACCGGCTTCATATCAACTTCATTGAAAGTTGTAAGCATCGCAGTTTCGTTTTTCACAGCTACAAGACGTCTTGCGATTGTTTTACGAAGCGATGACATTTTTTCACGACGCTGTCCACGTTCGCCAGGAACTGCTGCTTTCGCAGGAGCCGATGGAGCCGCAGGTTTCGCTGCCGCCGGAGCAGGAGCTGCCGCAGGTTTTGCACCCGCTTTAAGAGCGTCGTCTTTCATTATTCTTCCACCTGAACCAGAACCGTTCACATCCTTAGGATCGATTCCTTTTTCTGCCAAAATTTTGGCTGCAACAGGAGAAGTGTGTTTTTCTGTATAACCTTTATCAGCCTCAGCGCCATTGCTTGAAGGAGCCGCTGGTGCAGCTGCGGGAGCAGAAGCGGAACTTCCGGCTCCTACTTCGATCGTACAGATTACTGCACCGATTGCCAAAGTATCACCTTCTTTTCCAACAACTCTTAAAGTACCAACTGCTTCTGATGGCAATTCAAAAGTTGCTTTATCAGATTCCAGTTCGCAAAGGATTTCGTCCATTTCAACATGGTCACCATCTTTTTTGCTCCATGAAGCGATCGTAACTTCTGTGATTGATTCTCCAACCGCAGGTACTTTCATTTCATAAATTTTTGCCTCAGTAGTAGCAGCAGGCTCAGCCTGTGCCGCAGCAACAGGAGCTTCTGCCTTTTCAGGAGCTGGCGCAGCTGCCGGGGCTGCTGCTGCAACAGGTGCCGACGCCGCAGGAGCAGAACCATTTCCCGAAGGATCGATCGTTGCGATCAACTCTCCAATATTTAATGTGTCGCCTTCCTGTGCTTTAATGTGCAAAACACCTTCCGACTCCGCAGTAAGTTCAAACGTTGCCTTATCTGAATCCAGTCCGCAAATGACCTCGTCCAACTTCACAAAATCACCGTCATTTTTGAACCAGTTCCCTATCGTAACCTCAGTAATTGACTCGCCAACCGGCGGTACTTTTATTTCAATTTCAGCCATTTTTACAGCAATATGATGAACGAATTATGTCTTTTATAACTAGTTGAATACCTATTCAAATGCTCTGCGAATAATCTCAGCCTGTTCCTGGGCATGGATTTTCGAGAATCCTGTTGATGGTGACGCACTTGAACGACGGGCAATAACCTCCAATGGTTTAGCACCGGCATACATACGAAGCATGAAAGTCCATCCACCCATGTTAAAAGGCTCTTCCTGTACCCAAAATACTTTCGCATTTTCATAAAGTGCAAGATGTTCGTCGATTTGTTTTTGAGGGAACGGATGCA